>NZ_BOMY01000008.1 GCF_016862435.1 Paractinoplanes tereljensis
CGCCTCTTGAGGTGGCTCCGCCTCTTGAGGTGGCTCCGCCTCTTGAGGTGGCTCCGCCTCTTGAGGTGGCTCCGCCTCTTGAGGTGGCTCCGCCCCGCGCGGTGTCTCCGGCGCGCGACATTTCTCCGCCGCGCGACATTTCTCCGGCGCGCGACATTTCTCCGGCCCGCGACGGCCGGCTCGGCGCCGACGCCGCGGTGGGCCGCGCTGACCGCCCCTGGTCGGCATGCCCGTTGGAGCTGCTCGTGGTCAGGGGCATGGGAGGTGGCTCCCCTTGGTCGGCGGTGCCCGGCCGCGGATGCACGACGGATTCACCGGTGTCCTCGGGGAACGTTTCATGACCCGCCGCCGTACGCCCCGCCACCCTTAACGGTGTCGCTGGGCTTCCCCGCCTACCCGGAAATCCTGGCACCGCCCGCAGCACCGGCGAGGCGAAATGCGCCACCTTCGATGAATGCCGCCCGTTACGCCTTGGCCGCGGCCTTCATCTCCTTCTTGTAGGCACGCACCTTGCCGAGCGACTCCCCGTCAACGATGTCGGCCACCGACTTGAACGAGCCGGCTTCTCCATACCCACCCGCCGCTTCCCGCCAGCCGTCCGGCTGCACTCCGTACTGCTTGCCGAGCAGCGCCACGAAGATCTGCGACTTCTGCTTGCCGAACCCCGGCAACGAGGCCACCCGCTTGAGCAGTTCCTTGCCGTCGGCCACCCCCGTCCAGAGGTTGACGGCCTCCCCGTCGTACTCCTCGACCAGCCCTCGGCACACCTCTTGAACCCGGGCCGCCATCGCCTTGGGAAACCGATGCAGCGCCGGCGGCGTGGCAAAGATCGTCACAAGCGCCTCAGGATCAAACTCCGCCAACTCGACCGCGCTAGGCGCATGCCCAAGCCGCTGAGCAAGCACCCAGGGCGAACTGAACGCCTTCTCCAACGGAATCTGCTGGTCAAGCACCATGCCGATAAGCAGCGCCAGGGGGTCGGCGGAGAGAAGCTTGTTGGCCTCGGCGTCAATCGGCAGGCTGAGCGTCATGCCCCTATCTTGCCGCTAACCCATCCGCCCGAGTCCAGACACCCACCCCGTTCCTCCACCCCTCCCGTTCCTCCTCCCCCGCGTTCCTCCACCCCCCGCGTTCCTCCACCCCCCGCGTTCCTCCACCCCCCGCGTTCCTCCACCCCAGCGTTTCTCCACCCCAGCCCCAGCCCCGGCCGCCGGTCACCGCAGGCCCGCCTCGTAGGCGATGACCACCAGCTGCGCCCGGTCGCGGGCGCCCAGCTTGGCGAGAAGGCGGCCAACGTAGGTTTTGACCGTTCCCATGCTCACGTGAAGCTCGGCGGCGATCTCTTCGTTGGAACGCCCGCGCGTCACCTGTGCCAGCACCTCACGCTCGCGCAGGGTCATCTCGGGCAGCGGGTTCACCCGCCGCTCCGGCTGCGCGACATAGGCCGAGATCAGCCGCCGAGTGGCGCCCGGCGCGAGCAGCGCTTCCCCGGTGGCCACCACCCTGATCGCCCGGATCAGCTCGTCCGGCATCACTTCCTTGAGCAGAAAGCCGCTGGCCCCCGCCCGGATCGCCCCGAACACATACTCATCCAGGTCGAACGTAGTCAGCACGATCACCCTGGTAGGCAGCCCGTAGGCGCCTTGGCAAATCTCCCGAGTCGCCTCGATGCCATTCATCTCGGGCATCCGCACATCCATCAGAACAACGTCGGGCCGCTCCCGCCGCGCGACCTCAACCGCCTCCTTACCGGTGCCCGCCTCGCCAACACAGGTAAGCCCAGGCGTGTGCTCGATCAGCATTCGAAAGCTGACCCGCAGCAGCGCCTGATCATCCGCAAGCACAACCCGGACGTCACTCATGACCCATACCGAAAGACCACGTCCACCCGCCAGCCGCCCCCACCCCGCGGCCCAGCGAGAACCTCACCGCCAAACAGCGCAACCCGCTCCCGCATACCAACAAGCCCCTGCCCCGCGACGCCACCGACCACCCCGCCCACAGCGCCACTCAAGCCTCGCCCGCCGGACCCCGCCGCCACTCGGCCGGCAGCACCGCCCACGCCCTGGTGGCCATCAAACCCAGCCACCGCACGGCCGACCACACCACTCACGCCCTGATCGAGGGACCCCGCCGCCGCTCGGCCGACCGTGCCACTCGCGCCCTGATCGACCGACCCCGCCGCCGCGTGGCCGGCGGCGCCTGTCTGGCTTCGTTCTTCTGTCTTTTCGGCGGCTTTGGCGCCGGCTGTCTTGGCCGGGCCGTTGTCGGTCACTTCGATGTGGATCTCGGCCGGGCCGATGTCTATCTCGATGCGGCAGGTGGTGGCCTGCGCGTGCTTGAGCACATTGGTCAGTGCCTCCTGAACCACCCGGAAGACCGCGAGGCCGACGCCCTCGGGCACCGTGGGCTCACCGCGCACGTCCAGATCGACCGCGAGGCCCGCGGTGCGGGCGGCCGCGGTCAGGCCCTCGAGATCGGCGAGGCCGGGTGCCGGGACCACGACCGCCTCGGCCCGCAGCGCCGCCAGCGCTCGGCGCAGGTCTGCCAGCGCGCCGCGGCTGGTCTCGGCGATGACCTGCAACGACTCGCGCATCTGCTGCGGGTTCGCGTCGGCGATGTGGTCGGCCACCGTGGCTCGTACCGCGATGACGCTCATGCTGTGCGCGACGATGTCGTGCAGGTCGCGGGCGATGCGCAGCCGTTCCTCGCCCAGGGCCAACTCGGTGGCCTGCGCGGCGGACCGCGCCGCGTAGGCCCGGCGCTCTCGAATGGTGCGGCCGATCGCCCAGCAGGCCCCGAGCACCCACACCACGAGCAGCACCTCGAACGGCTGCCGGGCCGCCCACCCGAACGCGGCTGCGGCCGTGAGCAGGCCGATAGCGACGATTCGCACCGACCGGCGCCGGTCGAGCTCGATGCCAACCGTGTAGAGGACAAGCCCGAGCATGACCAGCGGAGCCACCCCGGCGTAGTCCGGAATCACGCCGACGGTGGTGACCGCCGCGGTTAGCGCGAGCGCCAACCAGGCGGCGGCCGCCGGCCGGAGCCGCCGCACTGCCACCGGGACGGCCAGCGACAGTCCGACCAGGACGGACACCCAGGCCGGCTCGTGCCAACCCGGATGCGATGCCGCCGGCGGCTCGACAGCCGCAAGAAAACCGAGGAACGCGACCACCGCGGCCAGCAGCACGTCGAACGCGATCAGCTGGCCACGGCTGAGCCCGCGGAGGAGCACGGAGGGCGCGGCAGTGGTCATGCCCGAGACATTAATGACGGACGAGGGGCGGCGCGTCAGACCACGGTCTGAAGTTCGGGGCTCGCAACTATGGACCACGGTCTGACGACACCCCGTCCATCCCCGGGGATCGTCGACACCCATGACAACACCGATGGTCTCGCTCCACGACCTGCGCATGGAGTTCCGCGCCGGGCCCGATCCGGTGACCGCCCTCGACGGCGTCACCGCCGATCTTCCGGCCGGCTCCTTCACCGCTGTCATGGGCCCGTCCGGCTCGGGAAAGTCGACGCTGTTGCACTGCGCGGCCGGCCTCGAGCAGCCGACCTCCGGCGAGGTGGTGCTCGACGGTGTCCGCCTCGGTGAGCTCGACGAGACCGGCCTGACCGTGCTTCGCCGGGAGCGGGTGGGCTTCGTCTTTCAGGCGTTCAACCTGATCTCTTCGCTCAACGCCGCGCAAAATGTCGCTCTCCCCGCCCGGCTGGCCGGCCGCCGCGTCAACGAGGTCGAGTTGGCCGCGGCCCTGACCCGGGTGGGCCTGAGCGACCGCGCGCGGCACCGTCCGGTCGAGCTCTCCGGCGGCCAGCAGCAGCGGGTCGCCATCGCTCGTGCCCTGTTCACCCGCCCGGCCGTGCTGTTCGCCGACGAGCCGACCGGCGCGCTGGACGGGCCGACCTCACGCCACATCCTCGCTCTGCTCCGCGAGCTGGTCGATGAGCACGGGCAGACGGTTGTCATGGTCACCCACGATCCGGTCGCCGCCGCGATCGCCGACCAGGTGATGCTGCTGGCCGACGGCCGCCTGATCGACCGGCTCGAGGCCGCGTCGGCGGCGACGATCGCCGCCCGGATGGCGTCGGTGGAGGCGACATGCTGACGCGAGATCGGCTGGGTGCGTTCGTCGCGGTCCTTTTCGGCACGGCGGTCGTCGCGCTGACCCTGTCCCTGCTCGCCTCGGCGAAACCGCGGGTGCCGGAGCGATTCGACGGTGTCGCCGTGGCCGCGCGGGGTCCCGGCGTGACCACACCGGCCGACCCGTTCCCGGAGGCTCGGCCCTGGTCATCCGCCGAGGCGACCGCGGTGGCCGCGCGACTCGCCGCACTGCCCGGTGTCACTGCCGCCGTTCCCGACCGGCCGTTCTACGCCCAGCCCGTGCTCGACGGTGTGCCGGTGGCCACCGTCCAGCAGGCCCAGGGCTGGGCAAGCTCCGTGCTGGCACCCGACCCGCTGGTCGCCGGCCGGCCCGCACAGTCCGCCCACGAGGTGGTGATACCTCGATCGTGGGGCATCCCGGTCGGTGGCACGGTGACCGTGCTGACCGCGACCGGCCCTGGCTCCTGGACGGTGACCGGCCTGATCACCGCCGAGCGGCTCTACGTCTCCGACGCCACGGCGGTGTCCTCGGCCCCCGGCGTCCGCGTCATCGGGCTCACCGGGCATCCCGATCCGGAACAGGTCCAACGGGCCGTGCCCGATGCGACGGTCCTGCACGGTTCAACGCTGGGTGATCTCGAGCCTCGCGCCGATGCCCGAACCAGGTGGATCGGCATGCAGGTGCTGACGGCCATGACCGCACTGTCGGCGTTCGCTTGCGTCTTCGTGATCGCCTCGACGTTCGCGCTGACCGTGCATCAGCGCCGCCGGGAGTTCGGCCTCCTGCGCGCGACCGGTGCCACGCCCGCCCAGGTTCGGCGAACGGTGGTGCGCGAGGCGGTGATCGTCGGCGCGATTGCCGGACTGGCCGGCACGCTGCTCGGCCTGTTGACGGCGCCGGCGATCGGCCGGGTGCTGATCGATGCCGGCTTCGAGCCGGAGTCGTTCTCGGTGAGCACGCAGCCGTGGCCGTTGCTCGCCGGTCTTCTGGCCGGGCCGGTCATCTCGGTCGCCGGCTCCTTCGTGGCGGCTCGGCGCGCCTCGCGGATCGGTCCCCTCGCGGCGCTACGGCTGGCAGTGGTGGAGGACCGGCCGATGACCCGGACACGCTGGATCGTGGGCCTGCTGTTCGTCGCGGTGGGAGTGGCCGCCGGTGCCGGCACGCTGGCCACCGACGATCTCAGCGACCTGGCGACGTTCGCCCTCCTCGGCGTGATGGCACTGATCGTGTCGGCCACCGTGCTGGCGCCGGCGGCGGTCCCATTGATCGTGCGGGTGCTGCTGTGTCCGGTGCGCGGGCCGATCGGCACGGTGATGCGGGAGAGTGCGCTCGCCGGTGCCCGGCGGACGGCGTCCACGGCGGCGCCCGTGTTGCTCACCGTCGCGTTCGCCGTCTTCATCACCGGCAACGTGCAGACCTCCTCGGCGGCCTACGCGGACCACCGGGCCGAGGCCGCCGGGGCCGGCACGGTGCTCATCCCGGACGGCACCCCCGGGCTGACCGACGCGGTCGCGGCCACGGCGCCGCTGCCCACGAACCTCTACCTGAACGGCACGGTGGTCTTCGCTGTCGGTCTCGACCCAGCCGCGCCGATGGCGGCCGACAAGGCACGAATGCTCACCGCGCCGGGCTCGGTGGTCGTCACGGAGGGCCGCGCGGCCCAGCTTCAGGTCGGTCTTGCCGACTCGATCGAGGTGACCTTCGCCGACGGTCTCCGGCAGTCGCTGCGGGTCGTCGGGGTGGCGGCGGACGGCACCGTTCCGGCCGAATTCTTGCTCAGTCGGGCAACCGTGCGCGCGCACGACCCCTCAGCCCTGGCCGCGGCATCGCCCCTCCACGCCGGGGCATCATCGGCAAAAACGGTCGGAGCGCGAGCCGTCGACGTCACCACCTACTCACGACAGGTCGGCACCGAGGAGGACAGGCTCGTCTGGATCTTCACGCTCCTGTTGATCGGGGTGTCCGTCGGCTACGGGGCACTCGCGGTGGCCAACACGCTCTTCATGGCCACCGCCCGCCGGGCGCCGGACTACCGCCTGCTACGGCTCGCGGGCGCCACGCCCCGGCAGGTGCTGCTCGCCGTCGCCGGTGAATCGGCTCTGGTCGTCGTCATCGGCGCGGTGCTGGGCGGCGCGGCCGCGCTCGTCGCCCTCTGGGGTGCGACCGCCGGCCTGAGGTCACAAACCGGCACCACCCTGCCGCTGCAGGTGCCATGGCCGACCGCAGCCGTAGCGGTCACGGCCTGCCTCGTCCTCGCCCTGGCCGCCAGCGTGCTTCCGGCCCGGGCCGACCTACGCCACATCGGCCCGCCACGGGAGGCATCATGACCGCGCGCCGACCCAGAAGAACGTCGTCAACCCAGCCCAGCCCCGCCGGCTCGGCTCAGGTGCCAAGGGTCGCCCAGCCCGATCCAGTCGGCGCAGGTATCGAAGTCGCCCAGCCCGGTCCGGACGGCTCAGATATCGAGGACGCCCAGCCCGATCCGGACGGCTCAGATATCGAGGACGCCCAGCCCGATCCGGACGGCTCAGGTACCGAGGACGCCCAGCCCGATACGGACGGCTCAGGTACCGGGGACCCCCAGCCCGGTCCGGGCGACTCAGGTGTCGAGGAAGCCTCGGAGGGGGCGGTCGGACAGGGAGGTCAGCACGACGTCGGCAGCGTCCAACGCTAGATCGACGGTGAGCGGGTTGGGCACTGCGACGCAGAACAGGCCGGCTGCCTTCGCGGCTGCCACGCCGTTCGGTGAGTCCTCGACCGCGAGTGCCTCGGACGGTCGCGCGCCGAGTTCGCTCAGGGCGAGTTCGTACAGGTCCGGGGCTGGTTTGCTGTGCTCTACCCGCTCCCGGGTGGCCAGCACCTCGAAGCGGTCGCGCAGGCCGAGCGCGTCGAGGAAGCGGGTGACCCAGATCGAGCCGGAGCTGGAGGCGAGCCCGATCCGCAACCCGAGGTCGTGGGCCTCGTCGAGCCAGGCGACGATGCCGTCACGTGGTTCGGCGGCGGCGATCAGATCGTCGAAGCGCGCGTGGCGGGCCGCGCGGATCGACGGCCGGTCCACCGTGCGACCGGTGAGGGCTTCGAGGTGGGCGTACGGGTCGAAGCCGGAGTCCGTGCCGATCCCCTGTGCCCACACGGTTTGGTCGAGCTTGGCGTCGTGGTCGGCATACACCTCCTGCCAGGAGACGAACTCCGGTGTCTCGGTGTCGAGGATCGTTCCGTCCAGGTCAAAGATGATCGCCTTCCGCACCAGGGCATCATGCCGCCACGAGTCAACGGGGGCGCGGCCGGCCGACGGGTCGGCGCGGCGGGCGATCAGCGACGTGGATCACTGTACGGAACGGCGGAGAAGTGCCAGGGTCGAGCCGAGGGTGGGTAACCGCCGTGAGCGCCCGGGGAACCGGGGGCCGCCGGCCAGGCGCCGGTGTCCGAAGGGAGACGAGATGAGCGACTCGGACGAGAGCATCGCGCGGGAGATCGCGGGTGGCGACTACGGGCCCGGGATCTTCGACGAGCCGGACACCTACCGGCCGGAGAAGGGCGACGACGACGCCGGGCTGTCGAGCACGCTCGCGGCCGGCACCGACGTCGACCGCCTTCAGGATGGCGGGCCGCACCCGGAGCACGGGGTGATGACCACCACCGGTGGGACGGCCGGGCCGAACAGTTTCCGGACGCATCCGCGCTCGGGTCCGGGCGTCGCGAACACCACCACCGGTGACGCGACCACCGGTGCGATGGAGACGCCGGTCGACAGCTACACGAGCGACGCCAGCAGCAACGCGGTCGACTGATTCGGCAGCGGGCGTTCGCTACCGTCGGCCCCGTGATGGATCTCGAACCGTTCGCCGCCGGGCGTGAGGCGGACGTCTTTGCGCTGGATGGCGGGCGCGTTCTGCGGCGTTACCGCACCGGGATGGACGTGCGGCGCGAGGCGGAGGTCATGGCCTATGTCGGCGGGCTCGGCTATCCGGTGCCCGAGGTCTATGCCGCCGACGGCACCGACCTGGTCATGGAACGGCTGGACGGCCCGACGCTGGCCGAGGCGGCACTGATCGGCGAGCTGTCCATTCCGGACGGGGTCGCCATCCTGGCCGACCTGCTCCGCCGCCTGCACGAGCTGCCAGCTCGCGGCAGCGGCGGCGGCGGCAGCGGCAGCGGCAGCGGCAGCGGCAGCGGGGACACGATCGTTCATCTCGATCTGCATCCGGAGAACGTGCTGCTGACTCGGCGCGGGCCGGTGGTGATCGACTGGTGCAACGCCGGCGACGGGGTGGGAGACCTTGATACGGCGCTGAGCGCACTCATTCTTGCCCAGGTGGCGATCGGGTCGATCGAGCATTCGCTCGGCGCAGCGGCCGGGACGATGGTGGACCTCTTCCTGGAGCTGGCGCCGGGAGATCCCATTCGGCTGCTCGACGAGGCGGCGGCCTTCCGGCGGCAGCAGCTCACGATGTCGCCGGACGAACTCGCGATGATCGATACGGCGGTAGCTCGGGTGCGCGCCGCCGCCTAGCCGGGCCGGCGCCGCGCTGGGCAGGGTTAGGCCAGGCCGGGGCGGGCTGCGCCAAGCCGGAGGGCTGAGCCGCGCTGGGCAGGGGTTGGGCCAGGCCGGGAACGGCTGCGCCAAGCCGGAGGGCTGGCCGCGCTGGGACAGGCCGGGGCTAGGCCAGTCGTGCCGGGGCCGGGTTGGCTGGGTGATTTGGCTGCTGAGGATGGGGTGGGTTGTGCGGTGGTTCAACCTTGGGCTGCGGTTTGTGCTGGAGCTCTGCGCGTTTGCTGCGCTCGCCTATGGCGGGTGGCACGTGCCCGGGCCCATCTGGGTGCGGATTCTGGCGGCCGTAGCGCTGCCGGTAGCCGGCGCGGTGGTTTGGGCTCGTTGGGTTGCGCCCAAGGCTAGTCATCCAATTTCGGATCCGCTGCGACTTGTCCCGGAATGGGTGGTCTTCGGTGGGGCCGCCGTCGCGCTCCTGGTCACCGGGCATTTTGTTCTTGCGGGAGCGCTCGCGCTGCTCGCGGCCGGCAACCGGTGGGCCCTGCACGCGCTGCGAACCGACACCGGCGGCAGGAACCGCTGAATACGCCGGGAAAGCGATCGCCCGGCGGGTGGGAGGCGCCGCCGGGCGAATCGTTGGTTTCGAGAGGGTCAGCCGGCGTACGCCTCCAGGCGGGACGCGCGCTCGGGGTCGCGGAGCTTGAGCATCGTTACCTTCTCGATCTGGCGGATGCGCTCTCGGCTCAGGCCGAACTCGCGGCCCACCTCGTCGAGGGTGCGCTGGCGGCCGTCGTCCAGGCCGAAGCGGAGCCGGATCACCGCGGACTCGCGCTCCGACAGCGTCGCCAGGACGATTTCCACCTCGTTGCGCAGTTCGCCCTGGCCCACGGTGGCGCCGGGGTTGTTGGAGTCGACGGCCGCGACGAAGTCGCCCAGGGCGCTCTCGCCGTCCTCGCCGACCGCCTGGTCGAGGCTTACCGGCTCGCGGTCGTAGGAGATCAGCTCGATCACCTGGAACTCGGGGACGTCCATGGCCTTGGCGATCTCGCTGATGCTGGGCTCGCGGCCGAGCGTCGCGGCCAGGTCGCGGCGGGCGCGGACCATGCGGTTGACCTGCTCGACCATGTGCACCGGGATACGGATGGTGCGGGCCTGGTCGGCCATGGCCCGGGTGATGGCCTGGCGGATCCACCACGTCGCGTACGTGGAGAACTTGTAGCCCTTGGTGTAGTCGAACTTCTCGACCGCGCGGATCAGGCCAAGGTTGCCCTCTTGGATGAGGTCGAGGAAGGCCATGCCACGGCCGGTGTAGCGCTTCGCGATGCTGACCACCAGGCGGAGGTTGGCCTCCAGCAGGTGGTTCTTGGCGGCCTTGCCCTCGGCAATGATGATCGTGAGGAGCCGCACGAGGTCGCCGTTCGCTCCGGGGAGTTTCTCCTCGGCGTACAGGCCGGCTTCGATGCGCTTGGAGAGCTGGACCTCCTCGACGGCGGTCAGGAGGCGGGTGCGACCGATGCCGTTCAGATAGGCCCGGACCAGGTCGGCGGAAACCCCACGCTCGTCCGTCGCGTCCAGGTCGGTCAGGAGCTCGACACCATCCGTCATGCTGGTGTCGTCCGACGTCTTCATCATCTGCAGGACCACCTTTCAGTCCCCTCCCCGCTGATAACCGTCTCGTGCGTTCCCAGCCGCATTCGTGCCGGTGATCGATAGCTTGGCCCGGGACGCGTTAAGCGGAGGTGAGGCAAGCGTCCAGGTGGCATGAATCAGGGAGAACCCTGACGTCGCCAAGCCGACAGGTGGCCGAAATGCCGGTTCTGGGATCTTGTCGAGCGCCGATAGTGTCTTTGAAACGCTCCCGAGGAGGATTTGGTTCGATGGTCTTCAAGCGAATGATGCAGGCGCTCGGTGTGGGCGGCCCGTCCGTCGAGACAGTGCTGGCCAACGCCAACTGCCGGCCCGGCGGGTTCCTCGAGGGGCAGGTGCACGTTCAGGGCGGGGACCACGCGGTCGACGTGGAATACCTGGCGGTCGGCCTGATCACCCGGGTCGAGGTGGAGAGCGGCGACAGCGAGTACAACACCGATCAGGAGTTCCACCGGCAGCGGCTGACCGGCTCGTTCCGGCTGGAGCCGGGGGCCCGGCACGACGTGCCGTTCCGGTTCGACGTGCCCTGGGAGACGCCGATCACCGAGGTGTACGGGCAGCACCTGCACGGCATGACGATGGGCCTGTCCACCGAGCTCGAGGTGGCCCGCGCGGTCGACAAGTCGGACCTGGACGCGGTGGCCGTGCACCCGTTGCCGGCCCAGGAGCGGCTGCTCGACGCGCTGCTGCGGCTCGGGTTCCGGTTCAGCCGGGCGGATGTCGAGCGCGGCCGGGTCTACGGGGTGGAGCAGCAACTGCCGTTCTACCAGGAGATCGAGTTCTACCCGCCGTCGGCGTACGCGAGCGGCATCAACCAGCTGGAGCTGACCTTCATCGCCACGCCACGTCACCTCCAGGTGGTGCTGGAGATCGACAAGCGGGGTGGCTTCCTCTCCGAGGGGCACGACGCGTTCGGCCGGTTCGACGTCGACTACGCGTCCGTCGACCAGGTCGACTGGGCCGGTCAGCTGGACAACTGGCTGCGTCAGTCGGCCCAGCGCCGCGGATTGTTTTTCTAGAGCTCCAAAAGAAGCGTCCGCGGGCCTACGTTGACGCTCTCGACCAGCATGTGCGCCTGGAAGCGCCCGGTGGAAACCGCGGCGCCCCGGGCGCGCAGTGCTTCGACGAACGCGGTGACCAGCGGCTCGGCGACCGGCGCGGGGGCGGCCGCACTCCAGGTGGGGCGGCGGCCCTTGCGGGCGTCGCCGTAAAGGGTGAACTGGCTGACCACGAGCAGCGGGGCACCCAGGTCGGAAGCCGACTTCTCGTCGTCGAGGATGCGCACCTCGAACACCTTGCGAGCGAGCTCACCGGCAATAGCCGGGGTGTCGTCGTGGGTGACGCCGAGCAGGACGAGCAGGCCGTCCTCGATCTTGCCGATGACCTCGTCGTCGACGGTCACGCTGGCCCGGCTGACGGTCTGCACCAATGCACGCACGAGACAGACCCTCTCACGGGTTGCGCAGCCGGCGCGGGCCGGTGTCGGGACGCAACGCCGGCGTGCCGATCTCGGTCGCGGCGTGCAGCACCGAGATGCCGTCGGGGCGGGCCAGCACCGGGTTGAGCATGAGCGATCGCAGGCGGGGGTGGTCGTCGGCGAGCCGGCCGACCCGCAGGAGCAGGTCGATCAGGGCGGCCCGGTCGACGGGGGCGGAGCCGCGGTAGCCGTGCAGCAGCGGCGCCGCCCGGGGTTCGTCGACCAGGGCCTCGGCGGCCCGGTCGGTGAGCGGGGCGGCGCGCCAGGCGAGGTCGCCGAGCAGTTCGCTGGCCACCCCGCCGAGCCCGAAGCCGACGACCGGCCCGAAGGCGGGGTCTTCGACGACCTCGACGGTGCAGGCGACGCCGGGCGCGACCATGGTCTGCACCAGGACATCCGGCCCGAAATTTCGCGACAAATCCTCATAAGCCGCAGCCACGTCATCCTCATCAGCCAACGCCAACCGCACCGCGCCCAGGTCGATGCGGTGCCGCAGCGCACCTCCAGCCGCCTTCAACGCAACGGGGTAGCCAAGCGCGGAAGCTGCCGACAAAGCGGACGGAAGTGACGTGCACAAGGTCGACGGGACGACCGAGATGCCGTAAGCCGCGAGCAGCGAGGCCGGCGGCCCGGACACATCGACGGCCAACGGGTCCACATCGGGCAAAGATGGCAAAATCCCCGGGGGTCGACGGAGCCAGTCCGCATAGGTGGCGACCCGGGCCAGCGCCCGCACCGCCTCCTCGACCGACGGATAGGACGGCACCCGGGACGAGAGATTGCCCAGCAGGAAGGTCGCCACGGTGGGCTTCTCGCCGGCCAGGGCGACGCTGGCGAGCGCGGCCGCGAAGTCGCCGTCCTCGTCCGGCAGCTGACCGGGCAGCGGCGGCGCGAAGACCACCACCAGGGCGTCGGCCCGATCGTCGACGGCCGCGTCGGCCAGGGCGTCGGCGAAATCGTGCGCGCCGGCCTCGGGGCTGATGTCGTGCGGGTAGCCCTCGGCCACGGTCAGGCCGTTACTCCGGCAGGCGGCCACCGCCAACTCCGACAACGCCGACGAATTGCCGACCACCGCTACCCGGCGGCCGCTCGGCAGCGGCTGGTGGGCCAGCACCAGGCCGACGTCGAACAGCTCCTGCACGGTGTCGACCCGGATGACCCCGGAGCGGGCGAACAGGGCGGTGACCGCGTGCGCGTCCGGCCCGGGCAGGTCCCCGGACAGGCCGGGCGGCCGGGTGGCCGAGGCGACCGCCACCACCGGCTTGACCCGGGACATCCGCCGGGCCAGCCGGGCGAACTTGCGCGGGTTGCCGAAGGTCTCCAGATAGAGCAGGACGACGTCGGTGCCCGGGTCGTCCTGCCAGTACTGCAGGAGGTCGTTGCCGGACACGTCGGCCCGGTTGCCGGCCGACACGAAGCTGGACAGCCCGAGCCCGCGCCGATCGGCCTCGGCCAGCAGGGCCACCCCGAGCGCACCGCTCTGACTGAAGAAGCCGACCCGCCCCGGAGTGGGGAGCCGGGGTGCGAGCGTGGCGTTCAGCCGTACGGTCGGATTGGTGTTGGCGATCCCCATGCTGTTGGGGCCCACCACGCGCAACCCCGCGCCGTGCGCGCTCTCCACCAGGCGCCGCTGCGCGGCGGCGCCGGCCGCACCGGCCTCGGCAAACCCGGCCGAAACCACCACCACGCCGCCGGCGCCGCTCGCGGCGGCGTCCGCCACCGCGACCGGGACGCTGCGCGGTGGCACCGCGATCAGCGCGAGGTCGACCTCGATGCCGGCGTCGGCGGCCGATTTGTAGGCCGGCAGGCCGGCCACCCGTTTGGCCCGCGGGTTCACCGCGATGATCGTCCCGGTGTATCCGCCGTCGCGCAGATGGCCGAGCATCGCGGCGCCGATGCCCTGACCGCTGGCGCTGGCGCCGTAGACGGCTACCGCCCGGGGTGCCAGGAGCCGGGCGATCGACCTGGCCTCGGTGCGGTGCTCCCGCGACTCTTGCACCTCGCGGGATTTCTCGGTGGGCGCGATCGGGAACTCCAGATGCACCACGCCGTCGGCGTACTTGCGCTGCACCTGGTAGCCGAAGTCGCTGAAGACACGCAGCATGCCGCCGTTCTCCGGGAGCACCTCGGCGACAAACCGGGTGATGCCGTTCTGCCGGGCCGCGTCGGCGAGGTGTTCCAGCAGCACCGACCCGATGCCGCGGCCCTGGTGGGCGTCCTCCACCACGAACGCGACCTCGGCCTCGGCCGCCTCGGCGCCCAGTCGTTCGTATCGGCCGACCGCGGTGATCTGCGGACCGCTGACGATGACGAACGCCTCCCGGTCGTGGTGGTCGACGTTGACGAAGCGCTTCAGGTCGCGTTCCGGGATGCGCGGGTACGGCGAGAAGTAGCGCAGGTAGCGGGTGCGGTCGCTCATCCGGGAGTGCAGCTCCACGATGGCGGGTGCGTCCTCGGGCTGGATCGGCCGCAGGTGGACGGCGGTGCCGTCGGAGAGCAGAACGTCCGCGCTCTTCGCCACGTCAGGCTCCTCAGTCCCGGGGGTCGTGCGGGTCTAGGCCGTGCAGCGGGAACACGGCCATCCGGGTGGCGAGGATGGCCTTGTCGACCGCGTCGGGCGTGGTGCCGGGCTGCCAGGCCTCGACGACCGGCTCGGTGCCGTCGGTCATGACCGTGGGCACGACGCTGCGGGGGCAACGCTCGGCGGCAAACGTGCGCCACGCCGGAGGGACCGCGACAGAAGGATCAAGCGGTGCACCGGTGGCCACCGCAAGCAGGTGGGTCCAAGCGCGGGGCACCACCTCGACCAGGGCGTATCCACCGCCGCCCATAGCGACCCAGCGGCCGTCGCAGAGTTCGTCGGCCAGCGCACGCATCGCGATGTAGGCGGCCCGCTGGCCGTCGACCGACAGGCTCAGGTCGGCCAGCGGGTCGAGCCGGTGGGCGTCGGCGCCGCACTGGCTGAAGATGATCTCCGGGCCGAACGCGCGCAGCACCGACGGGACGACCGCGTGGAAGGCGCGCAGCCAGGCGGCGTCGGAGGTGCCGGGCGGCAGCGGCACGTTGACCGCGGTGCCGGCCGCGTCGCGCCCGCCGGTCTCGTCGGCGAAGCCGGTGCCGGGGAACAGCGCGAGCGGTGTCTCGTGCAGACTGATCGTGAGCACCCGGGGGTCGTCGTAGAAGGCGGCCTGGACACCGTCGCCGTGGTGCACGTCGACATCCACATAGGCCACCCGCTGAGCGCCCTGGTCGAGAAGCCGGGCGATCGCGACGGCCGGATCGTTGTACACACAGAAGCCGGCAGCCCGGGAGGCCATCGCGTGGTGCAGACCGCCGGACACGTTCACGGCTCGGGTAGCCGTACCGTGCCAGACGGCCTCGGCCGCCGCGATGCTGGCGCCGCAGATCCGGGCCGATGCCTCGTGCATCCCGTCGAAGACGGGGTTGTCCTCGGTGTTCAGACCCCAGCCCCGGAAGAACGGGTCGCTGGGCGCCAACCGGACGGCGTCGAGGTAGTCGGGGCGGTGGATGCGGGTGAGGTCGGCCTCGTCGGCCGGCCGAGGTGTGATCATTTCCACCCCCGGACGGCTGAGAACGCCGAGTTCACGAGCCAATGCCATGGTGAGCTCGACCCGCACCGGGTTGAGCGGGTGGTCACCCATGTCGTAGTCGAGCAGGGCTCGATCCCACACCACGGCGGTCGTCCGGTCTGCCATGCCCGCCATGCTGCCACGGCGCGCTCGGCCGCACCGCCGTCAAGGCCTTGTAACGAGGTAATATCGCTGCTGGGAGGGCCGCATCTTGAATGATCTTGTCGACACTACTGAGATGTATCTCAGGACGATCCTAGAACTCGAGG
Source organism: Paractinoplanes tereljensis (assembly GCF_016862435.1). GTDB lineage: Bacteria > Actinomycetota > Actinomycetes > Mycobacteriales > Micromonosporaceae > Actinoplanes > Actinoplanes tereljensis. The sequence goes on from NZ_BOMY01000008.1 coordinate 15,588, forward strand.
AGGAAGGCGTTCCGCCGCTGCGCGCGCGGATCGCCGAGCGCCTGCACCAGAGCGGTCCCACAGTCAGCCAGACGGTCGCACGCATGGAGCGTGACGGCCTTCTCACGGTCGAGAACGACCGTCACCTGGTGCTGACCGCGGCGGGCCGGGTGGCCGCCGTGGCGGTCATGCGTAAGCACCGGCTCGCCGAGCTGTTGCTGGTCAACGTCATCGGCCTGCCCTACGAGGAGGCCCATGAAGAGGCCTGCCGGTGGGAGCACGTCATGAGCGACTCGGTCGAGCGCAAGGTCTACGAGTTGCTCAACCGGCCGACCCGCTCGCCGTACGGGAATCCGATTCCCGGCCTGGAGAAGCTGGGCGGGGGCGAGGAGGTCGGGGCGAACAGCACCGGCGAGCGCAACCTGGCGTTCCCCGGCCTGTCCGGCAGCGTCGTGGTCAGCCGCATCTGCGAGAGCGTGCAGACCAACGCCGACGTGCTGCGCCAGCTGCACGCGGCCGGCATCGACCCGGGCACGACGGTGACGGTGGCGCAGGAGCGCGACGCCGTGACCATCGACCGCTCGGGCGACAAGATCCGCCTGCCGCGCGAGGTGGCGTCGCGAGTGTTCGTGGCAGCGCACTAACCCGCTGTAGTGTCCATCGCTTTCGCGAGGGTAAGCAGTTTGTTGTTCATGGCCGTCACGTCAGCGGCCTTGGCGGTCTTGGCGAAGGTGAAGCGCAGCGTCTGCAGCTGCTTCGCCTCGCTGAGCCAGCCGATCTCGATGACTGGGCCGTGCTGGCCGCTCGCGGCCGTGTTCAGCCGGTAACCGGCCTTGCCCAGGCCTTTGAGCGTGGTGGCCTTCTCCGGCTTGAGGTCGGAGTTGAACAGCTTGGCGTCGGCCTGGGTGCTCTCCACCACGCTGAGCGCCAGGTCGGGGTAATCGGTGGAGATCATCTGCACCACGCAGGTGGAGGTGTCGTCGACCTGGTCGGACGCGGCGACCTCGAACTTCAGCCCGATCTTGGACTGGATGAAGGCGTAATCCCAGAGGATGCAGGCGCCGCCGGCCGAGGCGGCCGGCTGCTCGACGAAGTCCACCGGCGGCAGCGCGGCTTCGGCGGCATCGTCCTTTTTGTCACATCCGGCCAACCCCAATAGAAGCACGGCGCCGAGTATCAGCGAACGCGAACGCACGAGGCTCCTCCCGAGGGGCTTTCGGGGCACACCGTACTTTGCCCGGCGATAACACGAAAGGCCGAGTGCGGCACCAATCGGACACCGTCCGTGACTTGACATCGCGTGTCAAGTAGCGCCAGGATCAGACCCCGTGGACCTTGTCGAGCAGATCGTGCGCCTGATGGACGTGCGCCTGCTCGACCCGCTCGAGGTGCTTCTCGAGGGCGACGACGCGGTCGACGCCCTGCGCGATCTGGTCCGGCTGCGCGCCCGCCGCTGGGCCGACACCATGCGGCACGGCAGCGACTCCGAAGCCGTGCTCGCCGCGGCCCGGCTGATCGCCACGCTCTACCCCAGCGACCGCGCCTTCGACCCGCCCCCGGACTGGTGGGCCACCCCCCTGGGCCAGGCCGTCGCCGTCCGGGCCGGGCACCCGTGGGCCGACTCCGTCTCCTATGCCACCGCCGGCGCCATGCTCGGCATCACCCGGCAGGGCGTGCACGACCTGGTGCGACGCGGCCGCCTGCCCCGCCACCCCGACGGCGGCGTGCCGTCCGCCGCCATCCGCGACCGTCTCCGAGGAGAACCCATGATCAACGACCGCCTGATCGACGCCGGAGACCTGCCGATCGCGACCCGCGACTTCGGCGGCGACCAGCCTCCGCTGCTGCTCCTGCACGGCGCCGGCGGCAACCTCGCCCAGCTCACCACGCTGGCCCGCGCGCTGCGCCCGCACCACCGGGTGATCACCGTGGACCTGCGCGGGCACGGCCGCTCCGGCGACGGCACCTGGAGCTGGGACGCCGCCCTGGGCGACCTGGCCGCGGTCTGCGTGCAGATGGAGCTGGACCGGCCCGCGGTGGTCGGTCATTCGCTGGGCGGCATGCTGGCGGCGCTGTGGGGCCAGCGGCATCCCGAGGCGCCCGGCGTGGTCAGCCTGGACGGCAACCCGCCGCCGACCCGGCCCGAGCACCTGCCCGGTCTCGACCCCGCGAAGGCGACGGCCGAGCTGGCCCGGCTGCACGCGATCTTCGACCAGATGGAGGCCCTCGGCGGCCGGGTCATCCCCGCCGATCAGCTGCCCGACCTGGTGGAAAGCCAGCAGGCCGCGGCCCGCGACATGGGCGCCAACGAGAAGGTGTGGATCGAGGGCTTCCGCCGCAATCTGGTGCACGCCGACGGCGAGACCTCCACCCGGCCGTCCGCCGCGGTCACCTCCCAGCTGCGCAAACTCATGAACGAGCTGGACCTCGGCCCGGTCTACGCCGCGACCACCTGCCCCGAGCTGCTGGTGCTGCCGACCCGCGACCTGCCGGAGCAGGAGCCGTTCGCCGAGCTCTACGCGGCCCACCGCCGCTACCTGGTCGAACAGGCTTCCCAGGCCGGCCACCCGCGTTACCTCGAGCTCGCCGACGCCTCGCACGCCATGGTGATCGAGCAGCCCATGGTGCTGGCCGGCCTGATCACCGATTTTTTAACCGCAAACCGCTGACAGGTACGCGCCGGGAAGAGTCCCGTCCGAGCAGTTTTCCCTGGGTGCCACACCGGGCCGTGCGCCCGCTGCGGCCAGGTGGCCGCCCGGAAATTCACCCGCACGGCGGAAAAGGAAGTTAATCACACAGTTGATTCGCAGGATGGCCACCGACGCCACTACCTGCACCAATACCGCCCCGAAGGATAAATCGCCGGACTCACCTCGCGGCATGTGTCGGTTTTAGTGTCTTTCGCACGAATTGGCGCGCAACTATAGCGCCCTTAGATTGCACTGTCATTTGGCCATTCGTGGGATTTCTTGAAACGCCGAGGCGATGTTGTGAATCGCCTGAGCCACGTTGAGTTCTCGCGAAGGAAGGCGTCCTTGGGGGGAACATGCAATTGCGAGGCCAGTATTGGTCCCGGGCCGCGGCAAGCGCGGTTTTATTGCTGCTCACCGGCACTGCACTAGTGCTGCACGAGCAGACTGACAGCAACTCAGACAACGGGGCCGGCTCGCAGAGCGTTGCCGATGAACACGCCAAGCACGTGATGGTGAAGCCGGTGCCGGTCGCGGTGACCGCCGCCGCCCCGCTGCCGCGCACCGGTTGGACGGCCACCGCCGACACGGCCGCCTCCGGCTTCGCCGCCGGCAGCGCGCTGGACAACAGCACGACCACGGCGTGGAAGAGCAGCACCACCGTGGCGATGCCGCACTACATCACGATCGACACCAAGAACAAGATGGCGATCAGCGGCCTCACCTACCTCCCGCTGGCCGGCGCCAACGGCCGGATCGGGCAGTACAAGGTGCAGGTCAGCGACAACGGCACGACCTGGTCGGCAAACGTCGCCACCGGCACCTTCGCCGACGACGCGACGGTCAAGACCGTCACCATCGCCACCGTCATCACCCGCTACGTGCGGCTGACCGCGGTCACCGAGGCCGGCAACCGGGTCAAGTGGGCCGCCGCCGCCGAGGTCAACCTGCTGGGTGGCACCGACCCGGCCCTGCCGCGCACCGGCTGGACCGTCGCCGCCGACAGTCAGGAGACCGCGGGCGAGGACGGCAAGGCCGCCAACGCGATCGACGGCAACACCGCGACCATCTGGCACACCCAGTGGCAGGGCGCCGAACCGGGCTTCCCGCACACCTTCACCATCGACATGCACGCGGCCTTCCAGGTCTCCGGATTCACCTACCTGCCCCGGCAGGACGGCGAGGCCAACGGCCGGATCGGCCAGTACAAGATCGATGTCAGCATGGACGGGGCGGCCTGGACACCGGCTGTCACCTCGGGCACCTTCACCGACATCGGCACCGTGCAGTCCATGACGTTCGCCTCGGCGATGGCCCGCTACGTGCGGATCACCGCGCTCACCGAGGCCGGCAACCGCGGCCCGTGGACGTCGGCCTCCGAGATCAACGTGCTCGGCCGGTCCGACTCGCGGCTGGACCGGACCGGCTGGACCGCCACCGCCGACAGCCAGGAGACGACCGGCGAGGACGGCAAGGCGGCCAACGCGCTCGACGGCAACACCGCCACCATCTGGCACACCGAGTGGGACCTCAACGAGCCGGCGTACCCGCACACGTTCACCATCGACACCAAGGCCAGCCAGCAGATCGGCGGCCTCGTCTACCTCCCCCGGCAGGACGCCGAGAGCGGCGGTAACGGCCGGATCGGTGGCTACAAGATCCAGTCCTCGACCAACAACACGGCCTGGACCGACGTGGCCAGCGGCGCGTTCAACGACGACGGCGGTGAGAAGACCGTGGTCTTCCCGACGGTGACCGCCCGGTACGTGCGACTCGTCGCGCTGGCCGAGGCCGGCAACCGCGGGCCGTGGGCGTCGGCCGCCGAGTTCAACCTGCTCGGCCCGAGCGGTGCGGTCGCCGTCAACCGTGGCTCGTGGAGCGCGCCGGTCGGCTTCCCGCTGGTGCCGGTCGCGGCGGCGCTGCTGCCCAACGGCAAGATCCTCACCTGGTCGGCGGAGTACGCCGACGACTTCAACGGTGGCACCGGCAGCACGCTGACCGCCACCTACGACCCGGCCACCGGCGTCGTCACCCAGCGCGACGTGGTCGAGACCGGGCACGACATGTTCTGCCCCGGCATCTCGGTGCTGCCGGACGGCCGGATCCTGGTGACCGGCGGTAACGACGCCGCGGTGACCAGCATCTACAACCCGGCCACCGACGCTTGGACCCGCGGCGCGGACATGACGACGCCGCGTGGCTACCAGTCGAGCGTGACTCTCGGCGACGGCCGGGTGTTCACCATCGGCGGCTCGTGGAGCGGCGGCACCGGCGGCGCCGATGTCGCGCACAAGTCCGGTGAGGTCTGGTCGGCTACCACCGGCTGGAAGTCGCTGCCGGGCGCCAACGTGGTGCCGATGCTGACTGCCGACACCACCAACGGTGACTACCGCAAGGACAATCACGCCTGGTTGTTCGCCTGGTCCGGCAACAAGATCCTGCAGGCCGGCCCGAGCAAGGCGATGAACTGGTACACCGCCGACGGCACCGGCACCGTCGCGGCGGCCGGCACCCGTGGTGACGACACCGACGCCATGAACGGCAACGCGGTCATGTACGACACCGGCAAGATCCTGACCCTCGGCGGCGCACCCAACTACGACAACTCGGCCGCGACCGCCAACGCGTACGTGCTGACCATCAGCGGCACCACGGTCACGACCAAGAAGGTCGGGTCGATGGCGAACACCCGGGCGTTCCAGAACAGCGTCGCCCTGCCGGACGGCAAGGTTCTGGTCACCGGCGGGCAGAACTTCGCGGTGCCGTTCTCGGACAACACCACGGTCTACTCGGCCGAGTTGTACGACCCGGCGACCGAGAAGTTCAGCACGCTGGCCAGCGCGACGGTGCCGCGCAACTACCACAGTGTGTCCCTGCTGATGCCGGACGGCCGAGTGTTCAGCGGTGGTGGCGGCCTCTGCGGCGGCGACTGCGCCACCAACCACTTCGACGGGCAGTTCTTCACCCCGCCGTACCTGCTGAACGACGACGGCACGGCGGCCACCCGGCCGACGATCACCACCGCCCCGACCACGGCGGCCAACGGCGCGGTGATCAACGTGAAGACCGGCGCGGCGGTCACCGGCTTCTCGATCATCCGGATGGGCACCGCCACCCACACCGTCGACACGGACCAGCGGCGCCTGTCGCTGACCCCGACGGCGGCCACCGGCGGCGGCTACAACCTGACGGTCCCGGCCGACAAGGGCATCGCGGTTCCGGGCTACTGGATGCTGTTCGCTCTGGACGCCAAGGGCGTGCCGAGCGTCGCGAAGATCATCAAGATCGGCTGAGTTCGGGTTTGTTCGTGAGGGGCGCCGGTCGAAAGACCGGCGCCCCTCCTTTACGTTCCGCTCGTGTAGAGGCCGGCCACCTCGGCCGCGCTCAGCGCCCGGTGGTAGAGCCGCACGTTGTCCAGGGCACCGTCCAGGTAGGGATCGGCGTACTGGGAGCGGCCCAGCCAGTTCTGGGTGGTGCTCGCCGGCGTCGCGGTCAGCGCCGCGTTACGGGCCACCTCGGCGCCGTTCACGTAGAGCACGCCCAGCCCACCACTGCGGGTGACCGCGACGTGCGTCCAGACCCCGGCCGGTAGCGCCGCCGGCGCGTCGATCCGCTGCTCGCCACCGGAGCCTGCGGTGGTGATGGCGAACCGGGCGGTGCCGGCGCTGGAACGCGGGGTGAGGAACAGGTAGGCACCGGTCCCGGTGCCGAGGTCGAACAGCCGGCTCCAGGTGGTGACAGTGTCGATCCGCGCCCAGAGGGCGACGGAGAAATTGGTCGCGCCGGCGAGGAGGCCGCCGGGCATGGAGGCGTACGCCGTGGAGCCGTTGAGATCAAGCGCCTGCCCACTGCGCCCGCTGACGTAGGCCGCCCCACCCACGAGGGTGGCGGTCCGCCCGTTGCCGGAGGCGTCGGCCACCGACCCGTCGAACGGATAGTGCGCGACCAGGGTCGAGCCCCCGATGGACCAGTAGACGCTGTAGCGCTGCCCGTGCACCTTGTAGAACGGAGCCAGCACCACCCCACCCGCCGTGTACTGCAGCGGCGTGGCCGTGGGCGCCAGCGACGCCGGGTCCAGCACCGGCAGCGCGGTCAGGTTCGACGTGCCGAAGAGTCCACCCAGGACGATCGGCCCGACCTTGACCGCCTGCACCGACGCGTTGTCGTTCGTCGCCTCCCGGGTCAGCGCCATCGGAAGGGTCACGTCGACGACGTCGCCCGAGACCCAGGTCCGGCTGACCGTCGCGTAGGCGCCGGCCGCCGGCGAGGAGAAGACGGCACCGTTCACCCGGATCTGCGTCCCGGCGGCCCACGCCGGGATCCGGATCCGCAGGCTGAACGCGCCGGCGCCGGTGACGGTCAGCCTGGTGGAACCGGCCTCGGGGAAGGACGTGTCCTGCCGGATCGTCACGCTCCGGGCCGACCAGGTCAGCACCGACGGGATGAACAGGTTGACGTAGAGCGTGCTCGCGCCGTCGTGGAAGTAGATCGATTCGCCGTACTTGGTGTTGCTCTCCATTCCGGTGCCGTGACAGCAGACGAAGCTGTTGTAGTCGTTGCTGTAGGTCTTGATCCCACCCGCCCGCAACGGCACGTAATAGCACTGGAAGCCATGCGCCGACGACGGGTCCTGCGAGGCCAGGATGTGGTTGTAGAGCGCCCTTTCATAGAAGTCCATATATTCAATGCGGGACGGGTCGGTGAGAAACAGCTGCCGGGTCAGCTTGAGCATGTTGTAGGAATTGCAGCACTCGGCGGTGGTGTCGGACAGCTCACTGGCGATCCGGTCGGCCGCCTTGAAGTACTCACCGTTCGAGTTGCCACCGATCGCGTACGTATGGTGCCGGGTCACGATGTCCCAGAAATTGACCGCGATATCCCGGTACCGGGTCGTGCCGGTGGCGTGGAATTCGCGGATCGCGCCGAGCACTTTCGGGATCTGGGTGTTGGCGTGGTAGTTGTTCAGAGCGTCCTGATTGGACGCGAGCGGATCGAAGACCTCGGCGTGGTCGAACTGCTGCGCCGCGGCCAGGTGGGTGGCGTCCCCGGTCACCTGGTAGAGGTTGGTCAGCACCTCGTTCATCCCGCCGAACTCGGTGTCCAGCATGTTCTGCCGCTGGGTCAGGGTGAGCCGGTCGTTGCGGAACTTCACCCAGGCCGCCATGCCGACCAGCACGGTCAGTGCCTGCGCGCTACCGGCCAGCAGATGCATGTCGAGCAGCCCGGCCATGATCTTGTGCAGGGTGTAATAGGGCGCCCACACGCTCTGCCGCTGCTCGACCCGGTCGATGAAGCTCTCCGGGAACGCGCTCAGATAGCCGGTGTTGAAGCCGGCCGCCGACGCCCGGGCCTGGCACTGGGCCAGCACGGTCACGATCTGGTTGCCCTTGGTCTGGTAAGCGGTGTCGCCGGTGCTCGCGTAGGCCTGGGCGAGCGCGGTCAGCAGGTGGCCGGTGGAGTGGCCACGCAGTTCGGTGGTGGGTGACTCCCAGCCGCCGCAGGCGGTGGCGGTCGAGCCGAGCCCGACGTTGAGCCGGAACGTGTGCAGCATCCGGTCGACGTCGAGGAACTGCAGGTAGGACTGGGTGCGGCCGGCGTTGGCGGTGAACGGGCTGGTCAGCAGGCGGACGGCGGACAGCGGGAAGGCGAAGGCCGCGACGCCGGTGTCGGGGCGCGCCGCGACGGCCGGAGCGGGGAACACGACGGCGGCGCCGACGGCAGCGGAGCCGGCCAGGAATGTACGACGGGTCAGAGACACGGGACCTCCTCGACGGTGGGGACGGCCCGCCCTCCTCGAAAGAGGGCGGGCCGTCGTCTCAGAACGCCTTGACTTCGAGCAGGCCGACGGACGCGGTGCCGCTCTGCAGCAGCACCCGCAGCCGGGTGGTGCTCACCGACGTGAAGGTGACGTGGTTGTACTGGTTGACCGCGGTCGGGTAACCGGACGCGCCGGCCACGTCGACGTACGCGGTGCCGTTCCAGTACTGGAGCTTCCACGACGCGGGCACCCGGACGCCGCCGTTGTCGTCGAAGAAATAGACATCCGCGCTGGACAGCGACTGCGCGGCCGGCCAGGTCAGCAGGCCCCACTGTTCGCCGGTGTTGGGCCAGGTGCCCCAGCGCCGGTTGACGGTGTCGTTGGACGACGGCGGGTCGATGCCGTCATTCAGCGCGAGCACGCTCTCCCACGACGAGGTGTAACTGGCGGTCGGAGTAGCGGTGAGCGCCTTGTTGGTGTCGGTCGGTGGGGTGACCACTCCCCCGCGGTTGTAGACCTTCGCCTCGGTGATGCCGGTCTTGAAGCCGCTCGCGTGGGTCACCTGGATCCGCAGCCGGGTGGCGTTGACCGCGGCGAACTGCACCACGTTGTAGTTGGCCTGGCCGGTGGCGGTGGCCACCGGGGTCCAGGTGCTGCCGTTCAGGTATTGGACCTGATAGGACGCCGGTTGCCGGTAGCGGTTGGTGGCCCGGTCGTTGCGGAACCACAGCCGGACCTCGTTGACGGTGCGCTGCTGGCCGAGGTTGAGCTCGAGCCAGTCGGTGGCGTTCGGTGAACCGGAGGTGCCCCACAGCGGCTCGTTGATCGGGAAACCGTCGACCGCGTTGGCGCCGGCGGTTCCGGACGCCGTGTAGGAGGCGGTGGTGGCCGCGCCCTGGGCGTAGTTCGGCAGGTCGGCGGTCAGGTCGACGCCGGCCTTGTTGAACATGTCGACCATCTGGGTGCTGCTCTGGGTCACCTGGGTCGGGGACTGGAGTCCGGCGTACGCCTGGTTGTAAAGCACGCTGCCGCCGGCCGGCAGCGTGACCGCGCCCGAGTCGGGGTTCCAGGTCAGCGGAACCAGCTTGTCGACGGTGACCACCCGGGTGCCGTTGATGAAGATCGAGTAACCCTGCGGGATGCCGGTGTACTTGACCACGCCGTCGGCCGGGTCGTCCCAGACGATGCTGAGGTCGGCGTTGCGGTAGCGCAGGTTGTTGGCCGCGAAGTTGGGCCAGCCGATGTTGATCGGGGACAGCTCTATCTGCTTGTCGGTGCGCGGGCGCAGGCCCATCACATCCTCGATGACGGTCCAGTTGCTGCTGCCGAGGATGTTGTGGTGGATCCAGGACCGGTAGTCGATGGTGGTGGTGCCGGCGTTCCAGTCGGCCCAGAACTCGTTGGCGTCGGGCCAGGCGGTGTTGCCGCCGACGTACTGCGCCCAGGTGTTCCAGTAGAGGAGTTTCTTGTAGTCGTCGGTGGTCATCCACTGGTTGGGGTAGTTGCGCAGCACGCTGGAGTACAGCCGGAACTGCACCGTCGAGTTGATGGTGGAGAAGTTGTTGCTGCCCGGGAAGCCGGCTGCGGCCGCCGTCGCCTTGTCCTTCTGGTTCGCCGTGTAGAACGGGAAGATCGGGTACTCGGCGGGGTCGGCGAACAGGCGCAGGGCTTGCTTGTACTCGTCGGTGTTCGGCATCGCGCCGACGGCGTACGGGTAATAGTTGTTGATCTCTTTCCAGGGCACCAGGCTGTTGGTGGCGACGTGCCGGTGCTCGATCAGCTTGTTGGTCGAGTCCCACAGGTAGGTCGTGATCGCGTTCTTGATCCGGTCGGCGATCGCCTGCAGCTCGGCGGCCTTGGTGGTGTTGCCGATCGCGGCGTAGGCCTGGGCGGCGGCGACGGCTCCGCTGTAGACATATGCGGATTCGGCCCGGTCCATGTTGCCGGAGCGCCAGTCGAACGAGACGGCGTCGGCGTCGTTGCCGGTGAGCGCGCCCCAGTCGTACTCGATCAGGCCGTTGTTGTTGTGGTCGTAGTAGGACAGTTGGCCCTTGACGTCGCCCTCGGCGTACTTGGCCAGGTTGCCGGCGATGGCCGGCTGGCCGCCATGGATCTCGAAGCTCTTCCAGGCCGCCTCGGCGATGTACTGGGTGTAGCTGTTCGACCAGTTCTCCGGGTCACCGGGGTTGTCTACGAAGCGTCCGCCCTTGGAGACCTGGCCTACCGAGAGCCACGGGCCGTACGAATACGCCGGGTTACGCAGGTACTTCAGGTCGTCGATGTGCATCGGCTGGGTGAGCACGATGGCGTTGTTGTAGCCCAGAGCTCCCTCGACCGAAGTGGGGAACTGGAAGTCCTGGCCGGGGATGTTGGCGTCGAGGTAGTTGAACCTCATCAGCCACCAGCGGTAGTAGATCTCCTTCTTGATCGCCGGCTCGGGGACGTCGAGGTAGGGCAGGTTCTGGGCCCACCAGAGGTTGTACGCCTTTACATGCGTACTGAAGGCAGTGTCTGGGTTTAGTGCCTTATAAGCGTTGTATTCGGTGAGCGAGTCCGGGATCTCGTTGGCCACGAAGCCCAACTGGACCTTCACGGTCGTGGACGCGCCCGCCGCGACCGTCACACTTCGCGTCAGCGCGGCGCTCGCCGCCGTGAAGCCGTCGCCCGACAGCCGCGGATAAATCGCAGTAAGGGCATTTTTGACCGATACCTGGCCGGTCAGATCGGTGCCGCTGACCGTCGTGGCGTACGGGGAGGTCACCCGGAGCGCTACGGTCTGCGACGCCGTGCCCGTGTTGGTGATCGTCAGGTTGTCGACCGCCACGTCGTTCTGCGTGATGAACTTCGTCTGGTTTATCCGCAACGATCCGTTGGTGTGCACGCTCTTCCAGTGGCTCGGCGCCTGCCAGCGCGACGCCACCTGCTCGGTCCAGGTGCCCGATCCGGCGGTCACCGTGAACGCGGCCTGGTCGTTGATGCTCTCCCAGTACGCGACCGTGCCGCCGAAGCCGAGCACCGAGGGCGTGTGGGTCTTCATGAACACCGCCCGGCCCCGGCTCATCAGCCAGGTGCCGGCCGGATCGTTGCCGACGCGGGCGAGCAGGCGGTCCATCCAGAAGTCGGTGCCGCCACTCTCCGCGTTGTAAATCGCCTGCATGGTGTTACCGGTCGTCATCGCCACGGGGGGAGCCGGGATGGCCGATCCGGAGAACGTCGGATAGCCGATCGTCTGTGCTGCTGCGGCGGGTGCTGGGGGAGTCAGCACGATAGTCGCCAGTACTACGGTCAACGCGAGTGCCAGCCGGGGACGCGGCATCGCGTACCTCCCTTTCAGGTTGTTGTGGGCAGCCAGATCCGCATCGTGGACGGGCCCCGACGGGCCCAGCGGTGGTACGGGAGCAGCGAAACCACGACCGGATCGGGGCCTTCGGTGGTGGTGCGGTGACTCTGGTACGGCCAGCTCTCGTCGATCGGCTTGGTGCGCCGGCCTTTCACCGCGCCGATTTCCGGGGCCACCGAGGTATCGACCTGGATCTCGTCGAGGCGGACGTCGTCCTCGAGGTCGATCGACTCGGCGCACATGACAAGCGGGCCGACCTCGACGGCTGCGCATCCGCGCAGCGCGTCGGCCCGCGGATCGGGGAACGTCCATCGCGGACGCATGGGCAGATCGAGGCGGATCCGCTCACCCTTGCGAAAAACCCTTCGGTGTACGCCGTCCGCGCCGGCCGCCCAGGCCGGTACGCGCAGCGTGATGGTGCGCGGGGTGTCCGGTGCGTCGACCACGGTCACCGTGACGGTCCCGCTGTCCGGGTAACCGGTGTCGACGTCGAGCACCAGACCGCCGGCCTCGACCCGCATCGGCGCGAACTGGTGCAGCTGCACACCGCCGGAGTCCTCGGACACGAAGTAGGTGCCGAGCGAGGCAAGCAGCCGGGCCATGTTGTGCAGGCAGCAGGACACTGGCAGCCAGGACGCCCGGCCCGGCGTGGGGACCCGCTGGTGCAGGGTCTGGTCGTAGAAGAAGGACCGGCCGTCGTCGCCGAGCGAGGTGGCGATCACGTTGTGCAGCACCCGGTCGACGATGTCGCCGTAGCGCAGGTCGCCGGTGGCCAGCAGCAGCCGGTGCGCGAGCATCACGGTGGCCACCGCGGCGCAGGTCTCCGAATAGGCCCGGTCGGGCGGCAGGACGAAATCCTCGCCGAAGCTCTCGTCCCGGTGATGGGAACCCATGCCGCCGGTCAGATGGGTACGCCGGGCCAGCGTCCGGTCGAACTGCCGGGCCACCGCCTCGAGCAGCTCGTCGTCGCCGGTCTCGACGGCCACGTCCACCGCCCCGGCCGCCAGGTACAGCGCGCGGACCGCGTGCCCGCCGAAGACCCTGCCGGAGCGCAGCGGCACGGCGTCCTGGAAGTACTCCCAGCCGAACTCGTGCTCCGGCAGCGTTCGGTGCCCGCGGCGGCTCACGAACGCGGCGGCCTGGTCGAGGTAGCGCCGCTCGCCGGTCACCCGGTAGAGCTCGACCAGCGCGGTCTCCACCTCGGGATGCCCGCAGAACCCCTCGTCGGCGAACGTGGCGCAGATGTGGTCGGCGGCCCGGACCCCGATGTCGAGCAGGCCCGGCGCGGCCCCGGTGCGGGCGGCCGCTACCGACGCCTGGATCAGGTGGCCGGCGCAGTACAGGTCGTGGCCGAAGTTCTGGTCGCCGTAACGCTCCGGCTGGCCGGGCCGTCCGTACGCGGTGTGCAGGTAACCGTCGGCGGCCTGCGCACCCCCGATCAGCGCGGTGAGCTCGGCCAGATCGGCGCGATGGTCCTCGCCACCGGGGCGCCCGGTTTCCCAGCAGAGCGCCTCGACCAGCTTGTAGACCTCGGAGTCACTGAACTCCCGCCCGCGGGTGAGCGCGCTCGGATCCCGGAAGTTCGTCGTCCAGCCGAGCCGGTCCTGCCAGGTGCGGCAGTGCTCCATTGTCGTAGTGCCGTTGATCACCTGGCGGTGCCGCCAGAAGCCCCCGGTGAACCACACCCGGTGCGGGCCGACCGGGCGCAGCGCGCCCCTCGATGGTGCGACAGGTCCAGTCATAGCCCCGGTCCCCCGAAATCTACGAAAACCTTTTCGGCATCGTGACAAAGTGTTTCCATGCTGTCAACGGTCGATTTCCACAGTGGTCAGTGCTGCTAAGCTGCCGAAAACTTTTCGGTGGGGGTGTGCGATGGCTCGGAGACACGCGCAGGTGACGCTGACCGACGTCGCCAAACGGGCCGGGGTCTCGGTGGCCACCGCGTCCAAGGCACTCAACGAGCGCCCCGAGGTCGCCCCGGCCACCCGCGACCGGGTGCGGCAGGCCGCGGAGGAACTGGCGTTCCACCCGAACGTGCTGGCCCGCGGCCTGATCTCGGGCAACACCCGGACGGTCGGCCTGCTCACCGACGAGTTGTCGGCGGCCCGGTTCGCGATCCCGGTGCTGCTCGGTGCCGAGAACGCGCTCGGCAACGAGCAGATGAGCGTCCTGCTGTGCGACGCTCGCGGCGACGCGATCCGGCGCCGGCACTACATCCGCACGCTGCTGGCCCGGCAGGTCGACGGCTTCATCATCCTGGGCGACTCCAACCAGGTCCGGCCGTCGCTGAGCGGCGAGATTCCCGTTCCGGTGGTGTACGCGTACTGCGAGTCAGACGACCCTTCGGACCTGTCGGTCATCGCCGACGATGCGGGCGGCGCTCGCCTGGCCGCCGAGCATCTGGTGACTCTGGGTCGCCGAAAGATCGCCCACATCACCGGCGACCCGGGCTACCGGGCGGCCCGCGACCGGGCCGCGGCGATGATCGAGGTCCTCGACGCGGCCGGCCTGCCGCTGGTCGGCGAGCCGCTGTTCGGCCAGTGGTCGCAGCGCTGGGGCCGGCACGCCACCGCCCGGTTGCTGGCCACCCATCCGGACGTGGACGCCATCTTCTGCGGCAGTGACCAGATCGCCTCGGGCGTCACCGAGGCCCTGCGTGACCTGGGCCGGACCGTGCCCGAGGACGTCGCGATCGTCGGTTACGACAACTGGGAGGTGCTGGCGACCGAGTGCCGCCCGCCACTGACCACGGTGGACCTCAACCTGGAGCAGCTGGGCACGACCGCCGCCCAGCACCTGTTCGCATTGCTCGACGGCAACCAGCACGCCGGGGTGATCCGGCAGCCCGGCCGCCTGGTGGTCCGCGAGTCCACCGCGGTGGCCAATCCTTACGGATCGTGTCGCTGATCCGGCTGACTACCGAGCGACAGCAGGTCTACCTTCGGCTTGAATCCCCCGGTCCACATCGAAGCACGGGGCCCCATGCGCACATGCGACCGCTCGATTCGCTCATGCCGAAGGGAGCATCACTCATGACCGATCGCTTCGATCCCAACATTCCACCCACCGGACCGACCGACCCCGCCATCCAGGGCGAATTCACCGGCATCGTCGGTATCACCGAACGGCCGGCCATCGGAAAGTCCAACCTGGTCGTCGACGGCTCCAAGCCATTCGAGATCGACGTCAGCTGGCACATTTTCGGCAACCTCACCCCGCTGTGGCTGACCGCGCTGTCGGTCCGGACCAAAGACTGGGTGGTGACGGCGTACGCCGAGTCGCAGGGCCCCGGCGATGAGGTTCTGCTGGGCACCGTGAACGTGCCGGTTCGCGGCCCGAACTTCAGCCAGGACGAGGCCTACCGGGCGAAGATCAGAGTCCCGGCCAACACGCTGCCCGAGGAAGACCCGGGCAACCGCACCCAGTCCGGCGTCTACAAGATCATCGTGACCACGTTCCTCGACTCGGATCTCGGGCCGGTGGGTTACGACATGATGGGCTACGCCGAGGGCCCGATCATCAAGGTGGAAGACCCCCGCTAGCTGCGGGAATTCCCGGCCGCGTCTCGCTCAGGCGGCCTCGATACCGTCGACGACGACGCCGCCCAGCGAACCGACGTGGGAGGCCGAGAAATCGCCGCGATCGATGACCGTCAGACGCGGCCGGGACTTACCGACGACGACCCGCCGCCCGCATGCCTCGTCCGCACAGACGAACAGCACCTCGGCGGCCGTCTCGGTCTCGCAGAACATTTCATGGATAGCCATGACTTTTAATACCCCGCCGAGAACGGCCCTCAATCCCAGGGAGCCGACCGATGGAAGAGTTGACACAGAAATCACCTGAGGGGCGCGCCGCATTGGTGACGCTTTCCGAGGGTTCCTGCTATTTCCCTGGCTGCCGGACACCCATCCTGGTGTTCCTCGACGGCCGACTCGAGTTCAACGTGGAGATCACCCGGAGCAACGGTGCTCTTCTCCTGCTGTGCGTGCCGCACCGGCGCATCGTCGACCGCGACCCCACCGCACATCCCGCCGGCCTGCTGCGCACGTGGGTGCCGCCGGCGATCAGAGAACTGGACGACCTCGACGAGGATCGTCTCCCGGAACTGCTCGCCGAGGCCTTCAGCACGGCCCGCGAGCAGATCAACGAGGCCCTGCTGCGCTTCGAGAAGACCGAGGGCGAGGCGGCCCGGTTGCTCCGGCACCTGGTCGACGGCCTGCACGACGAGCGCAGCCGGTACGCGGCCGACCCGGTTCTGGTTCGGCTGGCCCGCTTACTGGACACCATCGAGCCGGAGGCACGCCGGGCACCACGCCCGGAACGCCTCAACGTCGGCTGGCGCGCCTGAGAAACAACGATCCCCCGGACCGCCGAGCGGTCCGGGGGATCATCGATGAATCGTCAGCTGCAGCCCGAGGTGGAGCCGCAGCCCTCGCACACGTAGCAGCTGCCGGCGCGGCGCATCTTGGTGCCGCAGGTGAAGCACAGCGGTGCGTCGGCCGAGTGTCCGGTCACGATCTCGAGCAGCTCGGTCGACGAGCCCACGCTCGCCGGCGGGGCCTTCTCGATGTCGACCGGGACCGACGCGGCACCGACCGGAGCCGACACCGGGGCGGACGCGGCCATCCCGGCGAGCTCTTCCGACGCCGCGGCGACCTCGGCCGCCGCTTCCGCCTGCACCTGGGCGGCCCGCTCCTTCGCCGTGAAGATGCCGAGGTCGGCGCGGGTGTCGTAGGGCAGGAAGTCGAGCGCCAGGCGACGGAAGATGTAGTCCATCACCGACGCGGCCATCCGCACGTCCGGGTCGTCGGTCATGCCGGCCGGCTCGAAGCGCATGTTGGTGAACTTGCCGACGAAGGTCTCCAGCGGCACGCCGTACTGCAGCCCTATCGAGATCGCCACCGAGAAGGCGTCCATGACGCCGGCCAGGGTGGAACCCTGCTTCGACATCTTCAGGAAGACCTCGCCGAGGCCGTCGTCGGGGTAGGACGACGCGGTGAGGTAACCCTCGGCGCCACCGACCGAGAACGACACGGTCTCCGACGGCCGCTTCTTCGGCAGCCGCTTGCGGACCGGGCGGTACTCGACGACCTTCTCCACGACCTTCTCGACCTCGGCGACCGGAGCCGCAGCAGCCTCGACGGCCTTGCTGGTCTTGGCCACCGAGAGCGGCTGGCCCACCTTGCAGTTGTCGCGGTAGATCGCGAGTGCCTTCAGGCCGAGCTTCCAGCCCTGGTAGTGGATGTTCTCGATCTCCTCGACGGTCGCCGTCTCCGGCATGTTGACCGTCTTGGAGATGGCACCCGAGATGAACGGCTGCACGGCCGCCATCATCCGCACGTGACCCATCGGGGCGATCGCGCGCTCGCCCATGGCGCAGTCGAACACCGCGTAGTGCTCCGGCTTGAGGCCGGGCGCGTCGACGACGTTGCCGTTCTCGGCGATGTGCTCGACGATCGCCTCGACCTGCTCCTCGGGGTAGCCGAGGCTGCGCAGCGCGCGCGGGACGGTCTGGTTGACGATCTGCATGGAGCCGCCGCCGACCAGCTTCTTGAACTTGACCAGGGCGAGGTCGGGCTCGATGCCGGTGGTGTCGCAGTCCATCATCAGGCCGATGGTGCCGGTGGGGGCGAGAACCGACGCCTGGGCGTTGCGCCAGCCGTTCTTCTCACCGAGCTTGTTGCCGGCCTGCCACTGCTTGGTGGCCTCCCGGACGATCTCGTTGGCGACCGGGTTGTTGGTCCGGATCTCGTCGTTCGCCGCGGCGTGCTTGCGCATGACCCGCTTGTGCGCCTCGGCGTTGCGGGCGTAGCCCTCGTAGGCGCCGACGACACCGGCGATCTCGGCCGAGCGACGGTAGGCGGTGCCGGTCATCAGCGAGGTGATGGCGGCGGCGACGCCGCGGCCACCCTCCGAGTCGTAGGGCAGGCCGGACGCCATCAGCAGGGCGCCGATGTTGGCGTAGCCGATGCCGAGCTGGCGGTAGGCGCGGGTGGTGACCCCGATCTTCTCGGTCGGGAAGTCGGCGAACGCGATCGAGATCTCCATCGCGGTGATGATGAACTCGACGCTCTTGACGAACTTCTCCACCTCGAAGCCGCCGTCGGCCTTGAGGAACTTCATCAGGTTGAGCGAGGCCAGGTTGCAGGACGAGTCGTCCAGCGACATGTACTCCGAGCAGGGGTTGGACGCGGTGATCCGGCCGGTCTCGGGGTTGGTGTGCCAGTCGTTGATGATGTCGTCGTACTGCATGCCGGGGTCGGCGCACTCCCAGGCCGCCTCCGCGATGCCGCGGAACAGCTTCTTGGCGTCGACCCGCTCGATCTCCTCGCCGTGCAGCCGGCCGCGGAGGGCGAAGTCGGTGCCCTCCTCGTAGGCCCGCATGAACTCGTCGCTGACCCGCACCGAGTTGTTGGCGTTCTGGTATTGCACCGAGACGATGTCGGCGCCGCCCAGGTCCATGTCGAAGCCGGCGTCCCGCAGCGCGCGGATCTTGTTCTCCTCGCGCGCCTTGGTGTAGACGAACTCCTCGATGTCCGGGTGGTCGACGTCGAGAATGACCATCTTGGCGGCCCGGCGGGTGGCACCGCCGGACTTGATGGTGCCCGCGCTGGCGTCGGCGCCGCGCATGAAGCTCACCGGGCCACTGGCGGTCCCCCCGGACGACAGCAGTTCCTTGGACGAGCGGATGCGGGACAGGTTGACGCCGGAGCCGGAGCCGCCCTTGAAGATCAGCCCCTCCTCCTTGTACCAGTCCAGGATGGAGTCCATCGAGTCGTCGACCGACAGGATGAAGCAGGCGCTGACCTGCTGCGGCGACTTGGTGCCGACGTTGAACCAGACCGGCGAGTTGAAGCTGAACACCTGGTGCAGCAGCATCCAGGTCAGCTCGTGCTCGAACAGCTCGGCGTCGGCCTTGGTGGAGAAGTAACCGTGCTTCTCGCCGGCCTTGCGGTAGGTCTCGACGACCCGGTTGATGAGCTGCTTGAGCGACCACTCGCGCTCCGGGGTGCCGACCGCACCGCGGAAGTACTTGGTGGTGACGATGTTCGCCGCGTTCACGCTCCAGAACGCGGGGTACTCCACGCCACGCTGCTCGAAGTTGATCGAGCCGTCCCGCCAGTTCGTCATGACGACGTCCCGGCGCTCCCACTCCACCTCGTCGTACGGGTGGACGCCCTCGGTCGTCCAGACCCGCTCGACCCGCAGCCCCCCGGCCGGCGCGCTGCCATTTGCACGACTGCGCTGCCGACCTGCTGTGATGCCGTCCCCGGCCATACTGCTCCCCCTCGTCGAAACTGCTCGTCTTTAGTTGATCTTGGCTGATCGGGCGGCCGCCGCCGCCTCACGATCAGCCGTCGCGTCGCGCAGCGCGGCAATCTCCTTCTCGAACTCGTCGAGCGAGTCGAAGGATTTGTAGACGCTGGCGAACCGGAGATAAGCCACCTGGTCGAGCTCCCGCAGCGGGACGAGGATCGCGAGACCCACCTCATGGCTGGGGATCTCTGCCGCACCCTTGGCCCGGATCGTCTCCTCGACCTTCTGCGCGAGCAGTGCGATCGAGTCCTCGTCGACGGGCCGGCCTTGGCAGGCCTTGCGGACCCCGCTCATGATCTTCGTCCGGCTGAAGGGCTCGGTCACGCCGCTGCGCTTCACCACTGCGAGAACTGCTTCCTCGACCGTGGTGAACCGCTTGCCGCACTCGGGGCACGAGCGGCGGCGACGGATCAGAGCACCGTCGTCGGCCTCACGTGAGTCGACCACGCGCGAGTCGGCATGGCGACAGTACGGGCAGCGCACGCGATTCTCCTTCCGGAACCCCCTCCATTGTCCTCCGGGCACGCCAAAAACGACGTCGCTAACTGTGCGCCGCCGTCAACAGCCTGTGGATGGACCGGGGAGGGAAACCCCAACCAGTGGATGACTTACACCCTTGTAACTACTACATGTTGGGGTAGACGCTAGGCCCAAGCAGACGCGGGCGCAAGCTCAGAGCGTGCCGACGCGCCGTATTTTCCGCCTCAACACGTGCGGTGTACCGGCGACTACTGACGGCGGCTTTTCATCACGTTCGCGGCAAGATCAAAATCTGGCCGGGAGTCAAACCGTAACCGTCCAGGTGGTTGATTCGGCGGATCTCAGCGACGGCTGCCTGGCCGTCGCGGCCGGGGCGCACGCGGGTCGCGATGTCCCACAGCGTGTCGCCGGGCTGGACCTTGAGCGTAGGTGGCGCGACCACCGGTTGATCGTCGGCCCGGGAGGCCGTGGTGAACAACACCGCGCTGGCGAGGGAGGCCACCAGCGCCAGAAGAACCAGCACCACAACCCGTCCACGCCGCGTCAGTCGCAGCGGCGGTGCAACCTGCCGAACGCTGTGTACCACCATCTCGACCCTCTCAAGTCCGCTAGGACACCCGTTCGATCGAACGCCCGTACGACGGTCTATCAGAACAGGCGTACGGAAGTCGAGCACTTCCGAGCGACACGCCGAGAGAAAGTCGTACAGATGTTTGAATATGTCGCACCCCCCGATTACGGTTTCCCATCAAGAGGGGTCATCCGGGCCATCGCCATCCCCACGGCGTGACCGGGCCGTGACCCAGCTCCGCGAGCGCACCACGTGCCGACAGGCACTGGCCGACAGGAAGGGCGGACGTGTCGACCGACGACCGGACCAGCCGGCAACAACACATCACCCCGCGTCGCTCCCCGGCGCGAACCCGCGGCGACGGGACCCCCCAGCTGCGGGCCGTCACCCCCGTGGTCAGCCACTTCCCCGACCTGGTGACCGCCGACCTCACCGCGCGCCAGCGGCGCATCCTGGAATTCATCCGGGAGTGGGGCGAGCGCTACGGCTACCCGCCCAGCGTCCGCGAGATCGGCGAAGCGGTCGGCCTGGTGTCCCCGTCCAGCGTCGCCTACCAACTGAAGGCCCTGGAGACCAAGGGCTTCCTGCGCCGCGACCCCAACCGCCCGCGGGCCGTCGACGTGCGGGCACCCAGCGAGATGGTCGACGACGAGGCGCTGCGCCGCGCCCGCCCGCAGCCCACCTACGTCCCGCTGGTCGGCCGGATCGCCGCCGGTGGCCCGATCCTGGCCGAGCAGGCCGTCGAGGAGTTCTTCCCGCTGCCGCGCGAGCTGGTCGGCGAGGGCGACGTCTTCATGCTCGAGGTCAAGGGCGACTCGATGATCGACGCGGCCATCTGCAACGGTGACTGGGTGGTGGTCCGCCAGCAGCCGACGGCCAACGCGGGCGACATCGTGGCCGCGATGATCGACGGCGAGGCCACGGTCAAGAGCTACCGCCAGCGCGACGGCCACGTCTGGCTGATGCCGGCCAACCCCGCTTTCGACCCCATCCCCGGCGACGACGCGACCATCATGGGCCGCGTGGTGGCCGTCCTGCGCCGCGTCTGACGTGCAAAATAGAGGCCGGTCCACTGGACCGGCCTCTATTGATCAGGTAGCTCAGCGGCGGTAGCCGGGATTGTCGAAGCGGCCCTCCGGGCGGCCGTTGCGGTCGGCGTAACCGTCGCGCTGCGGCGGGCGACCCTGGCCGCCGCCCGGCTGCTGGCCGTAGACGCCCGGTGAGCGCTGGCCCTGAGCCGGACCGCCGCCACCCTGGCCGGGCGGGCGCTGGCCCTGCGGCCCACGCGGGGGCTGGCCGTGCTGCTGGCCGCCGCCGGGCGCGCCGTAGACCGGGCCACCGCGGCCGGGCTGCTGCTGCGGGCCGCGTGGTGGCTGGGCCGGCTGCTGCGGGCCGCGCGGGGGCTGGCCGCCCTGGGGCGGCCGGGCGTATTGCGGGCTGCCACCGCCACTGCCGCCGGCGCCGTAGACCGGGCCGCTGCGGTTGGGATTGCCGCCACCGGGACCGTAGCCACCACCGGGCGGAATCGCGCCGGACCGGGAACCGCCGTAGACGCCGTTGCGTTGCGGGGCGCCGCCGACGCCGATCAGCTCGGTCTCGGGATCGCCGGGTTCCGGGGAGTCGTTGCCGGCCCAGGCAGGCGACGAAGCCGCCCGCTTGCGGTGCCGGGTGATGCCGAGCACACCGATGCCGACCAGGAGCAGGCCGAGCAGGCCGACCCCGCCGACGAGGTAGGTGATCTGGTCGATGGTGAGGTCCGCGTACCACGCGGTGCCGGAACCGCCGCCGGAGCCGCTGGAGGCTTTCTTCACCGTGGCGACCGTGGTCGCCGGGGTGTACTTCAGGATGCTGTTGGGCGTCTCGTGGTCGCCGCTCATGTCGGAGACCGTGTAGAAGAGGCTGCCGTCCGCGCTGTAGGTGATCGCCTCGCCCTGAGTTTCGTTCGGCAGGCCGGTGGTGCGCGGCTTGCCCTTCAGCGCGGCCAGCACGTCGTTGCCGGTGACGTCCCACTCCAGGGCGTCGGTGTAGGTGCGCAGCACGACCTTCCCACCGCCGGGCGCGATCGCGCCGCCGTCGATGGTCTTGTTGCCGATGCGCGCGTAGGGATTTCCGGCCGTCTCGGTCGCGTTGACCGAGAGCTCGCCCACCTTCTTCAGCGGGACGCCGGTCTCGTTGTTGGTCTTCAGCGCCGCCGACGGCTGGTAGATGCCGGCCGCCTTGCCGATCTCCTTGGTGATGATCAGCGGGATGTTGTCGCCGGTGAGCAGCAACGCCTCGGCGTCGTGGTGGTCACCGTCGGGAAAGGACACCCGGTGGACAACCGGCTTCTTCGACCCGTCGACCGGCATGGTCCACAGGGTGAGTGTGGGCCGGCTGGTGGTCTTGTCGTAGTCGTTGTCGCCGATGTCGGCGATCCACAGCGTCTGGCCGTCCGGCGAGAGGATCAGGTCTTCCGGGTCGCGCGGGCCCTTCCCGCTGTACGAAACCTCATCGACCACCTTGCACTTGGTGTCGAGGAAGAAGATCTGCCGGTGACTCTCGACGGGCGCGCTGTCGTTGATCACGACGAAGCCGGTCTTGGTGGCGACTATCCCGGACAGCTCGTCCAGCCGCTCGTCGGTCACCTTGCAGACTGATTTTCCCGCGGTCGCCTTGACGCTGACCGTGGGGTTGGGATCATCCGCAAACGCACTGGACGGACCGACCATCACCAGCCCAATGGCTGCAACAGCCGGAAACACGAGACGCCGCATCCGATCAGTGTCGCATGCGGCGTCCCGAACCGGTGTTACGCGTGGATCAACCCAGGTCAGGGCAGTCCACTCTCAGTGCCGGAATGACTCCAGCTCGCCAGCGAGCTGCTCGTTGACCCGTACCTGCAGCTCGGTTCCATCATCCGTATAGCGGGTGTTGAGTACCTGACCGGACCGATGAATTCGGGCGACCAGGTCACCTCGGTCGTACGGAAGGATGATCCGCAGGTCGACGGCCGGACGAGGCAGCCGCTCGGCGATCGCCACGTGCACATCGGCGATCCCGGCGCCGCTGCGGGCCGAGACGAAGACCGCGTCCGGCCAGGTGCGCTTGAGGCGCAGCAGGGTCTCCTCGTCGGCGGCATCGACCTTGTTGACGACCAGCAGCTCCGGAATCTTGTCCGCGCCGACCTCGCCGAGCACCTCGCGGACCGCGCTGACCTGACCCTCGGGGTCGGGGTGCGCGCCGTCGACCACGTGCACGACCAGATCGGCCTCGGACACCTCCTCGAGCGTCGAGCGGAACGCCTCGACGATCTGGTGCGGCAGGTGCCGGACGAAGCCCACCGTGTCGGACAGCGTGAACACCCGGCCGTCCTCGGCGGCGGTGCGCCGGGTGGTCGGGTCGAGCGTGGCGAACAGCGCATTTTCCACCAGCACGCCGGCCTGGGTGAGCTGGTTGAGCAGGCTGGACTTGCCGGCGTTGGTGTAACCGGCGATCGCCACGGCCGGGATCCCGCTCGCCTGACGGCGCGAGCGCTTGGTCTGGCGTACGGTCCGCATGTTCTTGATCTCGCGCTTGAGGCGCGAGATGCGGGTGTTGATCCGGCGCCGGTCGGTCTCGAGCTTGGTCTCACCGGGACCACGCGTGCCGACGCCGCCGCCGGAACCGCCGCCGGCGCCACCGCCCTGCCGGGACAGCGACTCACCCCAGCCGCGCAGTCGCGGCAGAAGGTATTGCAGCTGGGCCAGCTCGACCTGCGCCTTGCCCTCTTTGCTCTTCGCGTGCTGGGCGAAGATGTCGAGGATCAGCGCGGTCCGGTCGACGACCTTGACCTTGACCTGCGACTCCAGCTTGCGCAGCTGGGAGGGCGAGAGCTCACCGTCGCAGATGACCGTGTCGGCGCCGGTGGCGATGACCACGTCACGCACCTCGTCGACCTTGCCCCGGCCGATGAAGGTGGCCGCGTCGGGCCGGCTGCGCCGCTGGATCAGGCCCTCGAGCACCTGCGAGCCGGCCGTCTCGGCCAGCGCGGCCAGCTCGGTCAGTGAGTTGTCGGCGTCCTCGACACTGCCGTCGGTCCAGACGCCGACCAGCACCACTCGCTCGAGGCGCAGCTGCCTGTACTCGACCTCGGTGACATCGGTGAGCTCGGTCGACAGGCCGGCGACCCGGCGGAGTGAATGACGCTCCTCGAGCTCGAGATCGCCCGTGGTCGGGTCTTCCTGCCCAAAAGCGTCGTCAAGGACGGGTGCCTGGTAGATGTCTCGCAAAAGTGACCTCCTCGGCCCGATCGTGGCACGTCCTGCGGGCAGGCGCATCTACATAAGCGGGCCGGGCGTTGACGTTGAGTGTTTGAACCAGTAATAACCACCGGATTGGAAACCACTATTCCGGACGCGCAAGAATGCCTTGAAGCACTTGCCGACGTCGGAGGACACACCGTGGTGACCACCCGCCTGCCCAGCGCAGGTTTCTCGATCACGATCCGCATCGCAGTTACCGCGGACGCCTCGTCCATCGGACGCCTCACCACGTGTGTCGGCGAGGCCGGCGCGATCGTGACGGCCCTGGACGTGGTCGACTCGGACCCCACCCGGGTTCTGGTCGACCTGACCTGCGACACCGCCGACTCGAACCACGCCGATCAGGTCGTGAAGCAGCTCGAGGAGCAGGATGGGGTAGATGTCCGGAAAGTGTCGGACCGCACCTTCCTGCTGCATCTGGGCGGCAAGATCGAGGTCAGCTCGAAGGTGGCGCTGCGTAACCGCGACGAGCTGTCCCGGGCATACACGCCGGGCGTGGCGCGGGTCTGCATGGCGATCGCGGAAAACCCGGCCGACGCCCGCCGCCTGACCATCAAGCGCAACACCGTGGCCGTGGTCAGCGACGGCTCGGCGGTGCTCGGCCTCGGCAACATCGGCCCGGCCGCGGCCATGCCGGTGATGGAGGGCAAGGCGGCGCTGTTCAAGCGGTTCGGTGGGGTGGACGCCTGGCCGGTGGTGCTCGACACCCAGGACACCGACGAGATCGTGCGGATCGTGAAGGCGATCGCGCCGGCCTACGGCGGCATCAACCTCGAGGACATCGCCGCGCCGCGCTGCTTCGAGATCGAGGCGCGGCTGCGCGAGCAGCTGGACATCCCGGTCTTCCACGACGACCAGCACGGCACCGCGATCTGCGTGCTGGCCGCGCTGACCAACGCGCTGCGGGTGGTCGGCAAGAACATGGCCGACGTGCGGGTCGTGGTCTCCGGCGCCGGTGCGGCCGGCACCGCGATCATGAAGCTGCTGCTGCGCCAGGGCGTGGGCGACATCATCGCGTACGACCGGAAGGGCGCCCTGCACCGCGGCATGCCCGACCTCACGCCGACCTGGCAGTGGCTGGCCGAGAACACCAACAAGGCCAACTTCGCCGGCGACCTGCCCGGCGCGATCGAGGGCGCCGACGTCTTCATCGGGGTCAGCGCGCCCAACCTGCTGACCGGCGACGACATCGCCAAGATGGCCCCGAAGTCGATCGTCTTCGCGCTGGCCAACCCCGACCCCGAGGTCGACCCGCGGGAAGCCCGCAAGCACGCCGCCGTGGTGGCCACCGGCCGGTCCGACCAGCCCAACCAGATCAACAACGTGCTCGCCTTCCCCGGCGTCTTCCGCGGCCTGCTCGACTCGGCCGCCGAGGAGTTCACCGAGGAGATGGCCCTGGCCGCGGCGAACGCCATCGCCGACGTGGTCGGCGTCGACAAGCTCAACCCCACGGTCATCGTCCCGAGCGTCTTCGACCCGAAGGTCACCCCGGCGGTCGCCGCGGCGATCCGCGCGGTCGTCCGCGGCGGCCACGCCCCGCACAACGCGGCCGCGGTTCCCGAGGTCGAGCTCGCCGAGGCTCCGGCCGAGACGTTCTAAGCGGACGTCCAGCCGGTCAGCTCGCCGAGGCGGTCGGTGATCAGGCCGGCGACGCCGGCCGCGGCCAGGGCCGGCCACCTGGTCAGGTCGTTGGCGGTCCACGGCATCACCTCGATGCCGTGGCCGGTCAGCTCGGCCACCCGGTCGGGGGCGGCCAGCACGTCGTCGACCGGCGGGTTGCAGCAGACCACGCCCAGCTCGCGGGCCAGCTCCACGGTGTCGGCCTCGAACGACATCCGGAGCAGGCCGCGGCGGACGTCGGGGGCGGCCGTGCGGACCAGTGCGACCACCTCCGGGTCGAAGCTCTGCACGATCGTGCGGGCCAGCAGGTCGCGCTCGGCGACCTGCTCGACGATCGCCTTGACCTGGTCGAGGGTCGCCGGTGGCTTGATCTCCAGCAGGATCGACGGGCCGGGCGGAGTCAGCAGGTCAAGCGTCGCGGCCAGGGTCGGCACCCGCACGCCCGCACAGGCCGGGGAGAACCAGGCGCCGGCATCGAGAGCCAGGACATCCGAAGCGGCCGCGTCCCAGACGTAACCGGTGCCAGAAGTAGTGCGGTCCAGGGTGCGGTCGTGGATGACCACCGGGACGCCGTCCAGGGTGGTGCGGACGTCGAACTCGACGTGGGTCGCGCCGGCCCGGACGGCGGCGGCGAACGCGGGCAGGGTGTTCTCCGGCGCCACGGCCGAGTAGCCGCGGTGCGCGATCCGGTGCCGCATCAGTCGAGGATCTCGCCGTTGGCCACCAGCACCGCCGGGCCGGCCAGCCACCAGCGGTCGTCGGCGTCGTGGGTCACCTCGAGGCGGCCGCCGGGCAGTTCCACGGCGACCTTCCCGGTCGTCAGGCCGGCGTCACGCAGAGCCACCGCGCCGACCGCGAGGGCGCCCGAACCGCAGGACAGCGTCTCGCCCGAACCGCGCTCGTGGACCCGCATTGCGACATGCCGGTCGAAACCGTCGAGCGGCGGGGCGGGGACGGTGAACTCGACGTTGACCCCGCGGCTGAACAGCGCCGTGTCGAAATCCGGCGCGACACTCAAATCCAGCGACGACAGCTCGACGCCGTCGTGCAGGGCGCAGACCAGGTGCGGATTGCCGCAGTCCACGGCCATCCCGGGGAAGGTCAGGGGTCCGGTTGTTGCGGTGCTCGCCGCGTACACCCGGGGGGTGGTCATGTTCACCCGGATGAGGTCGCCCTCGATGACCGCGACCACGACGCCGGCTCGCGTTGCCACCGGCAGGCCCGCAGGGCCGGGCGTGGCCAGCCCGGACGAGATCAGATAGCGGGTGAAGACGCGGACGCCGTTGCCGCACATCTCGGCGATCGAGCCGTCGGCGTTGCGGTAGTCCATGAACCATTCGGCGTCGGCGGCGAACGCCGCGCCGTCCGGGTCCTTCGCGGTGCGCACCACGCGCAGCACGCCGTCGCCGCCGATGCCGAATCGGCGGTCACACAGCGCCGCGACCTGGGATGGCGTCAGCTCGAGGGCGCCGTCCGGGTCGGCGATGATCACGAAGTCGTTGCCGGTGCCGTGGCCTTTGGTGAACAACACGCCGCCCATCATCCCGCAATCGCCAGAGCGTCCGCCACGAGTGTGTCCGACGCCCCGTCCAGCCAGTGGATCGCCGGATCGCGCCGGAACCAGGACCGCTGCCGGCGCACGAACCGGCGGGTGCCCTGCACCGTGTCCGCTTTAGCCGATTCCTCCGCCAGAACGCCGTCGAGCTGGGCGAGAGCCTGCTGGTAGCCGAGGGCGCGGGCGGACGTCCGCCCCTCGCGCAGGCCCAGCGGAAGCAACCCGCGCACCTCGTCCAAAAGCCCCCCGGCCCACATCAGGTCGACCCGAAGGGCGATCCGCTCGTCCAACTCGGCCACCGAGCGGTCCACCCCGATCTGCACCGACGGGTAGTGCGGGGTCGGCTTCGGCAGGGTCGCGGTGAATGGCCGCCCGGTCAGCTCGATCACCTCCAGCGCCCGGACGATCCGCCGCCCGTTCGAGGGAAGAATGGCCGCCGCGGCGGCCGGGTCCCACTGCTGGAGTCGCTCGTGGAGCGGTCCGGTGCCGGACGCGGCGAGCTCCTCCTCCAGCCGGGCCCGGATGGCCGGGTCGGTGCCGGGGAACTCGAACTCCTCCAGGACCGCGCGAAGGTACAGCCCCGAGCCGCCGACCAGCAGCGGAACGCGGCCCCGGGCCAGGATGTCGTCGATCGCCCGGCGGGCCAGCGCCTGATATTCGGCCACCGCGGCCGGCACCGTCACGTCCCAGATGTCGAGCAGATGGTGCGCGACACCCTGCCTCTCGGCGACGGTCAGCTTGGCCGTGCCCACGTCCATCCCCCGATAGAGCTGCATCGAGTCGGCGTTCACCACCTCACCGCCCAGTTCGTGGGCGAGAGCGATGCTCAGGGCGGACTTTCCCGCGGCGGTCGGTCCCACGACGGTGATCACACGCGGAACCACACTTGACGGCACGGAGCAACCGTAGGACAAGGTTTGGCCACGGTCATCGGCGGGCGCTTCCCCATAACCGGGTTGGACCTGTGACAATGCGCGAGAAAGAATGCCGATGAGAAGCTTTGGCGTTCCGCTGCGCTATGGCGGCGTTTGCCACCCTTGGACGGGGAGGCCGGCGCCGGGAGACTGAGGACGGGTTATGAACGACTGGACGGCTTTCGGACGCGTGGATGCCGACGGCACCGTGTACGTGAAGACCGCGGAGGGCGACCGGGTGGTCGGCTCCTGGCAGGCGGGCACTCCCGAGGAGGGCCTGGCGCACTTCGCTCGGCGCTTCGCCGACCTGGTCACCGAGGTCGAACTGGTCGAGGCCCGACTCAAGACCGGCGCGGCCGACGCGTCGCACTCGCTGGCCAGTGTGAAGCGTCTTCGCACCGAGCTGGCCGAGGCGCACGTGGTGGGCGACATCGACGGGCTCACCGCCCGCCTCGAGCGGCTCGCCGGAGTCGCCGAGGAGAAAGCCGGCGAGGCTCGCGCCGCCCGCGACGCAGCCCGGGTCGAGGCCCTGGCCCGCAAGACCACCCTGGTCGAAGAGGCCGAGAAGATCGCCGCCGACGCCACCGGCTGGAAGACCGCCGGCGACCGGCTGAAGGAAATCCTCGACGAGTGGAAGACCATCCGCGGCGTCGACAAGAAGACCGACGGCGAGCTGTGGAAGCGTTTCGCCGCCGCCCGGGACGGCTTCACCCGCCGCCGCGGCGCCCACTTCGCCACCCTTGACGGCCAGCGCAAGCAGGCCCAGGGCGCGAAGGAAGACCTGGTCACCGAGGCCGAGGGCCTGGCCGAGTCGACCGAGTGGTCGAGCACGGCCAACCGCCTCAAAGAGCTGATGAACGAGTGGAAGGCCGCACCGCGCGCCGCCAAGGAAGCCGAGCAGAAGCTCTGGGAGCGGTTCCGCGCCGCGCAGGACGCCTTCTTCACCCGCCGCAGCGAGGTCTTCACCGCTCGCGACGCGGAATACAAGGGCAACCTCGACAAGAAGCAGGCCATCCTCACCGAGCTCGAGGCGATCGACGTCGACGCCGACCCGCGCGCCGCGCAGAACAAGCTGCGCGACGCCCAGGCCGCCTGGCACGACGCCGGCCGGGTGCCGCGTGAGTCGTCCGCGTCGCTCGACCGTCGCTGGCGGGCCGCCGAGGAGCGCATCCGGGTCGCGATGGACTCGGCCTGGCGCAAGACCGCCCCGCAGGACAATCCGCTGCTGAAGCAGATGCGGGAGCAGGTGGCCGAGGCCGAGGAGAAGCTGGCCCGGGCCCAGGCCGCCGGTGACAACCGCCGCATCAAGGAAGCCGAGCAGGCGTTGTCCTCCAAGAAGCAGTTCCTCGCGCTGGCCGAACAGGCAGGCTGAACAGGCCGGCTGAAAGAAAAGGTCTGAATAATACGGGCGCCGAACGGTCCCGTATCAGCACGGCCAGGTCCGCGGTCGGACCTGGCCGCTGCGCCACTCTCGCGTGTAGCGATGGATGACGACCGCTACGCGGTCGCGAGGCTGAGCACGCCGATCGCCTTGGACTTCTTGGCCTCGTACATGGCCATGTCGGCCCGGGTCAGCACGTCGTCGGTGCGGTCGCCGGGGACGGCGTGCGCGACGCCCACGCTCACCCCGATCCGCACCTTCTCGCCGGCCGCGACCAACTCCCGGCCGACCAAGCCCCGGATCCGGTCCGACATCGCCTCGACCGCGCCCGGCCCGCGGCAGATGACCACGAACTCGTCACCGCCGAACCGGCTCACCAGGTCGTCCTCGCGCAGCCCGGCCTGCAGATGGTCGGCCACCGCGACCAGCAGGTCGTCGCCGGCCGCGTGCCCGAGCCGGTCGTTGACCGGCTTGAAGCCGTCCAGGTCGCAGAAGAGCACCGCCAGCTCCGCCGGATCGGTCCGCAGCTCCTGGTCGATCCGGTCGACGCAGGCGGCCCGGTTCGGCAGCCCGGTCAGCGCGTCCGAGGTGGCCAGCCGGTGCAGCGCCCGCTCGGCCTCCCGGCGGGCTGTCGACAAACGGGCGATCCGCACCATGACCAGCGGGATCAGCCCGGCCGACGAGAGCGCGATGAGCACCCCGTCGGTGGGCAGGCCGAACATCGCCCGGCCGCCGCCGACCAGCGGCCCGAGCGCCAGCATGAACCCGAGGAAGGTCAACCGGCCGGTGGTCAGGTCGTCCACCGGTTTCGGGCCGCGAGTGGTCACCGCCGACACCGCCGGATGCAGCGCGGCGCAGCCCAGCGCCGCGTAGCCGGCCAGATAGACGTTGTTGGTCCAGTCGGCCCGCACCCCGTCGTCGAAGGCGAGCGCGCCGCTCACGCTGCCGACCAGGCTGAAGCCCAGGCCCAGGGCGAGCAGCCGGACCGGGGCCAGCTCACGGCCCGCGCCGGCCGAGATCCGCACCATCGCACCCAGCGTGCCGGCCATCATGAAAATGCTCAGGAAGGTGCCGATCTGCTGTTCGATCGGGATGTTGTGGGCGGTGAACGCGGGCAGCATGACGGTGTCCCAGAGCAGCCCGGAGAGCGCGACCGCGGTGATCACCGAGTCGATGATGCCGCCCACGTCCCCACGGCCGCGCTGCACGATGACCACCAGCGCGGCCGCGAGAACGCCCAACGCCCCGCCGGTCAGGAAGATGTCGGCGGCGCTGCCGTCACCGCTGAGCCGGCCACCCCAGGTGACCAGCCAGATCCAGATGAAGTTGCCGACGTTGTAGAAGATCATCCCGGCCAGCAGCGCCCACCAGGCCTGCTGTGAGCCCCTGGGCGCCCGCCGCAACGCCATCACGACCGGCGGCAGGACGCTGAGCGTCACCACCAGGAACGGCCAGCCGCGCAGGTCGAACGGCCACACCAGGTACGTCGCCACCAGGGCGCCGGCGAGGGCGGCATAGACGCGCAGAGTGGCCACGGGTCGCCAATCGGCGGCCTCGCACCCGAAATGAGACTTTTGTCAGACTGCGCAGCCACCGGTGGTCGCCGGCAGCGGCGCCGGGACACCGATCGTGGGCAGGCCCAGCGAGACGCCCTTGAGCTTCGGGGTGCGACCGGCCTCGGACGCGTCGCCGGCCCGGGTGCGGCGGTGCGACAGCGGTGCCCCGTCGGCGTTGAGGTGGTGCGGGGCCGCGTAGGTGATCACGGTCTCGACGATGTCACCCGGTCGCGGGGTGGTGTCCCCGGTCGCGAAGTGGACCAGCCGGCCGTCCCGGGCCCGGCCGCTCATCCGGCCGGTGCGCTCGTCCTTGCGGCCCTCGCCGACCGCGACAAGCACCTCGACCTTCCGGCCCACCAGCTTCTTGTTCTCTTCCCAGGTGATCTCCTCGAGGAGGGCGATCAGCCGGTTGTAGCGGTCCTGGACGACGGCCTTGGGGACCTGCTCCTCCATCGTCGCGGCCGGGGTGCCGGGGCGCTTCGAATACTGGAAGGTGAAGGCGCTGGAGAACCGGGCCTGGCGGACCACCTCGAGGGTCTGCTCGAAGTCTTCCTCGGTCTCGCCCGGGAAGCCGACGATGATGTCGGTGGTGATCGCGGCGTCCGGCATGGCAGCCCGGACCTTCTCGATGATGCCCAGGTATTTCTCCTGGCGGTAACTGCGGCGCATGACCTTGAGCAGCCGGTCGGAGCCGGACTGCAGCGGCATGTGCAGCGAGTGGCAGACGTTCGGCGTCTCGGCCATCGCGGCGATCACGTCGTCGGTGAAGTCCTTCGGGTGCGGGCTGGTGAACCGCACCCGCTCGAGGCCTTCGATCTCGCCGGTGGCGCGCAGCAGCTTGCCGAAGGCGAGCCGGTCGCCGAACTCGACGCCGTACGAGTTGACGTTCTGCCCGAGCAGGGTGACCTCGAGGACACCCTCCTTGGTCAGCGCCTCGACCTCGGCCAGGATCTCGCCCGGGCGGCGGTCTTTCTCCTTGCCGCGCAGCGCCGGCACGATGCAGAAGGTGCAGGTGTTGTTGCAGCCCACCGAGATCGACACCCAGCCGGCGTAGGTCGACTCGCGCTTGGTCGGCAGGGTCGACGGGAACACCTCGAGCGACTCGAGGATCTCGACCTCGGCCTCCTCGTTGTGCCGGGCCCGTTCGAGCAGCGCCGGCAGCGAGCCGATGTTGTGGGTGCCGAAGACGACGTCGACCCAGGGGGCCTTCTTGACGATGTCGCCGCGGTCCTTCTGCGCCAGGCAGCCACCCACGGCGATCTGCATGCCGGGGTGTTTGAGCTTGGTGGGGCGCAGGTGGCCGAGGTTGCCGTAGAGGCGGTTATCGGCGTTTTCCCGGACCGCGCACGTGTTGAAGACCACGACGTCGGCCGCGTCGGGGTTCGCGGCCCGCACGTAGCCCGCATCCTCCATCAAGCCGGAGATGCGCTCGCTGTCGTGCACGTTCATCTGGCAGCCGTAGGTGCGCACGTCGTAGGTGCGCGCACTGCTCACAGTCTCGGTAGTCATGGCAATTGACCAGGGTACTGCTTACACCGCCGCGGGCCGCTCCGGCGTCCGGTCACAATCGTCGCCGGTGCATGGCCGCAACCCCCGCCGCTCCGGGCCGTCGTCGGTCTCGACCTCGTCGACGTGCACCAGTCGCAGCGTGCCGTCCGGTTCGGCCAGCACGTACCGCGAGGGGTCGAAGGAGTCGTCCGGCAGCAGGACCGCGGCATCGAGCCGGACCGCGACGGCGCTCGCGGCCGTTGCCTCGGCCACTTCGGCCGGGGCCAGGTAGATATCGGCAAGTGTCGGAAAGTCGCCGCCGACCAGGTAGACGTCGCACATCACCGCGTCGCCGCCACCCAACGGCGTCACGGTGCGTTCCAGCGTGCCGGCGATGGCGCCGCACACGCGATCCGCGTCAATTCGTTTTCCGATCGCCCAGTTCCACAGGCCGGGTGTCGGATCCCCGTCAGCCATACCGAACATGGTGGACAATGCCTGGGCCTTCCATCAGTTAAGTTACCGCCCTGTGACCATTCTCGGTGTGAACCGATACAAGGGTCCAATTAGAGTGTGCCCATCCGGGTGATCCGCGACGAACGGACGGTGGTTCAACAGTGTCCGACGAGGCTCTCATCGTCCTCGAGAACGTCAACAAATACTTCGGTCCGCTGCATGTGCTCGACGACGTTAACCTCTCGGTCGCCCGCGGCGAGGTGGTCGTCGTGATCGGACCGTCCGGTTCCGGCAAGTCCACGCTCTGCCGCGCGATCAATCGACTGGAACCGATCAATTCGGGGACCATCACGTTCGACGGCAAACCGCTGCCTGCCGAGGGCCGGGCACTTGCCCGCCTGCGCAGCGAGGTCGGCATGGTGTTCCAGTCCTTCAATCTCTTCGCACACAAGACGATCCTGCAGAACGTGATGCTCGGACCGATCAAGGTGCGTAAGGAGAAGTCCGTCGAAGTCCACGAGCGGGCCATGTCGCTGCTCGACCGGGTCGGCATCGCCAACCAGGCGGAGAAATATCCGGCCCAGTTGTCCGGCGGTCAGCAGCAGCGGGTGGCGATCGCCCGGGCCCTCGCGATGCAGCCCAAGGCGCTGCTTTTCGACGAGCCGACCAGCGCGCTCGACCCCGAGATGGTGGGCGAGGTGCTCGACGTGATGACGTCGCTGGCCCGGGAGGGGATGACCATGGTGGTGGTCACTCACGAGATGGGTTTCGCGCGGCACGCCGCCAACCGAGTGGTGTTCATGGCCGATGGCCAACTCGTCGAGCAGGCTCCGCCCGCAGAGTTCTTCGCCAATCCGAAAAGCGATCGGGCCAAGGACTTTCTCTCCAAAATTCTTACTCACTGACTCTTTGTCCGAAGCGGAAGAAACGATTTCGAGGAGCGTAATCATGCGCATCACCCGATTGGCAGCGACGTTCGGCGCATTGACCATGGCGCTTGCCGTGGCTGCCTGTGGCGGAGACGACTCCGGGTCCGACGGCGGTAGCGGCAGCGGCAGCACCGCGTCCGGCATCGTGGGCAAGGCCGAGAAGGACAAGAAGCTGACCATCGGCGTCAAGGCCGACCAGCCGGGTCTCGGTCTGCAGACCGGTAGCACCTACACCGGTTTCGACATCGAGATCGGCAAGATCATCGCCAAGGGCCTCGGCGTCGACGAGAGCGGCATCACCTGGAAGACGACGGTCTCCGCGAACCGCGAGCCGTACATCCAGCAGGGCCAGGTCGACATCGTGGTGGCCACCTACACGATCAACGACGAGCGTAAGCAGAAGGTCAACTTCGGCGGTCCGTACTACATCGCCGGACAGGACCTGCTGGTGCCGGCCGCGTCGACGATCACCGGTCCCGACCAACTGGCCGGCAAGAAGGTCTGCTCGGTCAGCGGTTCCACCCCGGCCAAGCGCATCCAGACCGACTACAAGGACGCCCAGCTGCAGCAGTTCGACTCGTACTCGAAGTGCGTGACGGCGCTGGCCGGCGGTCAGGTCGACGCGGTCACCACCGACGACATCATCCTGGCCGGTTACGCCTCCCAGGATCAGTACGCGGGCAAGTTCAAGGTCGTCGGCAAGCCCTTCAGCACCGAGCCGTACGGCATCGGCGTCAAGAAGGAAGACTCGGCGGGCTGCACCAAGATCAACGACATCCTGAAGGCCGCCGCGGCCGACGGGTCGTACAAGAAGGCGTGGGACGACACGCTCGGCAAGAGCGGTAAGGCCGCGCCCGAGCTGGACACCTCCAAGCTCACCAACTGTTCCTGATCTCCCGGTAATCGGCGGGGCCGGTCCTCCGGCCCCGCCTTCGGTTTTTTGAAGGGCGCCATGGACGTCTTTTCCGATTCGTACAATCTCGACGTTTATGTGACTGGGTTCCTCTGGATCCTGAAGCTCACGGCCGCCGGCACGGTCGGCGCTCTGGTTATCGGCACGCTGCTGGCCGCCATGCGGGTCTCCCCCGTGCCGGTGCTGCGCGGCTTCGGCACCGCCTGGGTGAACATCTTCCGGAACACCCCGCTCACGCTGATCATCTTCTTCTGCTATTTCGGCCTGTATTCGACGCTCGGCGTCACGCTCTCCGACAACCTCGAGCTGAACAACTACTGGCTCGGTGTCGTCGGCCTGTCGGTCTACACGGCCGCGTTCGTCTGTGAGGCGATCCGCTCCGGCATCAACACGGTGCCGGCCGGGCAGGCCGAGGCGGCCCGGGCGATCGGCATGACGTTCCGGCAGACCCTCACGCTGATCGTGCTGCCGCAGGCCGGGCGGGCGGTGGTCGCGCCGCTGGGCAGCATCCTCATCGCGCTCTGCAAGAACGCGACGATCGTCGGCACGATCGGCCTCATGGAGTCGTCGAACGCCATGAAAGACCTGATCAACTCGAACGGCGACAAGGTCTTCACGATCTTCTTCATCTTCGCCGGGACCTTCGCGATCGTCCTCATCCCCACCGGCTACGGCTTCGGCTGGCTGGCCAACCGACTGGCGGTGAAGCGATGAGCACGGACGCGGTTCTCTACGACCACCCGGGCCCGCGCGCCCGTGCCCGCAACCGCATCCTCACGGTGGTCTTCGGGGTGGTCCTGGCCGGGCTGCTCTACTGGATCTACCACCGGTTCGACGAGAAGGGCCAGTGGGCCGGCAGCCTCTGGAAGCCGTTCACCCAGAGCAGCACCTGGACCGACTACATCCTGCCCGGCCTGCAGGGCACGCTCCAGGCCGCGGCGATCGCGATGGTCCTGTCGCTGGCCTTCGGCATCCTGTTCGCCGTGGGGCGGCTCTCCGACCACTGGTGGGTGCGCATCCCGTCCGGTGTCGTGGTCGAGTTCTTCCGGGCCGTACCCCTGCTGTTGATGATGTTCTTCATCTTCTTCGGCATCCCGTTCGTCACCGAGAAACCGATGTCCCCGCTCTGGGCCGTCGTCATCGCCTTGACCCTCTACAACGGGTCGGTGCTGGCCGAGGCGTTCCGGGCCGGCGTGCGGTCGGTGCCGTCCGGGCAGAGCGAGGCGGCGTACGCGATCGGCATGCGCAAGGGCCAGGTGATGGGCCAGATTCTCATCCCGCAGGCGGCCCGGGCCATGCTGCCGGTGATCGTCAGCCAGCTGGTGGTGCTGGTCAAGGACACCGCGCTGGGCTACATCATCAGCTACAGCGAGCTGCTCCAGCTGGGCGTCAACAACGTCGCCGCCAACTTCGGCAACGTCATCCAGGCCGCGATGGTGGCCGCCGTCATCTACATCGCGGTCAACTCGACGCTGACCGCGGTGGCCGGCTGGCTCTCCCGCCGCACCCGGCGGAGCGGCAAGGCCCCGCGCGCCCCTCGACCGGCCGGCGCCCTGGTGGGCACCGCCGAGCCGTAGGAGTTACCGGGCCAGTTCCGTGACGCGGGATTCACGAACCACCGTGACGCGGATCTGGCCCGGGTAGGTCAGCTCTTCCTCGATCTGCTTGGCGACGTCGCGGGCCAGCACGGCCGCGCCGATGTCGTCGATGTCCTCGGGGCGAACCATCACCCGGATCTCGCGGCCCGCCTGCATCGCGAACACCTTCTCGACCCCGACCTTGCCGGCGGCGATCTCCTCGATCCGCTCGAGGCGCTTGACGTACGCCTCCAGGCTCTCCCGCCGGGCCCCCGGGCGCCCGCCCGAGCAGGCGTCCGCCGCCTGCGTCAGGACCGCCTCGATGGTCTGCGGGGGCACCTCGTTGTGGTGCGCCTCGATAGCGTGCACCACGTCTTCCGACTCGCCGTACTTGCGGGCCAGGTCGGCGCCGATCAGCGCGTGGCTGCCCTCCACCTCGTGGGTGAGCGCCTTGCCGATGTCGTGCAGGAACGCGGCCCGCTTCATCGACGGGATGTCCAGGCCCAGCTCGGCCGCCATGATCCCGGCGATGTGCGCGGTCTCCACGAGGTGCTTCAGCACGTTCTGGCCGTACGAGGTGCGGTAGCGCAGCCGGCCCAGCAGCTTCGCCAGCTCCGGGTGGATGTCGGTGATGCCGACGTCGACAAGCGCCTCCTCGGCGGCCCGGTCGCAGAGCCGGTCCACCTCGTTCTTGGCACTGTCGAAGACCTCCTCGATGCGGTGCGGGTGGATGCGGCCGTCCAGGACCAGCTTCTCCAGGGTCAGCCGGCCGACCTCCCGGCGAACCGGATCGAAGCAGGACAGCAGCACCGCCTCCGGGGTGTCGTCGATGATCAGGTTGACCCCGGTGACCGACTCGAACGCCCGGATGTTGCGGCCCTCGCGGCCGATGATCCGGCCCTTCATCTCGTCACTCGGCAGGTGCAGCACGCTGACCACGCTCTCCGAGGTCTGCTCGCTGGCGATCCGCTGGATGGCGTCGACGACGATGCGGCGGGCCCGGGTGTCGGCCGTGTTCTTGGCGTCACTCTCGATGTCCCGCACCATGATCGCGGCTTCCCGCTTGGCCTGTGCCTCGATGTCCGACACCAGCTCGGCCCGGGCCGCCTCGGCGGTCAGGCTGGCGATCCGCTCCAGCTCACGGCGCTTCTGTTCCTCCTGCTGCTTGATTTCCGCTTCCCGGTTGAGGAGAGCGCTTTCTCGGGACGACAGATCCGCATCCTGGGTGCCCAGCCGACGCTCCCGCTCGACCAGCCGCTCCACCTCGTCGCCGTGCAGCCGCTCCCGCTCGTCGATCCGGGCGGCGCGGCGCTCCACCTCGGCGGCCTGCTCCTTCGCGGTCGCGTTCAGCAGGGCCACCTCCCGCTCACCGGAGCGGCGGGCGGCCGAGCGGACCTGCTCGGCGTCGGCCTCGGCCTGGCGGTGGGCGCGCTCCAGGATGGTGTCCGCCTCGCTGTGCGCGTCCTCCAGGACCCGGCGGGCCTCGGCCCGGGCCGAGGTGGCCTCGGCCTTGGCTGCGGCGACCTCGGCGCGTACGGAGGCGGCCTTGGCGTTCGCGTCCGCGACCTTCGCCTGGGCGGCACCGACGGCCTGTTCCTCGCGCTCCTGGGCGTTGGCGCGATCGCTCTGCATCTGGCGCAGCGCCCGCGCTCCGAACAAGAGCCCGGCCACCACCAGGGCGCCGAGGACGACGATCGCCACCACGAGCACCCAGTACGGGGCGGTCATCTCGCCGCGTCTCCCTTCGCCGCCCGGCGCGTTGTGCGCGCGCAGGCTGTCTGCGGGATGCCCGACCAAGGCTCGTTGCAACCGCGACAAGGCTGCGCCGAGCCACGGCGCGCACTGTTGCGCACGCCGGACGCGACCGCCATGTATGTCTCGCCGGGGGCGGCGCGGTCTGCCGCCGTCCTGGCCGAAATATTCGCTTCAGTGACCCCTGGGGGTCACAAGTGATGCCGCAATGTAATGCGATCTATGTTGTGCTTGTTGCATGCGATGGTCGGACACACCTTGTGTAACGCGAGGCTAGGTCGCAAGTACCACTTCGGTCAAGGTTCCATGATTCGCCCGGGTATGGGACGTAGGGCACAGATCTGCTTACCCGCAGCTCACGATCCCGGTGGGCAATTCAGGCGTACCTGTCCCATAGATCACGCATCGGCGCCCAGCTTCCCCCGAGCTGATCTTTCCAGTCCGCGATGAGATTGGCGGATATGGGCGAATTCTCGTCGTCCCACCACAATCCCGCGACCGTCTTGGTCTCGCTGCCCTCGGTCACCCGGGACGCGTTCTCAGCGTAGTGGCCCTGAGTGCGGTTCGACGGCGCCGGGCGCCGGAACGGCTCGAGGACACCGGGCGTGAGCGTGTGCGCCCCGAGGTTCTGGCTCTGCGCGACCTCCCAGGCCGCGTTCTGGTCCTCGACCGTGTTGTATTCGATGAAGTACAGCGCCAGGCCGTCGAGGTTGCAGGCCACCCGGGTCGTCTCCCCCGCGCTGGCCACGGGGCCGCCGGGTTGACCGCTGCGCTTGCAGTCCGACACGTACGGCAGCCAGCCCTCGACTATCGCGTCCAGGTCGGTGCCGGCGAAGACGGGCTTGTTGATCTTCACCTGGTTCTGCTCGAACTTGCTCAGCTCGGTCGACACCGTGGGCTTGGCGGGCTCGGGCGCGGTGGAGCGTCCGACGAAGAAGCCACCCGCGCCGAACAGCAGGAGCCCGGCGACCAGGCCCGCGGCGATCCCGACGAACAGGCGGCCGCGGTTCGGCGCCGGCGTCGGCTCGATGCGCCGGCCGCCGAAGGAGGACGGTGCCGAACTCAGCGGGTCGGCCGCCGAGCCCGGGGTGACCATGGGCCAGGCGCCGCTCTCCTGGAACGGGCCGTAACCGTACGGATTGCCGCTGGTCGGCTGGGCGGCGTAGGGGTTGCCGCTCATCGGGTCGGCCGCGGAGTAGCCGTGGGAGGGCGCGAAGCCCTGACCACCGGATGCGGGCACGCCGCTCGCCGGGTTGCCACTCACCGGATTGCCGCTGGCCGGGTTGCCACCCACCGGGCTGCCGCTCGCCGGGCTGCCACCGGCCGGATAACCGCCTGCCGGGTAACCCCCGGCGGGGTAACCGCCTGCCGGATAGCCGCCCGCCGGATAGCCGCCCGCCGGATAGCCGCCCGCCTGGTAGCCGCCGACCGTCGGGTACGCGCCGCTCGCCGGGTAGTGGAGGCCGGGAGCGCCGCTCGCCGGGGCGGTGCCGGCCGGGTAGCCGCCGGTGGGCGGGGCCGACTGCGGGTGGATCGGGCCGTGGGCGGGATATCCACCCGGGGCCGCCGGCGCGGGAGTCTGCGCCGGGAGTTGCGGGTGCGCGGGAGGCACGGAATAGGTTGTGTCGGCCGGCGGAGAACCCGCACTTTGCCCGACGATCGGCTCGGTCGACTCGGCACCCTGATGAAGGGGACCGTAGCCCCGCGCGTTGCTCTGCGAGTCCTCGGTCACGACCCAGGAGATTACCAGGCAGTCGCCAACGCCGATGTCCCGCGAAGATCGTTAACAGCACGTCACATCGACCGATGGGAGACGCCTCACACCCGGCCCACGCTCGATCGGCGGGGGACGCCCCGTGCTCGGTCGGCGGCGTCGGCCCGCGCTCGATCGGCGGGGACGGCCCGCGCTCGATCGGCGGGGACGGGCTAGCCGAGGCCGGACGTCTCGTCGGCCAGGGCGTCGGCGTCTATCTGGTCGGCGAACTCGGCTGCCTCGGCGTCTCGGGCCACCAGGGCGTCCTTGACCGCGCGGAAGGCCACCCCCGCCGGGTAGCCCTTGCGCGCCAGCATGCCCACCAGGCGGCGGAAGACCGCCTCGGGTGGGCCGGTCGCGGTGCGCAGCTTGCGGTCCACCAGGGCGCGCGCCGTCGCGGCCTCGTCATCGTCGTCGAGGGTCTCCAGCGCCTCGCTTGCCACCTCGGCGTCGACCCCGCGCTGGCGCAACTCGTTGGCGAGCGCCCGCTTGGCGAGACCACGCCCCTGATGCCGGCTGGACACCCAGGCACGGGCGAACGCCGCGTCGTCGATGATGCCGACCTCGTCGTAGCGATCGAGAACCTCGGCGATCACCTCGGCCGAGATCTCCTTCCGGGCGAGCACCTTCGTCAGCTCGGATCGCGTGCGTGGGCGCACCGCGAGCTGTCGCAGGCAGATCTCCCGGGCCCGCTCCGACTCGCTCTGCTCACTCGCCCCGGAGCCTCTCTGTTCCCGGGCCCCGGGTGTGGCGGAGTATCCGCCCGGCGAGGCTCGCCGGCGACGGGCGGGAACGTTGCCGCGTTCCGTTTCGTCGCCGTCGAGCCCGCCGGGCGGTTGCTCAGCGGCTGACCCGCGCGTGGTCCGGGGCGGGAGGGCATCCCATCCGCGCCCGGACCGTGCGCCGCGTCGTCCGGTCATCAGGCGTTACCCGATCAGAAGTCGACCGGCGGCAGCTCGGGGCCGCCGGCGGCGTCCCCGGTCGTCTGGCCGACGCCCAGCTTCTCGAGGATCTTCTTCTCGATCTCGGCGGCAACGTCGGGGTTTTCCTTGAGGAATTCCCGCGCCTTTTCCTTGCCCTGGCCGAGCTGGTCGCCGTCGTACGTGTACCACGCGCCGGACTTGCGGATGATGTTCTGCTCGACGCCGACGTCGATGAGCGAACCCTCGCGGGAGATGCCCTTGCCGTACATGATGTCGAACTCGGCCTGCTTGAACGGCGCGGCCACCTTGTTCTTCACCACCTTGACGCGGGTGCGGTTGCCGACCACGTCGGTGCCGTCCTTGAGGCTCTCGATGCGGCGCACGTCGAGACGCACGGACGCGTAGAACTTCAGGGCGCGACCACCGGTCGTCGTCTCGGGCGAGCCGAACATGACGCCGATCTTCTCGCGGAGCTGGTTGATGAAGATCGCGGTAGTGCCGGAGTTGTTCAGGATGCCAGTGATCTTCCGGAGCGCCTGGCTCATGAGCCGGGCCTGCAGGCCGACGTGGCTGTCACCCATCTCGCCCTCGATCTCGGCGCGCGGCACGAGCGCGGCCACCGAGTCGATGACGATGACGTCGAGCGCACCCGAGCGGATCAGCATGTCGGCGATCTCGAGCGCCTGCTCACCCGTGTCGGGCTGGGAGACGAGCAGGGCGTCGGTGTCGACGCCGAGCGCCTTCGCATAGTCGGGGTCGAGGGCGTGCTCCGCGTCGATGAACGCCGCGATGCCGCCGTTCCTCTGGGCGTTGGCCACGGCGTGCAGCGCGACCGTCGTCTTACCACTGGACTCGGGGCCGAAGACCTCGATGACCCGGCCGCGCGGCAGGCCGCCGACGCCGAGCGCCACATCAAGCGCGATGGAGCCGGTCGGGATGACGGCGGTCTGCACGACCGGCCGCTCCCCGAGCCGCATAACCGAGCCCTTGCCGAACTGTTTGTCGATCTGCGCCAGCGCCAGATCGAGGGCCTTATCTCGGTCAGGTCCTGCCACCATGTCCGCCACCCCTGTACTCGATTTGCCAGGCGTCTTCGCCGCTGTGCCTCTGTTCATCACCACGCGCTACAAGGTAGGCGGTGGGTATGACAAAAATCTTCCGCCCTGCTCTGACCTGTGGATGACGATGGCCGCTGTGGACAATAGCCGAACAGGTGTTCTAGATCGAAGCGACACGCCAGAACAAGCGTACGAAAAATTGGTCAGCGCAGGCGGGCGGGCACCCGATCGGGGTACGCGGTAACCACGGCGCGCCAGATAGTAGCGGTATCAATACCGTCCGCAATTGCTTGATTGATTGTCCGATCGCCGAGCTCCCCGAAGGAGTGATCGGCCGCGATGCTCTGCGCATAGGTGGCACCGAATGCCTTGTCGAGCCGTGCCCGAAAGTCCGTCAAACGCACCCCGGAAGCCTACTCAGCGCACGTTGGCCGCGACGACCTTGAGATCGTCGACCAGGCCGCGATAGGCGGTGTCGCGGTCGTCGGCGCGCAGGACCGCGGACGGATGGATGGTGGCCAGGGCCTGGATCTCGGCGACCGGGAAGTCTTCCGGGTGCTGGGCCGAGGCCGGCCAGGGCATCAGGCGGCCGCGCTGCTGGGTGACCCGGAACGACGGACCGATCAGCGCCTTGCCCGCGGTGGCCCCGAGCACGACCACCATCTGCGGCTTGAGCAGAGCGAACTCGGCGACCACCCACGGCCGGCAGGCGGCGATGTGGGCCGGACCGGGCGTCTGGTGGATGCGGCGCTCGCCGCGTAGCTCGAACCGGAAGTGCTTGACCGCGTTGGTGATGTAAAGCTCGGTAGGGTCGAGGCCGGCGTCGTCGACCGCCTCGCGCAGGAGCCGGCCGGCCGGGCCGATGAACGGCAGGCCGTGCTGGTCCTCGACGTCGCCGGGCTGCTCGCCGACGAAGACGATCTTCGCGTGCGGGGCACCCCGGCCGAAGACGGTCTGGGTCGCGTCCGCGTGCAGCTCGCAGCCCTCGCAGCCGGCGGCGGCCGACTTGAGGTCATCGATGCTCGTGGCCTGTGGCGGCACCCACTCCTGAGCGCCAACCGGCGCGTCGGTCCTTGGCATGCCACGGTTCTACCCGAACCCCTGCGGTCAACGCACGGCGGCACTCATCGGGAGGGTGACGGGAGGCCCACCGTCGAGGCCGCGGTCGCCACCGCCGCGGCCAACGGCGGGATGTCCGCGTCGTCGAGCGGGCTGATGGTGATGCGGATGCCCGGTGGACTGGCGATCCGGAACAGCGAGCCGGGCGCTACCGCGTACCCCGCGTCGCGCAGCAGGCCGATCGTGCGGGTCTCGTCCGGCACCCGTACCCACGTGTTGATGCCGGTCGCGCCCTCGGCCTCGAGCCCGCGCGCCGAGAGCTCGTCGCAGAGAGCGCGGCGCCGCCGGGCGTAGCCGGCGGCCGCGCCGGAGACCGTGGCCGTCACGTCGTCGTCGAGCCAGAGCCGCAGCAGCAGTCGCTGCAGGATGGTGGAGACCCAGCCGGCGCCGAGCCGCATGCGGCCCACCACCCGGGCGATCGTGGTCTCGTCGCCCGCCACCACGGCGATGCGCAGGTCGGGACCGAACGGTTTGGACGCCGACCGGACGAACGCCCACGCCTCGGTCACCGGGCCCAGGCACTGCAGCGGCGCACCGGCCAGTTCGGCGGCGTGATCGTCCTCGATGAGCAGGACACCCCGGTGCCGGGTGAGCACCTCGCGCAGCTCGGCCGCGCGGGCCGCGGAGACGGCGGCACCGGTCGGATTCTGCGCGCGCACCGTGATGACCGCCGCCCGCGCGCCGGCTCGCAGCGCGGCGGCGAGCGACTCCGGGTCGGGGCCGTCCTGGTCGATCGTGACCGGAATCGGACGCAGGTCGAGCGCCGCCAGCAGGTCGATGAGGTTGGCCCAGCCCGGGTCCTCCATCGCGACCGCGTCGCCGGGGCGCAGGTGGGCGTTGAGCAGGCGCTCGATCGCGTCGAGGGTGCCCGGGGTCGCGGTGATCGCGGCGCCCTCCATCGGCACGCCGTCGGCGGCCAGGCGGGGGCGGGCGACGTCGATCAGCTCGGGCATGGCGACCGACGAGGCATATCCCTGCGGCGGGCCACTCCGGTCGGCGATCTCGCGCAGGGCCGGGCCAAGGCTGGGCAGCCAGCGTAGGTCGGGCTCGCCGGAGGAGAGGTCGAGCACCCCGTCGGGGATCGGCAGGCGCAGGCCGGCCCGCCCACCGGCGATCGGCGGCCGGGACCGGACCCGGGTGCCGCGCCGGCCGTCGGACTCGACGACCCCACGATGCCGCAGCTCCTGATAGGCCTTCGCGACGGTGGCCGGGCTGACGTGCAGCTCGCCGGCGAGGACCCGGATGGCCGGCAGCGCGGCGCCCCAGATGAAGTCGCCCCGGAGAACGCCCGACTCGATGCTGGCCGAAATCGCAGCGGCGCTGTCGCCGCTCACCTGATACTGTGCTGACACAAGACGCACTATGTACTAGTACAGGTTTGAAGGCAAGCGCCG
The DNA here is from genome assembly GCF_016862435.1 of Paractinoplanes tereljensis. Classification (GTDB taxonomy): domain Bacteria; phylum Actinomycetota; class Actinomycetes; order Mycobacteriales; family Micromonosporaceae; genus Actinoplanes; species Actinoplanes tereljensis. The sequence goes on from NZ_BOMY01000008.1 coordinate 60,394, forward strand.
AGGAGGCCCCGATGTCCGACCGCTACCCCTCGACGGAGCGCACCACCGCCACCCGCTACCGCGACCGGATGAGCTACGAGGCCGCGCAGGCACACGCCATCCTCGACGAGGCGTATGACTGTTCCGTCGCGTTCGTGGTCGACGGCGAGCCTCGCGTGCTGCCCACCCTGCAGGTCCGCGTCGGCGACACGCTCTATCTGCACGGCTCCAGCGGCAGCCGGCTGGGCCTGTCAGGCCGCGCCGACGGGGTCCGGGTCTGCGTGAGCGTCACGCTCCTCGACGCGATTGTGTATGCGAGATCCCAGTTCAATCACAGCGCCAACTACCGCTCGGTGGTCGTGCACGGCACCGCCCGTCCGGTCACCGACCCGGCCGAGAAACTGGCCGCCATGGTCGCGCTGGCCGACAAGGTGGGCGCGGGCCGCGCCGCCGACAGCCGGCCCCCGACCGGGCGGGAGCTGGCGCAGACAAGCGTGCTCGCGCTGCCCCTCGAGGAGGTCTCGGCTCGCGCCCGCAACGGCGGTGTCCACGACGACCCCGACGACGAGCAGTTGCCGCACTGGGCCGGCGTTCTCCCGGTGACCAGGGCCTATGGTCCGCCGCAGACGGATGCCGGGGTGTCGGCCGCGCCGCCCGCCTATCTGCCCGGCGGCGGCTCCCCCTGGGTAAAGCCGGTGCTGCTCGAGGGCAAACACGTGCGGCTCGAGCCGGTGGCCCCGGGGCACGCCGCCGGGCTGCTCGACGCGCTCGCCGACGAGGAGGTCTGGCGGCACCTGCCGACGCCGCAGCCGCGCACGGTGGCCGAGATGGCCCAGCACGTCGCCGACCTGCACCACCGGCAGTGGACCGGTTTCCAGATGCCGTGGGCGCAGGTCGAGCCGGCCACCGGCACGGTGATCGGGGTGACCAGCTATCACGACATCGACCCGGTCAACCGCTCGCTCGGCATCGGCCACACCATGGTCGGCAAGCGATGGTGGCGCACCGGGGTGAACACCGAGGCCAAGCTCCTGCTGCTCGAGCACGCTTTCGACGTGCTCGGGGCGGAGAAGGTCTTCTGGTACACCGACATCCACAACGAACGCTCGCAGAACGCGATCGCCCGGCTCGGCGCCACCCGGGACGGCCTGATCCGCCACCAGCGGCTGCGGGTCGACGGCACCTGGCGCGACACCGTGGTGTTCGCGATGACGGCCGACGAGTGGCCGGCGGCCGCGCGGCGGCTGCGGGACCGGCTTGCCGCGGGTGGTTCCGCCGCCCGCGCGAGCGCTTAGGGTCGACGTCGTGCTGGGCATAACCGACTTCTGGACGTACGTGCTGGGCTCTGCGGCGATCATCCTGCTGCCGGGACCAAACTCGATCTTTGTGCTGTCGGTCGGCGCGCGCCGCGGGGTGCGCGCCGGCTACCGGGCCGCGGCCGGCGTGTTCCTCGGCGACACGGTCCTGATGACGCTGTCGGCGGCCGGGGTGGCCTCGCTGCTGCGCACCTACCCGCCGCTATTCCTGGTCATCAAGTACGCGGGCGCGGCCTACCTGTTGTGGGTGGGCCTCGGCATCATCCGCGGCGCCCTGCGCCGCCTGGTCCGGCGCACCGCCCCGGCGCCGGGAAGTATTGCGGCGAGCACGGCGGAGGCGGGCACCGCTGCGGCGGGCACCGCCGCTGAGCCGAGCGATCTGCGTCATCCGTTCCGGCGGGCGGCGGTGATCAGCCTGCTCAATCCGAAGGCGATTCTGTTCTTCGTGTCGTTCTTCATTCAGTTCGTCGAGCCGGGCTACGCGCACCCGGCGCTGTCGTTCCTGGTGCTCGGCGCGGTGGTCCAGCTCTTCAGCTCGCTGTACCTGACGGCGCTGATCTTCGGCGGGAAGTTCCTGGCCGGCCAGTTCCGGCGCCGCCGCAAACTCGCGGCCGGCGCCGCCACCGGCGTCGGCGCCCTGTTCGTCGGCTTCGGCATAAAGCTGGCCACGGCCAGCATCAGCTAAGCCCGCAGACGGCCGGGCCGGGCCGGGCGCGTGACGTGCGGCCCGGCCCGGTGGGGCTGCGGTGGCTACTCGTCGCCGCCCTCGTCGCCGCCGTCGTCCTCGAAGGCCTCTTCGAAGACCTCGCCCAGGACCATGCCGCCTACGACGCCGCCGGCTACGCCCGCGGCCATCGCGCCCATGCCCGGGCCTCGGCGGTAGTGGCCGTGGTGGCCGCCGTGCGACGGGTAGCCGTGGCCGCCCGAGTGACCGCCGTGCCCGCCGCCGAAGCCGTGGCCGCCGCCGAAGCCGGCTGCGCCGCGTAGGCCCTGGTAGCGGCCGGTGGCCTCGGTCACCCAGCGTTCGACCACGGCGTTCCAGTCGGTGGTGTCGGCCTCGGCGTGCGAGACGCGGAAGCGGCCGTAGGCATCGTGGCCCTGGGCCAGGAAACCGCCCCGCTTGTCGAACTCGAGGATGACCTCCACGCCGTTCGGGTCGGCGATGAAGGTCACCTCCACCTCGTTGATGCCGCCGGCGAACTGCGGCGGCGGATAGAACTCGATCTCCTGGTAGAACGGCAGCTGCTGGTGCACGCCGTAGATGCCGCCGTGCTCCAGGTCCGCCTTGGCGAAGCGGAAGCCCTGGCGGGCGAAGGCGTCCAGGATCCGTTCCTGGGCGGGCAGCGGGTGCACGGCCACCTCGTCGAGGTCGCCCTTGTCGACCGCCTTGGCCACGGCCAGCTCGGTGCGCAGGCCCATGGTCATGCCGTGCAGGCGGTTGCCGTAGACGTGGGTGATCGGGGTCTCCCACGGCACCGGGAACGAGAACGGCAGGTCCCGCTGCTCGCCGGCCCGCAGCTGGAACGTGCCGGACACCGGCAGGCGGTGGAACTCGACGAAACCGTCACCGTGCTCGTGTTCGACCCGGGTCACCAGGCCCAGGACGATCTGCTCGATGGTCACGTCGTGGTCGCCGCCGACTACCCGGACCTGGCCGTCCAGAGCCAGGCCGGGGCGGGTGTTCGGGTTGGCCAGGACGGTGTCGACGGATGGGCCGCCGACGCCGAAGGCGCGCATCATCTTCTTGAAAACCACCGGGTCATTCCTCCTTGAACAGACGGGGTGGCGGAACAGGGGTAGATCAACGAGCGGGGACCGGGTCGGTCTCGTCGTCGAAGGGGCCGAGCACCTGCTCCAGCAGGTCTTCCAGGGCGACGAAGCCGGCCACGACCCCGCCGCTGCGAACCACGGCCAGCTGAGCCCGGCCGGCCTGCATCGCGGCCACCGCGTCGACCACCCGGTCCTCGGCGTCGAGGATGAACGGCTGATCGATCAGGTCGGCGGCGGTCACGTCGAGGCCCGCGGTGGTCGCCCGGACCGCCTCGCGGACGTGCACGAAACCGGCCACCGAGCCGTCGGGGGCGGTCACCGCCAGCCGGGACCGGCCGCTGCCCATCGACGCCAACTCGACGTCAGCGGCCGACGCGGAGCTGGGCACGGTGACCAGGCTGCCGGCCGGGAGGGCGACCTCCCGTACGGTCATCGATCCGAGCCCCAGCACGCTGCTGAGCAGGTCGCTCTGTTCGGCCTCGATGAGGCCTTCGGCCCGCGACCGGTCCAGCAGGATCTGCATCTCGGCCGGCCCGTGCGACACCGGGATCTGGTCCTGCGGTCGCACCCCGAAGGCCCCCAGCACCAGGTTGGCCAGTGCGTTCAGCACCCGCAGGAGCGGGCCGACCAGCCGGGCGAACGCCCGGAACGGCACCGCCAGCAGGATCGCCGAGCGCTCCGGGTCGGTGATCGCCCAGGACTTCGGCATCATCTCGCCGATGACCAGGTGCAGGAAGGTGACCACGCTGAGCGCGATGACGAAGGCGATCGCGTGGCTCGCGATCGAGGGCAGGCCCACCCCGTGCAGCAGCGGGGTCAGCCAGTGCGCCAGTGCCGGTTCGGCGAGCGCACCGAGCCCCAGCGAGCAGAGGGTGATGCCGAGCTGGGCGCCGGCCAGCATGAGCGGCAGCGAACGGCTGCCGGCCAGGGCGGCCGCCGCGGACCGGCCGCCGGTGCGGGCGGCCTGCTCGAGACGGTGTCGTTTGCTGGCGACCAGGGCGAACTCGGCGGCCACGAAGAACGCGTTACCGATCAGCAGCAGTACGGCGAACGCGGCGGTCATCGGGACAACCGCACCGTCTGCGGGACGTGCCGGTTCACGCTTTCCACCCGTACCGAAAGGTCGTCGAGCGTCAGCGAGTCGCCTGCCTTGGCCACCCGGCCGAGACGGGCCATGACCAGGCCGGACACCGTGTCGTAGTCGTCGCCGACCGGTAGGTCGACGCCGGTGGCGTCGCTGATCTCGTCGAGCCGCCAGCGGGCCGGCACGAGCCAGGAACCGTCGTCCTGGCGGACCGGGGCGGGCTCGGGCAGGTCGTCCTCGTCCCGGATCGAGCCGACCAACTCCTCGGCGATGTCCTCCAGGGTGACGATGCCGGCGAAGCCGCCGAACTCGTCGACCACGCAGGCCATCTGGCGGCGGCCGGAGCGCAGGCGTTCCAGCACCGCGGGCAGCCGCAGCGAGGACGGCACCATCAGCGGTTCGCTGAGCAGGTCGGTCACCAGCACCGTGGATCGTTGCGCGGGCGGGACCGAGACGACGTCGGAGATCGAGATGATGCCGAGGATCTCGTCGGAGTTGACGCCCCGGACCGGGAAGCGGGAGTGCCCGGAGTCCAGCAACGCGACCACGTCGGCGGCCGAGGAGTCGGGCGTGACACACCGGACGTCGACCCGCGCGACCATGGCGGAGGCCGCGGTGAGGCCCCGGAAGTCCAGGCCCCGGTCCAGCAGCGCGGACATCTGGGCGGACAGGCCGCCGGCCCGGCGGGACGCCGCGATGATCTCGGAAAGGTCCTCGGAGGTGGCGCCCTCGGGCAACTCCTCGAGGGGTTCGATGCCGATGCGGCGCAGCAGACGCGCGGCGGCGTTGTCGAAGAGCCGGATCACCGGACCGAAAATGGTCAGGTACATCAACGTCGACCGGCTCAGGCTCTTGGCCACCGCCTCGGGCCGGGCGATGGCCAGGTTCTTCGGGGCGAGCTCGCCGAACACCATCTGCACGACCGTCGCCAGGACCAGGGCGAGCGTCACCGAGATCGGCATGCTCACCGTGGTCGGCACGCCGGCCACGCCGAGCAGCGATGCCAACCCTTCGCCGAGGAACGGTTCGGCGACGTAGCCGACGAGGAGTGCGGTGACGGTGATGCCCAGCTGGGCGCCGGACAGCACGAACGAGAGCCGCTCGGTGACTTGAAGGGCGCGCGCCGCGGCGCGGTCACCCTCGGCGGCCTGCGCGCGCAGGCGGCCGCGGTCGGCGGCGACGTATCCGAACTCCTGGGCCACGAAATAGCCGGTCACGGCGGTGACGAGGAGGACCAGCAGAAGACCGACGAGGATCAACATGGCTGGTGGGAAGGAGGGACAGAGAGCCGGGCCGAGCCCGGCCGAGTACTGCCGATCATGGGGAAGACGCTAACAATCCCGGCTGAGTGGTTGCTGTGAGTCAACTGGGTCGGTCGGCGTAGAACAGACTCACCACCATGTTGATCTTGGCAAGATCGGCGGTCCAGTCGATCTCCTGGGTGGCCCAGCTGAGCGCGTATCCCTTGCCGTTGCTGGCAAACCACCGGGTCCGCGCGTGCAGCTTCACGCCGCCGTCGTCGAAGCGGTACTCCCAATCGGCCGCCTTGGCCAGCAGCGGTTTTGCTTCGATGGATATCTCGGAGTAACCGGGCAGCGCGCCCGCCCGGACCAATCGGGACGCCTCGTTCTGGCACGCCGTCACCGGATCGGCCGACGCGTTGCGCCCGGTGTCGATGCTCAGGACCCGCCGCCCGCCCGGTTCCCGAAAGCAGTACAAACTGCCAAATTTCTGAAACGTCCAGTCATCCGGCACCGGCAGGTGGAAGCCGGTTCCGTCCGCGAAGTACGACCAACCGGGCAACAGGTCCCACCCGCTGACCCCCCGAGTCGCGTTCTGCTGCGGCATCACCACCGCCGAGGCGGACGGCCCGGACGAGCAGAGGGCCGGCGAGAACCCGGCGATGACGAACGCGGGTGAGGACGACGGGGAAACCGCGGGAACCGAGGTCTGAATCAGGTAGCTGGCCACGATCCCACCCCCACCGAGCAGCGCGACCAGCGCCAAGCCGGCCGCCATCGCCGTGCGGGGATGCGTCTCGCCGGCCGGTCGGGGCGGCTTGGGCGAGGGTGGCGACTCGGCCGGGGCCTGCTGCGTCGGCACCACCGGCGGCGCCGCACCCCGCGCCCGGCGTGGCGCGGGAACCCCGGCGACCACCATCCGCAGCCGCCGCTCCACCTCGCTGGCGGTGAGCCGGTCGGACGGCTCGTGCCGCAGCAGGCCGAGCAGCACCGGCCCGAGCAGGCCGGCCCGCTCCGGTGGGTCGGGTGGGTCGGTGGCCAGCGCCATCAGCGTCGCCATCGCCGTCTCACGCTGGTAGGGCGACCGCCCCTCGACGGCCGCGTAGAGCGTCGCCCCGAGCGACCACATGTCCGATTCCACCGTGGAGGCGCCGTCCCGGGCCCGTTCGGGTGACACGTATTGCGGGGAGCCGACGACCAGGCCGGGGCCGGTTACCGAGCCGTCGTCGACGAACGTGGCGAGACCGAAATCGGTCAGCACGACCCGCCCGTCGGTGCCGATCAGCACGTTGTGCGGCTTCACGTCCCGGTGCAGCACGCCGGCCCGGTGCGCGGCGCTCAACGCGTCCAGCACGGCCAGCCCGATCCGGGCCGCGGCCATCGGCGAATACGGCCCGTCCTCGTGGATCACCTGGTGCAGCGAGCGCGACGGGACGTACTCCATGATGATCCAGGGCAGGTCCTCGTCGTGCACGACGTCGAAGACCCGGACCACGTGCGGGTGGTTGAGGCGCCCGGCGCTGCGCGCCTCGCGCAGCGTGCGATCGCGGAGCCGGGCCTTCTCCTGTTCGGTCATCCAGTCCGGCGGAACGAATTCCTTGATCGCGACGTCCCGATCCAGCATTTCGTCGCGGGCCAGCCACACGCGCCCCATGCCGCCAGATCCGACCGGTTCGAGCAGGCGATACCGACCGGCGATGACCAAGTGTCCCGCCATTCAGGCCCCCACCCGTCGTCTCGGCTTCAGAATAAGCAGGCTGCCCCGTCCGGCGGAACGACGATCACCCGGCCACCGCGTAGACCACGAGGTTGTCCTGGTAGGACCGGAGCCGGTGGTCGAACACCCCACCGCAGGTGATCAATCGGAGTTGCCGGTCGGGGGTCGGGCCGTACACCTGGTCGGTGGGGAAGCTCTTCTTCGGGTACCACGCGGTGCGGGTTACGACGAACTTCAGCACGACGCCGCCACGCACCACCTCGATCTTGTCACCGGCGGTGAGTTCTCGCAGCCGGTAGAAAATCGCCGGTCCCGCCTTCGAGTCGACGTGCCCGGCGATCACCGCCGGTCCGACATCGCCGGGAGCCGTTCCCTCCGAGTACCACCCCGCGCGGTCGAAGCGCTTCGGCGCCACCAGCACGCCCTTCGCGACGTGCAGCGTTTCCAGCGCCGAATCCAGCCCGATGGCCGACACTCGGACGCGGGTGGGCGCCCCGCTCGCCACGACGGCGGCCTGGCCGAACGGATCGCCCGGTGGCCGGCCCGCGTTGCCCGCGCCCTGGATCGCCGCCGGCAGGGTGGCCTGCGCCGATGGGGCCCATCGGCCGATGTCAGGGTCGGTGGCGACGGTGTGCCCGGCGAGGGCCAGGTAGGTGGTGCCAACCACGAACGCGGCCAGGGCGGCGGTTCCGGCCGGCAACGCGGCCCGGCGTCCGAGACGCCGCAGGCTTTTCTTTTTCCGTACGGTGTTCGGCGCTTTCGCGCCGGGCTGCCCAGTCCCACCAAGCGGTTTACCCGTCGGGTCCCCAGGAACAGGCGGGCGAATGGCCGGCGCCACCAGGGTCGGCGCCGGTGCCGGCCGTTCGAACAGCACCCCCGGCCGGGGAATGGCCGGCCAGACCGCGCGGCGGCGGGGCACCGAGAGGGCGCCCGCGACCGCCGACACCCCGCGAGCCGGGTGCTCGGGGTAGTCGTCGATTCCACGCGGGATCACGGTCGGGTCGTCGTTGCGTTCGTCGGCCGGCACGGCGTACACCTTCAGGCTGCCCGGAGCCGGCGCCGCAGCACCACGACCAACCCACCGCTGAAGATCGCGGCGAGCCCCGCGAGCAGCAGGGCCATCGGCACCCGGGAGCCGGCCTGGCTGCCGCCGTCGCCGGTGGCGACGCCGCCGAGCGGGACCGTGCCCTGCCGTTCCGCGTCGACGTGCAACTCCGGTTTAAGCCCGCCGCCCTGGTCGTCGAGGACGACAAGCGAATAGACGCTGCCGGCCCCGAGCGTGCAGGGCAGCACGCTGGTCTTTCCGCCGCCGGTAGGAATCACCTGCACGCTCCACTTACCGGGTTTGACCTCGCGATAGTCGGTGGTGGAGGCGAACTGGACGCCATCGGCGATCTTGGTGCCGTTCTGGCCGGCGACGTCGAGCACCGGCGCCTTGACCGACGCCTGGATGATCCGGACCTTGGACTTGCCCGGATCGGGCAGCTTCAGGTCGTCCTGGAGCACGCGCAGCCCCAGGTCGGCGAAGCGGCCGACGCCGGCCACCGTGTAGGCGGCGCCGTTCTCGACGTCGACGTCGGTGGTGAGGACCGGCTTGGTGCTGGCCGCCGCGCCCGCCTTGCGCATCGCGACCTGGTAGTTGCCGGTGGGCAGCCGCAGGTAGGCGGACATCGCGCCGTAGGCGACGCCCTTGAAGGTCTGCGGCTTGATCGCGTTGGTGACCGAACGGAGATAGACGTCCACGGCCGGCGTGTCCGGGGACAGGTGGGCCAGGCGGACGTAGCCGTCGCCGGCCGCGCGGGCCGGTGAGGCGAAGAGAGTGACGGTGGCAACCACGGCGAGAGCCGCGGCGGCGCCTCCGAGGCGCCGTACGTGTGGCATGGGGATGAACACGGGCCTCCTGTCGTATTCGTCGCGTGACGCGTTGTGTATATGCCCTCATCGCATCACCGCACCATGGTCTGACAGGTAGTCGTCGTCGGCCACCTGACCGATAGACGCGTGTCATTGCCGCCAAGTTTTGTCATACCCCGGGGGCAAGATGGTTGGCGTGAAGGACGTCATGGCGCAGTTCGGCGTGGCCACCCGGGAGTGGTTCACCGCCGCCTTCGCCGCGCCCACCGCCGCCCAGGCCGGCGCCTGGCAGGCCATCGGCGCGGGGCGAAACGCGCTGGTGGTGGCGCCGACCGGCTCCGGCAAGACGCTCGCCGCGTTCCTCTGGTCGATCGACCGGCTGGCCCACGAGCCGGTCCCGGAAGACCCGAAACGACGCTGCCGGGTGCTCTACGTGAGCCCGCTGAAGGCCCTCGCGGTCGACGTCGAGCGCAACCTGCGGGCCCCGCTCACCGGCATCCGGCAGGCGTCCGGCCGGCTCGGCATCCCGCCGCCCGACATCACCGTCGGCATGCGCACCGGCGACACCCCGGCCGACGAGCGCCGCCTGTTCGCCCGCACCCCGCCCGACATCCTGATCACCACGCCCGAGTCGCTCTATCTCCTGCTCACCTCGGCCGCGCGCGAGTCGCTGCGCGGGGTCGAGACGGTGATCCTCGACGAGGTGCACGCGGTCGCGGCCACCAAGCGCGGCGCCCACCTGGCCCTCTCGCTCGAACGGCTCGACGCGCTGCTGGGCCGGCCCGCCCAGCGGGTCGGCCTGTCCGCGACGGTCCGCCCGATCGACGAGACCGCCCGGTTCCTCGGCGGCGCGCACGACGTGGCGATCGTCCAGCCACCCAGCGCCAAGACCATCGAGGTCTCGGTGGTCGTCCCGGTGGAAGACATGACCCGCCTCGACGAGGTGCCCGACGTGGGCCTCGACGACCCGGACGGTAACCGGCGCGCCCCGTCGATCTGGCCGGCGGTCGAGGAACGGGTGCTCGACCTCATCCAGGAGCACCGCTCGACGATCGTCTTCACCAACTCCCGGCGCGGGGCCGAGCGGCTCTGCGCCCGCATCAACGAGCTGGCTTTGGAAAGAGCGGGAGAGACGCCGCCGGCTCCGGCCAAATTGCCGGCCGAGATCATGGCCCAGTCCGGGCAGGCCGGCGGTGCCCCGCCGATCGTCGCCCGCGCGCACCACGGCAGCGTCTCCCGTGAGGAGCGCAAACAGATCGAGGAAGCGCTCAAGTCGGGCCTGCTCCCGGCCGTGGTCGCCACCTCCAGCCTCGAACTCGGCATCGACATGGGCGCGGTCGACCTGGTGGTGCAGATCGAGGCGCCGCCGTCGGTGGCGGCCGGCCTGCAACGCGTCGGCCGGGCCGGGCACCAGGTCGGCGCCGTCTCCCGTGGGGTGGTCTTCCCGAAGCACCGCGGTGACCTGGTCTCCTGCGCGGTGGTGGCGTCCCGGATGACCGAGGGCGCAATCGAGGAACTGCACTACCCGCGTAACCCGCTCGACGTGCTGGCCCAGCAGATCGTGGCGATGGTGGCGCTCGACGCCTGGCAGGTCGACGAGCTGGCCGCGCTCGTCCGCCGGGCCGCGCCGTTCGCCGAGCTGCCCGACTCGGCCCTGCACGCGGTGCTCGACATGCTCTCCGGCCGTTACCCGTCGACCGCGTTCGCCGAGCTGCGCCCCCGCCTGGTCTGGGACCGCGGCACCGACCAGCTCACCGGCCGGCCCGGCGCCCAGCACCTGGCCGTGACCAGCGGCGGCACCATCCCCGACCGGGGCATGTTCGGCGTCTTCCTGGCCGGCGCCGAGCGCGCGTCCCGGGTCGGCGAGCTCGACGAGGAGATGGTCTACGAGTCCCGGGTCGGCGACGTCTTCCTGCTCGGCTCCACGTCGTGGCGGATCGAGGACATCACCCCCGACCGGGTGCTGGTCTCCCCCGCGCCCGGCGCACCGGCCCGGATGCCGTTCTGGAAGGGCGACTCGCTGGGCCGCCCGGTCGAGCTGGGCCGGGCCATCGGCGCCCAGCTGCGGTCGCTTTCCCGGGCCGGCGACGAGGCGGGCACCGCCACGCTGCGCAAGGCCGGCCTGGACGAGTGGGCCGCCGACAACCTGATCGCCTACCTGCGCGAGCAACGCGAGGCGACCCGGCACCTGCCGGACGACCGCACGGTGGTGGTCGAGCGGTTCCGCGACGAGCTGGGCGACTGGCGGATGACCGTGCACTGTGTCCTGGGTGCCCGGGTCAACGCGCCCTGGGCCCTGGCCATCGCCCGCCGGCTGTCCGAGCGTTACGGCGTGGACGGCCAGGTCATGCCGTCCGACGACGGCATCGTCGTGCGCCTGCCGGACACCGCCGAGGAACCGCCCGGCGCCGACCTGGTGGCCTTCGACGCCGACGAGATCGCCCAGCTGGTCGAGGAATCGGTCGGCACGTCGGCGCTGTTCGCGTCCCGGTTCCGCGAGTGCGCGGCCCGCTCGCTGCTGCTGCCCCGCCGTGACCCGCGCCGCCGCCAGCCGCTCTGGCAGCAACGGCAGCGCTCGGCCCAGCTGCTCGACGTGGCCCGCGAGTTCGCCGACTTCCCGGTCACCCTGGAGGCCGCCCGGGAGTGCCTGCAGGACGTCTTCGACGTGCCCGGCCTGATCGGGCTGATGCGCGAGGTGGCCGGCCGCAAGGTGCGGCTGGTCGAGGTGGAGACCCCGCGGCCGTCGCCGTTCGCCCGGTCGCTGCTGTTCGGTTACGTGGGTGCGTTCCTCTACGAGGGCGACGCCCCGCTGGCCGAGCGCCGGGCGGCCGCGCTCGCCCTCGACTCGACGCTGCTCGGCGAGCTGCTCGGCCGGGTCGACCTGCGCGAGCTGCTCGACCCGGCGGTGGTCGCCGAGACCGAGTCCCAGCTGCAGTGGCTGACCAGCCGGCGGCAGCCGCGCGACGCCGAGGACACCGCCGAACTGTTGCGCCTGCTGGGCGACCTGTCCCCGGCCGAGCTCGCGCTGCGTGGGGTCGAGGAGTCCTGGCCGGCGTCGCTGGAGGCGGCCCGCCGGGCCATCCGCATCCGGGTCGCGGGCGAGGAACGCTGGATCGGCATCGACGACGCCGGCCGCTATCGCGACGCCCTGGGCGTGGCTCTGCCGGTCGGCATCCCGGAGGCCTACCTCGAGCCGGTCTCCGACCCGCTCGGCGATCTGGTGGCCCGTTACGCCCGCACGCACGGCCCGTTCGCGGCGGCGACCTGTGCGGCCCGGTTCGGCCTCGGCGTGTTCGTGGTCGAGCAGACCCTCAAGCGGCTTGGCGCGACCGGGCGGGTCGGCTCGGGCGAGTTCACCCCCGGCGGCGCCGGCACCGAGTGGTGCGACTCCGAGGTGCTGCGCATGCTGCGCCGGCGGTCGCTGGCCGCGTTGCGCCGCGAGATCGAGCCGGTGCCGCCGCGAGTCCTCGCCGCCTTCCTGCCGCGCTGGCACCAGATCGGCGGCAACGCCCGTGGCCTCGACGCGCTCGCCGCCTCGATCGAGCAGTTGCAGGGCATCGCGGTGCCGGCCTCGGCGTGGGAACGCCTGGTCCTGCCGGCCCGGGTCGCCGACTACAGCCCGCCTCAGCTCGACGAGTTGTGCGCGGGCGGCGACGTGCTCTGGGCCGGCTCCGGCTCGATCGGCGCCGGCGACGGCTGGGTCACCCTCGCCTGGGCCGACAGCGCCCCGCTGCTGCTCCCCCCGGCCGACGACGAACTGGCCCTGACCCCGCTGCACCAACGCGTCCTCGAGGCGCTCGGGGACGGCCAGGCCCTGTTCTTCCGCTCGCTCTCCGACCGGCTGGGCGCCACCGACGACACCGAGCTGGCGTCCGCCGTGTGGGACCTGGTGTGGGCCGGTCACCTCACCAACGACACCCTCGCCCCGCTGCGCGCCCTGCTCGGCGGCAGCGGCGCCCACCGGGCCAAGGCCGCCCCGGCCCGCACCCGCTATCGCCGGCCCGGCCGCCCGACCATGCCGGCCCGCGGCGGCCCACCCAACATGGCCGGCCGCTGGTCTCGCCTGCCCGATCGCGACCTCGACCCGACCCGCCGCGCCGCCGCCCTGGCCGACCTTTTGCTCGAGCGGCACGGCGTGGTGACCCGTGGCGCGGTGATGGCCGAGGGCGTGACCGGCGGTTTCGCCGCCGTCTACCCGGTGCTGGGCGCGCTGGAGGAGCGGGGCGCGGCCCGCCGCGGCTACTTCGTCGAGGGCCTGGGCGCGGCCCAGTTCGCCGTCCCCGGCGCGGTCGACCGGCTGCGGGCCCTGGCCGACCCCGACGAGGCACCGCGCCGCGGCACCAGCGCCGTCGTGCTGGCCTCGACCGACCCGGCCAACCCCTACGGCGCCGCGCTGCCCTGGCCGGAGAGGGTGATCGACACCGGCGACGGCGAACCGACCACCAAGGCCGGCCACCGCGCCGGTCGCAAGGCCGGTGCCCTGGTCGTGGTGGTCGGCGGCGACCTGGCGCTCTACGTCGAACGCGGCGGCCGCACCCTGCTCTCCTTCACCGACGACCCGGAAACGCTGATCGCGGCGGGCCGGGCCCTGGCCGACGCGGTCCGCTCCGGCGCCCTCGGCCCGATGTCGGTCGAACGGGCCGACGGCGAGGCCGTGCACGCCACCCCGCTGAGCGAGGCCCTCACCACGGCCGGCTTCCGCGCCACCCCCCGCGGCCTGCGCCTACGCGGCTGAGGCCGCCTCCCGGCCCCCGGGAGGCCAGGGCCGGGGCGGAAAGCTCGGCGCGGCTGAGGCCGGCTCCAGGCCGGGGAGGCCAGGGCCGGGGCGGAAAGCTCGGCGCGGCTGAGGCCGGCTCCAGGCCGGGGAGGCCTCGGGCAGGGCGAGCGCTCAACGCGGCTGAGGGGCCGGTGGTCAGTCCGGGCGGAGGCCGGCGGTCAGCTCTCGGTAGGCGCTTAACACCAGCTGGGTTTGTTCGGCCAGGTCGGCGGCGGGGTCGGCGGGCCGGGCCGCCTCGGGTTGGGTGCCCAGGGAGCGCTCGGCGGCCTGGATGGCCTGGCGCATCTCTCGCTCGCGGATGAACGTGCGGCCGGCCTCCTCGGCTCGCCGCAGGCTCGCCTCGCGGCCGGCCAGATCGATCTCGACGCCGGACAACGCCTGTTTGGTGGCCCGGATCTGGGCCTGGAGCCGCTCGGCGGTGCCGTCGGCCGGCGACAGACCGACGAAGTCGGGCCGGGTCAGGTCGGCCAGCACAGCGCTCAGCTCCTGGCGGCGGACGAGCAGACCGGTGATCTCCCACAGCGCGTCGGCCAGCAGCGCCTCGGCCGCGGGGACGTCGACCAGGTTGCCGAGCGCCGGCCAGGTCTCGCTGATCCGGTCGGCGATGGCGACGGCCCGGTCGAAGGCGGTGCGCTCGGCCGCCGCGGTCAGCCTGCGCGCGTCGGGCCCGGGCTGTTGCCGCGAACGGCGAGCCCGGCGGCCGTGGATCGCGGGGACCACCGAAATCAGCGTGAGCAGCAGGAAGACACCCAGCACGATGGCCAGCTCGATGCCGAGAAAGCGCAGCGCGATCAATGTGACCAGCACCGGCGGCAGGCCGATCGCCACCACCACCGGCACCGAGCGGTCGGGCGGCGTGTGCCGCTCCGGGACGCGGGTCTCGACGAGGGCGCTCCAGGACCGCCGCACCCGGCGGCCGTCGTGGACGTGCAGGACCGCACGAGAGATCACCGTCGTGTTCCGGTCCCGCGCGATGTAGAGCCCCACGATCTCGAAGGATAGGCCACGACAACACTCAACCAAATGGTTGTGCATTGGCTTGCGCGACGCTAAGTTCAACCACATGGTTGAGGATCTGGACGGCGTGTTCCATGCGCTGGCCCACGAGGCGCGGCGGAGCATGCTGCGCCGGCTGTCGGGTGGCGAGCTCACGGTCGGCGAGCTGGCCGAACCGCTGCACATGTCGCTGGCCGGAGCCTCCAAGCACGTCAAGGTCCTCGAAGAGGCGGGGCTGGTCCGCCGTACGGTCATCGGTCGCCGGCATGTCTGCCGGCTGGAACCTCGACCGCTGGCCGATGCCACCGCCTGGCTGCGTTTCTACGAAGAGTTCTGGGACACCCGGCTGGACGCCCTGCGTGACGTCCTCAAGAAGGAGACACCGTGAACGTTCGACGTGAGATAACCCTGCCCGCCCCCGCGTCCGCGGTCTATCGCGCCTGGCTCGAGCCCGAGATCCTGCGCCGCTGGCTGGCGCCGGGCAGCAGCGAGTGCACCCGGGCCGAGGTCGACGAACGGGTCGGCGGGAGCTTCCGGATCTGGCAGGAGCAGGACGGCCGGCCGATCGGCGGCTTCGACGCCGAGATCCTCGAACTGGTGCCGGACCGCCGCATCGTGTGGCGGTGGGGCATGACCGGGCCGGAGTCCGAGCAGATGTTCGATTCGACGCTCACGGTCACCCTGGAGGACACCCCGGACGGCGGCACCCAACTGCGGCTGACGCATGAGCGGCTCGATCAGCTGGCGGCCGCGATGCCCGAGGTGGCCGCGCAGTTCGGCGCCGGCTGGGAGGACGTGCTGCACAAGCTGGCCGTTGTCGTCAAACAGTAGGTGGGCGACGTCTGGTGATCGTTCCCCGTTCGCCATGAGTTCCGGGCCAGGTCGGATCGACTCACGACAGTGAGCCGATGCACGAGAACGACGATCCCTGCCTGGCCCACGCCATGGCCTCCTCGGCGAGCTGCGCCGACCTGCACGATCACGGTGACCTCACTCCCCGCGCCAGCCGCCGCGGCCTGCTGCGGACGGCCGGCCTGCTCGGTGCCGGTGCGCTCGCGAGCACCGCGATGGCCACGCCCGCCCAAGCCACGCCCGGATGGCGGCCCGACCAGGACAATCAGCGCTTCACGCTGGTGGTCATGCCGGACACTCAGTACCTCTTCGACGAGGACCGGGGTGACTCCCGGCCGCTCGACGCCTCGCTGCGCTGGATCCTCGAACGGGCCGGCGACGAGAACATCGCCTTCCTGTCCCACCTGGGCGACCTGACCCAGAACGGGCTCGCCGAGGAGTTCGCGGCGATCGGCAAAGCGTTCACCGTGCTGGACCGGGCCGGTGCCGGGTACAGCGTGCTGGCCGGCAACCACGACATCACGTCGAACACCACCGACCAGCGCGGCAACAGCCCGTACCTGCGGACCTTCGGGCCGGCCCGGTTCAAGCGCGCCAAGACGTACGGCGGGTCCAGCCCGGACGGTTACAACAGCTATCACCTGTTCAGTGCGGGCGGGCGGCAGTGGCTGGTGCTGGCGCTGGACTGGCGGCCGTCGACGGCCGGCCTCGCCTGGGCGCAGTCGGTGCTCGACAAGCACGCGGCGCTGCCGGTGATCGTGACGACGCACGAGCTGGCGTTCGCCGACGACAGCGGCGCGGCGCACCTGTCCGACTTCGGCCGGCAGCTGTGGGACCAGTTCATCGCCCGCAACGACCAGATCTTCCTCACCCTGAACGGGCACTTCTGGCCGCCGGGACGCACCGTGCTGAAGAACGACGCCGGGCACGACGTCCACGTGCACATCGCCAACTACCAGGACCGGTACTACGGCGGCGGGGCGATGATCCGGCTCTACCGCTTCGACCTGGCCCGGGGCTGCGTCGACGTGGAGACCATCTCGCCGTACTTCCAGGGTCTGCCGGCCGCCAGGCGCAACGAGCTCGCCGAGCTGGAGATCGAGCTGACCGGCGACGCCAACCGGTTCAGCCTGGACATCGACTTCCCGGCCCGGTTCGCCGGGTTCGCCCCGGTGAAGCCGCGCGACCCGCGCCCGGCGTCCAAGGTGCTGGTGCCGGGCACGCTCGCCTACTGGCGCTTCGACGGCACCGAGCGGGCGGCCGACCTGTCCGGCAACGGCAACGACCTGATCGCCGCCGCCCTGGCCACCGCGTCCCCGCTCGCCCTCACCGCCGAGCACCACCCCGACCAACCGGCGCACGCCAGCCTCCGATTCAGCGGCGGCCGGAACAAGGGCTCCTACCTGCGCACCGTCGACAGCGCGCCGCTCAACAGGCTGACGCTGGAGCGCGGCTACACGATCGAGGCGTTCCTGAAACTGCCCGCCGACTTCGACGCGCACGCCTGGTGCGGAGTGGTGACCCGGGGTGGCACCGGCGGCGACACCGGCAAGACCGGGGACGACCCGGACGAGCCGTCGGCGACGCTCAACCTGTCGTCCGGGGCCGAGCTGCAGTGGGCCGTGTTCCCGCGCAACCTCAACAAGATCTCCACGAACTGGAGCCACCTGCTGCCGCTGAACACCTGGTGGCACGTCGCGGTGGTCAACGACGGCACGCACACCGTCATGTACGTCGACGGGTGCCCGGTGCTGCGCAACCCGTCCACCCCGGCGGCCGGGCTGGTCACCGCGAACAAGCCGTGGTTGCTCGGCGCCTATCACTACGCCAATGTCGTCGAGCAGACCTTCTACGGCTGGCTCGGTGACGTCCGGATCGTCGGCAAGGCGCTCCGCCCCGACCAGTTCCTGAACAGCTGAGGACGACGATGCTTCCAGAATGGGCGGACCCCGCCGTACCCGCCGAGGAGTTGGACCCGCAGGGCGTCTCCCGCCGCGGCTTGCTGGTGGCCGCCGGCCTGTTCGGCGGCCTGGCCGCCACCGGCGTGGCGACGCCGGCGGCCGCCCACGGCCGCGACCACGACGACCCGGAGCTGGCCTGGCTGGTCGGTGACCACCACGTGCATACGGTCTACAGCCACGACGCCAAGTACACGTTCTCCCAGCAGGCGTTGCGCGCGGCCCAGTTCGGCCTGGACTGGATGGTGTTCACCGAGCACAGCAACTTCGGCCACGCGAACGCGGGCGGCGCGCTCGCCGAGCACGCCGAGGTGCTGACGGCGCGGGCCGAGAACCCGCGGATGCTGATCTTCCAGGGCCTGGAGTGGTACATCCCGGCCGCCGAGCACGCCACCGTGTTCACCGCGCCCGGCCCGAACGAGGCCGAGATCCTGCGGCAGTTCGAGCTCGCCTACGACGGCAAGCTGCTCGGCCGCACCGCCGACACCCCGGAGAACCAGCGGCTGGCGGTGGACGCGATCAAGTGGCTGGCCGCCCGCCGGCGGGCCGGCGACGTGCCGGACGTGCTGGTGCTCGCCAACCATCCGTCCCGGCTCGGTATCGACTCGCCCGGTGAGCTGCGGGCGTGGCGGGACGCCGACCCCAGCGTCATGATCGGCATGGAGGGCGCGCCCGGTTCCCAGGGCGCGGCGCTGCCCGGCTGGCGCGGCGCCAACTCGATTCGCGGTGAGTACGAGAACAAGCCGTCCGCCCAGTCCTGGACCGCGTTCCCGGCCGAGTCGTACGTGACGTACGGCGGCTTCGACTGGATGACCGCCACGGTCGGCGGCATGTGGGACGCGATGCTGTCCGAGGGCCGGCTGTTCTCGGTCACGTCCAACTCGGACAACCACCGGAGCGTCTACGACACCTGGCGCAACGGTGACTGGCCGGCCGGGCAGAACTTCGACAACACCGGCAAGCTGCCCGACCCGGTCAACACCGGCACCCCGCAGCCGGGCAGCGACTTCTGGCCCGGCCAGTTCAGCCGCACCCACGTGGGCGTCACCGGGTACGGCTACCCGCAGCTGATGGCCGGCCTGCGAGCCGGTCGGGTCTGGGTCGACCACGGGCAGCTGCTGGACGGCATCAACGTGCGGCTGGACGGCGTCACGCTGGGCGGCCGGGTGACGGTGCGCCGTGGCCAGCGGCTCACCCTGGAGGTCACGGTCACCACCGCGTCCCGCCCGAACTACCACGGCGAGCTGCCGAAGCTCGCGCACGTCGACGTGATCCGGGGTGCCGTGCGCGGCCCGGCCAAGGACCGCACCGACTGGCGGGCCCCGGCCACCCGGGTCGTGCAGAGCGTCGACGTGAGCCGGCGCTCCGGCACCTACACGCTGCGTATCCCGATCGACGCGATCACCGAGCCGACCTACCTGCGGCTGCGCGGCAGCGACGGCCGCCGCAACGGTCCCGGCCTGCTCGGCGCGAAGATCGACCCGCGTGGGCCGATCGCCCACGAGCCCGGCAACGGCGATCCGTGGCTGGACACCTGGTTCTACACGAACCCGATCTTCATCGACGTCAGGTAGTTTTCCGGGCGGCCGTGGCCGCCCGGAACAACCTCAGCCCAGCTGGGCGGCCAGCTCCACGTGGTCCAGATCGGACAGGTCGAGCACCTGGAGGAAGAGCCTGGTCGCGCCGGCCTCGGCGTACGCCTGGATGGCCTCCGCCGCCTCGGAGAGCGTGCCCACGACGCCGCCGTTCTCGCGCATCTCCTCGACCTCGCGGCCGATGGCCGCGGCCCGCCGCCGGACCTCGGCGTCGTCGCGTCCCACGCAGAGCACCGCGGCCGCGGAGAAGGCCGGCGGTGTCGCCCGGCCGATGGCCGCGCTGGCGGCCCGCACCCGCTCGTAGATCGGCGCGATGTCCTCGATCTTGGAGAACGGCACGTTGAACTCGTCGGCGTAGCGGGCGGCCAGCGCGGGGGTGCGCTTCTTGCCGTGCCCGCCGATGATCACCGGCGGTCGCGGCGACTGCACCGGCTTCGGCAGCGCCGGCGAATCGAGCAGCTGGTAGTGCTTGCCGTCGAAGCTGTACGACTCGCCGGACGGCGTGCCCCACAGGCCGGTGATGATCTCCAGTTGCTCCTCGAGGCGGTCGAAGCGCTCGCCGACCGCCGGGAACGGGATGCCGTAGGCGGTGTGCTCCTTCTCGAACCAGCCGCCGCCCAGACCGAACTCGATCCGCCCGCCGCTCATCTCGTCGACCTGCGCCACCGCGATGGCCAGCGGGCCGGGCAGCCGGAACGTGGCCGACGTCACCAGCGTGCCGAGCCGGATGCGGGAGGTCTGCACGGCCAGCGCACCCAGGGTGACCCAGGCGTCGGTCGGGCCGGGTTCGCCGGAGCCGCCCATCGCCAGGTAGTGGTCGGAGCGGAAGAAGCCGTCGAAACCGGCTGCCTCGGCGGTTTGCGCGACCTGAAGCAGGTCGTTGTGGGTTGCCCCCTGCTGGGGCTCGGTGAAGATCACGAAACGCATGGATCCAACCTGCCAGATCGCATTGCGTGTCGGCACAGTAACGTAGACCACCGTGGCCGGATATGGATGGATCAGCTTCACTACCGATTACGGGACGTTCGACGGTTTCGTCGCGGCGTGCCACGGAACGATCGCGCGCTTGGCGCCGGACGTGCGCGTCATCGACGTGACTCATCACGTGCCGCCGGCCGACGTGTCGCGCGGAGCCGCGGTGCTCGCCCAGACCGCGCCGTTCCTGCCGCCCTCGGTGCACCTGGCGGTGGTCGACCCGGGCGTCGGCACGTCCCGGCGTGGCCTGGTGCTCGGCACCCCCAACGGCCTGCTGGTCGGCCCGGACAACGGGTTGCTGATCTGGGCGGCCGAGGCGCTCGGCGGCATCGAGATCGCCTACGAGCTGGCCAACAAGGACTGGACGCTGGGCGACGTCTCGCGCACCTTCCACGGCCGCGACGTCTTCGCACCGGCCGCGGCCAAGCTCGCGCTCGGCGCCGCACCGAGCGAGGCCGGCCCGCGGGTCGACCCGGACACACTGGTGCGCCTGCCCGACCCGGTGGTGACCGTCGGCGACGGCTGGATCGAGTCCGAGGTCATCACCGTCGACCGGTTCGGCAACGTGCAGCTCGCCGCGGGTGGCGAGGTGCTGGCCGGGCTCGGCCCCGACCTGGAGGTCAACGGCGCGGTCCGGGCCCATCGGGGCAGCACGTTCGCCGAGGTCGGCCCGGGGGACCTGCTGGTCTACGAGGACTCGGCCGGGCACGTGGCGATCGCCGTCAACAACGGCCGGGCCGTGGTCGTGCTCTCCGTCCGGCCCGGCGACCTGATCCGGATCAGCGAGCGCCTCTAGGAGACCCATGCCTGAGGGTGACACCGTCTGGAACACCGCACGGGTGCTCGAGAAGGCCCTGACCGGCGACGTGGTGACCGGCAGCGACTTCCGGGTGCCGCAGCTGGCCACCGCCGACCTGAGTGGCTGGACGGTGGCCGAGTCGGCAAGCCGCGGCAAGCACCTGCTGCTGCGGCTCACCCGGGACGGCGAGGTGCCGCTCACCCTGCACTCGCACCTGCGGATGGACGGGGCCTGGCGGGCGTACGCGCCGGGCGAACGCTGGACCGGCCGGCCCGCCCACCTGATCCGGGTGGTGCTGCGCACCGCCCGCTCGGTGGCGGTCGGCTATCACCTGCACGAGGTGACGCTGGTACCGACCGCCGACGAGGAGACGCTGGTCGGGCATCTCGGCCCGGATCTGCTCGGCGACGACTGGGATCCGGTCGAGGCGGTCCGCCGGATCACCGCGAACCCCACTGCGACCATCGCGGAGGCGCTGCTCGACCAGCGCAACCTGGCCGGCGTCGGCAACCTCTACAAGGCCGAGACGATGTTCCTGCGTGGACTGTGGCCGTGGACGCCGGTCTCGGCGATCCCCGATCTCACCGGCACGGTGACGCTGGCCCAGAAGCTGGTCGCCTCGAACCGGGGTCGCTGGACCCAGACCACCACCGGATCGCTGCGGCGCGGCGAGACGAGCTATGTCTACGGCCGACGGGCACAGCCGTGCCGCCGGTGCGGCACCGCGATCCGCAAAGCCGACCAGGACGAGCGCGTCACCTATTGGTGTCCGCGCTGCCAGCCCCGGCCCTAAACCTGAGCGGCGGGCGGGCGTTTCAGCTCGGCCAGGCCCTCGGCGATCCCGCGCATGCGGTCGGTGGCGTCGATCAGGCTCGCCACCGCCGGGTGCCGGCCCTCGGCGATCGGGTGGCCGTCCTCGGCGACGTAACTGGCGGCCGCCGCGACCAGCATCTCGTAGGCGTCGACACCCTCGGTGAACTGATCGGCCAGGCTCGCGTGCGACTCCTCGATCGAGGACCGTCGGTCGGGCGGGGTGAGCGGAATCGCCCGCTCGACGCTCGCCACCCGCTGGCCCAGGTCGCGCAGCCACTGCTCGGCCACCGCCGCCTCCAGGAGGGCGGCCTCGCCGGGCCCGGTGAGACGGCCGGCCAGGGCGGTCAGGGTGGCCGACGCGCGGTCCAGCCGGTCCCAGGCCCGGGTGATCGCCGAACCGCGCAGGGCGTAGCGGTTCTTCTGCCGGCGCACCTCGTTGATCACAGTGCGGCCGGCCGGAAACCGCTCGATCGCGGCGGTCAGCCGCTGACCGGCCAGCGCCGGGTCGGGCGCGGGTGGTGCGGGCAGCGCCGCCAGCTGGCGGTGATCACTCCACCGCCACCAGGCCAGGGCCACCGAGGAACCGGCCGCCGCCGCCCAGATCGCGTCGACCACGCCGATCCCGGAGTAGGGAACGAGGACGACGGTGGCCGCGGTCAGGCCGCCACCCATGACGCTCCACCGCCGCGCGGAACCGCGCAGCCGCTTGAGCCGGCGGAAATACCTGGTCCGCTCGTCCACCGTCGTCCTCCCCGTCGTCTCGGGCGTCAGCCCGCAGCGCTGGTGTCGCCCCGCTTCTGATTCATGCTGGCGCGGATCTCGTCGAGCCGGGCCACGCTGGCCGGGTCGGCCGACGGAGCCTGCTCGACGGCCGGCTGGGCCGGCGCGGCACCGAGCTTCTCGCCCGCCATGCTGGCCCGGATCTGCTCGAGCCGGGACGAGCCGGCCAGGTCGAGGCTCGATTTCTGCACCTCGAGCATGCGGCCCTCGACCGAGTTCGAAGCGAGCTCGGCGCGGCCCATGGCGTTCGCGTAGCGCTGCTCGATCTTGTCGCGGACCTCGTCGAGCGACGGCGTGTTGCCGGGCGCGGCGAGCGACGACATCGACTCGAGCGACTTGGCCACGGTTTCCTGCATCTTGGCCTGCTCGAGCTGGCTGAGCAGGCGGGAACGCTCGGCGATGCGCTGCTGGAGCACCATCGCGTTGTTCTCCACCGCCTTGCGCGCCTGACCGGCCGCACCGAGCGCCTGGTCGTGGAGGGTCTTGAGGTCCTCCATCGACTGCTCGCCCGACACCAGCTGGGTGGCCAGCGTCTGCGCGGTCGACTCGTATTTCTGCGCCTCGGACTCGTTGCCATCGGTGCGCGCCTTGTCGGCCAGGACGAGCGCCTGCCGGGCCATGCCCTGTAGTTTCTCGACCTCGGACATCTGGCGGGACAGCTTCATCTCCAGCTGTCGCTGGTTGCCGATGACCGCCGCAGCCTGCTGCACGAGAGCCTGGTGCTGCCGCTGCGCATCCTCGATGGCCTGCTGGATCTGGACCTTCGGATCGGCGTATTCATCGATCTTCGCGCCGAAGAGCGCCATCATGTAACGCCAGCCCTTGACGAACGGGTTCGCCATCTCGCGGTATCCCCTCAATGTCGCTCAGTCTTCGGCGCCACCTGGATGGCGCGTGCGTTCCATCGTGTCAGCTCCGCGCCACCGGCGTCACGTGACCTCGGGGGGATCTCAGGGTCTCCCCCACGCTCCGAGGTTACGCTGCGTCCAGCCTCAGGGTCGATCCCGGAAGGGCACGAGAAAAGGGCCGGCTCGCCCCGAAGGCAAACCGGCCCTGAGTTTCAGGTGGCCTATGCGGCGTACACAACCTCGCGTGGCTTCCGAGTGGTGCGCAGCGTCGCCTTCAGCGGCGATTCCTGCCGAACGGAGACCGAGACGTCGGCCGGCTTTCCCTCGACCGGCACCAGCACGCCTTCCATCTCCTCGGCCAGCGACAGAGTGTCGCTCACCTCACCGAGAAGTTCGGACAGGCGGGCGCCGAGCGCCTCACAGATCGCGGCGAGAAGTTCGCTTGACGCTTCCTTCTGGCCGCGCTCGATCTCGGACAGGTACCCCAGGCTGACATTCGCGGCGGTGGACACCTCGCGCAGCGTGCGGTGCTGTCCCTGCCGGCGCGCCCGAAGTGCGTCGCCGATAACCCGGCGTAGCAGGACCATGGCACCTCCTCCTGCGGCGGGCCGCCGGCATGCGCCGGAGGCTTCCCGCAACCGTACCCGTTGCCGGCGACGCCGACATCCCGCCCCGCCGAATTCCGGGATCGCCCGGCGGCGGGACTTCCTTCCAACCACCGTGATCACTGGAAGATTCCCAGCTCAGACGGTGGACGACGCCGCTTGCAGTTTCTCTGAGAGCAGACTCAGGACAGCGGTCACACTTTCCGTTCGGATGACCGCGCGGTTACCTTCCAGTTTCAGTTCCCGCACCTGCGCACCGGTCGGCCCGGCGACGGCCACATAGACCAGTCCCACCGCCTTGCCGTCCTGCGGATCCGGACCGGCCACCCCGGTGGTGGACACGCCCCAGTCGGCGCCGCAGCGCTCCCGTGCGCCGGCCGCCAGCGCGAGTGCGACGTCCGGATCGACCGGGCCGCGTTCGGCCAGCAGCGTCGGCGACACCCCGGCCAGCACGGCCTTGAGCTCGGTCGCGTAGACCACGAGACCGCCCCGGAAAACGGCGCTCACCCCGGGAATCTCGACGATCGTGGCGGCCACCAGACCGCCGGTCAGCGACTCGGCGGTGGCCAGCGTTTCGCCGCGCTCGACCAGCCGGTGCACCGCATCGGCCGCAGCAAGGCTCGGCTCCACGGGCCAATCCTAGTGATCGCGGCGCAGACGCAGTGCCTGGACCACGTAGTCGCCGCCGGTGACCACGGTGACGACCAGGGCCGCGCCCATCAGCCACGGCCCGACCACGTCGGCCGGCGAGGGCACCGGCCACAGGTACCACGCGATCGCGGCGATCTGCAGCACCGTCTTCAGTTTGCCGCCGCGGCTCGCCGCGATCACGCCGTACCGGATGACCCAGAAGCGCAGCGCCGTCACGCCCCACTCGCGGGCCAGGATGAGCACCGTCACCCACCACGGCAACCGGTCGTAGGCGGACAGCAGGATCAACGCCGTGCCGGTCAGCGCCTTGTCCGCGATCGGGTCGGCGATCTTGCCGAACGAGGTGACCATCGACCACTTGCGGGCGATCCAGCCGTCCACGAAGTCGGTCGCCGAGGCCAGGCAGAAGACCAGGCAGGCAGCGATGCGCGAGCCGTTGTCGGCCAGGCCGGACGCGACCACGATGGCCACGAACACCGGGACCAGGATGATCCGCACCACGGTGAGGATGTTCGCCGGGTTGTACAGCGACACCACCCGGGGCGGGACCGCCGGGGCCGGCTCGTCAGCCACGCGATGACACCGGGGCCGCATCGATCATCTCGACCGGCTCCGCGATCAGGTCGACTCCCTCGGTCGCGGTCACCCGGGCCCGGACGAGGTCACCGGGCCGCAGCGCCGCGAGATCGCCGCCGACCAGGGTGGTGGAACCGTCCACCTCCGGCGCCTGGTGCTCGGCCCGGCCCTCGACCTCACCGGCCGCGATCGAGTCGACAAGCACCTCGACGATGCTGCCCAGCCGCTCCTCGGCCCGCTGGGCGCACAGCTCGTCGGCCAGCGAGACCACCCTGTCGTACCGCTTCTTGATGGTGTCTTCCCGGACCTTGCCGGTCAGGCCGGCCGCTTCGGTGCCGTCCTCGTCGCTGTAGTCGAAGACACCGATCGCGTCGAGCCGGGCCTCGCTGAGGAAGCGGACCAGCTCGTCGACGTCCTCCCGGGTCTCGCCGGGGAACCCGACGATGAAGTTGCTGCGGGCGCCGGCCGCGGGCGCCAGCGCGCGGGCGGAGTCGAGCAGGTCGAGGAAGCGTTCGGTGGAGCCGAAGCGCCGCATCCGGCGCAGCACCGGCTCACTGGAGTGCTGGAAGGAGAGGTCGTAGTAGGCGGCCACGCCGGGCGTATTGGCGATCACCTCGACCAGGCCGGGCCGGGTCTCGGCGGGCTGCAGGTAGCTGGCCCGCACCCGGACGATGCCGTCGACCGCGGCCAGCTGCGGCAGCAGTTTTTCCAGCAGGCGCGGGTCGCCCAGGTCCTTGCCGTAGGACGTGCTGTTCTCACTCACCAGCACCAGCTCGCGCACGCCGGTCCGGGCCAGCCACTCGGCCTCGGCCAGCAATTCCTGCGGGTCGCGGGAGACGAACGCGCCGCGGAACGCCGGGATCGCGCAGAACGAGCAGCGCCGGTCGCAGCCGCTGGCGAGCTTGAGCGAGGCCACCGGGCCGGACTCGAGCCGGTGGCGCAGCACCTTACGCAGGTGGGCCGGGGTGTGCTCGTCGACCGTGGCGTGCCCGGGGATGACCACCTTGGCCGCTTGGCGCTGCACCGGCGTGATCGGCAGCAGCTCGCGGCGGTCGCGCGGGGTGTGCGCGTCGAACCGCTCGCCGGCCAGCACCCCGTCGAGCCGCGACGCGATGTCGGCGTAGTCGTCGAAGCCGAGCACGGCCTGCGCCTCGGGCAGGCTCTCGGCGAGCTCCTTGCCGTACCGCTCGGCCATGCACCCGGCCGCCACCACCTTGGCGCCGGTGTCGGCCGCGGCCAACAGGGTCTCGATCGAGTCCTGCTTCGCCTTCTCCACGAAGCCACACGTGTTGACCAGCACCACGTCCGCACCCTCAGCATCGGTGCTGACCTGCCAGCCACCGGCATCGAGGCGGGCGGCCAGCTCCTCGGAGTCGACCTCGTTACGGGCGCAGCCGAGGGTGAGAAGGGCGACCCGACGGCCAGAAGGATTTACGGAAGGGGTTACCGACACTCCGACAAGGTTACCGGGCCTTTTCCGGCCGGGCGTCAGCTGTCCGTCCGCAGCTCGGACAGAGCACTCTCGAGCTCGTCCGGCTTGATCAGCACATCGCGAGCCTTGCTGCCCTCGGTCGGCCCGACGATGCCGCGGGACTCCATCAGGTCCATCAGCCGGCCGGCCTTGGCGAAGCCGACCCGCAGCTTGCGCTGAAGCATCGACGTCGAGCCGAACTGGCTGGTCACGACCAGCTCGATGGCCTGCATCAGCACCTCGAGGTCGTCGCCGATCTCCTCGTCGATCTGCTTCTTCTTGCTCGGCGGGGCGTCGGTGACCCCCTCCCGGAACTCCGGCTCGCGCTGCTCCTTGCAGAACTTGACGACCTCGGCGATCTCTTTCTCGTCCACCCAGGCGCCCTGGATCCGGGTCGGCTTGGAGGCGCCCATCGGCAGGAAGAGACCGTCGCCGCGGCCGAGCAGTTTCTCGGCGCCGGGCTGGTCGAGGATGACCCGCGAGTCGGCCAGCGAAGACGTAGCGAACGCCAGCCGGGACGGCACGTTGGCCTTGATCAGGCCGGTGACCACGTCGACCGAGGGGCGCTGGGTGGCCAGCACCAGGTGGATGCCGGCGGCCCGGGCCAGCTGGGTGATCCGGACGACCGAATCCTCCACGTCGCGCGGCGCCACCATCATCAGGTCGGCCAGCTCGTCGACGATCACCAGCAGGTAGGGGTAGGGCTTCATCTCCCGCTCGCTGCCCGGCGGCGCCACGATCTCGCCGCTGCGGACCTTGCGGTTGAAGTCGTCGACGTGCCGCACCCCGTTGGCGGCCAGGTCGTCGTAGCGCATGTCCATCTCGCTGACCACCCATTCGAGGGCGTCGGCGGCCTTCTTCGGGTTGGTCACGATCGGCGTGACGAGGTGCGGGATGCCCTCGTACGCCGTCATCTCCACCCGCTTCGGGTCGACCAGCAGCAAGCGCACCTCGTCGGGGGTGGCCCGGGTCAGGATGGACACCAGCAGCGAGTTGAGGCAGGAGCTCTTGCCCGCGCCGGTGGCGCCGGCGATCAGGATGTGCGGCATCTTGGCCAGGTTGGCCACCACGAAGCCGCCCTCGATGTCCTTGCCGAGCGCGACCACCATCGGGTGGTGGTTGGTGGTCGCCGCCCGCGACCGGAGCACGTCGCCGAGCGACACGTTTTCCGGGTCGGTGTTGGGGATCTCGACGCCGACCGCGCTCTTGCCCGGGATCGGGCTGAGGATGCGCACGTCCGGCGACTTCACCGAGTACGCGATGTTGCGGGAGAGCTGGGTGATCCGCTCGACCTTGACGCCCGGGCCGACCTCGACCTCGTAGCGGGTGACGGTCGGGCCGCGGGTGAACCCGGTGACCACGGCGTCGACGTTGAACTGCTCGAACACCCCGGTGAGGGCGGCCATGATCTCGTCGTTGGCGCGGCTGCGGGCCTTGGCCGGCGGACCGCTGGCGAGCAGCGTCGGCGGCGGCAGCCGGTAGTCGCCGGCCACCGCGGAGATCTCCAGCTGCTCGGCCCGGGTGGGCGGCGCCGGCGTGTGCTCGGGCGGGGTGG
The DNA here is from genome assembly GCF_016862435.1 of Paractinoplanes tereljensis. GTDB lineage: Bacteria > Actinomycetota > Actinomycetes > Mycobacteriales > Micromonosporaceae > Actinoplanes > Actinoplanes tereljensis. The sequence goes on from NZ_BOMY01000008.1 coordinate 88,606, forward strand.
GCGGTTTCTTCCGGCTGGCCGGAACCTTCGGCACCGGGACGACGTCATGCAGGATGTCGTCGTCCTCGGACGGTTCCTCGGCCGCGAGACCGATGTCGGCGAGTGAGCCCTGCCGGCGGCGGGCCGGTCGCCGGGCCGGCGCGGGCTCGTCGTCCAGCTCGAGGTCGTCCTCGTCCAGCGGGGGCAGCGGGGCGCGCTCGGTCGACCGGCCGGTCATGACGTCGACCAGCAGCATCAGCCGCTCCGGGATCCGGTTGATCGGCGTCGCGGTGATCACCAGAAGACCGAAGACAAAGAGCAACACCAGCAGGGGTACGGCTACCCAGCCGGTCACCGCGCTCTCCAGCAGCCCGCCGACGCCGAGGCCGAGCAGGCCGCCCGCCCGGTCCATGTCGAGGTCGTCGCGGGGCTGCTGGGCGATGTGCAGGAGCGCCGCGGTGGCCAGGATGATCGCGCCCCAGCCGACCACGCTGCGGCCGCGGTGCTCCGGATCGGCCGGCTTGCGCATCAGTCGCACCGCGCCGTAGAGCAACAGCAGAGGCAGCAGCACCGCGAGCCCGCCGAAGAACAACCGCACCGCGTCGGCCAGCCACTTGCCGACCGGTCCGGCGCTGCCCACCCACACCGCGACCCCGATCAGGATCGCCAGGCCGAGCATCAGCAGGCCGGCGCCGTCCCGGCGGTGTTCGGGGTCGATCTCCTTGGCGGTGGCGGCCTGCTTGCCGACGCCGCGGGCCACCCAGCCGACGCTGTGCGCCACACCCATCCAGAGCGCGCCGAGACCGCGACCGACGCCGGTGGCGACGGCCGAACCCATCGAGGGCCGCGTGCGCGCAGCCGAGGCCCGGGGGCGCGCGGCGGCCTTCTTCCGAGCCGGCTGACGTGCTGGTTGCCGGGCACGCGTCGTCGCGGCGCCGCGCGACGTGGCGCGGCCCCGGCTCGCCGGAGGAGTTCGGCCCGCCATGAGCTACACCGTAGCGTCGATACACACAGCTAACGTGAAGGCGCGCGGCACCCTCTTTTCGGACCGCGGCGGCCTAGGATCGCTCCCGTGCAGGCTTTGACCCACGAAATGATCAAGTCCGTGCTGGACGACCGCAAGTTCTCGTTCATGGTCGATGCCGACGGCGATGTGGTCGGCAACTTCCAGGGCAACCTGGTCTATTTCTTCCAGATCGGTGACCGGCGCGAGATGTTGCAGGTCCGCGCGATGGTGCAACACGTCTTCGGGATGGAGGACGTGACCCGGCTCTACGAGTTCTGCAACGCGTGGAACCACGACCGCCTCTGGCCGAAGGCGTACGTGCACATCCAGGACGACGGGACGGTCAACGTGATCGGGGAGGTGGTCGCCGACTGGGAGAAAGGCGTCACCGCCGAGCAGCTCGATCAGGTGATGATCTGCGGAATCGCGACGGGCTGCCAGCTCGCCGACGCCGTCGCAGAACTACGGCAAGACCGGCCCACGAACTGACGATCACCAGGGCGACCACGAGCCGGGCGGTCGCCTCGTGCCCGACGGGGTAGAACACGCCCGCCACGTGGTTGTCGAGGAAACCGCCGACATGCGCCGGGCGGCCGGCCCGCTGCCGGGCCTGATCCTCGACCCAGGTGAGCGGGCAGGGCAGGCTGGCCGCCACCACCAGCACGAGCCACGAGGCCGCGGCGATCTGAAGCCAGATCAGCCACGGCCACCGCCACGCGACGAAGCCGCCGAGTATGCCCAGGGCCAGAAACGCGAAATGCGTGACCACTGCGGCGTACGCGACGGCTTCCCACATGACATTCACGGTACGGCGGCTGTCACCCCCGGCAGGTGGGGCGACAGCCGCCGTATCCGTTACGGGGCGCTGAACCCCAGGGTGTACGCGCCGGAGCCGGAGGTAGCCACGACCACGTACCGGTAGGTGCCGGAGCGCACGTTCACGCTCAGCGTCTTGTCGCCGTCGCCGGAGGCCTGCGCGACGTTACGGAAGCCGCGGTTGGTCAACCGCTGCAGGACCAGATCGAAGTCGGTGCCGTCGGGCGCGTCCAGGCAGGCGGTCTGCTGGCCGGCGTTGGCCCGGTAGGCGCCACCGTTCGGCTGAGCCTGCGCGGCCCCGGCCCGGATGTTGCCGGTCCGCTGCACCTGCTGGTCGTCGCACGCGGTGGCCGACTCGGTCGGCTCGGTGGCCGGCGGAGCCGACGCGTCGCCGCCGGTGTCGCCGGTGGTGACCAGGGTCAGGTCGTTGGTCGCGAGGATCTCGTTGACCGGCTGGAAGAAGGTCTCGCCGCCGACCGTGCAGTCGCCGGAGCCACCGGAGGTGACGCCCTGCGCCTGGTCGCCGGAGAGCCACGAGCCGCCCGAGTCACCGCCCTCGGCACAGACGTTGGTCCGGGTGAGGCCGGTGACCTGGCCCTCCGGGTAGACCACGGTCTGGTTCTTGGCGAGGATCGTGCCGCAGAAGGTGCCGGTGGTGGAGCCGGAACGGCACACCGCCGCGCCGACCGGGGCCTCGGTGCTGCCGGCCACCGGCAGCAGGTTGTTGTTGAAGTCGTTGACCACCGGCTGCGGCGTGAAGCCGGCGCCGACCTCGACGAAGCCCATGTCGGCGTCGCCCGGGAAGACCGAGGCAGCCACCGTGCCCTGGGCCGTGCCCTGGGCGTTGGCGAAGGTCTTGTCGCCGACCGCGCCGCAGTGGCCGGCGGTCACGAAGCCGCCCTCCACCGAGAAGCCGATCGAGCACCGGGCCGTACCGCCGTCGACGGCGATGAAGTACGCGTCGGCACCGCGGATGTCGGCGAGCGTCTTCGGCGAGGCCGTGCTGGTGGTGACCTTGACGGCGTCGCTCGCGAGACCGGCCGCCTTGGCGAGCGTCTTCGCCTCGACATCCGCACTCGGCTTCGCCACGACGATCACCTTGTTGGTCGCCACGTCCACGTACCAGCCGGTGAGGCCGGTCGCGTCGGTCAGCGCCGCGTCCAGCTTCTCCTTGGCCGTCACGAGCGTCTGCTCACTGCGCTTGACCAGCACCGGAACAGCTCCGGCCTTACGCACGGCGGCTTCCGCGTCCGAGTCGGTCACGGCGATCTTCAGCGTGGTCCCGTCGGTCGCCAGCCACGCCCCGCCGAAGTCGGCGCCGGTCTCGGCGGCAAGTCGCGCCGAAACTCCGCTCGCCCATTCCGAACGCTTCAGGCGTGCTGTCGCCTGGTCGCCGTCCAGACCGAGGTCCCGGGCCATGGCCGCAAGAATCTGCGGGGCCACATCGGACTTCGTGGAGGCGCCCTTGCCGGCAGTCGGCGTGGTGCCGGCCATGGAGGGCAGTGTGAAAGCCACTGCCGCTCCGGCCGCCGCCACGACCGCCGCCGCCACGACGATCCTGCTGCGCTGCATCTTGAGGTACTCCCCTCGCCACGGGTGCCGTGGGGGCGGCACCGTGCCCAGAGGTACGCAGGAGGATCGCCGATGGTTGAAATTGGTTCCTGTGAATCAGACTTCTACGACAGTTGGCACGATCATCGGCCGGCGCCGGTAGGCGTCGTTCACCCAGCGACCGACCGTGCGCCGCACGACCTGCTGCAGCTGGTGGGTGTCGGTGATGCCGTCCTCGGCCGAGCGGTGCAGGGCCGCGGTGAGCAGCGGAATCACCGGGCTGAACGCGTCCGGGTCCTCGCTGAATCCCTTGGCCGAGATGCTCGGTTCGCCGACCACCTTGCCGGTCACCGAGTCGATCACCACGGTGGCCGAGATGAAACCGCCGTCGCCGAGGATGCGCCGCTCGGTGAGCAGCGACTCGCTGACGTCGCCGACCGCGAGGCCGTCCACGTACACGTACCGGTTCGGGACCCGGCCCACGTGCCGCGCGTGCCCCTCGACCAGGTCGACCACGTCGCCGTCCTCGCAGAGGACCACTCGGTCGGGCGCGACGCCCGACTCGATGCCCAGCTGGGCGTGCGCACGCAGGTGCCGCCACTCGCCGTGCACCGGCATCAGGTTGCTCGGGCGCACCACGTTGAGCAGGAAGAGCAGCTCGCCGGCCGGGGCGTGCCCGGAGACGTGCACCTTGGCCGTCTCCTTGTGCACCACTGTCGCGCCGGCCCGGGACAGCCGGTTGATCACCCGGTAGACCGAGGTCTCGTTGCCCGGCACCAGCGAGCTGGCCAGCACCACGGTGTCACCCGAGGTGATGGTGATGTGCCGGTGGTCGCCGGTCGCCATCCGGCCGAGCGCGCTCATCGGCTCGCCCTGCGACCCGGTCGACATGAAGACGATCTCGTCGCCCGGCAGGTTGGTGGCCTCGTCCAGGCTGACCAGCAGGCCGTCCGGCACGTTCAGCAGGCCGAGGTCGCGGGCGATGCCCATGTTGCGCACCATCGAGCGGCCGATCAGGGCGACCTTACGGTCGTACTCCCAGGCGGCGTCGAACACCTGCTGCACCCGGTGCACGTGCGAGGCGAAGCTGGCCACGATGATGCGGCCCTGGGCCTTGCCGAAGATGCGGCTGAGCACCGGGCCGATGTCCCGCTCGGGCGCCACGAAGCCGGGCACCTCGGCGTTCGTCGAGTCGGACAGCAGCAGGTCGACGCCCTCCGAGCCGAGCCGGGCGAAGCCGGCCAGGTCGGTGATGCGGCCGTCCAGCGGCACCTGGTCCATCTTGAAGTCGCCGGTGTGCAGCACCAGGCCGGCCGGGGTGCGCACGGCGACCGCCAGCGCGTCCGGAATCGAGTGGTTGACCGCGAAGAACTCGCAGTCGAACGGCCCGAGCCGCTCGGTGCCGCCCTCCCGCACGGTCAGCGTGTAGGGGTCCAGCCGGCGCTCGGCCAGCTTGGCCTCGACCAGCGCCAGGGTGAACTCCGAACCGACCAGCGGGATGTCCGCCTTGTGGGCCAGGAGGTAGGGCACGGCACCGATGTGGTCCTCGTGGCCATGGGTGAGCACGATCGCCTGGATGTCATCGAGGCGATCGAGGATCGGGGTGAAGTCGGGCAGGATCAGGTCGACGCCCGGCTGTTCGACATCGGGGAAAAGCACCCCGCAGTCGATGATCAGCAGCTTGCCGTCGAATTCGAGCACCGTCATGTTGCGGCCGATGGCACCGAGCCCACCGAGCGGGGTGACGCGCAGGGCGCCTTCCGGCAGCGGCGGCGGCGGTTCCAGCTCCACGTGAGCTTGACTCATTTGCGTCTTTCTTTTATCAGAGGACAATTCCGGCTTCAGCGGCGTCCTCGCGCAGTTGGTTCAGTTCTTCGTCGGCCGCGTCGACCAGCGGCGACCGGACCGGGCCCGCGGGCAGTCCCTTCGCTCGCAGACCGGCCTTCACCAGCATGGTGCCGGGCGACCGGAAGATGCCGGTGAACAGCGGCAAAGCCTGCCGGTGCAGGTTGAGTGCGGCGGCGACGTCGCCCCGCTCGTACGCCTCGATCATGTCCTTGGCGATCGGGCCGGTGAAATGGGTGGAGGTGCCGACCAGGCCGACCCCGCCGATCGAGAGCAGCGGCAGCGTGGCCGCGTCGTCGCCGGAGTAGTAGGCCAGGTCGGTGCGGGTGGTCACCCACGAGGAGGCGATCAGATCGCCCTTGGCGTCCTTGACCGCGACGATCCGGTCGTGCTCGGCGATCCGGCACATGGTCTCGGTGGCGATCGCCGTGCCGGCCCGGTGCGGGATGTCGTAGACCATGATCGGCAGGCCGACCGAGTCGGCGACGGTCAGGAAGTGCCGAGCCACGCCGGCCTGCGGCGGCTTGTTGTAGTAGGGCGTCACGACCAGCAGGCCGTGCGCACCCGCTTTCTCGGCCGCGTGGGCGAGCTCCACCGTGTGGGCCGTGTTGTTGGTGCCCACACCGGCCACCACCCGGGCCCGGTCGCCGACCGCCTCGACCACCGCGCGGAGCAGCGTGTCCTTCTCCGCGTCAGAAGTTGTGGGCGACTCGCCGGTGGTCCCCGAGATCACGAGCGCGTCGTTGCGCTGCTCGTCAACGAGATAGGTGGCCAATTTCGCCGCGCCCTCGACGTCGAGGGAGCCGTCCGGGGCGAACGGAGTGACCATGGCGGTCAACAGCCGTCCGAAGGGTCGCGGGTCGTGCGTCATACCCCACAACCTATCGGACGCTCCGGTCAGACGTAGAAAGCGGTGAACGGGGCCCAGGGCAGGTTACGCAGGACACTCCACACGCCCCAGATCGCCACGAATGCGATCATCACGCCCGGACCCACGGTGAGCTGCGGCAGCTTCCAGTTGAACAACCGCTTACCGGCCCATGCAACATACATATAAAGCAGGAACGGCACCGCGAACGTGAAGATCAGGTGGTGCCGGGCCGCGGCCGGGATGTCGCCGTGCAACAAATACCAAGCGGCGCGGGTGCCGCCACAACCCGGGCAGACGAAGCCGGTGGTGTATTTCAGCAGGCAGGTGGGTGCGTCACCGGCGGCGGCCTCGGCCGGATGAGTGGCCAGCGTGTAGCCCACGGCGCCGCCCATGCAGGCGAGCAGGGCGACCGGTGCGGCCCAGATCGGCGAGCGGGTCCAGACGCGCTGCACGAAACGGGTCACCGGGTCGGGACGGGGCGGTGCATACCACTCCGGGGGGACCGGGGGGCCTTCCACAACCATGGCCGTCACGGTACACCGGCGAGGGCACTGGCCAGCGGGCCCGCGAAGTCTCCCCGCTCGGGCACCTCCACCGCCGTCAGGCCCAGCCAACCGGCCAGCCGATGCAACTCGACGGCGAGTGCCTCGGCCGTCTCGTCGGGGGCGGCGCCGGGCTCCAGCCAGGCTGCCGGGATGCGCAGCACGCCGGCCTTGCGGTCGGCCTTGAGATCGACCCGGGCCACGAACCGGTCGCCCAGCAGGAACGGCAGGACGTAGTAGCCGTAGAGGCGCTGCGCGGCCGGCACGTAGATCTCGATGCGGTAGTTGAGGTCGAACAGCCGCTCGGTGCGTTCCCGCTCCCAGATCAGCGGGTCGAACGGGCTGACCAGGGTGGCCGCCCGCACCCAGCGGGGCAGCTTGGCCTCGTGGTGCAGGTAAGCCGGCTGCTTCCAGCCGCGCACCGTCACCGGGGTGAGCACCTTGTCTTCCACCAGCTCGGCGACCGCCTGCTTGAAGCCCTCAACCGGCAGCCGGAAGTAATCGCGCAGCTCCCGCTCGGCGGCCACCCCCAACGCCCGCGCCGACAGGCCGACCAGGGCCCGGATCGCATCGGGGTAGGCCGGGGTCGGCGCGTCGAGCACCGCGGCCGGCAGCACCCGCTCGGGCAGGTCGTAGCGGCGGGCGAACGACGTCGTGCGCTCGGCCGCGGTCACCTGGCCGCTGAAGAAGAGCCACTCCAGCGCCTGTTTGACCACCGACCAGTTCCACCCCCAGTGGTCTTTGTTGCGCGGGGTGTCGTGCTCGATCTCGGCGGCCGTGATCGGGCCGCGGCCGCGCACCTCGTCGAGCACCCAGGACACCAGCTCGGGCTGCTCGCGCACGATGCGCACCATGCCGCCCCAGGCGAAGTCGGCGGCCCGGGCCATCCGCCAGCGGAACAGCGGCTGCAGGTCGGTGGTGATCAGCGACGCCTCGTGACCCCAGAACTCGAACAGCTCCCGGGGCTTTCGATAGGCCGCCCGGTCGAGCAGCTCGACCGGGTAGGGGCCGAGCCGGCTGTAGAGCGGCATGAAGTGGGCGCGCTGGAGCACGTTTACCGAATCCATCTGGATCAGGTGCAGCCGGCGCAGCACGCGGCGCAGGTGGCGCATGTCGGTGGCGCCGCCCGGTCGCGGGTCGGCGTAACCCTGGGCGGCCAGCGCGATGCGCCGGGCCTGGGCGACGGAGAGCTCTTCGTGTGCCATCGACGAGCACGCTAGAGCAGGGGTACGACAAAATCGCGTCATGACGATCCGCCCGATCACCGAGGCCGACTACGACGCGGTCGGCGACGTGCACGTACGCACCTGGCAGGCCGGTTACGCGGGCATCGTCCCCGCCGACTACCTGGCCGCCCTCGACCCGGTCGCGAACGCCGAGCGCCGCCGCACCGAACCCCCGCGGGAGGGCGCACACACCCTGGTCGCCGAGGAGGACGGCCGCGTCGTCGGCTTCGCCAGTTTCGGCCCCGACCTGGCGGACCCGAGCGTCGGCGGGCTGTACGCCATCTACGTCGCACCCGAGCAATGGGGACACGGCACCGGCCGCCAATTGCTCACCGCGGCAAAGGAGGCCCTCAAGGCAAGCGGTTACCGGGAAATGCGCCTATGGGTGCTTGCCGAAAACGCGCGCGCCCGCCAATTCTACGAACGGATGGATCTAGCACCGGACGGTGCGACCGACACGTACACCCCGCGTGGGACAGAGGCACAACTGCCCGAGTTGCGCTACACCACGGCTCTGTAGGCTCGCCGTCATGGCACTCGGCTTCGTCCGTCCGGCACGTCCGGAAGACTCCGGCGACATCGCCCGCATCCAGCTCTCGACCTGGCGGACCGCGTACCGGCGGATGTTCCCCGCGCACATCCTGGCCAACCTGGACGAGGCCTACCTGGCCAGAGGCTGGGACGAGGCGATCCAGTCACCCCCGTCCTCCCGGCACCGCGTGCTGATCGCCGTCGAGCAGGGCGAAAGCTCCAACGAGGTGGTCGGTTTCGCCGCCTCCGGCCCGGCCGACGAGCAGGCGCTGGCGCCCGAGGAGCCGGCGCTGCCGATCACCTACGCGGCCATCACCGACCTGCTGGTGGAGCCCCGCTGGGGCCGCCGGGGCCACGGCAGCCGGCTGCTCTCGGCGTCGGTCGATCTCTGGCGCGAGGACGGTTTCAGCCACGCGGTCGCCTGGCTCTACGAGCAGGACCAGGCGATGCACAAATTCCTCAGCACGGCCGGGTGGGAACGTGACGGCGCCGGCCGCGCCCTCGACGTGGACGACATGCTCGTCCCCCAACTGCGTTACCACGTTTCGCTGAGCGCAGAATAGAAACGTGACCCCGACCTTCGTTTACGACGGCGACTGCGCTTTCTGCACCACCTGCGCCGAATTCATCGAACGCCGCATCCCCACCCACGCACGGGTGATCCCATGGCAGTTCGCCGATCTCGACGCGCTGGGGCTGTCCCAGGAGGAGTGCGAGGAAGCCGTTCAATGGGTCGCGGGCGACGGCGCTACGGCGGCCGGTCCGGACGCCATCGCGTTGCTGCTGCGTGACGCGGGGCGGGCCTGGGAGCTGGCCGGCGGGGCGCTCCAGCTTGGGCCGGTCCGGCTGGCGGCCTGGCCGGTCTATCGCTGGGTTGCCGAGCACCGCCATCTTCTTCCCGGTGGGACTGCTGCCTGTTCGCTGCCTCAAGCTCAGCGGGATCTGCTCTTTGGGAGTCAGAACTAGACCGGGGTCTCTCACGCTGGGACGGTTTTGGGCCGGGAATGACCATGCTGGGCGGTGAAGCATTTATGCCCTGCATGGTCATTCCCGGCCCAAAACCTTGCACGGTAAGCCGTGACGGCCAGGGGATGGCTCACCCGCAGCTGTGTGCATAACGGGCTGGGCGGTCCCCTCCCGCAGGCGGTCTGGCTGCCGCGCTGTGGTAACTCCAGGCGCGCAACTCAAGCGGGCCGGGCTGGGTGGTGGGGTCCGCGAGCGAAACCGTGCCGCCCACTCTTAAGTCAAAACCAAACCCCGTTGTGGTTACGGTGGTAGAGGTGGGTAAATCTCTAAAAGATCTTGCACCGCCCGTGATTTCGAGCAGTTGACTGCGAAAACCGCTCCGTCGCCGCCCCCGACCTGGCAACTGCTCCGCAGTCGTAACTCGCAATATCTTAAATTCGAGCAGTTGACTGCGGAACCGCTCCGTCGCCGCCCTCGGCCTGGCAACTGCTCCGCAGTCGTAACTCGTAAGATTTTTAAAGCTTTGCCAACCCTCCCCCACCGCAACCACAACAGGGTTTGGTTTTGACTTGAGGGTGGGCGGCACGGTTTCGCTCGCGGACCCCACCACCCAGGCCGGCCTGCTGGAGTGGCGGTCCTGGCGTGCCCACAGCGCGGCAGCCAGACCACCGTGCTGAAGGGGACCGCCCAGCCCTCTACGCACCTGGCTGCGGGTGACCAGTCTCCTGACCGTCAGGGGTCACCGTGCAAGGTTTTGGGCCGGGAATGACCATGCAGGGCATAAATGCTTCACCGCCCAGCATGGTCATTCCCGGCCCAAAACCGTCCCAGCGCGAGAGCCACCACCCGTCCCAGCGCGAGAGCCACCAACCGCCCCAGCGTAAGCCGACCGACCAAGCAGACGGCGAACCCAGACAATCGGCCGGACCTTCTCCAGCGAAAGGAAGCTGGTCATCGCGACCAGGTGCGGAGCGAATGAAATGGTAATGGTCGCGAACGTCATCAAGTGGAACGAGTAGAAGTACGTCACCACCGCCCACCGCCACCGCTGCGGAACCAGAAAGATCAGCGGACTGCACAACTCGAACGCCATAATCCCGAACTGAGCCACGATCAGCAGCCCCGGAATGACGGCGATCTGATCAGCCAGCCAGGTGCCCCGCCGAACGATCGCCTGAGCCAGCACCGAACTCGTAGGCCAGTCCACCCCACCGAACCGCAGCTTCGCCCAGGCCGCCAGGAAGTAAGTGCAGATGACGGCGATCTGGGTGACCCGCAGCGCCCAGCCACCCTTCTCGGAGAGTGTCTTGTCCCCATGCCGGGCCCGACCGATCGTCGGCAGCACCGCGAGTGCGACGAGCAGTCCGACCCGGTCGTGGTCGACCTTGCCGTAGCTCATCGCGATGATCATCCACTCGAAGTACAGCGCGAAGACGACCCAGCCCAGCAGCCGCGGCGCCCGCCCGGTCGCGGCGGCCAGGGCAAGCACGATCAACGCCCAGAACACCGAGTGCACGATCAGCGCCGTCGGCGTGGGCAGGTGCAGCAGCCGGCCGACCAGCAACGGCCGGTAGAGCTCAGCGGGCGTGTTGGCGTGCGACCGCACCCACGGCGTGAAGATCACCAGGTCGGCCGCGACGAAGAGATAGACCAGGGTGCGGAAGGCGGCGATCCGGCCCAGCGGCACCGGCGCGAAGAGCCACTTCATGGCCGTGTCCATTCGGCGATGACCTCGTCGCGGGAGTCGCCGGTCGGCCGGGCGTGCTTGATGCCGACCCAGCGCACCACGATCCGCACCGACGTCAGCGGGGTCGCGCCCGGCGAGTGTTCCGCGTAGGCCGCGGCGACCTCGGACAGGCGGGACGGCGTAGCGACGTACGCCTTCTCCTGGCCCTCGATCTCGGCCCGGCGGATGCCGGAGTTGCTCTCGTTGATCTGCACCGTGCGGCCCTGGGTGTCGGTGCCCTCGACCCGGGTGTCCTTGGCGTCGCCGTTCGGGTCGGGCGCCGTCGAATACATCCGGAACGGCCCGAACGGAAAGTCGTCGTCGACCCCGAACAGGGTGCCGCCGAGCAACAGCACCCCGCAGATCAGGGTGGCCGCGACCCGGATCCACCGGCCGCGCACGCTCATCTCGTTCATCGCCCGACAACCTACCCGCCCCGATCCAGCCAGCTCAGCCTCGCTCGGCCCCCTCGTTCGCGTCGCGGACGAAGTAGCGCTGGAAGACCACGAAGATGATCGCTACCGGGATGGTGGCCAGCAGGGCGGCGCCCAGTTTCAGGGGGTATTGGGTGCCCGCGCCCAGGGACCCGCTCACCAGGTCGGCCAGCCCGCGCGGCAGGGTGAACAGCGACGGGTCCTGGACCGAGACCAGGGTGTGCGGGAACTCGTTCCACGAGCCCTGGAACGACAGGATGGTCAGGGTGATCAGGGCCGGTTTGGCGGTCGGCAGCACCTGTCAAGGAGATCTTGTGAGGCCGCTTCAGCCACTTCTGCACGACCTCGTCCCGACGATCGCCGCGCCGACCGTGGCACTGTCCGGTGCGGACGGTCAGATCAGACCCACCGGGGTGCAGGGGGTCTTCCACGCCGACGGCCGGGTCCTCTCCACGGCCGTGCTGCGTCTGGACGACCAGGAACCCGAGCCGATCGGTTACGCCCCGGCCGGCCCCGGCGTGACCCGGTTCGTCTCGGTCGCCCGCCGGCTCGGCGACCCGATCGCCGACCCGACGATCCGGGTGATCCGCACCCGCCGGGTCCGCCCCGGCGCGGTCGACGAGGAGATCGAGATCGCCTCGACCGCCACCGTCCCGGTCACCACCACGGTCACCGTCGAGACCGCGAGTGACCTCGCACCGCTCGAGGTGGTGCGCTCCGGCCGGCAGTCCGGCGCCCGGCTCGACGTGACCGTCCACCTTGACCCGGCCCGCACCTGGCAGGTCAGCCTCGCGCCCGGCCAGTCGGTGGTGCTGCGCTGGTCGCTGACCGTCGAGGACCCGAAAGCGGTGATGTTCCCCGGCCCCCGCGGCGAGTGGTCCCGGCCGTCGGTGCGGGCCGACGACCGGCGACTCCCCCGGCTGGTCGATCGATCACTTGACGACCTGGCCGCGCTGCGCCTGACCACCGCGATCGACGACGGCGACACGTTCCTGGGCGCGGGCGTGCCGTGGTATTTGACGTTGTTCGGCCGGGACAGCCTGTGGGCGGCCCGGATGCTGCTGCCGCTCGGCACCGACCTGGCCGTCGGCACGCTGCGGGTGCTGGCCCGCCGGCAGGGCGCAAAGCTCGACCCGGAGACCGGCGAGGCCCCCGGCAAGATCATGCATGAGCTGCGCCGTTCCGACGTGCACGCGTCGCTGCCGGCCACCTATTACGGCACCATCGACGCCACCCTGCTCTGGATCAGCCTGCTCCACGACACCTGGCGCTGGGGCCATGACGCTACCGAGATCGCGGCGCTGATGCCGCAGCTGGCGGCCGCCCTGGCCTGGCTGGGCGAGCACGCCGACCCGGACGGCGACGGCTTCCTCGAATACCTCGACACGACCGGCCACGGCCTGGCCAACCAGGGCTGGAAAGACTCGGGTGACGCGATCCGCTTCCACGACGGCCGCCGCGCCACGGCGCCGATCGCCCTGGCCGAGGTGCAGGGGTACGCCTATCGCGCGGCCCTGGACGGCGCCGCCCTGCTGGACGCCTTCGACCGCCCCGGCGGCGCCCGCTGGCGCCAGTGGGCGGCCTCGCTGGCCGACCGGTTCCGGGCCGCTTTCTGGGTGAACCAGGGCCGGCATCCCGCTCTCGCCCTGGACGGCGACAAGCGCCCGGTCGACTCCCTGACCAGCAACATCGGCCATCTGCTGGGCACCGGTCTGCTGACCGCGGCCGAGGAGGCGACCGTCGCCGCGGCGCTGGCCGGCGATGACATGTCCGGTGCTTACGGCCTGCGCACGATGTCGTCGAACGACCGCGGCTTCGCCCCGCTCTCCTATCACTGCGGCTCGGTCTGGGCCCACGACACCGCGATCGTCGCCGCCGGGTTGGCGCGGGGCGGCTTCACCGCCGAGGCCATGACGCTGTTCGACGGTCTGCTGACCGCGGCCGAGACCTTCGACTTCCGCCTACCGGAACTCCATGCCGGAGACTCCCGGTCCGACCTGTCCCGCCCGGTCGCCTACCCCGCGGCCTGCCACCCGCAGGCCTGGTCAGCCGCCGCCGCGATCCTGATGTTGCAGTCCTGGATCGGCCTGACCCCTGACGTCCCGTCCGGCGTCATCCACCTGAATCCGCTGCCCGGCGCGCCGGCCGTGAGCGGCCTGCGCATAGCGGGCCACGAGGTCAACTTCGACGGCACCGCCCTCACCGGCCTACCGCCCACACTCCGCCTGGCGTGAGGGCCCACAGCGGGCCGGCGCAAGTCGCGGCACGGGGCAGGAGCAGGCAAATGGCGGCGTTTCCGCCGGGCCCGCCCGGCGCGGGCGCGCGGAGGGTGAGTCTCGCGCAGAGAAACTGAGCTTCCCGGGACTGGTCGTGCGGCGTACTTAAAAAAGCGCGAGCTAGTCCAGCAGGGAGTCGATGCCGATGGTCAGGCCTGGGTGTTTTTGGACGTTGCGGACCGCCAGCAGGACGCCGGGCATGAAGGAGACCCGGTCCAGCGAGTCGTGCCGGATGGTCAGCAGCTCGCCGTCGGTGCCGAAGATGACCTCCTGGTGGGCCAGCAGGCCGGCCGCGCGCACCGCGTGCACCCGCACGCCGTTGATGCTTGCGCCGCGGGCGCCGTCCACCTCTTCCTTCGTCGCGTCCGGCATCGGGGCCAGGCCGGCTTCCTCGCGGGCCGCGGCGATCAGCTGGGCCGTGCGGGTCGCGGTGCCGCTGGGGGCGTCGAGCTTGCGGGGGTGGTGCTGTTCGATGATCTCGGCCGACTCGAAGTAGCGGGCGGCCTTGGCGGCGAACTGCATCATCAGCACGGCGGCGATGCCGAAGTTGGGGGCGATCAGCACGCCCACCTCGGGTTTCTCGGCCAGCCAGGCGCGCACCTGGGCCAGGCGATCATCGGTGAAACCGGTGGTGCCCACCACCGCGCTGATGCCTCGCTCGATCGCCCACCGCAGGTTGTCCATCACCACGTCGGGGGTGGTGAAGTCGACGAGCACCTCGGCATGGTTGTCGGACGCGCTGAACAGCACGTCGCCCTGGTCGATCATGGCGACCAGTTCCAGGTCGGGGGCGGCGTCGACCGCCTTGCACACCTCTAGGCCCATCCGGCCCCGGGCACCGAGAACACCAACGCGAAGGGTCACCGGATCAACCTATCGTTTGCGGGCAGCCCACCGGCGCTCGGCCCAGCCCACGGTCAGGAAGATCGCACCCACGTAGAACCAGCCGAGCAGCACGTCGACCACGTAGTGCTCGCCGGTGTAGACGAGGGTGAAGGTCATCGCCAGCGGATAGGCGAGCAGCAGCGGCCACCAGCGCTTGCGGACCATCGGCAGGAAGAAGGCGACGGCCATCATCGCGTACGCGGTGTGCAGGGACGGCATGGCGGCCACCGGGTTGGACTGCTCGACCTGCAGCGCGTTGAGCGTGTTGCCGGCGCTGTGCAGGCCCAGCACGTCGAAGCCGCGCGAGGAGAACCGGGCGACCGGCTCGGCCAGGTAGCCGTTCTCGGCGGCCCACCAGGGCGGGGCCGCGGGGTACAGGAAGTAGGTGACCAGGCCGGCCATGCTCAGCGCGATCCAGCGGCGCATGAACCGGTAGGAGAGGCCCCGGCTGCGGACCCAGAGAACCACGGCGACCGTGGGCACGGTCAGGAAGTGCGAGATGTAGACCATCGTGGTCACGACCTCCCACCACGGGACGTGGCTGGGGTCGTAGAGATGCTGCTGGAGCCAGATGGTCGGGATGCGGCCGCCGGTGAGCCAGCCGAACATGTGCTCGTCCGCGTCGATCATGAATTGGACGTGCGGGGCGAAGAGCTTGTCGGCGGAGCCGCGCGAGACGTTGTAGAAGACCAGCAGCAGAACCACCGGCAGCCAGTCCCGCAGGAAGAGCAGGTGCTCCCGCCACGGCTGGTAGTTGCGCCACGCGATGGTGGCCAGCCACAGCCAGCCGAAGGCGGTGAGCGGGTCGCTGGTCGGCACCCCGACGAACGCCACGAACAGGACGAAGGCCACCGCCCAGACCGTCATCCCGATGATCCGGCGGCGGCGCCGGTCGGGTGGGAGGTCGGTCTCGGGCGGTGTCTCCAGCGTCGTCACGGGGTCCAAGGTTAGCCGTGCGGGAACTGGGCCTCGTCGAACGGACCCACCACCGCCAGCGACATCGGCTGGGCGAGGAGGTCGGCGGCGATCGCGTCGACCTCTTCCTTGGTGACCGCGTCGACCCGGCCGAGCAGTTCGTCCACGCTCATCAGGTCGCCGTAGAGCAGCTCCGACTTGGCGAGCCGGCTCATCCGGGAGCCCGAGTCCTCGAGTCCCAGTACGTACGATCCCTTGACCATGCCCTTGCCCCGGGCGATCTCCTCGGCCGTCAGGCCGTCGGCGGCGACCCGGGCCAGCTCGGTGCGGGCCAGGTCGAGAACTTCCTCGACCTTGCCGGGCGCGCAGCCGGCGTAGACGCCGAACAGGCCGGCGTCGGCATACTGCGAGGCGTACGAGTAGACCGAGTAGGCCAGCCCGCGCTTCTCCCGGATCTCCTGGAAGAGACGGCTGGACATGCCGCCGCCGAGCACGTTGTTGAGCACGCCCAGGGCGAACCGGCGCTCGTCGCGGCGGCCGATGCCGACCCCGCCGAGCACCACGTGCGCCTGCTCGGTGTCCCGGTTGCGGACGACCGTGTGCGGCTTCTGGTGGCGGACCCGCTTGCTGCCCGCGCGCGGGTCGGCCGGCGCGGCCGCGGAGCCGTCCAGCGGCGTGCCGGCGAGGGCCTTGCGGACCAGGCGTACGACCGTGTTGTGGTCGAGGTTGCCCGCCGCCGCGACCACGATCTGCGACGGCGTGTAACGCCGCCGGTAGAAGCCGTTGATCTGGTTGCGGGTCATCGGGGTGATCGATTCCTCGGTCCCCGAGATGAGCCGGCCCAGCGGGTGATCACCGAAGATCGCCTCGGTGAAGATGTCGTGCACCTCGTCGCCGGGCTCGTCCTCGTGCATGGCGATCTCTTCGAGGATCACCGCCCGCTCGGTCTCCACGTCGGACGGCTCGAGGATCGAGTCGGCCACCGCGTCGACCAGCACGTCTACCGCGAGCGGCAGATCGGCGTCCAGCACCCGCGCGTAGTAGCAGGTGTATTCCTTGGTGGTGAAGGCGTTGGTCTCGCCGCCGACCGCTTCGATCTCGGCCGAGATCTGCAGTGCCGTGCGCTTGTGGGTGCCCTTGAACAGCAGGTGCTCGAGGAAGTGCGAGGCGCCCGACATGTTCGGCGTCTCGTCCCGGGAGCCGATCCCCACCCAGACGCCGAGTGAGGCGCTCCGGGTGCCGGGGATCGCCTCGGTGACGATGCGCAGGCCGCTGGGCAGGGTGGTGCGCTTGGCACCTTCCTGCAAGGTCTTGGTTACGACGCGGGCCGGCTTTTCAGCCGGCCCGCGCGAACTAGCTGTCACTGGTGATTACTCCCGAGGAGCGCTGCCGCGCTCGCCGGCGGGCCGCTGACGACGACGGCGGGGCTCGCCGCCACCCTCACCGCGAGGACCACCCTCACCGCGAGGACCGCGGTCCTCGCGCGGCGGGCGGGACTCACGCGGAGCCTGACCGTCGGCCGCGGCCGGAGCAGCCGGGGCTTCCTCGCCCTCGGGGCGGACCTTGTCGAGGTAGATCTTGCCGCGGGCATCGATGTCCGCGATCGAGACCTCGACCTTGTCGCCGACGTTGAGGAAGTCCTCCACCTTGTCGACCCGCTTGCCGTCGCCCACCTTGGAGATGTGCAGCAGGCCGTCGCGGCCGGGCAGCAGCGAGACGAACGCGCCGAACGCGGCCGTCTTCACCACGGTGCCGAGGAACTTGTCGCCGACCTTCGGCAGGGTCGGGTTGGCGATCGCGTTGATCCGCTCGACCGCGGCGTCGGCCGACGGGCCGTTCGTCGCGCCGACGTAGATCGTGCCGTCGTCCTCGATCGAGATGTCGGCGCCGGTCTCGTCCTGGATCGCGTTGATCGTCTGACCCTTCGGGCCGATGACCATGCCGATCTTGTCGACCGGGATCTTCACCGAGGTGACCCGCGGTGCGTACTCCGACATCTCGGCGGGCGAGTTGATCGCCGCTTCCATCACGGCGAGGATCGTCGCGCGGGCGTCGTGCGCCTGCTGCAGCGCGCCGGCCAGCACGTCCGACGGGATGCCGTCGAGCTTGGTGTCCAGCTGCAGGGCGGTGACGAACTCGCTGGTGCCGGCGACCTTGAAGTCCATGTCGCCGAACGCGTCCTCAGCACCGAGGATGTCGGTGAGCGCGACGTACTGCGTCTTGCCGTCGACCTCGTCGGAGATGAGGCCCATCGCGATGCCGGCGACCGGCGCCTTCAGCGGCACACCGGCGCTGAGCAGCGACAGCGTCGAGGCGCAGACCGAGCCCATCGAGGTCGAGCCGTTCGAGCTCAGGGCCTCGGAGACCTGGCGGATCGCGTACGGGAACTCCTCGCGGGCCGGCAGCACGGGCACCAGGGCCCGCTCGGCCAGCGCGCCGTGACCGATCTCGCGGCGCTTCGGCGAACCCACCCGGCCGGTCTCACCGGTCGAGTAGGGCGGGAAGTTGTAGTTGTGCATGTAGCGCTTGGACTTCTCGGGAGCGAGCGTGTCCAGCGTCTGCTCGAGACGCAGCATGTTCAGCGTGGTGACACCCAGGATCTGGGTCTCGCCCCGCTCGAACAGGGCCGAGCCGTGCACCCGCGGCAGGACACCGACCTGAGCGCTCAGCGGCCGGATGTCGCGCGGCCCACGGCCGTCGATCCGGATCTGGTCGCGCAGCACGCGGGCCCGGACCTCGGACTTGGTCAGCGACCGGAACGCGGCGCTGATCTCCTTCTCGCGACCCTCGAACCGCTCGTCGAGCAGGTCGTGGGCCTTCGCCTTGATCAGGTCGAGGGACTCCTCGCGCTCCTGCTTGCCGGCGATCTTCAGCGCCTCGGCGGTCTCCTCGCGGACGGCCTCCGCGACGGCGCTGAACACGTCGTCCTGGTAGTCCAGGAAGACCGGGTAGTCGGCGACCGGCTTGGCGGCGACCTCGGCCAGCTCGCTCTGCGCGCGGCACAGCTCGCGGATGGCCGGCTTTGCGGCCTCCAGACCGCTGGCCACGACCTCCTCGGTCGGGGCAGCGGCACCGGCCGAGATCAGCTTGATCGCGTGCGGGGTGGCCTCAGCCTCGACCATCATGATCGCGACGTCGCCGTCGGCGAGGACACGAC
The DNA here is from genome assembly GCF_016862435.1 of Paractinoplanes tereljensis. GTDB lineage: Bacteria > Actinomycetota > Actinomycetes > Mycobacteriales > Micromonosporaceae > Actinoplanes > Actinoplanes tereljensis. The sequence goes on from NZ_BOMY01000008.1 coordinate 107,332, forward strand.
CGGCGACCACCATGTCGAAGGTGGCCCGCTCGAGCTCCTCCAGGGTCGGGAAGGCGACCCACTGGCCCTCGACGTGCGCGACCCGCGTCGAGCCGACCGGGCCGCTGAACGGCAGGCCGGAGAGCTTGGTCGACATCGAGGCGCCGTTCATGGCGACCACGTCGTACGGGTGGGCCGGGTCGAGCGCCAGGATCGTCTCGACGACCTGGACCTCGTTACGCAGGCCCTTGGTGAACGACGGGCGCAGCGGCCGGTCGATCAGGCGGCAGGTGAGGATGGCGTCCTCGCTGGGACGACCCTCCCGGCGGAAGAACGAGCCGGGGATGCGGCCGGCCGCGTACATCCGCTCCTCGACGTCGACCGTGAGCGGGAAGAAGTCGAAGTGCTCCTTGGGCGACTTGCTCGCGGTGGTCGCGGAGAGGACCACGGTGTCGCCCAGCTGGACGATGACCGAGCCGGCAGCCTGCTTGGCCAGGCGACCGGTGGAGAAGGTCACCTCGCGGGTGCCGAACGCACCGTTGTCGATGACGGCGGTGCGGGACTCAGTTCCGAGAGCGTTCTGCTCTGTCATGTTGTTGCGGTACTCCTTCGTCGAGGACCCGGCGGTCATCTCAGCGCGATGTTCAGGCTGGCCGGTCTTCGATCGAAGTGCCCAGGATGGTTGGCCTGGGAACCACTACCGAGGACCGGTGTCTGTCTTGGCCTGGCGAACCGCGCGGGTCCGTGGGTTAAAGCTAGGGGGAGCGGCCCGGTCGGCCACTCCCCCTGAAGACTTATCGGCGGAGGCCGAGACGCTCGATCAGCGTCCGGTAGCGCGCGATGTCCTTCTTCTGAACGTAGTTGAGAAGGCGGCGACGGCGGCCGACCAGCAGCAGCAGGCCACGCCGGCTGTGGTGGTCGTGCTTGTGCACCTTCAGGTGCTCGGTGAGGTCAGCGATCCGCTTGGTCAGCATCGCGACCTGCACCTCGGGCGACCCGGTGTCGCCGTCCTGCGCCTTGTACTCGTCGATGATCTTGTTCTTGGTGTCTTGATCGAGCGCCATACTCTCCGAAATTCTGTGTTGCCGGTGGGTAAGCACGGTATTCCGCACCCGCGGCGTCGGGCAGGCACGCGGAACCGGTCGTTGGACAGCCAACGTCCTGTCAACCCTACCAGGGGGTTACCGAAGCATCTCGCGGGTCTGTTCCACGTCCTCGCGGATCTGCGCGACAAGCGGTTCGATGCCCTCGTAGACCCGCTGTTCGCGCAGGTGAGCGACGAAGTCGAGGCTCACCCGCTCGCCGTAGAGGTCACCCGCGAAGTCGAGAACGTAGGCCTCGACCCGGCGTTCCCGCCCGGAGAAGGTGGGATTGGTGCCGATCGACACGCTCGCCGGGTGCCGGCCCGCGTGCTCGCCGCCACGGATCAGCCAGGCCGCATAGACGCCGTCGGCCGGGACCGCCGCGTAGCGATGGGTCATCAGGTTGGCCGTCGGGAAGCCGATCTCGCGCCCGCGCTGGTCACCGCGGACAACCACGCCGGCCAGGCGGTGCGGCCGGCCGAGCGCGGCGGCCGCGGCCCGCACATCCCCGGCATCAACACAACTCCGGATGTACGTCGAGGAGAAGACCAGTCCGTCCGCCGAGACCAGTGGCGCGTCCTCGACGGTGAAGCCGAACGAACGCCCGAGCCGCTCCAGCACCTGCACGTCACCGGCGGCCTTGTGCCCGAACCGGAAGTTGTCGCCGACCACCACGACCGCCGCGTGCAACGCCTCGACCAGCACGTCGTGCACGAACTGCTCGGCGGTCAGGTGCGAGAAGGACGGCGTGAACGGCACCACACAGAGCGCGTCGACGCCGAGCTGCTCGATCAGCTCGGCCTTGCGCACCGGCTCGGTGAGCACCGCCGGGTGTGAACCCGGGCGCACCACCTCGGCCGGGTGCGGGTCGAAGGTCATCACCACCGACTGCAGTCCCAGGTCGCGGGCCCGCTTCACGGCGTGCCCGATGATCGCCTGGTGGCCGCGGTGCACGCCGTCGAAGACGCCGATCGTGACCACCGACCGGCCCCAACCCCCGGGCACCGACTCGTAGCCCCGCCACCGCTGCATGTGTCGCCCTCCCGCTCAATCGTCGGGCACAGCGTATCGGTCTTACGAACCGACCGAAACGCTACGATTAGCCCCGATATGCGCATCGACTGGAGCGTGCTCGTCCTGCTCGCGGCGGAGTTGACCTTCGCGGTGCTGTTCCTCCGTGCGCTCGGGGGCTATCTACTGCGCCGCGACTCCCTGCAGGGCAACGTGACGCTGGTCTTCCTGCCGTGCACGGTGTTCTTCGGGGTGGACATCACCCGCCGGCTGGCCGGCGGCACGCTGCCGATGTGGGTGGGCATCGCCACCACCACGGTGCTGCTGGCGCAGCCCTACCTCACGGTCCGGCTGGCGGCGCGGCTGCGGGCGGTGCCGCAGATTCTCGACCGGCTGGTGCTGATGGCGTACATCGGCCTGGCCTTTCCGCTCCTGATGACGGCCCGCCCGCTCACCTCGGGCGGACTGACCGCGATGACCCTCGGCTTCAGCCTCAGCGAGGTGGTCGCGGCCGCCCTGCTCTGGGGCAAGGCCCGCACCCGGGCCGGCGCCAACCAGGCCCGGCTGACCATCGCGGCCGCCGCCACCCTCACCTTCGGCGTCATGATCGTCTTCGTCGCCCTCGGCGCGTTGCACGGCCCGCAGCTGACCGCCGTGAGCCGGGTTCTGGCCCTGCTCAGCGGGCTCGGCTACCTGGTCGCCTTCATGCCGTCGCGGTGGCTGCGGCGGATGTTCTCGACAAGTGCCGCCTGGCACGTCACCGAACGGCTGCTGCGCGCCGACGCCCAGTCCCCGGCCGAGGTCTGGCAGACGTACGCCGAGATCATGCGCGAGCAGACCGGCGCCGAGGCGGTCGCCGTGCTGATGCCGCGCCCGGACGGCCAGCTCGCCCAGACCGCGTACGCCGGCCCGCCGCTGCCCGAGCTCACCCAGGTCGACGCGGCCGACATCACCGCGCTGGTCCGGGCCGGCCGCCCGGCCCGGCTGCGCGAGGGCACCCCCGCCCTGGTCGCGCACTACGGCGACCACCTCGGCGACGACTACGTCACGGTGCTCGCCATGCCGGTGCCGCCCGACGTCGACGGCGCGGTGCTGCTGTTCAACCGGCACCGCACCCTGTTCCACGACGACGACCTGCGGCTGCTCGCCGCGCTCGGCGGCCAGGCCGGCATCCTCGCCGAACGGCAGGCCGTCGCCGACGCCCAGCGCCGCCTGACCACCGAGCTGAGCGCGTCGGTCGACGCGCTCACCGCCGCCAACCAGGCGAAGAGCGCGTTCCTGGCCAACATGAGCCACGAACTGCGCACCCCGCTCAACGCGATCATCGGGTTCAGCGACCTGATGCGCGTCGAGGAACCGGAGGGTGACCGGCGCCGCGTCCCGGCCGAGTGGGTCGACCACATCCACACCAGCGGCCGGCACCTGCTCGGCCTGATCAACGACATCCTCGACCTCGCCAAGATCGAGGCCGGCCGGCTGGACCTGAGCCCGGCCCCGCTGCGGGTCGACACCGCGATCACCGAGCTGCTCACCGGCCTGGCCCCGCTGTTCACCACCAAGAACCTCACCGTGCACACCGATCTGCCGGAGGTCACCGCGCTGGCCGACCGGGTGCGTTTCCGGCAGATCGTGGAAAACCTGCTGTCCAACGCCATCAAATTCACCGAGCCCGGCGGCTCGGTCACGGTCGCCGCGAAAAAGCGAGGCGAGCAGGTGTACGTCGCGGTGGCCGACACCGGGGTGGGCATCTCGGAGAGCGACCAGCCTCGCGTCTTCGAGGAGTTCCAGCAGGTGGGTGACCCGGAGCGGCAGCGGGCCGGCACCGGTCTCGGCCTGGCCCTCACCAAACGTCTCGTCGAGGCACACGACGGCGAGATCACCCTGGAGTCGGAGATCGGCGTGGGCAGCGTCTTCACCATCAGCCTGCCCGCCGACACCGTCCTGCCCGCGTCGCACCCGGCGACCCGCGCACCCGCGACCGGAAGGAGCTGACCATGAGCACGATCCTGCTGGTCGAGGACGAGGAGCTGAACCGCACGCTGGTCAAGGCGGTGCTTTCCCGAGCCGGCGTCGAGGCGGTGCGCACCGCCTCGGTGGTCGACGCGACAAGCCTCTCGGCGGCCCGTGACCGGCTTCGCGCCGCCGACATCGACCTGGTCCTGCTCGACATGAACCTGCCCGACGGCAACGGCCTCAACCTGGCCCGGGAACTGGCCGCCGGCCTGCTGCCGGCGGACAAGCGCCCGACGGTGGTGGCGGTGACCGCGAGCGTGCTCCCCCAGGACCGGGCCGCCGCGATCGAGGCCGGTTGCGACGACTTCCTGGACAAGCCCTACGCCGCCGCCGACCTGGTCGCGACGGTCGCCCGGCACCTGACCTAGGCCGGGGCCAGCACGATCTCGGCGCGGGCCCGGCCTTCGCGCTCGGAGACGATCGCGAGGACGTCGCCCTCGGGACCGAACACCGCGTACGGGCCGTCGATGCCGACCGGGTCGAGCGGGCCGCCGTGGCTGAGCACGCGGGCCTCCTCCGGAGTGGCCGTGCGCTGCGGGAAGGTCTGCCGGGCGGCGTCGGCCATCGGCAGGCCGACCACGTCGGGGGCGGTCTTCTCCAGCTCCTCCAGGGTGACCGCCTCGGCCAGCGTCATCTGGCCCACCGCGGTGCGCCGCAGCGCGGTCAGGTGCCCGCCCACGCCCAGCGCGGTGCCCAGGTCGCGGGCGATCGCCCGGATGTAGGTGCCGGACGAGCAGTCCACCTCGACGTCGACGTCGACCAGGTCGCCCTCCCGCCGGATGGCCAGCACGTCGAGGCGCGCGACGGTGACCCGGCGGGCCGGGATGTCGACGGTCTCCCCGTCGCGTACGCGCTTGTAGGCTCTCTCGCCGTTGATCTTGATGGCACTCACCGCGCTCGGCACCTGGTCGATCTCGCCGCGCTGGGCCGCCAGGCCGGAGTGGATGTCGGCGTCGGCGACGCCGGCCGCCGAAACGGTGGCGGTGACCTCGCCCTCCGCGTCGTCGGTGATCGTCGTCTGCCCCAGCCGGATCGTCGCGGCGTAGCTCTTGCCCGACCCGATCACGTAGGTGAGCAGCCGGGTGGCCCGGTTGACCCCGATGATCAGCACGCCGGTCGCCATCGGATCGAGCGTGCCGCCATGCCCGACCCGGCGGGTCTTGGCCAGCCGCCGAATCCGCGCCACCACGTCGTGCGAGGTCATCCCCGCCGGCTTGTCCACCACGATCAGCCCGTCCGCATTCACCCGCCCACCTTAGGGCTCTGACCTCAGCGGGTGGCGCCCAGCACCGCCCAGCCGCCCGAGCGCCAGCGCCACACCGTGGTCACGAAACGGATCAGGATGAACAGGCCGAGGCCGGCCCACACGCCACCCAGCCCGAGGTCGAGCCAGTAGGCCAGCCAGATCGCCGGCAGGAAGCCCAGCAGCGCCGACGCGAGGGTGAGATTGCGCAGGTAGCGGATGTCGCCGGCGCCGATCAGCACGCCATCGAGCGCGTAGACCACCCCGGCGAACGGCATCAGCCCGACGAACCAGGGCCACACGATCGCGGCCTGCTCGTGCACCGACTGATCCGGCGTGAACCAGCCCGGCACCACACCCGCGCCGGCCGCCGCCAGCACCGCGAACCCGATTCCGGCAATCCCCCCGGCGATGGTCACCCGGCGGGCGACGTCCCGGGCACCGGCCGCGTCGCCGCCGCCCAGCGCCGCGCCGACCAGGGACTGCGCCGCGATCGCCACCGCGTCGAGCGCCAGCGCGCTGAAGAACCAGAGCTGCAGGGCGATCTGGTGGGCACCGACCGCGGCGACCCCGAAGCGTGACGCGACCGCGGTAGCGGAGAGGAAGCAGGCCTGGAAGGCGGCGCCGCGGATCAGCAGGTCCCGGCCGAGCGTGAGCTGCTGCCCGATGACCCGTGGTCGCGGCCGCAGCGCGCGGGTCTCCCGGACCAGCGCGGCCAGGAAGCAGCCGCCGGAGACGGTCTGGGCGACCACGTTGGCCACCGCGGAACCGGTCAGGCCCCAGCCCGCCGGATAGACGAGCACCGGGCAGAGGATCGCGGAGAGCACGTTGGCGCCCAGCACGAACAGCAACGGCCGCCGGGTGTCCTGCACGCCGCGCATCCATCCGTTGCCGGCCGCGGCGAGCAGCAGCCCCGGTGCGCCGAGCGAGGCGACACGCAGCCAGCCGGCCGCGGCGTGCGCGGTGGTGGCGTCACCGGCGAGGACGGACGTGAGCGGTCCGGCGCCGATCTGCGCGAGCACGACGAGGACGGCGCCCATCGCGAGCGCCAGCCAGGAGGCCTGCACGCCCTCGGCGACGGCGGCCTTCCGGTCCCCCGCGCCGAACCGCCGGGCGGCCCGCCCGGTGGTGCCGTAGGCCATCAGGTTGCCGAACCAGACCGCCAGCGACATGACGGTGCCGCCGACCGCGACGGCCGCGAGCGGCACTCGCCCGAGGTGCCCGACGACGGCCGTGTCGACCAGGACGTAGAGCGGCTCGGCGGCCAGCACCACGAGTGCCGGGACCGCGAGGCGGGCGATTCCCCTAGCGCCGGTCTCTGCCGGATCGAGCGCGGCAGAGGACTGGCGGGCAGGCGGGCTCATGGACAACCATGATGCCCGCCCGACAGTAAGGGATGCAATGCGGTTGAGTGCTTACCAGTTACTGACGGGTGTCCAGCGAGGTCTGCAGGGCGCGGCGCGCCTGCTCGCGGGCTTCGTCGGTGGGCTGGGGCTTCGGCTTGGCAGCCATGGTGGTCCTCCACGGTGGGTGGGGCGCGGGCATCGCAGCTCGCGCCCAGAATCGGTCGAGCGGTGCGTCACGTGGCCGGTCCGGGATCGCCGGACGCTTGGCGCGTCAGTGACGCGGCCCGAGTCGGTGGACCCGGGTGGCTCGAGGTTTCACGGCGGGCGGTGGTGTCACGGCCGCGCAAAACCAAATCACCGTTAAGGACCAAACTATCGTTCAGGTCGGCTGATGACGCACCGTTCCCGTTGTTTGAGACTGTTACGACACAGAGTAATCACCCGCCTACCAAAGGTAAGCGGGTGATGGGAGATGCGTACTAGATCAGGTGAGCTTCGAGATGGCTCTTGACCGTCGCGGCCACCTCTTCGGGCGTGCCGTGACCGGTGAAGCCCGCGGCCAGGCGATGACCACCGCCGCCGAGGACCACCGCCACCCGGCTGACGTCCACCGCGCCCTTGCTGCGCATCGACACCGACCAGTCGCCCTGCGGGGTCTCCTTGATCACCACCGCCACGTCGGCTTCGGCCACGCCGCGGACCGGGTCGATCAGGGTGTCCAGCACGTACGGTCGCTGGTCGTGGCGGGTCAGGTCGGCCTGCGTCGCGTACGTCCAGACCATGCCCTGACCGGCCGCGGCGGTGGGGTCGAGGACGGCCCGGCCGATCACCTCGCCGGCGAGTTTCATCGCCCCGAAGGGGCGGGTGTCGAAGATCCGCCGGGAGATGTCGCCGGGACTGATGCCGGTGGCGATCAGGCGGGCGGCCAGCTCGTGCACCTCGGGGGTGGTCATGTCGAACTTGAACGAACCGGTGTCGGTGGCCAGCGCCACGTAGAGACACTCGGCCACCGCGGCGTCGAGTGGGAAGCCCAGCCGGGACAGCAGGGCGTCCACCACCACCGACGTGGCCGCGGCCCGCGGCGCCACCAGGTTGACCCGGCCGAACCGGGTGTTGGAGGCGTGGTGGTCGAGCACCACGACGCAGGGCGCGCGCAGCAGCGCGACCAGGCCGCCCAGCCGGGACTCGGCGGCCACGTCGAACGTCATCACCAGGGCCGGCGCGCGGAAGGCCTCGGCCTCCGGCACGAGCAGCTCGACGCCGGGCAGGTCCTGATAGGGGGTGGGCAGCTCGAAGTCGCCGGCGAAGGTGGCTCGCAGCCGGGTGATTCCCTGCTCGCGCAGGGCCCGGGCGAAGCCCAGCATGCTGCCCAGCGCGTCCCCGTCCGGGTTCACGTGGCAGATCAGCTGGACCTCGTCGCCGTCCGGACCGGGAGTGAGCCCGCGGACCGCCTCAACGGCCGCGGACCACTCCGCTTCGGTCACTCCCTCGGGGGAAGTCACTCCCTCGGGAGAATCCGAGGCATGTGTCACCCGAGGTCCTCGCGCGCGCCCACCCGCTCGGCGCCCTCGTCCTCGTCGTCCTCGTCCTCGGCCTTGTAGGGGTCGGGGTCACCGGCGTACTGCTTGCCGGCCGCGAGGCGCTGGACCTCCTCGTCGCGGAGGCGGGCCTCGGCGAGCAGGTCCTCCATCTCCTTGGCGTGGTCCATCACGTTGTCCTGCACGAACGCCAGGCTCGGCGAGTGCCGCAGGCCGAGCGCGTGGCCGACGCGGGTGCGCAGCATGCCCTTGGCGCTCTCCAGCGCCGCCTGCGTGCCGGCCTGTTCGGTCGGGTCGCCCAGAACCGTGTAGTAGACGGTCGCCTCGCGGAGGTCTCCGGTGATCCGGGCGTCCGTGATCGTCACCATGCCGAGCCGGGGGTCCTTGATCTCACGCACCAGCGACGCGACCAACTCCTTGATGCGCTCCGCGTGTCGACGCGTCTTGGCCGGGTCCGACATATCGCCCACCTCCGACTGTAATTACCGCGGGTCCGTACTGCTCCCGCCCAACTGCTGAAGCGTACCCACGCCGTGTTGCCTAGTCCTCGTCGCCGTAGAGCCTTCGCTTCACGGACAACAGCTCGAGTTCGGGGCGGCCGGCCACCTGGTTCTCGCAGGTGTCGATCACGGCGCGGGCCTGGCCGGCCTCGGCCGCGACCACGGCCACGCCGATCTGGGCCCGGCCGTACAGGTCGTGGAAACCGACCTCGGCGACGCTCACCTCGAACTTCTTGAGCATCGCGAGGATCGGGCGGACATAGGAACGCTTCTGCTTGAGCGTGCGGGAGTCGCCGGGCAGGAGCAGATCGAACACTGCGGTTTCGGTAAACATCAGCGAGCAGGGTAAACCTTTTTCAGTTCACCTTGCGGGCAATAATCACGTCGCGCTCGATGCCCTGGTCGACGCGGTGGGCGAGCGGCTCGTTCTCGACGATCTCGAGGCCGTTGGCGACCAGGATGTCCTCGGCCAGCTCGCGCCGGGCCACCTTGAGGTTCCAGGACAGGCCGAGCGCGGCACCCGGCCGCAGCAGCGGCAACCAGGTCGGTACCGCGCGCTCGAGCAGATCGAGCGGGCTGCGGGTGATGCCGCCGGCATCGTCGTAACTGCCGTGCGCCACCCCGTAGGGCAGGTCGGTGACCAGGACGTCGGCGACGCCGCCGCGCAGCAGTCCGTCCAGCTGGGTGGTGTCGGCCTGGATCACGGTGATCTTCTGCACCGCGCCGGCCTTGTGGTCGTCCTTGCTGGCCGCGAGGCTCACTTCGAGCCTGCGGGCGGCACGCCGCCCTTGGCGGCGCACCGGGACCAACTCGGCCGAGTGCTTCAATCGCTTCCTCTTGAGGTACGTCTGGAGGAAGAGCTTGTACGCCTCCACGTCCTTGCCGTCGAGCTCGATCCCGATGCCGTCGTAGCCGTACATCAGCGCCTGGTTGAGCGTGGTCCCGCGTCCGCACAGCGGGTCGAGGACGGTGAGCCCGCCGTCGAGCATCCGCCCGGCCGACCGCGAGGCGAGCAGCGTGAGGTTGAGAACAAGCTTGGTGAACTGCTCGTTGGTCTTCCCCGCGTACTTCGGGATGGTGATCAGGTCACTGTCGTACTGCGCCAGCGGCGTGAGCTCCAGCGGCCGCAGCAGGTCATCCTCAACCCGCTCGAAGAGCGCGTAGGCCGCCGACAAATTGGACAGGTACGAAATATCCTGCGGCGACAGCGAGCCGGTGAAGCCGAGATACTCCACACCGCCAAGCTTCTCCACGCCGATGTCCGAAATGTCGGACGACAGCACGGGCTTGAAGGCGGCCAATTCGGCGAGCGACAACCGCGCAGCCTGGTCGGCATAGACGCGGTTGGCATAGGGCGCAAGGAGCAGGGCGTACCGGGACATGCGTGCCATCTTGGCAGGCGGCGCGACCGGCGCTGCGAGCGCCACCACCGCACCGTGGGGGTTTGGGGGCTCGGCCCCCATCGCAGGCATATAGGCGGGAGCCCCCCGTCCGCGCTTTCCGCGGACAGAGGGCTCCCGGTACCTCTCGACTACGCGCGCGGCTTCTCGCGCATCTCGAAGGTCTCGATCACGTCGCCGACCTGCGGGCTGCCGAAACCGCTCATCGTCAGACCACACTCGAAGCCCTCGCGGACCTCGGTGGCGTCGTCCTTGAAGCGGCGCAGCGAGCTGATCGTGACGTTCTCCGCCACCACGACGCCGTCCCGCAGGATGCGGGCCTTGGCGTTGCGGCGGAGAAGACCGCTGCGGACCATACAGCCGGCGATGAGGCCGATCTTGGACGAGCGGAAGACCTCGCGGATCTCCGCGGTGCCCTGCTCGACCTCCTCGTACTCCGGCTTGAGCAGGCCCTTGAGCGCGGCCTCGATCTCCTCGATGGCCTGGTAGATAACGCTGTAGTAGCGGATCTCCACGTTCGCCCGGTCGGCCATGTCCTTGACCTTGTTCGAGGCCCGGACGTTGAACCCGATGATCGTGGCGGTGGCGTCCGAGGACGCCGAGGCCAGGTTCACGTCGCTCTCGGTGATCGCACCGACGCCGCGGTGGATGACCTTGAGCTGGATCTCGTCCGGAATCTCGATCTTGAACAGCGCGTCCTCGAGGGCCTCGACCGAACCGGACGAGTCGCCCTTGATGACCAGGGTGAGCGAGGTCTTCTCGCCCTCCTTGAGCTGCTCCATGAGCGTCTCGAGGGTGGCCCGGGTCCGCGAGTTCGCGAAGCTCGCCGCGCGGCGGCGAGCCTGCCGCTGCTCGGCGATCTGCCGCACGGTGCGGTCGTCCTCAGCCGCGAGGAACGTGTCACCCGCACCCGGCACCGAGGTCAGACCGAGCACCAGCACCGGCCGGGCCGGGTAGGCCTCGGGCACGGTCTTGCCGTTCTCGTCGAGCATGGCGCGGACGCGGCCGTGCGCGCCGCCCGCCACGATCGAGTCGCCGGCCCGCAGCGTGCCCTTCTGGACCAGCACGGTCGCGAGAGCACCACGGCCCTTGTCGAGGTGCGACTCGACGACGACACCCTGCGCCGGCCCGTCGGTCGGAGCGGTCAGCTCCAGCGACGCGTCGGCGGTCAGCAGGACCGCCTCGAGCAGCTCGTCGATGCCGGTGCCCGGCTTGGCGGCCACGTTGACGAACATCGTGTCGCCGCCGTACTCCTCGGCGAGCAGGCCGTAGTCGGTGAGCTGCTGGCGCACCTTGTCCGGGTTGGCGTCCGGCTTGTCGACCTTGTTGACCGCGACCACGATCGGCACCTCGGCGGCCTTGGCGTGGTTCAACGCCTCAACCGTCTGGGGCATGACGCCGTCGTCCGCCGCGACCACCAGGATCACGATGTCGGTCACCTGGGCACCACGGGCACGCATGGCGGTGAACGCCTCGTGGCCCGGGGTGTCGAGGAAGGTGATGGCCCGCTCTTCGCCCTGGTGCGGGACGACGACCTGGTAGGCACCGATGTGCTGGGTGATGCCACCCGCCTCGCCGGCGACCACGTTGGTCTTGCGGATCGCGTCGAGCAGCTTCGTCTTACCGTGGTCGACGTGACCCATGACGGTCACCACCGGCGGACGAGTGACCAGACGGTCCTCGGCCACCTCGGCGTCGAGGTCGATGTTGAACTGCGCGAGCAGCGCGCGGTCCTCATCTTCCGGGCTGACGATCTGCACGTCGAAGCCCAGGTGCTCGCCGAGCAGCAGCAGCGTGTCGTCGGAACACGACTGAGTCGCCGTCACCATCTCGCCCAGGTTGAACATCTCCTGGACCAGCGAGCCGGGGTTCGCGTTGATCTTGTCGGCGAAGTCGGAGAGCGACGCGCCACGGGACAGCCTGATCTCCTGGCCGTTGCCGCGGGGCGCGCCCGAGCTCATGGCCGGAGCCGACAGGTTGTCGAACTCCTGACGCCGCTGCTTCTTCGACTTGCGGCCACGCGTCGGCCGGCCACCCGGACGCCCGAAGGCACCCGCGGCACCGCCGCCACGACCGCGACCGCCACCACCGGGACGACCCGGAGCGCCGGCACCGACCGGACCACCAGTACCGCCGCCGGGGCCACCGCGGTAGCCACCGCCACCGCCGCCACCGCCGCCGGGACCACCACGGTAGCCACCGCCGCCGGCACCGCCACCGCCGCCGGGACGGAAACCGCCACCGGCACCAGCACCGCCACCGCCGCCACCGGGACGGAAACCGCCACCGCCGCCACCGGGACCACCACGACCGCCGCCGGGACCGCCGGGACGACCTGCGCCGCCACCGCCGGGACCGCCACCGGGACGACCGGGACGCTGTGAAGGCATGGACGCGGGGCTGGGCCGCGGCGGCATGGACGCCGGGCTCGGCCGCGGCGGCATGCCGGGCTGGTTGGGACGCGGCATCGCGGACGGCGTGGGCCGAGCAGCCCCACCACCGGAGACACCGAACGGGTTGTTACCGGGACCGCGGGCCGGCGGACGCGGGCTGCCGCCTGCGGGACCGGGACGCGGGCCACCGCCCGGAGCGGACGGACCGCTCGTGCGCGGAGTCGCGGCCGGGGAACCCGGACGCGGCGGAACCGAGCCGGGGCCCGGACGCGGGCCGGGGCCGGTCGGGCGGATGTCGGGCTGCGGCTGCTGGGCACGACGCTCGGCGTCCCGGGTGCGGGCGGCCTGGGCGGCCTTGACCGCGGCCTCCTGCTCGGCCTTCAGCGCCGAGGCGCGCGCCTCGGCGGCCGCCACCTCGATGTCGTGAGCACTCGCCGGCTTGGCGACCGGACCGGGCGTGGGGCCCGGGCGGACGGGAGCCGGCGGCTTGGGGCGCACGAACGGACCCGGCGAGGGAGCCGGGGAAGTCGGCGCGCTGCTGGGTGCGCTGGGTGCGCTGGAGGCGTCCGCCGCGGGCGCGGTCGGACGACGCGGCGGCTGCGGCCGCGCGCCGGTGGATGGGGCCGGCCGCAGGGAGCCGGGAGCCGGGGCGCTGGATGCGGACGGGGCGGACGCCGCCGGAGCGGAACCTGCCTCGAGAGCACCACGCAGCCGCCGGGCCACCGGGGCCTCGACCGTGCTGGAAGCTGACTTGACGAACTCGCCCATCTCTTTGAGCTTGGCGAGAACGGTCTTGCTGTCGACCCCGAGCTCCTTTGCGAGCTCGTGTACGCGGGCCTTACCTGGCACTGCACTCCTCACTTCGAGGTCGTGCGAGCGCACCCGCAACGACCTCACTCGTGCACTAGAAGCCTGTTCATTTCAGGGACTTCATCGTGTGCTCATCTGGGTCGTCCTACCTTGCTGGGTCGTGATCAGGCCTGGCGGCCTGGTCATCGGTCGTTCCGCGCGGCATGGAGACCGAACGGATGTGCTCGGCAAGCGGACCGGTGTCAGCAACACCGGTGAATCGCAACGCCCGCCCGAAGGCACGGCGCCGCTCCGCCTGCGCGAAGCAAGCCGGATCAGGATGCAGATGCGCTCCCCGGCCCGGCAGTCGGCGGTTCGGATCGGGTTGGAAGCGGAAATCATCCCAGCTGCCAGCCACGACGAACCTAACTAACTCAGAGGCCGGCGCGCGTTTACGGCAACCGACACAGGTGCGCGTCGGACCGGCCATGGAAAAGTCTACCCCTCGCGGGTTGTGCCCGCGTATCCGGTCAGCTTCCCGCCTCGGCCGCATCACGATCCGACTGAGCCGGGCGCTCGGCCGGCTCGTTGTCCGGGCGGATGTCGATCCGCCAGCCGGTCAGCCGCGCCGCCAGCCGGGCGTTCTGCCCTTCCCGGCCGATCGCCAGCGACAGCTGGAAGTCGGGCACGGTCACCCGGGCCGTCCGGGTGGCGGCGTCCACCACCTCGACACGCAGGGCTTTCGCGGGCGAGAGCGCATTACCGACGAACTGGGCCGGATCGTCCGACCAGTCGATGATGTCGATCTTCTCGCCGTGCAGTTCGCTCATCACGGCCCGCACCCGCTGGCCCATCGGGCCGATGCAGGCACCCTTCGCATTCACGCCGGGCACTGTCGAATGCACCGCGATCTTGGTGCGGTGACCTGCCTCACGTGCGATCGCGGCGATCTCGACGGTGCCGTCGGCGATCTCCGGGACCTCGAGCGCGAACAGCTTCTTCACCAGGGCCGGGTGTGAGCGGGACAGGGTGACCTGCGGGCCACGGAAGCCCTTGGCCACGTGCACGACGATGGCCCGGATGCGCGACCCGTGGTCGTACGACTCCCCCGGCACCTGCTCGGACTGCGGGAGCACCGCCTCGATCTTGCCGAGGTCGACGATCACGATGCCCTTCTCGGCCCGCGCGGCGTCCGCCTGCACGATGCCGGTGATCAGGTCACCGTCGCGTCCCGCGTACTCCCCGAAGTGCTGTTCGTCGGTCGCCTCCCGGAGGCGTTGCAGGATCACCTGCTTGGCCGTCATGGCCGCGATGCGGCCGAAGTCGTGCGGGGTGTCGTCCCACTCCCGCACCAGCGTGCCGTCCGCGTCCAGCTCCTGAGCGAGTACCGACGCCACGCCGGACTTACGGTCGATCTCCACCCGGGCGTGACTCTGCGCGCCATCGGTGTGCCGGTAGGCGGTCAGCAGCGCGGTCTCGATAGCCGCGACGATCGTGTCGAACGGGATCTCCCGCTCGCGCTCCAGGGCGCGCAGCGCCGCGAGGTCGATATTCACTCCCTGCCCTCCCCATCCTCTTCGTCGTCGTCTTCGTTGTCATCGTCTTCGTCTTCGTCGCCGAAGTCGGCCTCGTCGAGGCGCTTGAACTCGATCTGCACACGCCCGGGGCCGAGTTCGGCGTAGGTAAGCGTCCGGGACTCGCCGTCGACGTCCAGGGCGATGCCCGCGTCGTCCACGTCGGCCACCCGGCCGGTGAGTCCGTTGACCGCGACCAGCCGGCCACGGTTACGCCGCCAGTGGCGCGGCAGGGTCAGCGGCCGGTCCACCCCGGGCGAACCGACCTCGAGCTGGTATTCACCGGCCAGCAGTTCGCCGCCGCTCTCCTCGGCCGCGTCGAGCGCCGCCGAGATCTCCCGCGAGACGACGGCCACGCCGTCCAGATTGATGCCCCCGTCGGTGTCCACCAGGACCCGCACCACGTGGCGCCGGCCGGCCCGGGACAGGTTCACGTCTTCCAGGTCGTAGCCGGCCTGCTGAACGACCGGCTCGATCACTGCTTGCACCCGGGCCTTGGCGGCCACCAGGTCGATGCGCGGAGCGGCGGGGGCCCGCTGCTCCGATTCTTCCCGGGACCGTTGGGCGCCGGAACGGTTGCCAGGCCGGGCGCCGGCGCGACCACGCTGCGTCATCGGGCTCGACCTTTCACTAGTGTTCCAAGGAAAGCACTATATGCCGCCGGGCTGAAAGCCCCGCGGCTGACGCAGAGCGTAACGCGCGGCGCTCGCGGGGCCTTAACCACCCACCACCGGCCGAATGGTGTTGACTGGCGCGGTGCGGATGAGCGAAGTGGGACATACCCGACGGTGGGTGCTGGGCGCCGGGCTGATGCTCACCGGCGGCCTGGCCGGATGCGGCAGCGATGCCGACTCGCCGACGCCGGTGGACGCACTGCAGCCGCTGCTCGACGAGGCGCTCACCCTGGCCATCGCCTACGACCGGGCGATCCTGAGCCTCCCCGACCTCGCCACCCGGCTCAGCCCGCTCGCCGCCGACCACCGGGCGCACGCCGCCGAGCTGGCCACCCTGATCGGCCGCACCACGCCGACCTCGGCCTCCGCCTCCAGCCCGGCATCGGCCATGTCGGCCGGCGCCACGGCGGACGAGGTGATCGCCGCCTTCCAGACGGCCGAGCAGAGCGCCGCGAAGAACGCGGTGGCGGCCTGCCGGGCGACCACGGCCCTGCGCGCCGGGACGGTCGGCTCGATCGCCGCCTGCCGGGCCACCCACGTCGAGGCGCTGCGATGACCGAGGCGCTCGCGGCCGCGCTGGCCGCCGAGGAGGCGGCCATCTACGCGTACGGTCTGATCGGCGTGCGGCTGACCGCCAGGGCCGAGGTAACCGCGGCCCGCGCCGCGGAGCTGGAACACCGCGAACGCCGGGACTGGCTGATCAACCAGATCGCCGCGCTCAAATCCAGCTCGGGCCCCTTGCCGGCCGGCTACACCCTGCCCTTCCCGGTGACCGACCGGGACTCCGCACTGGACCTCGCCATCAAGATCGAGGACGGGGTCGCGCAGTCCTGGCGGCCGGTGCTCGGGGTGACCGAGAACGACGATCGGACCACCGCGCTCGCCGCCCTGACCGACGCCGCCGTGCGCGCCGTCCGATGGCGGCGGCTCAACGCGGTGGCGCCCCTGACGATGGCCTTCCCTGGCCGCGCGGGCTGACACCGGTCTGTCCGTTTTCGTGCTCCGCGCCGGACGCCTTTCGCTGACACCGGGATACCGAAGAATGACGGGGTGTTCGAGGAGATCGACGTGTCGCCGCGCGGGCGACTGGCGGTGCGGCTGCAGGACGCCATCGAACGCCGCTGGTCGGCCGAGGTGCAGGCGATCGGCGTGCACGGGTCGCTGGCGCACGGCGACGACCGCGAGGGCAGCGACGTCAACGTGCTGGTGGTGACCTACCGGGAGGGCGCCGGCCCGAAACCGGCGCTGCGCCGGGTCGACGGCACCCTTGTCGACCTCGAGGTGATCACCGGGGACGACGGCCTGCGCCGGGCACGGGAGCTGACCTCGCGCTGGCCGCTGGACGCCGACCGGTACGTGACCACCCGGCCGCTGCACGATCCGCGCGGCTGGTTCGGCCGGCTGCGCGACACCCACCTGGCCCGGCTCGCCGAGGCGCGACCGCCCGAGTTCACGACGCTGGCCCGGCACAACTGGGCGCTCGCGTCGGCGGCGCACACCCGCGCGGTCCGGCTCGCCGAGTGGTACGAGACGGACGCCGCGCTGGTGATGATCGCCGAGGCCCGGCTGCACGCCGCGATGATCGTCGGCCTGCTCACCCGCACCTACTTCCGCAACGCGGCCGACGCGGTGACCCGCACCGGTGTCGCGGGCGCCGACATCCAGGTCCTCGGCGCGGTCCTGAAGGAACACGCCGAGGAACTGGCCGCCCGGGGCCGCCCGGTGGACGGAGATCTGGCCGCGCTGTTCGATCGGCCCTAGGAGATCAGCACGCCGATGGCGTAGGTGACCGCGGCGGCCAGGCCACCCAGGGCCAGCTGGCGCAGGCCGCTGAACCACCAGGACTGGGCGGTGAACCGAGCCACCAGCGCGCCGGCGCCGAAGAGCCCGAGGCCACCCACGGCGAGCGCCAGCCACAGGTCGTCGCTGCCGAACAGGTAGGTGAGCAGCGGAATCAGGGCGCCGATCGAGAAGCAGACGAACGACGAGCCGGCCGCCGTCCACGGGCTGGGCAGCTCGTCGGGGACGACCCCCAGCTCCTCCTGGGCGTGCACCCGCAGCGCCTGTTCGGGGTTGTCCCGCAGCACCGCCGCCACCTGCTCGGCCAGATGCACCGGCAGGCCGCGGGCGGTCCACGCGGCCACCAGCTCGGCCGCCTCGCCGTCCGGGTTGACCTCGAGTTCGTGGCGTTCCTTGGCCAGCTCGGCCTGCACCTGATCGTTCTGGCTGCGGACGCTCGTGTACTCGCCCAGGCCCATCGAGATCGCCCCGGCCACCAGGCCGGCCACCCCGGTCAGCACCAGCGTGCGGTGGCTGGCCCCGCCGCCGCCCACCCCGGCGATCAGCGCGATGTTGGTGACCAGGCCGTCCATCGCGCCGAACGTCGCGGCCCGCAGCCAGCCGCCGGAGACATCGGCGTGGTGATGCTCGACTACGAGACTCACGGCAGGGTCAGGATCTCGTAGCCGTCCTCGGTGACCACCAGGGTGTGCTCGAACTGGGCGGTCCACTTGCGGTCCTTGGTGACGACCGTCCAGCCGTCGGCCCACACGTCGTACTCGTAGGTGCCCAGGGTGATCATCGGTTCGATGGTGAAGGTCATGCCCGGTTCCATCACCGTGTCGAGGCGCGGGTTGTCGTAGTGCGGGATGTACAGACCGGAGTGGAACGTCTCGCCGATGCCGTGGCCGGTGAAGTCGCGCACCACGCCGTAGCCGAAGCGTCGCGCGTACGCCTCGATGACCCGGCCGATCGCGTTGATCGGGCGGCCCGGGGCGACCGCGCGGATGCCGCGCATCATCGCCTCGTGGGTGCGCTCGACCAGCAGCCGCGCCTCCTCGCCGGCCTCGCCCACGCAGAACGTCGCGTCGGTGTCGCCGTGCACGCCGTTCAGATAGGCGGTGACGTCGACGTTGATGATGTCGCCGTCCTCGAGAACGGTCGAGTCGGGGATGCCGTGGCAGATCACCTCATTGAGCGACGTGCAGCACGACTTCGGGAAGCCCTTGTAGCCCAGGGTGGACGGGTAGGCGCCGTGGTCGAGGATGAACTCGTGCACCACCCGGTCGATCTCGTCGGTGGTGACGCCCGGCTTGCAGTGCTCGCCGGCGAGCTGGGTCGCCTGCGCCGCGATCCGCCCGGCGATTCGCATCTTCTCGATGGTCTCGGGGGTCTGCACGTGCGAACCGCGCCACTCTTTCGGGCGCTTCTTACCCACGTACTCAGGACGGATGATCTGCGCCGGGACCGCCCGCCAGGGCGACTGCTTTCCCGGCGCCAGTAGGGCGCGCACGGTCATAGGCCCCAGCCTATCGCCGTGGCACCGGCGGCCGAGGTGGCGGCGGTCGCACGATAACGGCTCGGCGGAACCTGTTCGGGCGGTTCTTGCCGCCCTCGGACGCCTGTGAAATCGTATGTTCGTGGATCAAGAGGGGCCGGACCCCAACTTCTCGGCCACCGTCGCGGTGGCCGACGGCCGGGCCACGGTGACCGTGACCGGCGAGGTCGACATGTCGACCGCCGACGCCATGATTCGTGCTGCCCGCACGCAGGGCGCCTCCGCAGCGACGCTCGACCTGCGTGAGGTCACGTTCTTCGACTCGGCCGCCATCCATGCGGTTCTCCAGCTCGTCGAGTCGTACGGCGAGGCGCTCACCGTGCTGCCCTCGTCCCAGGTGCGGCGAGTGCTGGAGATCTCCGGCCTGGCCGAACAGCCCTGGCTCAGCGAGTGAGGTTTCAGAGACTCAGGGGCCGCCGCAGCGTCACCGCGGTGCCCTGATCGCTGCGCGCCACCGACAGCTCGGTCAGCGCGCCGATCAGCGCCAGCCCGCGCCCGCGGAAGCCACCCGGCGAGGCCGGTCGCCAGCGCCCGGTGTCGCGCACCGTGACCAGCACCGCGTCCTCGTCGATCGACGCCTCGACGGTGATCTGCGGTTCGACCGGGTCGACCGGGTGCTCGATCGCGTTGGCGGCCGCCTCGGAGACCGCCACGGTCAGGTCGAACACGTCGGCCTCGGGCACGCCGTGCCCGGTGAGGAAGTCCTCGAGGCGGCGGCGCAGGACGCTGAGCCGGGTCGGGTCGGCGGGTAACCGCAGCACGAACTCGCGCGGTTCGGTGGCCTGCAGCACGAGCAGCGCGATGTCGTCGCGCCGGGTGCGCCGGGCGGCTCGCGACAGCAGCGCGTCGAGCAGGTCCTCGACGTGGTCGGCCGGTTTCGCGGCGTCCTCGAGCAGCTGATTGAGGCCGGTGTCGATGCCGACCCGGCGGTCCTCGACCAGGCCGTCGGTGTAGAGCAGCAGCCGGTCGTCGCGGACCAGGGACGCCTCCCTGGTCGGGTACTCGGCGACGGCGAGCGCACCGATCGGCGGGCCCAGCGCGGTGCGGTAGAGGAACGTGCCCGGCTGCCCGGGGCGGATCAGCACCGGGGGCGGGTGGCCGGCCGACGAGTAGTGCAGATGCCCGGTCAGCGGGTCGAACCGCACGCACACCACGGTGGCGAACTGGCGCCGGCCCAGGTTGTCGACGAGCCGGTTCAGCCGGGTGAGCGCCTCGCCGCAGTCGAAGCCCTCGAGGATGTACGCCCGGAGCGCGTTGCGCAGCTGCCCCATCCCGGCCGCCGCCTGCACCCCCTTGCCGACCACGTCGCCGATCACCAGGAACAGCCGGTCGTCGGGGGCGGCGATCACGTCGTACCAGTCGCCGCCGACCTCGGCCTCGCTGCTGCCGGGCAGATAGCGGCTGGCCACCACGGCGCCGGGCACCCGGGGCAGCGACGGCGGCAGCAGGCTGTGCTGCAGGGTGGTGGCGATCCGGTGCTCGGCCTCGTAGAGGCGGGCGTTGGCGAGGCGCAGCCCGATCAGCCGGGCCAGCTGGGTGAGCAGGGCCGGGTCGGGCGGACCGTCCGAACCGGACCAGACCCGCAGCTCGCCGACCGGGGCGCCGGAGGTGTCCGGCAGCGACATCTCGGCGTCCGGCCCGGCCTGCGGGTCGGCGCCGCCGTCCATCTCGGCCCGCGCACCGGCCGCGGTCACCACCACCCGGCCGGCCCCGGTCATGGTCAGCACGTGGTGGGCGGCCACGTCGAGCACCTCGGCGATGGTCCGCACGGTGCTGACCGCGGTGAACGCGTCGACCAGGCCGCGCAGCCGGCTGACCACCTGCCGGCGGGCCTGGCCGAGGTCGAGGTTGGCCCGCACCCGGGCGGTGAGGTCCCGCGCCGTGAACGGTTTCACCAGGTAGTCGTCGGCCCCGGCGGCCAGGCCGGCGCCGGACGCCTCCTCACCGGCCCGGGCCGAGAGCACCACGATCGGCACGTCCCGGGTGCGGTCGTCGGCGCGCAGCGCGGCGATCAGGCCGAAGCCGTCCAGCCGCGGCATCATCACGTCGGTCAGCACCAGGTCGAACGCCTTGTGCTCGATCAGCTCCAGCGCGGCCACCCCGTCCACCGCGGTGGACACGTCCCAGTGCGGGTGCAGCAGCCGGGCCACGTGGTCGCGCAGGTCGGTGTTGTCGTCGACGAGCAGGATGTGGCCCCGCCGGCCGGTCGGCGGCTCGACCGGCCCGGCTTCGAGCAGCCAGGAGGACGTCTCCTCGAGAAAAAGCCGCGGCGCGACGTCGGTGACGACCGCGGCGCCCTCCTCGCCGATCCGGTCGGCCGGCAGATGGGCAACACCGAAGGGAATGCGCACGGTGAAGACGCTGCCGCGGTCGACCTCACTCTCCGCGCTCACCGATCCGCCGTGCAGCTCGGCCAGCTCGCGCACCAGGGCGAGCCCGATGCCGGTGCCCTCATGGGTGCGCGACCAGGCACCGGCGACCCGGTGGAAACGGTCGAACAGCAGCGGTTGCTCGGCGGTGGCCACCCCGACGCCGGTGTCCCGCACGGTCAGCACGGCCAGCCCGGCCTCGGCGTGGACGCGCAGCTCGATCCGGCCGGCCGGGGTGAACTTGATGGCGTTGGAGAGCAGGTTGAGAACGATCTTCTCCCACATCTCCCGGTCGACGTGGACCGGTTCGGGCAGCGCCGGTGTGTCCACCACCAGGTCGAGCTCGGCCCGCTCGGCGGCCGACCGGAACGCGCTCGCCAGTCGCGCCGTGTAATCGGCCAGATCCGTCGGACGGTAAACGGCCCGCATCCGCCCCGACTCCAGGCGGGAGAAGTCGAGCACCGTGTTGACCAGCTTCAGCAGGCGCAGTCCGTTGCGTTGCATCGGCAGCAGCCGCTCCCGCTCGGCGGCCGGCAGGGCCGGGTCGTCGAGCAGGTCCTCCAACGGGCCGAGGATCAGCGTCAGCGGCGTACGGAACTCGTGGCTCACGTTGGAGAAGAAGTTGGTCTTGGCCTGGTCGAGCGCGGCCAGCTCGGTGGTCCGGGCCCGTTCCCGCTCGTAGGCGCGCAGGTTCGCCACCGCGCGGGAAATCTGGGCGACAGCCAGATCGAGGAAGTCACGGTAGCCGCGATCGAGCGCGACGAACCGGCTCGCTCCCACGATCAACGCGCCGTCCACCGTCGCGCCGATCCCGACCGGCAGCACCAGCGCCTCGTCCGCGGCCGTCGGCGCCGGGTCGGTGACCTCGCGCAACGCGACCGTGCCGCCGGCCGACGTCGCCGGCACCTCGGCCGGGTCCAGCACCAGCCGGGCGAACGGCACGTCGGCCGAATTCTCGCGAAAAACCTCGGCCACCTCGGCGATCAGCGCGGCCTCGTCCGGCGAGTCGGCCAGCCGCGAACCGAGAGCCGAGAGCGTCCGGGTGCGACGCTCGCCGAGCACCCGGAAGGTGGTGTCGGAGACGATGCAGAAGATCCCGCTGACCGCACCGTCCACCGAGCGGATCGGGTCATAGGAAATGTCGAAATAACACTCCTCGAGGAACCCGTGCCGCTCCAGCATGAACGGGTGGTCCGGCCCGAAGTAGGAGCTGTCGTTCTCCCGGACCCCGCCGAACAGCTCCTGCAGCAGCGTCCACGCCTCGGCCCACATTTTGCGCCCGGGCCGGCCCAGGTTGTCGGGATGCTTGCTGCCCAAGGCGGGAATGTAGGCGTCGTTGTAGAGCGCGCAGTACTCCGGCCCGAAGAAAATGATGATCTGCGCACGCGAGGCCAGCATGGTCGCAACCGCATTGATCAGTTCCGCGGGCCAGCTCGCCGGCGGCCCGAGCGGACTGGCCGACCAGTCCAGCTCCAGCATCCGCCGGCCCATTTCGCCGCCACGCTCGAACGCGGTGCGCAACTGACGCGGCAATTCCGCGCCCATGGACCCTTCCGCGACCGCCACGATCTGCACCGTAACACCGGCAGACCCGACCCCAAGATACCCATACGGGTACGCGCCGGACCGTTCCCAACCGCAGAACACCCCGTCCCGCCGAGGCGGCCGGCAAGCGGTCCGTCGCGGCCGTCGCGGGCCGCCGGGCGAAGCGTTCCGCTACCCCGCGTACGCGGGGCGGCGCAGACCCGAGCGTTCGGTCGCGGCCTCCACCAGAGCCGCGAAGAGGCGCAGGTCGGAGGTGCGCTCGGGATGCCACTGCACGCCGAAGGCAAAGGTGTGCTGCGAACTCTCGATGATCTCCACGACCCGGTCGTCCGGGCACCAGCCGACCGCGGTGAACTTGCCCGGCTCGTCGACCGCCTGATGGTGGAAGGAGTTGACCACGAGATGCGAGCCGACCAGTTCGTGCGCCCGGGAATCGGGCGCGACCACCACGTCGTGCCGGCCGTAGGCGGAGGCGTCGGCGGCCAGCGGGTCGGTGCCCGCGGCGGCCTGGTGCCGTTCGGTCCCGATCAGCTCGGGCAGGTGCTGGTGCAGGGTGCCGCCGCCGGCCACCGCCATCAGCTGCATGCCGCGGCACACACCGAGGAGCGGCAGGTCGAGCTCGAGCGCGGCCCGCATCAGCAGCATCTCGGAGGCGTCGCGCACCGCGTCGACGTCGGTCGCCGGGTGCGGCTCGGCTCCCCAGAACGCCGGGTCGACGTCGCCACCACCGGAGAAGACGATCCCGTCCAGCGATTCCAGCACGTCGATGTCCGGATCGTCCGGGGTGATCAGCACGGCACGGCCGCCGGTCGCGTGCACGGCCCGCACGTACGTCATCGGAAGCATTCCCGCCATCAGGTCGTTACTGCCGTACTGCACCTGCTGGGCGTACGCGGTCATGCCGATCAGGGGCCTGCGCATGCGGTGGGTTCCTCCTCTTCCCGGTTCTTCGGCAACGGTGTGCCGGCGCTTAGCCGGCTGCCTCGACCAGCGCGCCGAAAAGGCGGTGGTCGCGGATCACCTCCGGATGCCACTGGACGCCGAGCACGAACCGGCGGTCCTGGTCCTCGATGGCCTCGGCCAGGCCGTCCTCGGTGTAACCGGTGACGGTCAGCGTGCCGGCCTCGGCGACACCCTGGTGGTGATAGCAGTGGATGGCGACGTCGTCGCCCATCAGCTTGGCGATCATGCTGCCGGGCTGGAAGCGGGCCTCCTGCTCGCCGTAGACGCCGGGAGCCGGCCGGTGCCGTTCGTGGCCGAGCACGTCGGGCAGGTGCTGGTGCAGGGAGCCGCCGGCCGCGACGGCCAGCACCTGCATGCCACGGCAGACGCCGAGGATCGGCAGATCGGTCGCCAACGCTCGCTGGACCAGTAGGAACTCACCGGCGTCCCGCTCCGGGCGGGACTCGGTCAACGGTTCCGGCGCGGCGCCGTAGCGGGCCGGTTCGACGTCGGGACCGCCGGCCAGCAGCAGTCCGTCGAGGACCCGCAGCACGTCAGGATCGCGGTCGTCGGGCGGGATGATCACCGCGCGGCCACCGGCCTGCTCGACGGCGGCCACGTAGTCATTCGGGATCAGCGCCGTGGGCAGGTCGTGCCAGACACCCCACGTGGCAGGCACCACGTACGAGGTGATGCCGATGATCGGGCGCATCGCTCCACCGTAGTCAGATCGTGTTTCGTTTCGGGCTCGTTCGACCGGGCGATCTCGGTGGGAGGTTTGGTGCGCGGCGTCACCGGAGAGGTGACGCCGCGCCCGGGCCCATCTGTCCCACCGACACAGGGATCTGTGGCCTGCACCAGCGGGGATTCGACCCCTGCGCCCGATTTTTGTCGGGCGTATCACAGATCGTTCCCCGGGTGCGGGACTGTTAAAACATCACAGCGGAGTTACATATGCGCCGGTGATGCCGCCGTCGACGACGAACTGCGACGCCGTCATGAACGAGGCGTCGTCACTGGCGAGGAACGCCACCGCCGCCGCGATCTCGTCCGGCTCGGCGAACCGGCCCATCGGCACGTGCACCAGCCGGCGGGCGGCTCGCTCCGGATCCTTCGCGAAAAGATCCATCAGAAGTGGCGTCGCCACCGGCCCGGGGCAGAGCGCGTTGATCCGGATGCCCTCGCGGGCGAACTGCACGCCGAGCTCCCGGGTCATCGCCAGCACCCCGCCCTTGCTCGCCGTGTAGGCGATCTGCGAGGTGGCCGCGCCGAGCAGGGCCACGAACGAGGCGGTGTTGATGATCGAGCCCTTACCCTGCCGCTGCATGTGCGGAATCGCGTACTTGCAGCAGAAGAAGACGCTCGTGGTGTTGACCCGGATGACCCGTTCCCACGCGTCGATCCCGGTGACCAGGATCGAGTCGTCGTCGGGCGGCGAGATGCCGGCGTTGTTGAACGCGATGTCGACCCGGCCGTACCGCTCGGCGACCCCGTCGAACAGCGCCTTGACCTGCTCCTCGTCGCTGACGTCGCAGGCGACGAACTCACCGCCGGTCTCGTCCGCGGCCGCCTTGCCGGCGTCGGCGGAGATGTCCACCGCGACGACCTTGGCACCCTCCGCGGCGAACCGCCGGGCGGTGGCCAGCCCGATCCCGCTGCCGGCGCCGGTGATGACGGCGACGCGATCCTGCAGACGTTCCACTTAATCTCCCATCGAGATGAACACGTTCTTCACGTCGGTGAAGCCGAGCAGTGCGTCGGGGCCGAGCTCCCGGCCGAGGCCGGACTGCTTCATGCCACCGAACGGCGTCCAGTACCGCACCGAGGAGTGACTGTTGACGCTGAGCGCGCCGGTCTCCACGGCCCGCGAGACGCGCAGCGCCCGGCCCAGGTCGCGGGTCCAGAGCGAGCCGGACAACCCGTACTCGGTGTCGTTGGCCAGCCGGATCGCGTCGTCCTCGTCCTTGAACGGCAGCACGCTCAGCACCGGGCCGAAAACCTCCTCGCGCCAGTGCCGGTCGTCGGGGCCGTGGGCGAGAAGAACGGTCGGCGGGAACCACCAGCCGTCACCCTCAGGAGCACTTCCGACAAATCCGACGTCGGCGCCATCCACGTAGGACGCCACGGTGGTCCGGTGGGCGGCGGAGATCAACGGCCCCATCTCGGCTGCGGCATCCGCCGGATCCTGCACCCGGAAGGATTTGACCGCCGGCTCCAGCAGGGCCAGGAACTTGTCGTAGACCGACTCCTGCACCAGCAGCCGGGAACGGGCGCAGCAGTCCTGGCCGGCGTTGTCGAACACCGAGGACGGCGCGGACGCCGCGGCCTTCTCCAGGTCGGCGTCGGCGAAGACGATGTTGGCGCTCTTGCCGCCCAGTTCGAGGGTCACCCGCTTCACCTGGTCGGCGCAGCCCGCCATGATCGACTTGCCGACGCCGGTGGAGCCGGTGAAGCAGACCTTGCGGACCGCCGGGTGGGTGACGAACCGCTGGCCGACGATCGAGCCCTTGCCCGGCACGATCTGGAAGACGCCCTCGGGCAGACCCGCCTCCAGCGCCAGCTCGCCCAGCCGGATCGCGGTGAGCGGGGTCAGCTCGGCCGGCTTGAGCACGACCGTGTTGCCGGCCGCCAGCGCCGGGGCGAACCCCCAGCCGGCGATCGGCATCGGGAAGTTCCACGGCACGATGATGCCGACCACGCCGAGCGGCTCGTGGAACGTGACGTCGAGGCCGCCGGCCACCGGGATCTGCTTGCCGATCAGCCGTTCCGGCGCACCGGCGTAGTAGTTCAGGACGTCCCGGACATTGCCGGCTTCCCAGCGGGCGTTGCCGATCGTGTGGCCCGCGTTGCGGACCTCCAGATCGGCGAGCTCGTCGAGGTGCTCGTCGACCACCGCGGCGAAGCGGCGCAGCAGCCGGGCCCGGTCGCCCGGCGCCACCGCACGCCAGCCCGGAAAGGCCCGGGCGGCCCGCTCGATGGCGTCGTCGGTCTCCGCCACCCCCAGCGAAGGGACGCTGGTCAATAGCTGTCCGGTGGACGGGTTGATCACGTCAGTCGTCACGCATACCTCCCTGGCGCGATCCTTACACAACAAGCACGCATGATCTGCTGGATCCGGCGCGTCTCACATCCGCTCAAAGCCGCGGCTCAGCTCCCAGTCGGTCACCGCCGCGTCGAACGCGGTCAGCTCGACCTGGGCCATGTTCGCGTAGTGGCCGACCACGTCGGCGCCGAACGCGTCCCGGGCGATCTCGCTGCCGAGCCAGAGCTCGTGGGCCTCGCGCAGCGTGCCGGGCACCCGGCCGGCCGTCGCGTCGTCGTAGGCGTTGCCGGTGAACTCGGGTTCCAGCTCGAGCTCGTGCTCGATGCCGTAGACCGCGCCGGCCACCAGCGCGGCGATCGCCAGGTAGGGGTTCACGTCGCCGCCCGGCACCCGGTTCTCCACCCGCATGCCCTGGCCGTGCCCGGCCATCCGCAGCGAGCAGGTGCGGTTGTCGACGCCCCAGCGCAGCGCGGTCGGCGCGAACGAGCCCGGCTGGTAGCGCTTGTAGGAGTTGATGTTGGGGGCGAACAGCAGGCTGAACTCGCGGAGCGTGGCCAGCAGCCCGGCCGTCACCCGCTGCCCGACGTCGCTCAGGTGGGCCGGCCCGTCGCCGAGCATGGCCGAGCGGCCGTCCGCACCCCGCAGCGAGAAGTGGATGTGGCAGGAGTTGCCCTCGCGGGCGTTGGGCTTGGCCATGAAGGTCAGCGCCATGCCCTCCTGGGCCGCGATCTCCTTGGCGCCGTTCTTGTAGATGACGTGGTTGTCGGCCGCGGTGACCGCGTCGGCGTAACGGAACGCGATCTCGTGCTGGCCGAAGTTGCACTCGCCCTTGGCGCTCTCGGGTTGCAGGCCGGCGCCGTACATCTCGTTGCGGATGCGGCGCAGCAGCGGCTCGACCCGGGCGGTGCCGAGCATCGAGTAGTCGACGTTGTACTGGTTGGCCGGGACCAGGTCGCGGTAGTGCTTGTCGAAGGCCTGCTCGTAGGTGTCCTTGTAGAGGACGAACTCGAGCTCGGTGCCGGCGAACGCGGTCAGCCCGTGCTCGGCCAGCCGCTCCAGCTGCCGTTGCAGGATCTGCCGGGGCGACGCGTAGACCGGGTCGCCGTCGGTGGTGAACAGGTCGGCCAGGACCATCGCGGTGCCGGGCTGCCAGGGCACCTTGCGCAGGGTGCCGAAGTCGGGCCGCATCACGAAATCGCCGTAGCCACTGGCCCAGGACGACATCGCGTAACCGTCGACCGTGTTCATGTCGACGTCGACCGCGAGCAGGTAGTTGCAACCCTCGCTGCCCCCGCTGACCACCTCGTCCATGAAGTAGCGGCCGTGCAGGCGTTTGCCCTGCAACCGGCCCTGCATGTCGGTCAGGGCCAGCAGCACGGTGTCGATGCTGCCGTTGTCGACGGCGACGTCGAGCTCCTCGAGGTCCATGGCAGAAATCCTTCGCAGACGGCGGTGGGGGACGGGCGAGCGCCCGTCCCCCGGGAGCAACTACATCATTCGGTCGGCAGGGTCGGCTCGCCGTGCGCGGCTTGTTCGATCAGGTTCTGCTTCGGTCCGGTGAACCAGTTCTTGGCGCTGGCGAACCACCAGATGGTCGCGGCGCCGACCACGACCGCCACCGCGACGATCGTGTAGTTGAAGTTGGTCGAGGTGATCGGGCCGGCCGTGGGCAGGACGAACAGCACGCAGATGATGAGTACCCAGACAATCGCGATCCAGCCGATCGGCGCACTCCATTTGCCGAGATTCCACGGGCCGGGCACGAAGTCCGGGTTCCGCCGGCGGAGGAAGACCGGCGCCACGTACGCGATGTAGAGGCCGATCACCGCGATCGAGGTGGCCGCGAGGTACGCCGTGGTGTTCCACAGCGACGGCAGCACCAGGATCACCGACAGGGTCACGCACAGCCAGATCGAGTTGGTCGGCGTGCCGGTCCGCGGGTTGACCTGCTTCCACAGCCGCGAGCCGGGCAGCGCGCCGTCGCGGGCGAACGCGTACGACATCCGGGAGTTCGCGGTGACCGAGGCCATCCCGCAGAACCACTGCGCGACCATGCAGATGAACAGCAGGAACGTGCCGGTGTTGTGGCCGACCGCGTCGATGAAGATCTGCGCCGGCGGCAGCCCGAGCGACGTGGTCCGCTCGGCCTCGTAGTCCTGGATCGACCAGGTGATCGCGACCAGCAGCACGAAACCGGCGATCACCGAGACGACCACCGACAGCACGATGCCGCGCGGTGCGGCCCGGGAGGCGTCGTGCGTCTCCTCGGCCACGTGCGCCGACGCGTCGTAACCGGTGTAGGTGTACTGCGCCATCAGCAGTCCGATGAGGACGGCGTAGACACCCGCCCCGGCAAAGGTGAAGCCGGTCGCGTTGTGCACCTCGGTGAAGACCTCGGAGATCGGCTTGTGCTGGTCCGGGATCACGGTGAGCAGCACCACGATCACGGCCACCCCGACCAGGTGCCACCAGGCGCTGACGTCGGAGAGCAGCCGCACGAGGCTGACCCCGAACGTGTTGAGCAGGCCGTGCACGATGATGATCACCAGGAAGATCAGGAACGTCTTCCCCGGCGTGACCTCCATGTCGAAGGTCAGGCTCAGGAACGCGGCCGTGGTGATCGCCGCGCCGAAGTCGATGGCCGCCGTGACGGCGACCTCGCCGAGGAAGTTGAACCACCCCACGAACCAGGCCCAGGCGGCCTTGTTGCGCTTGGCCAGCGCGGCCGCCCACCAGTAGAGGGCACCGGCCGTCGGGTAGGCCGAGCAGACCTCCGCCATGGCCAGGGCCACCACGGTGACCATGATGCCGACGAAGAGCCAGCCGAGCGTGATGGCGAGGGGGCCGCCGGCGGTCATGGCGATGCCGTACGACGTGATCGCACCGGCCAGGATGGAAATGATCGAGAAGGAGACCGCGAAGTTCGAGAAGCCGGAGAGTCGGCGATGCAGTTCCTGCTGGTAGCCGAGTTGGGCGAGCCGTTCTTCGTCGGTGCTGGGTGTGGGGCTGACGCTCATTGCGACTCCCTTGACCGAGGGTTGCTGTGACCTGGGCCACGGCGTGTCGTGATGATCTCGCTGCGTTGTTACGCACGTCAATGATCAACGTTAATTGCGTTGCCGGTGAGGCTCGCCAACCCGCACACTCATCCGCAGAACGGACACGACACGCGAGCCCTCGGCAGGCTTCGCGACACGCAGGGACTGTCCAGTCGTCCCTGTTCCCGCGGCGGTGCGGGGCGCGGTCACCTCTCTCAAGCGCGGCTTTGCCGCGTCCGGCGCCCGCTCCGCACCGCCGCATTTACCGTCCAGCGCTCAAGCGTCCGACGTTTTGTCCGAAAAATCTGTAGCCGTGGTACTAGAAATCGGGCCGTCTCGGGCATAGTCTTTCTGGAGTCGGCCACGCACAGCCGACAAGCAACTGGCACAGACCCTGAGTTGGCTAAGGAGGACGAGATACCGCAGCAACGCGAAATCGCAACGTCCCCGACCCGACAAGAGGTGATCGCAGCCGATGCCCATCACTCAGGCCGTCCGTTAGCGGCACGCAGACGGATGACCGCATGCGCCGACGACGGTCGGCAACAGAATTGAAAAGCCAGGGCCCCGGTTACCCGCCGGGGCCTTGGACTGTCTCCTCCCCCCGGAAAGGGCAATGAGAACGACATTCGACGACGCCGACTACCCGGCGTACACCATGGGCCGCGCCGCCGACATGATCGGCGTGACCGCGGCCTTCCTGCGCAGTCTCGGCGCCGCGGGCCTGATCGAGCCCGAGCGCTCCCTCGGCGGCCACCGCCGCTACTCCCGCCACCAGCTTCAACTCGCCATCCGCGTCCGGCAGCTGCTGGACGAGGGCCTTCTGCTCACCGCCGCCTGCCGCATCGTTCTGCTCGAGGACCGGCTGGCCGCGGCCCACCGGCACATCCTCGAACTCGGCGGCACCATCACCGAGGGCGACGACGCCACCCAGCCCACGAAGACGTCGGCGGCCTAGGACAGGCCCTATCCCACTCGCCGCACGATGGCGAGAAGTGACTCCTCGACGTCCTCGATCGGGCGTTCCGGCTGGAACACCAGCCAGTCCACCGCCACCACCAGACCGACCCCGAACAGCGCCGCCGAGGCGACCCGCACGTCCAGGTCGTCCGGCAGGTCGCCGGAGTCGACGCCGGCCTGCACGGTCTCGGCGATCACCCCGATCGCCTGCTCGCGCAGCAGGATCAGGGTCTGGTGCCACTCCCGGTTGGTGCGCCACATCTCGGACAGCAGCAGCTGGGCGAAGGCCTGGTAACGGCGGATGTACTCCAGCTGGGTGCGGATCAGCGCGCCCACCGCCTCGCGCGGCGGCAGCCCCTCGACCGCCTGCCGGAAACCCGCGGTGAGCAGCTCGATGCCGTGCCGCAGCAGCTCCTCGAACAGGTCGTTCTTCGACTTGAAGTTGTAGTAGACGGTGCCCTTGGCGACCTTGGCGCGCAGCGCGATGTCGTCCACCGTGGTCGCCGAGAAGCCCTGCTCGGCGATGAGCTCGACGGCGGCCTCGTACAGCCGCTGCCGGGTGTCCTCGCGCCGCCGGCTCCTGCCGTCCGTCACCGTCGCCTCAATCCGTCGTCAGATAGCCAGTTCGGGGTGCAGGGCCGACGGCGTCAGGCGCCGCGACCGGTGTGCCACCAGCACCGTCAGCACCAACGATCCCAGGCCGTAGGCGAGCAGCGCCAGCACCCCCGTGACCACCGGCCCCGAGGCACCCCCGTCGATGGTGTGCCGCATGGCTTCCACCACGTACGTCATCGGTAGCAGCGGGTGGATCGCCTGGAAGAAGCCCGGCGTGGTCTGCACCGGATAGGTGCCTCCGGAGGAGGTCAGCTGCAGCATGAGCAGGGCCAGCGCGACGATCCGGCCGGGTGCGCCGAGCGCGGCCCCGATCAGTTGCATGAGCGCCGCGAAGGCGGTGGCCGTGAGCAGCAGCAGTCCCCAGGTCAGCAGCGGGTGCACCGGGGACAACCCGAGCCCGAACCGGACCACCGCGAAGAGCAGGGTGGCCTGGGTGAGCCCGATCGCCACGGCCGGCAGCAGGCCGGCCAGCGCGACCCGGGGAGCCGGCGCGCCGGACATCAGATGCCGCCGGTTGAGCGGACGCAACACCATGTAGGTGATCATCGCGCCGACCCACAGGGCCAGCGCCAGGAAATAGGGCGCGAATCCGACGCCATAGGTCCCGGCCGGGTTGCGCACGTTGCGGTCCAGCGAGACCGGATCGGCCAGCACGCCGGCCCGGTCCGACGGGTCGTCGCCGTAACTCGGGATCTGCGACGCGCCGTCGGCCAGCCCTTCCGCGAGCTGCTGGGCTCCACCCTGCAGCTTGCCGAGCCCGTCGGCCAGCTGGTGCCCGCCGGTGGACAGCTTGCCGAGACCGCCGTCGAGCTGCTGCGCGCCGGTCTTCAGCTGGTAGACGCCGTTGGCGATGCGCGCGGCCCCGTCGTGCGCGTCGGCGACGCCGGTCTGCAGCTGCTTCGCGCCGGTGGCCAGCTGGTTCAGCCCGGCCGCGAGCTGGTCGACCTTGGTGCGGGCGGCCTGGATGTCGTCGGCCAGGTGCGGTGCCGCCGCCGCGACCTGCCGGGCGGTGGCCGCGACCTGCTTGAGCTCGGCCCGCAGCCCGTCGAGGTCGGCCTGGTCCACGGTGTTCTGGACCTTCTCGGCGGTGGTCACCAGGCTCGCGGCGAGCGCCTTCGCGTCGGCCAGCCCGGCGGTGTCGGCGGGCAGTCCGTCCAGGTAGTCCTGCAGCTGCCGGGCGTCCTTGACGGCCTGGCCGGCGGCGCTGTCGATGGCGCCGATGTTCGCGGCCAGGGTGTCCGCTCCGGTCGCGACCAGGTTCGCCGCGTCCTGGATGGTGCTCGCGTTGTCGCGCAGCACCGGCACGATCTGGTCGGCCGCGCCGTCCACCGCGGTGGCCAGCTGCTGACCGCCGGCGGCCGCCTGGGCGGTGCCGCCGGCCAGCTGTTTCGCGCCGGTGTTCAGCTCGGCGAGACCGTTGGTCAGGGTGTCCAGGCTGGTGGCGGCGGTGCCGAGTCCGGCGGCTAGCGTCCCGGCGCCGTCGTGCGCGTCGTCGATGCCGCCGGCCAGCTGCCCGGCCCCGCTCTCGGCGTCGCCCACGCCGTTCTCGACCTTGGTGGCGCCGTCGGCGGCCTCCTGGGTCTGGGTCTTGAGGTCGGTGAACCCGATCAGCATCTTGTCGTAGTAGCCGGCCGACGCGCTGGCCGCCGCGGCCGCGCGGACCTCGTCGAACGCGGTCCGGGCGAACACTCCGGACAGATAGTTGGTCGAGTCGTCGCTGACCGCGGTGAGCTGCGCAGCCTTGGCCGGGACGGCATCGTCCGGGCCGGTCACCAGGTCGGCCGAGAAGTCGGCCGGGATCCGCAGCGAGATCTGATACTTCCCGCTCTCCAGGCCCTTCTGCGCCGCGGACTCGGTCACCACGTGCCAGTCGAAGATCTGCCGGTCGATCAGCTCGTCGGCCAGGTCCTGGCCGGCGTGCACGCTGGTGCCGTCGGTTGCGGTGGCCGTCCGGTCCTCGACCACGAGCGCCGCCGGGATGTGGTTCAGCCGGCCGTAGGGATCCCAGAACGCGTACAGGTACAGGGCCCCGTACAGCAACGGAACCACCGCCAGCACCGCGAGAGCCGCGGCGGTCAGCCGGCCGCGCAGAAACCTGCGCAGCTCCAGCCCGGCCAGCGACAACGTCGAAAAGCTCACCGCTCCCCCTCATCGGCGCCGGCTTCGCCGTCCGCCGTCTCTGTCTGTTCGCCGCCGGCCGCGCGGTCTGCCGCAACTTCCTCGGCCGGTACGGGCTGAG
The DNA here is from genome assembly GCF_016862435.1 of Paractinoplanes tereljensis. Taxonomy (GTDB): domain Bacteria; phylum Actinomycetota; class Actinomycetes; order Mycobacteriales; family Micromonosporaceae; genus Actinoplanes; species Actinoplanes tereljensis. Next base: position 140,962 of record NZ_BOMY01000008.1, read on the forward strand.
CACCGTCGCCGGCCGCCTCGACCGGTGCGTCGGTGCTCGGGTGTTCGGCGCCGAGGTGGATCACCGTGGTCACCAGGGCCGGGCCGATCTCGCGGGCGGTCAGCAGGACGGCCGGGCCGGTGGCGGCGATCCCGGTCAGGTGCTCCAGCAGGGCGGCCTGCTCACGCTGGTCGAGGCCCTCGTCCAGGCCGTCGAGCGCGATCACCGCCGGCCGCTCCAACTGAGCCAGCACCAGCCCGAGCACCTGCTTCTCGTAGGGCGAGAGGTCGCGGCCCTTCTTGTCCGGGTCAAGCCCGAGCAGATCGACCCCGTCGGCCTCGCGGCGACGGCGGCCGAGCAGCGACAGCCGCTCACGGACGTGCTCGGTGACGGTGAACACCGGTTCGGGGGCGGTCACCTCGGGCACGTAGCCGAGCGCCACCCGCCCCTCGGCGGTGACGTTGCCGGCCGCGAGCCGGAACCGCTTGGCCAGGCTGAGCAGCACCGTCGTCCGCCCACTGCCCGGCGGCCCGACCACCGCGACCAGCTCGCCCGGCTCGACCGCGACGTCGAGATCGCGGAACAGCCAGTGGCGACGCCGGCGAACACCGGCGGCGCGGGCGGTGAGCACCGGCATGATCGACTCCTGTTTTTGCACTGACTGGTCAGTGCAAAAACCTACCCGCAAAGGAGATCTATTCCACGCCGCGGTGGTAGACCTCACTGGGCCGAGCCAGGCAGGATCGATCGCATGTCGATGCGATGGGGCATGACCGTGCCGTTGAGTGGAGTTCCGCTGTCCGGCCACCAGGCCGTCTACCAGGCACTGGAGGACGCCGGCTTCACCGACCTGTGGTCGTCGGAGGTGAACGGCACCGACGCGTTCACCCCGCTCACGCTGGCCGCGGCCTGGCAGCCACGGCTGCGGCTGGGCACCGCGATCGCGCCGGTCTTCACCCGCGGCCCCGGCCTGCTCGCGATGACCGCCGCCGCCCTGGCCGAGGCCGCGCCCGGCCGCTTCCAGCTGGGTATCGGCTCGTCCTCACCGGTCGTGGTCGGCGACTGGAACGCCGTCGACTTCACCGAGCCGTACGCGCGCAGCCGCGACGTGCTCCGCTTCCTGAAGGCGGCGCTGGCCGGCGAGACGGTCGACCACGACTACGGCACGTTCGCCCTGCGCCGGTTCCGGCTCGAGCGGCCGCCGGCCACCCCGCCGCAGATCCTGCTGGCCGCGCTGCGCCCCGGCATGCTCCGCCTGGCCGCCGCCGAGGCCGACGGCGTAATCCTGAACTGGCTCTCCCCCGCCGATGTGTCAACGGCCCTGGCCGAGACCAAAGCAGCCGGCCCCGACTTCGAAGTAGCGGCCCGCATTTTCGTCTGCCCGACCGACGACGCCGCCTACGCCCGAGCGGTCGGCCGCCGCCTGATCGCGGCCTACCTGACAGTGCCCGCTTATGCCGCCTTCCACCGCTGGCTGGGCCGCACGGAGGTCTTGACCCCGATGTGGCAGGCCTGGTCAGCCGGCGACCGCAAGGGCGCGTTGGCCGCGATCCCCGACTCGCTGGTCGACGACTTGATCGTGCACGGCAGCCCCGACGAATGCCGCACCAAGGTCGAGGCCTACGCCGCAGCCGGCATCAAGGTCCCGGTAATGGCTCTCCTGCCGACCCCCGCCTTGGAGGCCGGCGGCTTCCCCACGCTGATCAAGACCCTCACAGACCTGGGCGCTCGCGGCTGATTCCGGCCTCCTCGGCCGGAAGCCCGCGACGGCCCGGTGTTGCAGTGGGCCGGCCGCCGCGGCGGTTCGGGGTATTGCGGTTGTGGCAGCCCGACGGCGTATCTAAAGAAAGCTGGAACGACCGAAAGGCGCACCCCGAGGGATGCGCCTTTCTTCGTCAGCTCTTGAATTACTCGCTATCGGCAAGAATCGCGTAGAGCTTCCGCTTTGTCTCGTTGAGCACCTCGAGCGCCTTCTGACGCTGTTCCGGGGTGCCGTTGAAACCCACCTGGCGCAACGCGCCCATGATGCCGACCGCCGCGTCGCGGAAGTCCTGCACCTGGGACATCGTGTCGTCGCCGATGCTGGCCCACGGCGGGTTCTGCGCGGCCGTCTCGGCCTCGGGACGCCCGGCGTCGGTGAGGTGGTAGCTCTTGCGGCTGCCGGACGTCTCGGGCTCGATGAGGCCCTCGTCCTCCAGGAGCTGGAGGGTGGGGTAGATCGAGCCGGGGCTGGGCCGCCAGATGCCGTTGGTGCGTGCGTCGAGTTCCTGGATCATCTCGTAGCCGTGCATGGGCCGCTCCAGCAGGAGCGCGAGGATCGCGGGCCGGACGTTGAGCCGGCTGCCGCGACCGCCGCGTCGATGGCCTCGCTGGCCGGGGCCGAATGGGCCGCCGCCAGGACCGAAGCCTGCGCCGAAGTCGGGACCGCCGGGCCCGAACGGGAAACCGCCCGGGAAGCCGAAACCTCCGCCGCGCATGCGACGACCGTGACCGGGGTGACCTTCAGTCTGGAACCTCATGACTATCTCCGTTCTGTTGTCGATAGTTTGACGATATATCGGCAACGCATCGGACGCAAGGGTTTCTTGGAGAGAGGGGGTTGCGGGACGTGTCAACCGGCTCTGATCTGGCAATGTGATACCTGTGCTGACGGTGCCCATTCGCCAACTCGGGGAGTCCGAGCGCGCAGCGGTCGAGCGGATCCTCGACCGCGATCCCTACGCGGGCGCTCAGATCGCCGAGCGAGTGGCCGCACACGGGCTGAACTGGTGGCGGTCCGACGGCCGCATCTTCGGCTACGGCACCGGCCGCAAGGTCGAATCGATCGTCTGGTCGGGCGCGCATCTGGTGCCGGTCTGCTCGACGCCGGCGGCCACCGCGGCCTTCGCCGACATGCTCGGGTCCGAGCCGCGCATCTGCTCGTCGATCATCGGCCGGTCGGAAGCCGTCCTCGACCTGTGGGACCGCCTCGGCGGCTACTGGGGGCGGGCTCGCGACGTGCGGACCAACCAGCCGCTGATGGTCGCCGACCGCGAGCCGACCATCCCGCTCGATCCCGAGGTTCGGCTGGTGCGGCCCAGCGAGGTCGACGCGCTCTTCCCGGCGGCGGTGTCGATGTACACCGAAGAGGTCGGCGTCTCGCCGCTGCTCGACGACGGCGGGCGCGGCTACAAGCGGCGGATAGCCGAGCTGGTAAAGGGCAAGAAGGCGTACGCGAGGTTCATCGGCGACCGAGTGATCTTCAAGGCCGAGCTGGCCATCGTCACCCGGCGCACGACGCAGGTGCAGGGTGTCTGGGTCGATCCGGAGTTCCGCGGGCGCGGTCTGGCCGCGCCCGCGATGGCCACCGTCGTGCACGACGCGCTGCGCCGGGTGTCACCCACGGTGAGTCTCTACGTGAACGACTACAACGTGGCGGCGCGGCACGTCTACACGAAATGCGGCTTCGTCTCGGCCGGCTCGTTCGCGACGGTGCTGTTCTAGCTCACCAGATCGCGGTCACGGTCGCGCTGACGCTGACGCTGGCGCGGGATGCGCTCGGTGAGGACGGTGTCCTTCCGAACCCCGCGCAGGGTCAGCAGGCTGGAGAACAGGCCGGCGAAGACACCCACCACGCCGATCGCGATCGCGGTGGCCGACGGCAGCACCAGGCGGATCGTGCCGCGCGGGTCCAGGTTGCCGAAGTCAGCGGCACCCCAGTCGGCCACCGCCGCGATGGTGCCGGCCACGCCCAGGGCGATCACGGCCAGGCCCAGCGCCACGCAGCGTTCGAAACTCAGCCAGCGGGCCCATCGACTCAGGTCGCGGTCGCGCACCAGGCCCTCGAACCGCCCGTACAGCTCGGCGTAGCCGCCGAACAGGATCAGCTGGAAACCGACCAGGACCGCCACGCACGCGTAGGCGAGAGCGTTGATGTCGAACTCCACGCCGCCGATCGCCCGCGGGCCGGTGGCCAGCGCGGTCGTGCTGACCAGGCCGACCAGGAAGATGATCAGACCGGGCCAGACCAGGGTGCGGCGCGGCGCGAACACCAGCAGGAAGCGCAGGTGCCGCCAGCCGTCGCGCCAGGTGCGCAGGTGCGGCGGGCGGCTGCGGCCGTCGGGACGCAGCGTGGTCGGCACCTCGGCCATGTCGTAACCGGAGAACTTGGCCCGCACCACCAGCTCGGAGGCGAACTCCATGCCGGGCATGCAGAGCTGGAGCTCGCGGATGCGCTCCCGGTGGAAGCCGCGGATGCCGCAGTGGAAGTCGTTGACGCCCTTGAGCCCGATCAGCGCCCGGCCGAGCCAGGACAACACCGGGTTGCCGAGGTAACGGTGCAGGGGCGGCATGGCGCCGGGCATGATGCCGCCGCGGAACCGGTTGCCCATCACCACGTCGTGCCCGGCCCGCAGGCCCTCGATGAACGGGCCGAGGTTGGCCAGATCGTACGAGTCGTCGGCGTCGGCCATGATGATGTATTTGCCGCGGGCCTGCTCGATGCCGTTGAGCAGCGCGCCGCCGTAACCACGGATCGGCGCGTGCACCACCCGGGCACCGGCCGCGACGGCGATCGCCTGCGAGCCGTCGGTCGAGCCGTTGTCACTGACCAGCACCTCACCGTGGACACCGAGCTCGGCCAGCGAGCCCAGCGCCTTGCGGACGCAGACCTCCAGCGTCTCGGCCTCGTTGAGGCAGGGAAGCAGAACGGTGACCTCGAGGTCATCCGGAGCTTGCGGCATGTCAGCAATCAACTTTCGGCGGGTTCGGGTCGTTTGGCGACATCAGCGTAGAAGCCGTCGCCAAACGACCAAAGGTTCATCTCCGGTACAGGCCCGCGAAACTAACACGCACCGAATGAGCCTCACAGCCCCGCGATCGGGTGTTTATCCCCTTTCGCGGATTACCGACTCGAAAAGTTAATGCACCGTGACCTGCGCGCCGGGGAGCAGCTCGCGCAACTCGTCCGGCAGCTCGGCGCCCATCTCCTCGGCCAGCCGGAGCGCCTCCTCGACGAGCGTCTCCACGATGATCGACTCGGGCACGGTCTTGATGACCTTGCCCTTCACGAAGATCTGGCCCTTGCCGTTGCCGGACGCGACTCCCAGGTCGGCCTCCCGGGCCTCGCCGGGGCCGTTCACGACGCAACCCATGACCGCCACCCGCAGTGGGACCGGGAGGTCCTCCAGCGCGGCGGTGACCCGCTCGGCCAGCGTGTAGACGTCGACCTGGGCGCGGCCGCAGGACGGGCAGGAGACGATCTCCAGGCCCCGCTCGCGCAGGCCCAGCGACTCGAGGATGGCGTTGCCGACCTTGATCTCCTCGACCGGCGGGGCGGACAGCGACACCCGGATGGTGTCCCCGATGCCCTCGGCGAGCAGTGCGCCGAACGCCACCGAGCTCTTGATCGTGCCCTGGAAGGTCGGGCCGGCCTCGGTGACACCCAGGTGCAGCGGGTAGTCGCACTGCTCGGCCAGCTGGCGGTAGGCCCGGATCATCACGACCGGGTCGTTGTGCTTGACCGAGATCTTGATGTCCCGGAAGCCGTGCTCCTCGAACAGCGAGCACTCCCAGAGCGCCGACTCGACCAGCGCCTCGGCGGTGGCCTTGCCGTACTTCTCCAGCAGGCGCTTGTCCAGGCTGCCGGCGTTGACGCCGATCCGGATCGGGATGCCGGCGTCGCCCGCCGCCTTCGCGATCTCCTTGACCTTGTCGTCGAACTGGCGGATGTTGCCCGGGTTGACCCGGACCGCGGCGCAGCCCGCGTCGATCGCGGCGAACACGTACTTCGGCTGGAAGTGGATGTCGGCGATCACCGGGATCTGCGACTTCTTGGCGATCGCGGGCAGCGCCTCGATGTCGTCCTGGGACGGCACGGCGACCCGGACGATCTGGCAACCCGAGGCAGTCAGCTCGGCGATCTGCTGGAGAGTGGAGTTGATGTCGGAGGTGAGCGTGGTCGTCATCGACTGCACGCTTACCGGGGCGCCACCGCCCACCGGCACGCTGCCCACCATGATCTGGCGGCTCTTGCGCCGAGGCGCCAGCGGCGGCGGGGGTACGGCAGGCATACCAAGACTGATCGCGGTCACTTGTGCATCACCTATTGAAGATCTGGATCGGATTGACGATGTCGGCGGTGATCGTCAATACGGTAAACGCACCACCGATCAGAATGACCGCGTATGTGATCGGCATCAGCTTGTAGTAATCGACACGTCCCGGGTCGGGGCGCTTCAGCTTGGCGTACAGCCACGACCGGGCCCGTTCGAACCAGGCGATCGCGATGTGCCCGCCGTCGACCGGCAGCAGCGGCAGCAGGTTGAAGATGCCGATGAACACGTTCAGCGAGATGAAGATGTTGAGGAACAGCTCGGGCACACCGTGCTCGATCGCCTCGCCACCGAGCCGGCTCGCACCGACCACGCTGATCGGGGTGTCCGGGTCGCGCTCGCTGCCGGTCACCGAGTGCCACAGCGCCGGCACCTTCTCGGGGATCCGGCCGAGCGCCTTGAAGGTGTTCTCCACCAGGTACCAGCCGTACTCGAAGGTCGCCGGCACCGCGCTCGCGGCGTTGTACTTGATCATGCTTTCGACGCTCGACGTGTCCCAGCCGAGGCCGGCCACGGCCACCTTGGCGATCGCGCCGTTGTCGTCGCTGACCGGCTTGCGGTCGGCGGTGATCAGGTCGACCGTGGCGGTCGAGGTGACGCCGTCGCGCTGGTATTCGAAGGCGACCGGGCCGGCCTGCTGGCTGCGGATCGCGTCGGTCAGCTGGCCGTAAGTGGTGACCGCGGTGGTGCCGACCTTGGTGACCAGGTCGCCGTCCTTCAGGCCGGCCGCGGCGGCCGGGCCGGCCACCGCGCCGTTGCTGCCCGGGGTGCAGACGGCGTTGGCGTCGGTCGGGATGGTGATCCAGGTGCAGTCCGAGATCGTGATGTACGGCGCCTGCTTCAGCTGGTCGGCCGTGGTCGCCGGGTAGGCGGTGTTGGGCAGGCCGAGCGTGAAGGCGACCACCCAGGCGGCGGCGAGCGCCAGCATGAAGTGGGTGATCGAGCCGGCCGCCATCACGATCGTCCGCTTCCAGACCGGGAAGCGCCACATCGCGCGGGGCTGGTCCTCCGGGGCGACGTCGTCGTCCTGCGGCGTCATGCCGACGATCTTGCAGAAGCCGCCGAGCGGGATGCCCTTCAGGCCGTACTCCGTCTCGCCCTTCTGGAACGAGAAGATCGTCGGGCCGAAGCCCACGAAGTATTTCGTGACCTTCATGCCGAAATACTTGGCGGTGAGCAGGTGGCCGAACTCGTGCAGGCTTACCGAGATCAGGATGGTCAGCGCGAAGGCCGCCACTCCCAGCCAGTACAGCATCAGGCTCCTTCAGCCACAGTAGTGATCATCCGCTGTGCCTCGGCACGGGCCCAGGCCTCGGCGGCAAGCACTTCTTCGACGGTACTCGGTTCGGGAAAGTCAGGTGCCTCGGCGAGGACGCGTTCCAGGGTGTCGACGATGCCCAGAAAAGGTAGCCGACCGGCCGCGAACGCGGCTACACACTCCTCGTTCGCGGCGTTGTAGATCGCCGGGCGGCAGTGTCCCGCGCGACCGGCCGCCTTGGCCAGCCGGACGGCCGGGAACGCCTCGTCGTCGAGCGGCCGGAACTCCCAGTTGTGCGCCTCGCGCCAGTCGACCGCCTTGGCGGCGCCGGGCACGCGGTCCGGCCAGGCCAGCGCGAGCGCGATCGGCAGCCGCATGTCCGGCGGGCTGGCCTGCGCCAACGTCGAGCCGTCGGCGAATTCCACCATCGAGTGGATGACCGACTGCGGGTGCACCGCCACCTCGATGTCGTCATAGCCGACCCCGAACAGCTCGTGCGCCTCGATCACCTCGAGGGCCTTGTTGACCATGGTGGCCGAGTTGATGGTGACCACCGGGCCCATGTCCCAGGTCGGGTGCTTGAGGGCTTCCTCCGGGGTGACCTCGGTCAGCTCGGCCCGGCTCCGGCCCCGGAAGGCGCCGCCGCTCGCGGTCAGGATGAGCTTCGTCACCTCGGCCGCGCTGCCGCCGCGCAGGCACTGGGCCAGCGCCGAGTGCTCCGAGTCGACCGGGACGATCTGGCCCTGTTTGGCCACCCGGCGCACCAGCGGGCCGCCGGCCACCAGCGACTCCTTGTTGGCCAGGGCCAGGATGCGGCCGGATTCCAGCGCGGCCAGCGTCGGCGCCAGGCCGAGGCTGCCGACCACGCCGTTGAGCACGACGTCGCACGGCTCCTGGGCCAGCTGGGTCATCGCGTCCGGGCCGGCCACGATCCGCGGGATCTTGAAGTCGCCGGTGGCCCAGCCGCGTCGCTGCGCCTCGGCATAGAACGCGAGCTGGAGGTCCTGCACGACCGACGCGCGGGCCACCCCGACGACCTCGACCTCCAGCGCCAGCGCCTGGGCGGCGAGCAGCTCGACGTTGCCGCCGCCGGCCCCGAGCGCCACCACCCGGAACCGGTCGGGGTTACGCCGCACGATGTCGATGGCCTGAGTGCCGATGGAACCGGTCGAGCCGAGCAGAACGAGGTCGCGCATGCCGCCCATCTTCCCGGACGCCCGAAGTGGGTAACAGACCGGTGTGTGGGCAGCGATGAAGGCGGCATTCCGTCCTCTGCGCGGGCGGGACCTGGCGTTGCGGGCCGCCGCGGTGACCTTCTATGCCGGTATCGCGGTGGTGCCGATCGCGCTGCTGGCGATCTGGGTGACCGGGCGGGTGGCCGGGGCGGGCCGGGTGCGGCAACTCACCGGGCACACCATCGCGGCGCTGCCGGACGCCATCGGGGCAGCCCGGGCGCTGAGCGCGCTGATCGACGCCGGGCTGCACCTGAGCCCGATGATGGCGCTGGCCGGGCTGCTTCCGGCCACGCTCTACGGCGAAGGTTTGCGCCGGGCCTTCGTCTCGCTGCGCGAGCCGGACGGCGGCGACATCGCGGTGGGCTGGAAGGGCCGGTTGCTCTGGCTGCCGCTGCTCGCGGCGGCGCCGGCGTTGCTGCTGGCGATGTTTCTCGCGCTTCCCACCACAAGTTCCCTATGGGTACGCGGCGGAGTGTACGCGTTTCTCGGGGTGGTCCTGTCCTTCCTGTGCTGCTGGCTGGTGCTCACCCCGGTGGTCATCTGGGTCTACCGGTACGTCGCCCCCGGCCGCCCGGACTGGCTGGTCACCACCCTGATCGGTTCGTTCACCGCGGCCAACCTGGCCGGTTTCCTGCACGGCTTCGTGCTGTTCTGCTCGCTGCCGCTGGACCTGGGCGTGCCGTTCGGCGGGTTCGATCAGATCGGCGGAACGGTCGCGATCGGGCTCTGGCTCTACCTGTTCCACGTGATCCTGCTGGCCGGTTACGCGGCCACCCGATCCCTCTCCCAGCGATCTTGAGCAACTCTGCGCTACTTTTCGCATACGAAACGCTGAAGCGCCATCTCATATCGGCGCGCTACGCTCGCTCGTCATGACCCCCTTCCCCGCTCAGACCGACGTCGTCATCATCGGCTCCGGTCATAACGGTCTCGTCTCCGCGATTTTGCTGGCCCGGGCCGGGCTCGACGTCGTCGTGCTCGAGTCGGCGAGCGTGCTGGGCGGGGCGACCCGCACCGAGCACCCCTTCTCCAAGGTGCCCGGTCTCGGCCAGTCCACCGGCTCCTACCTGCTCGGGCTGATGCCGCCCGAGCTGCTGCGCACGCTCGACGTGGACATCCCGATGCTGCGCCGCGACCCGCACTACTTCCTGCCCACCCCGGGACCGGCCGGCTCGCCGTACCTGCTGTTCGGGCGGGACCGCGAGGACACCCGGGCGCAGATGGAGAAGTTCTTCTCGCCCCGCGACATCGCCGCCGACGAGCAGCTGGCCGTCGAGATCGCCGCGCTGCGCGCCGACCTGGCCCCGGCCTGGCTCGAGGAACCGACAAGTGTCGAGGAGATCGCCGACCGGCACATCCGGCCGCAGCTGCAGAGCACCTTCATCGACCTGGTGCGCGGCTCGGTCGCCGACTACCTGGCCCGGTTCGGTTTCAAGAGCGAACTGCTGATGAGCATGTACGCGGTTACCGACGGCCTCTCCGGTCTGAACGCCGGTCCCGACGACCCGGGCACCGGCCATAACTTCCTGGTGCACAACATGTGCCGGCTGCCCGGCGCCGACGGCACCTGGATGATCGCCCAGGGTGGCATGGGCACGGTGTCGCGCACGTTCGCCGAGGCCGCCCGCGCGGCCGGCGCCCAGTTCTTCACCGACGCCCGGGTCGCCTCGGTCACCGTCGACGGCGGCGCGGCCAGCGGGGTCGTGCTGACCGACGGCCGCTCGCTGCGGGCCCGGGTGGTACTCGGCGCCTGCGACCCCTACCAGCTGATGAGCCTGGTCCCGGACGGGGTGCTTCCAGCAGAACTCACCACGCACCTGGAGTCGGTGCGGCGGCCGGGCACCACGCTCAAGGTCAACCTGGCGCTGCGCGACCTGCCGCAATTCTCCTGCCTGCCGGAGGGCACGCCGTCACCGTTCGGGTCGACCATCCACCTGCTGCCGGGCTCGGCCGGGCTGGCCGGCGGGGACGACCGGGAGTCGCCGATGGCGGCCCTGCGGGAGATGTGGGCCGAGGTGCAGGCCGGCCGGCTGCCGGCCGAGCCGACCATCGAGTGGTACGTGCACACCACCGTCGACCCGTCGCTGCAGGACGCGGCCGGGCACCACTCGTCGGCGCTGTTCGTGCAGTCGGTGCCCTACACCCTTGACGGCACGACCTGGGACGAAGCACTGCCCGGCTACGTCGATCAGCTGCTGGCGATCTGCGACCGCTACGCCCCCGGCACGTCCGACCTGGTGGCGGACATCATGCCGCTCACCCCGCCGGGCATCGAGGAGCACTTCGGCATCACCGGCGGCCACATCCACCACGTCGACAACACGGTGGCCTTCAACGAGCGGATGCCCTACTTCACCGGTGTCGACGGCCTTTACGCCGGCTCGGCGGGCACCCACCCGGCCGGCAGCGTGATCGGCGCGGCCGGCCACAACGTCGCCAAGCGCATCCTCACCGACCTGGGCCGGTAACTACTCGTTCTTCTCGGCTCGGATCTTGTGCCCGACGCTGGTCAGGCACCGTCCGCTGGGGAGGTCGAACTTCCAGCCGTGCAGCTGGCAGGTCAGGGTGTTGCCGTCGACGATGCCGAAGCGGCTGAGGTCGGCCTTGAGGTGCGGGCAGCGGCGCTGAACCGTCCAGTCACCCAGCTGGGTGTCCTCGGCCTCGACCTCCTTCTCGTGCTCGTCGTACCAACCCTCGGCGTATTGCAGGCGCTCCTCGGAGAGGCACTTGAAGAAGGCGTAGACGAACTCGTTGTACTGCCCGATGCGGGCGGCGGAGAAGCGGCAGCTCAGGAACAGCGAGTTGACCCAGTCACCCTCGTCGATGAAGATCAGGTGCTCGATCAGGGCCCGGCCGGTCTTGAAGCGGTAGCGGACCTTCTCGTCGGCGTACGGCCGGACCTGCTTGCCGGGGAAGTCGACGACGATGCTCTCGACGATCTCGCCGGTCGTGCCGAAGCTGTCGGTGAGGTCGAAGCGGACCGGGCCACCGACGCCCTGGGCCATGTAGATCGACTCTTCGAGCAGCGGCTCGATGCGCTTCTTGAGCTCGCCCAGCACGTCGATCTCGGGGTGCCGCCAGGACGCCTTCTCAGCCTCGATGATGGGTGCTTTGCGCTCCCGCATCTCCTCGAGGTAGGCCTGCTTGTTGGCGAAGAACTCGTCGATCGGGGTGGGGTGCTCGGTGGTCGCCGCCTTTTCCGACAGCTCGGTCACCGAGCCGGGCAGCAGGACGATGCCGTTGGTGCCGCCGACCTTCGCGTACTCCTCGAGGAAGACGCCCTGGTCGGGGAAGATGTTGCCCTCGTCGCCGAAGATGTCGTTGAACTGCCACAGCTCGTCGTCGAGGAAGCAGGGCGGGCCGGCGATCGGGAAGACGTGGTCGGCCTTCAGGTCGTCGATGTAGCGCCAGGTGCGGTCGAACTGACGGTCGCGCTTCTGCTTGCCGAACGCGGTCTTGGCCGACTCGGGCAGCTCGTAGACCATCGGGTACCAAATAGCGCCGGAGAACTGCAGCATGTGCGCGTGCACGTGGCCCAGCTCGGCGAAGATCGACAGGTCGGTGGGGCGGGCGTCGTTCTGGTTGAGCACCCGGATGCCGTCGTGCTCGATCCACAGCGAGGAGTCGCCGATCGGGCCGTCGGTCGGGCTGATCAGCGCCTGGATCATCACCTTGAGGCCGCCGTCGAGCTCGTGCACCTGGTTCGACTTCGTCCGCAGGAACTTGGTGAAGCCGAGCTCGCGCAACTCGTCCTCGAGCTGAGACGTCGGGTACTCCGGGAGGAGGACCGTGGCCTTCTTGCTGATGTTTTCCTTCAGGTTCTTCGCGTCGAAGTGGTCGCGGTGCAGGTGGGAGACGTAGAGGTAGTCGACGTCACCCAGCGCCTTCCAATCCAGCAGCGAATTGTCGGGGAAGGGAAACCACGAGGCGAAATATGCGGGATTGACCCACGGGTCGCACAGAATGCTGCCGGCGGCCGTGTCGATCCGCATGCTCGCGTGGCCGGTGCCCGTGATCCGCACTTTTTCGTCCTCCTCCGTCGCCATCCGACGGCCTCGAAGGTACCCGGTCCGGGTTGCTGCCTTGCGCGCGGAGGCGACATGCGAGACTTCTTGATGTACTGAGATCGCGCTTCGAGGAAGGACTTTCGGCGTGTCTGCGGAATCTGACCCGGTCTACGCTCCCGACCAGCTCAAGCCAGGTAACCGGAAGTGGGCCCGGCGCGGCGCTCTCGGCACGGCCGCGGCCATGCTGCTGTTCTTCTGGGGCAACCACGAGGGCAACACCGAGAACATCTACCTCGTGCTCTTCTCGGTCGGCCTGGTCGCCGTCGTGATCGGCGACGCCGTACTGCGGCGGAACGGCCTCAAGCCCAACGATCAGTAACTTCAGCTTCGCAACAAAAAAGGGCCCGCTTTCGCGGGCCCTTTTCGTGTCATCGGTGTCTTAGCAGGATGTCCTTGACCTCGCGCAGCGCGGCGTCGACCTCGGCCTCGAAGTAGCCGCCGGAGACCAGACCGAACTGCAGCATGTCCAGCTCATTTTCCGGCACCGGCATCGGGCCGCGGCCGGTCATCGCCTGCAGGATCGCCTCGAACAGCCGGTCGACCTGCATCGGGTCGTAGCCGCTGCCGAACCGGCGCACCTGGAACGTGCGGCGTAGCTGGTCGACCCGGTAGAGCTCGCCACCCGGCTCACCGATCGGCGGCGGAAGCTGCGGCTGCTGGCCGTAGCCACCACCCGACGGCGGGCCGCTCATCGGCGAACCCGGCATCGGCGGAGCACCCATCGGGGCGCCGTAGCCACCACGCGGGTCGGGCTCGCCGTAACCGCCGCGCGGGTCCTCGCGCTGCGGCATCCGGATCTCGGCGGTCATGTCGGTCTTGCCGTGCCGGCCGGCCTCGAAGCCGTCGAAGCCGCTCGGGTCATAACCGCCGGGCGACGGGTCGTAGCCGGGCGGCGGTCCCTGGCGCTGCGGGAGCTGCTGCTGAGGCTGGCCGCCGTACTGCTGCTGGGAGCCGGTGTCCTCGTAGCGGCCGTACGGGTCGCTGCCGGGCATCTGGGGACGCTGCTGCATCTGCTGCGGCTGCATCCGGTCCTCGCGGATCGGCGGGGCGGGCAGACGCTCGGTCGGCGGGGCCATCCGGCCCGCCATGCCGGCCGACGCCGCGCCACCCATCGAGCCCGCACCGCGGCCCGCCATGCCGCCGGTGTTCATACCACCGGTGTTCATGCCGCCGCCGGCGCTGATGCTGCCGGTGGTCAGGCCGCCGCGCAGCGAGTCACGCATCGGGTCGGGAGCGCCCGGGCGGCCACCCCGGTCCTCGAGCTCGGCCAGCTGCCGCTCCACGCGGTCGAGGTGCAGGTCGACCTGCCACTCGTCATAACCGCCGAAGCGCACCCGGAAGACGACGTCGTGCACCTCCTGGGCGCCGACGGGCGCACCGACCGGCTCGCCGGACAGCGTCGCCTCGACGCGGTCCAGGAAGTTGTCGACCTCGTCGACCTTGTAGCCGCGCCGCAGCGCACGCCGCCGGAAACGCTGCCCCTGACTCGTCACAACGTCTCCCACTCCGCTCGCTGGGACCTGTGCCCAGTCACCTTGCCACCCCCGCGTCGGCCGCGCCCCCTGCGCTTGCCTCCGTGAGCTCGCCCGCAGCCAGCTGGCCGCATGCGCCATCGATCTCCCGGCCCCGGGTGTCGCGGACCGTCGTTGCCACGCCGGCCTCGCGCAGCCGACGGACGAACTCGCGCTCGACCGGTTTCGGACTCGCATCCCACTTGCTGCCCGGAGTCGGGTTCAGCGGGATGAGGTTCACGTGGGCCAGCTTGCCGCGCAGGATCCTACCGAGTAGGTCAGCGCGCCAGGGCTGGTCATTCACGTCCCTGATCAGGGCATATTCGATTGAGATCCGACGACCGGTCCGAGCCGCGTAGTCAAACGCGGCATCGAGCACCTCGGCCACCTTCCAACGCTGGTTGACGGGCACTAGCTCATCGCGCAGATCATCATCGGGGGCATGCAGGGACAGCGCAAGGGTCACGTTGAGCTCTTCCGCGATCAACCGGCGCATTGCGGGCACCAGACCCACGGTCGAGACGGTTATGTGCCGTTGCGAAAGACCCAGACCCTCCGGCGCCGGGGTGGTCAGCCGGCGGACCGCCTCGATCACCCGGGGGTAGTTGGCCAACGGCTCACCCATCCCCATGAACACCACCCGGGACAGCCGCGGCGGCGATCCGGTGACCGCGCCACTCGCCGAGACACCGGCCAGATAGACGACCTGATCGACGATCTCGGCGATCGACAGGTTGCGGGTCAGGCCCTGCTGGCCGGTCGCGCAGAACGGGCAGGCCATGCCGCAGCCGGCCTGGCTCGAGACACAGGCGGTGATCCGGTCGGGGTAGCCCATCAGCACGCTCTCGACCAGCGCGCCGTCGTGCAGACGCCACAGCGTCTTGCGGGTGGCGCCGTCGTCGCAGGCCAGCTCGCGAACCGGGGTGAGCAGCGTGGGGAGCAGATCGCCGGTCAGCCGGGCCCGGGAAGCGGCGGGCAGGTCGGTCATCTCGTCGATGTCACGCACCAGCCGGCCGAAGTAGTGCGTGGAGAGCTGCTTGGCGCGGAACGCGGGCTCGCCGAGAGCGGTCACCGCGGCCTTGCGGGCGGCGAGGTCGAGGTCGGCGAGGTGGCGGGGAGGCATCGACGGACGCCGTCGGGTCAGGACGGTGTCGGGCTGGTCGGGGCTGATCGGGATGACCGGAAGAATCGTCATGGCGTATCCAGTCTCCCACGCCGCGCGAGTAGGCCCGTCATAGCAGGTTCGCGTAGATGACGGCGAACAACAGGTAGGCGGTCGGCACCGCGAACAGGATCGAATCCAGCCGGTCCATGACGCCGCCGTGGCCCGGCAACAGGTTGCTCATGTCCTTGACGCCGAGGTCGCGCTTGAGCATCGACTCGGCCAGGTCACCGACCACCGCGACCACCGAGATCACCGCGCCGAAGAGCAGGCCCCAGTAGGACGGGATGTCGAGCAGGAAGTAGAGGAGCAGCGCGCTGCCGATGGCCGACGCGCAGATCGAGCCGGCGAAACCCTCCCAGGTCTTGCCGGGGCTGATCGACGGGGCCATCTTGTGCCGGCCCAGGAAGACGCCGGACGCGTAGCCGCCGGTGTCCGAGAGCACCACGGCCAGCAGCGTGCAGAGCACCCGCCAGCGGCCGTCCTGGTCGGCGTCCGGCTGCTGCAGCAGGATCGCGAAACTGAGCAGGAACGGCACGTACACGGCGACCATCAGGATCGCGGTGAAGTCGCGGCGCACCGCGGCGAAGCCGTCGGCCAGCCGCCAGACCACGGCGGCGAGGATCGTCACCGCCAGGCCGATCACCAGCGAGTCGGCACCGTCGTAGTAGGCCAGCGCGGTCATCACCGCGGCGCCGGCCATCAACGGGATCAGCGGCGCCTTGGCGCCGGTCTTGCGCAGCGCGTTGGCCATCTCCCAGGCACCCGCGCAGGACGCGACCACGATCAGGCCGATGAACGCCGGCGGCCAGACCACCAGCGACGCCAGCACCAGAAGCACGAGGCTCAGGCCGACCACGATGGCGGCCGGCAGGTTGCGCCCGGCCCGGCCCTTGGCCGACTTGCCGGCACGTCGCTTGCCGGGGCCCTTCCTGTCCTGCTCCGTCACATCTCCCAGATGCTGAGGTCGTGCCTCATCGTCCGCGTGCCAGGCCGGCACCGGCGCGTCCATCTCGTCGCCGGAAGTCTGCCCGGCACGCGGATCGAGGTAAGACATCAGACCTCGAGAAGCTCGGTTTCCTTGTGCTTGACGAGCTCGTCGACGACCGACACGTACTTGTGCGTCGTGTCGTCGAGCTCCTTCTCAGCACGGCGGCCGTCGTCCTCACCGGTCTCGCCGTCCTTGACCAGCTTGTCCAGCTGCTCCTTGGCCTTGCGGCGGATGTTGCGGATGGCCACCCGGCCCTCCTCCGCCTTGCCGCGGGCGACCTTGATCATCTCGCGGCGCCGCTCCTCGGTCATCTGCGGCAGGTGGATCCGCAGCTGGGTGCCCTCGTTGTTCGGGTTCACGCCGAGGTCGGAGTCGCGGATCGCCCGCTCGATCGGGCCGAGCTGGGTGTTGTCGTACGGCTTGACGATGACCATGCGCGGCTCCGGGACGCCGACCGAGGCCATCTGCGTCACCGGCGTGGGCGCGCCGTAGTAGTCCACCAGGATCTTGGAGAACATCGCCGGAGTGGCCCGACCCGTACGGATCGCGGCGAACTCCTCCTTGGCGTGCTCAACCGCACTTTCCATCTTCTCTTCGGCCTCGAAGAGGGTTTCGTCGATCACCTGCTCTTCTCGCCTCCTTGCTTGTTCGGTGGTGTGTGTGGGCTCAGGCGGTGATCAGAGTGCCGATCTTTTCGCCGCTGACGGCACGGACGATCGTGTCGTCACCCTCGGCACCGAAGACCAGCATGGGCAGGTTGTTCTCCTCGCAGAGGCTGAACGCGGCCTGGTCGGCGACGCGCAGTCCGCGCTGGAGGATCTCCTGGTAGGTGGCGGTGTCGAGCTTCTGCGCGTCGGGGTCGACACGCGGGTCGGCGGTGTAGACGCCATCGACGCCGTTCTTGCTCATCAGCACCACGTCGGCGTGGATCTCGAGCGCGCGCTGGGCGGTGACGGTGTCGGTCGAGAAGTACGGCATGCCGGCGCCGGCGCCGAAGATCACGGCGCGGCCCTTCTCGAGGTGCCGGATGGCGCGCAGCGGAATGTACGGCTCGGCGACCTGGGCCATCGTGATCGCGGTCTGCACCCGCGTCTCGATGCCTTCCTTCTCCAGGAAGTCCTGCAGGGCGAGCGCGTTCATCACGGTGCCGAGCATGCCCATGTAGTCGGCGCGGTTGCGGTCCATGCCGCGCTTCTGCAGCTCGGCGCCGCGGAAGAAGTTGCCGCCGCCGACCACGATGGCGACCTGGATGCCGCGGCGGATGACGGTGGCGATCTGCCGGGCAATGCCCTGCACGACGTCGGGGTCGACGCCGACCGCGCCGCCGCCGAACACCTCGCCGGAGAGCTTCAGGACGACTCGACGGGGCCGCAAGGACGGCGGAGTCGGATCGTCAACCGGAACTGCTTGCTCGGTCACCATCGTCATGAGACCCGCCTTCCCTTCATAGCCCAGCAGAGACCTTATGTGACGGGGAGGCCGGGCGCAGAATCGCGTTCCCGACCTCCCGTATCACTTGTGCTCGCTCTTACTCCTGGCCAACCTCGAACCGGACGAACCGGGTGATGGTGAGCCCGGCGTCGGCCGCGACCTGCTTCACGGTCTTCTTGTTGTCGACCACGGAGGACTGCTCGAGGAGGACGAAGTCCTTGAAGAAGGAGTTCACCCGGCCCTCGATGATCTTGGGCAGAGCCTTCTCCGGCTTGCCCTCCTCCTTGGCGGTCTCCTCGGCGATGCGACGCTCCGAGTCGACAACCTCGGCCGGCACCTCCTCACGGGTGAGGAAGCGCGGGCGCATGGCGGCGATCTGCATGCCGACGCCACGGGCGTCGGCGTCAGCGGCCTCGTCGCTCTTGCCCTCGTACTGAACCAGGACGCCCACCTGCGGCGGCAGGTCCTGCGCCTTGCGGTGCAGGTAGACCGCGACGTTGCCGTCGAGGTTGACGAAGCGGTTCAGGACGATCTTCTCGCCGATCTTGGCGGAGTATTCCTGGATGGTGTCCGCCACCGACTTGCCGTCGGGCAGCGTGGCCACCGACAGCGCGGCGGCGTCGGCCAGGTTCTCCTTGACGCCGAGCTCGACGAGCTGCTGGCCCAGGGCGACGAAGTCGGGGGTCTTGGCGACGAAGTCGGTCTCGCAGTTGAGCTCGAGCAGCGCCTTGCCGTAGTGGCTCACGATCCCGTTGGCGGCGGTGCGGCTGGCCCGCTTGCCGACGTCCTTCGCACCCTTGATGCGCAGGAACTCGACGGCCTTGTCGAAGTCGCTCTCGGACTCCTCGAGCGCCTTCTTGCAGTCCATCATGCCGGCACCGGTCAGGTCGCGGAGCTTCTTGACATCCGCGGCGGTGTAGTTAGCCATGACTCTCTCTCGATGTCGTGTCTGGCGGCGTCTTTACTCGGCGGCGACGGGGGTGGGGAGCTCGGCGGCACCCGACACGACCTCGTCGACGACCGGGGTGGCCTCGGCGGTCTCGACCGTGACCGGGGCGACCTCGGCAGCGACGGCCTCAGCGGCAACGGCCTCAGCGGCGACCGGCTCGGCGTCGGTGGCCTTCTTCTCGGCGCCCTCGTAGAGGTCGCGCTCCCACTCGGGCAGCGGCTCGCCGGCGGCGACGGTGCCCGGCTCGGGCTTGTCGTCGACGTTGCCCCGGTTGCGGCCGGAACGGGCGATCAGGCCGTCCGCGACGGCGGCGGCGATGACCCGGGTCAGCAGCTCGGCCGAGCGGATCGCGTCGTCGTTGCCCGGGATCGGGAAGTCGACCTCGTCCGGGTCGCAGTTGGTGTCGAGCACCGCGATGACCGGGATGCCCAGCTTGCGGGCCTCGTCAACGGCGATGTGCTCCTTCTTGGTGTCCACGACCCAGATCGCCGACGGCGTCTTGGTCATGTCCCGCAGACCACCGAGGGTCTTGGTGAGCTTGGTCTTCTCGCGGAAGAGCTGGAGGGTCTCCTTCTTGGTGTAACCGGCGGCCGTGCCGGTCAGGTCACCCAGAGCCTCGAGCTCCTTCATGCGCTGCAGACGCTTGTAAACCGTCTGGAAGTTGGTGAGCATGCCGCCCAGCCAACGGTGGTTCACGTACGGCTGGCCGACCCGGGTCGCCTGCTCGGCGATGGCCTCCTGAGCCTGCTTCTTGGTGCCGACGAAGAGGATGTGGCCACCCTCGGCGACGGTGTCACGGACGTACGCGTAGGCCTTCTCGATGTACTCGAGGGTCTGGCGCAGGTCGATGATGTAGATGCCGTTACGCTCGGTGAAGATGAAGCGCTTCATCTTCGGGTTCCAGCGCCGGGTCTGGTGCCCGAAGTGGACACCGCTCTCCAGCAGCTGACGCATGGTCACGACGGCCATGGGTGATTGCTCCCTATATTCCCTGGTTGTCACGCTCACCGGCGGTGTGCGTCCTGGTGCCCGGTCGTTGGCCACAGTCGGACTCGAGAAGATCGAGACCAGGGAGGGCCATCGCCGCCGTTCCGTGTTGACGGAACCGGCAGAGGGCACGCGAGGTCGACCGCCGTAGGGCGGTCGCCGGGCACAAGCATACGCCAAGCCGTTTCGTTACTCCGAGTGCCTCAGGCCACGGCCATTCCGGCCGCCAAAAGCAAGATCAAACCCACCGGGAGGTACGCGACCGGAAGGCGCAGCCAGGCCTCGCGAGCGACCGTCCCGCCCTTGGTGAGCGTGAACAGGCCGATCCCGGTGAGCGCGAAGCCGAGCGTGAGCAGGACGGCCGGGACGATCCCGCGCGGGGTCGGGTCACCGGTGAACGTCTGGTCGATCAACAACCGGACGACCGGGATCAACAGGACGACCATCACGAAAGCCACCAGGAACGCCGAGAGCGGGCGGCGGGCCTGATAGACCTCCTCCTTGGGGCGCACGGCTGGATATTCCGGGCCACGCACCGGGCGGGAATGGCTGCCCGTGGTGGCGAGCGCATCGGCCACCGGGTACGGATTGGGCGGTGGGGTGACCGGCTGGTGCTGTTCGGGCAGCCGGAACGCGCCGGACGGGCGTTCGTGGATGCCCGAGTCGTACCGGCCCTGCCCCGGATGCCAGCTCGGCTCGTCCTCGGCGTAGCGGTGTCCTTCCACGATCTCGCACGGTAGGTGACGACGGTCACCCGCGCCACCGGTGACGTCATAACAGATCGACATGGCTACCCAGCGGTTTTCCACAGTTGCGCTCCGTCCACAGCCGTCCCGACTTTCGGCGCCTGAAGACCGCGAACCCGCCACCGTTCACGGCCATGACGACGGAACGACGGGCGGTCGGCGCCTACGGCGAACGAGTAGCCGCGCAGCACCTGCAGGACCAGGGACTCGTGATCCTCTACCGGAACTGGCGCTGCCCGGCGGGCGAGGTCGACCTCGTCCTGCGGGACGGCGACGACATCGTCTTCTGCGAGGTGAAGACGAGGCGCGGCGCCGGCTTCGGCACCCCGGCCGAGGCCGTCGGCTACCGCAAGGTGCGCAAACTGCGCGAGCTGGCCGGCCGCTGGCTGGCCGAGACCGGCATCCACCCGCGGAACGTCCGCTTCGACGTGGTCGAGGTCCGGCCCCAGCCCCGCGGCGCCACCCGGGTCACGCACATCCGCTCGGCGTTCTGATGAGTTACGCCCGCGTCCTCTGCGTCGGCCTGGTCGGCGTCACCGGCCACCTGGTCGAGGTGGAGGCCGACCTCGCCCCCGGCCTGCCCACCGTCACCCTGACCGGCCTGCCCGACGCCGCGCTCAACGAGGCCCGCGACCGGGTCCGCGCCGCCGTGGTGAACTCGGGCGAGGACTGGCCCAACCGCCGGATCACGGTCAACCTCCTGCCCGCCGCGCTGCCCAAGCAGGGCACCTCGTTCGATTTAGCGATCGCCGCGGCTCTCCTCGCCGGTGCCGGCGAACTGCCGTCGGTGTCCCTGGACGGCGTGGTCGTCCTCGGCGAACTCGGCCTCGACGGCGCGGTCCGGCCGGTCCGCGGCGTGCTGCCGATGGTCGTGGCCGCCGTCCGGGCCGGCGTGACCAGGGTCATCGTGCCCGTGGCCAACGCCTGGGAAGCCACCGCGGTGCCCGGCGTGACCGTTCGCGCGGTCGACTCGCTGCGCCGGCTGGTCGATTACGTCCGCGAGGGCGGCCCGCTGCTCGACCCGCCACCGCCGACGCCGACGCCGGCCCCAGCCGGCCTCGACCTGGCCGACGTGGCCGGTCAGGAACTGGGCCGGTACGGCCTCGAGGTCGGCGCGGCCGGCGGCCACCACCTGGCGCTGTTCGGCGCGCCCGGCGCCGGCAAGACCATGCTGGCCGAGCGTCTGCCGTCGATCCTGCCCGAGCTGGACGACCCGACCGCGCTGGAGGTCACCGCCATCCAGTCGATCGCCGGCGTGCTGCCACCGGACGGGCGGCTGATCCGGCGCCCACCGTTCCAGGCGCCGCACCACTCCGCGAGCATGGCGTCGCTGATCGGCGGCGGAAGCGGGCTGGCCCGGCCCGGGGCGCTGTCGCTCGCTCACCGGGGCGTGCTGTTCCTGGACGAGGTCGCCGAGATGCGCGGATCGACCCTGCAGGCACTCCGCCAGCCGCTGGAGGACGGGCGGGTGGTGATCGGGCGGGCCCGCGGCACCACCGAGTTCCCGGCCCGGGTGCAGCTGGTGGTGGCGGCCAACCCGTGCCCGTGCGCCTCCCCGGCCGGCGATCACGCCTGCACCTGCCCGCCCGTCGTCCGGCGGCGATACCGGGCCAAGCTGTCCGGCCCGCTGCTCGACCGGATCGACATCCGGATCACCCTGCACCCGCTGAACGCCGCGCAACTGATGACCACTACCGCACCGGCCGAGCCATCCGCCAAGGTCGCCACCCGGGTCGCCCAGGCCCGCGCGGCCTCGGCGGCACGCTGGCGCGGCCACGGCTGGCAGGTGAACGCCGAGGTGCCCGGCCCGGTGCTGCGGCGCCTGCCGTGGCGTCTGCCCGCGACGGACACCACCGATCTGCGGGCGGCCCTGGACCGGGGCCTGCTGTCCGCGCGGGGCTTCGACCGGGTGCTGCGCCTGGCCTGGACGATCGCCGACCTCGACGGGCACCAACGGCCGGCCCGGGCGGAGATCACCGAGGCGATCCAGCTGCGGATGGGGGAATCCCATGAGTACGCCGAATAGCCGCGTCCCGCCCGGCAGCGACGACGATCGGGCCGCCCGGGTGGCACTCACCTGGCTGGTCGAGCCGGGCAACCGGACGGTCTGGTCGATGGTGCAGTCGCACGGCGCACCGGAGACCGTCGAGCGGCTGATGCGCGGCGCGATCCCGGACGGTGCGCTGCAGGCGGCGGTGCTGGCCCGGGCCGGTGACTTCGATCCGCGCCGGATGGCCGAGGAGACCTTGCGGCGGGCCGCCCAGCTGGGCGCGCGCATCGTGGTGCCGGCCGACGACGAATGGCCGCGCCGGGTCGACTCGCTGGCCGTGCTCGAGCTGGACTCGCCCGGGCACATCAACCTGAACGTACGGCCGCCGCTGTGCCTCTGGGTTCGCGGATCCTGGCCGCTGGGCGACGCGCTGGAGCGTTCGGTCTCGGTGGTCGGGGCCCGAGCGGCCACCGGTTACGGCAAACAGGTCACCGGCGACATCGCCTACGGCCTGGCCGAGCACGGCTGGACGGTGGTGTCCGGCGGCGCGTTCGGCATCGACGCCGCGGCTCATCGGGCGGCACTCGCGGCCGGCGGGCTCACCGTGGCCGTACTGGCCTGCGGGGTCGACCGGCCCTATCCGGCCGGCAACGCGGCCATGTTCGAGCGGATCGCCGAGACCGGCCTGCTGATCAGCGAGTGGCCGCCGAGCTCCGAGCCGCTGAAGCACCGGTTCCTCATCCGCAACCGGGTGATCGCGGCCGCCACCACCGGCACGGTCGTCGTCGAGGCCGCCGCCCGCAGCGGCGCGCTCCAGACCATGAACCGGGTGCTGGCCCTGGGCCGGCCCGCGATGATCGTGCCCGGCCCGGTGACCTCGGCCATGTCGGTCGGCTGCCACGAACTGCTCCGCGCCAACCCCGGGGCGACGCTGGTCACCGGCCTGCCGCACGTGTTGGAGACGGTCGGCCGGATGGGTGAGTACTACGCCGAGCCGGCCCGCGGCCCCGAGCATCGCCGGGACGCCCTGGACGAGGAATCGGCCCTGGTGCTGGAGGCCGTCCCGGCCAAGGGCGCAGCGCGACCGGAGGAGTTGGCCACCCGCGCCGGGCTGGCCCTGCGCACGGTGCTGCGCCGCCTGTCCCTGCTCGAACTGGCCGGCCTCGTGGAACGACGCGACGACGGTTTCGCCCTGCCCCGCCCGTCTCCGGACGGTTCGGCTGGACGGGAGGCGACCCGGTGAGCCGTTACGGCTCCCGGGCGCCGCCCGCATAGTTCGGACGGATTCGAGGTCAGTCCTCGGAGTCGTCCAAGTCGCGGCGATGGACTTTCATCCACGCCTCGACGTCGTCGACCAACCACACCTTGCCCTGCGCCAGGTCGGCGAGGGGTTTGGGGAAGTCAGCCCGACTGGTGATCTGGTACGCACGCTGCCGGCTGACCCCACCCAAACGGATGCGGATCTCGTGCGCGCCCATAAGCCGGATCGGTTTCACTGCCACATGATCGACCGTAGGCGTGGGACTATTAGTCGGTTATCAACTTGATAGGAGACAGCTAGTCCCATGCCATCTATACTGGCCCCATGACTAGGCGTCGCCGGACCGCCCGTCCGGTCCCCCTGACCCCCCTCCACCGGCGTGACTGGCACACCCTGTGGCGTCGCTGCACCTGCGGCCTGACCTCGCCTTGCGTAGATCGAACCGTCCCCGCCAAGCCCCGCCCGTTCCCGCCGCCACCCCCGGCCCCCATCCACACCAGACGGGCCCTGCCCACCTACAGCGAGTACCTGGCGACCATCCCGTTCCCGGTCTACTGCGGCTTCGCCGCCATGCGGAACTTCTCCAGCGAACTGCCCCCGTAGCCCGAGTCCCCCCGACGTCACTCCCCAGCGCCTCTGCCGTCCCTGCCCGTCGGCGAGGCGCCAGGGGCGGCCCCGGTCCTAGCCACTGCCCCGGCACCGGCCCGGGGTCGCCCCGAAAAACCCCGAAAACTAGCGAGGCGGCCACACCCCAGGCGGATCGGAGGACCGCCAACCGAGGCAGGCCGCCTGGCTGGACGTGCCCGCTGGCGCATTCGACTGAGGCGAGCCAGTCGCGCCGGCGGGCACCCAGCCGCTCAAAGGCCGATAGCCGTTTGCAGCCGACCCGCCGCCGCCCCACCCGAGACCGGCGGGCGATTGGGGAACACCGATGACGACGACGGTCAAAGGGGTCGAGCACCTTCACGGTCGGCCCGACTGGGATTGCCGCTCCTGCCGGCAGCCGTGGCCGTGCGCGAGCGCCAAGGCCAACCTGCTGGTGGAGTTCCGCAGATATCCCTCGGTCCTGACCATCTATCTGGCCGGCCAGATGTACGAGGCGCTGGGCGACATGCTCGCCCGAGGCGAAACCGCCCCGCCCGATATCTACGAGCGCTTCCTCTCCTGGGCCCGCCACGCCTGACCTGGGCCGTGCTTCCCTGACCTGATCCGCGCTTCAAAAGGCCAGCCGCCTTCCCGGGCTCGCCCACGTGCCTTCGCGCTGGCCGTGGGCGGCCGGGATCACGGTGTGTAGCAATCAGCCAATTGTCCTTAATGGATGATCGTGCGGTTTTCGGGTTTCGGTGACCTTTGGGCTCGGCATTCGGCAGCCCTTGTCGGAAATGGTCACAGTGGACACTCGTCTGACCAGGCGGGTGTTCTGACTGAGTTACGGATTTGGGCTCCGCGCTCGGGAAGCTTTCGCCCTTCGAGCCGGTCACCGCAGGTCTCCATCTGCGGTGGAACGGGCGACGGCCGGACCGCGCACCAGGCGCGACGGCGACCCTACGAGCGATCGGCAACCGCCGCCCGCCCTGCCGCCTGATCGAGTCGAGGCCTTCTCAGTGCGGCGGTTGTATCATACCTACATGGCCTCGTACGTACAACACGATGGAGCATCGTGGCCACGTAAAGTGACCAGCATGATCGATCCTTCCGCGGACCGGGCGGTGTTCCGCCAGTTGGCCGATTTGCTCCGGAACCAGATCGAGTCGGGAGAGCTGGGGCCCGGCGAGCCGTTGCCCAGTGAGTTGCGCCTGGCACAGGAATACGGCATCAGCCGCACCACCGTGCGGCAGGCCATCGGCCAGCTGCGCACCGAGGGCCTCGTCACCGTCGACCGGCCACGAGGGACATTCGTGCGGGTGCCGGAGCCGACGCAGCTGGTGCCGCTGGCCCGCGGGGACCGGGCCGTCGCCCGCATGCCCACCGATGCCGAGCGGCGCAAATATCGGCTGGGTGAGGGCGTCCCGGTGCTGGTCGTCACGGCCACCGACGGCGCCGAAACCGTCCACCCGGCCGACCGGGTGCAACTCACCCGCCCCTAGCGTCATCAGCTGACCTTAGGGCGGGGGTCCGACAAAATCCGCCGGCGTCAGAAGAAGCCGGCGGTCAGAAGAAGCTGTACCGGGCCACCGACATCGTGAATCCGCGGCCCGTCTTCTCGTCCTTGCAGGTCAGGCCGGTGCTTTCGCTGGAGCACAGGACGTCGCCGGAGCGCAGCGCCCGCCCGTACTCCAGCGTTTCGGTCGCCGTGCCCAGCAGCGTGTCCCCGGTGCAGGTGAAGCCGACCCGGCCGGCCTCGAGGTAGGCGCCCCGGCCCCAGTCCAGGTCGCAGTCGGCCGGCTTGCTCGGCACGTTCCACTTGTTCTGGGCGATGTCGCAGCGCACGGCCGAGGGGATCAGCGCGCAGAAGATGTTCTTCGACGGGGTCTGGAACATGGCCTCGTCGACGACGGCCGGCGAGGCAGCGGGCGCGACCGCGGGAGCGCCCAGGCCGGCGTGCGCCGACGGCGTGGGAGTGGGGTCGCCGCCGGCCGACGAGCAGCCGAACAGCGCAGCGCAGAGCGCCAACGCGGCGAGCACTCGGATCGATGCCATGGTGAGCGCAGTTTAGAAGCGACCGGCAAGCCCCCTTGACGGAACGGGCGGCGACGATAACGGTCGGAGGCGATGGATACGCGCGCGATGCACGAAGAGCTGCCGGCCGGCCTCCGCGAAGCCGTGGACGACTTCGGCCGTCATCTGGCGCGGGTGGAGAACAGGTCGGAACACACCGTACGGGCGTACCTCGGTGATGTTGTCTCTCTGCTGAGCCACGCGGCCGCGAGTGGCCGCACCTCGCCGGATGATCTCGATATCGCGCTGTTGCGCGGCTGGCTGGCCGCGCGGATGCGGCAGGGCGCCGCACGCACCTCGCAGGCCCGGCGGGCGGCGGCGGCCCGGGCCTTCACCGGCTGGGCGCACCGCACCGGGTTGATGGCCGGCGATCCCGGCGCCTCCCTGGCCAGTCCGCGGGCACACCGCGACCTGCCCAACGTGCTCCGAGCCGACCAGGCGGCCACTCTCATCGAGCAAAAAACTGAAGAGGAGCCGGAGGACGTACGCGATCGGGCCGTTCTGGAACTTCTCTACGCCACCGGCGTACGGGTGAGCGAACTCTGCGGCCTGGACCGGACCGACGTGGATGACGCCCGGCGGGTTGTCCGGGTCTTCGGCAAGGGCGCCAAGGAGCGAGCCGTCCCCTATGGGCTGCCGGCCCAGCGAGCGCTTGACGACTGGCTGCGCCATGGCCGGCCGGCGTTCGAGAGCGGCGAGAGCGGCGACGCGCTCTTCCTGGGGATCAAGGGCGGGCGGCTGCAGCAGACCGTGGTGCGCCGGATCGTCAAGGTGGCCGCGCAGCGGGCCGGCCTGCCGCACACCAGCCCGCACGACCTGCGGCATTCGGCCGCCACCCACCTGCTGGACGGCGGTGCCGACCTGCGCGCGGTGCAGGACCTGCTGGGGCACGCCTCGCTGTCGAGCACCCAGATCTACACCCATGTCTCGACCGAGCGGCTCCGGGCGGCCTTCAAACAGGCCCACCCCCGCGCGTGACCCCGTACGATCGAGGCGTGAGCGCCGGAGATCCGCCCGCATCCCTGCCGGGTGCCCGTCTTCTGTTCTCGCTGGACCCGGCCGTGTCCTATCTCAACCACGGGTCGTTCGGCGCGGTGCCGATCGGTGTGCAACGCGCTCAGCAGCGCCTGCGTGACGAGATCGAGGCCAACCCGCACAAGTTCTACACGCAGGGCATGCTCGACCGGGTCGTCCATACCCGACGGCATGTGGCGGCGTTCCTGGGTGCCGACCCGGACGGCAGCGCCTTGATGCCGAACACCACCGCGGCGGTCTCCACGGTGCTGCAGTCGGTGCGGCTGGAGTCGGCCGACGAGGTGCTGCTCACCGATCACGGCTACGGTGCGGTCGCGCTGGCGGCACGCCGTCAGTGCCGGCGGGCCGGGGCGACCGCGCGGACGGTCGCGGTGCCGCTGTCGGCGTCGGCCGGCGAGGTGATCAGCCGGGTGCGGGCGGCCCTGCGGCCGGGCAAGACCAAACTGCTGATCATCGATCAGATCGCGTCGGCCACGGCCGCGGTCTTCCCGGTCCGCGAGATCGCCGCCGCCGCCCGTGAGCACGACATCCCGGTGCTTGTCGACGCCGCGCACGTGCCGGGGATGCTGCCGGTGGACGTGTCCGCGATCGGCGCCGACTTCTGGGTGGGCAACCTGCACAAGTGGGCGTTCGCCCCGCGCGGCACGGCCCTGCTCGCGGTCGCGCCGGCCTGGCGCCGCCGGATCGAGCCGTTGATCGTCTCGTGGGAGCAGGAGGAGGGTTTCCCCCTTTCGGCGGAATACCACGGCACCGTCGACTACACCCCCTGGCTGGCCGCGCCGGCCGGGCTGTTCACGTTGCGCACGCTCGGCTGGGAGGCGGTGCGGGCGCACAACGCGGCGCTTGTCGAGTACGGCCAGCGGGTGGTCGGTGCCGCCCTCGGGGTGGCCCCGGCCGAGTTGACGCGGCCGGCCGACCCGTCGGTCGCCATGCGGGTGATCCCGCTGCCGGCCGGTCTGGCGTCGACGGCGCCGGAGGCGATCGCGCTGCGCCTGCTCATCTCCGACAAGCTGGCCACCGAGACCGCCGTGAACGCCTGGGGCGGCCGCGGCCTGCTGCGGCTGAGCGCTCAGGTCTACAACCGCCCCGAGGAGTACGACCGGCTGGCCGAACGCCTCCCCCCGCTGCTGGCTAGTTACCAGCGCTGAGGGGTAACAGGCGCACCCGGCCGAGGCCGAGCAGCGCCAGCGGGTCCAGGTAGGCGTCGCCGCGCCGGAGACCCCAGTGCAGGCAGGCCGCCGAGGGGCAGCCGGGATGCCCGGCCTCGAGCAGGCCCAGTTCGCCGCCGGCCGCCACCTGCTCGCCCCGGGTGACCTGGGCCAGCACCGGCTGGTAGGTGGTGCGCAGCCCGCCGGCGTGGGACACGCTCACCACGCCGTTTCCGGCGATGATGCCGACGAAGACCACCGTCCCGGCACCGGCCGCCCGCACCGCGGCGCCCGGTGGCGCCGCGAGGTCGACCCCGCGGTGGCCGGGCAGCCAGCGCTGCGGCGGCGGATCGAACCGCCGCACGACCGGTGCCGAATCGATCGGCCAGCCGAACAGTGGCGCCAGAAGGATGCTGACGAGCAGGATGAGTGGCATGGCCACCACCCTGGCCGAACCTCAGGCCGCCCGCCCCCGGCCCTGTGGACAACGGCCAACTGTGGATAACCCCTGCCAGCCGACCACAACTAACTGCCGAAGCCGGGCTCGTCGGGCAGGGAGATGTCGGGCTTCTCCAGCTCCTCCACGTTCACGTCCTTGAACGTCATCACTCGCACGTTCTTGACGAACCGAGCCGGCCGATACATGTCCCACACCCAGGCGTCGTGCATCTCAACCTCGAAATACACCTCGCCGTCGGAGTTGCGCACGTGCAGGTCAACCTGGTTGGCCAGGTAGAACCGGCGCTCCGTCTCCACCACGTAGGAGAACTGGCGGACGATGTCGCGGTACTCCCGGTAGAGCTGCAGCTCCATCTCGGTCTCGTACTTCTCGAGATCCTCTGCGCTCATCGATTCTCGCCCTCCATGGCCTCATCTTCCCCCACCATCGGCGACGGCTGAGGCTGGTCGCCCGACGCCACGCCGACGGTACCCTCAGCAGCGTCCGGAAGCACCGGCTGGGCAGCCGTTGATGCATCAAACAGCAGCGTCTGCTGCCCGTCAAAGGCCGACACGGGCCGCCGGGCCCGCGGCGGCCGGTTCACCCGGCCGGAGGCGGCGGCCACGTTCACGTACGAGAAGCGGTGTTCCGCGCACGGGCCGTGGCGCAGCAGCGCGGAGCTGTGCTCCTCGGTGATGTATCCCTTATGCACGGCGAAGCCGTAGTCGGGGAACCGGTCGTCCATCTCTACCATGATCCGGTCTCGGGTGACCTTGGCAAGCACGCTGGCCGCGGCCACGCAGGCGGCGACCCGATCGCCCTTCCACACGGCCAGGCCGGGCACGCCCAGGCCGTCGACCGGGAAACCGTCGGTCAGAACGTATTCCGGGGAGGTGGTCAGCGACGCCAGCGCCCGGCGCATCGCGGCGAGGTTGCACACGTGCAGCCCGCGGGCGTCGACCTCGGTGGCCGGGATGATCATGACGGACCAGGCCAGCGCCCGGGACACGACCTCCTGGTAGACGCGTTCGCGCGCGGCCGGGGTCAGCAGCTTGGAGTCGGCCAGCCCGGGGACCTCGCCGCGCTTGCCCTCGGGCAGGATGGCCGCCCCGGCCACCAGAGGCCCCGCACAGGCGCCGCGACCGGCTTCGTCGGCCCCGGCCACGAACCGGAAGCCACGGCGCTGCAGCGCCCGCTCAAGGGCGTAGAGGCCGCCTTCGCGGCGGACGACGGTGCGTGGGGGCGCCAGCATCAGAGGCTCCGGAGCAGTGCAGCCAGCGAAACCGGGAAAATCTGCTCGGCGCTGGCCTCGATCTCGAGGGCCGACCACCACCGGTGCTCGGTGATGGTCTCCTGCTCGTCGGAGTCCATGCCGGCCGTGTCGACCTGCCACTCGCCCACCCGGAGCAGGAAGAAATCCTGGTCCTGCCGGTACTGCTGCTCGCGGTAGCTGAACTCGGTGACCTCGTGCCACACCGGGTCGCCCAGCTCGGCCGGGCCGACCCGCAGGCCGGTTTCCTCGGCCAGCTCGCGGGCGGCCCCCTCGGCGGGCGTCTCCCCGGCGTCGAGACCGCCGCCGGGGGTGAACCACCAGCGCTCGCCGGGACGGGCCGGGTCGCCGCCGTGCAGCAGCAGCGTGCGGCCCGCGGCATCCACGAGAAGCACGCGGGCGGCGCGGCGGTCGAGCACAGTCACGCGACCAAGCCTATTGCGCCCGTGATGGATCTTTCGATCGGGTGTTACTTGGCGTCCGGAATGTCATCGAAGCCCTTCGGGACGGACAGCCAGGTGGCCCGCTTGACCGGCCAGAACACCGTGAAGGCGCGGCCGACCACCGAGTCCTCGGGGATGGTCGCCTCCTCCACGTCGCCGGTCTCCTCGTAGTGCTCGAGGGAGTCGCCGGAGGCGGACCGGTGGTCGCCCATCACCCAGAGGCGGTTGGCCGGCACGGTGATGTCGAACTTGCGGTCGGCAGCCGGGTCCTGGTTGCCGTCGGCGTCCTTGTAGATGTACGGCTCGTCGAGGGACTTGCCGTTGATCGTCAGACGCTCCTGCGAGTCGCAGCAGATGATGTGATCGCCGGGCTCACCGATGATGCGCTTGATGAAGTCTTCGCCCTCGGCGCCGGACTGCCAGTCGGAGGGCGCCTTGAAGACGATGATCTCGCCGCGCCGCGGGTCGCGGAAGTCGTAGACGAGCTTGTTGACGAGCACCCGGTCCAGGACGTTGAGCGTGTGCTCCATCGACGGACTCGGGATGTAGAAGGTCTGCAGGACGAATGCGCGCACCAGAACGGCGACGAGGATCGCCACACCCAGCAGGATGGGAAGCTCGCGCCAGAAGGAACCACGGCGCTTTTCGGTCTGCTCGTCAATCACGAACGGAGCCTACGACGCCGTGTCGCGAACGGCAGTCCGGAACGCGCGGATACTCCCGCAGTTAACAGAAAGGGGAGAAGTAGTGCGTCGGTGGCGGGGTTGTCCCGGCGCACCGGAACCGGACCCAGCTCGGCGGCGGCGGTCGGATGCTCGGCCGCGTACGTCTTCCAGATGTCCGGAACGGACAGGCTGGTGAACCGGCTGCTCGGCCAGACGATGACGAATGCCCGCCCGATCACGTTCTTGATCGGCACCGGCCCCTGGCAGCGAGCGTCCTGCGAGACCGCCCGGTGGTCGCCCATGACGAACATCTCACCCGCGGGGATGGTGACCTCCGCGAACCGGCGGCTGGTGCACTGTGTCGGGTTGGGTGGCTGGTTGATGTCGGAGTTGTAGCCCTCGGCGATGTACGACTCGTCGATGCCCACCCCGTTGACGGTGATCCGGCCCTGCGCGTCGCAGCAGGCGATCTTGTCACCCGGCAGGCCGATCACCCGTTTGATGAAGTCACGTTCACCCGGGCGGCTGACCCCGACGAGGTCACCGATCGTGCGACCGAGCTTGGCCGCGAAGCTGTTGCTGACCGGCTCGGTCACCTCGGGCGCCCAGTTGTCGGTGCCGCGGAAGACCACGATCTCGCCGCGAATCGGGTCGCGCATGTCGTAGATGACCTTGTTGACCAGCACCCGGTCCTTGACCAGCAGCGTCTTCTCCATCGACCCACTGGGGATGTAGAAGGCCTGCACCAGGAACGTGCGAATGAGTACGGCCAAGCAGAACGCCACCACCAGCAGAAGCGGAAGCTCCTGCCAGAGAGGCATCTCTTTGCGCCGCAAAATCGACCGCCGTCGTGCTGACGGCCGATAGCCCTGCATCGGTTCCACGCTTCGCATCTCCCGCCGCCGACCGGCCGAACCGCCCCGGATACAGCACTACCGCCCGATAACCCCTCGCGAGGTCTTACGGGCGGTAGTGCTGGAAGGGTTCACTTTGATCCCATCCGACACTGGGGCAAGCGTAGTTCGCCCAGAGCCAGATCGATGAGGATCAGACGGTCTGCTTCTCGCGAAGCTCCTTGATCTTGGCCTTCTTGCCACGGAGCTCGCGAAGGTAGTAGAGCTTGGCGCGTCGCACGTCACCGCGGGTCACGATCTCGATCCGGTCGATCGCCGGGCTGTTGATCGGGTAGGTCCGCTCGACACCGACGCCGAAGCTGATCTTCCGGACCTTGAAGGTCTCCCGGAGGCCAGCGCCCTGACGGGCGATAACCACGCCCTGGAAGACCTGGACGCGGGAACGGTTACCCTCGACGACCCGGGCGTGCACCTTGACGGTGTCGCCGGCCCGGAAGTCAGGAAGGTCGGTGCGCTGCGACTGGGCGTCGAGAGCGTCCAGCGTGTTCATCGCTGCATCCTCGTCGTACTAAAGCGCACCGGGTGTTCGGGGCGCGAGGTGGGTACTGCTGATCTCCCGCAACTTCAGAAGATCCTCGTCTCACTCCGCGGCGCGAAGTAAAACGGCAACCTCCCTACTCTGCCACAGGGGGAGGCGTGATCCGAAATCCACCCTCGTCGAGGGTCTTCCGGTCGGCTTTGTCGAGTGATGACGGCGGATAGCCGGCCATCATGTCGGGGCGCCGGGAAGCGGTCCGCAGCAGTGCCTGATCCCGTCGCCAGCGGGCGATCCGCCCGTGGTCACCGGAGCGGAGAACGTCCGGGACGTCCAGCTCGCGCCAGGAGGCGGGCTTCGTGTAGACGGGGGCCTCCAGCAGGCCGGCCGCGTGCGACTCCTCGGTCAGCGAGTCGGCGTTGCCGAGCACGCCCGGGAGCAGCCGGGTCACCGCCTCCATGATGACGATGACGGCGACCTCGCCGCCGAAGAGCACGTAGTCACCGAGCGAGACCTCGAGCACCGGCATCCGGGTGGCCGCGTCGTCGATGACCCGCTGATCGATCCCCTCGTACCGGCCGCAGGCGAAGATCAGATGATCCAGCGAGGCCAGCGCGGCCGCGTCGGCCTGGGTGAACGGCTTGCCGACCGGCGAGGGCACGACCAGGGTGCCCGGGCCCACCGCGGCGAGCGCCTGGCCCCACGGCTCCGGCCGCATCACCATGCCCGGCCCGCCCCCGTAGGGCGTGTCGTCGACGGTCCGATGCACGTCGGAGGTCCAGGTGCGCAGGTCGTGCACTTCGAGGTCGAGCAGGCCGGTACCCCGGGCCTTGCCGATCAGCGACAACGACAGCGGCCCGAAGTAATCCGGAAAAATGGTAATAACGTCGACGCGCATGCTCAGAGGT
Source organism: Paractinoplanes tereljensis (assembly GCF_016862435.1). Lineage (GTDB taxonomy): Bacteria > Actinomycetota > Actinomycetes > Mycobacteriales > Micromonosporaceae > Actinoplanes > Actinoplanes tereljensis. The sequence goes on from NZ_BOMY01000008.1 coordinate 174,576, forward strand.
CCAGCAACCCCTCGGGCAGATCAACCACGATCCTGCCGCCGGCCACGTCCACGGTCGGCACCATCTGGTTGACGAACGGGATCAACGCCGTCCCACCGCCCGATTTGTCCAAAACAATAAGGTCGGAAGCGGGCGCATGATCGATCCGGGCCACCACGCCAAGATCATCCCCAGCGACCGAGACCACCCGGAGCCCGACCAACTGGTGGTCGTTGAACTCGTCGGGGTCCGACGGCGGTTTGATCAAAGAGCTGTCGACCTGCAACAGCACACCCCGCAGCGCCTCCGCCACGTTCCGGTCGTGGACGCCCTCGAACTGGACGATCCCACGCCCCTGATGCCAGCGCACCGACTCGATCACGAGCGACGGCGGCACCTGATATGCGATCCCGGGGGCCGTCGCCGGCCCGGCGCTCACCCGGCGGACCCGAGGGACCTCCGTGGCGAACACCGAACCGGCGACGAAACGCTCCTCGGGCTCGTCCGTGCGCACCGCGACCGAGACCTCGCCCCGGACCCCGTGCGGCTTACCGATCTGACCGACGACAAGCAGCATCGGTCAGTAGGCGTCGACGATGTCGACGCGGATGCCGCGCCCACCGATCGACCCGATGACCTGCCGCAGGGCCTTGGCCGTGCGCCCGCCGCGCCCGATGACCGTTCCCAGGTCCTCGGGGTGCACGCGCACCTCGAGCCGCTTGCCGCGGCGCGAGTCGACCAGTCGGACCCGGACGTCGTCCGGGTTGTCGACGATGCCCTTGACGAGGTGCTCCAGCGCCGGCCGGAGCGCCCCGTCAGTTCGCGTCGGCGCCGGCACCGGCGGGGTCCTCTGCGGTCTCGGCGACAGCCTCGCGGTTCGGCTCAGCAGCCTCCGGAGCCTTCGGCTCGACAGCCTCCGGAGCCTTCGGCTCGGCGGCCTTCTCAGCCTTCGGCTCGGTCTTGGCCGACTTCTTCGGGGTCGCGGGCTTGGTGTCCGCAACACCGGCGGCGGCCTTCGACTCAGCCTCGTAAACCTCGGTGCGGCTCTTCTTCGGCTCCGCCACGAGCAGCGGCGGCGGCGCGGGAAGACCCTTGAACTGCTGCCAGTCGCCCGTCTTCTCCAGGATGCGCTGCACGGCCTCGCTCGGCTGCGCGCCGACGGAGAGCCAGTACTGCACACGCTCCGACTTCACCTGGATGATGCTCGGGTTTTCCTTCGGCTGGTAAATGCCGACGTACTCGATGGCACGGCCGTCACGCTTGGTGCGCGAGTCGGCGATGACGATGCGGTACTGCGGGTTGCGGATCTTGCCCATCCGCAGGAGCCGGATCTTAACGGCCACGGTAATTTCGCTCCTGATGACTGCGTGAGGTTTTGAGGGTAGGACCCACGTGGGGATGCGGGACCGAACCTCGGGGATGGCAACGCGCTCAGAGTTAGAGGGCGCCTCACGCGTGCCAAGCCATTCCATTCTGCCAGACGGTTGGTGACGGCTCCCAATCGGGCCGCGTTTTCCAGGCCAAATCAAGATCAAATTCAAGATGTCGTGCCTGGTTGCATGGTGCAGACCGCAACTCCCGTCGAGGCCGGGCCGGGGCCCAGCTAAGGCTGGCCCTGGCCCTTCATTCTGCGTGAGTGGTCAAAACCCACGACCGGACGGTCCCAGCCCACTGGCAGCTCGGTGGGGGTCTCCCAGGTCGGGTCCGGCTGGAAGTCGGTCCAGGTGCCGTCGAAGGGGAACTCGGCCGCCTCGATCATCTTGATCACGCGCCGGCCCTCGGCCCAGACCGCTGCCTCGTCGGGCACCCAGTAGTGGTTCGGGAGGGCCAGGCGTTCGGCGAACTCGTCCTCGTCCTTCCACTGCCAGGCCAGGTCGGGGGTGGCGACGATGTCCAGGTCCTGGTCGATTACGTCGAAGCCGGCCACCTCGCCGTCGTCCCAGCGGACCGCGGACTCCTCGAGGTTGACGTAGTAGCCCTTGAAGGTGTCCTCGTCGGTGCGGAAGAGCCAGACCGAGTGGTCGGCACCGACCGGGAAGAACCGCAGCACCCCGGGGCCCTGCCAGGAGGTGAGCCGCAGCTCGTAGCGCTGCTCGGACCACTCGGCGAACGACATGTCGCGCGGGCCGCGGCCGTCGGCCGAGCGCTCGACCGCGATGGTGGAACCCCGGGCCAGCCAGACGAGCAGCCCGCGCTCGTCGTCGGCGACCACCCGGGCCGGATGCACGAAGGCGATCCGGCCCAGATGGGTGTCCCGATGCAGAATCAGCCGGCCAGCAACGAAGGTCACGTCAGTAAGAACGGGCCAGGATCGCGATCAGGTTCGGCTCGTCGTCGGAGTCGGGCATCGTGCCGTCGTCGCGAGTGAGGCAACGGACGGTCACAGCCTTGCCGTTGGCCTCCTTCTCACCCTGCTCGCCGACCGCCGACCAGGGCACCCGGGCCCAGCCGGTCTGCGCGGCCTCGATCGCCTCGCCCAGCGTCTTGACGTCGACCGTGTTCTCCTCACGGAAGGCCAGCGCGTTGTCGTAGAGCACCTGCTGGTCGACCTTGAGCCCGCTGGTGACCGCACCCACGACCTCGCCCAGCGCGATCGGGTACTTGGAGCCGTCGATGCGGCGGGCCACCGTCACGTTGCCGGCCGCCAGGTCACGGGGGCCGATCTCGACCCGGATCGGGATGCCCTGCAGTTCGGCGTCCACCGCACGGCGACCGAACGGGATGTCCGCACGGTCGTCGAGCTTTACCCGTACACCTGCGGCTTTGAGATCGTCTCGCAGCTTTGCTGCGGCCTCCGCCACGCCCTCGCCGGCCTTGACCACCATGACCTGCACCTGGATCGGCGCGAGCCGCGGCGGCAGCCGCAGGCCGTTGTCGTCGCCATGCACCATGATCAGCCCGCCGACCATCCGGGTCGAGGTGCCCCACGAGGTGGTCCAGGCGTGCTCGACCGTGCGCTCGGCGGACGAGTAGGTGATGTCGAACGCCTTGGCGAAGTTCTGCCCGAGCTCGTGCGACGTGCCCATCTGCAGCGCCTTGGTGTCACCCATCATGGCCTCGACGGTCATCGTGTTGGTGGCACCGGCGAACCGCTCGCCCTTGGTCTTGCGGCCGGGCACCACCGGGATGGCCAGCACCTCGGTGAGGAACGCCTCGTAGACGTTCTTGTGGATGTCGCGGGCGTGCTCCCGGGCGTCGGCCTCGGTGGCGTGCGCGGTGTGCCCCTCCTGCCAGAGGAACTCGGTGGTGCGCAGGAACGTGCGCGGGCGCAGCTCCCAGCGAACCACGTTGGCCCACTGGTTGAGCAGCAGCGGCAGGTCGCGGTAGGAGTCGACCCACTTGGCCATGAACTCGCCGATCACCGTCTCGCTGGTGGGGCGCACGACAAGCGGCTCGGCCAGCTCTTTGCCGCCGGCGTGGGTGACCACGGCCAGCTCGGGCGAGAAGCCCTCGACGTGGTCGGCCTCGCGGCGCAGGTAGCTCTCCGGGATGAAGAGCGGGAAGTAGGCGTTCTGCACGCCGGCTTCCTTGATGCGCGCGTCCATGTCGGCCTGCATGCGCTCCCAGATGGCATAACCGACCGGCCGGATGACCATGGTGCCGCGCACCGGCCCGTTGTCGGCCAGCTGCGCCTTGGCGATCAGGTCCTGGTACCAGCGGGGGAAGTCTTCCGCACGGGGTGTGAGCACACGAGCCATGAGGGTGCATCCTAGTCGCGCCGTGCGTGCAACCCGTCGGGTGGGCGTCCCGTGTCAATTCGGGAAAGGGCGGTGACGGATGGACTTCGACGCGTTCTACCGGGACACCTCCCGGCGCCTGCTGCGATATGCGTACGGGCTGACCGGGGATCCGGGTGAGGCGCAGGACCTCGTGCAGGAGGCGTACGCCCGGGCCTGGCAGCGCTGGCGGCGGCTGACCGACTACGAGGAGCCGGAGGCCTGGCTGCGGCTGGTGGTGAACCGGCTGGCCACCGACCGGTGGCGCCGGCTGGGCGTACGCCGGTCGCGGGTCCTGGACCGGCCGGTGCCGGTGGATCCCCCGTCCGAGGACGTGGTCCTGCTGGTCACCGCCATGCGCACGCTGCCGGCCGCGCATCGGCGGGCGCTCGCCCTGCACTACCTGCTGGACCGGTCGGTGGCCGAGATCGCCGCGGAGACCGGCGCGTCCACCGGAACGGTGAAGTCCTGGTTGTCCCGCGGCCGGGCGGGTCTCGCGGCCGCGCTCGGCCTGGTTGGTGACGTCAAGGAAGGGGCGGACCGTGCCCACTGATCTCGACGACCTCTTCGACGCGCTGGGCCGCAACGCCGACGCGCTCCCGCTGGCCGGTGCGTCCGACGCCAAGCGGCGCGGCCGGCAGCGCACCTGGACCCAGGCGGCGGTGGCCGCGGCGGCCGCGGTGGTGCTGGTAGTGGCCGGCATCGGCATCGCCCTGCGCGACCCGCATCCGCGCGCGTCCCGCCCGGCGGCGACGCCCACCGTGTCCACTCCGGCGGGCATTCCGGTGGTCGGCACGGTCAAGCTCGGCACCGCCCGCCTCGCGACCGCACTGACCGCCCAGGACGGCGAACGGGCGTACACGACGTGGATGAGCCAGGACGACAACACCCAGTGGGTGCTCGGGGCCGACCTGGCGACCGGCACCGAGGCCTGGCCGGCCCGCCAGATCGACGACAAGGACCGGGCCATCGAGCAGATCCTGGTCGTGCCGTCGGCCGTCCTGGTCGTCACGCTGACCCACAGCGGCGCCATGCCGGAACGGGCGTTGTACGCGTTCGACCCGGCCAGCGGCGTGCCGCTCTGGCAGGACTACGTGCCGGCCGGCGACTCGGTGGTCTTCACCGATCAGATGCTGGTGCGGTCGTCCCGCTCCGAGGGCCTGGTCGAGGGCCTCGACTGGCGCACCGGAGAACAACGCTGGCGGGTGCTGCTGCAGGACGACCGGCCGGCCCGGACGATCGGCATGCGGGTGGCCGCCGACGAGGAGCGGATCGACCGGGCCGGGCCGCGCCCCGATCTCACCGACGGCCGGGTCGTCGTGGTCACGGTGGCCGGCCAGGTGCAGGTGCGCCAGGCCGGCACCGGCGAGCTGCTCGCGAACGCCGCGGTGCCGGTCGGTTCCGGGAACACCATGGTGGCGTACGAGGGCCGGCTGTTCAGCCACGACGAGGCCGACGACAACGGCGGCCCGCACCACATCCGGGCCACCGACCTGACCGGCAGCGGCGCGTCCGCGATCGTCGGCACCGTGCCGGACCGGTTCCTGACCATGGCGGGCTGCGGGCCGAACCGGATCTGCGTGGTCACCGCCCGGAAGCCGAACTACAAAACCACGGTGCTGACCGCGTTCGACGCGGCCAAGCGCAAGAAGCTCTGGGAGACGGCAAGCCAGTACGGCGGCGACCAGCTCTCCTCGGCCCGCGGTCGGACGATGCTGAGCGCGCTGGACGGTGGCGACGAGATGTTCGACGCCAACGGCACCCGGATCTTCACCGCGACCCTGACCAACGGCTGGCTGGACGCCGGCACCCTGATGATGGTCGCGCCGGACGGCACCGGCCGGTGGTCCCGCTTGTCGATCGCCGACCAGAAGCTCACCCCGCTGGGCCCATCGCCGGGCGAACAGCTCGGCTTCTGCGCCTCGACGAGCACCCTGCTGGCCTGCCCCGCCGAGGCCGGCCTGCGGATCTGGCGGGTCCGCTGATTACTTGACTTACTTGATGACCCGCCCCCGCAGCACGATCCGCTGCGGGGCCCGCACCACCCGCAGGTCGACGCGCGGGTCGGCCTCGTAGACCACCAGGTCCGCGAGGCCACCCTCGACCAGCCCCGGAAAGCCGAGCCACTCGCGAGCTTTCCAGGAGGCGGACGCGATGATGTCGGCCGCCGGAATCCCGGCCTCCTCCATGATCAGCATCTCCTCGGCCGCCAGCCCGTGCCGAATCCCACCGCCGGCGTCGGTCCCGATGTAGATCGGCACGCCCGCGTCATGCGCCGCCTTGACGACCTCCGGGAACCGGTCCCGCAGCGCGATCATGTGATCGGCGTACCCCGAGAACTTCTCCCGGGCCTGATCAGCGATGCTCCCGAAGGTCCGAATGTTGATCATCGTGGGCACCAGCGCGGTCCCCCGCCGAGCCATCTCGTCGATGAGCTCCAGCGACAGTCCCGTCCCGTGCTCGACGGAGTCGACCCCGGCCTTGACCATGATCTCCACCCCCTCCTCGGAGAAGGTGTGCACAGCGGCCCGAGCGCCGGCGGCATGAGCGGCCTCAACAGCGGCGGTCATGGTCGCGGCGTCCCAGGAGGGTGCGAGATCGCCGACCCCGCGGTCGATCCAGTCCCCCACGAGCTTGACCCACCCGGTGCCGGCTTTGGCCTGAGCGGTAACGGTGGCGGCGACGTCCTCAGCCGCGACCTCGATCCCGATGTCCCGCAGATAGCGCCGCGGAGGCGCCACATGCCGCCCGGCCCGGGCCAGCCGCGGAATCTCCACCTCGTCGTCCAGCTCCGGGTAGGGAAAGGGCGACCCCGCGTCCCGAAGCGCCAGCACCCCGGCGTCCCGATCGGTGATGGCAAGCTCCCGAGCCTGCTCAACGCTGGTGATCGGCTTGGCCCCATAGGCAATCCCGAGGTGACAGTGCGCATCAACAAGCCCCGGCACGACAAACCCACCGTCGCTGAGGGTCTCAGCCCCAGCCACGCGCTCAAACGTGACCCGATCCCCCACAAGCCAAAGATCCCGAACCTCACCCGCAGGCAGGACCGCCCCACGCACATGAAACGCCATGGATAAGTCCTACCCGATCACCGGCCTACCTGTATGGATGGTCGGCGGTATGTATCGCGTCACGATCGCGAGTCATCGGAATGGGAACGACCTCGCCGTCCAGCAGCTCGTAGTAGAAGTCCTCGGGGTAGTCCGCGACATCGTCGAGAGTCAGCCGCACCGGCCCGATCACCAATCGGGTTCTGCGTGGTCGTATTCCGCGCGAAGCTCGGTAAGCGCCGGTAGGTCGACGGTCACCGGGTAGGGCACGTCGGTTGTGAAGACCTTGCTTGTGCTGGTGACTCTCTCGTACCGACCGTCGTCGCCGATACGGAACTCGGTAAGCAGGACATCCCCGCCGGCCGTGGGATCGACGACCCAGTAGCTTGGGACTCCCGCAGCCGCGTAGACCTTGGCTTTGGCGCGCGCATCACGAGCCTGAGAGGTCGGCGAGACGACCTCAACGACGAGCAATGCGCCCTCGATCGGCACGGGGCTGCGCAAGCCCCGTGCCATTCGCCGCACGACCACGTCGGGCCGGGGTTCATTGCGCCGATCGATCGCCAGCGACACGTCGATCACGGCCCGATGACCCGGTGGACAATTCAGGCTGAGCATATTGCTCAGCTGAACGCAGACATCCTGATGAAACATTGTGGGGGACGGCAAGATGAGCCTTCCATCGATCAACTCATAACGAAGATCCTTTGGAAGGCTCGCCAGGTCGTCGACGGTCCAGTCCTGCTTTTCATCCAGCAGGCTCGGCAGCTTAAGGGCCGCAGTCATCGGGACCTCCTCAGGGGATGTCACCAGACTACCTTACCCATGACTACCTCCGCCACCCCGCTCACTTCTTGTCGTCGTCGTCCTTTTGGGGCTTCATCAGCTTGTTGAAGTCGATGTTGGGGAGCTTGAAACCGCCTGCGCCGCCCGCACCACCCAGGGCGTTCGGGTCCAGGCCCGGGGGAAGCTGGGGCATGCCACCGGGGAAGCCGGGAGGCATGGTGCCGCCGCCCACGCGCGGGCGGGACGAGCCGCCCTTCGTGCCCTTGCGCTTGTTCTTCGGGCTCTTGGTGGCCTTCCGCCGCGCGCCGGGCAGGCCCATCATGCCGGTCATCTGCTTCATCATCTTCTGCGCGTCGGCGAAGCGGTTCAGCAGCTGGTTGACGTCCATCACCGTGACGCCCGAGCCGTTCGCGATGCGGGCCCGGCGGGAGCCGTTGAGGATCTTCGGGTTGGAGCGCTCGCCCGGGGTCATCGAGCGGATGATCGCGGTGACCCGGTCGAAGTGGGAGTCATCCAGGTCGTCCAGCTGGGCCTTCATCTGGCCCATGCCGGGCATCATGCCGAGGATGTTGGCGATCGGGCCCATCTTCCGCACGGCGATCAGCTGGTCGAGGAAGTCCTCCAGGGTGAACTGCTCGCCACCGAGCAGCTTGGAGGTCATCTTCTCTTTCTGGTCCTCGTCGAAGGCCAGCTCGGCCTGCTCGATGAGGGTCAGCACGTCGCCCATGCCGAGGATGCGGCTGGCCATCCGGTCGGGGTGGAAGAGGTCGAAGTCTTCGAGCTTCTCGCCGGTGGACGCGAACAGGATCGGCTCGCCGGTGACGTGCCGGACGGACAGCGCGGCACCACCGCGGGCGTCGCCGTCGAGCTTGGAGAGGACCACGCCGGTGATGCCGACGCCGTCGCGGAAGGCCTCGGCGGTCTGCACCGCGTCCTGGCCGACCATCGCGTCGATGACGAAGATGACCTCGTCGGGGTCGACCGCGTCGCGGATGTCGCGGGCCTGCTGCATCATGTCGGCGTCGATGCCGAGGCGGCCGGCGGTGTCGACGATGACGATGTCTTTGGCCGTGCGCTTGGCGTGCTCGATCGAGTCCTTCGCGACCTGCACCGGGTCGCCGACCCCGTTGCCGGGCTGCGGGGCGTAGACGTCGACGCCGGCCCGGCCCGCGAGGACCTGCAGCTGGTTGACCGCGTTGGGGCGCTGGAGGTCGGCCGCGACCAGCAGCGGCTGGTGCCCCTGGGCCTTCAGCCAGCGGGACAGCTTGCCGGCCAGCGTCGTCTTACCGGAACCCTGCAGGCCGGCCAGCATGATCACGGTAGGCGGCGTCTTGGCGAACTGGAGACGCCGGCCCTCGCCACCGAGGATGGTGACGAGCTCCTCGTGGACGATCTTGATGATCTGCTGGGCCGGGTTGAGTGCCTGGGAGACCTCGGCGCCGCGGGCGCGTTCCTTCAGGTTGAAGATGAAGGACTTGACCACGGGCAGCGCGACGTCCGCCTCCAGCAGCGCGAGACGGATCTCGCGTGCGGTGGCGTCGATGTCGGCATCGGTGAGCTTGCCCTTGCCGCGAAGCTTGGTGAAGATTCCGGACAGGCGGTCACTCAAAGTGTCAAACACGGTGCGACTTCCCCGATGGTCAGAAGAGAGACGATGCCGCCAAGCCTAGCCGCCCGCGTGGAAGCTCACCGGTTGCGCATGCGGTACGTCTTCTGCGCTGCCTCGATCCGCCGCTGAGTGCGGGTGCCGGGAGCGAGCGACTTCTTGGCCTTGCCGTACAGATAAACGCCGCCGACCACGGCAAGCCCGATCAGAGCCAGGTAGAACAGCGGGCCGATGATCGCGTGCAGCACCCAGCCGACCACAACCACCGCACCGATCACCGCGAGCAGGTATGCGAGAGCCTTGCCCATCAGGTCCTCCAAAAACCAGAAAGTGCGTCGACCTCCACGATGCCCCCGCGGGTCAAGCCTTGCCTATCGGCCGCATCCCTGAAGCACACCCGTAGGGGTCGCTCTCGTCCGTTTTGTCCTACCTCATCGGGTAAATGGCGTATACCGGCGTTATCAGGCGTCACATACGACCGCAACTTCGAGTCGAGGGCTGCCGTTGAGGGTCAGTGACCGATACGGCGGGCGGAAGGACGACGGCGTGCCGATACGGCGGATCCTGCGACACACGCCCTGGCCGGTCCGGCGGCGGGTGCTGGCCGGCATGCAACACAAGCTGCTGCGCTATGTCCCGGCCGACCGACGCCTGGCCACGGCCCGGCGGGTAGTTCCGCTGACCGGAGGCCCGCGGCGGGTCCGGGTGGCCGCGCGGGTCACGGACCGGGCAACCCCTTCGGGCGTACGCCGGGAGAACCTCGACCGAGTCGTCACCGCGCTGGAAACCGCCGGTGTCGACTGGTTCCGGATCCCGGTCGATGCGGTGACCGGGTCTGCGGTGGCCGTACCGGAAGAGGACCGGGACCGGGTGATCGCCCTGCTCGAAACGCTGAGCGCGAGTGACGCCGGGCTGTTGGAGATCGTTCGGCCGCCAGGCCGGAACGGCCGGCGCGGGCGACGGACGGCGACCGTGCTGCGGTTGAGCCGCCCGGTGACCGATCCACGCGGGACCCTGGTGTTCGGCCCGGAGTACGGCTGCGAGATCGAGTTCTGGCGCAGCGTGAACGGCAACCTGGTCGGACCGCGCAGCAACCCGGTGTCCGACGTGGTGCCGGCCGACGAACCGGTCGTGGACGCCGGCGAGCCGGTGTTCGGCTCGTTCAGCGCGCCGGACGACCCGGCCTGCTACCGCACCCGCGAGATCTTCACGATGGTCAGCCCGGACCGGGTCGCGTTCCCGATCGACGTGGTCTACACCTGGGTGGACGGCGGCGACCCGGCCTGGCGGGAACGCAAGGCCCGGGCGATGTCCGAGAACGGCTGGGTCGCCGAGGTGAGCGGGCTGGCCACCAACGACTCGCGGTACGCGTCCCGGGACGAGTTGCGCTACTCGCTGCGCGCGCTGCACGCGTTCGCGCCCTGGGTGCGGCACATCTTCCTGGTCACCGACGACCAGGTGCCGGTCTGGCTGGACACCTCGCGGCCGGACCTGACCGTGGTGAGCCACCGGGAGATCTTCGGCGAGACCGGACTGCTGCCGACCTTCAACTCGCAGGCCATCGAGTCGCGGCTGCACCGGATCCCGGGGCTGGCCGAGCACTTCCTCTACCTGAACGACGACGTCTTCCTGGCCCGGCCGGTGGCGCCGGAGATGTTCTTCACGCCGGGCGGGCTGACCCGGTTCTTCCCGTCGACGGCGCTTGTCGACTCGGCGCCGCGGCGGGACGACGACCCACCGGCCAACTCGGCCGGGAAGAACAACCGGCGGCTGATCCAGCAGGCGTTCGGCCGGGTGCTGACCCGCAAGATGAAGCACACCCCGCACCCGTCCCGGCGCAGCGTGCTGGCCGAGATCGAGCTGCGCTTCGCCGAGCACGTGACGGCGACGGCCGAGCACCAGTTCCGGCATCCGGAGGACGTCTCGCTGCTGTCGTCGCTGCAGCAGTACTACAGCTATCTGACCGGGCGCGCGGCCCCCGGCGAGATCAAGTACATGTACGCCGACCTGGCCGACTCGGGGACGCCGATGCGGCTGGCCCGGGTGCTGCACGACCGGCACCTGGACGCGTTCTGCCTCAACGACACCGACTCGACGGCCGCGACCGCCGCCGAGCAGGCCGCGCTCCTGGCCGAGTTCCTGCCGGCCTATCTGCCGTTCCCGTCGCCGTACGAACTGATGACGCCGCGGCTCACTCGGTTCGAGCTGCCGCGTACGCCGATCGTCGCTCGCCAGCGCCCGCAGCTGGCCCCGGACATCGCGCTGCCGTCGCAGCCGTCCTCCGCATCCGACTCGTCCGTCGCCTGACGGGTCCCACGACCCAAAGCCGGCCAGCGCCGGCCCCAAAGAGGGGGAAATTTCATGACTTACGATGTTGCTGTGCTCGGACTCGGGTACGTCGGGCTACCGCTCGCCCAGCAGGCCACCCGGGCCGGCATGACCGTGCTCGGCTTCGACGTCAACGCGCGCGTCGTCGACTCCCTCACCGCCGGGAAGTCGCACGTGGACGACCTCAGCGACGCCGACGTCACCGAGATGCTGGCCGGCGGCTTCCACACCACCACCGACGAGACCCTGATCGCGCGGGCCGACACCGCGGTGATCTGCGTGCCCACCCCGCTGGCCGAGGGCGACGGCCCCGACCTGCGCGCCGTCGTCGGCGCCACCGAGGCGATCGGCCGCAACCTGCGCCCCGGCATGCTTGTCGTACTCGAGTCGACCACCTACCCCGGCACCACCGACGAGGTGGTCCGGCCGCTGCTCGAGAAGCTCTCCGGACTGACCGCCGGCATCGACTTCCAGCTGGCCTTCTCGCCGGAGCGGATCGACCCCGGCAACGAGAAGTTCGGCCCCCGGAACACCCCCAAGGTGGTCGGCGGCTACACCCCCGACTGCACCGACCGGGTGGCCGCGTTCTACGGCAGGTTCGTCGACACCGTGGTGCGCACCAAGGGCACCCGCGAGGCGGAGACCGCGAAGCTGCTCGAGAACACCTACCGGCACGTGAACATCGCGCTGGTCAACGAGATGGCCCGGTTCTGCCACGAGCTGGACATCGACCTGTGGGACGTGATCAAGGCGGCCTCGACCAAGCCGTTCGGCTTCCAGGCGTTCTACCCCGGCCCCGGGGTGGGCGGCCATTGCATCCCGATCGACCCGAACTACCTTTCGCACAACGTCCGCAGCAAGCTCGGCTATCCGTTCCGCTTCGTAGAGCTGGCCCAGGAGATCAACGCGACGATGCCCGGCTACGTAGCCCGGCGCGCCCAGAACCTGCTGAACACCGACGGCCAGGCGGTGCACGGCGCCACCATCCTGCTGCTGGGCGTTACTTACAAGGCGAACATCGCCGACCAGCGCGAGTCTCCCGCCACCCCGCTGGCCCGCCACCTGGCCTCACTGGGCGCCACGGTGCTCTACCACGACCCGCACGTGGCCACCTGGAAGGTAGGCGACGTAGAGGTGGCCCGCACCGACGACCTGGAGGGCGCGGCCGCCTCAGCCGACCTGGTGATCCTGGTACAGCACCACCGCGAGTACGACGCCGACCACCTGGCCGGCGTAGCAAAGCGCTTCTTCGACACCCGAGGCGTAACCACCGCCCGCGAGGCGCACCGCCTCTAGCTCTTTCCGGCTCGGGGTCCCGCCATTCCAGAAAGGACGGGACCCCAGCCCAGGCTTCCGCGAAACGGAGGCCCAGAAAGATCAGATCCTTTCCGTACGCCCCGGCCCAGTCCCGTGGCACTCGGTCCCGGCCGGTGCAACTCGACCTCCGCGCGCCCGCCACGGGCGGGCCCGACCCAAGACCTCAACCCACCCCGCCCACGGCGCTCACCCGCCGACCAGAGACAAACACCAGCCTGTCCGACACTTTGCTCTGCTCACCTATACGCGCTGCTCTGCTCACCTCGGGTAAGCGCCAGGTGAGACACCCCAGGCAACAGGGCGTTTTGCACGGCTTTGCCACTACCGTGCGGACCGGTTCTGCGTCCGGGTCTGCCCCGCCCGCTCCAGCAGGCAGACCTTGAAGACCTACTGCTCGCGGCGAACAGGAACTCCGCAAGATCGCACCAACCCTCAGGGCGCGCCTACCCAAGGTGAGCAGAGCAGCGCGTATAGGTGAGCAGAGCAAAGTACCCGCGGGGGAACGCCGTGGGGCGCGGTTGCGCGAGCGTCGCGGCACGTGCCGGTGATGCACGGTGGTCGCACGGTGGCGGGCCGATGCCATGCCTTAGCGCCCGGCGTCGCAGATCTTGCGGACTTGCAGTTCGGTCCTCACGGTAAGTCCGCAAGATCGCGCCTGGCCGAGCTGCCGGAATCGGACATGGGCGTCATGTCATGCTCTTCTGCCAGCTGCCAGCTGCCAGCTGCCAGCGGCCGGGCGGCCGGGCGGCCGGGCGGCCGGGCGGGTTGAGGGGTTGGGGCGGGCCCGGCCGCAGCGGGCGCGCGGAGGGTGAGTTGCGCCGGCCGGGACCGAGTGCCACGGGACTGAGCCCACGCGTACCGAAAGAGATTTGCCCTTCTCGATGCCGAGCCCTGGTCCGGAGGGTGGCTAGGACTGGCGCGGGGGGCCGGGCCGGGCGCCCGCGGCGAAGGTCCAGCGTGAGTTGAGCGTGTAGTTCAGGATTGGGATGGCTACCAGCGCCAGCGCCTGGACCAGCGCGAAGGGGGCGTGTAGCAGCTCCGTGCCGATCCACAGCACCGCGGTGTTGAGCAGGAAAGCCGCCGCCGTCACGGTCAGAAATCGGCTTCCGGCTACGGCGTGGCCGGCAGCGGAGCGGAACACCCAGGCGTGCTGCAGCGCGTAGGAGACGGCGATGCTGGCCACGAAGCCGGCCGTGGACGCCAGCACCGGGCGCACGCCGGCCGAGGTCAGCAGCAGGCCGACGCCGAAGTGGGTGGCCGCGCTGGCGCCGCCGCTTATCGCGTAGCGGAACAGCCGGCCCAGGTCAGTGGTCGGCACGCTGCGAGACCACCATCTGCTCGGGCACCGGCGTCGCCGCCGCCTGCGCCGACTTCTCCTGCACCAGGTAGCGCGGCCGGCCGCGGACCTCCTCGTGGACGCGGGCCAGGTATTCGCCGATCACGCCCAATCCCAGCAGGATGAACGTCCCCATCACCAGCAGCAGCAGGATGACCGTGGGGAAACCGGCCACCGAGCCGCCGCGCAACCAGCGCACCAGCGTCTGCACCCCGAGCAGCAGCGAGAACCCGGCGAACGCCAAGCCGACCAGGGTGACCAGGTGCAGCGGCGCCGAGGTGAACGAGGTGAGCCCGTTGACCGCGAGCCGGAACAGCGAGCGGAACGTCCAGCGGGACGCGCCGCCCTCCCGGTGGTCGATGTCGACCTCGACGGTGGTCCGGCGGAAGCCGATCCAGCTGCTGGTGCCGCGGAAGAACGACGAGTGCTCGGGCATCTTCAGCAGCGCGTCCAGCGCCGGGCGGCTGAGCAGCCGGAAGTCGGTCGCGTTGACCAGGTCGACCTTGGTGAGGCCGGTGAACGCCCGGTTGAACAGCTTGCCGCCGAGCCGGCCGATCACGCCCTGGCCGGTGCGGTTGCGTTTGACCGCCTCGACCACGTGCGCGCCGTCCCGCCAGCGCTGCACCATGGCCGGGATGGCCGACGGCGGGTGCTGCAGGTCGGAGTCGATGACCACGACCGCGTCGCCGGCCGCGTGCTCGAGTCCGGCCAGGACGGCCGGTTCCTTGCCGAAGTTACGGGACAGCTGGATGCCGCGGACCCGATCGTCGACAAGCGCCTGCTGCACGATCCGGTCCCAGGAGTCGTCCGAGGAGCCGTCGTCGACCAGGACGAGCTCGTAGCGCAGGCCGGCCTCGCCGAGCACCTCGGTGAGCCGCCGCACGAACCGTTCGACGCCCGGTCCCTCGTTGAAGATCGGCGCGACCACCGACACCAGCGCGCTCATCGGGCTGCCGTCACGCAGAAGGGGCGGCCGGCCAGCAGGACCGTGGCCCGGTTGACACTCACGTCGAAGCGCCTCACTTCTCGCTGACTGACACCCCGGTTGTTGTGCGCCGAGGTCTGGATGAACGTGTCGCGGAGCGCGCAGCGCCGGAGGTTGCCGGCCGGCGTGGGGTCGAAGTCGGCGACCTCCTGCGCGATCCGGTTGTGCAGATAGGGCCACGGCCCGCGGGCGGCCCGATCCCGGAAGTCCTTGTTGGCCGCCGTCGAAACCGTCCCGGCCAGCACCAGAACGGCCAGCACCACCACCAGATAACGCCGCCAGAAGACGAGCAGGAGGAGGCTGCCGGCGACCGTGGTGAGCCCGCTGTCCCGCCAGCCCAGGCCGGGTTCGAACCGCTGCACGGCCGCGTTCAGCGCGGCGATCGAAGACCCCAGGATCAACAGCACAACGGCAACGGCCCCGATGCCGTACGCCTGGCGCCGGTCCAAGGTCGGCAGCCGCCGCAGGTCCCGGACGGTCCGCCAGGCCAGCACCGCCAGGGCGACGAGCGCGAGCAGTGGGATCGCGGCCAGCACCCGCGGGAAGCCGTGCGCGGCCCGTTCCCACATCAGCGGCGGCAGCCAGGAGACCATCCGGCCGGGCAGTCCGGCGGGTGCCCCGGCCAGCGCCAGATCGGACCCGGTGTAGCAGCCGCCGTCGGCGCAGCGCAGGTAGACGAGCACCCGCACGGGCACGAACACCGGCAGGAAGCCGGCCCAGAGCAGCACCAGGAACTTCGCCGACGGCCCCCGGAACGGCGGCCGCCCGAGCACCACCCGGTTGCGGATCAGCACCGCCGCGGTGGCCAGCGGCACGGCCAGCACGGCAAGCTCGTTGAACGCCGCGATCCCGGCCCCGGCCAGCAGCACCAGCAGACCGGGCCGGCGGCTGCGGCAGGCCCAGGCCGCGACGGCCAGCACCAGCGCGCTGGTGGCCAGGTAGAGCGCGCCGAACAGCACGGTCGTGCTGGCCCAGCCGGCCGCGACCAGCCCGGCCCCGACCGCGAACGGCAGCAACGCCACCTGGGCGGGCGGCGGCGCGGCGAACATCCGGTCGCGGCGGGAGACCACGGCCACCGCGAAGACCACGGCCGCGATGGTCAGCAGGATCGCCGAGACCGACGAGACCAGCCGCAGTCCGATGTTGACCGGCAGGCCGAACAGCGCGGTGAGCGCGAAGACGACCACGTCCAGGGACCACTCGACGATCCGGCCGAGCGGCCGGAAGTTGCCCAGGTCGAGGAACATCGGCACGGTCGTGAACGCGTTCTGCACCAGCAGCCAGGGCTTGCCGCCGTAAAGGCCGCCGTTGGCATACAGGTTGAACCGGTGGTCGGCCGACGGGGTCAGGGTGATCAGCGGGGCCAGCACGATAAGCGGCACCAGGACGCAGCGCAGCAGCAGCGCCCGCCAGGGCCGGTCGGCCGACTGAAGAACCGGCGTGGACAGCGCCGACGGATCGGCCTCCGCGCGGGGCGGCGGGACGTGCACGATCTCGGCGGTCACAAATGAGCAACGACCGCGACGAGGCCGAAGTTGCGACACACGCGTCCTGGCCGCCCTCGCGGGCGTTGGGATCAGGTGCGCTACACAGCCCTTGATACGCGGCCCCATCCGCTCCCGGGACAGCGCGACTCGCTGCCCGCCTCGGTCCTGCCGGGCCGCTCGTTCCGCCCCGACATCGAGGGCCTCCGCGCGATCGCGGTGCTCCTGGTGGTGGCCGCCCACACCGGCGTCCCGTTCCTGTCCGGCGGTTACGTGGGCGTCGACGTCTTCTTCGTCATCTCCGGTTTCCTGATCACCTCGCTGCTGCTGCGCGAGGCCGAGCAGACCGGCCGGATCTCGGTGCCGCGGTTCTACGCCCGCCGGGCCATGCGGCTGCTGCCGGCCGCCGCCGTGGTGCTGATCACGACGCTTGTCGCGGCCCGGCTGTTCCTGCCGCTGACCCGGCTCGGCGAGTTCTGCAAGGACGCGCTGGCCGCCGCCGGGTACGTCGCCAACCTGCGGTTCGCCGAGGCCGGCACCGATTACCTGCGGGCCGACCAGTCGCCGTCGCCGTTCCAGCACTTCTGGTCACTCGCCGTCGAGGAACAGTTCTACCTGGTCTGGCCGTTGCTGATCCTGCTCAGCGCGTACCTCTGGAAGCGCCGGCGGCCGCTGGTGGCGGTCCTGGCCGTGGTGGTGGTCGTCTCGTTCACGCTCAGCGTGACCGAGACTGCCCGCTCCGCGCCGTGGGCATACTTCGGGCCGCACACCCGGGCCTGGGAACTCGGTGCGGGCGCGCTGCTGGCGCTGGCGGCCGGCCGGATTCCCCGGCATCCGCTGCTCGGCTGGGCCGGCCTGGCGGCGATCCTGACCGCCGCCGTCATCTTCGACGATTCCACCGCGTACCCCGGATGGCTTGCTCTTCTGCCGGTGGCCGGCGCCGTCGCGATGATCGCGGCGGCCAGCTCCGGGGCCGGCCGGCTGCTCGGCCTCGCGCCGATGCAGGCGATCGGGCGGCTGTCCTACGGCTGGTACCTGTGGCACTGGCCGGTCCTGCTCATCGTCCCAACCTCGGTCTGGTGGCAGAAGGCGCTGCTCGCCGTGGGTGCGCTCGGCCTGGCCTGGATCACCTACCGGCTCGTGGAGAACCCGCTGCGACACCGGCGCTGGCCAATGTGGCAGGGCGCCGGGTTCTCCGCGGCGGTGGCCGCGGTCGCGCTGCTGCTCGCCTTCCTGCCGCACGATGTGGAGGCCGGCGGTCGCCGGGCCGACCTGCGCGCGACCCTCGCGTCGGCCGCCGACCCGGCGGCCGAGCTGGCTCGCACCATCGACGCGAGCCGGAAGATGGGCGCGCTGCCGGCCAACCTCACGCCGAAGCTGACCAAGGCGGCGCGGGACCGGCCGCGGGTCTGGGACATCGGCTGCCACGCCGACACCCCGGTCACCACCGCGCCCGAGGGGTGCGTCTTCGGCGACCCGAACGGCCGCGAGACGGTCGTGCTCTACGGCGATTCGCACGCGGCCCAGTGGTTCCCGGCCATGGAGAAGCTGGCCATCGCGCGGCACTGGCGGCTCGTCGAGCTCACCAAGAGCTCCTGCACGGCCGCCGACCTGGCGGTCTGGCACGACACGCTGAAACGCGCGTACACCGAGTGCCTGGCCTTCCACCGGTCGGCGCTGGCCCGGATCGGCCGGCTGAAGCCGGCCCGGGTGGTGATCGGGTCGAGCTTCAACTATCGGCCGGCGGTACCGGCGACGGACGTGGCGGGCCAGTGGCGGGCGGCCTGGGACCGCACGTTCGCCCAGCTGGAGGCGCGTGGGGCCCGGGTGTCGGCAATCGCCGACACCCCGTACATGGGCGGGCCGGTGCCGGAATGCCTGGCCGAACCGGCCAACGCCGGCCACGCCGGCAACTGCACCCGCAGCCTGCGTTCGGCGCTGCGCGGCCCGGAGCAACGCGAGGTCTTCCTGGCGTACGCCGGACGACCGCGCACCACGGTGATCAACCCGATCACCTGGTTCTGCACCGACGTGTGCCCGCCGGTGGTCGGCAACCTGCTCGTCTACCGCGACTCCAACCACATGACCACGACGTACTCCGCCGCCCTGGCCCCGCTGCTGGGTGCTCAACTACCGCAGTAGGTCGGCCAGGGTCGGCGGCGCGGCCCGGTCCACGATGATGGTCCGGGCCGTGTCGTGGTCGCGGTAGAGGCGGGACAGCCGCGCGGCGAGCACGTCGTCCCAGGGCCGGTCCGGGCGGTGCTTCTCCCAGGTGTCCCGGTCCGGCAGGTACTCCAGCAGCACGCCCAGGTCGCGCAGCAGCGCGAAGGACGGGCAGTCGGTCACCACCACCGGCCGGTGGTCCGGGCTGACCAGCAGCCGCTGCTGAAGGGTCAGCACGAACTCGCGCACCGCCGCGATGTCCAGCCCGATCGCCACGTACAGGTGGGCGGGCGGGCGCTGGGCGGCGGCCGGGGCCCGGCGGACCTCCGCGTCGCCGGCCGGCCGGCGACCGCGCAACCGGCGCAGCACCGCCCGGCCGATCCGGGGCACCGTGTGCACCGGATCCTTGACCAGCGAGACCAGCCCGAACCCGAGCCGGTACGACTCGCTGTGCCGCAGCCGTTCCAGGCGGCGGCGCTCGCGGTCGCGCTCGCGCCGCATCTCCTCGCCGTTCGCCTGTTCCTCGGCCAGCCGCACCTCGAGCGAGCGCAGCCGGCCGGCCATCGCGGCCAGCTCCCAGCGGGCCCGCTCGGGGGCGTCCAAGGTCACCTTCACGCCATCCTCCACGTGTTCGACGGCAGCTCGCTCAGCCACTTCGCCGCCGCGGCGCCACCGTTTCCGAAGCTCAGTTCCCGGCAGCGGTGGGCCAGCCCGGCTCGCACCTCCGGCCGTACCGCCTGGTCCAGCACCTGTTCCAACTCCCCCGAGGCCGGGTCCTCGACCACGAGCGCGACCCCGGTGGCGGCCGCGAAGCGGGCCCGCCCGACCTGGTCGTCGAGCCGGGTCGAGGTGTTCGGCAGGAACACCGTGGGGATCGCGAAGGCGATCTGCTCGTGGAACGAGTTGTAACCGGTCGCGCTGATCGCGAGATCGAAGGCCCGCAGGTAGCGGCTGACCGGGTAGAGCCGGACCACCTTGGCCCCCGGCACCTTGGGCATCGGCCGGGTCGCGATCGTCGACTCGGCCAGCACCAGCTGGAAGCCGTGGCCGGTCAGGTGCCGGCAGATCCGGGCGATCGGCGACGAGATGTCGTTGATGTTCCCGGCGCCGAGCTGCAGCAGCACGGCCGGCCGGTCGTCGAGGTCCAGCTCGCTCTTCGCGGCGTCCCGATCGAGCAGTTCGCTCTCGTCCAGGAAGCTGATCGGCTCGACCTGGAACGCGCGGGCCCGGTCGGCGACCGTCGGCCCCTCGTCGGCGATCGCCGCGAACTCGCCGGGCTCCAGCACGTGGTCGAAGACCTTGCCCTCGGTGATCCAGTCGGCGCCGACGCCGCGCTGCCACATCGCCCGGCGCACCCAGACCCAGGTCAGCTCCGGGTGTTCGCGGACCGTCTCGACGATGCCGGGGTGCGGCAGGCAGTCGACCGCCACCACGGACGGCTCGTGCAGCTCGATCAGGTGCTCGAGGCGGGCGCGCAGGATGGCGGTCCAGCGCGGCTTGGCCGCGTCCAGCACCTTCCGGGACGGGATGTACTCGGTGAGGAAGCCCTCCTGGTGGGCGACCGAGGCGGCGTACGACTGGGTGGCGATGACCGTGTCCACCTCGTCGGGCAGCCGGCGGGCGATCGCCATCAGCCGGGACAGATGTCCCATTCCGGCGCCATTGTCGCTGACCATCAGGACCCGCTTCGTCTCGGCTTTCTGTCCGGCCTTGACGGTTTTCGTCGGGGCGAGCCGGGAGCGGATGCCGAAGTCGGCCAGCCGGGCGAGGTGCGACTGATGGCCGTACCGGTGCTCGGCGAACTCACGGGCCCGGCTGACCACCTCGCGGTAGCGCGCCGGGTTCCGGTAGAGCTCGGTGACCAGGCGCCGCACGTCGGCCGGGGTGCCGTAGAGCGCGGCGTCGTCGAACGTCGGCCGGAAGTGCTCACCGATGATCACCGGGACGCCGCTGGCCATCGCCTCGAGGATGGTCCGGCCGAACGCCTCGACCAGATCGGGGTCGTGGAAGTAGACAAAGACGTCGATAGTGCGCAGGAACTCCTCGGGTTCCTCGGCCCCGAACCGGATCACGTCCCAGTTCTCCGGCTTGGTCCCGAGCCGCTGCACGGCGATCTCGCCGCCGCCGAGGATCCGCACCCGGGTGTCGTCGCCCTCCGGGTAGGCCTGCCGGATCTCCTCCGGGTCGAGCGGCCACTTCACCGGGTCGCCGCGGCCGTGCCGGCCGATCACCGGAACCTCTCCGACGAAACCGTCCCGGTCCCGCCACCAGTGCGCCACGTCGATGATCTCGTGCCAGTCGGCGGGCGCCAGCCGGGCGTCCGGGACCACCTGGCGCACCTGGTCGCGGACCTGGGAGCTGATCGGCGCCCACTCCACGTCGTCGCCGAAGTAGCGGTGCACCCGGTCGCGGACCGCGGCGAAGTCGTAGTACCGGAACGGGTTGCCGACGTCGCCGGGCGCCTGGTTGATCACCATGACCGTCCGCTCGGCGGTAATCCGGGGCAGCGTGGCCAGGTCCGCGGTGAAGATCCGTGGCTGGCGCACCAGCAGGAGCTTGCAGCGCACCGGCTCGTCGTCCCGGGCCAGGGTGGCCACGCCGTCGCGGAGCAGCTCACTGATCCGCGGGCTGAACGGCAGCGCGCGGGGCTGATGCGGTGACGGTACGTGCACGAGAACGGTGGAGAGCGCGGCCTCGGCCTGCGCCTGCACCTCGGCGGCGATGCTGGCCGAGGTGCCGCCGGGATACCGGAAGTCCGACAGGATCGCCACGTCGTAGACGGTCTCGGGCACTTTCTGGTCTCCCTCAGGTCGGCGCAGTGTCCCTGAAACCCAACGAGAAACCGGTACGCACCGTGACGGCAACCGTCAACCGGGCGGCAACTCAGGCGCCCCGGCAAGGCAACCGTCAAGGCATCAGCGGCCCGGATGCCAGGCCGAACATCTCATTGAACCCGGCGGTGCAGCCGGGCCAACACGGCGAAAGGCAGTTCCACTCGATGCGCTCCATCACCAAGCGTCTGGCCCTGATCTCGATGATCCCCGCCACCCTGCTCGGCATGGTCCTGCTCGCTGCCGCACCGGCCCAGGCCGCGCCGACCAGCGTGGTCAACCTTCAGAACGGCATCAACACCCTGATCAACGCCGAGCGCGCGTCGCACGGCTGCAAGCCGCTCACGGTCGACGGTCACCTGCTCACCGCGGCCCGGGCGCACAGCGCGTACATGGCCCAGACCGGCAGCTTCAGCCACACCGGCCGGGGCAGCTCGACCTTCGACTACCGGATCAAGACCGCCGGTTACTCGAAGCCGTCGGCCGAGAACATCGCGTACGGCTACCGCAGCGCCGCCGAGGTCGTCAAGGGCTGGATGAACAGCCCGGGCCACCGCGCCAACATCCTCAACTGCAAGTCGGCCCGGGTCGGCGTCGGCGCGGTCTACGCCGCCAACGGCACCCCGTACTACACCCAGGACTTCGGTTACTGAGCCTTTTATTCGGCCGGCGTCAGCTGGCGAACGATCCGGCGGTACGACAACACGGCGTGCCGCCCCCGGGCCTCACCTTCCTCGGTGAGGCCCTCGATCGTTTCCACCCACTTGCGCAACGCCTCGGCCTCGTCCTGCCGGTGGGCGTCGTCGAAGATCACCGTGGCCGTGTCGGCCAGCCGGTCCTCGAGCACCCGCATCGCCGGGTACCGGGCGTCCTTGCCGGTCTTCTCCGGCGGCCCGTCGATCAGCAGCAGGTCCACCTCGCGCAGGTCGGCCACCGACTCGACGTCGTACCAGGGGAAGGTGCGGCCGTCGACGACGACCGGGCGCAGCGGGGCGTCGCGCACCTCGGCCACCTCGGCCAGGCCGTGCGCGGCCAGCGCGATCCGGGTCTTCTCGGCGTAACCCGGGTCGTGGTCGAGCGAGACGAGCCGGCCGCCGGCCCGCTCCAGGGCGTACGCGATCCATACCGTCGAGGTCCCGCTGCCCAGCTCCAGCACCAGGCGCGGCTGCCGGGTGTGAATCAGGTGCAACAGGTCCAGCAGGTCGGTGGGGTTGAGCGCGAACCCGCCCGAGGACGGCATCGGCGCCCGCGGCGAGAAGCCCTGGAACAGCTGCACCAGCGCCTCCACCTCGCCGGTCTGCGCCCGCAGCAGCCGGTCGGTGCCGTTCGCCGCCGCCTTCTGCTGGGTGGCGAGCAGCTCGGTCAGTTCCCGGTGGCGATCGCCCGCGGTGAGCAGCATCTGCTCGACCGCACCGAGCACCCGGCGCTGCGTCTGGTCGAGCACCGCCCGCTGCTCACGCTGGGATTTGCGCTGCTCGCGGCCGAGCGTGCCCAGCCGGTGCAGCACCAGCACCAGCCCGGCGGCGAGCGCGGCCAGCACCGCCCCGAGCACGGCCAGCGCCAGCCCGAGGTGACCGGTGAGCGCGCTGCCGCCGATGGCCGCGCCGAGGATGGACGCGCCGGCCAGCAGAATGGCCTGGCGAGGGGTGATGTTCCGGAGCCGCCTCATTATTTTCCTCTCGGTGCGGTCGGTGGGTGCGGGCAGAACTGAACCCCGGCCCGCTGCTCGGCGGCGACGTCGAACGACTGGTCGAACCGGTACCGGGAGAACGGCGCGTCGGCGAACATCGCGAAGAACTCGGCGCGCAGCGCGCAGCGCCGGGCCTGCCCCGCGGGCGTCGGGTCGAAGTCGGCCATCGACTGGGCGATCCGGTCGTCGAGCCGGGCGGCCGGGCTGGCCATCACGGCGTCCCGGAACCGCTTGTTGGCGGTGGCCGAGACGGTGGCGCTCGCCGCGAACAGCAGGATCAGCGTCGCGATCAGCACCCGGCGGCCGGGCCGGATCAGGTGCCCGAGCGCCGCGAGCAGCAGCGCGCCGGCCGGCATGGTGACGGCCGAGTCCCGCCAGCCCATCCCCCAGTCGCCCTTCGTGGCCACCCGCTGGATCTCCCCGTTCAGCGCGCCCATGGTGGCGCCGAGCAGCACCGCGGTCGCCGCGACCAGCAGCAGCACCGCGCCGGCCGGCCGGTCCACGACGGACAGCCGGCGCAGGTCGCGGATCGCCGAGAACGCCAGGGCGCCGAGCGCGAGCGCGGCGGCGACAAGCACCACGCCGGCCAGCCACGGCCGATGACCGCCCCCGACGGTGGCGTCCGGCCACATCAGCGGCGGGAACCAGCCCAGCGCCCGGCTCGGCAGGGCCGCGAACACCTCGGGCCCGGCCGCGACGTCCGAGCCGGTGTAGCAGTCCCGGATCGAGCAGTAGTGGTTGATGATCGCCCGGACGGTCAGGAAGACCGGCAGAAAACCGAGCCAGAGCAGCCCGAGCACCCGCATCGGGGCGGCGAGCCAGAGCTTGTGGCCGGTCAGCTCGAGCACCCACCGGCCGCGCGCCGGCACCGCGACGGTGGCCAGCGGCAACGACAGGTAGGCGACCTCGTTGAAGGAGGCCAGCGCGGCGCCCGCGACGATCAGCGGGAGGATCCACCAGAGCCGGATCGGCCGCTGCGGGTGGATCCGGCACAGCATCGCCGGGACGGCCAGCACCAGGGCGGCCGAGGTGAGGTACAGCCCGGCGAACAACACCACCGGGCTGGCCCGGCCGGCCGCGACCAGGCCGCCGGCCACCGCGAACGGCACCACCGCGGCCAGCGTGGACGGTGGCCGCCGGAACATCCGGCCCCGGGCCACGATGCTCTCCGCGAGCAGCATCGCGACCACCCCGAGCAGCGCCGCGGCCACGAACGAGACCAGCCGGAACGCGATGTTGCCGGGAATCCCCAGGACGTCGCCGAGGACGTACGCGATCAGGTCGAGGGTTTTCTCCACCATCCGCCCGAGCGGCCGGAAGTTACCCATCCGCAGATAGCTCGGCATCGAGTCGAGCGTGTGCGGCACGATCCGCAGCGGGTTGTCCCGGAACAGGCCACCGTGCCAGTAGATGTTGAACCGGTGGTCGGCGGTCGGCGCCATCGCCACCAGCGGCCCGAGCACCACGAGCGGGGCGAGGGCCGCTCGCAGCATCGCCCGCCGCCAGAGCGCACCGACCGGCGGCCCCTCGACGACAAAACGCATCGCGACCCGGGGGGCCTCGGCTTCCAGCACGGACGTCACGAAGAGGGCAACGAGCCCACGATCGGCTCAGTAACGCGACGGCTCGAGGAGCGTGGCCAGGGTGGGCGGATCACGCGGGTCGACGACGACGGTGCGGGCCGCTTGGTGGTCCTGGCAGAGCTGGGCCACCCGGCCGGCCAGCAGCGCCTCCCAGTCGCCGGGTTCGTGCCGGGACCAGGTGATCGGGTCGGGCAGGTACTCCAGGACCACGCCGGGCACCTGCAGGCCGCGCAGCGCCGGCTGGTCGGTGACCACCACCGGACGGTGGTCGCCGTCCACCACGATCCGCTGCCGCAGCGCCCGGACCAGGGCGTGCGAGGCCTCCCGGTCGAGCCCGACGGCCACGTAGACCCGGGCCGGCACCGGTCCGGTGACGACCTTACGGCGGGCCGGATGGCCGGGCCGGCGTCGCAGGAGGCGCCGGGCCGTACCGATCGGGTCGTCGGTCAGGTCGACCAGCGCCCGGCCGATCCGATAGGCGCGGCTGAGTCGTAGCTCGGCCAGCAGGTCCTGGGTGCGGTCCCGGTCGTGGACGGCCGCGTCCCGTTCCGCCTCGACCGAGCGCAGCCGCCCGGTCAGGGTGGCCACCTCCCAGCGGGCCAGGGCCAGATCATCGGTGTCCCGCACGATTCACCTCCCGGCAGTGCGCCGCGAGCCAGTTCGCGGCGTCCTCAGCTCCATTGCCGAAGGCCAGTTCGGCGCAGCGGCGGGTCAGCGCGGTCCGCACCGCCGGGTCGGCGAGCTCCTCCAGCGCGGTCGCGGCCGTCTCGTCGTCGGTGGCGTAGAGCGCGACCCCGGCCGCCGCCGCGAACCGGGCCCGGGCCAGCTCGTCGTCGCAGGCGTCCGGGTCGGGCACGAAGACGGTCGGCACCCGGGCACCGATCAGCTCGTGGAAGTTCATGTAGTCGGCCCGGGACACCGCCACCGTGACCTCGCCCAGCTCGGCCGGCCCGGCCTCGATCGCCCGGAAGCCGGGCAGTGCGGCGTCCACGCCCCGGCAGAGCAGGGTGTCGTCGCCGTCCCGGCGAACCAGCCGGTCGGGCAGGCCGGTGATCGGGTCCACGGTGGAGACCCCGGACCGGGCGGTGGTGGTCCAGCCCTCGTCGCCGCCCGCGGCGAACTCGCCCGGCTCGAGGATGCCGCCGAAGACCGCGCCCCGGGCCGCCCACTCGCCGCCGGTGCCGCGCCGCCACATCGCCGGGCGCAGCCACAGCCAGCGCGGCAGCGGATGCTCCTCGACGGCGGCCACGATCCCGTCCTGCGGCAGGCCGCCGACCAGCACGGCCCGCGGCCGGTACAGCTCGACCAGGTGGCCGAGGCGGTCGCGGGCGAAGTCGTTCCAGCGGGCCGGCGGGGCACCCAGCTCGGTCGCGCCGGGAAGGTATTCGGTGAGCAGGCCGGCCGCGTGCGCGCCGGCCAGGCCGGCCGATCCGGCCACCACGACCGCCTCGAGGCCGGCCGGCAGCCGCCGGGCGATGGCCCGGAACCGGGCCACGTCGTCGCCGACCAGCAGCACCCGGCGGTTCGGCCGGGACGGGCGCACGGGTGGGCGGGTGCGGCGGCGACCTGGTCGGGGCATCACGCCGAGCGAGGCGAGCCGGGCGATGTGCGAGGCGCTGCCGAACTGCTCGGTGACGTAGCGCCGGGCTCGTTCGACCTGGGCCTGGTAGGCGGCCCGGTCGGCGTGCAGCCGGCGCACCAGGTCACGCACCCCGGCCGGGTCGGTGTAGAGGGCGGCGTCGCCGAAGATGGACCGGAAGTGCGGGCCGACGATGACCGGTACCCCACTGGCCATCGCCTCGAGGATGGTGCGGCCGAACGCCTCGGTCCAGTCCGGATCGTGGAAGTAGACGAAGAAGTCCAGCCCGGCCAGGAAGTCCTGCGGTGACTCGGCGCCGAACTCCACGACGTCCCAGTTCTGCGGTTGGTGGCCGAGACGGCGTACCCCGATCTCGCCGCCGCCCAGGATCCGGACCTTGACCTCGGCCGAGTCCGGGTAGGCCTGCAGCAGCTCACCCGCCTCGCGCGGCCATTTCACCTCGTCCGGCCGGCCGTGCCGGCCGATGACCGGGACGTCGCCGGGCGTCCGGACCGCGGCGGCCCAGTCGTCGATGTCGATGATCTCGTGCCAGTCGGTGTCCGGGAGCGGCGCGCGGGGCGCCACCCGCTGCACGTTGTCGCGCACCTGTGGACTGATCGGGGCCCAGACGATGCCGTCGCCGAACAGCCGGGTGACCCGCGCCCGCACCTCGTCGAAGACGTAGTAGCGCTGGTCGTGCGACTCGTCGCCGGGTGGCTGGTTGAGCACCACGATGGTGTGCCCGGCCTTGACCTTCGGCACCACCGCCGGCTCGTCGGTGAAGATCCGGGGCTGACGGATCAGCAGCACCCGGGCGGCCACCTCGGTGCCGTCGTCGTGGGCCAGGTCGGCGAGGCCGTCCCGCAGGCACTCGACGATCCGGGACTGGAACGGGCGGGCGTGCCGCAGGTGCGGCGACGGCACGTGGATGAGCACCGTGGACAGTCCGGCGGCGGCCTGGGCGCGTACCTCGGCGACGATGCTCGCCGAATTGCCCCCTGGATACCGCAAATCGGACAAGATGGCGACGTCGTACAAGGTCACGGTGGTTCAAACGACCGGAACTAAGCGGGCGATACGGACAATTCACCTGACGCGTTGGCTCGTTAAGAACTGCGGATGGAAGGAGAACGCCGATGAGATCCGGACCGGATCCGCTCGCCGTCGCGGCCCTGCAGGCCCGCTCGGTGGCTGCTCGCGGACCCCTCGCCCGGGTGGCCGGGGCGCCCTCGGCCGAGGCGCTGGCCTCGGGCGAGAGCAGCTCGGCCGATCCGTGGCTTGCCGGTGAGCTGGCCCGGGTGATGGCGTTGCAGGACCTGCGCCCGGACGACCAGGCCGGCGCCCTGGCCATCCTGGCCCGGCTGCGCCGGGCCGGCACCATCGCGGCCGAGCACCAGGGCCTGCACGTCCAGCTCGCCTGCGTGGCCGGCGATCGCAGCCTGGCCACCGCGCTGCTCGACGAGTACCCGCACGTCGCCGAGACGATCCGCACCGCGGTCACCCTCGACCTGGCCAACCCGCACACCGGCGGCAGCGGCACCGGCTGGGCCGACGGCTTCGCCGCCCTGCTGCCGCACCCCTGGGTCCGGGTCGGCGACGGACCGGGCGAGGCCTTCGACCGCCTGGTCACCGGAGCGGCCCAGCGCACCGGGCACGCCCGCCGGATCACCACCATCGTCACCAGCTGGCGGCCCGACCAGGCGCTGCTCACCGCGGTCCGCTCGCTGGTCGGGCAGACCTGGACCAACCACGAGATCCTGGTGATCGACGACGGGTCGCCGCACGAGTTCGACCCGGTGCTGCGGGCGGCCGGCGCGATCGACCCGCGGATCCGGGTGATCCGGATGGTCACCAACGGCGGCACCTACGTGGCCCGCAACGCCGGTCTCGACGCCGCCACCGGCGACTTCGTGACGTTCCAGGACTCCGACGACTGGTCGCACCCGACGCGGCTGGAGAAGCAGGTGGCGCCGTTGCTCGCCGACGAGGCGGTGTTCTCCACCACCTCGACCGGCATGCGGGCCACCCCGGATCTGCTGCTCACCCGGCCCGGTGTCGAGCCGACCCGGTCGTACAACCTCTCGTCCTTGATGTTCCGCCGGCAGGCGGCGCTGGACCAGGTCGGCTACCTCGATCCGGTCCGCAAGGGCGCCGACGCCGAGTACGTCGAGCGGGCCCGCGCCGTCTTCGGCCGGGCCGCCACCCAGCATCTCGGCGGCCCACCGCTGGCGCTGATCCGGCTGAGCAACGACTCCCTCTCCAGCGCCGACTACCGGGTCGGCTGGATGCACCCGGCCCGCCGCTCCTACCTCTCCGCGTTCCAGGCCTGGCACACCCGGATCAAGGCCGGAACCGCCGCGCCCCGGGAACCACGAGCGTTCGCGGCCCCGCGCCGGATCCGCGGCGAGACCGGCGCCCGCGCCTACGACGTGCTGCTGGCCGGCGACTGGACCACCGCCGGGGGTGCCGGCACGGCCGGGATCGGGCAGCTGCGCGCGCTGACCAAGCGCGGCCTGCGCGGCGCCCTGCTGCACCTGGACGAGCTGGCCAACCTGCGCACCGGGCCGCAGAACCTCGACCCGGTCGTCCAGGACCTGATCAACAGCGGTGATCTGACCCAGGTCGAGCTCACCGACGACGTCCGCACCCGGCTGGTGGTGGCCCGGTCGGCCCGGGTCCTGCAGCACGCCCCCGACCTGCCCGGCGGCATCCGCGCCCAGTGCGTGGTGATCGAGTCGGCCACCATCTCCCGCTCGGCCGCCGCCGCCGGTCGCCGGCTGTTCGGTCGCCGCCCGCTCTGGGCGCCGGCCGGCCCCGACGGCCGCCGGCTGCTCACCGCCGCGCTCGCCGAGGACCCGCTGGCCGCGGGTGCCCCCGGGGACCTGCTCACCACCGTCGACCTGCCCGGAACGGTGGACGCCGCCCGCTGGCGGCTGGACCGCCGGGGCCCCCGCGCCGACCGGCCGGTGGTGGGTCGTCGCTGCCGGGGCGGCCGGGCCGAGTGGCAACGCCTGCGGGACGAGCTGCCCGACTCGGCCCGGGTCGACCTGCGGCTGCTCGACGACGACGGCACCGCCGGGCGGGCGTTCGGCCGGTTCGGCGCCCCGCGCGCCTGGCTGGTCTACGACCGCGCCGAGGTCAGCGTGCGCAACTTCCTCTACCAGGTCGACTTCTACCTGCACCTGCCCCGGCCGGAGGCGCCGGCCGACCCCGACCCCGACCTGCTCGCCGCGCTCGCGGCCGGCTGCGTGGTGCTGCTCCCCTCCCGGTACGCGGCCACGTTCGGCGACGCGGCCGTGTACTGCGAGCCGGACGAGGTGCCGGAGGCGGTCCGGGCGCTGCACGGGAACCGCCAGGCGCTGGTCAGCCAGGCGGCGCGGGGACCGGAGTACGTCCGCCGGCACCACGGCCACGACCTGTACGCGGAGCGCGCCGCCCTGTTGGCAACCCAAGGGCAACTGACGCGCGGGTAAAGCGGGCGGCCCAGCAACCGATTCTTCCAGGCGTAGGACACAGAGCAGCCGGTTCCCCGACCGGCTGGCCGCGAGAGCTTCCCCTGTCTCTCGCGACCCGCGACCCCGCCGTCCCCCGCGGCGGGGTCGCGTTTACTTAACGGCCGAGGCCTGCGGCTGGGCCAGCGTGGTCCAGCGGCCGGACAGCCGGCGCTGCTCGGAAAGACCGAACCCGCCCTGCCGCGGCGCGACCCGGCCGGGCACCTCGTCGACCACCACGACCCCCGAGTCGGCCAGCCGGCGGCCCAGCACGTGCAGGGCGGGCGCCACCGCCTCGGTGCCGGGCGCGGACGTGCCGTCCACCACGAGCAGGTCGATGTCGGTGAGACCGTCCAGCGCGTCGACGTCGTACCAGTCCACGCTCCGGCCGTCCACGGTCAGCTCGGCCGCCATCGCGTACCGCACCTCGACCGCGGTGAGACCGTGCTCGCCCAGTGACTGCCGGGTCGCCTCGGCCCGCTTCCGGTCGTGGTCGACCGCGACCAGCCGGCCGCCGCCGGCCTCCAGCGCGTACCCGAGCCAGATGGTGGCCGGACCGCCGCCCAGCACCACGGTCAGCCCGGCCGGCCGAGCGGCCGCGATGGTGATCAGGCCGAGTAGGTCGGTGGGGTTGAGCGCGCCACCGGCGGGCATCGGCGCTCGCGGCGTGACCTGCTGAAACAGCTGGAACAGCGCCTCGATCTCCTGGTTCTGCTCGCGCAGCAGGAGCTCGGCGCCGCGCCCGGTGAGCCGCTCGTTGCGGGCCAGCGCCTCGGTCAGTTCCTGGTGCCGGTCGCCGGCGGCCAGGCGCTCCTTCTCCACCGAGGCGATCACCCGGCGCTGCAACTGCTCGACGACGACCCGCAGGTCGCGGACGGCGTCCTGGGTGGCGCGGTTGACCCCGCCGATCCGCCGGGACAGGTGCAGCACCCCGGCCGTCACGGCCACCAGCAGCAGGGCCACCAGGCTGGTGGCGAGCGCGGCCCGGCCGGCGGCCGAGGCAACGGCCACCCCGGCCGCGACCGTCACGATGACCACGAGACCCGCGATCTGCCGGCGCGAGAGGCCCAGCAGTGCCTTAACCAGCCTTTTCAGCTTCGCTTTCACACCATCGGTAACGCGGCCCCGGCGGCGGCCGTTACGGGAAGCAGGTCCATGATCCGGTCGACCAGGAGGGCCGGGTCGTGGGCCCGGGCCACCACCTCGCGGGCCCGGCGGCTCTGCTCGGCGTACAGCCCCGGATCGGCCCGGTAGCGAGCGATCAGCGGGCCCACCTCGGACCGGCCGCAGTGCACGGCGGCGTCGCCGTACAGGCCGGCGTAGCGCTCCGGCATCACCACCACGCAGCCCATCGCGGCCGCCTCCAGGGCCGGGCGGGAGTACCATTCGGCGCTCTCGGCCGGCGGGAAGTGCAGGTAGAAGTCGAGCTGATGGAGGAACGGCCGGGGGCCGAGGTCGGCGGCCTCGTAGCCGAGCCAGGTGCGCGGCAGTGGGATCGGCGGGTCGGTGCGGGGCCGGTCGGGCAGCCGGATTCGCACGTCCGCGTCCGGCAGCCGGCGGCACACCGCGAGGGTGGCGTCGATGTCGAGCGGCCAGGCGGCGGCGTCGCAGAGGTCGGTGCCGACGACCGCCGGGCCGGGGGCGGCGGCGACCCGGTCGGCCACCCAGCCCGGCGCGGCCAGCGCGGTCGGGAAGTCCCGGTCGGCCACGGTGACGCCGTCCGGCGTACGCAGGGAAGCCCGGACCCCCGGATCCTGCGGAACCCACAGCGGGTCCGCCCCGAACAGCCGCCGGGCCGCCGCGTCGCAGGTGGCGGGCCGATAGCGGTGGTCGGAGCCGTCACTGCGCAGCGGCGCCCGATCGGCCACCACGACCACCCGCCGCCCGGTGACCCGGCTCTCGGAGGGCGCGAACTGGAGCACCGCGGCCTGCCGCACCAGCACCAGCGACGCGTCGACCCGCTCGCTGAGCGCGACCCGGTCCACCGCCCCGGAGTTGATCAGGTCCTGGATCGGTACGCACAACGGCTGCCGCTTGAGGTGCACCGCCCGGCCCTGTTCGAGGTGCAGCACCGCCACCCGCAGACCGGCCGCCCGCAGCGCGGTGAGCTCGTCCACCGCGGTTCGCGGCGCGCTCTCCAGGAACCGCCAGTCGGCCACCATCAGCACGTCGTACTCGGCGACCCGTTCGGGGTCGACCCCGAGCAGATGCGCGGGCGCCGCGTGCAGCCGGCCGGACCCGTCCGCGGACCGCACCGGGGACGCCGCACCGGCCGTGATCAGCTGGTGATAGCGCAGGTAGGCCGAGCTGTACGCGGTCCGCGCCGGATGCATCCAGTGCGGCTTGATCTCCGAGCGGGACAGCGACCCGGCCGACAGCCGGATCAGCGCCAGCGGCAGCGAGTCGAGGTGCCGCACCCGGCGCGCCCCGAACGCGGCCTGGATCCGGCCGATGTATTCGCTGTCCGCGGCCTTGCGCACCCGGTCGAAGTAGCCGACCCGGGCGAGCACCGCGGTGCGCCGGATCAGCAGCGACGACGGGTTGAACCGGCCGCTGCGCACCCCGGGCCGGGTGAGCATCAGCTGGTCGGTGACGGCCAGCCCGTCCGAGGTGGTGGCGACCAGCCGCCGGTCGGCCAGCATCGGGGCGACCTGCAGTTCCAGCCGGCGCGGATGCGACCAGTCGTCGGAGTCCTGGAACGCGGCGAACTCGCCACCGGCGGCGTCCAGCCCGGCGTTGCGAGCGGCGTAGGTGCCGGCGTTGACGGCCAGCTTGATCAGCCGGATCCGGTCGCCGAGCGCGGTCGCGGCCCGCAGCACCTCGTCGTACTCCGGCGGCGACGCGTCGTCGACGATGATGATCTCGACGTTGGCCCAGCTCTGGGCAAGGATCGAGCGGACCGCGGTGAGCAGTCCCCGATCGGGCCGGAACGCGGTCACCACCACCGACACCCGATGGGCGGCCTCGACCCGGTCGGCCGGCGGCGACGCCAGCCGGTCGAACGGCACGCCCTCGCCGTCGCCGACGACCGGGCCGGGGGCGGGCGTCAGCGTCTGGAAGCCGCGCAGCCACGGCTCAGTGGGCCGGTCAGCCACGAACGGGTTGATCAGGTCCAGGCGCAGCGCGTCCCGGGTCGCCGGGTTCATCCGCCGATAGCCGGCGAGCAGCCGGCGGGCCGGCTCCGGGCCCTGGTACGCGAGCACGAGCTGGGCGTGCAGCGCCTGGTTGGCCGGCGACACCGCACGCGACCCGTACGCCCGGCGGACCAGGTCGTACAGCGCGAGCGCATCCTCCCGGTCGCCCGGCAGCAGCTCCTGCAGCGCGATGATCTGGGCCACCGCGGCCACCAGCCCCGGGTCGGCCTTCGGCCGGCGACGGCGCAACCAGCGCTTGTCCCCCCGGCGAGCCGCCGCGAGCAGATCGTCGAGCGTGCCCGCGTCGCCGAGCGCGGCCCGGGCCATCAGCACCCGGGAGTCCACGGTCCGGTTGCGCGACGCGGTGGCGGTCAACGCCAGCCGCAGCCGCGGGCCGATCGCCCTAATGTGATCATCGAGCAAACCGGATGGATGTGGGTCCCGCATGCACCCACCAACGTCGCGACGGCCGTCGCAGTGACGCGGCCGTTCAGACCGCGGCCAGCACCGCCGCCGTGACCCGGTCCCGCTCGGCCTGCTCATTCCACGATCCGACCAGGTAGAACGCGTCCACCACGTCACCTCCGAGGGTGGAGATGCGGGCCGCGCGGACCTCGGCGCGAGCCTCGTCGAGGGCGGTAGCCACCCGATAGAGCAGCCCGACCGAGTCGGCCGCCCGCAGTTCGAGCACGGCCGCGTCGGTCGCGACGTCCCGCTGCCAGAGCACCCGCGGCTCGGCGGTGCCGCCGCGGGCGCTCATCGCCCGCGCCCGCACCCGCTGGGTGACCGACACGTCGCCGGCCGCCACCCGGCGCAGGTCGGCGGCGAGCGCCACCGGGTCGTACGGGGAGCCGTACCGGGGCTGGGTGAAGAACTCGACGATGGCCCGGCCGTCGACCGTGGACGCGTTCGCGCCGACCACGTCGAGCCGGTGCATGGCCAGGCAGGCCGCGACCGCGCCGAGCAGCCCACGCCGGTCGGCGGCGGCCACCGCGACCCGGTCGCCGTCCAGGTGCACGGCGGGCAGGTCGCCCTCCAGCAGCTCGGGATCGGGCGCGGGCGGTTCGGGCAGTTCGCCGGTGTCCAGGGCGGTGTGCACCCGGCGGACCAGCTCGGCCATCAGCCGGCCCTTCCAGTCCGACCAGGCGGCCGGGCCGGTGGCGTGCGAGTCGGCCCGGGCCAGCGCGTGCAGCAGGTCGAGGGTGGCGGAGTCGCCGACCTTCTCGGCCACGGTGGAAATGGTCACCGGGTCGCTCAGATCGCGGCGGGTGGCCACGTCCGGCAGCAGCAGGTGCAGGCGCACCAGCTTCTCGATGGTGGCCACGTCGGCCGGCGGCAGGCCGATCCGGGTGGCGATCTCGGCGGCGATCGGAGCGCCGACGATGCTGTGGTCGCCCTCCAGACCCTTGCCGACGTCGTGCACGAACGCGCCGATCAGCAGCAGGTCGGGGCGGTCCACCTCGCGGGCGTACGCGGTGGCCTCGTAGGCGGCCTGCACCAGGTGCCGGTCGAGGGTGAAGCGGTGCACCGGGTGGTGCTGCGGCAGGCTGCGCATCCGGGCCCACTCCGGCAGCCAGGCGTCGATCAGCCCGTACCGGTCGCAGGTCTCCCAGGTGGGCAGCAGGCCCGGCCCGGAACCGAGCAGCGAGACCAGGGCGGCCCGGGCGGCGGCGGGCCACGGGTTGGGCAGCGGCGGGCTGAAGGCGGCGAGCCACTCGCTGGTGGCGCGGGCGATCGGCAGTTGCACGGTGGCGGCCGCGGCCGCCACCCGCAGCGAGAGGGCCGGGTCCGGGACCGGTCCGATAGCGGTACGGGCGAGCACCAGCTCGCCGTCCTGCTCGACCACGTCCCGGGCGACCGGCCGGCGGGTGGGTGAACTGGGCATCTGACCACGCCGACGGCCGGCCCGTAGCCGGTCGGCGGCCCGCCAGGCGTCGTCCACGGCGTGCGCGACGGTACGGGCGTCGCCGGAGAGGCGACGCAGCAGCGCGTCACCGTCGTCGAGTTCGAGCAGCTCGGCCACCGCGGCGCGCTCCTGGGCGACCAGCCGGTCGACCCGGCGGCCGACCGCGAGGTGTAGGGCGTCACGGGTGTCGAGCAGGCGCAGGCCTGCCGCACGCACCGCGGGGCGCATGGTGTCGGCCACCCCGGCCCGGCCGATGCCGCGCAGGATGGTGACGTCGCGCAGGCCGCCGGCCGCTTCCTTGAGGTCACCCTCGAGCAGGAAGGCAAGCTCGCCGTGGGTGGCCCAGCGGCTGGTGGTGATCTCTTTGAGCTGCGGCATGAGGCGTACGGCGGTGCGCCGCCACTGATCCGAGGAGGCTGCGATGAGCTCGGCGGAGAGGGCCGGGTCGCCGGCCACGTGCCGGGCGTCGAGCAGGCCGAGGGCGACCTTGACGTCGTCGTGCGCGACCGACAGCGCCTCCGGCAGCGTGCGCACGGAGTGGTCGAGGCCGAGCCGGGCGTCCCAGATCGGGTACCACAGGGCCGAGGCGATCCGGTCGATGCCGGCCGTGCCGTTGTGCAGCAGCACCAGGTCGAGGTCGCTGTAGGGAGCGCAGTCCCGCCGGCCGAGCCCGCCGACCGCCAGCAGGCTGACGCCGGGCAGGTGGCTCGGGAAGATCTCGCTCAACCATTTGTCGATCGCCGCGGCCCGGTCGGACCGGGCCGCGGCGCCGATGTACTCACGCAGTTTGTCGGGCGAGCCGCCGGCTGGCACAAATGGCGGCTCGCCTGACATATTCGTCATCTCAGAGCGCGTCGAGACCGCGCTCGCCGGTACGGACCCGGACGACCTCTTCGACAGCGGTCACCCAGACCTTCCCGTCGCCGATCTTGCCGGTCCGAGCCGAGGTGACGACGGCGTCGACGATCTTCTCGACGTCGATCTCGTCGGTCACCACCTCAACCTTGATCTTCGGCAGGAACTCCACCGTGTACTCGGCACCCCGGTACACCTCGGTGTGGCCCTTCTGCCGTCCGTACCCCTGTACCTCGCTCACGGTCAAGCCGGTCACGCCGAGTGCGTGCAGAGCTTCCTTCACCGCGTCGAGCTGGTACGGCTTGATGACCGCGGTCACCAGCTTCATGCTCAGTCCCTCTCTCGGAGCAGTCATACGGGAATCTAACCGGCGACCTTCTGGCTGACATCAGCCTTACCGTCCGCATCGATGCCGGGCTTGATGCCGGCCATCGCGAACGCGCCACCGCTGCCCGAACCACCGGACGGGGTGAGGTCGTACGCGGTCTCGCCGTGGTCGGCGATGTCGATGCCCTCGATCTCGGCCTCTTCGCTCACCCGCAGGGCCTTCACGGACTTGAGGATGAAGGCGAGGATCGCGGCGATCGCGAACGAGTAGACGGTGACAGCCGCGCTACCGGCGAACTGGCGCCACAACTGCTCGCCACCACCCCCGTAGAACAGACCCTCCTTGGCACCGAGCACGTCGGTGATCGCACCGTTGACCTGCGTGGTGGCGAAGAAGCCGATCGACAGCGAGCCGATCCATCCACCGACGAAGTGCACGCCGACGACGTCGAGCGAGTCGTCGTAGCCCAGCTTGTACTTCAGGCCGACCGCCAGGGCGCAGACCGCACCGGCGATGATGCCGATCAGGGCGGCGGGCAGCGGAGCCACGAAACCACAGGCCGGGGTGATGGCGACCAGGCCGGCAACCGCACCGGACGAGGCACCGACCAGGGTCGGCTTGCCATCCCGCAGCCACTCGACGACGGCCCAGCCGACGAGAGCGGCGGCGGTGGCGAGCTGGGTGTTGACGAACGCCACCGCGGTGGTGCTGTCAACGGTCAGCTCGGAACCGGCGTTGAAGCCGAACCAGCCGAACCACAGCAGGCCGGCGCCGAGGGCGACGAACGGCACGCTGTGCGGGCGCATGTTCTCCCGCGGCCAGCCGATCCGCTTACCGAGGACCAGGATCACACCGAGTGCAGCCGCACCGGCGTTGATGTGGACCGCGGTACCACCGGCGAAGTCCAGCGCGTGCAGGTTGGCGCCGATCCAGCCACCGCCCCAGACCCAGTGCGCGACCGGGACGTAGACGAGGGTGAACCAGCCGATCGCGAAGAGCACCCAGCCGCCGAACTTGAGGCGGTCGGAGAGAGCACCACTGATCAGGGCGACCGTGATGACGGCGAACATCATCTGGAAGACCATGAAGACGTACGTCGGGATCCCGGTCTCGCCCCACATGTCCGGCAGCCAGCTGGTGCCGGTGCCGAAGTACTGAGTGAAGCTACCGAGGAACTTGTTGGTGCCTTCGCTGTCGTTCGCGCCGAACGCCAGCGTGAAGCCGTAGAGCGACCACAGAATCGAGATGATCCCGATGCTGGAGAAGCTCATCATCATCATGTTCAGGGTGCCCTTGGACCGGTTGAGGCCACCGTAGAACAGCGCCAGACCCGGGGTCATGAGCAAAACGAGCGCAGACGACAGGAGCAACCAAGCGGTATTGCCAGTGTCGATCTCCACGCTGCCTCCTCTCGGAATTTTAGGTGTCCTCCCACACGACCTACGGGGCAGCGTCGCCAGTCGGCCGGTTCGCGGCAAAGCGTTCCGGTCTGCTGTTTCACGCACGGTCTACGCGCGATTTCCGGCGCGTGACGGGTTGTTTCGTACGTGTGAAGAAACTCTCACAGGCACAGCGGCGAAACACGCTGAACTGGGACAATAGCCGTGGAATTTCGACAACCGTCTAGCCGACAGATTGTCAACAGCCGATCAACGGAGAGCGTATTCGAGGGTGTGGCGCTCGTAATCGAGCAGCCGCAAATCGCGCATCGGGCGCCGGAGATGCCCCTTGTGCACGATGCGCACAAAGGCCGGGTCGCCGGCCGCCGCCATCCGCCGGATGCCCTCGACGTGGTCCACGATCCGCTTGCGGATGGTGCGCACGAGGCGGTGCCGGTCGCGCGGGATCAACCCGTACGCGTCCGCGAAGAGCCGCAGCCGGCGCGGCCGGTTCGGCCGTTTCCAGCCCAGCGTGTACGAGTCGCGGTCGCTGAACAGCGGCACCCAGGTCCACGCCGCGTAGGCCACGTCGTAGATGCGGGCACCCGGCGAGGCCAGGTCGAAGTCGATCAGGGCGAGCGTGCCGTCCGGCCGCCAGACCACGTTGTGCGGCGCGGCGTCGTGGTGGCAGATCACCTCGGTGTCCGGCGGGGGCGGCCCGAACGAGCGCCACACGGCACCCGGCGGCGGCACGAAACCGTACTGCGCGTCGTGGAACATCCGCAGCATGGTCGCGACCGTGACCAGGGCTTCCTCGGTCACCCAGTGCGGCGCCAGCGGGTATTCACCGCACTCGCCATCGAGGTACGACAGGACCTCGCGGCCCTTCTCGTCGATGCCGAGGGCGTGCGGGGACCCGGTGAAGCCGACCCGCTCGAGGTGGTTGAGCAGGGCGTGCACGGAGGGCGTCCACGGGCCGGTGTTCCGTCGGACGGTGTCGCCGACGCGCGAGACCGTGCTGACGTTGCCGCCGTGGAGCGGAATCTCCCGCACCGGCTCCTGCGTCACCAACGGCCTCCCGAGTTACTCACCTGAAACTCCGAGACTAGCCGTCGGAACCAAGCAGTGCCTCGACGAAGGCAGCCGGCTCGAACGGGGCAAGGTCGTCCGGGCCCTCACCAAGGCCCACCAGCTTGACCGGAATCCCCAGCTTGCGCTGCACGGCGATGACGATTCCGCCCTTCGCGGTGCCGTCCAGCTTGGTCAGCACGACGCCCGTCACATCCACCACTTCAGTGAACACCCGAGCCTGTTCGAGACCGTTCTGCCCGGTCGTGGCGTCCAGGATCAGCAGGGTCTCGTCGACCGGCCCGTGCTTCTCCACCACCCGCTTGACCTTGCCCAGCTCGTCCATCAGGCCGACCTTGTTCTGCAGCCGGCCGGCCGTGTCGATCAGCACGGTGTCGATGCCGGTGTCGATGCCCCGCTTCACCGCGTCGAACGCCACGCTGGCCGGGTCACCGCCCTCCGGGCCACGCACGGTCTCGGCGCCGACCCGCTCGCCCCAGGTGGCCAGCTGCTCGGCGGCCGCGGCCCGGAACGTGTCGGCCGCGCCGAACAGCACCGTCCGGCCGTCGGCGACCAGCACCCGGCCGATCTTCCCGCAGGTCGTGGTCTTGCCGGCGCCGTTGACGCCGACCACCAGCACCACCGCCGGGCGGCCGTCGTGCGGGGTGGTGCGCAGCGAACGGTCCATGTCCGGCTCGAGGGCCGCGGTCAGCTCCTCGGCCAGCTGGGCGCGCACCTCAGCCACCGTGCGGGTGCCGAGCACCCGGACCCGCTCGCGCAGCCGTGCCACAAGCACCTGGGTGGCCTCGACACCGACGTCCGCGGTGATCAGGCTGTCCTCGATCTCCTCCCAGGCGTCCTCGTCGAGGTGGTCGCGGGACAGGACGCTGAGCAGGCCCCGGCCGAGCGAGCTCTGCGACCGGGCCAGCCGGGCACGCAGCCGCACCAGGCGGCCGGCGGTCGGCTCCGGCGTCTCGATCTCGGGCTGCGGCTCGACGAGAACCGGCGGCAGGCCCTCGTCGACCTCGGCCGGCGGCTCTTCCTCCGAAACAGGGCGCTCGAGGGTCGTGGTCCCCCCGCCGGTCGGCGGCGGCAGCTCACGGCGGCGCATCCGCGGCACCATCAGGCCGACGGCACCGGCGACCAGGACGACGAGCAGGATGACTGCGGCGACCACGTATTCCATGGCTGAAATCCTGACAGATGAGCCGTCGGCGCGTGGCGTCGGCCGTCCAGTGGCGGCATCCCGCTCCTCTGACGGAGGATGGGACGCCCTCGGAACATCTGCGTGGAAGGCTCTATCGCCTGATGGCTGCTCATCTCCTCATCGGCCCCCTGCTGCGGCGGGTGGTCGGCGACCGCGCCACCATCTGGGTGGAAACCACCGAGCCGACCACGGTGCGGGTCGAGGCCGAAGGCGGCGGCGCCGGCTCGGCGACCACCTTCGCGGCGTACGGGCATCACTACGCCCTGGTCGTGGTCTCGGGCCTGACCCCCGACGCGGCCAGTTCCTACCGCGTCTTCCTCGACGACCGCCCGGTCTGGCCCTCGGCCGACTCGACGTACCCGCCGTCGGTGATCCGCACCCGCCCGGCCGAGGACGCCGACGCCCCGGTCCGGCTGATCTTCGGGTCCTGCCGCGAGGCGACCCCGCACTCGACCGCCCGCCACCTGCCGCCGGACGCGCTGGATGCGTACTCCCGCCGGCTGATGGGCGACGCGCAGAACCCCGAGCTGCGCCCCGACCTGATCGTCCTGCTCGGCGACCAGGTCTACGCCGACAACACCTCCGACAAGGTCAAACGCTTCCTGCGCCGCCGCCGCGCGGCCGGCCACCAGGGCCCGGAAGACCAGGTGGTGACGTTCGACGAGTACACGAAGCTGTACCTGGAGTCGTGGCGCGACCCGGAGATCCGCTGGCTGCTCTCCACCGTCCCGAGCGTGATGATCTTCGACGACCACGAACTGATCGACGACTGGAACACCTCGGCCAGCTGGCGCCGGGACATGGCCGCCCAGTCCTGGTGGATCGAGCGGATCGCCGGCGGCCTCGCCTCCTACTGGGTCTACCAGCACCTGGGCAATCTGAGCCCCGACGAGCTCGACGCCGACCCGCTGTTCGCCAAGGTGACCGCGGCCGGCGAGGCCACCGTCCTGCTGCACGACTTCGGCCGCTCGGTCGACGGCGAGTCCGGCCACTACCAGTGGTCGTTCGCCCTCGACCTGGGCCGCACCCGGCTGGTGATGCTGGACAACCGGTGCAACCGGGTGCTGACCCCGGGCGCCCGCGAGATGCTGCCGGCCCGCGAGTGGGCCTGGTTCGTCGATCAGGCCCACGGCAACTACGACCACCTGGTGGTCGGCAGCTCGCTGCCGTGGCTGATGCCGCCCGCCATCCACCATCTGGAGGCGTGGAACGAGAAGACCGCCGACTCCAGCAACGAGCGGGTGGCCGCCTACGCCGAGAAGATCCGCCGAGCCTTCGACCTGGAACATTGGGCGGCCTTCGGCCGATCCTTCGCCGCCCTCGGCGAGCTTTTCCGCCGGCTGGGCGAGGGCGGTGACGGCGCCCCGACCCATCGGGTGGGCGCAGGCGGGGCGTACGCCGCTCCGGCCACGATTTCGGTGTTGTCCGGCGATGTGCACCATTCGTACGTCGCCCGGGCCGACTTCGGCGAGGTCATGCACACCCCGGTGATGCAGCTGACCTGCTCGCCGGTGCACAACCAGGTGCCCGCGTTTATGCGCCCGCTGATGCGCTTCAGCTGGTCCCGGGCGGCCGCCAAGGGTGTCCGTGGCCTGGCCCGCTCGGCCGGTGTGCGCCGCCCGACCTGGACCTGGAAGCGCGAGGCCGGCCCCTATTTCGGTAAC
This sequence comes from Paractinoplanes tereljensis, assembly GCF_016862435.1. Classification (GTDB taxonomy): domain Bacteria; phylum Actinomycetota; class Actinomycetes; order Mycobacteriales; family Micromonosporaceae; genus Actinoplanes; species Actinoplanes tereljensis. The sequence continues at coordinate 216,041 of NZ_BOMY01000008.1, forward strand.
GCGGTCAGCAGCCTGCGGTTGACCGGCCGCACCGCCACGGTCCGAGTTGAGGGCACCGAGAAAGGTGGCACCCTGTTCACCGTCGCGGAGGTCGATTACGGCCCCGAAAATAGGGCTGCGCCCGCCGCCGGGCAGCGGGAAAGATAGCCGCCGATGACTACCTGGACCGCGCCCGAGGCGCAACGCGAGAGCGAACCGTTCACCGGCCCCGAGCGGGCCATGTTGCAGGGCTGGCTGGACTGGCACCGCCAGACCCTGCTGACCAAGTGCGCCGGCCTGACCGCCGAGCAGCTCAAGACGGCCAGCACGGAGCCGTCCAACCTGACCCTGCTCGGCCTGGTCCGGCACATGACCGAAGTCGAGCACTCCTGGTTCAGCACCCGCGCCGCCGGCGGCCCGGTCGTCGACATCTACTGCTCCGACGACAATCGCGACGGCGACTTCGACGACGTGGCCGACGCCGACGCCGAGGCCGATCTGGCCGCCTTCCGGGCCAAACTGATCACCGTCGACCAGGACGTCGCCGACCTGCCGCTGGACCACGAGTTCACCACCAGCCGAGGCCGAACCCTGAGCCTGCGCTGGGTCTACATCCACATGATCGAGGAATACGCCCGCCACAACGGCCACGCCGACCTGATCCGCGAGCGCATCGACGGCGCCACCGGCGACTAGGCCAGATCGAGGGCCTTGTTGAGGTAATTGATGTGCTCCGGGCCGGCCCAGCGGTACGCGGGCAGGCCCGCGGCGCGGGCGCCGAGCACCGCGCGGTTGTCGTCGTCGACGAAGAGCACGTGTTTCGGGGCGAAGCCGATCAGCTCGCAGGCCCGGTGGAAGAACTCGGGGGCCGGCTTGTGCAGCTTCTGTTCCCACGAGCTGATCACCACGTCGACCTCGTCGGTCAGGCCGAGCGCGTCCAGGTCGGGGCGCAGCCGGTCGGTGGCGTTGGTGGCCAGGCCGACCTTGCGGCCGCCGGCCCGGACCGCGCGGATGAACGCCAGCGCGTCCGGGTCGACCTCGCCGCGGTCGGACTGCCACTCGGCCACCGCGGCGGCCGCGCGCTCGGGGTCGATCGGCAGGCGCTCGGCAACCAGGCGCATCCACTCTGCGTCGGTGATCTCGCCGGCCACCGCGGGACGGTAGATGTCCCACGACATCGCCGTCTCGAGCAGGGCGGCCGGCTTGAGGCCGTACTCCAGCTCGACGGCGATCATCGGAGCCGGGTCCCAACGGCGCAGAACGCCGTCCAGGTCGATGAGCAGGGCCTGGGCGCGTTCGCGCATACCGGCTATTCCTCTTCCTTCTTCAATCGCTGACTGATCACCTGGGTCACACCGGCACGCATGGTGACGCCGTACAGGGCGTCGGCGACCTCCATGGTGCGCTTCTGGTGCGTGATGATCAGCAGCTGGCTCTTCTCCCGCAACTGCTCGAAGAGGGTAATCAGTCGGCCCAGGTTGACGTCGTCGAGGGCGGCCTCGACCTCGTCCATGATGTAGAAGGGCGAGGGGCGGGCCCGGAAGATGGCGCAGAGCATCGCTACCGCGGTCAGCGAGCGTTCGCCACCGGACAGCAGCGACAGCCGCTTGATCTTCTTGCCCGGCGGGCGGGCCTCGACCTCGACGCCGGTGTTGAGCATGTCTTCCGGGTCAGTGAGCACGAGCCGGCCCTCGCCGCCCGGGAACAGCACCTGGAAGACCGCCTGGAACTCGCGCGCGGTGTCCTCGAACGCCGAGGCGAACACCTCGAGGATGCGGTCGTCGACGTCCTTGACCACGGTGAGCAGGTCCTTGCGGGTGGCCTTGAGGTCTTCCAGCTGGTCGGAGAGGAACTTGAAGCGCTCCTCGAGCGCCGCGAACTCCTCCAGCGCCAGCGGGTTGACCTTGCCGAGCAGCTGCAGGTCGCGTTCGGCCTTGTTGGCCCGCTTCTCCTGGGTGGGCCGGTGGAACGGGGCCGGCTCGGGCACCGGCTTGCTGTCCTTCTCGGCCTGCGCCGTCTCGGCCGCGCTCGGCGGCACGAGCTGCTCCGGGCCGTACTCGGTGATCAGCGTGTCCACGTCGAGCGAGAAGTCCTCGGCCGCCTTGGCCTCGAGCGTCTCGATGCGCATCCGCTGCTCGGCCCGGGCCATCTCGTCCCGGTGCACCTCGCTGGTGAGCCGCTCCAGCTCGGCCAGCAGCCGCTTGGCCGTCGCCCGGACCTCCTGCAGCTCGGCCTCGCGAGCGGTGCGGGCCTGGGCCAGCTCGTCGCGCGCCTCGACCGCCCCGGCCAGCGACAGCTGGACCCGGGCGAGGGCGGTGGCCGCGCCGAGCGCGACCGCCTTGGCGATCTCGGCGCCGCGGGCCCGTGCGGCCCGGCGGGCCGCGGCCCGCTCGCGGGCCTGCCGCTCGGCGTTGGCCTGGCGCATCAGCGAGTCGGCCCGGCCGGAGATGGAGGAGACCCGTTCCTCAGCCGTACGCACGGCGAGGCGTACTTCCATCTCGTTCTGGCGGGCCTGCGGTACGAGAGCGGCGAGCGTGTCCCGTTCCTCGGTGGACGGTTCCTCGTCGATCGGGGTCGACTCGGCCAGGCTGAGCCGTTCCTCCAGCTCGGCCAGGCGCATCAGGTCCTGCTCGCGGGCTCCCTCGGCCTTCTGCCGGGCGGCGCCGAGGCGCTCGCTCTCGGCCTTGGCCGACCGGGCGGCGGCACCCAGCTCGGCGAGCCGGCGGGCGGCGGCGTTGCGCTCGCCCTCGGCCGCGCGCTTGGCCGCCGCGGCCACGTTCACCGCTTCCTTGCGCTCGGCGACCTCGGCCCGGGCGTCGACCAGCTGGCCCTTGAGCTCGCGAATCGCCTCCTCGGCGGCGGCCCGCCGGGCCTTGGCCTCGTCGACCGCGGCCTGCACCTCGATGTAGCTGGTGGCCTTGCCGGAACCGCCGGCCGCGGCGAACGCGCCGAGCACGTCGCCGTCCGGGGTGACCGCCCGCAGCTCGGCGTTGTTCGCCACCACCTGGGCGGCCAGGCCGAGGTCGGGAACGAGGACGACGTCCCGCAGGGCGCGGTTGACGGCGGGCCGGATCTGCTCGGGGCACTCGACCACCTCGGGCGCCCAGACGGCGCCCTCGGGCATTTCCGGCCGCAGCGACTCCAGCGAGCCGCGCATGCCGGGCCCGGCCGGCGAGGCCACCACCAGGGCGGCCCGGCCGGCGTCGGCGATCTTCAGGGTACGCATCGCCTCGATCGCCTCGTCCACACCGGAGAGTGCGACCGCGTCGGCGAACGCGCCCAGGGCGGCGGCGATGGCCGCCTCGTGACCGGCCCGGACGGTGAGCATCGAGGCGAGGCTGCCGAGCAGGCCGGGCACCTGGTCCCGCTTGGCCAGCAGGGCCCCGGCGCCGTCCTTGCGCTGCAGGCCCAGTGCGAGCGCTTCCTCGCGGGCCTTCCAGCTGGCCGCGTCCTTCTCGGCGGTCCGCTCGGCGTCGGAGAGCTCGCGCACCACGGCCGCGGCCCGGTCGTGGGCGGTCTGCGTCTCGGCGTGCCGCTCGTCCAGCTCGACGTTGTCCCGGTCGGCCTCGGTGGACTCGGCCGCCACCACGTCCACGTCGGACTGGGCCGCCTCGGCCCGGGTCAGCGCGTCGGTGTGCGCGATGGCGAGCCGCTCGATCTCTTCGGCCGCGCTCCCGGTGCGGGCGCGGGCCGCGTTCACGTTGCCGGTCAGCTTGGCCAGGCCCTCGCGGCGGTCGGCGATCGCCTTGGCCGCGGTGCGCAGCGCGCCCTCGGCCGCGGCCAGTTGCCGTTCCAGTTCCTGGCGCCGCTCGACCGCCTCGGCCAGCCGCATCTGGTCGTCGGTGAGCGCCTCGCGCAACTCCTCTTCCTGCTCGCGCACCCGCTCGGCCTCGGCGACCAGCTGATCGGGGTCGCGGCCGGGGCGTTCCTCGTCCGGGGTGGCGGCGAGGTGCCGCAGTCGCTCGGTGGCGAGTTGCTCGGTGGAGCGGAAACGTTCCTGCAGCGCGGCCAGCTTGTACCAGGTGTCCTGGGCGGCCTGCAGCAGCGGAGCGTCCTCGGCGTGCGCGTGCTCGAGGTCGGCGAGCAGCCGCTGGATCTCCTTGTTCTCCGCCTCCACCTCATGCCGGCGGTCGCGCATCGCCGACTCGTCGGCGATCTCCCGGTCCAGAGTGGTGCGCAGGGTGTGCAGGTCGTCGGCCAGCAGCCGGAGCCGGGCATCACGCAGGTCGGCCTGGATGCCGGCGGCGCGGCGGGCCACCTCGGCCTGCTTGCCGAGCGGCTTGAGCTGGCGGCGGAGCTCGGCGGTGAGGTCGGTCAGCCGGTTGAGGTTGACCTGCATCGCGTCGAGCTTGCGGATCGCCTTCTCTTTGCGCTTGCGGTGCTTGAGAACACCGGCCGCCTCCTCGATGAAGGAGCGGCGGTCCTCGGGCTTGGCGTGCAGCATCGCGTCGAGCCGGCCCTGGCCGACGATGATGTGCATCTCCCGGCCGATGCCGGAGTCGCTGAGGAGTTCCTGGATGTCGAGCAGCCGGCAGGCGTTGCCGTTGATCTCGTACTCACTGGCGCCGTCCCGGAACATCCGGCGAGTGATCGAGACCTCGGTGTACTCGATCGGCAGGGCGCCGTCGTTGTTGTCGATCGTGAGCGTCACCTCGGCGCGGCCCAGCGGCGCCCGGCCGGACGTGCCGGCAAAGATCACGTCTTCCATCTTGCCGCCGCGCAGTGCCTTGGCGCCCTGTTCCCCGAGCACCCAGGCGATGGCGTCGACGACGTTGGACTTGCCGGAGCCGTTGGGGCCCACCACACAGGTGATGCCCGGCTCCAGGCGCAGCGTCGTGGCGGAGGCGAAGGACTTGAAGCCCTTGACCGTCAGGCTCTTGAGGTGCACGGATCTCCGAGGGTCGGCGTCGAGATATTGGCAAGCAGGTTACCCGTACCCAGGTCCGGGGGCTCGGCACGCCGCGCTTGCGACCCGTCAAACCCGACAAAGGGGACAAAAAGATGCGCGCCGCCACTATGTGGAGGCGCGCTGCTCGGGGTGCGTCGAGACGGTACCGAGGGGGATCGGCCGCCGATCAGCGGCGGCCGGCAGAACTCAGGTCAGTGCCGGCTCGGTCAGTCGCAGGATGTCGTCCGCTTCTGCGGCTGCTGCCGCCAGACGGTCATTCTCCGCCCGGAGGCGGGTGACCTCGAACTCCAGGGCCTGCACCCTGGAACGCAGTCGGGTGACCTCGTCGAGCAGGCGCCGATCGGGCGCCGCACCTACGTGGCCAAAGAGGGCCTTCGCCATGGTGACTCCTTGAGAAGCACTGCTTCTTCTTGGGATTGAGAACTACGCGCACACGGCGCGCGCCGAGTTTGCACCCAAATGTCCATGCACACGGGCACGCGTGAGCACAGACTCATGCACCCGCGGAACGTAGTCTTAGGTGCAGATGTCTCATGTCCTGAAGTGAAACCGGGCATGAGTGGGCGCGACTGGCGACACCTCCATAGTCCGCCAGTACCCACGCTCCGTCAAGCGGTGCGGCCGCGGACCCGGCCCCAAGGCCAGTGAATCATGCCACGTTGCTGGTCTTTACCTGCGCTTATGTTTTCCTTTGCCGGTTTGCACTCGCCCAGTTCGACTGCTTACCGTCGGCCGCGATCGAGCCCGCCTTGATCACGCAAAACGATCAAGGCCGGTGCGGGCGGTGAGCCTCTGGCATCTCGATCACCGTGCGCACGGCGCCGGGTGCTGGTGGCGGGGTATCCGGCGTCGGCGCGACGCCGAACCTACGTACGGCCATACCCTGAACTGCCATTAAATTTCGTGACTTTTGGGACAAGTCGGGCGGCAAATCGGATAAAAGTCGCGTAATTATGTCGCCTACCCGACACGATCTTGTAACTTCGCCAGGCTGTCTCGTTGCCTCCTTCGTGAAATCGACCCCGTCGCAGGAGCACGTCTGTTTGCTCACCGGCGGCGGGTACCCGTTCCGGCGGGACGCGCTGAGCGGGTGGTGCCGCACCCTCGTCGAGGGGCTGCGCCGATTCCGTTTCGATCTGCGGACCGTCACGGACCGCGAACCGCCGTCCGTCCCGGCGTACCCGCTTCCCTTCAACGTCGGCTCGGCCGACGCCGTCCAGGTCGGCCGGAACCCCGGCCGGGAGCGCCGCCGTGGCGACTCCAACGAATCCGGCCGGGGCGCCGCCCATCTGCTCTGCCGGGGGCTGCTCGAGGAGAGTCGCTTCGCCACCGGGCTGCGCGGTCTCGCCGAGATCGCCGCCGACCGCCCCGACCCGCTGACCAACGTGCCCCTCGCCGATCTGCTGATGGACGCCTGGCGCGGGGCGGGCTCGGCCGACGAGCTGACCCTGCCCCGCCTCGGCACCCGGGACGCCCGGACCGCGGCCACGCTGCTCAAACACGCCCTCGGCGCGCTGGCGGTGTCGCTGCCCGAGTCCGACCTGGTGCACTGTGTCGGCGGGACCACCCCGCTGCTCACCGCGCTGGCCGGCCGGTGGCGGACCGGCGTTCCGCTGCTGCTCACCGAGGCCCGGGCGCCGGTGGCCCGGCAGCGGCCGGCCGAGGAGCGGCTGTCGCCGGCGGTGCGGGCGGTGCTGCGCCGGTTCCGGGCCGCGGTGGCCCGCACCGGGTACGCCGAGGCCGGCCTGATCGCCCCACTCAGTGCCTATCACCACGGCTGGGCGCTGCGGCACGGCGCCGCGGCGAACAAGCTCGTCCAGGTGCCCGCCGGGGTGGACCCGTCGGAGTACCCGGTCACCGCCGAGCCGAACACCGAGCACCCGGCCGTGGTGTGGGCCGGCAGCGGCGGGCCGGACAGTGGCCTCACCGCGCTGCTGGCCGCCTTCGAGCAGGTCAAGGCGACCCTGCCGGGGACCGTGCTGCACCTGGTCGGGGTCACCGCGGCACACGAGGATCACTGCGCCGAGCAGATCGAGCGCACCGGGCTGGGCCGGGCGGTGCGCATGCATCCGCTGCCGGCCGACCCGCACGACCGGTACACGGTCGGGCACGTCGTCGCGCACGTGCCCGGGCCGGCCGACCCGCCGTACCGGCTGATCGAGGCGATGATGTCCGGCCGGGCGGTGGTCGGGGTCGATGTCGGGCCGGCCGCCGAGACGCTTGGCGACGCGGGTGTGCTGGTGCAGCCGGACGACCCGGCCGAGCTGGCCATCGCCATCGTCGGGCTGCTGCGCGGGGTCAACCGCCGCCGGCAACTCGGGGACGCGGCCCGGCACCGGGCGCTCACCCACTTCACCAACGACCGGGTGGTCCGGGTCTACGGCGCCCTCTACGCCGACCTGACCGGGCCGCCGCCGGCGCCCGCGTCCGCCTTCGAACTGGCGCTCACCATTCCGGCGCCGCGGACCTCGCCGCCCGCGTCGCTGCTCTGGCTGAACCGGGAGGAACTATGACGGTCAAACCCCGGCGGGCGGCGACCACGACCCGTACGCCGAAGAACCGCACCCGCCGCCGCGCGGTCGGGCACCCGCATGACGGCGTACACGCCAAGCATGCGGCCGAACCGGGGGTCGCGGCACCGCCGATCCCGACCACCGCGCCCGCGCTGCCGCGCAACCACCGGCGGCCCGGTGCGCTCCGCGCCTGCCTGAGTGCCGCCCTGCTGCGTTGTGCCCTCTACCTCGCCCCGATCAGCGTCGGGGTGGCCGGCAGCGGGACCCTGCGGCACGTGGCCTGGCCGGTCCCGCTGGTGACGCTGCTCCTCGGCTGGACCGCCGCACAGGCGCTGACCTGCGCCGGGGCCGCAGTGGCCCGGCGGGCCGGACCGGCCGTCGCCTGCCGCCTGGTGGGTGGTGGATTCGCGGCCGTCGCCGGGCTCTGGTGCGCGCTGGTCTGGATCGCACCGGACCCGATGGTCGGGCCACAGCGCGGGCTGGCCCTGGTGGTCGGGCTGAGCGGGCTGGCCACCCTGGCCACCATCACCGCGGCGCTGGTCACCCGGTCCGAGGCCGCCGCGGTGCGGTGGAGCATGCCGAGCTGGGTGCTGGGCGCGGCGACGGTGGCCGCGCTGGCCGGCAACCCGGTGCCGTGGCTGCCGGTGGGCACGCTGCTGCCGGCCGCGATCGTGCTGCCGCTGGTGCGCGCGTTCCGCCCGGCGATGATGCCGGGTAACCCGCGCCGGAAGTTCGCGCTGACCGGGCCGGAACGGCAGCGGTCCTTCCGCTACCTGGTGATCGGCGCGTCCCAGGCGATCTGCGTGGTGCTGCTCTGGCAGGGCGGGCCGTCCGGCTCGACCGTGCCGTTCTGGCTGCCGCTGCTGCTCGCGGTGCCGATCCTGGAGGCGCTGATCGCCTGGAACATCGGCCAGTTCGGGGCCCGGCCGCGGGGCGTCACCCTGGTCACGCTGACCGGGCTGCTGCCGCCGCTGGTGCTCGGCTGCGGACTCGCGGTAGCCGGGTTCACCGGTGCGCCGGCCGGGGTGCTGGCGCTGGCCGGCGGCACCCTGCTCAGCGGCGTCTTCGCCATCACCTTCCTGCTCGGCGCCCGTGGCCGGACCGGGATCGCCGCCGTCCTGGCGGCCGCTCCCCCGGTCGCCGTCGCCGTCCTCAAGCTCCTACCGCTACCCGCCGCCGGCCCCCTGCCGAACGCCGTCGGCGCGCTCGCCGTGACCCATGCGGCCGGCCTGCTCGTCGTCGCCCTGACCGCCGCCGACCATCGGAGGACCTCGTGAAAACCCTGTTCCCGCCGTACGCCCATCCATCGCCCGAGCTGGCCCTGGACTCCGAGACCTGGATCATCCGGGACCTGCCCGGCGAACGCCGCACCCTGCACCAGTCGCTGGGCCGGGTCGACCTGGACTGGGGCAGCCGGTCGCTGGCCGACGTGCTGGCCGACGTGGACGTCTGGCGCGAGGACGGGGTGGAGGGACTGTTCCTGGACCGGGCGCCGGCCGGGTCGGGCGGGGTCGGGCCGGTGGCGCTGACCGTCCGGCTGGCCGCGCGGCGCGGGCTGCACCGGGTGGTGCTCAACCCGGGCGTGCCGACCCACCCGCTCTACCGGGACCTGGGCACCCGGATCTGCACCTTCGAGGGGCCCTGGTCGGCCTACCAGAGCTGGGACGGGGACGGGGTGCGGTCCGGGGACGGGCACATCGTGCACGGGGTGCCGCCGGCGCTGCTCACCGCGGCCCGGCGGCTGATGGGCCGGCGCGGTGCCGGCTTCGGGCTGGCCACCGACGCCAGCCCGCACGTCAATGCGTACGTGGGCGGGGCTGGCAGCGGGGACAACTGAACGAGGAGCGGTTCATGAACTGCTCGCGCCGGATCGGGGTGCCGCAGCGGTGGCAGGGTTCGCCCTCGCGGCCGTACGCGTTGAGCGACCGGTCGAAGTACCCGCTCTCCCCGTTCACGTTCACGTACAGCTCGTCGAAGCTGGTGCCGCCGGCCACGATGGCCTCGCCCAGCACCTCCCGGACGTGGGCGAGCAGCCGTCGCGCGGCCGGCCCGGTCAGCGCGTCGGTAGGGCGGGCGCCGTGCAGCCGCGCCCGCCACAGTGCCTCGTCGGCGTAGATGTTGCCGACCCCGCTGATCAGCGTCTGGTCGAGCAGAGCCCGCTTGACCTCGGTGTGCTTGCCGCGCAGCCGGGCCACGAACGCGTCGTCGTCGAAGAGCTCGTCCATCGGGTCGCGGGCGATGTGCGCGATCTCGTCGGGCAGTTCGGCGCCGCCGTCGCTGACCGCGAGGCCGCCGAAGGTGCGCTGGTCGACGAACCGGAGCTGCGGCCCGCCGTCGGTGAAGGTGAACCGGATCCGCAGGTGTTTCTCGTCCTCGGCCTCGGCCGGCTGCATCAGCAGCTGGCCGCTCATCCCGAGGTGGCCGACTATCGCGTCACCCGAGTCGAGCGGCAGCCACAGGTATTTGCCGCGGCGGGCCACGTCGACGACCGTGCGGCCCTGCAGCATCGCGATGAAGTGCGCGTCGCCGGGCAGGTGGCGCCGGATCGCGCGCGGGTGGTGCACCTCGACGGTGGCGATCGTCCGGCCGGCCACCCACTTGGCCAGGCCCTGCCGGACGGTCTCGACCTCGGGCAGCTCGGGCACGGCGGCTCCTTCTACAACGTGTAGGGCCAGATGGTGATCATGTAGGCGCCGTACCAGAGGCCGAACGCGGCCCAGGCCACGATCGACAGCACCGCGACCCGGGGGCGGGCGCGGGCCGCGGCGACGGCCGCCGGAAGCAGCGTCAACATTACGGGCAGCAGCAGCCGCGGCTTCGAGTGGTAGAAACCGGCCTGGCCGTACACCAGCACCATGGCCACCACCCCGTAGACGGCCAGCGGCGGCCACGGTTTACTCGCCAGCCCGACCCCGGCCGCGGCCAGCGCGGCCAGCAGGATCAGCGCCACGCTCATCGGGATCCAGCCGTCCCCGGACGACAGGGTCTCGTCGAGGAACTCCCAGGTGCTCCGGCCGTAGTCGAACGAGGTGCCCCAGCCGGCCGTCTGGATGCGGAACCAGGCACTCCAGTCGCCCACCCGCAGACCCACCCAGGCCAGGAACAACGGCACGCCGGCCAGCGCCACCCCGGCGGCCAGCAGCGGTTGCCAGGCCCGCGCCCGGTTCCGGCGCACCGCCATGATCGCGGCGACGGCGAGGCCGAGGGCGGCGGCGGCACCGGTCGGCCGGGTCAGCGCGGCGGCGAAACCGAGCAGGCCGGCCGCCCACCACACCTGCCGGTGCGCGGCGGTGAACATGCCGGCCACCAGGGCCAGGAAGAGTGCTTCGGAGTACGCCATGGACAGCACCACCGACACCGGCGCGCTGCAGCAGATCGCGACCAGCGCCCAGCCGGTCCGCTTGCCGTACAGCGTGGTGCCGAGCAGGTGCAACGCCACCGCGGCGGCGATCGACGCGGTCCAGGCGACCACCAGCGCCGCGGTCTGCGCGGAGAAGCCCACCGCGGCGAAGCCGCGGATGAGCATCGGGTACACCGGGAAGAAGGCCAGCTCATTGCCCTGCAACACCTGGTGGGTGTCATAGGTGTACGCATGGGGGTAGCCGTCGACAGCCACCCGCAGGAACCAGCCCGCGTCCCAGACCAGCAGCCGGCCGCGCAGGCTCGTGCCGTCGTCGGCCGCGGCGCCCAGCCAGACCAGCATCAGCAGTTGCGCGACCCGGGTCAGCGCGAAGATCCCCACCGCGGTGAGCACGCCGCGCCAGGCGCCGGCCGCCTCCCACAGGCTCGGCCGACGCTCCTCGGCCTGCTCAGCCCCCGGCCGTTCGTCCACCGCCACGCTCACTGCTCGTCGTCGTCCGGTTTCTCGGCCTCTTCGACGGCCTCGTTGCCACGATCGTTCAGGGTGCGCCAGGCGGCCGCGGCGGCCCGCTGCTCGGCCTGCTTCTTGCTGCGGCCCTCGGAGCCGCCGTAACGCTCGCCGGCCACCACCACCCAGGCCGTGAAGGTCTTGGCGTGGTCCGGGCCGGAGTCCTCGATCACGTAGTCCGGCACACCCAGGCCGAGCGCCGCGGTCAGCTCCTGCAGGCTGGTCTTCCAGTCCAGGGCCGCACCCCGGCCGGCCGACTCGGCCATCAGCGGGTCGAACAGCCGGTGGATCACCTCGCCCGCGGTGTCCAGGCCGTGCTCCAGGTAGATCGCACCGAGCAGCGCCTCGAGCGTGTCGGCCAGGATGCTCGCCTTGTCCCGGCCACCGGTGGTCTCCTCGCCCTTGCCGAGCAGCAGGTGCGGGCCGAGGCCGTGCGGGCCCAGGCTGCGGGCCACGTCGGCCAGCGCGTGCATGTTCACGACGCTGGCCCGCAGCTTGGCGAGCTGGCCCTCGGGCAGGTCGGGGTGGTTGTGGTAGAGCGCGGACGTGATCACCACGCCGAGCACCGAGTCGCCCAGGAACTCCAGCCGCTCGTTGGTTGGCAGGCCACCGTTCTCGTACGCGTACGAACGGTGGGTCAGGGCACGTTCCAGCAGGGGCGGCTCGAACGGGACACCGAACGCCTCCTCCAGCGGGAGGGTGGACGGCCGGCGGCGCTTATCCATCATGGGACACCTCGTTGTGCGGGATCATTTCGACCATCGCCGCCACCGCGGCGCGACGGTGCAGGTGGGCGGCGAGGGCGATGCCGGCGGCCAGGTCGGGGCCGGAGGCAGCGCCGTGGCAGACGACGACGGTGCCGCCGACGCCGAGCAGGAGGGCGGCGCGGGGCACCTCGAGCGCCCCGGCACCGGGCAGACCCAACCGCGAGTACGCGGTTTCCAGGCCCTTGAGCAGGATGTTTCCGGTGAAACCGTCGGTCACCACGACGTCGGCCGGCTCGCCCGACACGACGTCGTTGCCCTCGATCAGGCCCACGTAACGGGCCCCGGCCGGCAACTCGGCGGTCTCCAGCAACGGCGGGAGGGCGCGCCGCAGCCGGTCGCCCTTGCCCTTCTCGGTGCCGATGGTGAGCAGGCCGACCCGGGGCTCGGCCACCTCGTGCACCACGGCGGCGTAGGCCGCGCCGAGGCGGGCGTGCATGACGAGGGTGTCCGGATCGGTGTCGACCGAGGAACCGACGTCGAGCAGCACCAGGCGGCCGGCGGCGGTGGGAAGGGCGGCGGTCAGCGCGAAGCGGCGGACCCCGGGCCACCGGCCAAGGATGCGGGCGGCCGACAGCACGATGTCGATCGTGTTCCCGGCCGATACGGCGGCGTCGGCCTGACCCTGTGCCACGGCTCGGACGGCAGCGCGTACGCCTGCTCCGGCCTGGTCTTGATCTTGGTCTTCGGGGTGGGTCGCCGGTACGGCGAGCCGGACCAACCGGGCGTGCTCGGCCGGATCGACGGCAGCAAGAATCGCGTCGGCTGCCTCCGGCGGGCCGACGAGCAACAGGTGAAGGGACGGATCGTCCTGGAAGGCGCGCAGAGCGCCGTCAACCACGACGGCGGGAGCATGGTCCCCGCCGAGGAGGTCGACGGCGATCCGCGCGGTCGCCGGCTCCTGATCGGGAGCCGGCGAGCCGATGGTTCGCCGTAGCCCAGGTGCGACCCGCCCGATAGTCGGGCGCGTCACTCCGCGAAGGTCTCAGACCTCGAGGACCTGGCGGCCGTTGTAGGTGCCGCAGACCGAGCAGGCGGTGTGCGGCAGCTTCGGCGACTTGCACTGGGGGCAGGCCACGGTCGCAACCGCGGTCGCCTTCCAGTTCGCCCGGCGGGACCGGGTGTTGCTGCGCGACATCTTGCGCTTGGGGACGGCCACGGTTCCTACTCCTCAGTTCTTGTCAGGTTGCGCAAAGCGGCCCAGCGGGCATCGACTTCCTCGTGGCTGTGATCAGCCGGAAGGTCGTCGAAATGCACCCCGCACTCGGGGCACAAACCTGGGCAGTCCGGCCGGCAGAGCGGGGTGTTGGGCAGTGCGAGCACCACCGCGTCCCGTACCGCCGGCTCCAGGTCGATCAGGTCGCCCTGCATCCGGCCGACCTCGTCCTCGTCGGTTGTCTCCTCGGTGGTGCTGGCCTCGTAGGCAAACAGCTCCGCGATCGAGACGCCGAAGGACTGGTTGATCTCGTTGAGGCAGCGACCGCACTCACCCGAAAGCGAGCCACGGACCCTGCCACTGATGTAGACCCCCTCGGAGACCGACGTGAGCTCGAGATCAAGCTCGACGTCCGACCCCTCGCGGACCGAGATCATCTCCAGGCTGAGGTCCGCCGGTGCCGGGATCACCTGTTTGAGGGCACGCGTCGCACCAGGCTGCCGCGGAAGCTTGGTCGTGTCGACGACAAGCGGCTGCCTGGGGTTGAGGTGACTCTTCGGAGACTTTGGCATGATGAACTCTCAGCCTGTAGGTAGGCCGACGAAAAAGGTTACCTGAGCAGCGGGCGTAGCGTCGAATCGGCCCTCTAGAACGGGAGCGGGCGCTCGCTGTCCTCGCCCTGGAAAGTCCCGATCTCGCGCAGCGCATGCATCTTATCTCGGCCGCGCTCGATCGACGCGAGCGCCCGAGTCAGGAACTGCTCGAAGTTGGCCAGGGCGGTGTCGACGTAGTCGTCGACCTCCTCACGCAGGCGCTGCGCCTCGCCGCGGGCCTCGGCGATGATCCGGGCGCCCTCGTGCTCGGCGGAGACCGTGATCTCGTTGACCGAGACCAGCCGAGCGTGTTCCGTCTCACCCTCGCTGATGATGCGGTCGGCCTCGCGGCGGCCGGCCTCGATGATGCGGTCGCGCTCGTCGAGGACGGCGGCGGCCTTGCGGATCTCGGACGGCAGGGCCGACCGGAGCGCGTCGAGAAGATCGATCATCTCGGCCCGGTCGTACATGAAGTTCGTCCGCGACATCGGGACGGATCGCGCATCCTGGACGCGTTCGATGATCTCGTCGATGCTGTCGAGCGGATCCACCGGTCTCTCACTCCCGTCATCTCGCACCCACGGAGCGTGGTGCGATCACGTTACTGCGTCACCGCCGTCAGTTCTGCTTCAGACGCGCGACCAGCCGCTCGCCGACGAAGTCCGGGACGTACGCCGACGCGTCGCCGCCCCACTTGACCACGTCCTTGACAAGACTGGAAGACAGGAAGGAGTAAAGCGGATTCGTCGGCATGAACAGCGTCTCCACGCCGGACAGGCCGATGTTCATCTGCGCCATCTGCAACTCGTAGTCGAAGTCGCTGACGGCCCGGAGGCCCTTGATCACCACGGCCGCGCCCTGCGCCTTGCAGAAGTCCACGAGCAGGCCGTGGAAGGAGGCGACCCGGACGTTCTCGTACTGCGCGGTCGCCTCGCCCAGCATCTCGATGCGTTCCTCGATGGTGAACAGCCCGGTCTTGGACTGGTTGATCAGAACACCGATGATCACCTCGTCGAACAACCGGCTGGCCCGCCCGACGATGTCGAGGTGGCCGTTGGTGACCGGGTCGAAGGAGCCGGGACAGACAGCTCGTCTCATGATCGGCGACCGTACCAAAGAGTAGTCTCGCCGTAACGTCGGTGGCGGTCGGCAGTGACACCTTCCACCCAGGTCATCGGATCACCCCGGCTGGCCCGCTCGATCGCGATCACCGCGTCCTTCGCGAGCCACTCGTTGGCCATCAGGTCCTGCTGCAGCTCCACGATCTCGTCATCGCCGACGGCGTACGGCGGATCGGCGAAGATCACGTCGTACGGGCCGCCCTCGGGCGGACCGGCGAGCACCGCGGCGACCTTGCCGGTGACGAGCCGGGCGGCCGAACCGACCCGCAGCGCCACGATGTTGTCGCGGATCGTGCGGGCCGCGCGGGCGTCCGATTCGACCAGAAGTGCGTGGGTAGCGCCGCGGGACAGGGCCTCGAGTCCGACCGCTCCCGAACCGGCATAAAGATCCGCGAAACGCACCCCGTCCAGGTCAATCATCGAGTCCAACGCACTGAACAGGGCTTCCCGAACACGGTCCGAAGTGGGCCGAGTGCCCGCACCGGCCGGAGCGGACAGCCGGCGGCCTCCGTGGGCGCCCGCAATGATCCTGGTCATGCGACCTCTCCGGGGTCGTTGGATAGCACCACTCGACGCTACTTCACTACTCACGCAGGGCAATCCTGGAGTGAACAAATCCCCTTCGCCGCACACGCTCGGGAGTGGAGAGATTCCGCTCAGTGTATGGAAGATCACGGATTTGTATCAACAAACTTAACGCCCGCTGAGGCATTTCCCAGCTTCATCTAAGTAGCTAAGGTCATGGCTCGTTGCACGTGGTTACGGCCCCGTGTCGACGACGACGTGGGGAGGCGTCGTCGGCGGCCTCGCCTCCGTCCTGGCGTCGGTCCCTCGCTTCCTCGCAGACCCCTGACCCCAACCCAGGAGTTGGCGTGAACCTGCCCAAAATCAAGCTTCGGCGCTCCGCGACAGTGGTTGGCGGAGCCTTCCTCGGCCTCACCAGCATCGCGGCCTTCGCCGCCCCCGCGCTGGCCTGCCACACCCCGATCTCGCCGGCCAGCACGTGCGTGAACACCGACGGCTCCTGGGAGGTCGTCTGGTCGGTCTCGAACAGCGAGCGGGATCTGCCCGGCACCGTCACCAAGGTCACCGTGACGCCGACCAGCTCGACGGTCACCGGCATCGTGGTCGGCGCGACCGTTCCGAAGAGCCGGGACGGCGTGCTCACCGGCAGCCAGACCGGACTGTCGAAGAACGACAAGTCCGCCACGATCCAGGTGCAGACCAAGTGGGAGACCGGCCGCGAGGGCTTCGTGAGCCAGTCCGACGGCACGGCCTACAAGCCGTCCGGCAAGCACGCCAAGAAGTGCCAGCCGCACACCACCACGCCGCCGACGACGACGCCGACCACCGCGCCGACGACCGCGCCGACCACGGCCCCCACCACCGCGCCGACGACTGCTCCGACCACGGCGCCGACCACCGCGCCGACGACGCAGCCGACGACCACGGCCCCGACCACCGAGCCGACGACGGCGCCGACCACCAGCGCGCCGACCACCACGCCGGCCGGTAGCCCGACGCCGAGCACCACCGAGACCCCCACCCCGGCGAAAGAGCCGCAGTTCGTCTACGACAACAGCTGCGACACCTTCACCGTCGGCCTCGAGGTCCCGAAGGACTGGCCCGAGTCGATCACCGTGACCTTCAAGCCGTCCACCGGCGACTCGAAGACCATCACCGTCAAGGCCGGCGAGACCGGCACTGTCGACTTCCCGGCCTCCGAGGGCCTGACCGTCACGGCGACCCCGAAGGGCTACGAGGACGAGGCCGCCACGGTCGCGTACGAGACCCCGGCCGACTGTGACTCCGAGGGCTCGGGTGGCGGCCTGCCCGTCACCGGTGCCGCCGCGGGTGGCATCGCCGCCGGTGCCGCCGGCCTGCTGGCCGTCGGTGGTGGCCTGTTCTTCATGGCCCGCCGCCGCAAGGTTCGCTTCACCGCCTGATCGCTGATCTGAATAACAGAAAGGCGCGCTGACCCCTGGGGGT
>NZ_BOMY01000009.1 GCF_016862435.1 Paractinoplanes tereljensis
GCTGACCCCTGGGGGTCAGCGCGCCTTTCTGTTTGGCTAGAGGCCCGTCGGCGGCGAGAACGAGCCGTCGGCGTCCGGGAGGTAGTCGGTGACCGCCACGACCGCCTCGATCGGCAGCGCCGCGTAGAGGTGCGGGAAGAGGAGGCCGTCCGGGTGCGCCGGGTCGCCCTCCTCCCAGGTCACCTCTATTGGTAGCCGGGACTCGTCGATCTGCAGCAGGAGCAGGTCGGTGCGCCCGCGGAACAGGAACGTCGCCGGCTGATGCACCTGTTCTTCGGTGGAGCAGTGGATGTAGCCCTGGGTGGCGAGCGTGTCGCCCTCGTAGACGCCCGCCGCGACCGCTTGCTCCCACGTGTCGCGCGGACAGATGTGCAGGATCAACCCTTCTCCAAATACTCAGCGCGTTCCTCGTCGACCAGCGCGGCCACCGAGGCGGCCAACGCCGGGTATTTCGTCAGGTCGGGGTCGTCGCCGATCAGCTCGGTGGCCTCGGCCCGGGCCTCGGTGATCAGCTTGCTGTCCTGAAGAAGCGACAGCAACCTCAGATGCGAGTGCTTGCCGGACTGGGACGCCCCCAGCACGTCGCCCTCCCGGCGCTGCTCCAGATCGATCTCGGAGAGCCGGAAACCGTCCGTCGTCGCGGCCACCGCGTCCAGCCGCTCGCGGGCCGCCGTGCCCTCCACCGACTCGGTGACCAGCAGGCAGATGCCGGGCGCCGAGCCCCGGCCCACCCGGCCGCGCAACTGGTGCAGCTGGGAGACGCCGAACCGGTCGGCATCCATGATGATCATGACGGTGGAGTTGGGCACGTCGACCCCGACCTCGATCACGGTCGTGGCGACCAGCACGTCCACCTCGCCCTTGGCGAAGGAGCGCATCACCGCGTCCTTCTCGTCGGCCGGCAGCTTGCCGTGCAGCACCGCGATCCGCAGGCCCCGCAACGGCCCCTCGGCCAGCAGCGGGGCCACCTCGGTCACGGCCAGCGGCGGGCGACGGGCCGGCTCGTTGTCGCCCGGCGGTTCTTCCTCCTCGCCCTCGGCGGCACCGATCCGCGGGCAGACCACGTAGGCCTGGTGGCCGGCCTTCACCTCTTCGCGCAGCCGCTGCCAGGCCCGGTCGAGGAAGGCCGGGCGTTCCGGCGGCACCACGTGCGACGCGATCGGCGATCGGCCGCGCGGCAACTGCGACAGGGTGGACGTCTCGAGGTCGCCGTAGACGGTCATCGCGACCGTGCGCGGGATCGGCGTCGCCGTCATCACCAGGACGTGCGGCGGGACGGCCGCCTTGGCGCGCAACGCGTCCCGCTGCTCCACCCCGAACCGGTGCTGTTCGTCGACCACCACCAGGCCGAGATCGTGGAAGTCGACCCCCTCGTAAAGGAGAGCGTGCGTGCCGATCACGATGCCGGCCGTCCCGTCCGCGACCTTGGCCAGCGCGGCCCGCCGGGCCGCCGCGCCGAGCGAACCGGTGACCAGGGCCAGCTGGGTGCCGGCCGGATCACCGTCGATCTCGCCGGCCCGGCCGAGTGCGCCGAGCTGCTCGCTGATGCCGCGGAAGTGCTGGGTGGCGAGCACCTCGGTGGGCGCGAGCAGGGCCGCCTGGCCGCCCGAGTCGACCACCTGCAGCATCGCCCGCACCGAGACCAGCGTCTTGCCCGAGCCGACCTCGCCCTGCAACAGGCGGTGCATCGGGTGCGGTTTGGCCAGGTCGGCCGCGATCTCCTCGCCGACCGACTGCTGGCCCTCGGTCAATTCGTACGGCAGGCCGGCGTCGTATTTCGCCAGGATGCCGCCGTCGACCCGCGGCCGGGCGTGACCCGGGCTGCCGGCCGCGCGGGCCCGGCGCTGCACCAGGGTGAGCTGAACGGCGAACGCCTCGTCCCACTTCAGCCGGTACTTCGCGGAGTACAGCGCCTCTTTCGAGGTGGGGCGGTGGATCTCGCGCAGCGCGGTGCCGATGCCGACCAGGTTGCGGTTGGCCCGAACCGCACCCGGAAGGGGATCGGCGGGCGGCTGGAAAGTGTCCAGGACCGTGCGCACGCACTTGGCGATCACCCAGGTCGGCACGGCCTGCGCGGCCGGGTAGACCGGGATCAGCGCGCCCGCGAACTCCTCGATCTCCTCGGCCGCCTCGTCCTGCGTCGCGTCGACACTCAGCAGTTGATAGGCCGGGCCGTTCAGCTGGCGCTTGCCCCGGAAATCGGTGATCTTGCCGGCGAACAGCCCCCACCGACCCCGCCGCAACTCCCGCTCGCGCCACGCCTGGTTGAAGAACGTGCAGGTCAGCGTCGCGCCGGAACCGTCGCCGATGGTGATCTCGAGCATGTTGCCCTTGCGGGCCCGCATCGGTTTCACGCTCATCGACTGCACCTGGGCCAGCAGCGTCACCTGCTCGCCGATCTGCAGGTCGCGCATGTCGGTGTGCTCGCCGCGCTCGTCGTATCGCCGGGGGAAGTGGTAGATCAGGTCGCCGGCGGTGTGCAGCTCTAGATGGGTGGCGAGCGCCTTCGCGGTCTTCTCCCCGAGCACCGCGCGCAACGGCGTCGTGGTCGTCGTGGCGGTGACTTCCGCGCCGTCGGTCGGCTCGCTCATTCCGCTCCTCTCATTCCACGCCCACCAACAGGTGGTAGCGGGGCTGGCCGCCCGCATAGCACTGGAGCTCGACGAACGGCCAGGTCTGCCCGACGTGGCCGCGCAACGTCTCCTCCAGGGAGATCGGGGCGTCGGCCCCGAGCACCAGCGTGGTCAGCTCGCCACCGCCGCCGAGCATCCGGTCGAGCAGGCGGCGGCTCACGTCTTCCAGGTCGGCGCCGATCACGTGCACCTCGCCGTCCACCAGGCCGAGCAGGTCGCCGGCCCGGCACGGACCGGCCACCGTGAGCGAGTCGCGCTGGGCCGTGCACACCTCGCCGTACCGGCAGGCGCCGGCCGCCTCGGCCATCGCGATGACGTCGTCGCTGAACGGCCGCCCGGCGTCCCGCACGGCCAGCGCCGCGAGTGCCTGCACCGGCGAGCGGGTCGGCACCACGCTCACCCGGACCCCCGAACCCTCCGCCTCCCGGGCGGCGGCGATGGCCACCGCGTGGGTGTTGGCGTCGTTGGGCAACAGCACCACGCAGCCGGCCCGGGTCGCCGCGATCGCCTTGACCATCTCCCGGGTCGACGGGTTCCGGTCGACCACGATCGCGCCCTCGTGCTCGAACAGGGCGGCCAGCCCGTCCCCCGCCGCGACCACGACGGCCCCGCGCCGCAGCACCGGCCGTTCCTCGGCGGCCACCGCCGCATGGCCGCGCCCCGGTTCCAGCGGGGTGACGCTGATCCGATGCGGCCGCCCGGCCACCACCCCGGCCTCGACGGCCGCCCCGATCTCCGCGGCCGCCACGTGCACATGCACGTTCCAGGTGCCGTCCCCCGACCCGACCACGACCAGCGAATCCCCCAGCCCGTCCAGCACCCGCCGCAGCTCCCCGACGGCCGCGTCCGGCGCCTCCAACAGGTATTGCACCTCGTAGCCGAAACCATCTCCGCCGGCTTCCGCCCTCGCGGGAACACTCCCGGCCGTGCCCACCTCGGCGGGATCGGCCGGCTCCTCGCCGGAGTCGGCCGCCGGGTGGGGTGGGTCGGCCGGGGTCAGGGCTTCGACCAAGGCGTCCAGCAGGAGGCACAGGCCTCGGCCGCCGGCGTCGACCACGCCGGCGCGGGCCAGGATCGGGAGCTGCTGGGGAGTGCGGGCCAGGGCCTCGGAGGCGGCGACCGCTGCCGCTCGGGCCACCGCGAGCAGGTCGTCGGACTTGATGCGGCCCGCGCCCTCGGCCGCGGCCGCCACCACCGACAGCACGGTGCCCTCAACCGGGCGGGCCACCGCCGCGTAGGCGGCCTCGGTGGCCGACCGCAGCGCCCGGGCCAGCTCGCCGCCGCGCACGGCAACCGAGGTGGCCATGCTGTCGGCCATCCCCCGGAGAATCTGCGAGACGATCACGCCGGAGTTGCCCCGGGCCCCGAGCAGGGCACCCCGGGCCATCCGCCCCAGGGCCCGGCCCGGCGCCCTGGCCGCTGCCGGCGCCGCCAGCACATCGCCGGAGAGCGCCGCGGCCTGGGCCTCGTCGAGGGCCTGCTGAGCGGAGGTGAGGGTGAGCACGAGGTTGGTGCCGGTGTCGCCGTCGGGCACCGGGTAGACGTTCAGCTCGTCGATTTCGTGTTGATGGGCACGCAGCGCTTCCAGCCCACCACCGCACCAGCGGTGGACCGCGGCGTCGTCGAGGGTCTTCAGCACGCGAAAATCGTACTAACCACCCCTGACATTCGCCCGTGACCGCACCCTGACCGGGGCGATTGGCTGTCTTGGTGGGGCATCGGGTAACCTTGCCGGGTTGCCCAAGCGGTGTTGGCTGGGCGCCTTCAAGTTTCGCTGAGAACTCAGGAGTACCCCGTGGCTAGCGTGTGCGACGTCTGTGGCAAGGGACCGGGCTTCGGCCACAACGTGTCCCACTCGCACCGGCGGACCAACCGCCGCTGGAACCCGAACATCCAGTCGGTGCGCACCCCGGCCGGTGGTGGCACGACCAAGAAGGTCAAGGCCTGCACCTCGTGCATCAAGGCCGGCAAGGTCGTGCGCGCCTAACTCTGGCGCATCAGACACATCAGCCGCCGGGCCAGTGGCCCGGCGGCTATTTGTGTGCCTGAAGCGTTGTGTGCCTAAAGCGCCTTCGCGAAGGACAGCACGCCGTCCTCCCCGGCGTAGAAACCGAAGTCCGCGATCCGGACGTAACCGGCCGACTCGTACAGATTGATCGCCTCGGGCTGCCGGTCCCCGGTCTCCAGGATCAGCCGGGTGCAGCCGGCCTCGCGGGCCGATTCCTCGATCGTGGCGAGCAGGCGGCGGCCCAGGCCCCGGCCGCGGGCCGACTTCGCGGTGAACATGCGCTTCAGCTCGGCGTCGTCGCCGTGCCGACGCCAGCCGGCGCAGCCGACGAGTTTCTCGCCGTCGTCAGCCACGAAGAACGCGCCGGCCGGTGGGGTGAAGTCGCCGTCGCCGATGGGCGTGTCGTCGCCGCTGCCGCCGTACCGTTCGGAGAGTTCGTCGAGGACGTCGACGAGCAGGGCGCGAACGGCCGGCTCGCCGAAGTCCACCATCTTGATCTTGATCTCGGACACGACCCGACTGTAACTACTTGAAGTGGTCCCAGCCTCGGGGCCCGGACCAGGGCTTGCGGTCGACCGTGACACCCTCGCCGTCGTACACCCGGCCGATCTCGTGCCAGCCCTCGGGCAGTGGCGTGCCGGGCGGGAAGGTCGCGGCGAGCGCGTGGTCGTCGCCGCCGCCGAGAAGCCACTGGAGCGGGTCGACGCCGAGGGCCAGCGCCGCGTCCCGCATGTGCGGCGGAGCCGTGAAGGCGTCGCTGTGCACGTCGATGGCGACCAGGCCGGCCGAGGCGATCTGCCCGAGGTCCTGCAGCAGGCCGTCCGAGATGTCGATCATCGAGGTGGCACCGTGCCGGGCGGCCAGCGGACCGGCCTGGTACGGCACGTCGGGCCGCCGGTACGCCTCGACCAGCGCCTTCGGCGTACGGAATCCGCGGGAGAGAATCGTGTAACCGGCCGCCGCGTGCCCGGTGCGCCCGGCCAGGGCGAGAACGTCGCCCGGCTGTGCCCCGCTGCGCAGCACCGGCGGCCGGCCGCCCAGGTCGCCCAGCGCGGTGACCGCGACGGTGAGCGTCGGGCTCGACGACATGTCGCCGCCCACCACGCTCGCGCCGACCAGCGCGGCCTCGGCCGACAGGCCGACCGCCAGCTCCTCGGCCCAGCCGACCTCCAGGTCGCCGGGCGCGCAGAGCGCCACCAGCAACGCCGTCGGGGTGGCACCCATGGCCGCGATGTCGGCCAGGTTGGCCGCGGCGGCCCGGTGGCCGATGTCGGTGGCACTGCCCCAATCGCGGCGGAAGTGCCGGCCCTCGACCAGCACGTCGGTGGAGGCCACCACCCGTCCGTCGGGCGCGGCCACCACCGCACCGTCGTCGCCCGGTCCGAGCAGAACCGTCGGGCCGGTTTCGAGCCGCGAGACGACCCGGGCAATCAGCCCGAACTCGCCGATCTCGGCAATGCTCACTGTGTGCAGCCTTTCCGTACCGGTGGCATCCCGCAGCCGTGTCGATTCTTACGGTAGTTTCACGTTCGAGTTACGGCTGGCGGCGGATGGGAGCGGATCGTGGTCCAGGCATACATCCTGATCCAAACAGAGGTCGGAAGGGCCCATGACGTGGCCGCCGCGATAGGCAAAATACCCGGGGTCATCCGGGTGGACGCGGTGACCGGCCCGTACGACGTGGTGGTGTTGGCCGAAGCACACACCGTCGACGATCTCGGTGGGCTGATTGTGAGCCACGTCCAGAACGTCACGGGCATCATGCGGACCCTCACCTGCTCCGTGGTAAACCTCTGAGCATGGTCGACGTGGAGGCTCCCCCGGAACAGCGGAAGAAACCGGACTCGACGACGCGGGGTGCGGCCCTCTGGGCTGCCGCGATCGCCGTGCCGGTGGCGCTGCTGGTGGGCATCCTCGCGTTCGGGAAGATGGCGCCGCGCGACGACGCGGATGCCCAGCCCAACCCGTCGGCGACCGGACCGGCGGCGGTTCCGTCCACAGCGGTCCAACTGGCCGCGCCCAAACTGGACGCTCGCACCACGCAGGTCTGCTTGGCCGTGACGTCGCAGTTGCCGACCGAGCTGCGCGACCTGCCGGCTCGCAAGGTGAGTGCCGGCCCCGAGCAGAACGCTGCCTACGGCGAACCCCCGATCACGGTGGCCTGCGGAATCACCCAGCCCACGATGTGCGAGCGGGTGGACGGCGGGCACGACGGCTGCGTCCCATTGGACGCCACCATGTTCGCGATGAACGGGGTCTGCTGGTGGGGCGACGACGGCCCGGCCGCCGACGTGTTCACCACGATGGACCGTGAGGTGGCCGTGCAGGTGACGGTGCCGGGCAGCTATCAACAGACGGCGCAGTGGGCGAACGAGTTCTCCGACGCCGTGGTGAAGACGATCAAGTCGAAGACCAACGGCGTGCCCTCGGGCTGCACTCAGTAGCTGAGCCGCCTTAGTGCAGCCCGGTTCCGCGGCGTAGCGCGGTGCGGATCAGCCGGTCGACAACCTTCGGGTATTCGAGGCCGGTGGCCGCCCACATCAGCGGGAACATCGAGGTCGGCGTCATGCCGGGCATCGTGTTGATCTCGTTGAGGTAGATCTGGTGGTCGGCGGTGACGAAGAAGTCGACCCGGGCCAGGCCGGCGCAGTCGAGCGCGGTGAAGGTGCGCCGGGCGTACTCCTGGACCTGCGCGGTCACCTCGGCGGGCAGATCGGCCGGGATGTCGTAGCGGCTGCCCTCGAGGTATTTCGTCTCGAAGTCGTACCAGTCGTTGCCGTCGACGTGGATCTCGGCGAGCAGCGACGACTCGGGCGCGCCACCGGCCTCGCCCTCGAGCACCCCGCACTCGATCTCGCGGCCCACGATCGCGGACTCGACCAGCACCTTCGGGTCGATCTGCCGGGCCTTGGCGATGGCCTCGTCGAGGTCGGCCCAGTCGGTGACCTTGGTGATGCCGTGCGACGAACCGGCCCGGGACGGCTTCACGAAGACCGGGAGGCCCAGTCGTTCCTTGTCGGCCTCGGACAACTCGACGCCGGCCCGGAGCACCGCGTAGGGGCCGACCGGGATGCCCTCGATGATCGCCAGCTTCTTGGTGAATTCCTTGTCCATGGCGGCGGCCGAGGCGAAGACGTTGGCCCCGACGTAGGGAATGCCGGCCATCTCGAGCAGGCCCTGGATGGTGCCGTCCTCGCCGTAGGCGCCGTGCAGCACCGGGAAGACCACGTCGACGCCGGCCAGCGAGGAGATGCCGGCCACCGGGTCGCGCACGATCAGCTCGGTCGCGGTCGGGTCGGCCGCGAGCACCACCGCGTTGCCGCTGGCCGCGGTGATCTCGGGCAGCCGCCGGTCGGTGATGGCCAGGTTGGCCGGGTCACCGCCGGCCAGCACCCAGGCGCCGTCGCGGGTGATGCCGACCGGGACAACCTCGTACTGGTCGGGGTCGAGAGCGCCAAGGAGGCTCCCGGCGCTCACGCACGAGATCGCGTGCTCGGTGCTGCGACCACCGAACACGAGCGCGACGCGGGTCTTCCGAGGAGTCGTCACTTTTCTCGCGCCTTCCAGCTAGCGGGCATGCCGGGGGTGACCCTACTCTGCGTAAGCCACTCACGGGATCACCCGGCCGCCGCCACGGGACAAGGGAACTACGGGTTCATGAGAGCATCACTCCACGTGATCGCCGGGCTGGGCTCAGGCCAGCTCGCCACGATCGTGCACCCGCGCGGAGACGGCTGGGAGGCGGAGGAACTGACCGCTCTCGCCGACACCGGCGTCAGCGTCCTGGTGTCCGCGCTGACCAATGTCGAGCAGCAGCGACTCGGTCTCGGCGGAACCGCGGCCACCGCGGCCGCCCTCGGTGTGGACTTCGTCTCGTTCCCGGCCGCCGAGGGTGGCATCCCCCGGGAGGAGGCGGCCAAGGTCGTCGGCCTGGCCGGTCGGCTGGCCGCCCAGGTGCGCGCCGGCCGGTTCGTGGCGACCCAGTGCTTCGGCGGCGTCGGCCGCTCGACGCTGCTGGCCTGCACGACGCTGGTGCTGCTCGGCATCGCACCGGGCGACGCGCTGCGCCGGGTGACCGGCGGCTCCGACATGCCGATCACCCGCGACTGGCTCTACGAACTCTCGGCGCACCGGGTCACGCACCTCTGAACCGGGTCACGCACCTCTGAACCGGGTCACGCACCTCTGAACCGGGTCACGCACCTCTAGCCGGCCGTCCGCCTGATCGCGACGCCGCTGATGACCCGGTGGAACGCCAAGCCGGCCAGAGCCGTGGCCGCCAGCGACAGCGCCAGGGCCGCCGGGTAGGGCAGGCGGGCCACCATGACACCGAACTCGTCGATGCCGAGCAGGCCGTCGGCCACCAGGGCCGGGATCGCACCACCGACCATGACGACCACGCCGATCCAGGGCCGCCAGCGGTAGAAGCCGGCCGCGACGAGCGCGCCCGAGATCATGTAGGCGATCGTCTCGGGAAACACCTGGCCGAACTCACCCAGCATGCCGCCGACGGAGAGCACCGGATAGCCGTCGCCGCGCCCACCGACCGCCTCGAGGACGACACCCTCCAACCCGTGGCCGAGCACCACTATCGCCGCGAAGGTCACCGACGCGATCAGGCCGAACACGCCGGCCCCGGCCAGGAACTCGCGGCGGGTGCGGCCGTTGGCGACGAACACCCGCAGTTGCATGACGACGAGCATGATGCCGACCACGAGCAGCCAATATTTCGCGGCCGAGCCGGCCAGCACCAGCCACATGCTGAAGCCGATCTCGCCGTTGCCGCCGACGATCAGGGCGGTGATCGACAGATCGACGGTCACCAGGATCACCGCGAACGGGATGATGATCGGCCGGTAGATCCGGAACAGGACGCCGTGCATGCTCATCGGATGGCCTCCAGCCGCTTCGACGGTGACGTGAGGTGGATGAAGAGGTCCTGAATGCCGACCGGGCCGAAGGTGAGCCCGGCCGCCTCGCCCCGGGCGATGTCGGCCGGCTCGGGCCGCCAGTCGAGCGTCATCGCGCGCACCCCGCCGAGGCTCTGCTCGCCCAGCACCGGATGCCCGCCGGCGAAGGCCTCGACCGCGGCCGCCGGTCCGGTCACGGTGATGCCCCGGCCGCGCAGCTCGTCGGTCTCCTCGTGCAGCAGCAGCCGTCCGTGGTCCAGGATGATCACCCGCTCGAAGAGATCGGCGACCTCCTCGATCAGGTGCGTGGAGAGAATGATCGTGCGCGGGTGGACGAGGTAGTCGGCGAGCAGCTCGCGGTAGAAGTTGCTGCGGGCGACCGCGTCCATCCCGAGGTAGGTCTCGTCGAGGATGGTCAGCGGCGCCCGGGAGGCCAGACCGAGCACCGCGCCGAGCGCGGACCGCTGGCCCCGGGACAGCGCCGAGATGCGTTTGCGCGGGTCGAGCTCGAACAGGTCGACCAGCCGGGCCGCGTAGTCGTGGTCCCAGGCCGGGCGCAGCCAGCCGGCGACGGCGAGCACCCCGCGCACCCGCTCGGAGTCGTTGACATCGAGGGTGTCGCGGACGAAGCAGGTCTGCCGCATGACGGCCGGATTTTCGAACGCGTCGGCGCCGTCGAACCGGACCGAGCCGCGAGCCGGCCGCCGATAGGACGCGAGGGCACTGAGCAGGCTGGTCTTGCCGGAGCCGTTGCGGCCCAGCAGGCCGTAGATCTTGCCGGTGGGCAGGTCGAGACTCACCCCGTCGACCGCCACGGTCGACCCGTAGCGCACCGTCAGGTCGCGCAACTCGATCATCGGGCACCCCCGACGTGCCGGACGATCTCGTCGACGCCGATGCCGACCCGTTTCGCCTCGGCCAGCATCGGGTCGACCACCTCGGTGAAGAACCGCTCGCGCCGGGCCGCCCGCAGTTTCTCCCGGGCGTCGGGGCTGACGAACATGCCGATGCCGCGCTTCTTGTAGAGCACGCCCTCGTCGACCAACTGGGCGAAACCCTTGGCCGCGGTGGCCGGGTTGATCCGATAGAACGCCGCATATTGATTGGTGGACATGACCTGTTCGTCCTCCTTGAGGGCCCCGCTCAGCACGTCGTTCTTGATGCCGTCGGCGATCTGCAGGTAGATCGGGCTGCGGTCGTCGAACACCGAGCCTCCCTAGTTCTGCGGTTCATTACTCATGTAATGAACCCTAGAACCACGAGGCAAGCGCGGGCAAGGGGAGAAAACGGTCAGGCGGCGAAGGACTGCGGCAGCACGCCGGAATCCCACAGCTCGTCGAGGTGCGTGAGGAAGCCGACCAGGCTGCGCTCCAGCTCGCGGCGCTCGGCCTCGGACAGCAGGGCCAGCGGGTCGGAGAACACCAGTCCGTCCGGGTGGGCCGCCCGGGTGCCGACGAACTTGCGGCAGGCGGCACACCAGACATAGCTGACCAGGGTCGGGCGGCGAGCGTGCGCCGGGGTGTTGACATAGGCCCGGAGCCGGCGCTCGCCACACGCGGGACAGACCCGCTCCCCGGGTGCGACAAAGAAGCTCTCGCCCTGTGTCAGCGCCGCGACCTCGTCGCCGGAGAAGCTGTCCATGCCGAGAACCCTAGACGTCGAGGGCCG
Organism: Paractinoplanes tereljensis; assembly: GCF_016862435.1. Lineage (GTDB taxonomy): Bacteria > Actinomycetota > Actinomycetes > Mycobacteriales > Micromonosporaceae > Actinoplanes > Actinoplanes tereljensis. Next base: position 11,220 of record NZ_BOMY01000009.1, read on the forward strand.
CCGTCAGGTCCGCGACCAGGTCGGCGGTGTCCTCGATGCCGCAGGACAGACGGACGAAGCCCGGCGCGGTGTCGTCGCCGAACTGGGCCCGCCGGTCGGCCGTGGTGTGCACCCCGCCGAACGAGGTGGCCGCGAAGACCAGCGAAGCCGCGGTCAGGAATCGGGCCACCCGCTCGGCCGAGCCGAGGTCGAACGACACGATCCCGGGGATCCGCCGCATCTGCGCGACGGCCACGGCGTACGACGGGTCGGACGGAAGGCCCGGCCAGCGCACGCCGGTCACGTCGGGGCGGGCCGCGAGCAGCGCGGCGACCGCGGCAGCGTTGGAAGTCTGCCGGGCCAGCCGCAGGTCGAGCGTCGCGATCGACCGGTGGGCCAGCCAGCAGTCGAACGCCCCGGGCACGGCGCCGGTCTGCTTGCGCCAGGTCTCCACCTTGCCGAGCAGCGCGTCGTCGCCGCTCGACACGTACCCGAGCAGCAGATCGGAGTGGCCGGTCAGCGCCTTGGTGCCGGACGCGACCACCACGTCGGCGCCGAGCGCGAGCGGGTTCTGCCCGAGCGGCGTGGCCGCCGTGTTGTCCACCGCGACCAGGGCCCCGGCGGCGTGCGCGGCCGCCGACACGGCTCGGATGTCGCACACGTCGAGCCCGGGATTCGCCGGTGTTTCGAGCAGCACCAGCCGTACGCCCGCGAAGTCGGGGTATGGCCCGGACGTCGGCACCAGGATGGTGGAAACGCCCAGCTCGCGAAGGGTTCCCTCGGCGAATGCCCGGACCGTGAAGTACCCGTCGGCGGGCAGCCCCACGGTGTCGCCGGGCCGGAGCACGGCCAGCAGCAGCGCGGTGATCGCCGCCTGCCCGCTCGCGAAGACCAGCGTGGGACCGCCCTCGAGCTGCCCGATCGCCGCCTCCAGGGCACGCCGGGTGGGGTGCTGCGTGCGGGCGTAGTCGTTCTCGCCCGGTCCGCTGACCGGGTCGAGGTGGAACGGCCCCGCGAAGACCGGACCGGGCAGGAACGGATCGCCGACCTCGGGTTTCTCCGGCAGCCCGGCGTGCACCGCCCGAGTCCCATCCGAGTAGCTCATGCCGATTCTCCGCTTCGCTCCGAATCGACATGAGGCACCAGAGCACTGAGCCTGATGGTTCGCTCGCTTCGCTCACTCACTCCGGCTTGATCTCCCGTCCCATCAGCATCTTCACCGCGACCCGCGGGTCGGCGCCCTCGTGGCAGACCCGTTCGACCTGCTCGGTGATCGGCATCTCGACGCCGACCGTCCGGGCCAGGTCGCGGATCGCCAGGCAGCTCTTCACGCCCTCGGCCGTCTGCCGCGCGGCCACCTGGGCCTCTTCCAGGGTCTTGCCGCGGCCCAGCTGCTCGCCGAAGGTGCGGTTGCGGGACAACGGCGATGAGCAGGTGGCGACCAGGTCGCCGAGGCCGGCCAGGCCGGCGAAGGTGAGCGGGTCGGCGCCGAGCGCGACGCCCAGCCGGGCGGTCTCGGCCAGGCCGCGGGTGATCAGCGAGGCCCGGGTGTTGTCGCCCATGCCCATCGCGATGGTCATTCCGTAGGCCAGGGCGATGACGTTCTTCACGGCGCCGCCCATCTCGCAGCCGATCACGTCCTCGCTCGTGTACGGCCGGATGTAGGGCAGCGCGATGGCCTGCTGGACGGCCCGGCACCGGTCCGGGTCGGTGCCGGCCACCACGGTCGCGGCCGGCTGCTCGGCGGCGATCTCCGGGGCCAGGTTGGGCCCGGAGACGACCACCACCCGGTCGGCGTCGACCCGGGCGGTCTCGACGATGACCTGGCTCATCCGCTTCGTGGTGCCGAGCTCGATGCCCTTCATCAGCGAGATCAGGGTCGAGCCGGGCGCGAAGTGGCCGGCCCACTCGGCGAGGTTGCCGCGCAGCGTCTGGGACGGCACGGCGATGGCGATCAGCGACGAGCCGTCGAGCGCGGCGGCGAGGTCGCTGGTGGCGGTGATCTCCTTGGGCAGGTTCACCGAGGGCAGCGCGCCCTCGTTGACGTGCCGGTCGCGGATCTCGGCGGCGACCGCCTCGCGCCGGGCCCAGATGGTGACGTCGCTGCCGGCCTCGGCCAGCATCTTGGCGAACGCGGTGCCCCAGGCTCCGGATCCCAGAACAGTGGCGCGGCTCATCACGCCTCCCCGGCGGCGCCGGCCCGACGGGCCGGCCGTTCGTAGAGGGCGGCCGGCGGCTGTTCGCCGCGCAACTCACCCAGCAGGTCCCTGACGTCGATCATGATGTGGTCGGTCATCTGGTCGAGCACCGCGCGGGTCGGGGTGGCACCCTCCCAGCGGGACAGGTCGACCGGCTTGCCGGCGACGACCGTCACCGGCGTGCGCGGCCGCATGCTCAGCCGGCTCGTTCGCGGGTCGAAGATCCGCTCGGCTCCCCAGTTCGCCACCGGCACCACGGGGGCGCCGGTGACCAGGGCCAGCCGGGCCGCTCCGGTCTTGCCACGCATCGGCCACAACTCCGGGTCCTTGGTGGTGGTGCCCTCCGGGTAGATCACCACGACGCCGCCCTGATGCAGGGCATCGATCAGGACGTCGAGCGATTTCACCGCTTCCACACTGCCGCGTTCCACCGGGATCTGCTCGACCTTGCGCAGGAACGGTCCGAGCACCGGCACCCGCCAGATGCTGGCCTTGCCGAGGAAGCGCGGCCAGCGGCCGGCGCCGTAGATGTAGTGGCCCACCACCAGCGGATCGAAGTGCGAAACGTGGTTGGGCACGACGATGATGCCGCCGGTCGCCGGGATGTTCTCCATCCCGGTCCAGGTCCGCTTGGTCCAGACCTTCAACACCGGTATGGCCAACCACGCCGCGCACCGTCGCCAGAATCCCAGCCTGCGCCGAGCCACGGCCCCTCCTGCCTACACCACGGCGTGTCCCCACCGCGGTCCCCATACCTCGGACGAATCATGCCTGCTCGCGGGCCGGAGGACCAGGCAGGGGTCGGTCACGTGGCCGCTGGCAGACTTGCCCCCATGGTGCGGGACTGGACGGCGGTGATCCCCGTCAAGCGGCTGAGCGCGGCGAAGAGCCGGCTGCGTGGCGCGGTGCCCGCGGCCCGGCACGCCGACCTGGCCCTGGCCATGGTGCGCGACACCGTGTCCGCGGTGCTGGCCGGCGCGGCGGTGGCCGAGCTGGTGGTGGTGACCGACGACCCGGTCGCGGCGGCCGCGGTGACCGAGCTGGGCGCGCGGGTGGTGCCGGACACACCGGGCGGCGACCTGAACGCGGCGATGCGGTACGGGGCCGACGAGATCGCGGGACTGAACCGGTTCCGTACGGTTCTCGCCGGCGACCTCCCGGCGCTGCAGCCGGAGCACCTGGACGAGGCACTCGGTCTCTTCGAGGGCCGGAGCTTCGTCGCCGACGCCGCCGGCACCGGCACCGTGCTGCTGGCGGCCGGGCCGGGCGAGCCGCTCGACCCGCATTTCGGGCTGGGCTCGGCGGTGGCGCACGCGGCCTCCGGCGCGAAGGCCCTCACCGGCGACTGGCCGGGCCTCCGCCAGGACGTCGACACCCCGGCCGACCTGCGGCGAGTGCTGGAGCTGGGCGCCGGCCGGCACACCTGCTCGCTGCTGCGTGATCTCGGACTCACGGTGAGCTGCGCCCCGGCCGCCTGAACCCGGTAGCGTTCAGGGCATGCAGGGCACCATCGCGACCTTCGACCCCGACTCCCGCAGCGGGACCCTTCTCCTGGACAACGGCTCTGAGCTGGCCTTCGACTCGGTCGCTTTCGGCCGGTCGGGTTTGCGGCTGCTGCGTCTGGGGCAGCGTGTGGACATCGAGACCGAACCGGCGGGGACCGTGCGCCGGGTCACCATTCCCGGAATCGGTTGAGTTGATCAAGCACTAGTTCGTTTCACGTTTCCCCCGGACCCGCAATGATGGAGCGATGCAAACCCCGCCCCGGATCCCCGAGTCCCGTCGGCGTGGCCCGAACGGCCGCTACCTCCCCCGGACCGTGGAGGAAGCAGAACCTACCGCCTTGGAGCACATCGTGACGGAAGTGACCGCCGACGATCCGGTGGTGGACGAGGCATTCGAGACGGACAGCGCCCCCGAGCTGCCCGAGGACCGTTTCCTCAACCGCGAGCTGTCCTGGCTCGACTTCAACGCCCGGGTGCTGGCGCTGGCCGAGGACCCGGGCACCCCGCTGCTCGAGCGGGCCAAGTTCCTGGCCATCTTCGCCAGCAACCTCGACGAGTTCTTCATGGTCCGGGTCGCCGGCCTGAAGCGCCGGCTGAACGCCGGGCTCCCGATGCGCGGCGGGGACCGCAGTTCGCTGCGCAACCAGCTCGAGATGATCAGCGAGCGCACCGCCGACCTGGTCACCCGGCACGCGGCCTGCTTCGGCGAGGAGGTCCGGCCCAAGCTGTCGGCCGAGGGGATCGAGCTGGTCAGCTGGGGCGAGCTGGGCCCGGCCGAGAAGGAGCGCCTGCGCACCTACTTCCGGGAACAGGTCTTCCCCGTGCTGACCCCGCTCGCGGTCGACCCGGCCCACCCGTTCCCCTACATCTCGAGCCGGTCGCTCAACCTGGCCGTGGTGCTGCGCGAGCCGGACGGCGGCGCGTCCGAGTTGTTCGCCCGGATCAAGGTGCCGAACAACGTGCCGCGCTTCGTGACGGTGCAGAACGACAGCCGCGGCATCCGCTTCCTGCCGGTCGAGGAACTGATCGCGGTCCACCTCGACCAGCTGTTCTCCGGCATGCAGATCCAGGAGTGGCACCTGTTCCGGGTGACCCGCAACGCCGAGCTGGAGGTCGACGAGGACCGCGACGAAGACCTCCTGCAGGCCCTCGAACGCGAGTTGGCGCAGCGGCGGTTCGGGCCGCCGGTCCGCCTCGAGGTGGCCGCCTCGATCAGCGACCACGTGCTCGACACCCTGGTCCGCGAGCTCGACATGGACAGCCAGGACGTGTTGCGGGTGCCCGGCCTGCTCGACCTGTCGTCGCTGTGGCAGGTGTTCGGCGAGTGCGACCGGGACGACCTGAAGGACCGGCCGTTCGTGCCGGCCACCCACCCGCAGCTGGCCGACGGTGAGGTCCCGCGCAGCGTCTTCAACCGGCTGCGGGAGAGCGACATCCTGGTCCACCACCCCTACCACTCGTTCTCGACGAGCGTGCAGCGCTTCATCGAGCAGGCCGCCGCCGACCCCAACGTGCTGGCCATCAAGCAAACGCTCTACCGCACCTCCGGCGACTCGCCGATCGTCGACGCGCTGGTCGACGCGGCCGCGGCCGGCAAGCAGGTGGTCGTGCTGGTGGAGGTGAAGGCCCGGTTCGACGAGGTGGCCAACATCGCCTGGGCGCGCACCCTGGAGCGAGCCGGCTGCCACGTCGTCTACGGCCTGGTCGGTCTGAAAACCCACTGCAAAACCGCTCTGGTCGTACGCCAGGAGGGCAACCAGATCCGGCGCTACTGCCACATCGGTACGGGCAACTACCACCCGAAGACCGCCCGGCTGTACGAGGACTTCGGCATGCTCACCGCCGACCCCGAGGTGGGCGCGGACGTCACCGACCTGTTCAACGTGCTGACCGGATACAGCCGGCAGCGTTCGTTCCGGCGGCTGCTGGTGGCGCCGCACGGCGTCCGCTCCGGCCTGGTCGAACGCATCGAGCAGCAGGCCGAGATCGCCCGCGCGGGCGGCGAGTCGCTGGTGCAGTTCAAGGTGAACTCGCTTGTCGACGAGGAGACCATCGACGCGCTCTACCGCGCCTCGCAGGACGGCGTGCAGGTCGACCTGATCATCCGGGGCATGTGCGCGCTGCGCCCGGGCGTGCCCGGTCTGTCGGACAACATCCGGGTCCGCTCGATCGTCGGCCGCTTCCTGGAGCACTCCCGGGTGTTCCGGTTCGGCCCCGGTGACGACGCGGAATATTGGATCGGCTCGGCCGACCTGATGCACCGCAACCTGGACCGCCGGGTCGAGGCGCTGGTCCGGGTGACGCTGCCGTCGGCCAAGAACGACCTCCGCCGGGTGCTGGAGCTGTCGATGAGCGACGAGAGCGAGGGCTGGGACCTGGCCGGCGACGGCACCTGGCACCGCCGCCCGGTCGGCCCGGCCGAGCCGCACACGCACCTGCAGGCCGCACTCCTGCGGCGGATCATCGGAAAGGGCAAAGCAGTCTGATGGCGGATCAGGTACGCGCCGCGGGCGGTGTCCTCTACCGGACCGGCGGCGAGATCTGCCTCGTGCACCGGCCCCGCTACGACGACTGGTCGCTGCCCAAGGGCAAGCTGGACGCCGACGAACACCCGCTGGCCGGTGCGGTCCGTGAGGTGACCGAGGAGACCGGCTGGACCGGTGTGCCCGAGCTGCGCCTGCCCACGGTCGCCTACGACCTGCCCGACGGCACCCCGAAAACGGTCGACTACTGGCTGATGCGGGCGGTCGGCGACGGTCCGGTGCAGGACACCGACGAGGTCGACGAACTGGTCTGGCTGGCACCGGCCGAGGCGCTGGCCCGGCTCAGCTACGACGACGAGCGGCGGCTGGTCGAGCACGTGATCGCGCTGCCGCCGGTGACCGCCGTGGTGGGCCTGGTGCGGCACGCGCACGCCGGCGAACGCAAGGAGTGGAAGGGCAACGACGCGCTGCGCCCGATCGACGAGCGCGGCCGGGACGAGGCCGCCCGAATCGGCGCGGTGCTGGCGCTGCTGCGGCCGGAACGGCTCATCTCGGCCACCCCACTGCGGTGCAAGCAGACTCTCGAGCCGCTGGCCGCGCTGCTGGGTGGCCGGCCGATCGTGCAGGACGGCGCGTTCACCGAGCCGGCCGACCCGGACGACGCTCCGGCCAAGGCGAAACTGGGCGCCCAGCGACTTCTGGAGCTGCGCGCGGGCGGCGTGCCGGTGATCTGCGGCCAGGGCAAGGTGATGCCGACGATGCTGGCCACCCTGCACGACGAGTCCGACCCGGCGCCCTACAAGACGCCGAAGGGCGACGCGTGGTTGCTCACCTGGTCCGGGGACCGGCTGCTGGACGCGTCCCGGTTGTGACCGGGGCGCGGCGGGCGGGCAGCGAGTCGGCCCGCCACAGGCCGAGATGGTCGCCGGTGAGCCAGCGGGCCCGGGACAGCTCGTCGGGCCGCGGATCCCAGTCCCGGAACGGCAGATAGGCGATCCGCCAGCAGAGCACACAGGTGAGATACCAGCCGTACAGCGGGATCGCACCGAGCCAGCCGTCCCGCGCCCGATAGGACGCCGGCGGCGCCAGCATGCGGACCGCCAGCCCGCACCAGGCGCAGGTGACCAGCCAGTCCAGCAGCCCGTTGCCGGTCCAGTCCTCGCTGAGGTCACCGAGCGTCCAGCCGGGCACGACGGCGACCGCGAACAGCACCGCGGCGATCAGCGACCGGCCGACCAGCCCCCGTGGCCTAGCTCTGCGCTCCATGCCCGGACGGTAGGCGCCACACAGGTTCCCGCGCCGGGACACACGAAAGGCGTCCACCGTACGGGTGGACGCCTTTCGTCAGGAAAACCGTCAGCGAGACTTACGCGTCGTCGACGCGGTGGCCCGGGCGCGGGCCGGCGTGCTGGCAGCCGCCGACGTGGTCTTGCGGGCGGTGGTCTTCTTGGCCGCCGCCGTCTTGGTAGCGGCAGCGGTCGCCACCTTCTTGGCCGGAGCCGCCTTGGTAGCCGGAGCCGCCTTGGTGGTGGCCTTCTTGGCCGGAGCCGCCTTGCTGGCCGTGGTCTTCTTGGCCGCGGTCGGCTTGACGGCCGCCGTCTTGGCGGGCGCGGTCTTCTTGGCCGCGGCCGTCTTGGTGGCGGTGGCCTTGGTGGCAGTCGCCTTCGTAGCGGTCGCCTTGGTGGCGGTCGCCTTGGTGGCGGCCGTCTTGGCGGGCGCGGTCTTCTTGGCCGCGGTCGCCTTGGTAGCGGTGGCCTTGGTAGCGGTCGCCACCTTCTTGGCCGGAGCCGCCTTGGTAGCCGGAGCCGCCTTGGTGGCGGTCGTAGCCGTCTTCCGCGCCGGAGCGGCCTTGGTGGCCGCGGCGGTCGCGGTCTTCTTAGCCGGAGCCGCCTTGGCGGCCTTTCCGTTCGCGACCATCTCCCGGAAAGCGGTACCGGGCCGGAACGCCGGCACCGATGTCTTCTTCACTTTCACCGCTTCGCCAGTCCTCGGATTGCGCGCGGTGCGCGCATTGCGAACCCGCTTCTCGAAGGACCCGAAGCCGGTGATCGCGACCTTGTCGCCCTTGGTGACGGCGTTCTCGACCTCGGCGATGACCGCATCCAATGCCGCCGTCGCCGTCTTACGGTCTCCGAGTCGGGCGGCGAGCGCCTCGATGAGCTCGGCCTTGTTCACGGTTTCCTCCCGAACGTGAGAAGTGGCCCATTGCGAGCCATTCTGCGCGCACGGTATGCCCTCTGACCAGCAGACACAAACATTCGTGGCAAAAAAACCCTTGTGTTGCAACGAATTCGCCCCCAACGGTGATCCGATGGGGGCGAATTTCGGTGTGCTGACTGTGTTTTGTGGCTCAGGCGACTGCCGGTTTGAAAGCGAGCCGGCGCTTCTCGTACTCGGTGATCGATTCGGAGTGGCGCAATGTCAGTCCGATGTCATCGAGGCCTTCCATCAGGCGCCACCGGCTGAAATCGTCGATCGGGAACGACCAGGAAGCGTCGTCCACGCGCACCTGACGGGCTCCCAGGTCCACCGTGATCTCTTTATCCGGCTCGCTGTCGGCCAGGTCCCAGATGGCCTCGATGGCCTTCTGGTCGAGCTGAACCGGCAGTAGTCCCTCTTTAAGGGCGTTACCTCGGAAGATGTCGCCGAATCGGGAGGCGATGACCACCTTGAAACCCCAGTCGCGCAACGCCCAGACGGCGTGCTGCCGGGACGAGCCGGTGCCGAAGTTGGGGCCGGCCACCAGGATCGTGGCCCCGGCGTGGGCCGGGTTGTGCAGCACGAAACCCGGGTCCTCGCGCCAGGCGCTGAACAGCCCGTCCTCGAAGCCGGTGCGGGTGACCCGCTTCAGGTAGACAGCCGGGATGATCTGGTCGGTGTCCACATCAGATCGGCGGAGCGGCATGACCTTGCCGCTGTGGGTCACGAACTTGTCCATCGTGAAACTCCAGTCACAGGTCGGCGGGCGCGGCGAGGCGGCCCACGACGGCGGTAGCGGCGGCGACCTGCGGCGAGACCAGGTGCGTACGCCCGCCCTTGCCCTGCCGGCCTTCGAAGTTGCGGTTGGAGGTGGAGGCGGCGCGCTGGCCGGGGCTGAGCGTGTCGGGGTTCATGCCCAGGCACATCGAGCAGCCGGCGAAGCGCCACTCGGCCCCCGCCTCGGTGAAGACCTTGTCGAGGCCCTCGGCCTCGGCGGCCTCGCGCACCTGATAAGACCCGGGGACGATCATCATCCGGACGTCGTCGTGCACCTTGTGGCCGCGCAGCACGTCGGCCGCGGCGCGCAGGTCCTCGAGCCGGCCGTTGGTGCAGGAGCCGACGAAGACCACGTCGACCGGAACCTCGCGGAACGGGGTGCCGGGCGTGAGGGCCATGTACTCCAAGGCCCGCCGGGCCGCGCTGCGGTCGGTCTCCTCGATGAACTCGTCAGGGTCGGGCACCACGCTGTCGAGAGCCGCGCCCTGGCCCGGGTTGGTGCCCCAGGTGATGAACGGGCTGACCGCCGCGGCGTCCAGGATGATCTCGGTGTCGAACTCGGCGTCCTCGTCGGTGGCGAGGGTCTTCCAGTAGGCCACCGCGGCGTCCCACGCCTCGCCCTTGGGCGCGTGCTCGCGGCCCTGAAGGTAAGCGAAGGTCGTCTCGTCCGGCGCGATCATGCCGGCCTTGGCACCCCACTCGATGCTCATGTTGCAGATGGTCATCCGGCCCTCCATGGAGAGCTTGCGGATGGCCTCGCCGCGGTACTCCACGATGTGGCCGTTGCCGCCGCCGGTGCCGGTCTGCGTGATGAGCGCGAGGATCAGGTCCTTCGCGGAGACGCCGGGCTGCAGCTCGCCGACCACGGTCACGGCCATCGTCTTGGGCTTGGCCTGCGGCAGCGTCTGGGTCGCGAGCACGTGCTCGACCTCGCTGGTGCCAATGCCGAAGGCCAGCGCGCCGAACGCGCCGTGGGTGGCGGTGTGCGAGTCGCCGCAGACGATGGTCAGGCCGGGCTGGGTCAGGCCGAGCTGCGGCCCGATCACGTGCACGATGCCCTGGTTCACGTCGCCGAGCGGGCGGATCTGCACACCGAACTCGGCGCAGTTCTTGCGCAGCGTCTCGATCTGCGTGCGGGACACGGTGTCGGCGATGGTGAAGAGCTCGCCGCGCTTGGTGTTGAACGAGGGATCGTCATACCCGGTCGGGGTGTTGTGATCCTCGGTCGCGAGGGTCAGGTCGGTGCGGCGCACCGGGCGGCCGGCCAAACGCAGACCATCGAAGGCCTGCGGGCTGGTCACCTCGTGCAGCAGGTGCAGATCGATGTAGAGCAGATCAGGCTCACCCTCGGCAGCACGCACGACATGGTCGTCCCAGACCTTTTCGGCCAGGGTCCGCGGAGTGACTCCCACCATCTGGACATCCTAAATTCTGGGAGGTATGTTTCGGCTTGTGGGACACAGTATGAGCGGTGTCGGCGTTCTCGACAAGGCGGTTGTCATCCTTGCCGCATGTGTGGACGGCGCCAGCCTGGCCGAGCTAGTAGACCGTACGAAGCTGCCCCGGGCGACGGCACATCGCCTGGCCCAGGCCCTGGAGATCCACCGGATGCTGGTCCGGGACACCCAGGGAAGATGGCGTCCGGGCCCCCGTCTGGGCGAGCTGGCGAACGCCGCTCCGGACGTTCTGCTGACCGCCGCCGAACCCCTGCTTTCCGCATTGCGGGACGCGACGGGGGAGAGCGCGCAACTTTACTTGCGTCGTGCAGATGAACGGATCTGTGTTGCCGCCGCGGAACGCGCGAGTGGCCTCCGAGACACCGTACCGGTCGGTTCGGTGCTGCCGATGACGGCCGGTTCGGCCGCTCAGATCCTGCTGGCCTGGGAGCCGCCCGAGGCGGTCATGCCGCTGCTGCCGCGCTGCAAGTTCACCGGCCGCACGCTCGCCGAGGTGCGCCGGCGCGGCTGGGCGCAGAGCGTCGCCGAGCGCGAGCCCGGTGTGGCCAGTGTCTCGGCCCCGATCCGCGACCGGACGGGCCGGGTCATCGCCTCAATTTCAATAAGCGGTCCGATCGAGCGTCTCGGCCGCCGCCCCGGCGAACGCCACGCGATGGCGGTAGTCCGCGCCGGCCAACGACTTTCCGGCCTGTAGTCGCGTAACGACAGCCCGATAAAGTGCGCGCGTGCGGCTCTTCGGGCGAGAGTTGGAATGCGCGTCCATCGACGCGCTTCTGAAACAGGCGCGAGGTGGGCGCAGCGCAAGCTTGGTGTTGCGCGGCGAGGCCGGTGTCGGCAAGACCGCACTGCTTCGGTACGCCGAAAGCAGTGCGGCAAACGCATTGTGGATCAGTGGTGTCGAGTCCGAGGCCGACTTCCCGTACGCGGCACTGCACCGTCTGCTGATCCCGCTGCTGCCCGGCCGGGACCGGTTGCCGACCGGCCAGCGGGCGGCGGTGGAGGTGGCCTGCGGCCTCGCCGACGGCCCGCCACCGGACCTCTACCTGGTGAGCCTGGCCGCGCTGACCCTGCTCGCCGAGGCACCCCGGCTCTGCCTGATCGACGACGCGCAGTGGCTGGACCGGGAATCCCTGCGGGCACTCGCTTTCGTGGCTCGCCGCCTGCACGCCGAGGGCGTGGTGCTGCTGTTCGGCCTGCGCGCCGAGGACGACGACCCGGGCCTGCTGGCCGGCCTCGAGGCCCGGGATGTCGGCGGCCTGGGCCCGGAAGCCGCGGTCGCCCTGCTCACCGACGTGGTGGACACCCCGGTCGACCCGGCGCTGGCCGAGCACATCGCCCGGGCCACCGGCGGCAATCCGCTCGCGCTCACCGACCTGGGCCGCGAACTCACCGCCGAACAGTTGCGCGGCAGCACCCCGCTGCCCGAGCCGGCCCCGATCGGCAGCCGCCTGGAAGCCCACTACACAGCCCGGATCCGCGGCTATCCGCCGGCCACCCAGACCTGGCTGTTGCTGGCCGCCGCCAACGCCGGTGGTAGCGCCGGTCAGGTCACCGAGGCCGGCCAGTTGCTCGGCACCACTCCCGCCGACGCGGCCGCCGCCGAGGCCGACCGGCTGGTCACCGGCTCGCCGCCGCTGACGTTCCGGCATCCGCTGGTCCGGTCGGCGGTCTACGGCGGCGCGGCCCCCGCGCAGCGCCGGGCCGCGCACCGCGCCCTGGCCACCGCGATCACCGGCGACACCGACGCCGACCGCCGCGCCTGGCACCTGGCGGCCGCCGCCGACGGCCCGGACGAGACGACCGCGGCCGAGCTGGAACGCCGCGCCGACCGGGCGGGCGCCCGCGGCGGGCACACCGCCCGGGCGACGTTCCTGACCCGGGCGGCGGAGCTGACCCCGGACCCGGTCCGGCGGGCCGAACGCCAGGTCCGGGCGGCCGAGGCCGCCCTCACGGCCGGCGCCTTCGCCCGGGCGTTGGTGCTGCTCGACGCGTCGGGAGAGGTCGCACTGCCCGGCCCGGTGCACGGCAGCGCCCTGCTGATCCGGTCGATGGCCGAGGTCAACGCGGGGGCGCCGGGCGGTCAGCGGCATGCCCCGGCCCGATGCCTGACCGCGGCCGCGTCGTTCGGCGACGACCGCAGCCTGGCCCGCCGCGCGGTGGTACAGGCCATCGACCACACGATCGGCGCCGAGCACCTGTCCACCGTGACCGAGGCCGAGGTGGCCGCGGCCGCGATCGCACTGGCCGGTGACGACCTGGACGGGCTGATCCTGGCCGGGTACCACGCTTTCACGGTCGACGGGTACGAGCGGGGCGTCCCCGCCCTGCGCCGGGCGATCGCCGCGGTCGCCGACCCGGCCCTGCCCGCCGAGACCCTGCTGCGGCGGCTGGTGATCGGCGTCAACTTCTGCAATTTGATCTGGGCCGACGACACCAAGAAGGTGTTGCTGGACCGGGCCGAGGCGGCCGCGCACCGCACCGGCGCGCTGCACGCCCTCGATCTCGTGCACTACCTCGGCACGATCACCGGGGTGGCGCTCGGCCGGCTGAACGACGCCGACCGGCACGACACCGCCGGGCAGCGGTTGCGCCAGGCGATCGGGATGACCGCCGAGCAGGAGCTGGTCTGGCGGCACCCGGAACTGGTCGCCTGGCGGGCCGGGCCGGGCGTCCGGGAATCGGTGACCGCCGCCCTGGACGTCTTCGAGATGCTCACCCTCGGCTCCCTGCACGGCTGGACCAGGTTCAGCCTGGCGATCCTGGACAACGCCGAAAGCCGGTACTCGGCCGCCCGGGACACCCTGTGCGGGCTGATCGAGTTGGGCCGGCCGCGCCGGTACGCCTGCGCGCTGCCCGATCTGGTGGAGGCCGCACTGCGCTGCGGCGATCGGCGCACCGCCAAGCTCGCCCTCGCCGACCTGACCCTCGCGGCCGGCGCCTGCGACTCGCCCCGGGCCACCGGCCTGCTCGACCGGTCCCGGGCGCTGCTGGCCGGCTCGGCCGAGGCGGAACCGCACTATCGGCGGGCCATCGAGCACCTGACCGGTGGCCTCGGGCACGGCGATCTGGCCCGGGCCCGGCTGCTCTACGGCGAGTGGCTGCGCCGGCAGCGCCGCCGCCGGGACGCCCGGGAGCAACTCGGCCTCGCACTCGAGATGTTCGAGGAGGTGCGGGCCGAGGCGTTCGCCGAACGCACCCGGCGGGAGCTGCGCGCGCTCGGCGGGGACGCGCCCATGCCCGTACGGCAAACGGACGAAACGGCCCTGACGCCGCAGGAGGCCGCCGTTGCGCGCCTGGCGCGCGACGGCGGAACCAACGCCGAGATCGCGGCGCACCTCTACCTCAGCGCCAGTACGGTCGATTACCACCTGCGCAAGGTGTACCGGAAGCTCGGCGTGCGGTCGCGGCGGCAGCTACGGACGAGTTTGCACGACTGACTACGCGTCGCACGTGATTCGCGTGTGGACGCGCTCCCACCACGATCGGAGGTATGAAGCCGATCGTTCTGGTACACGGATTTTGGGTGACTCCGCGCAGCTGGGAGCACTGGAAGGCACACTACGAAGCCAAGGGCCACCAGGTGATCGCGCCGGCCTACCCCGGTTTCGAGGTCGAGGTCGAGGCGTTGAATGCCGACCCGACCCCGATCATCGACGTCACCGTGCCGCAGATCATCGCGCACTACGAGGAGGCGATCCGGGCGCTGCCCGAGTCGCCGATCATCATCGGGCACTCGGCCGGTGGGGCGTTCACCCAGATCCTGCTCGACCACGGGTTCGGCGCAGCCGGCGTCGCGCTCAACTCGGCGCCCACCGAGGGCGTCCGGGTGGTGCCGCTGTCCCAGCTGAAGTCCACCTTCCCGGTGTTGAAGACCCCGGCCAACCGGCACAAGGCCATCGGTCTGACCTTCGACGAATGGAAGTACGCCTTCACCAACACGTTCACCGACGACGAGGCGCGGGCGCTCTGGGAGAGGTACGCCATCCCGGCCAGCGGGGGCATCCTGTGGGGCGGGGTGCTGGCCAACTTCCAGCCCGGCCACCAGGACACCTGGGTCGATTACCACAACGACAACCGGGCGCCACTGCTGTTCGTCTCCGGTTCGGAAGACCACATCATGCCGCCGGCGATCCAGGAGTCGAACGCCAAGCACTACAAATCAAAGACGATCACCGAGCGGCGGGAGTACGAGGGCTACGCCCACCTGCTGCCGGCTCAGAAGGGCTGGGAGCAGATCGCCGACGAGGTCCTGGAGTGGGCTTTGGCGCACGCCAAATGAACATCACCCACATCGGCGGGCCGACCACCCTGCTCGAGATCGACGGGGTGCGGCTGCTGATCGATCCGACGTTCGACGCCCCCGGCCGGCGCTATTCGTTCGGCTGGGGCACGTCGTCGGTCAAGACGGCCGGCCCCGCCGTCGCCGTCGAGGATCTCGGTGACCTGGACGCGGTGCTGGTCACCCACGATCAGCACGCCGACAACCTGGACAGCGCCGGCCGGAAGCTGCTGCCGACCGTGCCCACGGTGATCACCACGAAGGTGGGAGCCCGGCGCCTGGGCGGCAACGCGACCGGCCTGCGCCCGTGGGAGACCACCACCGTCAAGGGTCTGGAGATCACCGCGACGCCGTCCCGGCACGGTCCGGCCGTGCTGCTGCCGGTCTTCGGCCCGAGCATCGGTTTCGCCCTGCAGCCGGCCGGCTCGGCCACCGTGGTGTGGATCTCCGGGGACACCGTGGTGTTCCCCGGCGTGCTGGAGGTGGCGTCCCGCTTCGACGTGGACACCGCCGTCCTGCACCTGGGGAAGGTGCAGTTCGGGCTCACCGGGCCCGCCCGGTACACGATGACCGGGCGGGACGCGGTGCGGCTCGCCTCCGTGGTGAAGCCGCGGCAGATCGTGCCGGTGCACTACGAGGGCTGGTCACACTTCCACGAGGGGCGCACCGAGATCTCGGCAGCCTTCCCTCAAGGGGCGCTGACCTGGCTCGAACCGGGGGTCCAGACCGCGTTGTCGTGAGCGAAGACGACCTGTCTCGGGTCGAGCGCCAGGATCCGGTGCAGCCAGGCCGGATAGTGGCCGACGCCGGCCCGCTGGGACAGGACGTCGCCGGTGAACAGGCTGGCGTTGTCGTGGCTCTGGCCGGCCACGATCACGGTGCCGTCGCTGCGGGCCACCAGTACCGACTGGTGGCCCGCGGTGTGTCCGGGCGTCGGCAGGATGACCACGCCGGGCAGGATCTCGGTCTCGCCGTCCAGCTCCTCGTAGCGGGCGCCGGGGTGATCGATCAGCGGCGGCAGCGTGTAGTCCTGGGTCGTCCGGGCCGAGGCCAGCTCGGTGCGCTGGGTGAAGACCGGGCGGCCGGCCAGCAGTGGGTTGCCGCCGCAGTGGTCGAAGTGGAGATGGCAGTTCACCAAGTAACCGACGTCGTCGATCTTGGCGCCGGACGCCTTCAGCGCGGTGGCGAGCGGGATCCGGCGCGGGTGGTACCAGGCGTCCACCTCCGGATGGCTGCCCATGCCGGTGTCGACGAGAACGGTGCCGAGCTCATGCTCGATCAGATAGCCGAGGGTGGGTTCGACGCGGGGGTGTCCCGTGCCGGTTTCCGCAGCGGGACGAATGAAGTAGCCGAGATCGACTCGACGGACCACGGTGTCTGCCATCCGAACATTATTCCGGTTGAAAGACAGAAGCGGCCTCACATCTTTCGATGTAAGGCCGCTACGCTGTGTAGCCCCGAAGGGATTCGAACCCTCGCTACCGCCTTGAGAGGGCGGCGTCCTAGGCCGCTAGACGACGGGGCCAGGACTTGCTTTTTGCTTCCGCTAGCTTCAGCGGCGAGGCCGAACTCTATCAGAAGTCCAGCTCCACCATCCTTTGCAGGAGTGGTAGCGCTGGGGTACCAGGACTCGAACCTAGACTAACTGGACCAGAACCAGTCGGGCTGCCAATTACCCCATACCCCATTGGCCCGGTTTCCCGCGCCGAGAAAGAATGCTACCCGACCACCCCGGGCCCACCAAATCGGGTTACCGGTCCTCGAACAGATCCACGTTGCGGCGGGCCCACTCGAGGAACGTCGTCGCAGGTCGGCCCGCTATTTCGGCGACCGTCGGCACGACCGGCTGGGGGTACGCGGCGAGCATCTCGAGGCCGTCGACGTACCAGGCGGCGTGCTCCCCCATATCCGTCGTCAGTTCGGCGACCGCCTCGTCGCGTGGTAACTCGACGTAACGAAGCTCACGGCCGAGCGCCTGCCCGATCAGCTCCACCTTGCGACGGCGGGACAGCGTCTCCGGACCGGTCAACTCCAGCGAGCGGCCGACCAGACCCTCGTCGAGCAGTGCACGGGCGGCCACCACGGCGATGTCCTCCTGAGCGATCGGGGCGTTGGCCGCGGCTCCGAAGGCATCGCGGACCTCGTCGCCGGCCCGGATCTGCCGGCTCCAGATCGCCGCGTTGGCCATGAACTCGCCCGGCTCGAGGTGGGTGAACGGCAGGCCGGACGCCTCGACCGCGTCCTCGACGGCCTGCCAGTGCTCGCCCTTGGGCCCGGCCAGGTCGACGATCCGGCCGACCCCGGCCTCGGCCGCCAGCCGGCACGCCTCGGTCACGGTGGGCAGGTACGGCGCGAGGTAGAGAACATCCACCCCGGCGTACGCGGCGGGCAGCGTCGACGGCCGGCCGAGAAAGCCGCGCGCGATCTCGACGCCGGCCGGCAGTGCGGCCCGCACCGGGTCGACGGTCAGCGCGCGCACGTCGTCGGCGCCGAGCGCGAGCAACTCGTCGACCACCATCCGCCCGATGTTGGTGGTGGCTCCGGTAACCAGGATCTTCATCTCGATATCCCCCCACAGGACAGAATGCCGGAACGCTGGGGTGGTGGCGACGGCGTTTGCGCCCGCTAGCGTGGTTCCGGTCGCCAAACAAACGCTTAAGACGGAGACCGATGCGCTTCGAGGTGCTGGGCCTGGTGCGGGTGGTGACCGCCGACGGTGCCGTCGCGCCGCTTGCTCCCCGGCCACGAGCCCTGCTCGCGGCGCTGATCGCGTCGGGCGGGCAACTCGTCTCGGCCGAGCGGCTGATCGCCGAGATGTGGCCCGAGGGTGCGCCGGCGACGGCCGGGCCGGCCCTGCAGGTGCACGCATCCGCGTTGCGCAAAGTGGTCGGTGACCGTCTCATCTCGACAGCCGGCGGCTACGCGCTGCGGGCCGGCGAACTCGACGCGGCCGAGTTCGAGACCACCGGCGACGTCGGGCTGTGGCGCGGGCCGGCCTACGAGGGCGGTGGCTCCGGGCCGGTCGTCGAGGCGGCCGCGGCCCGGCTGACCGAGTTGCTGCTCGCGGCGCGGCGCGACTGGGTCGACCGGGAACTGGCCGCCGGCCGCCCGGTGCTGGCCGAGCTGAGCGCCTGGGTGGCCGCCGACCCGGTCGCCGAACCGCTTGTCGAGCGCCTGATGCTGGTGCTGCACCGGGCCGGGCGATCGGCCGAGGCGCTGGACGTCTTCGCCTCGGCGGTCACCGTGCTCCGGTCGTACGACATGGAAGCCGGACCGAATCTCGCGGCTCTCGCCGCGGGCATCCGGCGGCGCGATCCGACGCTGGACCGACCGGCGCCGGGTCTGCCCGGCTCGCGCAGCCGGTTCATCGGCCGGCGCGCCGAACTGGACCGGGCGCACGCCCTGGCCGGCGAGACGCGGCTGCTGACCGTGACCGGTCCGGGCGGCTGCGGCAAGACCCGCTTCGCCTACGAGCTGGCCCGCGAGGTCGCCGCCGAGTACGACCTGGTCCTGGTGGTCGAGCTGGCCGGGTACGCGTCGGCCGACGCCACCCGGTTCGCGGCCGCGGCCGGGGTGCGCGACGAGCCCGGCGGGTCCGCGATCGAGGCCCTGTCCCACCACGTCGGCGATCGCCGGGCGCTGCTCGTGGTGGACAACTGCGAGCACGTGCGGGCCGACGCGGCGGCCACCGTGGACGAGTTGATCCGGGCGATGCCGGGCCTGCGGGTGCTGGCGACCAGCCGGGAACCGCTGGGCATACCTGGCGAGACGCTGTGCCCGCTGCCCGGGCTGACCCCGGCCGACGCCGTGCGGCTGTTCGCCGACCGGGTGTCCGCGGCCCGCGGCGGCACCGGCCTGCGGCCCGCCGAACAGGACCTCGCCGCCGACCTGTGCCGGCGCCTCGACGGCCTGCCGCTCGCCCTGGAACTGGCCGCCGCCCGGCTGCGCTCGCTGCCGCTGGCCGCCGTGACCGGCCGTCTCGACCTGCTGATCGGCAACTCCCCGGTGGAACGGCACCGCACCATGCGGGCGGCCATCGACTGGGGGCACGACCTGCTCGACGAGGTCCAGCAGGGTCTGCTGGCCCGGCTCAGTCTGTTCGCCGGACCGTTCGACTCGGACGCCGCCGACCGGGTGCACGGGGCCGGCGCGCTCGACCCGCTCAGCCAGCTCACCGACCGTTCGATGGTCGACTGGGACGGTTCGCGGTACCGGTTGATCGAGACGATCCGGGAGTACGCGGCCGAGCGCCTGCCCGCCGACGATCCGGCCCGCCGACGGTTCGTGGCACTGTGGCTTGACCGGCTGGCCACCCCGCCGCCACCGGACGGCCCGGCGCACACCGCCTGGCTGGCGTCGATGGACGCCGCGCACCCGAGCGTGCTGGCCGCGCTGGAGTGGTCGCTGACCGACGGCGACCCGGCCGACGGGCTGACCCTGGCCGCCGCGATGTGGTGGTACTGGTGGATCACCGGCCGGATGGCCGAGGGCCGCGGCCGATTGAGGCACGCACTGGACATCGCGCCGCAAAGTCCGTCAGTGGCCCGGGCCAAGGCGCTGCGGGCGGCGGCCGCACTCGCGCGTAACAGTGGCGACCTGGGTGAGGCACGGCGGCTCGGCGAGCAGGGCCTGGCGACGTTCCGTCTGCTCGACGACCGGCCCGGGGTGCTGGCCGCGCTGAACAACCTGCTGATCACCGCGCAGGGGCAGGGCGACTACGAGGCCTCGCTGGCCTATGGCTACGAAGCGCTGACCCTGGCCGAAGAGGCGGGCGACGCCCGGATGATCGCGGCCGGGCTGAACAACACGGCCGGGACGCTGCGCTGCCTGGATCGTCTCGACGAGGCCGGGCCGCTGTTCGAGCGAGCCCTGCTGGCATTCCGAGCGATCGGCGAGCAACGAGGCGAAGCCGCCGCGCTGACGAATCTCGGCATTGTCGCTCGACGGCTGGGAAATACGGATAAATCCGGCAGGCATTTGCGGCAGTCGCTCGCCATCTACACCGAACTAGGCATCACCGAGGGCCAACTGGACGCGATCGAAGGGCTGGCCCAGCTCGAGCCGCCCGAGCGTGCGCTGACCCTGCTGGCGGTGGCCGAACGGGAGCGGTCCGCCCTGGGCTCGGCGATCTTCACCCCCGACGAGGTACGCGATCGGGACGCGGCCGAGAAAAATGCCCGGGACGCCCTGACCACCGAGGAGGTGGCCCGGGCGTACCGGGCGGCCGGCGGCCTGTCGTGGGCCGCGGCGGTCGCGCTATTCCAGTGAGACCACCGGGTTGCGCAGCTCGCCGATGCCCTGCACGGTGATCGACACGGTGTCGCCGGTGGTCAGCTCGCTGACCCCGGCCGGGGTGCCGGTCAGAATGATGTCGCCGGGCAGCAGCGTCATGACGTGCGACACGTACGACACCAGGGTCGGGACGTCGAAGACCATGTCCTTGGTGCGGCCGATCTGGCGCACCTCCATGGTGTCGGGGTTGCGGCCGACCTCGCAGCGGATCTCGAGGTCGCTCACGTCGAGGCCGGTGACGATCCACGGGCCGATCGGGCAGAACGAATCGAAGCCCTTGGCCCGGGTCCACTGCGGGTCGCTGCGCTGCAGGTCACGGGCGGTGACGTCGTTGGCGACGGTGTAGCCGAAGATCGCCGCCTCGGCACCGGCCCGGTCGACCCGGCGGGCGCCGCTCGCGCCGATCACGACGGCCAGCTCGGCTTCCTCCTCGACCCGCTGCGACTGCGGGGGCAGCCGGATCGCGTCGTTCGGCCCGATCACCGAGGTGGACGGCTTCAGGAAGATCAACGGCTCCTTGGGCACCTCGTTGCCGAGCTCGGCCGCGTGGTCGGCGTAGTTGCGGCCGACGCCGATCACCTTGCTCGCGAAGATCGGAGCGAGCAGCCGGACGTCGGCGAGTGCCCAGCGTTGGCCGGTGAACTGCACCTTCGCGAACGGAATCGAGTCGATCTCGGCGATGGTCAGGCCTTCGCCCTCAGCGCCCTCGACGACACCGAACGAAACTCCACCAGCATGGACAAAGCGGGCGAAACGCACGAAGAATTCCCTATCTCTCGAGGCTCTCCCCCGAAATCTACGCCGACCGGGCCGCTCCGTTGGACTCCGCGCCCAGCCGCGGGAACGGCTCGAGCGAGAACACCACCTCGACCGGCACCTCGAAGTAGGCGCAGATCCGCAGCGCCAGGTGCAGGCTCGGGCTGAACTCGCCGCGCTCCAGGTAGCCCACCGTCTGGTAGTGCACCCCGAGAGCGTCGGCGAGCTGCCGCCGCGAGATGCCGCGCTCAGCGCGCAGCATCGCGATCCGGTTGTAGGTGACCTCAGTGCTCGCCATCCTCAGCCCCACCGCCGCCCTTGACCCGACTGAAGGCTCATCTGTTTACGGTCACCATCGCCCGCTGCCGGCGCGCAGCGACCGCCGAACCGGACTCCCGGCGCGCCATCCGTCGCAACACGGCCGGCGCCAGGCCGAGACCCACCACGGTCCAGATCGCGAGCACGCCGAACGTCTCGAGATGCCGCCAGGAGTGGGTCAACTCGACAAGCGCCATCGAATCGGGCAGGAACACCGAACGCATGCCCAACCCTAGCCAGTAGATCGGGAAGACCTGCCCGATGGCCTGCAACCAGCCCGGGAAGCCGGTGATCGGATAGAAGATGCCGGAGAGCGCGACCAGTCCGAAGATCGGCAAGGTCACCAGGGCCATGTTGCGCGGGTTGTCGAAGATCGAACCGAGCACCGCGCCGAGCGGCATGGTCGCCAGGAACCCGAGCGGCACCAGCCACAGCAGGATGAACCAGCCGGTCGCGCTCACCCGCAGGCCGTCCACCAGGAACAGCCCCGGCACCAGCTGGAGAAGCAGGCTCACCACGGTCATCCCGCCGACCAGCACGGCCTTGCCGGCCAGGTAGCCACCCATGCCGTTCGGGGTGGCCTTGGCCCGCAGCAGCGTGCCGTCCTCCCGCTCCACGGTCAGCAACTGGGCGACCGTCAGCAGGCTGCCGAACGCGATGCCCATCCCGAACACCCCGGGCAGCGTGCTCGCCCCGAGCGAGAAGGAGGTGCCGGGCACGTGCGCGTCGCGCTGGAAGAAGATCGTGGCGAACAGGATGAGCGCCGGAATCAGGTATGAAGAAAGGTCGCTCGGCGTGGTCAGGGTCTGCTTCAACTCGATGCCACCGCGGGCCAGTCCGGCCCGGAGAGTCGAGATCATCGCGCGCCTCCCTCGGCGTCGAGCACCAGCTTCATGTACGTGTCTTCCAGACTGTTGCGGCGCACCTCCAGGTCGGCGATGTCCTCGCCGTACTGCAGGAAGAGCTGCCGGACGAACGCGGTCGCGTCTTCCGCCGCGTGGATGAACCGCTGGCCGTCCCGGGTCCAGCGAACCTCGGTCAGGCCGGTCACCTGGCGAGACAGCTGATCGGCCGAGCCGTCCGCGATGATCCGGCCGTCGTTGAGGATCACGATGCGATCGGACAGCTTCTCGGCCTCGTCGAGGTCGTGGGTGGTCAGCAGGATGGTGGTGTCGTCCACATCGGTCAGCCGGTGCACCAGGTCGTGGAACTCGCGGCGGGCGGCCGGGTCGAACCCGGTCGTCGGCTCGTCGAGGAACAGCAGCTCGGGGCGGCCGACGATGCCGATCGCCACGTCGAGCCGGCGGCGCTGGCCGCCGGAGAGCCGCATCACCCGCTGGCCGGCGTGCGCGGTCAGGCCGACCACGTCGAGCAGGTCGTCGACCGGCCACGGCCGGCGGATCTCGCCGGTCGAGTAGGGCGCGTAATACGTCCCCAAATGTTTGAGCAACTCCCGGACCCGCCACTTGCCGTGGTCGCGCCAGGACTGCAGGACCACGCCGACCCGGGCGCGCCAGTGCTCGCCGGCGCTCGCCGGGTCGACGCCGAGCACCCGCACCTCGCCGGCCGACCGCATGCGGAAGCCCTCGAGGATCTCGATGGTCGTGGTCTTGCCCGCGCCATTGGGCCCGAGCAGGGCCAGCACCTCGCCACGCCGGGCTGTGAAGCTGACCCCGGCCAGCACGTCCTTCGCGCCGTAACGCATGCACAGATCACGGACGTCGATGACCCGCTCGTCGGCCGGCACGTCGAGGCCGGCGTCGAGCTCCCCCGTCAAAGTCATTCCTCCCATGTCCAGCACAGTATCAAAGTCGTAGTAGATGTACTACATTCCTGAACATGTCTTCTGTCGATGTGCTGACTGTCGGTCAGGGCCCCGGCCTCGTCGTCCTCCCCGGCGCGACCCGCCGCGCCCGCCATTACGCCGCGCTGGCCGCCGCCCTGTCCTCGTCCTACACCGTCCATGTCGTCGAGCGGCGCGGTCGCGGCCGCAGCCCCGCGCAGGGTTCGGACTACGGCCTCGACCGGGAAGTCGCCGACACGATCGAGGTGCTGTCCGAAACCGGATCGCGGCAGGTCTTCGGGCACAGCTACGGCGGGCTGGTCGCGCTGCACGTCGCGCTGCGCACCGACCTCGATCGGGTGATCGCCTACGAGCCCGCGGTCAGCGTCGACAGTGGGATGCCGTTCGACTGGCTGCCGCGTTACGAGGAACTTCTCGCCGCCGGCCGGCCGGCCCGGGCGATGGTCCACTTCCTGCACTCGCTCGACTTCATGCCGGGCGGGCCACTCGTCGTCGCGGCCGTCTGGGCGATGCAGCGGCTGACCGCCGAGGGCCGGGCCACCCGCGAGGTGCTGCCCACGGTGGTTCCCGAGATGCGGGTCGCCCGCGAGATGGACTCGGACGGCGGGCGCTATGCCGGGATCACCGCGCCTGCTCTGTTGCTCGGCGGCGGCCGCTCCCCGGCGTACATCCAAGAGGTGTTGCCCTTGCTTGTGGAAACGATTCCGCACGCGAAGCTGGTCCGGACGCCCGAGTTCGACCATAATGCCCCGGATCTCGGCGCGCCGGCCGCCGTGGCGGACCTCATTCGCGCCTAACGGTGATCGTGTTGATCGCGTCGGCTGGATACGCTGATGCGATGGGGATCAAGCAGGTGAGGGCACTCACCACGACGCTGCCCTCGGTCACCTGGATTCCCCTCGCCCGCGCCCACGCCGAGCGGGCCGACGAGATGACCGCGGGCCACCGCTCTCGTCGCTCCACCGGCGAGAAACACGCGATCGAAGACTTCCTCTACGACTACTACGGCACCCGGCCGGCCCAGCTGCGACGCTGGCACCCCGGCGTCGGTGCCGGCCTGGCCCCGGCCCCGGCCGGCCTGGCCGAGCAGGCGACGTGGAAGTTCTACATGACCTATCCCGACGGCGTGGTGACGCTGGATCAGGACGCGTTCCTGCACGCCCGCGGCGAAAGCGTCCGCTACATCCACGGCCTGCTCACCGCCACCGCGTCCCGGCCGGTCTTCTCCGGCTGCTTCGGCCTGCACGAGTGGGCGATGGTCTACCGCGACCCCGACCACCGCCATCCGCTGCCGCTGCGGCTCGGCCTGGCCGAGACCGACCGGGTGGTCGAACAGCACCCGATCCGGTGCACCCATTTCGACGCGTTCCGCTTCTTCACCCCCGAGGCGGTCGGCCTCAACCGCCTGCAGCCCACCCGGGCCACCCAGGTCGACCTGGACCAGCCCGGTTGCCTGCACGCCGCGATGGACGTGCACAAGTGGGCCCAGAAGCTGGGCCCGGCCGTTCCCGGCGCGCTGGCGCTCGACTGTTTCGCCCTGGCCACCGACATCCGGCTGCTCGACATGCAGGCCAGCCCCTACGACCTGACCTCATACGGCCACGAACCGGTGAAGATCGAAACCCCGGAGGGCAAGGCGGAGTACGTCGCGCGCCAGCGCGAGTTCGCCCGCCGGGCAGCCGCCCTGCGCGCCCGCCTGATCCGCGTGTGCGAGGAACTGATGGGCCCGGAGAACGCCGCCCGCAACCGCGAGACAGTCGCCCCCTTCAACCAGCGCTGACCGGCTGCCGCAGGACGGTGCGCAGTTTCTCCGGGGCGGTCTTGCGGGCGTCGCTGAGGTAGATCTCGTGGTGTTTGCCGGTCATCCGGAGGCCGTTGGCCGGGATGAACTCGTGGTGCATCCGGGCCAGCGTCTCGGCCTCGTCGTCGTAGGAGCCGACGTGCAGGGTCTGCACGCAGCGCCCCTCGGACAGCGTCTCCAGCCGGACCCGGCCGCTGTCCCCGGCCTCGGCGAACATCCGCTTGTCGATCCAGTCCGGGACCATGATCATGAGCGTCCAGTCCCACCGCGACTTGTCGCGGGCCCCGGTGAACGACTCCATGTCGGCGGCCCACCACAGGCCCTCCAACGGCATCACGACGTAGTCGCGGCCGAGTGCCTTGCTGGCGAACTTCAGCCGGTAGGCCAGCGGGTAGAGCGCCTCGGTCGCCTCGCCGAAGGCCGAGCCGGTGTTCGGGTCACCGTGCCCGTCGATCATGAGGTACTGCAGGTCGGGCACGTCGACGAGGTCGAACCGGCCGGACCGCGCGCGGTAGGCGGCGATCTCCCGCTTGAAGTCGACCTTGTCGGCCACGGTCAGTCGCTGGGGTAGGAACGTCGGTTCTTCTTGGTCTCGCCGCGGCGCTTCTTCTCGGCGATGCGCCGCTCGACCGACCCCTTGCTCGGCCGGGTGGCCCGCCGAGCCCGCGGCGGCGCGGCGACCGCGCTCGCCACCAGGGCGGCGAGACGGGCGGCGGCGGCTTCCCGGTTGCGCAGCTGGGACCGATGCTCGGAGGCGACCACCGTCAGCACGCCCTGCACCAGGCGCGATTCGAGCCGGCCGAGCGCCCGCTCGCGCAGCGTGGCGGGCAGCAGCGGCGACCCGGCCAGGTCCCAGGAAAGCTCGACCCGCGAGTCGGTGGTGTTGACGCCCTGGCCGCCGGGCCCACTGGACCGCGAGAAGCGCCAGGACAGCTCGGCCGCCGGAATCGTCAGCCGGTCATTGACCCGGACATCCTCAAGCACGCCGCCCAGCATGGCATCCCTTCCCGGCGATCGCCACGGGGTTATCGCTCATGCAGCGTGGTGCACGCTGGGACGCGGTTTCGCGTATTCTTTACGAGAATCGCATCGAGAGTGCAGGAGGGGCGGTAGTGCTACTTCGCTTCGAGGCCGCAAATCACCGCTCGATCATGGAACCGATCGAGTTGTCGATGATCGCCGTCGATGATGATCGGGAGGCAACTCGGGGGTTCGATCGGCTTGCCGAGCGGGTGCTGACGGTCGCGGCGATCTATGGCGCCAACGCGTCTGGGAAGTCCAACGTGCTGGAGGCTCTGGCCTGGCTCTCGTCCGCGGTCGACCACTCGCTACGGCAATGGACCGACTACGTGCCGCGTCAGCCGTTCCGGTTCGGTGCGGGCCCGTCGTCCGCGTCGACGTTCGAGGCCGAGATGATGGTCGGCGGTGTGCGATACACATACGAGTTGGAGGTCGACGACTCGTCGATCGTCGCGGAGACGCTCTACAGCTACCCGGAACGTCGCCGTCGCGTCCTGTTCGAGCGGGACGAGATGAACCTGTCGTTCCGCCGCGGCCTGAGCGCGCTGTCCGGCACTCGTGAGTTGCTCACGCCGACCACGCTCGCCCTCTCCGCAGCGCTACGTTTCGACGATCCGGAGGTGGGCGCTTTCGGCCGCGCCCTGGCCGGAGTCGGATCGCTGAACCTCGGAGGGCCGCGCCGCCCCGACGCGAACAGCCTCGCCGCCACCCGGTTCGTCTTTCAGGACGCCGAGGACGAGGTCCGCGACGACTTCGACGCCCGCGGTCTGGCTCTCGGCATGCTGCGCCTCGCCGACCTGGGCATCGACGACGTCGAGGTGGAGCGGTACGGCGGCGGTTACCGGTTGCGGCTGGTGCATCGCGCCGGGACGCAACGGCTCGCCTTCGACATCGACGACGAATCGGCCGGCACCCGCACGTGGTTCGGCGTGATCGGTCCGGTGCTGCACGCCCTCCGCTCCGGTCAGATCCTGCTGGTCGATGAGATTGACGCCAGCCTGCACCCAAAGCTGTCCGCGCACCTACTCACGCTGTTCCAGGATCCGCACACCAATCCGCGAGGCGCACAGCTGATCTTCACGACGCACGACACGAGCCTTCTCGGCCAACTGAACCGCGACGAGGTGTGGCTCACCGAGAAGGGCGACGATGGCGCGACCCGGCTGACCGCCCTCGCCGAGTACGGCGGCGACCGAGTCCGCCGCTCCACCAACCTGGAGCGGGCCTACCTGCACGGCCGGTTCGGCGCCGTGCCACAGGTCGACATGAGCACCCTGCGCCAGTCCCTGGGCCTGGCCGCAGGCGGTGAGTGATGGCCAGCCGTCGGGCGGGGCCGAAGCAACTGACCCGTCGGGTCGCGGTGCTCCGGCCCCGCAAGACACTGCTCGTCTTCTGCGAGGGCCTACGCACCGAACCGGAGTACTTGCACGCTCTCCGCCGACAACCGTCGGTGCGCGAGGTGGCCGCCGTAGACATCCGGATCGACCAGCACTGTGCCGGCCACACGCCGCTCGGCTTGGTCCGCAAGGCGATCGTGGCGCGCCAGCGGGATGGCGGCGAGATCGACGAGTTCTGGTGCGTGTTCGACGTCGAATGGCCGACGCCACACCCTGGGCTTCGGGAAGCCCTGAAGCTCGCGGCCGATCACGACATTCACATCGCCCTGACCAACCCCTGCTTCGAGCTGTGGCTCGCGCTGCACTTCGACGATTGCACGGCCTGGCTCGACAACGATGGCGCGCGGCGGCTGCGCCGTCGATACGACGGGCAGCCCGGCAAGAGCCTCGACGCCACCCTTTACATGCCGCGGCGTGGCGCCGCGGCCGCGCGGGCCGCCGAGCTCGACCGGCGTCATGCCAAGAATGGGACCGCGCCACCCGATGACAACCCGTCGAGCGGGATGCATCGGCTGATCGCCTCGGTCGAGCCGGTGGATTGATCTCACGGCGTCCAAGTCGCGCGGGACAAGGCAGTATGGGTGGGTGACGTCCCCAAGTGCGCCGGTTGTCACCACCGGCTATCCGTGGCCTATTGAAACCACGCGACTGGACAACGGCCTTCGGGTTGTGGTCAGTGAGGACCGGAGCTCGCCGGTCGTCTGCGTCAACCTCTGGTACGACGTCGGCTCGCGGCATGAGCCGGCCGGGCAGACCGGCTTCGCGCATCTCTTCGAGCATCTGATGTTCGAAGGGTCGGTGCATGTCACCAAGACCGAGCACATGCGCCTGGTGCAGGGGAACGGCGGGTCGCTGAACGCGACCACCAACCCGGACCGCACCAACTACTTCGAGACCATGCCGTCCGAGCACCTCGAGCTGGCCCTGTGGCTGGAGGCCGACCGGATGGGCGGGCTGGTGCCGGCGCTGACCCAGGAGACCCTGGACAACCAGCGCGAGGTGGTGAAGAACGAGCGCCGCCAGCGGTACGAGAACGTGCCGTACGGGGACGCCTGGCTGCGGCTTCTCGAGCTGCTCTACCCGCCGGGACACCCCTATCACCACGCCACGATCGGGTCGATGGAAGACCTGAACGCCGCGAGCCTGGACACCTTCAAGGCCTTCCACCAGCAGTACTACGCGCCCAACAACTGCGTGCTGACGGTGGCCGGCGACGCCGGCAAGGACGAGGTGTTCGCGCTCGCCGCGAAGTATTTCGGGGCGCTCGCCCCGGTGGCGGGGATTCCGCCCGCGCCCTCCAGCCACCTGGCGGGGCCGGCGAAGACGCCGGCCCGGGAAACGGTCACCGCGGCGGTTCCGGCTCCGCGCATTTACCTTTCGCACCGTACGCATCCCTTCGGTACGGCGGGGTACGACGCGATCACCGTGCTCGCCACGATCCTCGGCAACGGCCGGGGCAGCCGGCTCTACCAGCGGCTCGCCGACGGAAAGCGGATCGCGCAGCCCGACTACATCGGGTCGTACGGGGTGGATCTGGCGCACGCCCCGGCGCCGCTGATCATCACGGCCACCGCCAAGGACGGGGTGGACGTGGCCGAGCTGGAGGAGGGCCTCGCCGAGGTCGTCGCCAGCCTGGTCACCGAGCCGGTCACCGAGGAAGAGCTGTCCCGGGCGAAGGCGCTGCTGACCACCGCCTGGTGGCGCTCGCTGTCCACGGTGGGCGGCCGGGCCGACACCCTGGGCCGGTACGCCACCCAGTTCGGCGACCCGGCCACGGTGGCCTACCGGCTGCCGCAGTGGCTCGCGGTCACCGCCGACGACGTGACCACCGCCGCCGCGTACGCCCTGAAGCCCGAGTCCCGGGTCACCCTGACCTACCTGCCGGAGGGGGAAGAATGACGCTCGTCGCTACTCGACCGGGGACGGGCGAGGCCCGCCCGTACACCTTCCCGGAGCTCCGCCGGGTAACCGTCGGCGGCGGCACCGTGATCGCCGCCCACCTCCCCGGCCAGCGCCTGGCCAGCGCGATCCTGATGCTCGACGCCGGGGCCGCACACGAGGCCGACGGCCGGGAGGGCACCGCCACCGTGCTGGCCAAGTCCCTCGAGGAGGGCACCAAGGCACGGGACTCGGCGGCCTACGCGCTCGCGCTCGAAGGGCTCGGCGCCGAGCTGTCCCCGTCGGTCGACTGGGACTCGTTCCGGGTCGGCCTCTCGGCGCCGGTTCCGCTGCTGCTGGACGCGGTGCGGCTGGCCGCCGAGGCGATCCGCACGCCCCGGCTCGACGCCGCCGACGTGCTGCGGGTGCGCGACGACGAGGTGACCGCGCTGCGGATGGACTGGGCGCAGCCGGGCCCGCGGGCCGACGCCACGCTGCGTTCCGACCTGTTCGGCTCCGGCCGGTACGGCCGTCCGCTGCACGGCGACCCGACCTCGGTGGCCGCGGTGACGGTGGACGACGTGCTCGCGTTCCACCAGGCGTGGCTGCTGCGCCCGGGGGTGCTGCTGGTCGCCGGTGACCTGGACAGCATCGACCTGGCCGCGCTGGGCGAGGCCGCCTTCGGCGGCACCACCGGCGAGGCGCACCCGGCCGACGGTCCGCTGCTCTGGTCGGTGCGCGACCACCGCCGGGTGATCCTGGTGGACCGGCCCGGTTCGGTGCAGTCGACGCTGCGTCTGGGCCACCGGTCGCCGGAGCGGGCCACCCCCGACTATGTGCCGATCACTCTCGCGGCGACGGTGCTGGGCGGCGCGTTCACGTCCCGGCTCAATCACCTGATCCGCGAGGTGAAGGGCTACACGTACGGCATCCGCGGCAGTTACGCGATGTCCCGGCGGTTCGGCCGGTTCGAGGTGGCCGCCGGTGTGCAGACCGCAGTGACCGTGCCGGCGATCGTCGACACGCTCGGCGAGATCGACCGCACCCAGCTGGACGGGGTCACCGAGGACGAGCTGGCGGTGGCCCGGTCGTGGCGGGCCGGCCAGCTGTCGGTGGAGATGCAGACCCCGGGTGCGATCGTGGGCGCGCTGAGCACCCTGGTGCTGCACGGCCTGCCCGACGACTACTACCCGTCGCTGCGTAAGCAGTACCTGGAGGCGACCGTCGAGCAGGTGTCGGCGGCCGCGGCGGCACACCTGCACCCGAAGGGCCTGACCCTGGTGGTGGAGGGCGACGCCGCGGTGATCCGGGACGAGCTGGTGGCGGCGAACATCGGCGACGTGCTCGACGCCAAGATCTGAGTGTGGGTCCGGGCCTATCGCGGCGAATCGCGGTAGGCCTGGAGTCCGCCGGCCCCGGTGGCGGACAGCACCCCGTGCACGATGGCCCGGCTGAACGTGTCGGCCGCGACGGTGAGCAGAGTGTTGAAGTCCTCCACCCCGAGCGGCAGGCCGTTCCCGGTGGCCAGCGCGAAGATCGTGTCGCCGTCGAACATGGAGTGCGCCGGCCGGATCGCCCGGGCCAGCCCGTCGTGCGCGACGCCGGCGAGTTTCTGGCACTGCGCCTTGGTGAGGGCCGCGTCGGTGGCGACCACCCCGATGGTGGTGTGGAAATCCGAGTCGGAAGCGCCGGGCGGAACTCCGGGCCGCGCCGGAACTTCCCCGAACTCCCCGGCCAGCCCGTGCGGCAGGCCGTAGAGCTCGCCGGTGGCCGGGTCGACGCAGGAGCCGACCGCGTTGACCACGGCCAGCGCGCCGAGGGTCAACCCGTCGACGACCGCACTGGCCGAGCCGACCCCGCCCTTCAGGCCGCCCGCCTTGGCTCCGGTGCCGGCCCCGACCGTGCCCATGGCGACCGGACCGGCCGAGGCCGCGTCGTAGGCGGCCGCCCCGAAGGAGGCGTCCGGTACGGCCCGCCAGTCGCCGCCCCGACCGAGATCGAACAGCACGGCGGCCGGCACGATCGGCACCACCCGGTCGGGCGTGGTGCCCATCGGGAACCCGATCCCGTCGTCGGCGAGCCGCCGCATCACCCCGCCCGCGGCATCCAGCCCGAACGCGCTGCCCCCACCCAGCACCACCGCGTGCACCCGCTCCACCAGGTTGCGCGGGTCGAGCAGGTCGGTCTCCCGAGTGCCGGGTCCGGCGCCGCGCACGTCCACCCCACCGGTCGCGCCGCCGGGCGGAGCGAGCACCACGGTGGTCCCGGTCAGCCAACCGTCGGCGATTTTCTCGTAATGGCCGACCCGCACCCCGGTCACATCGGTGATGCCATTAAGCCGTCCGGGTCTGATTTCGGTCACCCAAGTCACACTAGCCGTGCCCGGTACCTCACGGCCGATACGGTCGGCCGCATGACGCTCACCAGCACGTCGGCGGAGGTGCGGCCGGCGCGGCGGGCCACCCGTACCGTCCTGATGTTCTTTCTGGTTCTGCCGGGTTTGTTGTGGGCGCTGGTGCGGTTGTCCGGCCAGGAACGCGGCCCGCTGGTGCAGCTTTTCGCCTATACGCCGTACGCGGCGTTGTGGGCCTGGGTGCCGGTGGTGATCGCGCTGCGCGCCCGGAGATGGCTGGCCACCGCGGCCGCCGTGCTGGCCGCGCTGGTGCTGGCGGTGTGTGTGCTGCCGCGCGCGCTGCCGGACGCCCACCGCGGGCCGGCCACCGGGGTTCGAGTGACCGTGATGACCATCAACATGTTCGTCGGGGCCGCCGATCCGGCCTCGGTGGTCAAGCTGGTCCGGGACCACGACGTGGCCGTGCTGGCCGTGCAGGAATTCACGCCCCGCGCCCGGGAGGGCCTGACCGCGGCCGGGCTGGACACGCTGCTCCCTTACCACTCGCTCGCCGAGGAATGGGATCCGACCGGCTCCGGGCTCTACTCCCGGTTCCCGATCAGCGCGGCCGGGTCGGCCCGGGCCAAAGGCAACAACCAGCAGGCGTACGCGACGGTCCAGCCACCCGGCGCGACGGCTCTCGCCGTCCAGTCGGCGCATCCGCTCGCCCCGTACGCGGTGTCGGCGCTGGCCGACTGGCGTGCGGGCCTGGCGGCCGAGCCGGTCCCGGACCCGGACGGTCCGCCCCGCATCCTGCTCGGCGACTTCAACTCGACGCTCGACCACGCCCCGATCCGGCACCTGATCGACCGGGGTTACCGGGATGCCGCCGACACCGTCGGCGAGGGCCTGGTGCCGACCTGGGGACCGTGGTACCACCACCTGCCGCCGGTGACGCTCGACCACGTGCTGGTCGACGAGCGGGTCGGGGTGCGGGACGTGTCCGTCCACGGCGTGACCGGTAGTGATCACCGAGCGGTGATCGCCACGCTCACCGTGCCGGCGGCGTGACGGGGTTGTGCAGAAGTCGTGATGACGGGTCGGAAGTTGGCTGATCGAGGCTAGCCTCGCCAACATGAAGATCATCGGCCAGGCGGCGGTCACCCGACCTGTCATCGTCCCGAAGCCGCGCCGGAAAGTGGTGGACGTGGTGCTCTGGATCCTGGTGGTACCGGCGGCGGTGTGGGCGGTCGCCCGGCTCAGCGGGTCGGAACGCGGGCCGCTGGTGCAGTTCATGGCCTTCACGCCGTACGTTGCCGGTTGGAGCCTGCTGCCCGTGGTGCTCGCCGTCGCCGGACGGCGCTGGACCACCGCGGTGGTCGCGGCGATCGTGGTGGTGGTTTTCGCCGCCATCGTGCTGCCCCGGGCCCGCACCGGTGATCAAGGCCCGTCCGCTGGCGTCGCGCTGCACGTGATGACCAGCAACATGTACGCCGGCGGTGCCGATCCGGCCACCGTCGTCAAGCTGGTGCGGGAGAACGACGTGGCGGTGCTGGCCGTGCAGGAGTTCACTCCGGCCGCGCGGAAGGCGCTGACCGACGCCGGGCTCGACCAGCTCCTGCCCTATGCCTCGCTCGCCGACACGCCGGACTATGCCGGTTCCGGCGTCTACTCGCGCTTCCCGGTCACCGGGGCGGGCTGGAAGCAGAACCTCGGTGGCTTCCGGCAGGCATACGCGACGATCCAGCCGCCCGGCGCCGCACCGCTCCTGATCGAATCGGCGCACCCGCTCGCGCCCTCGAGCCTGACCGCCAGGAAGGGCTGGCAGACCGACCTGGCCAACGAGCCCGAGGCCGACCCGAACGGCCCGCCCCGCATCCTGCTCGGCGACTTCAACGCCACCCTCGACCACGCCTCGCTGCGCGCCCTGATCGCCACCGGCTATCGCGACGCCGCCGACGCGACCGGCAAGGGTCTGGCCGCCACCTGGCCGTACTACGGGCAGTTCGTCCTCCCGCGAGTGACCATCGACCACGTGCTCGTCGACAAGCGCATCGGCGTACGCGAAACAAGCGCACACCGGATCCCCCGCACCGACCACCGCGCCCTGATCGCCAGCCTCACCGTGCCGGCGGCCTGATCAGCTGCTCTCCGACGATGCCTGACCGGCCCGGTCGGTGTGCCCGAGGTCGCGATCGGGCGCGACCCGGTCGCGCACCTGGCGCTTGAGGTCGGCCAGCTCCGGAAAGCCCTTCTGCTCCTTCCGGGACCAGAGCGTCTCGCCCTCGAGCCGAATCTCGAAGACCCCACCGATCCCCGGCACGAGCGCAACCTCACCGAGGTCGCGGGGAAAGGTGGTGAGCACCTCTTGCGCATACCAGGCCGCCCGCAAAAGCCACCGACACTGCGTGCAGTACTCAATCTCCAACCGAGGCGCCGTCACAGCCCCGAGTATGCCGCTTCGCTTGTCACGCGGTCGGCCGGTACATGCCGATCCACTTTCGAAGACGTTCCAGCACCAGCGGGTGGACCTCGACCATCTCAATCCGGTCCGCGATCGTCACCGGGTCGATGAGACCTTCGCGGATGAGCGCGTGCGCGAAGGCGTAATCCTTCTCCCGCCCGGCCACCAGCTTCGAGACCACGCAGTCGTGCGGATCGAGCGTGTAGCCACGGCCTGGCTGCGTGCTATGCGATTCGACGAGGACCAGCCGATCCCGCCAGCCGCTGGGCAGGGTCGCCGTAGAAACGCTGACTCCCTGGGCGTAGTAGCCGTTCATTTCGTGGAACGGAGAAAGCTCGCCGATCGCCCCGTCGACCTGATCCGCCTTTCGGTCGTCGGGGTCGTCGAAGAAGGCCACATCGACCTCCATGGAAGCGGTGGCCTCCAACGGCAAGCGCTCCTCGGGGATCGATCCCAGCACCGACTGACTGCCGATGACGAGCACGTTCGGGTCGGCGGCGATCTGGCATGCGGCCCGCAGCACATGTTCGAGTTGATCGCGCCTCATGCCGCCCGCCCTGCTCCGCTGTGCGTAAAGGCAGCAAGCACCTTTCGACGTTGTTCCTGAGGAAGCACCCCGGCGAACGGCGAGTTCTGCCGGAGCTCAAGGGACTCGGGCTCCTCGGAGGTAAGCGCCCGAAGAACAGCACCGGGGCCCTCATCGATCCGTTCCTGCCACCGCTTCAACCAGACTTCAGCCATCGTGTTTCGATGGATCCGCAGAAGCCGATCAAGGTTTTCTCTGGCTTTGGCCAGCACCAGGTCCGGATCGGCGACCAGGTTGCCGGCCACCGCCTGATGGAGCCACCGAGACTTGAGCTGGTCACGCGTGAGCTTCGGATGAGGGCGCAGAAGCGCCTCCACCTCGCGCCGGTCAACTCGTCGATGCTTGCCGACCTTGACGAACGGCAGGTCTCCACGCTCACACAGGTTCACGACCTGCTGACGGGACACACCCAGCAGGTCAGCCACCTGGCCAGTAGTCAAGAACTCACCCGTCGTCACGCCTTGAACGCTAGGCCGTAAACGCTAAAAACACAAATGACTTTCGAACCCGATCAGTCCCACCAGAAGGACCACCAGGCCTGGCTTCTGATGGCGTCGGCGTAGCGGACCAGGGAGTCGGTGCTGGACTGCCATACGTTGTCGGGGCAGAAGGCGAAGTGTTCCGCGGCCACTCGCAAGGCGTGACCCGCGTCGGTCGGTGGAGCTGCGACGCTGAGGTAGATCTCGCTTGAGCCGATGCCCACGACCCGGGCGCCGAAGCGTTCCTCCCAACTGCGCAGCACGGCGCTGAACTGAGCGGTGTCGTTCTCGTAGTTCAACGGACCGGTCCACCCCAGGTCGGCCGGTGCGTCCGCGCCGCGGGCGCTGGCGCTCAGGCCGAGACGCGGCGCGCGCAACCGCCCGTCATCGGTCAACAGATAGTCGGCGAACTCGGCGGCACGCACGGCCGGATCTTCCTTAAGGACGCCGGGCGCCGCGAGCCCCGGCCAGAGATCTTCGAAGGGCGCGGTGATGGCCAGTTGCTCCGCCGGCCCGAGCAAGTCGTCGTCGTTGTCCACCTCTGTGTAGACCGACCACCAACCGGCCAGCAGCGCGGCAACGTCATGATCACCAGGCCGGGACACGACCAGGCTGGGGTCGAGTTCACCGGCCGTCCATGGGCCTCCCACCGCGTACCTGCTCGCGCCGAGGATCAGCGGCCAGAGTCCGGTCGCACCGTGCCGGGCTTGGACCTCGCCCCATACCCCGGGCTCGGGAGTCAGATCGCTGATCCACAGAAGCGGATCCGGGGCCGGCCCTTCGGCTGTCTCGAACGCCAGTCGCCCGGACGGCAGTGCCTCGCTCAGAACACGGTCGGACCCGAGGTCGTTCAGCGGATTTCCGATCATGGCGCCCACCGTACCGATCCCGGTAATTCGGGTGCCCCGGCCGAGTGGGGGCGCCTAGCATCGAGCGCATGATGCGCAGGTTCGTGACGACGACGCCGGTTTTTCCCGGCGTTGATTCTCGCTGAACTGACAGCGACCACACCGGGCGAGATGCCCGGGTGTGGGGTCTCGCCCTCATTTCCCAGGGAGATCCCACATGTCTGTCGACCATCGCAAGCTCGGGCGTGAGCTCGACCTCTTCGACTCCGATCCGCTCATTGGGGCCGGTCTGCCCTTCTGGCTTCCGGCGGGGGCCGCGGCGCGCCACGCGGTCGAGTCCTACCTGTACGAGTTGGAACGGCGTAACGGCTACCAGCACGTGCACTCGCCGGCGCTCGGGAAGCGCCAGATGTACGAGATGTCGGGGCACTGGCGGAACTTCGCCGAGGACATGTTTCCGCCGATGCAGTTCGGTGGGGACGAGCTTGTTCTGCGGCCCAGCCAGTGCCCGCACCACGCGCTCATCTTCAAGGCCCGGCCACGGTCGTACCGCGATCTGCCGTTGCGGATCGCCGAGGTCGGGCCGATGTATCGGGCGGAACGATCCGGCGTGCTCGGCGGGCTGGCCCGGGTGCGATCGATCCAGCTCGACGACGCGCACAACTTCTGCGCCCTCGACCAGGTTGGGGACGAAGTCGCCGCGGTGCTGCGGTTGATGCGTGTCTCCCATGCCGCGCTCGGCTTCGAACCGGCGTCCTTCCGGCTCTCGCTGCGTGGCGACAGCGGTAAGTATGCCGGTGATGACGCCTCGTGGGCACGGGCCGAAGGGCTCTTGCGCGGGGCCCTCGACGATGCGGGCATCGCGTTCGAGGCGGTGCCCGGGGAGGCCGCCTTCTACGGGCCGAAGATCGACGTGCAGATCAACGACTCGGCCGGGCGGGAATGGAGTCTCGCCACCATTCAGATCGACTTCCACCAGCCGGCCCAGTTCGACCTCTCCTACGCCTCGGCGGACGGCGGGCGGGAACGGCCGGTCATGGTGCATCAGAGCCTGATCGGGTCGATGGAACGGCTCTTCGGGCACCTGATCGAGGTGCACCAGGGTGCCTTCCCGATCTGGTACGCGCCGGTGCAGATCGACGTGCTGCCGCTCGGGTCCGGCCAGGCCGATGCGGCCCGTGCCTTTGCCGCGGCGGCTATCGCGGGCGGGTTGCGGGCCGAGGTGCATGACGAAGGGTCGCTCGGTGCTCGCATCCGGGCGGCGGTCGAGCGCAAGATCCCGTACGCCGGCATCGTCGGCGAGCGTGAGGTCGCGGACGGCCTGATCGCTCTCCGCTCGCGGGACGGACGTCAGTTGCCGCCGATGCCGCAGGCAGAGGCGATCGCGATGATCGCCTCTGCCGGCCGGCCCGAGTTCTAGGCGGCCGTGGTCGTGCGGGCCAGGCCGTACGTGAGCGCGTCCACCAGGGCGACCCAGCTGGCCTCGACGATGTTCTCGTGGACGCCCACGGTGGTCCAGTCGCGGTTGCCGTCGGCGCTCTCCAGCAGCACCCGGGTAACCGCGTTGGTGCCGTGGCTGCCCTCCAGGATGCGCACCTTGTAGTCGGTCAACTCGACGGTCTTCAGCTGCGGGTAGTGCTGCGACAGCGCTACCCGCAGCGCCTCGTCGAGGGCGTTGACCGGGCCGTTGCCCTCGGCGGTGGCGATCACCCGCTCGCCGCGTACCCGGACCTTGACGGTGGCCTCGGAAACCACCGCGCCGTCCTCGCGGTGTTCGACCTGCACCCGGTAGGACTCGAGGTTGAACGGGCGGGCGTAGCCCTCGCCCGGCAGTTCGCCCCGCACCAGCAGCTCGAACGAGGCGTCCGCGGCCTCGAACGACCAGCCGCCGGCCTCCAGGTCCTTCACCTTCCGGGTGACGGCCGAGACGGCGTCCGGGTGGCCGGCCAGGTCCAGGCCGAGCTCGCGACTCTTGAGCTCGATGCTGGCCCGGCCGGCCATCTCCGTCACCAGGATCCGCATGTCATTGCCGACAACCGACGGGTCGACGTGGTTGTAGAGCAGCGGATCCACCTTGATCGCGCTCGCGTGCAACCCCGCCTTGTGAGCGAAAGCCGCGGCCCCGACATAAGCCTGGTGGGTGTCGGGGGCGATGTTGGCGATCTCGGCGAGCGCGGTGGAAACCCGCGTCGCCTGTTCGAGGCAGCCGTCCGGTAGGACCTGAACCCCGAGCTTGAGCTGTACGTTGCTGACCGTGGCGAACAGGTCGGCGTTGCCGGGCCGCTCGCCGTACCCGTTCGCGGTGCACTGGAAATGCTTCACGCCCGCCTCGACGGCCGCGATCGTGTTGGCGACCGCACAGGACGTGTCGTTCTGGCAGTGGATGCCGAGGCGGTCGGCGCTGATACCGGTGCGCTCGACGACCTCCTCGATCGCCTTGGTGATCATCGACGGGAGCATGCCGCCGTTGGTGTCACACATCACGACCCGCTCGGCGCCGGCCTCGAAGGCCGCCTTAACCACGCTTGCCGTGTACGCCGGGTCGTAACGGAAACCGTCGAAGAAGTGCTCGCAGTCGACGAAGGCGCGACGGCCGTTTTCTTTTAAAAACCGCACAGTGTCGCGGACCATCGCCAGGTTCTCGTCACCGGTGGTGCGCAGCGCCCGCTCGACGTGCCGGATGTCGGACTTCGCGACCACGCAGACCACCGGGGTCTCCGCATCGAGCAGCGCCTTGACCTGCTTGTCCTCCTCGACCGCGACGCCCGCCTTGCGGGTCGCGCCGAACGCGACGAGCAACGCGTTCTTCAGGTCCAGCTCGGTCTTCGCCCGTTCGAAGAACTCGGTGTCCTTGGGCATGGCGCCGGGCCAGCCGCCCTCGATGAAGCCGACGCCGAACTCGTCGAGCAGCTTCGCCACCGCGAGCTTGTCGGCGACCGAGTAGCTGATTCCCTCGCGCTGCCCACCGTCGCGCAGCGTGGTGTCGAAGACCTGGTAGTCCATGGGGGAAGTCCCTTTCCGAGGATTGTCTTTGGCGGGCCCAACAAAAAGACCCCCCGCGGATGCGGGAGGTCTGCGCGTCGGCGAATCGTCAGCCGGCGCGCTAGGTGCCAATAATCAGCACGGAGTGGGTCACGACATGAAGCATGCCACTCTCGGCTCTCGTGGGAAGCGTTGTTCCACCTTTCGAGACTAGGTTGGAGCGGTGGTGACCGACTCATACCCCCGGAATCTCGGTTTCTCCAAGGCCTACAACTTCCGCGACGTCGGTGGGTACGCCGGCCTCGACGGGCGCACTGTGCGGTGGCGGCGGCTGTTTCGCTCCGACGCACTGCATCGGCTGGACGACTCGGACGCTGAGGCGTTCACGCAGCTCGGGGTGCGCACGGTGATCGACCTTCGGCGGGCGCATGAGATCGAGCGGTACGGGCGGGTTGCTGAGCGGTATGGGCTTGAGTACCGGAATCTCGTCCTTCAGCATGTCGACTGGGAAGAAGTCGGGCATCCGGACGACGTGGTGCATGAGCGGTGGCTGGCTGATCGGTACCTGAACTTTGCTGAGGATGGGCGGGAGGCCCTGCTGGCTTCGCTGCGGATCATCTCGGACCCTCAGCAGGCTCCGGTGATCGTGCACTGCATGGCGGGTAAGGACCGGACTGGCACTGTTTGTGCTCTGGCTCTGTCGTTGCTGGGGGTGTCCGACGAGGACATCGCGTCCGACTACGCCTTGACTACGTCGTCGATGAAGCGGCTTACGGACTATCTGTTGGAGAACCATCCGTCTGCGGTTCTGGGTAACGAGCACATGTTCGACTCGCCGCCGGCTGCCATGCTGATGTTTTTGTCCGATTTGCGGGCGTTGCATGGGTCGGTTGAGGAGTATGTGCGCGAGATCGGCATGCTCGACTCTGAGATCGGGAGAATGCGGTCTCATCTGTTGTCCTGACCCGGATGCTCACGCTGGGACGGTTTTGGGCCGGGAATGACCATGCTGGGCGGTGAAGCATTTATGCCCTGCATGGTCATTCCCGGCCCAAAACCTTGCACGGTGACCCCTGACGGCCAGGAGACTGGTCACCCGCAGCAAGGTGTGTAAAGGGCTGGGCGATCCCCTCCGGCACGGTGGTCTGGCTGCCGCGCTGTGGGCACGCCAGGCGCGCAACTCGAGCAGGCCGGCCTGGGTGGTGGGTTCCGCGAGCGAAACCGTGCCGCCCACTCTCAGTCAAAACCAAACCCCGTGGTGGTAACGGTGGGAGGGTTGGCAAAAGCTTTAAAAATCTTACGAGCTACGACTGCGAAGCAGTTGCCAGGCCGGGGGCAGCGACGGAGCGGTTTTCGCAGTTAACTGCTCGAAATCACGGGCGGTGCAAGATCGTTTAGATTTCACCAACCCTCCCACCGTTACCACCACGGGGTTGGGTTTTGACTTGAGAGTGGGCGGCACGGTCTCGCTCGCGGAACCCACCACCCAGGTTGGCCTGCTCGACTTACGCGCCTGGCTCTGCCACCGCGCGGCAGCCGAACCACCTTGCTGGAGGGGACCGCCCAGCCCTCTATGCACCTGGCTGCGAGTGAGCCCTCTCCTGGCCGTCGGGTGTTCCCCTGCAAGGTTTTGGGCCGGGGATGACCATGCAGGGCATAGATGCTTTACCGCCCAGCATGGTTATCCCCGGCCCAAAACCGTCCCAGCGTGAGAGAGCCGGAAACGCCCAAGCGCGAGAGCCCTCAGAGAACTCGATGCACCCAGCCGAAGGGGTCAGCAGCCCGCCCCCGCTGAATGTCGACAAGCTCCTTGCGGATAGCCATGGTGACCGAGCCAGAACCGCCGTCGGCGACGGTGAAGGAGCCCTCGGGGGACTTCACCGTGCCGATCGGGGTGATGACAGCAGCCGTACCGCAGGCGAAGGCTTCGCGGATTTGGCCTGACGCCGCGCCCTCGCGCCACTCGTCAATGCTCACCGGGCGCTCTTCGACTCGACGGCCCGCTCGCTCGGCCAGTTTGATTACCGAGTCTCGGGTGATGCCGGGGAGGATCGTGCCGGTCAGCGGCGGGGTTAGCAGGTTGCCGTCGGCCTGGACGAAGAAGACGTTCATGCCGCCCAGTTCGTCTACGTATTTGCGTTCGACGGCGTCCAAGTAGACGACCTGGTCGCAGCCGTTTTCGATTGCTTCGGCCTGGGCTGAGAGGCCCGCCGCGTAGTTACCGCCGCACTTTGCCGCGCCGGTGCCGCCGGGGGCCGCCCGAGTGAAGTCGGGGGTTACCCAGACCGAGACGGGCTTTACGCCGCCGGAGAAATAGGCGCCGACCGGAGAGGCGATGACCAGGTAGAGGTATTCGAGCGCGGGGCGCACGCCGAGGAAGACTTCGCTCGCGTAGGCGAACGGGCGCAGGTAGAGGCTGCCCTCGTCGTTCTGCGGGATCCAGTCCTGGTCGATGCGGATGATCTCGCGCAGCGACTGGAGGAAGGCGGCCTGCGACAGCTGCGGCATCGCCATCCGCTGGGCGGACTGGGCGAACCGGGCCGCGTTGGCGTCGGGGCGGAACATCGCCACGCCGCCGTCGGCCATCTTGTAGGCCTTGAGGCCCTCGAAGATCTCCTGGGCGTAGTGCAGCACCGCGGAGGCGGGGTCGATCGAGATCGGCGCTCGGGCCTCGACCCGTGCGTCATACCAGCCCTTGCCGTCGGCGTAGCGCACCGTGACCATGTGGTCGGTGAACACGCGGCCGAAACCGGGGTTGACCAGCAGCGCGTCCCGTTCGGCGGCGGTTACCGGCGCCGGGTTCGGACGGATCTCGAAATCGAGGTTGTCACCACCGCTCATGGTTCGGAGACCTGCTTTCTAGGCGTGCGAACAAGGTGCACAAAAGATACCCCGAACGCCCGTTAAGACAACGATCAGAGTGCGGCAGCCACGCGGTCGCCGACCTCGTCGGTGCGCAGCGACGCGCCGGGGGTGCGGGACGCGACCTCGGCGGCGACCGCCTCGGACACCCGGCGGGCCTCGTCGTGGTGGCCGAGGTGCTCGAGCAGCAGCGACGCGGACAGGATGGCGGCGGCCGGGTCGGCGATGCCCTGGCCGGCGATGTCGGGCGCGGAGCCGTGCACCGGCTCGAACGTCGACGGGTATTTGCGCTCGGGGTTGACCGAGCCGCTGGCGGCCATGCCGATGCCGCCGGTAACGGCCGCGGCGATGTCGGTGATGATGTCACCGAAGAGGTTGTCGGTTACCACCACGTCGAACCGCTGCGGGTTGCTGACCATGAACATGCTGGCCGCGTCGACGTGCTGGTATTCCGTGGTGACCTCGGGGAACTCGGCGGCGACGGCGGCGAACGTGCGCGCCCAGAGGCTGCCGGCCTTGGTCAGGACGTTGGTCTTGTGCACCAGGGTGAGGTGGCGGCGCTCGCGGCGCTGGGCGCGGGCGAACGCGTCCCGGACGACCCGCTCCACGCCGTACCGCGTGTTGAGGCTTTCCTCGGTGGCGATCTCGGCGGGGGTGTCCTTGTGCAGGACGCCGCCGGCGCCGACGTAGAGGCCCTCGGTGCCCTCGCGGACCACGACCATGTCGATCTCGCCGGGCTTGAGGCCGGCCAGCGGGCTGGTGGTGCCGGGCCAGAGCTTGGAGGGGCGCAAGTTTACGTACTGGTCGAAG
This sequence comes from Paractinoplanes tereljensis, assembly GCF_016862435.1. Lineage (GTDB taxonomy): Bacteria > Actinomycetota > Actinomycetes > Mycobacteriales > Micromonosporaceae > Actinoplanes > Actinoplanes tereljensis. The sequence continues at coordinate 53,726 of NZ_BOMY01000009.1, forward strand.
TCGAACCGCAGCTTCAGCAGCAGGCCGCGCTCGAGGACGCCCGGCGGGACGCTCGGGTCGCCGATGGCGCCGAGCAGGATGGCGTCGTGCCGGGCCAGCTCGTCTTCGATGGCCTGCGGCAGCACCTCGCCGGTGCGGTTGTAGAACCGGGCACCGAGGTCGTAATCGTCGAATTCGGCGCCCGGGAGCACGGCCTCGATCACCTTGCGAGCCTGCGCGGTAACTTCGGTTCCGATGCCGTCGCCGGCCACCACCGCGATCCGCGCCACGCTCACTTTTTGCTCCCTCGAGTTGCGTTTTCGACGGGACCCAGGCTAGTCCGCCGTCCCGATCTTCGGTAACGCGGTCCCAAGGCCTGGACACGAACAGCCCCCGGATCGCGGCAAACGATCACGGGGGCTGTTGCGACGATGACGCGTGGCTCGGTCCCGCCGGATTCCAGTCGCGCAGCCCGCCACAGCAGACACGTCACCCGAAGACGGGCCCACCAGCGGGCAGCACGGCATGGACAACGCTAGCGATGCGGACTAATGACGCGCAAGACGCATCCCCCGCGTGTCGGCGGCGTAGTTCCGGCGTGTCGCCCGTCGTGATGGCACCATGCGCCGGTGAGTTTCGACCTAGTGGTGTGGGCGATGGACAAGTCCGACCCGCCGGACGCTGTGCGCGAAGCCAACGCGCGTTGCGCGCGCGGGGAGCACCCGCAGCGCCCGGCCGACCCCCGCGTCGTCGCCTTCTATGACGCCCTGACCAGCAATTATCCCGACCGTGGCCCCCGTGCCTCGGCACCCGGTTCGCCGTGGGCGCACGCCCCGCTGCACGCCGCGGCCGACCACATCGAGATGCGGTTGCGGGAGGACTGTCCGGACGTGGTGCTGGAGACGATCGAGCGGCTGGCCGGCGAACTCAACCTCGATCTGCTCGATCTGCAGGACGGCACGGTTTATCCGCCGCCGGCCCGGTCATTCGCTTCGTAGGTCGACCAGGCTGCCCCGGGTCGAGCCGATCGCCGCGGCCACCGCGGAGAGCAGCTCGGCGTCGATCGAGGAGTCCAGCGTGAGGGTCATCAGCGCCTCGCCGCCGGCCTCCCGGCGGGCCACCTGCATGGCCGCGATGTTGACCCCCGACTCGCCCAGTTCGGTGCCGATCGCGCCGATCACGCCGGGCCGGTCGCTGTAGCGGAAGAACAGCAGCACCCCGTCGGCGGTCAGGTCCAGGTCGAAGTCGTCGACCTGGGTCAGCTTGCAGATCTCCCGGGTGCTGGTCACGGTCAACGTGCCGGACACGCTCACCCGGCGCCCATCGGGCAGCGCGCCGCGTACGGTAACCAGATTTTGATGTTCGCAAGGCTCTTCGCTGACCGCCAGCTCGACGTCGACGCCGCGGTCGGCGGCGAGTTGCGGCGCGTTCACGTAGGTCACCCGCTCGTCCACCACCGAGGCGAACAGCCCCTTGGTGGCGGCCAGTTTCAGCACGCCCACGTCGTGCGTGACGATCTCACCGCTCACCTCCACGGTGACGCTGGCGGCGACGCCGCCGGCCACCGCGGTGAACACCCGGCCGAGCTTCTCGGCCAGCGACAGCAGCGGGCGGACGTCCTCGTCCACCACCCCGCCGGCCTGCACGTTCACCGCGTCCGGCACGAATTCGCCCTGGAGCGCGAGTTTGACGCTGCGGGCCACCGACAGGCCGGCTTTGTCCTGCGCCTCGGCGGTCGAGGCACCCAGGTGCGGGGTGACCACCACGTTGTCGAAGGCGAACAGCGGCGACTCGGTGGTCGGCTCGGCGACGAACACGTCCAGGCCGGCCCCGGCCACCCGGCCCTCGGCCAGCGCGACCGCGAGGGCCTGCTCGTCGATCAGGCCGCCGCGGGCCGCGTTGACGATCCGGACGCCCGGCTTGACCAGGTTGAGTTCCTTCTCGCCGATCAGGCCGAACGTCTCCGGCGTGCGGGGCAGGTGGACCGAGATGAAGTCGCTCTCGCGCAGCAGTTCCTCCAGCCCGACCAGGCGCACGCCGAGCTGGGCGGCGCGGGCCGGCTGGATGTACGGGTCGTAGGCGATCAGCCGGGTGCCGAAGGACGCCATCCGCTGCGCGAACAGCACCCCGATCCGGCCCAGCCCGACCACGCCGACGGTTTTGCCCTGCACCTCGACGCCGGTGTACCGGGCCCGCTTCCACTCGCCGCGCTTGAGCGACTGGCTGGCGCTGGCGGTATTCCGGGCCACCGCCAGCAGCAGCGCGATGGCCTGCTCGGCGGCCGAGACGATGTTGCTGGTCGGCGCGTTCACCACCATCACGCCGCGGGCGGTGGCGGACGGCACGTCGACGTTGTCGAGTCCGACGCCGGCTCGGGCGACCACCTTCAGCGCGTGGCCGGCCGCGAACACCTCGGCGTCGACCGCGGTGGCGCTGCGCACGATCAGCGCGTCGGCCTCGGCGACGGCGGCGAGCAGGGCGGCGCGGTCGGTGCCGTCGACGTGCCGGACGTCGAAGTCATAGGCCAGGACGTCGATGGCGGATGGGGCGAGTTCCTCAGCGATCAGAACGACGGGAGTCAAAGCGCCTCCATCCGTTGGCGCGACGCGTGCCGCGCTACGTATGTTGCCGCTGACTCCCGCCGTCCCGTCACACCTTTGTGACCGGCGTCACATTTTGGTAATCAAGCCGCCCGGCGCGGGATGGCCGCCCGATCGATCGGCGGCGCCGGCTTCAGACCGGTCGAGGCCAGGCCGTCCGGCTGCCGGAAGCTGAGCGCCTCGGCGTCCAGCGCGTCGTACAGCAGGTCCAGGTCGAGCGTGCCGACCGGCGGATAGACCCGCTCGCGCGGCGGCTCCTGGCCGGGGCCGAGCGCCCCCTGCTCGATCATGAACTCGAGGATCGCCTGCTTGACCGCGGGCAGGGTGACCGGCGAATGGTAGAGAACGTTGAGGGCCTGCATCCGCATGCCCTGCACGTGCTCCTCGCCCTTGTTGTCGTGAAAGTGCGGGTTCCGGGTCTCGATCTGAAGGACCGGGACCGAATTGGCCATGACGTCGGCATTCGTGCTCTCCAGCACGCCGCCGAACTGCTCGAACAGGTCCATGTACTCGTACGGTTCGACCGCGAAACCGCCGGCCAGGCGCAGTTTGAGGCCGAGGTCCAGGGTCATCGCGTGCTCGCCCGCATTGCCGGTGGCGATCACCTCGGTGCCGAAGCCGGAGTATTCGGCGAGGAACCGGTTCAGCCACTCGTTGGTGATCTGCGAACTACGGCCCTTCCGGCTGAAGAACAACCGGTTGTCCCGCAGCTTCGGCTTCGAGTGCCAGGAGATACGAACCATCGAGTACGGCGACTCGGCCAGGTAGAGGCCGGCCGCGTAGACCTTGCAGTACTCATGGACCGAACCGGGCACATAGTTGTCGGCATCCACATATCCGATATATCGGCGCCCGGTCGTCGCGGCCAGCGCCATCCCGATCAGCATGGCCTCGCCTTTGCCCGCCCGAACCAGGCCGTCATCGTCCAGCAGCTCAGGCATCCCGGCCGCCTTGAACGCTCCGGCCACCCCGGGGTCGCGCTGATGCACGGTGATCGCCGAGCGGCCGGCCAGCCGGCAGAACTGCTCGACGGTCTGCGCCTCGCTCTCGTAGCGGTCGACCGGAGCCCGGTCGCTGTTCGAGACGAGCACTATCAGGCAGTCGTGCGGAATGCCGGAGAGCACTCCCTCGATGACGCTTCGTGTCTCATTCATGCAAGGCACGACGATTACCATTTGCGATTCGACGGCGCGTAACGCATCCGCCGGCACGATACGACTGCCGGCAGCGGCCGACAGACCCGAGTCCAGCTCAATGACCCGCTGCAGCTCGTGGATCCGAACTGCGCCGAAACGCTCACTCCGGAAAGAATCAGCCAGTCGCATGCGGGGAATGTACCCGCCGGGCACCACTCCTAAGTGCCTGAACAGCGCACAATTCTATTTCGGCGCCAAGCAGGTAAGCAGGACGTAACGTGGACGTTTCGAATATGCGTCGGCGCCCGCTTTCCCCCTGTTTCAAGCCGGGGAAAACGGGCGCCGGAGCGTAGATCAGGCGGTCTCGGTGATCGGCCGGTCCACCCAGCTCATCATGTCCCGCAGCTTCTTGCCGGTGACCTCGATGGGGTGGTTGGCGCCCTGCTCGCGGTACTTGGCGAGCAGCGGGCCGCCGTTGTCGTCGTCCTCGATCAGCTGCCGGGTGAACTCACCCGACTGGATGTCGGCGAGGATCCGCTTCATCTCCGCCTTGGTCTCCGCGTTGATCACCCGCGGGCCGCTGACGTAGTCACCGAACTCGGCGGTGTCCGAGACGCTGTAACGCATCCGGGAAATGCCGCCCTCGTACATCAGGTCGACGATCAGCTTCAGCTCGTGCAGGCACTCGAAGTACGCGATCTCCGGGGCGTAACCAGCCTCGGTGAGCACCTCGAAGCCGGTCTGCACCAGCGCCGCGGTGCCGCCGCAGAGCACGGCCTGCTCGCCGAAGAGGTCGGTCTCGGTCTCCTCGGTGAAGGTGGTCTTGATGACACCCGCGCGGGCACCACCGATCGCCTTGGCGTAGGAGAGCGCGAGCGCGAGGCCCTCGCCGGTCGGGTCCTGCTCGACGGCGACCAGACACGGCACGCCCTTGCCGTCCACGTACTGGCGGCGGACCAGGTGACCCGGGCCCTTCGGGGCCACCATCGCCACGGTGACGTCGGCCGGCGGCGTGATCAGGCCGAACCGGATGTTCAGGCCGTGGCCGAAGAACAGCGCCTTGCCGGCGGTCAGGTTCGGCTCGATCGACTCGGCGTAGATCTTGCGCTGCGCGGTGTCCGGCGCCAGCACCATGATCACGTCAGCCCAGGCCGACGCCTCGGCCGGCGTCTTGACCTCGAGGCCCTGCTCCTCGGCCTTGGCGCGGCTCTTCGAGCCCTCCTTCAGGCCGACGACCACCTGGACGCCCGAGTCGCGCAGCGACAGCGAGTGGGCGTGGCCCTGGCTGCCGTAACCGATCACGGCGACCTTCTTGCCCTGGATGATCGACAGGTCGGCGTCGTCGTCGTAGAAAACTTCCGCAGTCATTTCTTTCCTTGAATTCAGGCGGCGCGGAGCGCCGGGCCGGTCGTGATGGAGCGCGAGCCGCGGCCGATGGCCACGAGGCCCGACTGCACCATCTCCTTGATGCCGTACGGCTCGAGGTCGCGCAGCAACGCGTCCAGTTTGTCGGGGTTACCCGTTGCCTCGATGGTGAGGGTGTCCGGAGCGACGTCGATCACCTTCGCCCGGAACAGCTCGACCGTCTCGAGGACCTGGCCGCGCTGCGCGCGGTCGGCGCGCACCTTGACCAGCAGGAGCTCGCGCTGGACCGACTGCTGCGGGTCCAGCTCGACGATCTTCAGCACGTTCACCAGCTTGTTGAGCTGCTTGGTCACCTGCTCCAGGGGTGAGGAGTCGGCGTTGACCACGATCGTGATGCGGGAGACGTCCGGGTTCTCCGTCTCGCCCACCGCCAGGGAGTCGATGTTGAAGCTGCGCCGGGAGAAGAGGCCGCTGACCCGGGCGAGCACACCCGGCTTGTTCTCGACCAGCACGGAGAGCGTGTGCTTGTTCATTACAGGTCGTCCTCTTCGAAGGTCGGGCGCACGTCCCGGGCGAACATGATTTCGTCGTTGCTCGTGCCGGCCGCGACCATGGGCCACACCATGGCGTCCTTGCCGACGGTGAAGTCGATGACCACCGGAGCGTCGTTGATCTCCATGGCCTGCTTGATGATCTTGTCAACATCGTCCTTGGACTCACACCGCAGCCCGATGCAGCCGAGCGCCTCCGCCAGTTTCACGAAGTCGGGGATGCGGTGCTTGTGGGTGCCCAGCTCGGTGTTGGAGTAGCGGCCGTCGTAGAAGAGCGTCTGCCACTGCCGGACCATGCCCAGGTTGCCATTGTTGATCACGGCGATCTTGACCGGGATGCCCTCCAGCGCGCAGGTGGCCAGCTCCTGGTTGGTCATCTGGAAGCAGCCGTCGCCGTCGATCGCCCAGACCGCCACGTCGGGCCGGCCCACCTTGGCGCCCATCGCGGCCGGGACCGCGTAGCCCATGGTGCCGGCGCCGCCGGAGTTGAGCCAGGTGCCCGGCTTCTCGTACTTGATGAACTGGGAGGCCCACATCTGGTGCTGGCCGACGCCGGCCACGTAGATCGCGTCCGGGCCGACCAGCTCGCCGATCCGCTGGATCACGTACTGCGGGGCCAGGGTGCCGTCGGTCGGCTCCTCGTAGCCCAGCGGGTAACGGTCGCGCAGCTCGTTGAGGGTCGCCCACCACGACTCGTACTGCGCCGTGCCGCCGGCCGAGGCGGACACCGCGGCGATCAGCTCGTCGATGACGTGCCGGGCGTCACCCACGATCGGGACGTCGGCGTGCCGGTTCTTGCCGATCTCGGCCGGGTCGATGTCGGCGTGCACCACCTTGGCGTCCGGCGCGAACGAGTCGAGCTTGCCGGTGACCCGGTCGTCGAAGCGGGCGCCCAGGGTGATCAGCAGGTCGGACTTCTGCAGTGCGTACACCGCCGGGACGGTGCCGTGCATGCCCGGCATGCCCAGGTGCTGCGGGTGCGAGTCGGGGAACGCGCCGAGCGCCATCAGCGTGGTGATGACCGGGATGCCGGTCAGCTCGGCCAGCTTGCGCAGCCCGTCGGTGGCACCGGCCTTGAGGACGCCGCCACCCACGTACAGCACCGGGCGCTTGGCCGCGGCGATCAGCCGGGCCGCCTCGCGGATCTGCTTGCCGTGCGGGTGCAGGGTGGGCCGGTAGCCGGGCAGGTCGAGGGTCGGCGGCCAGGTGAACGTGGTCGGCGACTGCAGCACGTCCTTGGGGATGTCGACCAGGACCGGGCCGGGCCGGCCGGTGGCGGCCAGGTGGAACGCCTCGGCCAGGATGCGCGGCAGTTCCTCGGGCGTCTGCACCAGGAAGTTGTGCTTGGTGATCGGCAGCGTGATGCCCTGGATGTCCGCCTCCTGGAAGGCGTCCGTGCCGATCGACGGGCGGGCGACCTGGCCGGTGATCGCGACCATCGGCACCGAGTCCATGTAGGCGTCGGCGATCGGGGTGACCAGGTTGGTCGCACCCGGGCCGCTGGTCGCGATGCAGACGCCGACCTTGCCGGTGGCCTGCGCGTAACCGGTGGCGGCGTGCCCGGCGCCCTGCTCGTGGCGGACCAGGATGTGCCGGACCTTCGAGTCGAAGAGCGGGTCGTACGCCGGCAGGATCGCCCCACCCGGGATGCCGAAGAGGACCTCGACCCCGAGCGCCTCGAGCGACCGAACAAGAGCGCCGGCTCCGGAGGTGGGCACCGGGGAGGCTACGGCCGGGGCCGGGCTGGCGGCCGCGACAGTGGCCGGATTGGCTCGGTGGGCGAGGGTCTCGGGAGTGGGTCTCGTCATGGCTATCGAACCTTCTCGGGATGGTCGTCCAGTCGTACTTTGAGCAACAAAAAAGGCCCTCGTGCTGTAAGCACGGGACCTAGCGCACCCTCGCCGTTTCTAGCTCGGCAGGAGGTGCGCTCAACTAAGTACTCGGGACGCGAAGCACATGGACCTAACCTTGCCCCATCTCACTCGGCGAGTCAACTGATCCCACATTTTGATCACTCGCCATTGCCCCGAACGCGGGATCCGTCGGCAAAACGGCCCTGAGCTGCTTCATTCCCGGTCCGAGCGACACCACCTGGCTGCGCGCGGTAACGCCCTTCGGCGGCTCATTGCGCGGCTGCGGGGCCGGCCGGGTGCCGGTGCGCAGACCGTCCAACTGAGCCTCGAGGTGCTCGGCCGGCACGCCCCAGCCGAACAGCGACCCCTGCCCGAGCCGGCAGCCGGCCTCGACCACCGCGACCCGCTGCGCCGGGGTGCCGATCCCCTCGGCGAGCACCTCCAGACCGAGCCGGTGCCCGAGCCGGACCACCACGTCGACAAGCGGCGCGGCCTCGCCGGTGCGCGACTCCGGCTCGGCCACCAGCAACCGGTCGATCTTGAGAATGTCGACCGGCAGGGTACGCAAATGGCTGAGCGACGAGTAACCGGCGCCGAAGTCGTCGAGCGCGATCCGCACCCCGGTCCCGCGCAGCTCGGTCAGCCGGCCGATCAGCTCCTCCATGTCGGTCGCGACGGCGTGCTCGGTGACCTCGAGCACCAGCCGCTGGGCCGGCACGCCGTGCTCGGCCAGCACGTCGGCGACCTGCCCGGCGTAATCGGCGGCGTGCAGTTCCTTGGGCGACAGGTTGACCGACACCCAGACGTCGTGGCCCTTGGCCAGCCAGTCGGCGAGCTGCTTGCAGGCGTTGTCGAGCACCCACGAGCCGATCCGGTTGATCAGGCCGGAGTCCTCGGCCACCGGAATGAACTCGTCCGGCCGGACCGCCCCGAGGGTCGGGTGGTGCCAGCGCAGCAGCGCCTCGGCCCCGACCGGCCGCATCGACGGCAGCGCCACCACCGGCTGGAAGACCAGGCGCAGCTGCTCGCGGTCGATCGCGTGCCGCAACTCGCTCTCCAGCGTGCCCCGGCGGCGCAGCAACTCGTCGTAGCGGGCCTGGTAGCGCTCGACCCGGTTCTTCCCGCGCTGCTTGGCGTACCGCAGCGCAAGGTCGGCGTCACGGATCAGTTCACCGGTGTCGGCTACGCCCAGGCTCGCCGACAAAAAGATCGAAATTCCCTCGACCTCGTACGGCTCACCCAGCACCGCCAGCAGTCGGTGCGCGGTCAGCGTCGCCTCTTCGGCGGTGCCCTGCATGAGGACCGCGAACTCGTCGCCGCCGAGCCGGGCCGCCACGTCGCCGGCCAGCAGGTTGCGGCGCAGCCGCTCGCCCACCTCGACCAGCACCGCGTCGCCCACGTCGTGCCCGCGCATGTCGTTGACCGTCTTGAAGCCGTCGAGGTCGATGCCGACCAGCACCAGCGGTTCCTCGGGGCCCTGGCTCTCCTTGAGCGCCCGCTGCAGGCCACGGCGGTTGGCCAGGCCGGTGAGCGGGTCGGTGTGCGCGAGCTCGCGGAAGTGCGCCTCGCTCTGCCGCAGTTTCAGGGTGTAACGCCGCACGTCGCCCAGGGCCAGGTATTGCCGGGCGACAAGCGCGAAGCCCTCGACGCTGGCGCCCAGGTAGCCGTAGAAGTCGAACTCCCCGCCCTGCGCGAGGTGCCAGCCGAGGGCGCCGACCATGGCCACCATCGGGACCACCGCGTACGCCGTACCGCGCTCGCTGACGTCGCCGACCACCTCGACCGGCCGGTCGGCGACCTTCACCGCGCGGGCGATCATGAACAGGCCGCCGGGCAGCAGCAACGAGCCGCACAGCACGTCGAAGTCGCGGTCCTGGCAGATGCCGCCGCCCAGGGCCACCGCCGCGGCGGCCACCAGGGTCACCCCGCCGGCCACCCGCACGGTGGTGAGCCGGGGCCGGTGCGCGTGCAGGGCCAGCACGATGGTCAGGCCCAGCGAGATCACCGCGAGCCCGGCCGGGACCAGGATCGACGGGCAGGCCATCGGGGTGGCGTCGCCGAGAAGCCGGGTGGGAGCGCTGAACAGCACCCATCCGACGAACCAGATCGCGGCCGCGATCACCACGCCGTCGATCAGGTGGCGCAGGGCCGCACCCGGGCTCTCGGCCGCGCCGGGCAGCATGGCGGTGCCGATGAGCAGGAGAAGAGTGCCGATCGCGGTGCCGAGCCCCACCGCCGAGCCGAGGCTGACCCGGGGCACCGCAGCGTCGGTGATCAGGGCGCTGAGCACGCCGGCGAGGGCGGCCGCGGTGGCCAGGGCGCCGCCGAGGGCCAGTATGAGGTGTGCCCGGCGGGCGGCCCCGGTGTGCCGGCGACCGGAATTGCCCAGCAGGGCAACGGCCGGGACGGCGATCAGAAGACCGGCCAGCCCGGCCAGCTCCACGCCGGACGGTGATTGCACGGGAACACTGTGCCCGAGATCGCTCCGAATGGAAATCCCGAGCTGTGGACGCATGTGGCTATTTACGGAAACCGCAGTGGCAGACTGAGGGGATGCCTGACCTGCGTTCCCGGACCTCGACCCACGGTCGGACCATGGCCGGCGCGCGTGCCCTCTGGCGCGCCACCGGGATGACCGACGACGACTTCGGCAAGCCCATCGTGGCGATTGCCAACAGCTTCACCCAGTTCGTACCCGGGCACGTGCACCTCAAAGACATGGGCGGCATCGTCGCCGACGCCATCGCCGAGGCGGGCGGCGTCGGGCGCGAGTTCAACACCATCGCCGTCGACGACGGCATCGCGATGGGCCACGGCGGCATGCTCTACAGCCTGCCCAGCCGTGAGCTGATCGCCGACGCGGTGGAGTACATGGTGAACGCGCACTGCGCCGACGCCCTGGTCTGCATCTCGAACTGCGACAAGATCACCCCCGGCATGCTGATCGCCGCCCTGCGGCTCAACATCCCGACGGTCTTCGTCTCCGGCGGCCCGATGGAGGCCGGCAAGACGGTCGCGATCGAGGGCATCGTGCACGAGAAGCTCGACCTGATCGACGCGATGAGCGCGTCGGCCAATGAAAATGTGACCGACGAGCAGCTCGGCACCATCGAGCGCTCGGCCTGCCCGACCTGCGGTTCCTGCTCCGGCATGTTCACCGCCAACTCGATGAACTGCCTCACCGAGGCGATCGGCCTGGCGCTGCCCGGCAACGGCTCGACGCTGGCCACGCACGCTTCCCGGCGGGCGCTCTTCGAGAAGGCCGGCTCGCTGATCGTCGACATCGCCAAGCAGTACTACGAGAACGACGACGAGAGCGTCCTCCCGCGCAGCATCGCGAGCCGGAGCGCCTTCGAGAACGCGGTCGCCCTCGACGTGGCGATGGGCGGGTCGACCAACACGGTGCTGCACCTGCTGGCCGCGGCCCGCGAGGCCGAGCTCGACTTCAGCGTGGCCGACATCGACGCGATCTCGCGCCGGGTGCCCTGTTTGTCCAAGGTCGCGCCGAACAGCGTGAAGTACCACATGGAGGACGTGCACCGGGCCGGCGGCATCCCCGCCCTGATGGGTGAGCTCTACCGGGGCGGCGCGCTGAAGACCAACGTGCGGAGCGTCCACTCGCCCGATCTGGCGAGCTGGCTGGAGAACTGGGACATCCGCAGCGGAAACCCGGGCCAGGAAGCGCTCGAGCTGTTCCACGCGGCCCCCGGCGGCGTCCGCACCACCCAGCCGTTCAGCACCGAGAACCGCTGGGCGACGCTGGACACCGACGGTGAGAACGGCTGCATCCGCAGCGTCGACCACGCTTACACGGTCGACGGCGGCCTGGCGATCCTCTTCGGCAACCTCGCCCCCGACGGCTGCGTCGTCAAGACGGCCGGCGTCGACGAGAGCCTGTGGAAGTTCAGCGGCCCGGCCCGCGTCTTCGAGTCGCAGGACGACGCGGTCACCGGCATCCTCAGCAAGCAGGTGGTCGAGGGCGACGTCGTGGTGATCCGCTACGAGGGCCCGCGCGGCGGCCCCGGCATGCAGGAAATGCTCTACCCGACGAGCTTCCTGAAGGGGCGCGGCCTCGGCAAGGCGTGCGCGCTGATCACCGACGGCCGCTTCTCCGGCGGCACGAGCGGCCTGTCCATCGGCCACGTCTCCCCCGAGGCGGCGTCCGGCGGCCTGATCGCCCTGGTCGAGACCGGCGATGAGATCAGCATCGACATCCCCGGCCGGGGCATCACGCTGCACGTCGACGACGAGACCCTGGCCCAGCGCCGGCACGAGCAGGAACGTCGCCCCAAGCCGTACACCCCGGTCGACCGGACCCGCCCGGTCTCGGCGGCGCTGCGCGCTTACGCCTCGATGGCCACCAGCGCCAGCGACGGCGCCTACCGCCGCGTTCCGGAATAAAACGACGAGAACCAGATAAATACGGGCATCACCTTCTACGACCGCACAACGACCGAACCCGGGCCAGGCACCAGCTAGGTGCCTGGCCCGGGCCGTCGGCCGCTTCCGGCCCGTTCCCGGTGGTTGCGCTCCAACCAAAACCCCAGGTCAGCGGGCAGCGGTCACCTCGGTGAGGCGGACCAGGGTCGCGCGCATGAGGTCGGGCAGCGAGCCGTCGGGCGGGCCGGCCACCCACTGCTCGAAGGCGACCCGCAGCACCACCGTGCCGGTCTCGGCGGCCAGCGACGCGTCGCGGGCCGGGACGCCACGGCGGCGCAGGCCCTCGGCCATGGCGGCGGCGATCGAGGCCATCTTGATCAGCTCGCGCTCCAGCAGCTCGGCGTTCGCGAAGATGACCGACATGCGCAGCCGGGAGTGTTCGTGGTCGCGGCCCAGGAACACGGTCGACGCGTCCAGCGCGGCCGCGACCGCCTCCATCGGAGTGGCCGTGGCCGGCGCCGCTTCGAGGGCCGCGAGCATGCCGTCGCGCAGCCGTTCCGAGCCGGCGAAGAGCACCTCACGCTTGTCCGCGTAGTGCCGGAAGAACGTCCGGGCGGTCACCCCGGCCTCGCTCGCGATGTCGGCCACGGTCGTCTGCTCGTAGCCGCGCTCCGCATACAGCCGGAGCGCCGCCGCCTGTAGGCGACCCGCCGCGCCTTCCTGCCACCTTGCCACGACATGATTCTAGTCATGTCACACGATGACATCGCTCGTGCTAGCGTATTCGATGTCATCAAGTGACATCACTGGAGGTTGCAATGCGCATCTTCGTCACCGGCGCATCCGGCTGGATCGGCTCCGCCACCACCGCCGAGCTGCTCAAAGCCGGCCACCAGGTGGTCGGTCTGGCCCGCTCGGACGAGTCCGCCGCCAAACTCGAAGCCGCGGGCGCCGAGGTCCGCCGCGGCGACCTGGACGACCTCGACGGCCTGCGTTCCGCCGCCACCGAGGCGGACGGCGTGATCCACCTCGGCTACAAGCACGACTTCTCGCCGGCCGGCATCGCCGAGGGCGCCCGCGCCGACACGGCCGCGATCACCACGCTCGGTGATGCCCTGGTGGGCACCGGCAAGCCGTTCGTGATCGCCTCGGGCGTGGTCGGGCTGGCCCCCGGCCGGACCGCGACCGAGCAGGACCAGCCCAACCCGGCCGCCCACCCGCGCAGCGCCAACGCGGCGGCCACCCTGGCCTACGCCGACCGCGGCGTGCGCTCGGCGGTAGTCCGGTTCGCGCCCACCGTGCACGGCCGCGGCGACTACGGGTTCATGGCCTTCCTGGTCGACATCGCCCGGCGCAACGGCGTCAGCGGGTACCCCGGCGACGGGAGCAACCGCTGGCCGGCCGTGCACGTGTCGGACGCCGCCGCCCTGGTTCGGCTGGTCGTCGAGCAGGCCCCGGCCGGCACGTCCTGGCACGCGATCGCCGAGGAGGGCGTGACCTCCCGGGAGATCGCCGAAGCGATCGGCCGCGCGCTCGACCTGCCGGTGAAATCGGTGCCGGTCGAGCACTTCGAGTGGCTGGCCATGTTCTTCGCCATGGACGCCCCGGTGTCCAGCGAATACACCCAGCACACGCTCGGCTGGAAGCCCACCGGCCCGGGCCTGGTCGCCGACCTCGACGCCGGTGCCTACACCGGCTGAGATTCCCGGCCGGGCAACCTCCCGGCACGATGCATCGTTGCGGGGTAGTGAGCGTTGATGAATCACCGCAGCTCGGTCATCGCCAGATCCTCGAGGTGCTCGCCGGCCTGATGCTCGGCATGTTCCTCGCGGCCCTCGACCAGACCATCGTGGCGTCGGCGATCCGCACCATCGGCGACGACCTGCACGGGTTGTCGATGCAGGCGTGGGTCACCACGGCGTACCTCATCACCGCGACCATCTCCACCCCGCTGTACGGCAAGCTCTCCGACATCTACGGCCGGAAACGCTTCTTCCTGGCCGCCATCACGATCTTCGTGCTCGGCTCGGCGGCCTGCTCGTTCGCCACCTCGATGTACACGCTGGCCGGCTGCCGGGCCCTGCAGGGGCTCGGCGCCGGCGGCCTCTTCTCGCTGGCCCTGGCGATCATCGCGGACGTGGTCCCGGCCCGGGACCGACCCCGCTACCAGGGCTACTTCCTGGCCGTCTTCGGCATGTCCAGCGTGCTCGGCCCGGTCGTCGGTGGCTTCTTCGCCGGCGCCGACGAGATCCTCGGCATCGCCGGCTGGCGCTGGGTCTTCCTGGTCAACGTGCCGATCGGGATCGTCGCCCTGCTGGTGGTGGCCCGGGTGCTGCGGCTGCCGCACCAGCGCCGCAACCACCGCATCGACTGGTGGGGCGCGGTCACCATCTGCGTCTGCCTGGTGCCGCTGCTCACGGTGGCCGAACAGGGCCGCGCCTGGGGCTGGACCGATCTGCGGTCGCTCGCCTGCTTCGCCGTCGGCGGCGTCGGCCTGCTGGCTTTCCTGCTGGTCGAGTCGCAGATGAAGGAGGAGGCGCTGATCCCGCTGCGCTTCTTCACCAACCGCACCTTCGCGCTCACCTCGGCCGGCGGCTTCGTGATCGGCATGGGCATGTTCGGCGGCCTCGCGCTGCTACCGCTGTACCTGCAGATCGTCCGAGGCGCGAGCCCCACCGAGTCGGGCCTGCAACTGTTGCCGCTGACCGCCGGCATCATGCTCGGCTCGCTCGTCTCCGGCCAGCTGATCAGCCGCACCGGCCGCTACAAGCCGTACCCCGTGCTCGGTGCGCTGCTGATGGTCGGCGGCCTGCTGCTACTGGCGACTCTCGGGGTGGACACCCCGTACTGGCGTACCGGGATCTTCATGGGGGTCTTCGGTCTTGGTCTGGGTTTTGTCCTGCAGCCGATCACCCTGGCCGTGCAGAACGCGATGGCGAAGTCGGAAATCGGCGTGGCCACCGCGTCGGCGACGTTCTTCCGCCAGATGGGCGCAACCGCGGGCACCGCGATCTTCCTCTCCATCCTGTTCGGCACGGTCGGCGACCGGATCGCCGAAGCCTTCGCCACCGACACGGCCAGGCGTGCGGTAGCCGATCCGGCCCTGGCCGCGCTGCCGGCCAACAAGCCGTTGCTGGCGATGCTGCAGAACGGCGGCGCGGCGTCGCTGGACGACACGTCGTTCCTGGCCAGGGCGTCACCGGCGCTGGCCCGCCCGTTCCAGTCCGGCTTCTCCACCGCGATGGACCACATCTTCCTGCTGGCCGCCGCCATCCTGGTCGTAGCGTTCATCCTGTTCCTGCTCCTGCCCCAGGCGTCCCTACCCGCCAAGCCCACCCCGGCCGCTGACCCCGAACCGGCGCCATCACCCCCCGCCATGCCTCCCCCGCCTGCGTCTCCCACCATGCCTTCGGCTGCGGCGGACGCCGCGCCCTCGTCCGCCGCTATGCCGGTGGCCGCCGCGTCTGCGGCTGCCGGCTCGTCCTCATCGGAGCCGACCGCTATGCCGACTCACGCCGAACACCGCTCTGCCTCAGCCGTCGTCGTCGGCGGGCGGATCGACAGTGCCGACGGCAACGTCCTGGCCGGGGCCACCGCGACGGTCGCCGACTTCGAGGGCGGGCACGTGGCCCATGCCACGACGGACGCGGACGGGGAGTTCCGGCTGTCGCTGCCGCGCGGCGGCACGTTCATGCTGATCTGCGCGGCCGAGGACCATCAGCCGGCCGCCGTCCTGATCAACGCCGGCTCCGGCGAGATCCGCCGGGTGTTGTCGCTGGCCGTGGCAAGCCACGTAGACGGCCGCATCACCGACCGCCGCGACCGCCCGGTGGCCGGCGCCACGGTCACCCTGACCGACCTGTCCGGCGCCGTGGTGGCCACCGCGACCACCGACGCCGAGGGCCGCTACCGCATGTCCGGCCTGGACCAGACCGACTACATGCTCACCGCCACGGCCGAACACGCCCGCCCGGCCACCCGGATCATCTCCCCCGGCCGTTCCCGCCAGGCCGACCTGGTCCTGACGATCGGCGGCACGCTGACCGGCATCGTCCGGGCGGCGTCCTCCGGCCGCCCGATCCCCGAGGCCTCGGTGGTAGCGGTAAACGAACTGGGCGAGGTCGCCTGCTCCACCAAGACCGACGGCGAGGGCCGCTACGAGCTGCGCGACCTCCCACCGGGCGTCTACACGGTCGCCGCGAGCGGCCACGCCCCGGTGGCCACCCGAGTAGAGATGACCGGCGACCACACCGACCACGACATCCTGCTCGGCACCCCACGCACGTTCGCGGACGCGAACTCCGGTACCCGATCCTGATGCAGCGACGCCGCCGCACCGGCTGGGTGCGGCGGCGCCGGCTGCGGCTGACCCCGCCAGGTCAGCTCGCCGGCTGCGGGACGATGCGGATGTACGGCTTCGGCTCTTTCCAGCTGCCGAAGATGTCGCGGGCCTGATCGTTGTTGACCGAGCCGGCGATCACGACGTCGTCGCCCTGCTTCCAGTTCACCGGGGTGGCAACCTTGTGCTTGGCGGTCAGCTGCAGCGAGTCGATGACCCGCAGGATCTCGTCGAAGTTGCGGCCGGTGGTCATCGGGTAGAGCAGGATCAGCTTGATCTTCTTGTCCGGGCCGATCACGTACACGCCGCGGACCGCCTGGTTGTCGGCCGCCGTGCGGTCGTTCGGGTCGCCGCTCACGTCGGCGCCGAGCATGCCGTACGCCTTCGAGACGACGAAGTCGGCGTCGCCGATCATCGGGTAGTTCGGGGCGGTGCCCTGGGTCTCCTCGATGTCGGCGGCCCACTGGGCGTGCTTGTCGACCGGGTCGACGGACAGCGCCATGATCTTGACCCCGCGGCGGTCGAACTCCGGCTTGATGGCGGCCATGAAGCCGAGCTCGGTCGTGCAGATCGGGGTGAAGTCCTTCGGGTGCGAGAACAGCACTGCCCACGAGTCGCCGATCCAGTCGTGGAACGAGATCGCACCGTCTGTGGTGGCGGCCACGAAGTCGGGGGCGGTGTCACCGATGGTCAAGCTCATTGCTGTCTCCCAGGTTCGCGTTGCTGTTGGGAACGAACTTACGAAGGCAGCGTTCCCTGAGCGTTCCCTCGCGTCCGCTGCTCCCAGAACACGTGCCCGGCCTGGGCGAACGCGTCGGCGGCGGAGACGAACCGGGTGCGTGCGAGAGCCTGGTCGCCGGCCGCGACCGCCGCCCAGGCCGCCGCCGTGCCGGCCATCGCGCGCCACGCCGAGCTGGTCAGCGAACCGGCGAGCTGCGCGGCCGGCTCCACCAGCGCGGCGGCGGCCGTCGCGTCGCCGGCTGTCGCGAACGCCCACGCACCGACCGGATAGAGCAGCAGGCTGCAGGTCGGGCAGTCGCCGTAGCGGGCCGCGGCGGTCTGGGACGCCCGAACCGACCGGATCGCGGCCTCCGGGTCGTCGCGTTCCATCGCGGCGAGCGCGGCGGTCGCGTGCAGCCGGGCCCAGGCATGCCGGGCCATCGGGGTGACCGTCGCGATCGCGGTGGCCCGCTTGAGGAAGACCCGGGCCTCGTCGTGCTCACCGACGTAGGCGGCGAGTTCGGCGCGGCGCAGCCAGGGCAGCGCGACCGAGCGACTGCCGAGCGGTTCATAGAGTTCGCAGCTGCGTTCCAGGCAGGCGGCCGCCTCGTCCCAACGAGCCTCGAGCAGGAACGATTCGCCGAGCAGACACCAGGCAAAGGCCTGCGCGGGTACGGCGTCGGCCCGCTCGGCCACGGCGAGGGTCTCGCGGGCATAGTCGGCGACGTCGCCGGAGAAGTCGTCGCCGTACAGCTGATATTGGCTGAGGCAGTGGTTGAAGTCGCAGAACCGGGCCACCCGGACCCCGAGGGACACCCCGGCCAGCCCTTCGATCTGGGTATGCAGACCGGGCCGCCAGTCGCCCTGCATGTGCGCGACGAACGCGAGCATCTCCAGGGCGGCGGCCACCTCATCCGGCGCGCCGTGGTCGACCGCGGTCCGGTGGGCCTCCTCGGCGAGTTGCCGGGCGCCGGCGAGGTCCCCGCGTTCGAGCGCGAGTCGCGATCGCAGGCAGGTCAGCCGGCCCTGCTCGGCCGGGTCGGGTGCGAGCGCGCCGGCCGCGTCGAGGTGCGGTTCGGCCTCGCCGGGACGGTGCAGCATCAACAGCGCGTCGGCGATCTGCCGGTGGATGCGGCCGGTCGCCGGTGAGCCGGCGGCGACGGCCAGCGCCTGGGTGTAGGCCTTCACGCCGGCGGCCGGATCGCCCGACTGCACCCGGAGGTCGCCGACGCGCTCCCACAGGTCGGTGGTCAGCGCCGGCTCGGCGGACCGCTCGGCGCGGATCTCCTCGTACAGCCGCTGGATCTCGGCCGACGGTTCGACCCCGAGCTCGCCGGCGAGCAGCTCGCGGAGCCGGGAGTACTGCCGCTGGGCCTCGTCGCGGCGGCCGGCCAGCGCGTGCAACCGCATCAGCCAGGCGTGCCGCTCCTCGACCAGCGGGTCGGCGGTGACCAGCCGCTGCACCGCCCGCGCCGCGCCGTTCAGGTCGCCGCCGGCCTCGAGCAGCCCGGCCCACTCCTCGACCAGCGCGAGCCAGTCGGCCCGCAGCTCGTCGCGGGACGCGCTCGCCCAATCCTCGTAGAGGTCCTCGGGGAGCAGCCCGTCCCGATACATTTCCGCGGCCGCCGCATAAACATCGATATCGCGGCTCCGGCGGGCCGCGGCGGCGAACGACCAATAGTCAGAAACGTCGATGGAAATGTCGTCGGGCGGCAGGCAGAGCAGATCTCCGGCCGAGACGACATGGTCGGCACCGACATTTCGGCGAACCGCGTGCAGGGCCTTGCGCAGATTGGCCGCGGCGGCGGCCGGTTCGAGTTCGGGCCAGAGCCGGTCGGTCACCTGTTCCCGGCGCAGACGCTGCCCGGGCGCCAGTGCCAGCAGCTTGACCAGCGCGGCCGGCTTCCGCTGGGACCACACCTCGGGGGCCAGCGACTGCCCGTCGACCGTGACTCGAAATCCACCGAAGAGGTCAATACGCAGACCCGACTGCGACACCGTTCGCACGATGGAATGGTGCCACAGCCGGGACCTGGATTACCTATGCGGTTTATCCCCGAGAGATGTCGTTGACACAGCGAAGAACCGGCCGTGCGACCAATGCCGCACTGTCCAGCTCCTTCTCCGAATTGACGGTAAATGTCACCGCATCGCCGGGCAGGAGGGTGACGCCCGCCCGGTCCGTCTCGGCCGACGGGTCGAGGCGGTCGGGGTAGAGGGTGAGCGACCGCAGGATCGTCCCGGCGGTCACCGTGACCGTGGTCGATTGCCCCTCGGACGCCACCGACGTGGTGAAGGCCGGGGCCGGCCAGGCGATGTCCTTGTCCTCGGCGAAGAACCAGAAGGTGCGGTGGTCGTCCGACTCGGCGACGATCACTTCCGTCGCCGGGTCGCCGGCGGTGGTCAGGTCGGCGGGCAGCGGGATGGTGACCGCGTTGCCGGGGGCGACGGTGGCGTTCAGGAACGCCGCGGCCAGGACGTCGCCGGACAGGTTGCGGCGGGTCACGGTGGTGCTGATCGACCACGGTAGACCGCCGTCGTTGACCGCCACCAGTGCCGGGGCGCCCGCCGGGGTGAAGACCTCGCCCGGCGTGACCGGGTCGGGGCCGCCGGGAATCGGAGCCTCGGCCGTCCGGGGCTGCAGGGTCAGCAGGTGGTCGGCGTAGGCGTCGCGCATGGCGTACCACAGGGGCTTCTTGCGGGCGTCGCCGTCGATTGCGGCCCACGAGGTCACCGGCCAGCAGTCGTTGAGCTGCCACATGATGCTGCCCATGCACAGTGGACGCAGGGAGCGGAAGTGCTCGATGCCGAAGGCCACCGCTCGGGCCTGGTTCAGCTGGGTCAGATAGTGCCAGTCGTCGAAGTCGCGCGGGGCGGGCAGGTGGTTGGCCAGGCCGCGCTCCAGTTTCTGGTCGCCGCCGGTGGCCTTCTGGTGGTGGGCCATGCCGGGTGAGTCGGGGGCCAGCGGGTCGTCGGAGAGGGCGCGGCGCAGGGTGGAGAACGCAGGGGGTGCCTGGAAGCCGAACTCGGCGACGAAACGCGGGCGGTAGGCGGCGTACTTCGTGTAGTCGTCGGTGTTCCACACGTCCCAGATGTGGGTGGTGCCGAAGGCCGGGTCGTTCGGGTGGCGGTTCCGAACCTTGGAGTACGGGCTGCCGGGCCAATAGAACCGGGACGGGTCGAGCTCGGCCACGATGCGGGGCAGCAGCTCGAAGTAGTAGCCGGCCCCCCAGGTGCGGCCGGCCAGCGGGGCTTTCCAGTCCCAGTCCTCGTGGCCCCAGATGTTCTCGTTGTTGCCGGTCCAGAGCACCAGGCTCGGGTGCGCGCTGAGCCGGATCACGTTCTCCCGGGCCTCGGCCTCCACCTCGGAGCGCAGCGGCTCCTCCTCGGGGTACGCGGCGCAGGCGAACAGGAAGTCCTGGCCGACCAGGAAGCCCATCTCGTCGGCCAGCTCGTAGAAGTCCTCGGACTCGTACCGGCCGCCGCCCCAGACCCGGAGGAAGTTGACGTTGGCGTCGGCCGCCTGCTGGAAGCGCGACGAGAGCCGGGCGCGGGTGATCCGGTCGGCGAAGACGTCGTCGGGGATCCAGTTCACCCCGCGCACGAAGATCGGGACATCGTTGACGTGCAGGGTGAACGCGTCGCCGGCGGTGTCGACGCGCACCGACCGGAAACCGATCCGGCGCGACCAGGAGTCGAGGGCCTCGCCGCCGGCAGCGGTCAGGGTCAAGGAAAGGTCGTACAGCGACTGCGCGCCGAAGCCGCGCGGCCACCACAGCGACGGCTCGTCGACGGTGAGGATCAGCAGGGCCTCGATGCCGTCGACGGTGGCCTGGGCCCGGCGGCCGGCGACCGAGGCGGTGATGGTCACCGGTTCCTCGGCCGCCCGCTCGAGTCGCACCCGCACCTCGACCCGGCCGGTGCCGTCCGGCGCCACCGTGACCTGGGGGCGCACCTCGGCGAGCCGGGCCACCGACCAGGCGTGCAGGCCGATCGGCTGCCAGATGCCGGAGGTGACCAGGGTGGGACCCCAGTCCCAGCCGAAGTTGCAGGCCTGCTTGCGGATGAAGTTGAACGGCTCCGGGTAGGCGTTCGGCCGGTCCCCCAACTTCGCGCGCACTTCTTCGGCGTACGCGTAGGGGCTGTTGAATTTGATCTTCAGGGAGTTGGTGCCCGCCTGCACGAAGGGCCGGACATCGAAGCGGTATCCCCGGTGCATGTTGGCGGTCTGCCCGACCGGGGAGCCGTTCAGTTCGATCTCGGCGACCGTGTCGAGGCCCGCGCAGACCAGGTCGAGGCGGGGCGCGCCGAGGTCGGCGGTGAAGGTCGTCGAGTACGACCAGTCGGTGCGTCCGATCCAGGCCAGCTTCGTCTCGTTCTCGTCGAGGTAGGGATCTTCGATCCGGCCGGCGGCGAGCAGTGCGGTGTGCACACATCCGGGCACGGTCGCCGGCAGTTCGGTCACCTCGCCGCCGGAGATCGTCCAGCCTTCGTGCAGGGGTTTCACTATGCTCCCTATAACTGAAAAATCAGGACTTAACGGCGCCTTCCATGATCCCTCGAACGATCTGCCTGCCGCCGATGAGCAGCAGAACGATCAAGGGAACGGTAGCCACAAAGGCGCCGGCCAGCACCCGGCGGTAAATCACATAGTTGCCGCTGGCCAGGTCGCTGAGCGCGACCATCGAGGTGGGGAACTCGGTGCCGTTCAGCGTGATCAGCGGCCACTGGAAGTCGTTCCAGGCCATCACGAAGGTCAGCAGGCCGAGCACCGCGAGGGCCGGCCGGATCGCCGGCAGCACGATGCTCCAGTAGACCCGCATGGTCATCGCGCCGTCGATCCGCGCCGACTCGACCAGCTCGTCCGGCACCGCGTGCCCGATGAACTGCCGCATGTAGAAGACGCCGAACGCGCTGACCAGCCCGGGGGCGATGACCGCGAGCAGGGTGCCGTTCCAGCCGAGCTTGCCCATCAGGATGTAGAGGGCGACCACGCCGAGCTGGTTGGGCACGGTCAGGGTCAGGATCACCACGAACATCAGCGCGTTGCGGGCCGGGAAACGCAGCTTCGCGAAGGCGAACCCGGCCAGCGAGCAGAAGAACAGCGTCGACAGGGTGATCACCGAGGACACGATGAAGCTGTTGATCAGCGAGGCGGTGAAGTAGACCTCGTTCATCGTGAAGACTTCGCGCAGGTTGTTCATCAGCTCGCCGCCGGGGAGCACCGAGGGCGGGATCTGCGAGACGGCCGCGTCGGTGCTCGTCGCGATGACGAACATCCAATAGACCGGGAAGGCCGAGAAGATCAAGACCAGGGCCAGGCCGAGGTACGTCTTCCAACTGCCGCGAGTTTCCTGCGGCGCCCGGGTCACGAACGTGGTCACCGGTCCCCTCCGATGCGCTTGGTGAGCGTGGCGTTGATGCCGGCGACGATCAGGATGATGAGGAAGAGCGCCCAGCTGATCGCGGCCGCGTACCCGAGGTTGAGGTCCTTCCAGCCGACCTTGTAGATCAGCTGGGCGATGGTCTGGAACTGGTGCGCGGAGCCGCCGCCGGCCGACTGCGGGTTCTCGTCGAACATCATCGGCTCGTTGAACAGCTGCAGCCCGCCGATGGTCGACAGGATCACGGTGAACACCACGACCGGCTGGATCATCGGGACGGTGATCCGCCACAACTGGCGCCAGGGCCCGGCGCCGTCGACCGCGGCCGCCTCGTAGATGTCCTTGGGGATGGCCTGCATGGCGGACAGGTAGAGCAGCGCGTTGTAGCCGATCCACTTCCAGTTGACCATGGTGGCGATGGCGATCCAGCTGCTCCACTTCGAGGCCCGCCAGTCGAGTGGCTGTTCCTGTCCGTAGCCGACCAGCGAGAGCAGCCAGTTGGCCATGCCGTTGTCCCGGGCGAAGAACACCGCGAAGACCAGCGTCGACGCGACCACCGGGGTCAGGTAGGGCAGCAGGATGCCGATCCGCCAGAACGTCTGCCCGCGCAGCTTGCGGTTCAGCAGGTTCGCGATGATCAGCGCCGCGAGCAACTGCGGCACGGTCGACAGGATGAAGATGCCGAGCGTGTTGTAGAGCGCGTTCCAGAAGTCGGAGTCGGAGAGCAGCCGGCTGAAGTTGTCGAAGCCCGCCCAACCGTCCTTCTCCGGCTCGGTCAGCCGCCAGTTCCGCAGCGAGACGACGCCGTTGTAGACGATCGGGAACAGCCCGAAGATCGCGAAGATGACGAAGAACGGGGCGATGAAGACGTACGGCGTTGCCTTGGTGTCGAACCGGTAGAGCCACAGCTTGGCCCGGCTCGGTTTGGGCGGCGGCGCCGCATGCTGCGGCGTCGGCCGGAGCTGGGTGAGGGACACGGCCACTCCTAAGGGGTAAGGGCGGGGCGGCATACGCCGCCCCGCCGCTCGCTTGCTTCCTTGATCAGGAGGTGGATGCCTTCTCGGCCTGCTTGACCGCCTCGGCCCAGGCCGCAGCCGACTTCAGCTTGCCCTGCTGAACCTGCGTGATCACGTTCTCCACGGCGACCCGGGTCGGGCCGTTCTTCTTGCCCAGGTACTGCGGCTTCAACTGCTCCGCGGTGGCCGCGAAGATCTGGCCGGTGGGCGCGTTGCTCATGAATTCCTTCTTGTAGTCCAGCACCGCCGGGTCCTTGTAGAGGGCCGGCTGCGAGGGCAGGTTGCCGACCGTCTTGAAGACCTCGATCTGCTGCTCCGGCGCAACCAGCCACTTCACGAAGTCGGCCGCGGCGTCGACGTTCTTGCCCTGCGACGGGATGGTCCACCACGAGCCGCCCCAGTTACCGCCGCCGCCGGGGATCGCGGCGATGTCCCACTTGCCCTTCTGCTCGGGCGCGGTGTCCTGGATGTGGCCGAGCATCCACGCCGGGCAGGCGAGGACGGCGAACTGGTCCTTCTTGAAGCCCTGGTCCCAGTTGGGCTGGAAGCTGGCGAGGTTGGCCGAGATGCCGGCGTCGATCGCCTTCATGCTGACGTCGAACGCGACCTTCGGGCCGCCGTCCATCTGCAGCTTCTCGCTCTCGTCGTAGAAGCCGACCGCCTGCTGGGAGAGCACCGGGTTGAACATGTTGGTGCCGGAGTCGATGAACTTCTTGCCGGTCTTCGCGGTGTACTGCTTGCCGACGTTGATGAACGAGTCCCAGTCGGTCCAGAGCTTGCTGACCGCCTCGCGGTCGGTGGGCAGGCCGGCCTTGGCGAACAGGTCGGAGCGGTAGCACATGGCCAGGCCGCCGACGTCGGTGCCGAGGCCGATCTGCTTGCCGTCGGCGGACAGCGACTGCTTCCACTTCCAGGGCAGGTACTTCGACTCGTAGTCCGCGCCGCCCTTGTCCATGAAGTTCACGAACTTGTCGGCCTGGCTGCGGAACTGGACGATGAAGCCCTCGTCGATCGCCGAGATGTCCGGGGCACCGGAGCCGGCCACCAGCTTCTTCTGCAGGTCCTCGTGCTGGGCGTTGTACTCGCCCGAGTTCAGCACGATCTTGACGTTGGGATGAGCCGCCTCGTACTGGGTCTTGAGCTTGTCCAGGCCCATGTCGCCCCAGAACGCGATCTTGAGGGTCACCGCCCCCTCGCCGGCCTTGTCGTTGTTGCCCTCGAGGCTCTGCCCGCTGCATCCGGAAAGGAGCAGCGCTGCCGCGGCGACTGCCGCCAGCCCACTCTTGCCAAGGTGTTTCATTGCGCCTCCACAGAGGAGAGAATTTACTGAACCGGGTAAGTTGTGGAGACGCTAAGCCCCACCTCGATGAGTGTCAATAGCGTGTTACAGCGTTGATTTGCCATCGTTGTCAGTGAGAGTTAAGTTGGGCAAATAGGACTTTTATGGCGATCGGCGTTTACAAGTGGGCTTGTGTCCCGTAACACTTAACCGATCAAGCCGCTACCCCGCCGCTTGATCATCTGGCCGCGCGACCGCGTGAGAGCGCTCTACCGATTTCAGTTGCCGGTAAGCTTCAGCCGGAAAGTCAGAGGGAGACCGAGTGAAGCGGCCCACGATCGCCGACATCGCGCGGCGGGCGGGCGTGTCCAAGGGCGCCGTGTCGTACGCGCTGAACGGACAGCCCGGAGTCTCCGAAGCGACCCGGCAGCGCATCGTTGCCATCGCCCAGGAAATCGGATTCAACCCGAACAGTGCTGCCCGCGCACTGTCCGGCGCCAGTGCGCGCGCCGTCGGCCTGACCCTGTGCCGGCCGGCCCGCATCCTCGGCATCGAGCCCTGGTTCATGGGCCTGATCAGCGGTTTCGAGGCCGAGCTCTCCGCCCGGTCGTACGCCTTGACCCTGCAGGTCGTGGCCACCCCCGAGCTGGAGGTGGAGGTCTATCGCCGGTGGTGGGGCGAGCGCCGGATCGACGGCGTGATCGTCACCGACCTCCGGGAAAATGACATCCGCATCCCGGTCCTGCAACAGCTGCAGCTGCCCGCCGTGGTGATCGGCGGCCCCGGCGAGACCGGCGAGATCGCCCAGATCTGGTCGGACGACGCCGGCGCGATCACCGAGGCGGTGCGCTACCTGGTCGCGCTCGGCCATCGCCGGATCGCCCGGGTCAGCGGCCTGCCCGGTCTGCTGCACACCCAGGCCCGCACCCGGGCGTTCAACGACATCTGCACCTCGCTCGGGCTCGAGGCGACGACCGTGCCGTCCGACTACACCGGCGAGGAGGGCAGCCGGGCCACCCGCCGGCTGCTGATCGACACCGAGCGGCCGACCGCGATCATCTACGACAACGACGTGATGGCCGTGGCCGGGCTGGCGGTGGCGCAGGAGATGGGGCTGACCGTGCCGGGCGATCTGTCCATCGTGGCCTGGGACGACTCTCCACTGTGCAGTCTCGTGCACCCGCCGCTGACCGCGCTGTCCCGGGACATCGCCGAGTACGGCGCGCACGCGGCCCGCGAACTGCTCGCCACCATCGACGGCAAACAGGTGACCAACGTGGAGGCCGGCCCGGCCCAGTTGACCCCGCGAGGGAGCACCGCGCCACCGCGCTAGCTTCGGTGGCTTTCCAGGTACGCCTCCATCCGCTCGGCCGGGGCCGGCCGGCCCAGCTGGAAGCCCTGGCCGTACCGGCAACCGGCCGCGGCGGCCCGGTCGACCTGCTCGACCGACTCCAGGCCCTTCGCGACGGTCTCCATGCCGAGACGGCGACCCAGGCTCACCACCACGTCGATGACTCCCGGCGGGGCGACCAGTTTCAGCATGTCGACCGGCAGCCGGCGCAGGTGCGACAGCGACGCCTGGCCGGTGCCGAAGTCGTCGAGCGCGGCCCGGACGCCGAGCGTCCGCAGCCCGGTCAGCGCGGCCACGATCGACGGCAGGTCCTCGGCGATCCAGTCCTCGGCCACCTCGATCACCAGCCGCTCGGGGGCCAGTCCCCGGCGCCGCAGCGTCGACACCACCCGCTCCGGGAAACGGGCCGTGAGCAGCTCCCGGGGCGCCACGTTGACCGACAGCCAGAAGCTCGTCGACCAGGTCGACACGTGCTTGCAGGCGGCGTCCAGCACCCACTCGTCCAGCTGGGCGGCGATCCCCACCGACCGCGCGATCGGCAGCAACTCGGCCGGCAGGATCGTGCCCAGCTCCGGGTGCCGCCAGCGCAGCAGGGCCTCGACCCCGACCGGCCGGCCCGCCCGCAGGTCGATGATCGGCTGGAAGACCACGTCGAGTTCGCCCCGCGCGCCCGCCCCGATCACCTGCCGCTCCAGGTCCATCCAGCGGTTGAGCTGCCGTTCGACGTCCGGGTCGTACCACTCGACCCGGTCCTGGCCGATCTGCCGGGCCCGTTTGCGGGCCAGGTCGGCCTGGCGCAGCACCTCGTCGCAGTCGCCGCCGCCGGTCAGCTCGGCCAGGCCGATGCTGGTGTGCACGTCGACGGTCGAACCGGGCAGTTGGTACGGCTCGGCCAGCACCGTCGCGATCCGGCAGGCCAACGCGTACGCCAGCACCGCCCCGTCGGCACTGAGCACCGCGAAGCCGGCCCCGCCCAGCCGGGCGGCCACGTCGCCCTCGTGCAGCAGTGCCCGGATCCGGCGGCTCACCTCGATCAGCACCGCGTCGCCGACCTCCCGCCCGCGGCCCTCGTTGATCTCGGCCAGGCCGTGCAGGTAGATCACCAGCAGGGTGCCGGACTGGCCGGCCCGACGCCGGCCGGTGAGCAGGTCACGCATCAGCGCCCGCCGGTTGGCCAGGCCGGTGAGCTGGTCGGAGTAGGACAGCTTGTGCAGCGTGCGCTCGAGGTGCCGGCGCTCGCCGACGTCGCGCACGTGCACCACCAGCGCCGCCACCTCGGGCACCGAGCGCTGGTCGGAGATGCTCGACTCGGTGTCCCGCCACAGCCGGGCACCGTCCCGCAGCCGGGCGCTGACCAGGGCCGGGGACCCGGGGTCGTGCTCACCGGCCAGCACCGCGTCGATCGTCGCCTGGGCGCCGGCCACGTCGTCCGGGTGGATCAGCTCGCCAAAGGCACGGCCCACCACCTCGTCGTCGGTGAGGCCGAACAGCCGGGACGCGGCCGGCGACTGCCAGCGGACCCGCAGCTGCTCGTCGAGCACCAGGGTCAGGTCGGTGGCGCCGGCCACCAGCGAGCGGAAGTGCGCCTCGGCGACCCGCAACTGACCGGCGTACCGCCGGATGTCCCGGACCACCAGCAACTCGCGCATGGACAGCACGGCCACCATGCCGATGCCGAGGATGACCCCGGTGGTGTCGAAGGCCCGCACCGTGATCAGGTGCCAGACCGCGGCCACCACGCCCACCCCGGCCGGGACCGCGAGCAGCGGATAGCTGGCCAGGTACTGGTCGGGGTGGCGGGGCTCCAGCGGGGGCGGGGCCAGGCCACGACGAGTGCCCGCGTCGGCCACGACGGCCAGCCCGGCCACGATCGGCAGACCGGTCAGCGGCAGCGCGGCCGCGCCCAGCCCCAGCGTGGTCAGCCCCAGCGTGGTCAGGGCGACGACGGTGCCGAGGGCCAGCAGGACCACGATCACGCCGACCCCGCAGCGCACCGACGGCAGCCGGTGCGGGCGGCCGCGCAGCACCGCCACCACGGTGATCGAGATGCCGATCGCGCCGAGCAGGATCACCGGCAGGATCGGCAGGTGCGGGTGCCGGACCACCGGAACCAGGTAGCCGGCGAAGGACAGGCTCACCCCCAGACCCGCGCCGTCGAAGGCTCGGCGGCTGCGTACCTGCCAGTTGTCGGCCCAGCCGGGCAGGAACAGCACACCCGTCGAACAGAGGGCGACCACCACGGCGTACGCCGAAGTGGCCCAGACTCCCGCCGACGGCGGGCCCCAGAGCGGAACCATCGCGGTGAGGCCGGTGGCCAGCGCGCCGAGGCCGACGAACCCGGCGCCGCGGCAGGCGGCGGCGGTGGCGGTCCGGTGATGGGTCTCGAGAGCGGAGTGGATCAGGTGGAGGCCGGCCCACAGGCCGGTGCCGCCGACGCCGATGGCCAGGGCCACCGCGGGCGGCGTCCAGCCGAGAGCACCGGCCATCAGCACGGTCACGGCGACCAGAGGTACGCCGAGCCGGGCGTGCACGGGGGGTTGCACAGCCATGTCTCGGTTCAACGACCGTCCCCCGAAAAGGTTACGACCGGCGTCGGTTCGGCAGTGGACATTCGGTCACCGGTCCCAGCCGGTCGGAGGGCGGGTGGGACAATGCCGGGGTGAGAAGAAAGCCCCTCCTTCGGGTCCGCAAGACCGGAGCGCTCCTGGTCGCCGCGGTCATCGCGTTCGTCGGCACGGTTCCGCTCGCCGGAGCCGGGTGGGAGTGGACCCCGGTCCTGCTGCTGCCGGCCGCCGCCTTCGTCTGGGCGTGGCGGGCCGGCACCGACGTCTACGCCGACGAGCTGCGGGTCAAGGCCCTGGTCGGCAGCACTGTGGTGCCCTGGCCGCGGATCGCCGAGCTCGCCCCCGACCGGTCCGGCCAGATCGCCGCGCTGCTCGACAACGGCAACATGATCCGGCTGACCGGCGTGACCCAGGCCAATCTCCCCCGGGTCCTGGCGGCCGGGAAACAGGAGATCAGCAACCCGGACTGATCCCCCGGTGTTCCCAGCTGGCGCCGCTACCCTGGGGGGCGTCGAAGTCGAGGAGGTCGCGTGATCGTGCGTTCCCGCCGGGCCCGGGGCGTGGCGCTGTCGCTCGGTGCCGTGCTGGCCGTGACCACGGCGTGCAGCTTCGGTCCACCCGATCCCGACCAGCAGGGCGCCCCGCCCAACCTGCCGAAACCCTCGGCCGCGCTGTCCCAGGGCGAGTCCGGCGGCGACCAGGAGGTCGCGGTCACGGTGCTGGCCAAGGACCTGGAGATCCCGTGGGGCATGGCGTTCCTGCCCGATGGCGGAGCCCTGGTCACCGAGCGTGACACCGGCCGCATCCTGCAGGTCGGACCGGAGTCGGACGCGAACGGACTGAAAGTCACCGAGGTGCAGCGGTTCACCGAGGTGCAGGCCTCCGGCGACGGCGGCCTGATGGGCATCGCGGTCAGCCCGTCCTACAAGACCGACAAGACGGTCTTCGTCTATTACTCGACGACCAAGGACAACCGGATCGCCAAGCTGGTGCTCAAGGGCACGCTGGAGCCGATCGTGACCGGCATCCCGCGCTCCCGCGACGACAACGGCGGTGCGCTGGCGTTCGGCCCGGACGGCTACCTCTACGCCGGCACCGGCGACGCGACGAACGGCACGCAGGCGCAAAACCCGAAGAACCTGGGCGGCAAGATCCTCCGGATGACCACGGCGGGCAAGCCGGCCCCCGGCAACCCGGTCAAGGACTCGCTGGTCTGGAGCTCCGGCCACCGCAACGTGCAGGGCCTGGCCTGGGGCGGCGACCGGCGGATGTATGCGACGGAGAACGCCCAGCCGAAGTTCGGCGAGCTCAATGTGATCGAGAAGGGCAAGAACTACGGCTGGGGCACGGTCGACGGCACCGGCACCGATGCCAAGTTCACCAACCCGCTGCGCACCTGGCCGATCAACGAGTCCTACTGCGCGGGCGTGGCGCTCGTCGAGCAGTCGGTGGCCACCTCCTGCCTGCTCGGCAAGCGGATCTGGATGATCGAGGTCACCGGCAACGGCACCGTGCTGGGCACCCCGCAGTCCTTGCTGACCGAGGAGTACGGCCGGTTGCGCGGCCTGGTCCTGGCGCCCGACGGCTCGCTGTGGGCGAGCACGTCGAACCAGGAGGACGGCGGCACCCCCGCCCCCGAGGACGACCGCATCATCCGCCTGGTCTTCTCCGGCGGCGGCGCCGGGCGCACCTGATACCTGGGAGCCGTTTGATGACCGCCGGGATGGGGCAGGGTGATCCACCGATGACCGATCACCACTGGCTGCACCGTGTCCGCCACCGAGTCGGCCGGGCCGGCGCGGTCACCGCCCGGGTGTATAGCAACCGCTGGACCACCCGGGTGCGGATCGCGGCCGCGGTCGGCCTGGTCAGCATCGGCGGGGTGGTGGTCGGCACGATGCTGTTCGGGCACGCCGGCCTCAACGTGGGCCCGTTCCGGGCCGAGATGTCGATCAGCCCGTCCATCCTGGGCGGCACCGAGGTGGACATCCCGCCGCTCGGCTCGCTGCACCTGGACAGCCACGACGGCCCGATCCACCTCAAGGTCAACCTCGGGTCGCTCGACCAGAGCCGCACCGAGGCCCTGATCGACGACCCGGCCGCGATCAGCTCGGCCGGCGAAAATGCGGTCGACGACGTGCGGTCCGGGGTCATCCGGCTGGGCGTGCGCACGCTCGGCATCGCGGTGCTGAGTGCGATGATCCTGGCCGCCCTGATCTTCCGGAACATGCGCCGGATCGCCGGCGCCGGGGTGACCGCGCTGGTGGTGACGCTGGGCAGCTTCGGTCTCGCGGCCGGCACCCTGCGGCCCGACTCGATCGCCGAGCCTCGTTACGAGGGCCTGCTGGTGAACGCACCGGCCGTGGTCGGTGACGCCCGCCGGATCGCCGACAACTACGGACGGTACGCGGACCAGTTGCAACAGATCGTCAGCAACGTCAGTCGCCTCTACACCACGGTGTCGACGCTGCCGGTCTACCAGCCGGCCGGCAACACCACCCGCATCCTGCACGTCAGCGACCTGCATCTGAACCCGTCGTCGTTCGGGCTGATCCGCACGGTGGTGCAGACCTTCGACATCGACGCGGTGATCGACACCGGCGACATGGTCGACTGGGGTTCCAGCGCCGAGACCGGGTACGCCAGCTCGATCCCGTCGGTCGGCGTGCCTTACATCTACGTGCGCGGCAACCACGACTCGGCCGCCATCCAGGACGCCGTCGCCCGCCAGAAGAACGCCGTCGTGCTGGACAACAAGATCACCACGGTGGACGGCCTGACCATCGCCGGCATCGGCGACCCCGAGTTCACCCCCGACAAGAGCGAGACCGCCGACGCGGCCGCTCAGGATGCGGCCAACCCGCTGACGATCGCCGGCAACGAACTCGCCACCACGATCCGGAACTACGGCAAGCCGGTCGACATCGCGCTGGTGCACGACCCGGCGATGGCGCCGCCGCTCTCCGGCGAGGTGCCTCTCGTGCTGGCCGGCCACCTGCACAAACGTGAGGTCTCGCTACTGCCCGTGCCGGTGCCGGAACCGGCCGCCTCGGACGCGTCGGCCTCCCCCACCCCGGCCCCGTCGGCGACCGGCACCCAGACGGTGACTCAGACCCGGCTCATGGTGGAGGGCTCGACCGGCGGCGCCGGCCTGCGCGGCCTGGAGAAGGAGGAGCCGACCCCGCTGAGCCTGTCGGTCCTCTACTTCGACGAAAACCACCAGCTCAAGGCGTACGACGACATCGAACTGGGCGGCACCGGCCAATCCAACGTGGAGATGCAGCGAAACGTGATCGGCGCCAAGGAGGAGCCGACCGCGTCGCCGTCGGCGTCGGTCCCGGCTGGAGCGGAGCCCAGCCGGTAGCTTTCGCCAGCCGCGCTAGCGGCTTTCGTTGCAGGCCCGGCCGGATGGTGGCGGCACAAAGGTCCCGTGGCACCCAGCGCGCTGGGTGCCACGGGACCTTTGTAGGCCGTACTTAGGAAAGACGCGCCAAGATCAAGTCGCGGACGGTCTTGGCATCGGCCTGGCCTCGCGTGGTCTTCATGACCGCGCCGACCAGCGCGCCGGCCGCCGCGACCTTGCCCTCGCGGATCTTCGCGGCGATGTCGGGGTTGGCCGCGATGGCCTCGTCGACGGCGGCCGTGAGCGCGCCCTCGTCGTTGACCACCTCGAGGCCGCGCGCGGCCATGACCGCGGCCGGGTCGCCCTCGCCGGCCACCACGCCCTCGAGCACCGCGCGGGCCAGCTTGTCGTTGAGCTTGCCGGCGTCGACCAGTTTCTGCAGCTCGGCGACCTGCAGCGGGGTCGCGCCGATGTCGGCCAGATCGATGCCGGTCTCGTTGGCGCGGCGGGCCAGCTCGCCCATCCACCACTTGCGGGCGCCGGCCGGCGAGGCACCGGCGGCGATGGTCTCCTCGATCAGCTCGACCGCGCCCGCATTGGCCACGGACTGCATGTCGATCTCGCTGATCCCCCAGTCCTCGCGCAGCCGGGCCCGCTTGCTGCTCGGCCGCTCCGGCAGGGCCGCCTTGAGCTCGGCCACCCAGGCCGGGTCGGGCGCGATCGGCACCAGGTCGGGCTCGGGGAAGTAGCGGTAGTCGGTCGCCGTCTCCTTCGAGCGGCCGGGGCTGGTGTCGCCGCGGTCCTCGTGGAAGTGCCGGGTCTCCTGGATGATGCGGGTGCCCTCGTCGAGCAGGCTCGCCTGCCGGATGATCTCGGAACGGACCGCGCGCTCGACCGAGCGCAGCGAGTTGACGTTCTTGGTCTCCGTCCGCGTGCCCCACTCCTCGCCCGGCTTGTTGAGCGAGGTGTTGACGTCGCAGCGCAGCGAACCCTGCTCCATGCGCACGTCGGAGACGCCAAGCGAGCGGATGATGTCACGCAGCTCGGTGACGTAGGCCTTGGCGATCTCGGGGGCCAGCGCGCCGAGGCCGGGCACCGGCTTGGTGACGATCTCGACGAGCGGGATGCCGGCCCGGTTGTAGTCGACAAGCGACTCGGTGGCGCCCTGGATGCGGCCGGTGGCCCCGCCGACGTGCAGCGACTTGCCGGTGTCTTCCTCGAGGTGGACCCGTTCGATGCCGATACGGTACGGCTTGCCCTCGTATTCGACGTCGACGTAGCCCTCGGCGCACAGCGGCTCGTCGTACTGCGAGGTCTGGAAGTTCTTCGGCATGTCGGGGTAGAAGTAGTTCTTCCGGGCCATCCGGCACCAGGTCGCGATGTCGCAGTTCAGCGCGAGGCCGATGCGGATCGTGGCCTCGATGCCGGCCCGGTTGGCCACCGGGAGCGCGCCCGGCAGGGCCAGGCAGACCGGGCAGACCTGGGTGTTGGGCTCCGCGCCGAACTCGGTGCGGCAGCCGCAGAACATCTTGGTCTGCGTGCCGAGCTCGACGTGCGTCTCCAAGCCGATGACCGGCTCGAAGCGGGCGATGGCGTCCTCGTACGTCGGCAGGGCGGTGGTCGTCATGCGGTGAACTCCCGATCTGGACCCGGTGATTTCGGATTAAAGACTAGTGGGCGGATGCCGGAGCCCGGACCGGGCTCCGGCATCAACGACTACAGCGCGGGCGGAGTGAAGGTGCCGACCGCCGACTCGAGGGCGGCGCCCACCCGGTACATCCGGTCGTCGGCCATGGTCGGGGCCATGATCTGGAAGCCGACCGGCAGCCCCTCGGACAGACCGCACGGCACCGAGATCGCCGGACCGCCGTACAGGTTGGTCGGGATGGTGAAGAGGTCGGCCAGGTACATCTGGTACGGGTCTGAGGTGCGTGACCCGAACGGGAACGCCACGAACGGCGTTGTCGGCGAGACCAGCACGTCGACCTGCTCGAACGCCTTCTCGAAGTCCCGCGTGATGAGCGTGCGGACCTTCTGCGCCTGCCCGTAGTAGGCGTCGTAGTAGCCGCTGGACAACGCGTAGGTGCCGAGGATGATGCGGCGCTTGACCTCCGCGCCGAAGCCGGCGTCGCGGGTGAGCGACATGACCTCCTCGAGCGACCGGTTGCCGTCGTCGCCGACCCGCAGGCCGTAGCGCACGCCGTCGAACCGGGCCAGGTTGGAGGAGCACTCGCTCGGCGCGATCAGGTAGTAGGCCGGCAGAGCGTACTGGAAGTTCGGGCAGGACACCTCGACGACCTCGGCGCCCAGCTTGACCAGTGCCTCGAGCGACTCGCGGAAGGCCGCGATCACGCCCGGCTCCGAGCCGTCCCCGGCGAACTCCTTGACCAGGCCGAGCTTGACCCCGGTCAGGTCGCCGGTGGCACCGAGGCGGGCAGCCGCCACGACGTCCGGCATCGGCTGCGGGATGGAGGTGGAGTCGCGCACGTCGTGGCCGCCGATCACCGAGTGCAGCAGCGCCGCGTCCTCGACGTTGCGCGCGCACGGGCCGGGGGTGTCCAGCGACGACGAGAAGGCGATCAGGCCGTAGCGGGAGGTGCCGCCGTAGGTCGGCTTCGCCCCCACGGTGCCGGTGACCGCACCCGGCTGCCGGATCGAGCCGCCGGTGTCCGTACCGATTGCCAGCGGAGCCTCGTAGGCGGCCAGAGCCGCCGCCGAACCGCCACCCGAACCGCCCGGAATGCGGCCGAGGTCCCACGGGTTGTTGGTCGGCCCGTAAGCCGAATATTCGGTCGAGGACCCCATGGCGAACTCATCCATGTTGGTCTTGCCGAGCGGCACCGTACCGGCCGCCTGCAGGCGCTCGTAGATCGTCGCGCTGTAGGGCGGGCGCCATCCCTCGAGGATCTTGGAGGCCGCGGTGGTGGGCACGCCCTTGGTGGCGATCACGTCCTTGACCGCGACCGGCACACCCGCGAGCGGTCCGGTGATCTCGCCCTTGTCCACGCGGGCAGCGGCGGCCAGGGCACCCTCGGCGTCGACATGCAGGAACGCGTGCACCCGCTCGTCGACGGCCGAAATCCGATCGAGGTGAGCCTGCGCCACCTCAACCGCCGAGACCTGCTTGTTCTTGATCGCGCCGGCCAGCTCCACCGCCGACATCCTGGTCAGATCGGACATCGTCACGCCTCCTCGTCCAGGATCCGCGGCACCCGGAACCGGCCGTCGAACGCGTCGGGCGCGCCGGAGAGCGCCTCGTCCTGCGTGAGGGACGGCTGCGGGACGTCATCGCGGTACACGTTGGTCAGCGGCACGGAGTGCGAGGTGGGCGGAATGTCGTCCGCGGCCACCTCGCCGACCCGCGCGACCGACTGCAGGATCACGTCGAGCTGCCCCGCAAACTGATCCAGTTCCTGCTCGGTCACGGCAAGCCGCGACAGGCGCGCGAGATGCGCGACCTCTTCGCGGGAGATGGCGGCCATCATGCCCCTACTTTCTCCAGTCCGAAGCTGACCCGGCGAGTCTATTTCGCCCGCCCCGACGCCCTCCCGCCGGGACAGCGACATCACCCTTCCGACCGCCAACATCAAGATCAAATCCTGGCTGTCGTGCCTGAGTGGTGGGTACAGACCGTCGCTCCCGCCGAGGCCGGGCCGGGGCCCAGCTTCGCCGGCCCGGGCCCTTCATTCTGCGTGAGTGGTGAAAACCCTCACGGCGTCGGGCTGGGCAGAGCCAGTGGGGTGGGGCCGGGGCGGACCGGGCGGTAGCGGGAGAGCCAGGTGGCCAGGTCGGCCGGGGGCATCGGGCGGGCGTGGAACCAGCCCTGGGCGGCGTGGCAACCGGCCGCCGCCAGCAGCCGCCAGGTGCGTTCGTCCTCCACGCCCTCGGCCACCGCGCGCAGGCCCATCGCCTCGGCCAGGTCGATCACCGAGCGGACGATCGCGGCGTCGCCCCGGTTGGTGGCCATGCCCAGGACGAACGAACGGTCGATCTTCACCTCGGCCAGCGGCAGGCGGCGCAGGTGCTGCAGGGAGGAATAGCCGGTACCGAAGTCGTCGAGGGAGATCGCGATGCCCATCCGGTCCAGGCGGGTGATCGTGTTCAGGACCCGGTGCGGGTCGGCCATCAGCGCACTCTCGGTGATTTCGAGTTGCAGCAGGTCGGCCGGCACGCCGTACTCGTGCAGCAGGTCTTCCACCCGGTCGGCGATGCCGCCGGCGTGCAGGTCCCGGGCGCTGACGTTGACCGCGGCGCGCAGCGGCGTGCCGGCCTCGCGCCAGGCCGCCAGCTGAGCCACCACGTTGTGCAGCACCCGCCCGGTGAGCAGGCGCATCACCGGGGTCGGCTCGGCGACCCGGATCAGCTCCTCCGGCCCGACCAGGCCGCGCTCGGGGTGCTGCCACCGCAGCAACGCCTCGACCCCGACCACCTCGCCGGTAGCGATGGCGATCTGCGGCTGGTAGAAGAGCATGATCCCGTCGTCGGGCGCGTCCTCCCGCAGCGCGCGGCGCAGGTCGGCCAGCAGGGCAAGCCGGTCCGGCGAGTGGTGGGCGGCGTCCGGCCCGTAGACGGCCACCTGGTCACCGCGCTGCTTGGCGTCGTACATCGCCACCTCGGCCTCGCGCAGCAGCGTGGCGCAGTCGGCGTCCGGGGTGTCCTGCAGGGCGATGCCGATCGAGGCGGTCACATCAACCGGTAGCCCGTCCATCGCGAACGGCCGGTTCAGCGCCTCGGCCAGGTGATAGGCGATCCGCCGGGCTTCCGGCGCCCCGTCGACCCGGTTGGCGAGCACCGCGAACTCGTCGCCGCCCAGCCGCACCACCAGGTCGTGGGCCGGAACCACCTCGGCGAGCCGCCGCCCCACCTCGACCAGCAGCCGGTCGCCGACCCGATGTCCGAGCGCGTCGTTGACCGCCCGGAACCGGTCGAGGTCCAGCAGCAGCAGGGCCCGCTCCCGCCCACCCTCACCGATCATCGACTGCAGGGCCCGCCGATTGGGCAACCCGGTGAGCGCGTCGACCCGCGCGGCCCGCTCCGATTCCCCGTTGGACCGGACCATCCGGTGCACCGCATGCAGCGCCAACAGCACCAGTGGCACGAACGCCAGCCCGACCTGTGCGGTGGCCAGCACCACCGGCCCCAGCAGCAGTAGGGCCGCGGTGGCGAGGACTTCCACGCTCTGCTTACGAGCCCGCTGGCGCCGCCGCTCCGACCCGGCCCAGGCCACGAGAGCGGCCAGCCCGTACCGGGCGAGAATCCAGACAGCGGCGGCGGCCACGGTGAGTACCGCGTCGTCCCAGTCCGGCCGGGGCCCGATTCGCAACGACACCACCGCGGCGACCCCGGCCGCCGCCCCGATGGCCGCGGCGTGCTGCAGAGCGAGATGCAGGGTGCGCCGGGCGGGTAGCCGCATCCGCATCCCGGCAACGGTCACGGCCGCGAGTTGCACGGCCAGAGCCGGCACGAATCCCCAGGCCAGAGCAATAGCGAAGGTAAAACAGATCGACGGCAGAATGACCGAGCTGGCCCGCCGATCGGCAAGCACATAGGGCCGGGCGTCAACCACGACCGCGAGTGCGGCCATCAGCCAGTAGGCCCCCGGCAGAGCCGCGAACGTTCCCGGTGCACAGGCCCACAACACGAGATCAGCCAGAATCGCCGTCCCCGCGGTGACCACAACCGCCCGCCGCCCCGCGGCCCGGGTCTCCGCAGCGCGGTCGTTCCCCACGCGACCGCCCGCCGAACGACTGCGTCGGCGTGCGGCGTCCATACGACCTCCACAATGGCGGGAAAACCGATCGTTATCACGATAGATCGGCATTGTCCGCAGGCCGCGAAACGGCTAGGGCGTTATCAAATCGGCATAACGCTTTAAACGCTCAATCTACAAAAATTACGCCATTCGAGTGACCCCAGCTCGGTCAGCTCTCGGCCGGCGGCTCCTCGGCCATCTCGGCCACCGCTCGGGCGGCCTCCGGGCCGTCGGCCAGCAGGACGGCGAAGCCCTGCTCGTCGAGCACCGGAACCTTCAGCTGCAGGGCCTTGTCGTATTTGCTTCCGGGGTTTTCGCCGACCACCACGAACGCGGTCTTCTTCGAGACCGAGCCGCTCACCTTGCCGCCTTGGGAGGTCACCGCCTCGGTGGCCTGGTCGCGGGAGTGGGTGGACAGCGTGCCGGTGACCACCAGGGTCATGCCCTCCAGCGGGCGTGGGCCGGTGTCGACGCGCTCGTCGGCCATGCGCACGCCGGCCTCGCGCCACTTGTGCACGATGTCGCGGTGCCAGTCGACGGTGAACCACTCGCGCAGGCTCTCGGCGATGGTCGGGCCGACGCCGTCGACCGAGCTGAGCGGGTCCGGCTCCGCCTTCGGCTTGCGCTTGGCCGCCGGCTTGCCCGCAGCCTCCTCACCCGGCTCGCCGGCGGGCGGCTCCTCGGCCGTGGCGTCCTCGGTTGGGGCGTCCTCGGTTGGGGGGACGGTCTGCACTATCTGCTCGATGGCCTCCATCGAGCAGAACTCGCGGGCCAGCGCCTGCGCCGCCGTCGGCCCCACGTGCCGGATGGACAGCGCCACCAGGACCCGCCAGAGCGGCTGCTGCTTGGCCTTTTCCAGGTTTTCCAGCAGGCGCACCGCATTGCTGCCCAGCGTGCCGTCCTGGTTGACGAAGAACGGGGACTGGCGCAACTGGTCCTCGGTGAGCGCGAACAGGTCGCCCTCGTCGCTGATCACGCCGGAGTCGAGCAGCGCCTGACCGGCCTTGTAGCCCAGCACCTCGATGTCGAACGCGCCCCGGCCGGACAGGTGGAACACCCGCTCGCGCAACTGCGACGGGCAGGACCGGGTGTTGGGACACCGGATGTCGATGTCGCTTTCCTTGGCCGGCGCCAATTTCGTGCCGCAGGAGGGGCAGTGCGTCGGCATCACGAAGGCGCGGGCGTCGGCCGGCCGCAGGTCGATCACCGGGCCGAGCACCTCGGGAATCACGTCGCCGGCCTTGCGCAGCACGATCGTGTCGCCGATCAGCACGCCCTTGCGTTCGACCTCGCGGGCGTTGTGCAGGGTGGCCTGGGCGACCGTGGAGCCGGCCACCTTGACCGGCTCGAGGATCGCGAACGGGGTGACCCGGCCGGTGCGCCCCACATTCACCGCGATGTCGAGCAGCTTGGTGGTGACCTCCTCGGGCGGGTATTTGTAGGCGATCGCCCAGCGTGGCGCCCGCGAGGTGGAGCCGAGCCGGCCCTGGATGGACACCGAGTCGACCTTGACCACCACGCCGTCGATCTCGTGCTCGACGTCGTGCCGGTGCTCGCCGTAGTAGGCGATGTAGTCACGCACGCCGGACAGATCGTCGACGAGTTTCCAGCGCTCGCTGGTGGGCAGGCCCCACGCCTTAAGGGCTTCGTAGGCGTGCGACTGCGAGGTCGGGGTGAAGCCGACCCGGGCACCGATGCCGTGCACCACCATGCGCAGGCCGCGGGACGCGGTGATGCGCGGGTCTTTCTGGCGGAGACTGCCGGCGGCCGCGTTGCGCGGGTTGGCGAACGGCGGCCTACCTTGCTCGACCAGCGACGCGTTGAGGTCGGCGAACGCGGACACCGGGAAATAGATCTCGCCGCGCACCTCGAGCAGGTCGGGCGGGTTGTCGCCGGCCAGGCGCTCGGGGATCTCGCGGATCGTGCGCACGTTGGAGGTGACGTCCTCACCGGTGCGCCCGTCGCCGCGGGTCGCGCCGCGCACCAGCTTGCCCTTCTCGTAGGTCAGGTTGATGGCCAGGCCGTCGACCTTGAGCTCGCAGATGAACTCGGTCGGGCCGCCCGCGTCGCGCAGCGTGCGCTCGGACCAGGCGGCCAGCTCGGCGTCGTCGAAGACGTTGTCGAGCGAGAGCATGCGCTCGGCGTGCTCGACCGGGGTGAACAGGGTGGAGAATGTGCCGCCGACATTTTGCGTCGGGGAGTCGGGAGTGCGCAGCGCCGGGAACTCCTCCTCCAGCGCCGAGAGCTCCCGCAGCAGCCGGTCGAAGTCGGCGTCGGAGATGGTCGGCGAGTCGAGGACGTAGTAGCGGTACTGATGGCCGCGCAACTCCTCGGCCAGCTCGGCGTGCCGGCCGCTGGCCTCGGGCGTCGGGTCTTTGCCGGCCGCGGCCACCTGCTCCGGGGTAGGCGGAGCCACCTCGACGTCGTCCTGCTTCTCGGCCACCGCAACCTCCGTCTCGCGTGAGCTAGGAGGAACGGTAGTCGCCAGGTACGACACTTTTTAAGCCAGCCACGCGGGGCTGATCAGGCCTCGGCGAGCCGCCGTCCGGCTTCCCGGCAGGCGGTCAGCGCGGCCCGCGCGTACTCCGGAGAGGCGCCCGCCAGACCGCAGGCCGGAGTGATCACCACCTGCTCCGGCAGCTTCGCGGCCGGGAAACCCAGCCGGGACCAGAGCTTGCTCACCCGGTCGGCCGCCCGCTTGCTGTCGGGCGCCGGCCCGCTGGTCGGCACGACGCCGGCGAAGAGGCCGAGGCCGGCCTCGATGGCCTCGCCCAACGGATCAAGATCCTTCAGCAACGAAAGGTCGAGCGCGAAGGCCGCGGCCTGCGAATCCCGCAAAACCCGCAGGGGTACGTCGGGAGCACAGCAATGCACCACGACGGGTACGCCCACCTGCTCAACGATCGTCCGCAGCCCGGTGGCCGCCTCCGGAGCGGCAACCGCCCGGTAGGAGCCCAGCCCACTCTCGGTCGGCACGTGCCCGGCCATGACGGTGGGCAGGGAGGGCTCGTCGATCTGCAGCAGCACGGTCGCCCGGGGCAGCCGCTTGCGCACCTCGTCGACGTGCCGCCGCAACCCCTCGGCCAGCGAGTCGGTCAGGTCCCGCACCGCGCCGAGATCGCGCAGCATCCGCCCGCCGATCTGCTGCTCGAGGCTCGCGGCCAGGGTCCACGGACCGGCCGCCTGCACCTTGAACGTGCCGGCGAACCCGTCGCCCTGCTCGGTTGCCTGGTCGAGGTCGCGTTCCAGCAGGTCGGCGGTGTGCCGCAGGTCTTTGCCCGGCCGCGGCGCCATCTGCCAGCGACCGGCGTAGACCTGCACCGGCAGGTCGACCAGGAACCCGGCGGTGCGGCCGATCATGTCGGCGCCCGGCCCGCGAGCCGGCAGCTCGGGCAGGTGCGCCAGGTCGGGCAGCTCGCCGAAGACGACGCGTTGCGCCTCGACGATGTCGGTGCCGGGCAGCGACCCGATCCCGGTGGCCGCGCCGCGGGCCCACGGGAAGTCAGGCACGCGCCACACCGCCCGCGGTCTGCAGGTCGGCCGACGCGGTGCCGGCCGTGATGGTGGCGGAGCCGAGGACGATGTCGCCGGCCGGGTCGGGCCGGTAGGCGACGATCGCCTGACCGGCGGCCACCCCACGGGCGGGCTCGTGCAGGCGGGCGGTCAGCCCGTCACCGTCGACGACCACCGAGGCGGGCACCACGTCGCCGTGCGCCCGCAGCTGCACCGAGCACTCGACCGAGACGGCCGGGTCGTGCCAGATGGCCCGGCTCGCTGTGACCGTGTCGACGGCCAGTTCCTCGCGGGACCCGACGGTGACCGTGTTGGTCTTCGGGGTGATCGAGAGCACGTAACGCGGCCGGCCGTCGGGCGCGGGCACCCGCAGGTCGAGGCCCTTGCGCTGGCCGATCGTGTACGAGTACGCGCCGTTGTGGGTGCCGAGCTTCTCACCCGTACGCGAATCGACGATGTCACCCGGCGCCGAGCCCAGGCGGCGTTCCAAAAAGCCCTTCGTATCGCCATCGGCGATGAAGCAGATGTCGTGCGAATCGGGCTTGTCGGCCACCGCCAGGCCGCGCTCGGCCGCCTCGATGCGGACCTGGGCCTTGGTCGAGTCGCCCAGCGGGAAGACCGACCGGTCGAGCTGGGCCCGGGTCAGCACGGCCAGCACGTAGGACTGGTCCTTCGGCAGGTCGACGCTGCGCCGCAGCAGGCCGTCGGCGCCCAGCCGGGCGTGGTGGCCGGTGACGACGGCGTCGAAGCCGAGGGCCACCGCCCGGTCGAGCACCGCGGTGAACTTGATCTTCTCGTTGCAGCGCAGGCAGGGGTTGGGGGTGCGGCCCGCCGCATACTCCGCGACGAAGTCGTCGACGACGTTCTCGTGGAACTGGTCGGCCATGTCCCAGACGTAGAACGGGATGCCGATCACGTCGGCGGCCCGCCGGGCGTCCCGGGAGTCTTCCAGCGTGCAGCAGCCCCGCGCGCCCGTTCGGTAGGTCTGAGGGTTGCGCGCCAGCGCAAGGTGCACCCCGGTGACGTCGTGGCCCGCATCGTGGGCGCGCGCGGCGGCGACGGCGGAATCGACACCGCCGGACATAGCCGCAAGAACTCGCATGCCGCAAGCGTACTAGCGAGGCGTCTTCCAGGCGGTGGCGCGGCGGGCGCGCTCGACCGCGCCCGGCAGGGCGGCCAGGAGCGCGTCGACGTCGTCGGCGGTGCTGGTGTGGCCGAGGGTGAAGCGCAGCGACGATCGAGCCCGGTCGTCGTCGGCGCCCATCGCGATCAGCACGTGGCTGGGCTGGGCGACGCCGGCCGAGCAGGCCGAGCCCGTCGAGCAGGCGATGCCCTGGGCGTCGAGCAGCAGCAGCAGGGCGTCGCCCTCGCAGCCGGGGAAGCTGAAGTGCGCGTTTCCGGGGAGGCGGTCGGCGTGGTCGCCGTTCAGGATGGCGTCCGGGATCGCCGTGCGCACCCTGGTCACGAGCTCGTCGCGGAGGCCGGCGACCCGGGCCGAGTATTCCTGCTGGGACTTGACCGCGGATTCCACCGCGACCGCGAAGGCGGCCACGCCGGCGGTGTCCAGGGTGCCGGAGCGGACGTCCCGCTCCTGGCCGCCGCCGTGCAGCAGCGGGGTGCAGGCGACGTCGCGGCCGAGCAGGAGGGCGCCGACACCGACCGGGCCGCCCAGCTTGTGACCGGTGACGGTCAGCGCGGCCGCGCCGCTGGCGGCGAAGTCGACCGGGATCTGGCCGACCGCTTGTACGGCGTCGGTGTGGAACGGGATGCCGTGCTCGGCGGCCAGGTGGGCCAGATCACGGATCGGCTGGATGGTGCCGATCTCGTTGTTCGCCCACTGGACGCTGATCACGGCGATCTCGTCCTGGTAGTGGGTGATCAGGTCTTCCAGGTCGGCGACGCTGACCCGGCCCTGGTCGTCCACCGGCAGCAGGTTGAGCGCGGCGCCCTCGTGGGTGTTCAGCCAGTCGACGGCGTCCAGCACGGCGTGATGCTCGACCGCTGAGGCGATCACCCGGGTGCGGTTGAGCGAGGCGGCCCGCCGGGACCAGAAGATGCCCTT
This sequence comes from Paractinoplanes tereljensis, assembly GCF_016862435.1. Classification (GTDB taxonomy): domain Bacteria; phylum Actinomycetota; class Actinomycetes; order Mycobacteriales; family Micromonosporaceae; genus Actinoplanes; species Actinoplanes tereljensis. The sequence continues at coordinate 96,913 of NZ_BOMY01000009.1, forward strand.
GGTGGCGAGGTTGTCGCTCTCGGTGCCGCCGCTGGTGAAGACCACCTCGGAGGGGCGGGCGGAGAGGGCCGCCGCGATCCGCTCGCGGGACTCCTCGACCAGCCGGCGGGCGCAGCGGCCGGCGGCGTGCAGCGAAGACGGGTTACCGACCGAGCGGGCAGCGGAGGCGTACGCCTCTAGCGCTTCCTCGAGCATCGGGGTGGTTGCCGCGTGATCCAGATAAGCCATCAGTCGCCAAGCTTATGCCTTGGAAGCGGCAGAGCCCGGAGCAGAGCGGGGAGGGTGCGCAAGCGCACCCTCCCCGGCCGCCGGACTACTTACGCTTGCGGATTTCGTCGGCCGCCTGGGGTACGACCTTGAACAGGTCGCCCACGACGCCGTAGTCGGCCAGCTCGAAGATCGGAGCCTCGGGGTCCTTGTTGACCGCGACGATCGTCTTGCTGGTCTGCATGCCGGCCCGGTGCTGGATCGCGCCGGAGATGCCCAGAGCCACGTAGAGCTGCGGGGACACCGTCTTACCGGTTTGGCCCACCTGGAACTGGTGCGGGTAGAAGCCGGAGTCGACCGCCGCCCGGGATGCGCCGACCGCGCCGCCGAGCAGGTCGGCCAGCTCCTCGACCACCTTGAAGTTGTCGGCGCTGGCCACGCCGCGGCCGCCGGAGACGACGATCGACGCCTCGGTCAGCTCGGGGCGGGAGCCCTTCTTCTCGGCCACCCGCTCGACCACCTTGGTGAGCTTGTCGGTGTCCGACACGCTCACGGTGAGCTGCTCGACCGTGCCGGCCGCCGGGGCCGCCACCGGGGTGGTGGAGTTGGGGCGGATGGTGACGATCGGCAGGCCCTTGGTGACCTTGGACTTCACCAGCGCCGCGCCGGCGAAGATCGCCTGGGTGGCGGTGCCGTCGGCGTCGATCGCGACCGCGTCGGTGAGCAGGCCGTTCTCGAGCTTGACGGCGAGCCGGCCGGCGATCTCCTTGCCCTCCTGGGTGGAGGCCAGCAGCACCGCGGCCGGCTGCACCTGCTGGACCAGCGAAGCCACGACGGTCGCCTTGGGGGCTACCAGGTAGCCGTCCACGTCGTCGCCCTCGCCGGCGTAGATCTTCTCAGCGCCGTACTCGGCGAGTTTGTCCTTGAATTGAGCGGCGGCGCCCGCGCCGCCCAGCACCACGGCGCTGGGGGTGCCCAGCGTGCGGGCGAAGGTCAGCATCTCGAGCGTGACCTTTTTGACCCCGGCGGATGCGGAGGCCTCTACAACGACCAGAACTTCTGCCACGACAGCCTCCTTCTCAGACGAACTTCTCGGCGGTGAGGTACGAGACGAGCTGCGTGCCGCCGTCGCCCTCATCGGTGACCTTGGTGCCCGCCGAGCGGACCGGGCGCTGCGAGAACTCGACCACGGCGCTTGTCGCACCGGCCGTGCCCACCTCGCCCGCGTCGACGCCCAGGTCGCTCAGGGACAGCGTCTGCACCGGCTTCTTCTTGGCCGCCATGATGCCCTTGAAGGACGGGTAGCGCGGCTCGTTGATGGTGTCCCAGACGCTGACGACGGCCGGCGTGGCCGCGGTCACGACCTCGTAGCCCTCGTCGGTCTGGCGCTCGACGGTCAGCTGCGAGCCGTCGACGGTGAGCTTGCGGGCGCCGGTGAGCGCCGCGATGCCGAGCCGCTCGGCCAGCATGTGCGGCAGCACCTGCACGCGGCCGTCGGTGGATTCCGCGCCCGCGATGATCAGATCGGCGTTCAGCGTGCCGAGGGCGGCCGCGAGAACCTTCGAGGTGGCGACGGCGCACGAACCGTGCAGGGCGTCGTCGGTTACGTGGACCGCTTTGTCGGGGCCCATGGAGAGCGCCTTGCGGATGGACTCGGTGGCACCGGCGGGACCCATGGTCAACACTGTGACCTCGCCGCCGTGCGCCTCTTTGATCTTCAACGCCTCCTCGATGGCGTACTCATCCATCTCGTTGATGACGTTGCTCGCCGAGGCCCGCTCGACGGTGTTGTCGCTAGCGCTAAGGGTGCGCTCGGCACCGGAGTCGGGTACCTGCTTCACCAAAACGACGATGTTCATCGCGCTCCTACGACCCTCCTGTTATGAACGCACCGTTGCGGTCGGACGCCTGCTGGAAGGTTACCCGCCAGTAGCTTATGGGTGATAGCCACCCAGAGTGACACACCTCACCATGATGGGCTGAGGAGGTGTCGCGATATGTCCGGCCAAATCGCTCCATTGCTTGACGGGTTTCGCCCGCCTGTCCCCCACTCTGTACCACGATCAGTCGGCGCCGCGACCGAGTCCCATGGCCGAGCCGGTCCGGACTCGCCGTGGTGCCGTTGCGGACGGTCACGAGAGTCGTGTGTCAGTGACGAAGTCCGCAGTCTGTGGATGCACCTTCTTGACCCAAGAGGTCGATAATTGAACGGTGTTCGGTGACCTGCGACAGTGGTTCGATCCTGAGAAACAACCGACCGTCGGCCGGACCCCGGATTACCGGTTCTCGCTCGCCAACGAGCGCACCTTCCTGGCCTGGGTCCGCACCGGCCTGGCGCTGATCGCCGGCGGGCTGGCCTGCGCCCAGTTCCTGCCGCCGCTGCCGGTCGAGCACCTGCGCGAGGTGATCGCCATCGCGATGCTGCTGCTCGGCGGGGTGGTGGCGCTGCGCGCGGTCGACCACTGGGCCCGCACCGAGCGGGCCATGCGACTCGGCACCGAGCTGCCGGGCTCGAAGTTCCCGGCGATCCTGGCCCTCGTGGTGGCGGCCGGAGCGCTGCTCCTGATCGTGGCCGTGGTGATCAAGGCAGTGGTGTGAGCCCCGATCCGGGTGCCTCGGCCGAGCGCACCCGGCTCGCCTGGCGGCGCACCGGGCTCTCCGCCACCGCGGCCGCTCTGCTCGCCGCCCGGCCCGCCTTCCGCCCCGAGGCCGGGGTGCTGGCCGTCCTGGTCGCGGCCCTGGCCATGGCCGCGTGGGTGATCATGATCGCACTTGCCTACCGCCGGTCGGCCGCCCTGCGGCGCCTCCCACCGGTGCCGGCCCGCCGGGCGATACCGGCATACGCCCTGATCACCGCGGCCCTGGCGGCGCTCGGCGGCCTGGTCGTCCTGCTCTAACGTCGCCTTGTCACGCTCTAGCGTCGCCGGAAGGCCGCGAGCGAGTCATCATTGCTTCATGGTGCGGGTGTTCATCTTCCTGGCTGCAGTGCAGCTGGTCCTTTTTGTGCTGGCGCTGATCAGTGCGTTGTCCGCTGATCGCGTCCGCAATGCGCCGCGCGCCCTCTGGGTGCTCCTGATCATCTTCGTCCCGCTGCTGGGCCCGCTCGGCTACTTCCTCTGGGGCCGCCCGGCGGTCGTGCCGATCGAGGGCGCGCCGCCCCGCCGCAGCGGCGCGCGCCCGTCCTCACCGGACGACGATCCCGACTTCCTGCGCCGGATGAACACCGAGCAGTCCCGCCGCGACCGCGAGACCCTCTCCCAGTGGGAGCGGGAATTCAAGAAGAAGAAGGAAGAGGACTAGGCTTAGGCCTAGGCCAGGTTCGAGCTGCGGGGGTACGCATCGGTGGGGTCGGTCAGCACGTTGACCAGGTACGGCACCCCGGCGTCGAAGGCCCGGGCCAGGGCCGGGCCCAGGTCGGCCGACTTCTCGACCGTCTCGCCGGCCCCGCCGAGAGCCCGCACCACGTCGTCGTAACGCAGGCCGGGCTGCAGGTCGGCGGCCACGTCGTAGCCGTACATGGCGTTCATCGGGTGTTTCTCGAGGCCCCAGATGCCGTTGTTGCCGACCACCATCACCACCGGCAGCTTCTGCCGGACCAGCGACTCCGCGTCCATCAGTGAGAAGCCGGCCGCGCCGTCCCCGAGCAGCACACAGATCTGCCGGTCGGGGTAGGTGACCCGGGCCCCCATCGCGTAGCCCATGCCGGTGCCGAGGCAGCCGTACGGACCGGGGTCGAGCCAGGTGCCGGGCTGGGACGGCTCGAGGTAGCGCCCGGCGTACGAGACGAAGTCGCCACCGTCGCCGATGGTCACCGCGTCGGCGGCCAGCACCTTACGAAGCTCGCCGTAGATGCGGGCCGGCTTGATCGGGTCGGTCTCGGCCGCCATCGCCTCGGCGTCGCGGGCCTTACCGGCGTCCTCGGCCGCGCGCAGCCCTTCGATCCACTCGGGGTGCTTCCCGGTGGACGCGGCCAGCGCGGTGAGGATCAGGCGCAGGTCACCGGCGGGCGAGACGGCCGGGGTGACGTGCGAGGCGCGCTGGGTCGGCGCGTCCACAATGTGCACGACCTGGGCCTCGCCGAACTCGCCGAAGCCGAGCCGGAAGTCGAGTGGCGTGCCGATCACGCAGACCACGTCGGCCTCGTTCAGCGCGGGACGCCGGGCCTTGACGAAGGCCAGCCGGTGCGTCGGCGGCAGCGCGCCGCGGCCCATCCCGTTGGTGAAGACCGGCACGTCGAGCGCCTCGGCGGCGGCCCGCAGCTCGTCGATCGCGTTGCCGCCCCACACGTCGGAGCCGGCGATGATGATCGGCCGCTGGGCGTTGGCCAGCAGCGCGGCGGCCCGGGCCACCTCGTCCGGGTCGGGCTCCAGGACCGGCACGGCCGGCTGGCCGGGTGCGGCCGCCTCGCCGCTGGAGAAGACCACCTCGAGCGGCAGATCGAGGAACGCGGGGCCCCGGTGTGCGGTGAGCGCCGCGGTCAGCGCGGCGGTGATCTCGCCCGGGATGCTGTCGGTGTCGGTGACCGTGGCGGCGTACTTGGTGACCGGGGCGACCAGCGGCACGTGGTCGAACTCCTGCAGGCTGCCGGCTCCCCAGCGGAACTGCGGCGCCCGCCCGCCGAGCACGAGCACCGGGGAGGCGTTGAAGAACGCGCTGGTCAGGCCGGAGATGCCGTTCGTCACGCCGGGGCCGGCGGTGAGCACCGCGAGGCCGGGCCGGCGCTGCAGCTTGGCGATCGCCTCGGCCGCGAACACGGCGGACTGCTCGTGCCGGACGTCGTAGATCGGGAAATCGGACTTGTGCGCCGCGTCGTACAGCGGGAACACGTGCCCGCCGGAGAGGGTGAACATCTCGGTCACCCCGAACGCCCGCAGGGCAGCCAGCGCCAGATCGCCGCCGTGCCCCTCGATCACCTCTGTCATAGCCGCCTCCGTCGCCGAGCCAGACCGACGCGAATTACTCTCGCATACCCGTGATGTCGAGGATGTCGCGCACCAGGTTGCGCGCGCTCTCCTCGATCGAGTCGCCATTGCCGTATCCATAGGCGAGCACGGCCGCGGCCACCGGCACCGCGATCATCACGGCGAAGCTGAACATCAGCTTGAGGAAACGCCCGAACCCGCCACGCCGCCGAGGCCGTCGTTGCTTCGGCGCCTTGACCCGGGCCGGCGGCTTCGCCTTGGCCACGCGCGCCGGTGGCGGCATCGGGGTCACCGGCTGGGACCGGGTGCGCGGAACCGCCTGCGGCGGCGCGGAAACGGGACGGGCAGGTGGGCGGGCCGGCGACATCGGCCGGCTTCCGCTCGGCGTCCGATCCGGCGGCGGCGGGTGTACGGGCGGGAGCGCCTCGAATCTCGGGGTCGCGACCGTGGCTTGCGGGTCGGGCACCCAATGCCCGTGGTCGGCGTCCGGCCACGGATCGACGGCCGGCTGCAGCCCGGTCGTGCCCGGGATGTGCTGCGCCACGATGCTGCGCGGCACCGGCACGGTTTCGCTCTCGTCCGGGACCGGGTCGCTGTCCGCCTTCTCCATGGTGCCGAGCGAGCTCTCCGCCCGGCCGGTGGAGACCAGGCGCAGCTCGGCGGTCGGGCCGGGAGCGGCCGCCCCGGTGGTCAGCAGGGCCGCGTCGGCCAGGATGCTGCCCTCGGCCACCACCAGCTCGGGCTGTTCGATGACCACCGGCGCCTCGCCGAGCTCGCGGTGCAGCAGCGTCGCGACCAGCGGAATCCGGCTGGCCCCGCCGACCAGGAACACCCCGGCCAGCCGGCCCTCGGGCAGGTCGGCCCAGCGGAGCAGCCCCTGGGTGATGCGGACCGTCTGGTCGAGCACCGGGCGGGCGAGTTTCTCCAGCTCGTCGCGGGTGAGGTGGACCTCGGTGTCGAGCAGCGGCACCACGAAGTCGGCGGACTGAGCGCGGGACAGCCGCTCCTTGGCGATCCGCACGTCGTCCCACAGCTGCCGGCGGGCGCGGCGCTCCTCGATCGTGGTCGGCTCCAGGATCCGCTGCCACTCGTCGGTGCGCAGGTGCTCGACGATGGCGGCGTCGATGTCCAGGCCGCCGATGTCGTCGCGGCCGTCGACCGCCAGCACCTCGAAGCCGGAGGCGGTGCGGGCCACCACGCTGGCGTCGAACGTGCCGGCCCCGAAGTCGTGCACCACCACGACCGAGCCGATCGGCACGTCCCGGCCGAGCACCTCGGCGAAGTAGGTGGCGGCGGCGACCGGCTCGGCGACCAGCCGGGGGCGCTCGAGACCGGCTCGGGCGGCCGCCTCGGCGAGCAGCGTGCGGCGGGCCGCGCCCCAGGTGGCCGGGCAGGTCAGGGTGACGTCGGGCAGGACCGGGCCGACCGCGCGGTGCCACTCCTCGGCGACCCGGGCCAGCACCGCCGAGATCAGGTCGACGATCGGGAACTCCTGGTCGCCGAGCAGCACCGTGCCGTCGTCGATGCGCCGCTTCGGGTTGGGCTCGAAGCGGGCCGGGTCGAGGCGGGCGCTGTGCACGGCGTCGCGGCCCACGTTGAGCTGGCCGCCGGGCTCGGCGTAGACGGCCGAGGGCAGCAGCGGTGAGCCGTCGACCAGGATCGGGCGGGCGCGACCGTCGGGCCAGCGTGCCACCGCGACGGTGTTCGACGTGCCGAAGTCCACGCCGAGGGCGTGCCGCTTCGGGCCCCCAGGGTCGTTGGCCATGCGGTGAGTCTAGGGGGTAGCCGCTTCTAGACGATCTTCCAGCGCAACCGGTGATGCCACGTGCGCACACAGCGAACCAGCGTGTCGTCCGAGGTTCGGCCGAACGCCCCTTCCGGCGCGCACGGGTCACCGACGGTGACCGGCACCTGCACAGCCGGACTCACCGTGGTGGCCGGCGGCTCCGGCGGCACCAGGCCCGGCGGGGCGGTGGTGGCGACGGCGGTGGACGGGCTGGCCGTGGTGGTCGGCGTCGGGAACACCACCAGCGGGTCCGGCGGGGGTTCCGGGGCGACGGCGGTCGCCGGCGTCTTGCCGGGGACGGCCTTACCTCTGGTGGTAGCCACGTCGCGGTCCGGACGCGCGGATCGGGTGGTGGCGGTCGCCGACAACGTGGTGGCCCTGGCCTCGGCGTCGGCCGAAACCGACGGCGCGGCGGTGGTGGCCGGCGGCGGGGCGAGCGGCGGTTCGGCCATCTGCTCGGCCGGGCCGCTGGACCGGCCCAGGGTGAGATAGCCGATCAGCGCGCAGAGCAGTGCCTGGCCGATCACCAGGGCAACCGCCACGCGCACGGTGCGGCGCACCGTGCGCGTGGTCGGAACCGGTTCCACCCGAGGGACTTTATGGCACCTGATCGATGGAAGCGAGCATCAGCGCCCCGTAAATGTGGGCTTACGCTTCGCGACGAACGCGGAGGTGCCCTCGACCCGGTCATCGGTGGCGAAAAGCGACGCGAAAAGTTGCGACTCCAGGGCCAGGCCGGAGGCCAGATCCATGTTCAGGCCGGCGTCGATCGCCTGCTTGGCCGCGCGCAGCGCCAGGGACGGGCCCTTGACGAACGGTTTGACCAGCTCGATCGCGGCTTGATAGACCTCGCCGGCCGGGACCACCCGGTCGGCCAGGCCGATCCGGAGCGCCTCCTCGGCGTCCACCATCCGGCCGGAGAAGATCAGGTCCTTCGCCTTGGCCGGGCCGACCAGGCGGGCCAGTCGCTGAGTGCCGCCGGCGCCCGGGATCAGGCCCAGCCGGATCTCCGGCTGGCCGAGCTTCGCGTCGTCGGCCACCACTCGCCAGTCGCAGGCCAGGGCCAGTTCACAGCCGCCGCCGAGGGCGTAACCGGTGATCGCGGCGACGACCGGCTTGGGGATCCGGGCCACGGCATCGAACGCCCCGGACAGTGCACCGGCCCGGACGGTCATGTCCTGGTAGGTCTGCGTGGTGAACTCGGTGATGTCGGCTCCGGCGGCGAAGACTTTCTCCCCGCCGTACACCACAATTGCCTTGACCACATCGGAGCCGGCGGCGGAATTCGCCGCCTCGCGCAGCTCTTCCTGCACTTGGGTGTTGAGAGGATTCATCGGGGGCCGGTCCAGACGGATGGTGCCGATGCCGTCGCTGATCTCCAGCTTCACGAACTCGCCCACGAAACACGCCTCCTGAGTGTTGGTTAAGGAAGAGACTACGACGGGTACGGAGAGTGAATGGACACCTACTACCGGGACCAGGAAGTCGTCATCACGTCGACCGGCGTGCGCATGGATGGGCGCGAGTTCGCCCTGCGCGAGCTGCGCCAGGTGTGGCATCGCCGCGGGCGCCGGTCCTGGACGACGATCGCCGGGCGGGGTGCGCTCGGCCTGGCCATGCTGCTGCCGATCGTGGTGGGTGCGCTCGGGGTCGGGGTGGCCCTGGTGATCGACGCGTCCACCTCGGTGACCGTCGGCCTGATCGGCGGCGGCATCCTGGTCGGGCTGGCCGCCGCCCCGCTCGCCGACATGCTGCTCGAGCACGTGGACCGCTCCTACGACCGGGGCAGCCGGGAACTGGAGATCTGGGCCCGCACGCCGGCCGGCGACGTGCGGCTGCTGCACACCGGGGACGCCTCCCGGTTCGGCCGGATCTACCGGGCGCTGCAACGGGCACTCGAGCCGCAGCCTGCTACTCGCCGGTAACTTCGGGTACGCTCCGGGCCATGGACAAACAGGCGATCGGGCTGGCTGGACTGCTGGCCACCTCGGGCACCCTGCACTTTCTCGTGCCGCGGCCGTTCGACTCGATCGTGCCCCGCTCGCTGCCCGGCTCCCGGCGCATCTGGACGTACGCGAGTGGTGCCGCCGAACTGGCCATCGCGGCCGCGATCGTGGTCCCCCGCACCCGCAAGCTTGGCGGCCTCGCCGCCGCCGCCCTGTTCGTCGGGGTGTTCCCGGCCAACGTCAAGATGGCGGTCGACTGGCGGCACGCGACGCCGGCCAAGCGGGCCATCGCCTACAGCCGGTTGCCGCTGCAACTGCCGCTGATCGCCTGGGCCCGGCGGGTCGCTCGCTGATTCCGGCGTTCGGCCTGCACCGTGTGGTCCGATTTAGGACCATCAAAGGATTATGCGAGGAATCCGGACCCTTCCCACCGGGGTAGAGCGCACGTTCGGCGCGGACGAGATCATCGTGACCAAGACCGACCCGCGTGGGGTGCTCACCTACGCGAACGACGTCTTCCTGCGCCTCTCGGCCTGCACCGAGGAGGAAGCGCTCGGGCAGCCGCACAATCTGATTCGGCACCCGGACATGCCGCGGGCGGTGTTCAAGCTGCTCTGGGACACCCTCGGCCGGCGCGAGGAGATCTTCGCGTACGTGCTGAACCTGGCCCTCGACGGCGCCCACTACTGGGTGTTCGCGCATGTCACGCCGTCCTTCGACCGCGCCGGGAAGCTTGTCGGTTACCACTCCAACCGGCGCCGCCCGGACCCCGAGTCGGTGCTCGCGGTCAAGCAGGTCTACGACCGGATCCTGCACACCGAACGCGGTCGCCCGACCAAGGGCGCGGCCGTCGACTCCGGCTGGAAGCAGCTGCAGGAAGAGCTGGACGGCCAGACGTACGACGAGTTCGTCTGGACCATCACGAACAGGATCGGCCGGTGAGCGACGAGGTGATGCTGGCGATCGCCGGCGTGTGCCGCCGCGCGGCGGCCGGCGACCTCGAGGCCCGGCTGACCACCATCGGCGAGACCAATGCCGCGGTCGAGTGCCGCAACGCCCTCAACGACCTGCTCGACGTCTCCGACGCGTTCGTCCGGGAGGCCGGGGCCGCCTCAGCCGCCGCCGCGGAAGGCCGCTTTCACCGGCGTTTCCTCACCCCCGGCATGCGCGGTGCGTTCCGCAGCGCGGCCGAGCAGATCTCCGCCTCGATCGCCGAGATGTTCCGCAGCTCGGAACGGCTGGCCGACGCCACCGCCGCCCGGGTCGCCCTCGCCGACGAGCTGGAACACGCGGTGCTGCGGGTCTCCGAGCAGGTGGCCACGGCCGCCACCGAGATGGGCGCCTCGGCCAACGGGCTGGCCGACTTCGCCCGGGCCGCGGTCACCGAGGCCGAACGCGGCCTGGAGACCGTGCATTCACTGCGCACCGCGGCCGACCAGATCCTCACCGCCGTCGACCTGATCAACCAGGTGGCCAAGCAGACCCGGTTACTGGCGCTGAACGCCACCATCGAGGCCGCCCGGGCCGGCCAGGCCGGACTCGGCTTCAGCGTGGTGGCCGGCGAGGTCAAGACACTGGCCGACGAGACCAGCGGTTCGAGCAGCGAGATCATGGGCCAGGTCAACCGGGTCCAGGAGGTGGCCGCGGACGCGGTGCACGTCCTGGAGGCGGTCACCGAGAGCGTCCGCGAGATGAGCGGCCTGACCAACGGCATCGCCGCCGCCGTAGACGGCGGCCACGACCTGGACGGCCTGAGCCAGCTGGCCGAAGTCCTACGCTCCGAAGTAAGCCGCTTCGTAGCCACCGCCCGCCAGACCTAAGGGCGGCCCGTCCAAGGTCGCGTCCGCAATACACCGAGCACTCCGCATCGGGACTCGATCCATTTCGCGGTCGCGGGACAGGTCCATTCGGCCAGCCTCAACGCATCAGCATGCAGCGCCGCGATCGGCCGGTTGTAGACCGGCTCGTGGTGGGCAATCCGGTTCCGGAGATCGTTCAGGCGGTCGAACACGTCGTACACGCTCTGGCGACGACTCTGGCCGGTCCAGATCTGGCTGAGGCACGGTTTCCACAGCGATCGGTCGTACGAGGAGATCAGCAGGAATCTCCAGAAACCGAACGACAACTCCGCGATCACCCGGCCCGGCGTCTCCGGCCGGCGGTTCCTCGTCGCGTTGTCACGCGCTGCCCTGATCGCCTGCAGCGTCTTCGGGGTGAGCACGTTGCCGGGGTCGAGGTACCACCGTGGTTCGCCGTACCTCTGGCCGGACCAGGCGGCCAGCCGTTGGTGCATGGCGTTGCGCACCAGCACCTCGACGTGCCCGAGGGTGCTCCAAAAAGTCGCACCCATCCTGGCGTTCCAGTCGTACAGCTCGACTGCCGCCGCCAGATCGCCGCCTACGGCCGCCCGGTAACCGCTGAATCGCTCCGGTGACAGCCGCTCCTCCAGCAGGACCGCCGTTGGTAAGCCGGACAAAGATCTGCCCCTCCGATTGAGGATCTTGCTGGCGCGGGAAAAGGGAATGGCGCCCACCGGAGGCCCGGCGAACGCCATTCGAAAGGTAAACAGAACTCTGGTGGCATCGTTGAGCGGCGCCCAGAGCTTTCGGGAGAAACTTTACCGCATGGCGGTACCGTGGCGCCAAGACAGCTAGCCGGTGATCATCTCGTCGATCTCGGCTCGGGTGGGTAGGGCGTTTGAGGCGCCCAGTTTGCGGACGCAGGCGGCGCCGGCGGCGTTTGCCCAGCGCACCGCCTCCAGCAGGTCTCGGCCCTCGCCCCAGGCCACGGCCAGCGCGCCGGTGAAGGCGTCGCCGGCCGCGGTGGTGTCGGTGGCCTCCACCGGGAAAGCCGGCACGGTCTCGTCTCGGCCGTCGCGCTCGGCGTAGCGGGCGCCGGCGCCGCCCAGCGTCAGCACCACCCGCGGGACCAGAGCCAGCAGGGCGGCCATGTCGGGTGTCGCCGAGCCGGTGATGGTCTGCGCCTCGAGCTCGTTGACCACCAGCAGGTCGACCAACTCGAGCAGCTCGATCGGCAGCTCTCGGGCCGGGGCCGCGTTCAGGATGGTGCGAGTGTCGCCGTAGCGGGCCGCCCGGCAGGCCGCGGTGACCGTCTCCACCGGGATCTCCTGCTGGCAGAGCAGCACGTCGCCGCTCGCGATGACCCGAGCCTCGTCTTCGGTGAGGTCGGTGAACGTGCTGTTGGCGCCGGGTGAGACCAGGATCGAGTTTTCGCCGGCGTGGTCCACCATGATCACCGCGACGCCGGAGGCGCCGTAGCTGGTGCGCACGTGCCGGACGTCGACGCCGGCCGCGTTCAGCCGGGCATTGAGCGTCACGCCGAACGAATCCGAGCCGATCGCGCCCAAGAAGACCGACTGGCCGCCGGCCCGGGCCGCGGCGATCGCCTGGTTGGCGCCCTTGCCGCCGGGCATCATCACGAAGTCGTCGCCGAGCACCGTCTCGCCCGGCAGCGGCAGCCGCTCGGCCAGGCCGACCAGGTCCATGTTGGCGCTGCCGGCCACCACGATCCGCGGCGCCGCCCGGGTGGTCATGCTCTCCCCGCCTCAGGCATGCTCTTCTGGCCCTCGCCTGCGGCCTGAGCGCGCATCTCACGGAAGTGCCGCTCGGTGCAGGCGATCATGCCGCCCTCGCTGCGTACCGGTCGCCGAAACGCTCGACCACCAGCGGGAGACCGAAGGTCTTGGACAGGTTGTCGGCGGTCATCACCTCGCCGAGCACGCCGGCGGCCACGATCGTGCCCTCGCGCAGCAGCAGGCCGTGGGTGAAGCCGGGCGGGATCTCCTCGACGTGGTGGGTGACCAGCACCATGGCCGGCGAATCCGGGTCGAGGGCCAGCTCGGTGAGCCGGGCGATGAGGTCTTCCCGGCCGCCCAGATCGAGGCCGGCGGTCGGCTCGTCGAGCAGCATCAGCTCGGGGTCGGTCATCAGCGCGCGGGCGATCAGGGTGCGCTTGCGCTCGCCCTCGGACAACGTGCCGAACTCCCGGTCGATCAGCGAACCCATGCCGAACTGGCCGAGCAGCTGACGGGCGCGGCCCTCGTCCTGCGGGTCGTAGCTCTCCCGCCAGCGACCCACCACCGACCAGGCCGCCGTGACGACCACGTCGAGCACCCGCTCGTCGGCCGGGATGCGCTCGCCGAACTGGCCGGTGGACAGGCCGATCCGCATGCGGAGCTCGTTCACATCCGTCCGGCCGAGGCGTTCGCCCAACACGTACGCCGTGCCGCGGGACGGGTGCAGGCGGGCCGTCGCCAGGTTGAGCAGCGTCGTCTTACCGGCGCCGTTGGGGCCCAGGATCACCCACCGCTCGTCCAGCTCGACCTGCCAGGACAGGCTCCGGACCAGGAAATTGCCACTCCGGATGACGCTTACCCGATCGAACGCGAGAACGGTGTCGTCGTGAGGCGGGATACGCACGGCAGGTTCGAGCACGCGTTCATCCTTCCACGCGCTTCCCGCGTCGCTCACGCGGTCGTCGACCCGAACACCTCATCGCGTACGGCGTCCAGAGCGGTGTGCAGTGCTCCGTGCAGGACCGGCTCGGACTCCACCCCGGTGATCACGACCTTGGGGGTGACCAGGGTGATCGCCGCCACTTCGCGTTCGACCCGCTCGGCCAGCCCGGGGCCGCCGGCCTGGCTCACCTCGCCGGCCAGCACGACCAGCGGCGGGTCCAGCACCACGCAGGTGGCGGCCACGCCAAGGGCGAGTTTTTCGGCCAGCTCGTCGAGGACCTGGTCGCCGGCCTCGCCCGCCTCGACCGCGGACCGGATCACGTCGGATGCCTCGTTGCCGCGGAAGCCGTACTTCTTGCCGATCGCCCGGACCGCGTCGGCGCCGGCGATGCTCTGGAACGCGCCGCGCACGCCACCCTTCTGCGCCCGCTTCGACTGGTGCCGCGGCACCTCGGCGCCGGCCACCGGGAGGTAGCCGATCTCGCCGGCCGCGCCGGTCGAGCCCTGGTGCAGGCGGCCGTCGATGACGCTGGCCAGACCCACCCCACGACCGATCCAGATCAGTACGAAGTCGCGATGGCCCTTGGCCGCGCCGGTGCTCTGCTCGGCGATCGCGGCGAGGTTGACGTCGTTGCCGAAGACCACCGGGGTGCTCAGGTCGCGGCGCAGGTCGTCGAGGAGGCCGCGGTGCCAGCGGGGCAGGTCCCAGGCGAACGAGATCTCGCCGCTGACCGGGTCGACCAGGCCGGGGGTGCCGAGCACGACCCGGCGGACCGAGCTCATGTCGGTGCCGGCCTCGGTGGCGGCCTGCAGCACCGCGTTGTGCACGACCCCGACCGGGTCGTCGGTGTCCTTGGTGGACTGCTCGACCCGGCTGACGATGGTGCCGGTGATGTCGGCGCAGGCGGCCATGACCCGTTCCGGGCCGACGTCGACGCCGATCACGTGGGCGCTGCCCGGGGTGACGGCGTAGAGCTGGGCGTTGGGGCCCCGGCCGCCGGCCTGCTCGCCGACCCGGCGCACGAGACCACGCTGCTCGAGCCGCTCCACCAACTGCGAAGCGGTGACCTTGCTGAGCCCGGTCATCTCGCCGAGCTGGGCGCGGGTCAACGGGCCTCGGTCGAGCAGTAGCTCCAGCGCCGCGCGGTCGTTGAGTGCGCGCAGCAGCCGGGGTGTGCCCGGAAGGCGGGTGGCGGCCATAACTACGTCCCCTAGTAATTAAATATTGTTTTCCATTGGCTTACCGAGCCCCCGACGTCGTAGCCGCAGCGTAACGGTCGAGATCGTAGTCGTCCGCAGTGCACACGTCATCGACTCGGAGCGATCATGGCAGCTCGCGGGGCCGATCAGCCAGCCTTGAATCACCGGAAGGACAGCATGGTCATCGATCACGGGCTTCGCCGGCTCGCTCTCGGCACCCTCCTCGGCGCGCTTCCGGGGCAGGTCGCGCCGCCGTGGGCGATGTCGTTACTCGCCGATGGCCTGGCCGGATTCACGCTCTTCGGTCGGAACGTCGACTCGCCGGAACAACTCGCCGGGCTGACCGCCGCGCTCCGGGCCGGGCGGGCCGACGTCATCGTCGCGACCGACGAAGAGGGCGGGGACGTCACCCGGCTCGCGCACCGGACCGGCAGTCCCTACCCGGGGAACGCGGCTCTCGGCGTGGTCGACGACCCGGAACTCACCCGGGCGGTGTACACGGCGGTCGGGGCCGACCTGGCCGCGACCGGAGTGACCCTCGACCTGGCGCCGGTCGTGGACGTCAACACCGCGGACGCCAACCCGGTCATCGGGACGCGGTCGTTCGGGGCGTCGACCGCGCTGGTGACCCGGCACGCGGCCGCGGCCGTGACCGGCCTGCAGGAGGCCGGGGTGTCGGCCTGCGCCAAGCACTTCCCCGGGCACGGCGCCACCGTCACCGACTCGCACCTCGAGCTGCCCACGGTCGACGTACCCGTCTCGGTGCTGCGGGAACGGGATCTGCCGCCGTTCGCGGCGGCGATCGCGGCCGGCGCGCGGGCGGTGATGACGGCCCACATCCGGGTGCCCGCGCTGACCGGGAACGATCCGGCGACGTTCAGCCGTGGAGCGCTCTCTCTGCTGCGGCACGAGCTCGGCTTCGATCGGGTCATCGTCACCGACGCGCTGGAGATGACCGGCGCCGCGGCGGCCGCCGGCGGGGTTCCGCGGGCGGCGGTGCGAGCTCTCGCGGCGGGCGCGGACCTGCTGTGTCTGGGCTCCCGGGTGGACGCGGCGCTGGTCGAGGCGGTGGCCGCGGAGATCGCGGTGGGCACGCAGGACGGGCGGCTCGCGCTGGGCGATCTCGAGAGAGCGGTTACCCGTACGGGCGAATTGGCGTCTTCAAGCGCGGCCTCCGGCACTCAGCGTGACCAAAGTCTGGGTCTGGTCGCCGCACGGCGGGCCGTGCGGGTCGAAGGATCGCTGGAAGATCTTGGATCGCCGCTGGTGGTGCAGTTGGTCGGAGCGCAATCGATGGTGACCGGGCGAGTGCCCTGGGGGTTGGCGCCTCACCTCGACGGCATCGAGCACGTCGCGGTCGTCGCCGCCGCGGCCTCCGCCGACGACCTGGTCGCGCGGGCCGGCCGGCGGCCGATCATCGTGGTCGGGCAGCGCGTACACCAGTCTTCCGCCGACCGCGGGTTGATCGAAGCCCTCCCGGCGCCGGTGGTCCTCGAGATGGGCTGGCCCTCGTCGTGGCGGCCGGCGAACGGCCGGGCGTTCGTCACCACCCACGGTGCGAGCTGGGCCAACGGCCGGGCCGCCGCCGAGGTCCTCGGGCTCGCCTGACTCTCACGTCACATCTCTTGAACGCGTTCAAGTAGAGGCCGTAGTCTGTGCCTGAAAGTTGAACACGTTCGAGAAAGGCGATCCGATGGATCCGAAGGTCTGGATGTACCTGGTCTATCTCCTGGTCAGCGTGGGGCTGACCGTGTGGGTGGCGACCACGCTGTCTCGCAACGGGCTGGTCTTTCTCGCCGACGTCTTCGCCGACGAGAAGCTGGCCAAGGCCGTCAACCAGCTGCTGGTGATGGGCTTCTACCTGCTCAACCTCGGCTACGTGACGTTCGCGATGCGCTCCGGCGCGCAGATCGACGACACCAGCGAGGCGCTGGAAACGCTCTCCATGAAGATCGGCCTGGTGCTGCTGGTGCTCGGCGTCCTGCACTTCTGCAACGTCTTCTTCCTGAACCGCTACCGCCGCGGACGCCTCCGCCAGCAGCAGGTGCGGCCGCCGCTGCCGCCCACCGGCCGGCTGCCCATCCACCCGCAGATGCCGATGCCGCCGCAGGCCCCGCCGGCCCGCGCATGATCTCGCGGGCGATGGACACCGACCCGGCCGGACACGGGGCCGGCCGGGTCGGGTCCTTCACCGTGCTGTTCGACGAGGGGTGCCCGATCTGCCGGACCGCGCGGCGCTGGCTCGCGAGCCGGGCCCAGCTCGTACCGCTCAGCTTCGTCCCGGCCGGGTCACCGGAAGCGCGAGAGCGCTTTCCCGGACTCGATCATTCGGCTACGTTGCGTGATCTCACGGTGATCGCCGACGACGGCGCCTACTACGTCGGCGACGCCGCCTGGCTCGCCTGCCTGTGGGCGCTCGACGGATATCGAGCCACGGCCGAGCGATTCTCCTCGCCGCGACTGCTGCCGGCGGCCCGGCGTTTCATCGCGGCCGCTTCGGCCGTACGCGAGCAGACCCGCTCCCCCAGCACGGACTACGGTGACCAATGTGACGACCGCTGCCGCTGACCACGGCTCCCCTGGCCCCGCGCGGCGGGCCCGGGGTGAGCAGACCCGGCAGCTGATCTTGGAGACGGCGCTGCGGCTGTTCCGCGAGCGGGGTTATGGCGAAACCACCATGCGGGCCATCGCCAAGGAGGCCGGGGTCGCGGTCGGGAACGCCTATTACTACTTCGACTCCAAGGAACACCTGATCCAGGGGTTCTACGACCGCAACCAGACCGAGCACCGGACCGCGTCGACCGAGGTGCTGGCCACCTCGACCGAGTTCGCGGCCCGGCTGCGCGGGGTGATGCATGCCGGCATCGACGTCAACGAGCCGTACCACTCGTTCGCCGGGACGTTTTTCAAGAGCGCGGCCGAGCCCTCGTCGCCGCTGAGCCCCTTTTCCCGGGAGTCGTCGCCGGCCCGGGACGCGTCGATCGCGATCTTCCGGGACGTGATCGAGGGCTCGTCGGCCAAGCTCGACCCCGAGCTGCGCAAGGAGCTGCCGGAGCTGCTGTGGCTCGGTTGGATGGGCGTGATCCTGTTCTGGGTGTACGACAAGTCGCCCGGCCAGCGCCGCACCCGCAAGCTCATCGACGGCACGGTCCCGCTGATCGACCGCCTGGTCGGCCTGTCCCGGCTGCGGGTGCTGCGCCCCGCCCTGCGCCAGGTGCTGGGCCTGATCGAAACCGTCCGCCGAGACGATTGATCACCGTGGGTAGCCAGGACGTTTGCTCACGCTGAGTCATCCCGTACGGCAATATGTGGTTTAGTGTCCGATGATTTCCGGATCTGTCGCCTATGTTGGCTTGGCCGAACGGCCATTTTGCGCACAGAGCGCTTCCAACCCGACCAAGTCGGAACGTAGCGTGATGTTCGCAGGTGGATCTGGGGACGTCGCAAGAACTCGGACTAACGGGACCAGACCGAGCGCTCGCGACAGCAACTGTGAGCCGGCCGCAGCGCGACTTCGGGAGCAGCCGCGCCGTGGCCGGCTCACGCTGTCACAGCCTCAGCCCGACCGTCGCCGCCGCATCATCAGAACGGCGACGAAGACACCCGCGAGCACCACCAGCCCGGCGACGATCAGCGCCGGCACCAGCACGTTGACCGCCTTCGGCAAATCGTCGGACGCCGCCGTGTCCCCCGGGGCGTCCTGCACCGCACTACCGGATGGCGCCGCCGACGGCAGCGGAGCTACGTCGGCGGTCAGCGCTTTGACGACGTTCAGCAGCCCGTAGCCGTAGGTGTCGTCCCGGCCAGCGGGCCCGGCGTCATCCGCAGTAGCGGTAAGTCGATGAACAACCTCAGCCGCACTCAAATCCGGATATTTGGCCCGCAGCAGGGCCGCAGCACCACTGACAATCGCGGACGCGTCACTGGTACCTCTGGCGATCTTGTAGCCAGTGGCACCGATGTCGGTGCTGATGATTTGATCGCCGGGCGCGGAGAGACCGATGTATGGGCCGGTAACAGAGATCGACGCGATCTTCCGGTCCTTGCCATATGCGCCGACCGCCAGCACCTCTGGGTACTTGGCCGGGTATTTGTCGACCAGATTGCTGATGTCGTTGTCGTTACCGGCTGATGCGACCAGCACGATGTCGGCCGCCTGAGCCTTACGAATCGCCGCTTGCATTACACCGTCATCACCTGTGGCGAAGGACATGTTGATCACGCCGGCATGCTTGTCGATCGCGAAGTCGATCGCCTTGGTCATGAAGCCGGTCGAGGAGTATCCGTCGGCCCCCGCCGCAATCGGAAGGATCTTGGCCGCCGGAGCGATGCCCAGCACACCGTCTCCCGACCCGTGACCCCGCCCGGCGATGAGCCCGGACATGGCTGTGCCGTGCCCGTCCAGGTCTTCGGTGCCTTCACGGCCAGCCAAATTGCTGTCTGCGGTGTCGAGGCCGGGGAGTAAAGCACCAGCGAGGTCGGGATGATCTGGATCGGCGCCGGAATCGATCACTGCGACGATTACACCTTCGCCACGGCTGATTTTGTGAGCGTCGGCGATCTTCAGATCCGTCAAATACCACTGCTGATCACGAGTCGTGTCGGCCAAGGCAGGCGCTGCGGGCACCACCACCATCGTGAGAGTTGCCGCAGCACCGGCCAGCACACGCCCGATCATCGGTTGAAACCCAGAACTCCCGGGCCCGGGTCGTGCCGCACCTTGGTGGTGTCCGGGGTGATCACCGGTGCCACACCCTCTGCGGTCCCCCACTGCTCGTCGGCCTCTCCGCCGATCAGCGATTCGTCATTTTCGCCGCGCTGACCACGTCGGCCGGGCTGGCCGTTGAGCGGCATCTGCCCGCCGGTACCGGCGCCGCGGCCACCTCCCAGCCCGCCTTCGCCGAGCACAGCGCCCGACGGCAGGCCGCGACGCATCGACACCGCCCGCCGGGCACTCGGCGCAGTCCGTCCACCACCGATTCCCGGCACACCGAGACCGAGCCCACCACCAGCGCCGAGGCCGCTACCAGGAGCTAGTCCCAGTCCCGTGGGAACACCGGGAAAACCGCCGCCGCCCAGTCCCGATCCGGTCGGCAATCCCAGCGCGGCAGTCGGGCCGGTGAGAGCCGGGGTGGCCTGCGGGGCGAAGACGCCACTCAGACCTGGGCCGACACCCAGCGACGGGTCGCTTCCCGATCCTGCCTCGGGCCCGCCCGCGCCTGGACCGGCAACAACCGGATCCGGAAGCACCGGATCGTGCGGCACCGTGACCGGCACCGGCGCAGCCCGCACGATCGCCCCGGAACCAGAACCACCAACCGACGAGCCCCCGCTGGGATCTAGTACCACGGCGCCGGGGTCGTCCTCGGCCCCTTTCATTTGGTACAGCGCCGGTGCCTGGATCTGCTTACTGTGATCAGCGATCGCGGCTTCCATCTCACGCATTGCCTGCTGTGCCTTGACGTCGTATTCGTCCTCAGCGTGATCGATGAACCGCGGCATGAGGTCGCCGCTGACCGCCTCCCGGTCCGCCGCCCACCCCCGGACGTCGGCCTGCGCAGTGCTAATCGCCGCCATAACCCCACGCAGACCTGCGTGTGTGTTCTCCGCGGACGTCATCGTTTCTTGCATCGAGTCGAGCAGCGTATCTATCTGGGTCAGGAAGATCTTGGCCGAGGCATTCTGCTCCGGCGGCCACGCGCCGGCCAATTCCTGACCGGCGCTGAGCAACCGCTTTCGCTGCTCGCTGACTGCAGTGGCAAGCGAGTCCCAGGCATTCACCCGATCCGACCCTGTGCACACATTGTCCGGCGCCAACATCGCCCAGATCGCCGGCAAGTTGTAGGAATCCCAGTTCGTCGTCCCGGCCATCAGACAACTCCGTCCTTGCCGCTACCGAGAGCGCGATTCGCGGCCACCATCGCAGAGTGGATCAGGTGCTGCACCTGCTGCTGGGCCTGGGCGGAGTTCAGGTCGGCGGAGGCGAACTGGCGGGCGATCTGTTCCGCGACGTCGGCCAGGATGCCGGCGGCCTGCTGGTAGGCGCGCAGGTTGGCCTCGGCGTGTGCCAGCGCTTCGGCGTAGCGGACCTTTGCCTCGGTCACCACGTCGCTTGGGGTCATACGGGAGCCGAAACCGACGCCCTGACGGTGGAGGTCGGCGCCTCGGCCTGCGATGTCGGCGAAGCCGTCGGTGGTCTGTTGCTGCATGCCCCGGCCGAAGTCGTTGACTCCGTCGGTGTCTATCTGGACTCCGTCCGGCACGATTCCTCCCCGATCACGAACCGCGACTCCCCATCGTATCGATTGAGGCAATCGCGTCCTACCCCTGCTACCTACACACGACAGTGGGGCCGGACGGGTTCGATGGCGGGCGGATCAGTGCGGGGCGAAGCGGCGTAGCCGGAGGCTGTTGAGGACTACGAAGATGGAGCTGAAGGCCATGGTGGCGCCGGCGATCATCGGGTTCAGCAGGCCGGCGGCGGCCAGCGGCAGGGCCGCCACGTTGTAGGCGAAGGCCCAGAACAGGTTGCCGCGGATGATGGCCAGGGTGCGCCGCGAGAGTCGGACGGCGTCCACCGCGGCGGTCAGGTCGTCTCGGACCAGGGTCAGGTCGGAGGCCTGGATGGCCACGTCGGTGCCGGCGCCCATCGCCAGGCCCAGGTCGGACTGGGCCAGGGCGGCCGCGTCGTTCACGCCGTCGCCGACCATGGCCACCGAGCGGCCCTTGGCCTGCAGACTCTTGACCACGTCGACCTTGCCGGACGGGAGTACGCCCGCGAAGACCTGGTCGATGCCCACCTCGGCGGCGACCGCCTGGGCGACCGGCTCGGCATCGCCGGTTACCAGCATCGGTTCCAGGCCCAGGCGTCGCAGGGCCGAGATGGCGGCGGCGCTGGTGGGGCGTACGGCATCGGTCAGTGCGATCCAACCCTGGGCCGCGCCGTCCACCCGGACCTCGACCCACGTCGCGGCCGTCAGGCCGACAGGCCGCGGCAAGCGGACCGTCGGCAGATCGGCATCCGACAGGCGAACGGTCGGCGAGTCGGCGGTGGATAAAACGGCGGACGGCGGCGTGCCGGCGCTGATCTCGACCAAGGTGCCGTCGACCCGACCCTGGATGCCCACCCCGGCGGTGGCGTGGAAGTCCGTCGCCGGCGGCAGCGGGCCGCGTTCGCGAGCCGCCGCCGTGATCGCGCGGCCCAGCGGGTGCTCGCTCGCCGCCTCGACCGCGCCGGCCAGCCGGAGCACGTCGCCCTCGGGAACGCCGGGGGCGGGAACGACCGCGGCCACCGACATCCGGCCGGTGGTCACCGTGCCGGTCTTGTCGAGGATGATCGTGTCGACCCGGCGGGTGGATTCCAGGGCTTCGACGCCGCGGATCAGGATGCCCAGCTGGGCGCCGCGGCCGGTGCCGACCAGCAGCGCGGTCGGGGTGGCCAGGCCAAGGGCGCAAGGGCAGGCGATGATCAGTACGGCTACCGCAGCCGTGAACGCGGCGGTCGGCCCGCGGCCGGTGCCCAGCCAGAAGCCGAGGGTGCCGATGGCCAGCACGATCACCACGGGGACGAACACGGCCGAGATCCGGTCGGCCAGGCGCTGCACGGCCGCCTTGCCGTTCTGAGCGTCCTCGACCAGGCGGGCCATCTGGGCGAGCTGGGTGTCGGCGCCGACCTTGGTCGCGCGCACCACCAGGCGGCCGCCGGCGTTGATGGTCGCGCCGGTCACCGGGTCGCCGGGGCGCACCTCGACCGGTACCGACTCGCCGGTCAGCAGGCTCAGGTCGAGCGCCGAGGCACCGTCGAGCACCACGCCGTCGGTGGCGACCTTCTCGCCCGGCCGTACCAGGAAATGGTCTCCGACCCGCAGGTCGGCCGCCGGGATCTCCCGCTCGGTGCCGTTCCGCAGCACCGTGACCGTCTTCGCGCCGAGTTCGAGCAACGCCCGCAGGGCGTCGCCGGCGCGGCGTTTCGCCCGCGCCTCCAGATAGCGCCCGGCCAGCAGGAACGTGGTCACGCCGGCGGCGGCCTCGAGGTAGATGGCGTCGCCGTCGCTCGCGGTGAGGGAGAACGGATGCGTCATGCCGGGCATCCCGGCGTCGCCGAGGAACAGCGCCCACAGCGACCAGCCGAATGCGGCGAGGGTGCCGAGCGAGACCAGCGTGTCCATGGTGGCGGCGCCGTGCCGCAGGTTGACGAACGCCGCCCGGTGGAACGGCCAGCCGCCGTAGACCACGACGGGAGCGGCCAGCACCAGCGACAGCCACTGCCAGTAGTCGAACTGCCAGGCCGGGACCATCGCCAGCACGATCACCGGGACGCTGAGGACGGCGGAGATCAGGAGCCGGTCCCGGAGACCGTCGCGAGGTTCGGACGGTTTGTCAAAAGTCGCGGTATATCCGGTTTTCTCGACCACGGCGATCAGGTCGGCCGCGGTCAGCGACGACGACACCGTGGCCCGCGCCTTCTCGGTCGCGTAATTCACCGTCGCGGTCACGCCGTCGAGCCGGTTCAGCTTCTTCTCGATACGGCTGGCGCACGACGCGCAAGTCATTCCGCCGATCTCCAGCTCGATCATCTGAGGCACAACCCGAGTCTATACCCCCCTGGGGTACGGAAGAACGACGCCCCGGGCGCGCCGGCCGGGTTAGCCTCCGCTGGTGACAACACGTGTGGTGGTTCTGGGAGCTGGGTTCGGCGGGCTTGAGTTGGCGACCGTGGTGGCCGCGGAGTGCGGTGACGCGGTCGAGCTGACTCTGATCGACAAGGGCGAGGGGTTCGTGTTCGGCTTCTCGAAGCTGGACGTCATGTTCGGCCGGGTGAGCGCCGACCACGTACTGCACCGGTACGCGGACATGGTCAATCCGGGGGTGCGCTTCGTCCAGGCGAAGATCACCGCGATCGACCCTGCGGCCAAGCGGGTGGAGACCAGCGCGGGCACCTTCGAGGCGGACATCCTGGTGGTGGCGCTCGGTGCCGACCTGCACCCGGAGGCGACGCCCGGCCTGCTGGAGGGCGGCAACGAGTTCTACACCGTCCCGGGCGCGTTCCGGACCCGGGACGCGCTGAACGACTTCACCGGCGGCCGGGTGGTCGTGGCGGTCACCTCGACGCCGTTCAAGTGCCCGCCGGCGCCGAGCGAGACCGCGCTGCTGCTGCACGAGTTCCTCACCGAGCGTGGGGTGCGCGCCTCCTCGGAGATCTCGCTGGTCATGCCGCTGGGCGCACCGATCCCGCCGTCGCCGGACGCGTCGAAGGCGGTGCTGGCCGCGTTCGCCGAGCGGGACATCGCCTGGCGCCCGGAGAAGCTGGTGCGGTCGCTCGACCCGGAGCGCAAGGTCGCCATCCTGAGTGACGGCGAGGAGATCCCGTACGACCTGTTCCTCGGCGTGCCGGTGCACCGCGCACCGCAGGTGGTGGCCGAGTCCGGCCTGGCCGTCGACGGCTGGATCCCGGTCGACACGCTCACCCTGGAGACGTCCTTCCCCGGGGTGTACGCGGTGGGCGACGTGACAAGCGTCGGCACGCCGAAGGCCGGGGTCTTCGCCGAGGGGCAGGCCGCGGTGGCCGCCGCCCGCATCGTCGACACGATCAAAGGCAAGACCGCAACCAGCGAGTACGGCGGTACAGGGGTCTGCTACCTCGAGATGGGGGCCGGCCAGATGGCGAAGGTCGAGGTCACCTTCCTGGCCGGGCAGCGTCCGGTCGGCGGCCTGCAGGGCCCGTCACCCGAGCTGATGGCCGACAAGAGCACGTTCGGCGCCGAGCGGATCCGCCGCTGGTTCGGCCGCGACTGGACGCCGGTCGCCTGAGAAAGAACCGGCCCGGTGCACAGGGCACCGGGCCGGCATCACCTCAGCTGGCCGCGGTCTTGACCAGGGTGCGGATCTGGCGGAGCAGCACCGACAGGGCGGCCAGCTCGGCCGGGGTGTCGTCGACGTTGCCCATCGCGTTCGAGGCCCGGGCGATCGAGGCCGCGTTGACGTGCTCCCACTGCGACACCCGGTCGGGGGCCGGCGACTCGGACGGGGTCGACTCCATGACCTCGACCGTGAGGGCGGCCAGCGCGGCGTACAGGTCGTAGCGCAACGCCATCCGGGCCAGCGTCTGCCAGCGGTCGCCGCGCGGGAGCTTCGAGATGTGCGACAGCAGCTGGTCGATCTGGAACCGCTCGGACAGGACGAAGTAGACCTGGGCCACCTCGGTCGCGTCCCGGCCGGACGTCGCGCTCGCGGTGAGCACGTCGAGCAGGCCGAAACCGTAGTTGCACCAGGTGACCCGCTCGGCCAGGTCGATCGGCACACCCTTGTCGATCAGGGTGGCCACGTGCTCGTCCATCGAGCGGCGCTCGATGCCGATCAGCACGTTCTGCAACTCGGGCAGCAGCGCCCGAACCCCGGGCTCGAGCTTGGGGATCTCGCCGGCCACGTCGATCGGCGAGCGGCGGGTGCTGACCAGCCAGCGGACCGCCCGGTCGAGCAGGCGCCGCGACTCCAGGAAAACCAGCGTCTGGGCGGACGTGGGCACCTGGTTGTCGAGTGCCTCGGCCGCGGCCCAGATCTCCGGCAGCCCGTAGGCCTCGCGGACCACCACATATGCCCGCAGGACGTCGGCCGCCGACGCGCCGCTCTCCTCCATCGCCCGGTAGACGAACGACGTACCCCCGCGGTTGACCACCTCGTTGACCAGCGCGGTGGAGATGATCTCCCGGCGTAGCCGGTGGCCGGCCATCCGGCCGGCGAAGCGCTCGCGCAGCGGCGTCGGGAAATAGCGGGCCAGTACGCCGTTGGTCCAGGCCTCGTCGACCAGTTCGTCGGCGAGCACCTCACGCTCCAGCGAGATCTTCACGTACGCCAGGAGCACCGCGAACTCGGGAGCGGTAAGCCCCTCGCCGGCCTCGTAGCGGATGGCCAGCTCGGCGTCCGTCGGCAGGGCCTCCAGCTCGCGGTTGAGCTGGCCGCTCTCCTCCAGGTCGTTGAGCATCCGCCGGTGCACCGGCAGCAGCGAGTGGGCCTGCGCCCGCGCGTTGCCGAGCGCGAATGCCTGCTCGTAGTTGTCCCGCAGAACCAGCGCGGCGACCTCGTCGGTCATCGTGGCCAGCAGTTCGTCCCGCTGGGGCAGGGTCATTTCGCCGGCGGTGACCGCGGCGCCCAGCAGGATCTTGATGTTGACCTCGTGGTCGGAGCAGTCGACGCCGGCCGTGTTGTCGATGAAGTCGGTGTAGATGCGGCCGCCGGTGCGGGCGAACTCGATCCGCCCGCGCTGAGTGAGGCCCAGGTTTCCGCCCTCGCCGACCACCCGGACCCGCAGCTGCGACCCGTTGATCCGGATCGCGTCGTTGGTCTTGTCGCCGACGTCGGCGTGGGTCTCGCTGACCGCCTTCACATACGTGCCGATGCCGCCGTTGAAGAGCAGGTCGACCGGCGCCCGCAGGATGGCCCGCATCAGGTCGGTGGGGCTGACCGCGACGCCGTCGCCCAGGTCGAGGGCGGCCCGCACCTCGGGCGAGACGGGGATGGACTTGGCCGTGCGCGGATAGATGCCGCCACCCGCCGAGATGAGCTCGGCCGAGTAGTCGGCCCAGGAGGATCGGGGCAGGTCGAACAGCCGCTGCCGCTCGGCGAAGGAGATCGCAGCGTCCGGATTGGGGTCCAGGAAGATGTGCCGGTGGTCGAACGCGGCCACCAGCCGGATGTGCTGGGAGAGCAGCATCCCGTTGCCGAAGACGTCGCCGCTCATGTCGCCGACGCCGACCACCGTGAAGTCTTCGGTCTGGGTGTCGGTGCCCAGATCGCGGAAGTGCTTCTTGACCGACTCCCAGGCGCCCTTCGCGGTGATGCCCATCTTCTTGTGGTCGTAGCCGGCCGAGCCGCCGCTGGCGAACGCGTCACCCAGCCAGAACTCCTTGGCCACCGAGATCTCGTTGGCGATGTCGCTGAACGTCGCGGTGCCCTTGTCGGCCGCGACCACCAGGTAGGGGTCGTCGTGGTCGTGCCGGACCACATCGCGCGGCGGGACGATCTTGCCGTTGTGGATGTTGTCGGTGACGTCGAGCAGCGCGGTGATGAACCGCTTGTAGCACTCGACGGCCTCGTCGCGGTCGCCCGGTTTCTGCTTGAGGACGAAGCCGCCCTTGGCACCGACCGGCACGATCACCGCGTTTTTCACCATCTGGGCCTTCACCAGGCCGAGCACCTCGGTGCGGAAGTCTTCACGCCGGTCCGACCAGCGCAGGCCACCCCGGGCGACCGCGCCGAAGCGCAGGTGCACGCCCTCGAACCGAGGCGAGTACACGAAGATCTCGTATTTCGGGCGGGGCTGCGGCAGGTCGGGAATGGCCTGCGGGTCGAGCTTGAACGCCACGTAGGACTTCGGCCGGCCGTCCGCGCCACGCTGGAAGAAGCTGGTGCGCAGGGTGGCCTGGATCAGGGTCAGGTAGGAACGCAGGATCTTGTCCTGGTCGAGGCTGTCGACCCCGTCCAGCAGCTCGGTGATCTTGTCGACCATCTCGCCGGCCAGCCGGCCCCGCTCCTCCTCGCCCGCTTCCAGCCGGGGCGAGAAACGGGTCTCGAAGAGCTGCACCATCGAGCGGGCGATCTCCGGGTAGGCGATGAAGGTCGACTCGATGTAGCGCTGGGAGAAGACGCCGCCGGTCTGGCGCTGATATTTCGCGTACGCCCGGAGCACCACCACCTGCCGCCAGGTCAGCCCGGCCCGCAGCACCAGCTCGTTGAACCCGTCGACCTCGGCCTCACCGCGCCAGGCCGCGGCGAACGCATTTTCCACCTGCGGGCGCACCTCGGCCAGCTCGCGGTGCGCGGCCGGCGGGAGCAGCCCGAAGTCGTAGAGGTAGACGGTGCCGTCGGTGCGGCGGATCTCGTACGGCCGCTCGTCGACGACCTTGGCGCCGAGCGAGTGCAGCACCGGCAGGACGGCGGACAGCATCATCGGTTCGCCGTACCGGTAGACCTTGAACCGGACGTCGTGGTCGTCGGGCTCGGGCTCGCCGCTCTTGCCGAGGTGCCGCTTGCGGTAGAGGTGCATCTCCAGCTGGCCGGGTTCCTCGAGCAGCTCCAGCTTGGCCAGATCCTGCATGCCCTCGTACGGCGTGTGGCCGTCCTTGTAGCTGTCGGGATAGGCGTGCGAATAGCGGGTGAACAGGTCGCGGGCCGATTCCTCGCCCAGCTTGCGCTCGAGCACCAGGGAGAAGTCGTCGTCCCACATCCGGGTGGCGTCGGCCAGCATCTCGGCCAGATCGTTGGGGTCGACCTGACCGGGCGGGTCGGCCGGGTCGGTGCGCACGATGAAGTGCACCCGGGCCAGCATCCGCTCGGTGACCCGGGTGGTGTAGTCGACCCCGATGCCGTTCAGCTCACGCAGCAGGATCTCCTGCATACGCAGCCGGTTACCGGTGGTGAACCGGTCGCGCGGGAGGTAGATGAGGCAGCTGATGAATCGGCCGTACCCGTCGCGGCGCAGGAAGAGCCGCAGCTGACGACGGCCGGCCATGCGCAGCACGCCGACGACGGCCTCGTAGAGGTCGTCGGTCTTGATCTGGAAGAGCTCGTCCCGCGGGTAGGTCTCCAGGATCTGCAACAGGTCCTTGCCGGAGTGGCCGCGCGGGGACAGGCCCGAGCGGTCCAGCACCTCGGTGACCTTGCGCTTGACCACCGGCAGCTCCCGCACGCTGGTGCGGTAGGCGGAGGAGCTGAACAGGCCCAGGAAGCGGCGCTCGCCGATCACGTTGCCGTGGCCGTCGAAGACCTTCACGCCGATGTAGTCGAGGTAGGCCGAGCGGTGCACGGTGGCCCGCGAGTTGGCCTTGGTGATCACCAGCAGGCGTTTCTCCAGGGCCCGGGTGTACGCCTCGGGGGTCATCGTGGAGAGCTGCCGCGGGGTCGAGTCGCCGCGCAGGATGCCGAGGCCGGTGCCGTGCACCGCGTTGAGCACGTCGGAGTCGAGCCGGTATTCGCGGTAACCGAGGAACGTGAAGTGATCGTGGGCGAGCCACTTGAGCAGCTCGATCGAGTCGGTGACGTCCTTGTCCGGCACCGGCAGCTTGACCTCGGAACCGCGGGCCGCGGCCAGCTCGTCGGCGATCACCAGAGCCCGCTGGCGCATCCGCGGCCAGTCCTCGACCGCGTCCCGCACGTCGGTCAGCACCCGGCGAATCTCGTTGTGCAGCTGCTCGCGTGCCTCGTCGCGGCGGACCGGATCGATCTCGATCCTTATCCAGCTCTCCACCAGGTCGCCGTCGATCGCGTCGTCCGGCTCGACGTCGGCGGCCAGCTCGGCCATCGCGCCGAGCGGTGCCCGGCGCACCACGATCAACGGGTGCACCATCAGGTGCACCTGCAACTGGTGGGCGGTCAGCAGGGCGATCACCGAGTCGACCAGGAACGGCATGTCGTCGGTGACGATCTGCAGAACGGTGTGGCACTGCGCGCCGGACGGCGGGGTTATCGCCAGCTTCAGCTCGCCGGGCAATCGCACCGCGGCGAGCTCGCGATGGGCAACCGCTGCCTCATGCATCTCCTGCGGAGAAAGACCAACGAGTTCCTCATCCGGCGCGAACCGCCAGAATCGGCCGACCAGCGACGCCGTCGCATGGTCGTTGCCCGCGACCTCAACGGCCTGCGCCACCAGGCGCTCCCCGTTCGGCAGCGGTTCGTCGATCTCCCCGTCCTCGGACGCACCGAGGCGGCCCGTGAGGGCCAACCCGGGACCTTGCGACAGATCCAACTCATCGGAATTCGAGTCGGTTTCCGTCGCAGCCTCGTCGGCGACAGACATGGCCAGGCGCTCCCCTCACCCACGACACTGTGGGTTCGAACGTGTCGCCCACAGCCTACGGCTGACTAACCGCGCCGGATCACACGCGTGGTGGGTTCGGGCCGATCGTTGCCGAATTTGCTCCACGTCACTCGATCCGGGTCCACGGGACGAGCGCATCTTTATTACCGTTCCGTAGCATCGCCTGACGGCGTACCCAGAAAGAGGTGCTTCATGCTCTACCGACGGCAACTGACCGGTTACCGCCCGGTTGCGTTCGCGGCCGCGTTGGCACTGGTCGCCGCCGGTTTAGCGGCCTGCTCGAAGGACGGCCCGGACGGGACGCTCAAGGATTTCCTGGCCGGCTGGCGCAGTGGAGATCTCAGCGCCGTGGGCTTCGTGGGCGCTGACGGCGGCAAGGTCTCGGCCAACGATGTGACCACCCAGCTCCAGGAACTCTCCGGCGACCTGGCCAAACAGTCCCTGGTGCTGACCACCACGGCCGTGAAGACGACCGGGGACATCGCCTCGGCCGAGGTCAAGCTCGACTGGACGCTGCCCGGCGGCACCCCGTGGTCGTACAACAGCACGGTTCGCCTGACCAAGCAGAACACCAAGGGCTGGCGGGTGGTCTGGGAGCCGGTCATCGTGCAGAGCGAGCTGGCCACCGGCGACAAGCTGAAGGTCCGCCGGGTCTCCTCGAAGCGGGCCGGGATCCTCGACGCCAAGGGCACCGCGCTGGTGACGCCGCGCGATGTGGTCACGGTCGGCGTCGAACCGCAGAAGATCAAAAACTTGGCACAGTTGCAGAAGGATCTCGACGCCGCCTTCAAGTCGATCAAGGTGACGGTCGACATGTCGAACCTCGCCGACCGGGTCAAGAACGCCGACCCCACCGACTTCGTCGACCTGGTCACGCTGCGTCGCCCCGATTACAACAAGATCCGGGACAAGGTGCGGCCGCTGCTCGGCACCTCCTTCATCGAGGGCACCCGCAACCTCGCGCCGACCCGGGCCTTCGCCCGGGCGCTGCTCGGCACGGCCGACGACGCCACCCGGGAGGACATCGACGCCAACCCCGACTCGGTCGCGCAGGGCGACGTCGTCGGGCACGGCGGCCTCCAGCAGCGGTACGACACGGCCCTGCGCGGCACCGCCGGGCTCTCCGTGGTGATCGCCCGGGAGGCCGCCGACGGTACGGTCACCGACGCCCAGCTGTTCAGCACCAAGGCGGTCGACGGCAAGCCGATCAAGGTCAGCCTGGACACCGCCGTCCAGAACGCGGCCGACGCGGCGCTGGCCACCCAGAAGCAGCCCAGCTCGCTGGTGGCCATCAAGGTCAGCGACGGCACGGTGCTGGCGGTCGCCAACGGGCCGGACGGCGGCACCGTCGATACCGCGCTGAGCGGGCAGGTCCCGCCCGGTTCGACATTCAAAACCGTTTCGGCGTACGGCCTGCTCGCCAAGAAGGTGGTCACCGCCGACACCGCGGTCAACTGCCCGAAGACCGCCAACGTCGACGGTCGCGAGTTCAAGAACTCCGGCGGCGAGGTGCTCGGCAGCGTGCCGTTCCACGAGGACTACTCGAAGTCGTGCAACACGGCGTTCGTCGGGCTGGCCCCGAAGCTCGGCGCGGCCGGGCTCAACGAGGCGGCCACCGCGCTCGGCCTCGGCACCCAGTGGGACCTGGGCATCGACGCGTTCAGCGGCAAGATCTCGGCGGCCGAGACGCCGACCGAGCTGGCCGCGGCCACGTTCGGCCAGGGTGCCACCGCGGTCAGCCCAATCGCGATGGCCTCGGTGGCCGCCGCGGTCGCCCGAGGCCAGTTCAAGCAGCCGCAGCTGGTGCTCGACCCGGCGCCGGCCAAGGCCGCCGCGGACGGCCCGCAGCTCGACCCGGCCGCGGTCGCGGCGCTGCGGTCGATGATGCGCGAGGTGGTCACCGACGGGACCGGTTCGGCGCTGTCCGACGTCAAGGGCAAGCCGGTGTACGGCAAGACCGGCACCGCCGAGTTCGACGACAAGAGCAAGGACACGCACTCCTGGTTCATCGGTTACCAGGGCGACGTGGCCTTCGCGGTGATGGTCCAGAAGGGCGGGGCCGGGGCCGAGGCCGCCGTTCCGCTCGTGTCGACCTTCCTGAACACCCTGAACAGCTAGGCGATGTCGGCCGGCGAGCCGGAACCCAGATCGAAGGCCGGCCGCTGGGCCGGCAGGGAGAAGCCCTCGCCGGCCGGGTTGTCGTCGGACTGGCGAGGGCGGAGCATCCCGGGCCGGGTGGCCGGCAACGGCTTGGAGTCGAGCAGCGGCGCCTGACCCAGCGGCCGCGAGGCCAGCCGGATCTGCTCGGCCAGCCTCTCTTCCTCGTCGCTGTCCTCTTCGACGTCGGACTCCACCGGCGGCTCGTCGGCAAACTCCGCTTCGGCTTCCGGCTCCGGCTCGTCGGCGGCCGGAGGTACCGCGACCGGGGCCGAGGCGGCCCGGGCCAGGGCGAGCGGGTCGAAGGAGGGCGCCGGCTCCGGTTCCTCGGCCTCCGGCTCCTCGGCGGCCGGGCCTGAGGCGGCCAGGGCCAAGGCCAGCGGGTTGAAGGAGGGCGCCGGCTCTTCCGGAGCCTCGGGCTGCGGCTCGGCGACCGGCTCGGCGGCCGGCGCGGACGCGGCCAGCGCCGCGGCGAGCGGACTGAACGCCGGGACCTCGGGCTCCTCGACCGGCTCGGGGCGGGCCGGGGCGGGCTCGGGGCGGGCCAGGCGGCGGCCGGGGTTGGCCAGGTCGGCGCGGGCCGCGATCAGGTCGGGACGCGGGTTCACCGTGTGGGCCGCGGCCAGGCCGGCCACGAGTGATTTGGTGATCTCGGCGGCGTAGGAGCCGTCGGGGTCGTAGTCCGGGTCGAACACGGTGATCTCGACGCCCAGGCAGTGCGGGGACTCGACCAGCCCGGCCAGCAGGATCTCCAGCTCGGGGAAGGCGATGCCACCCGGGGACGGCGCGTCGACGGCCGGCATCACCGCCGGGTCGAGCACGTCGACGTCGACATGCAGCCAGTAGCCCGCGCAGTCGACCAGCTGGTCGCGGGCCCACTGCGCGCTGCGCGCCGCGCCCTCGGCCCGCAGTGCCGGCACCGGCCGGGTCACGATGCCGGCCGCCTGCAGGTCGAGGCGGTACTCGTCCTGGGCGCGGATGCCCAGGACCACCACGTCGATGTCGCGGAAGTAGGGCCGGCGACCCTCGATCGACGCGAGGTCGGGCTGGCCGCGGCCGGTGACCAGGGCAAGATCTTCACCCGCGGCCGCACCCACGTAGGAGGCGTTGCCGGGGTGCCGGAAATCGGAGTGGCCGTCCACGAAGACCAGCCCGATGCGACCGCCGACGGCTTCGCCGAGCCGATGCATGGCCAGGCCGGAGCCGAGCAGGATCGAGCAGTCGCCGCCGAGGATCACCGGGAACTCGCCGGCGTCGAGGATGCCGCCGATCCGGTCGGCCAGGGCCCGCGAATAGGCCGCGATCTGCTCGGCGTGCGCCACGCCGGCGCCCGGCCGCCAGTCGCCCGGGTCGTACCTCGGCGGGGTCAGGCAGCCGGCGTCGCGGGCGTTGAGCCGGCTCAGCAGGCCGTGGTCGCGGAGGGCTCCGGGCGCCTTGGCGCAGCCCGGCACCGAGGTCTCGGTCGGCGGGCGCAGACCGAGATTGGACGGTGCGTCGAGGACTGCGATACGGCGCACGGAGCCTCCCGCCTAGAAGAGTGCGCTGGCCAGCGCCCGTCGGGCCCCGGCCACCGCCGGATCGTCCGGGCCGGCCACGCTGAACAACGACAACAAATGCTTGCGTACGGCGTCGCGGTCTTCGCCGGACGTGCGTTTCACCAGCGCGACCAGCCGGTCGTAGGCCTTGTCGGCCTCGCCGCTGAGCACCTCGAAATCGGCCGCGAGGCTCTGGGCGTCGAGGTCGTCGGGGTTGGCGGCGGCGTTGGCCACCACGACGGCCGGGTCGGCCCCGCCCACCCGGCGGTAGAGGGCGACCTGGGCCAGACCGGACTCGGCGGCCGCGTCGGTCGGGGTCTCGGCCAGGATCTTCTTGTAGGCCGCCTCGGCGACGTCGAGGTCACCGACCATCAGCGCGTCGTCGGCCGCGTCGATCCGCGGGTCGGCGGGCGCCTCGACCGAGATGCCGCCGGCCTTGAGGACCGCGTCGACGTATTGCTTCACCTGGTGCTCGGGGAGCACGCCGGTGAAGCCCTCGACCAGCTGGCCGCCCACGACCGCGACCACCATCGGGATGCCCTGCACCCGGAGCGCCTGGGCGAGCCGGGGATTGGCGTCCACATCGACCTTGCCCAGCACCCAGGAGCCGCCACCGGCGTGCGCGAGCCGTTCGAGCACCGGGGACAGCTGCTTGCACGGCTCGCACCAGTCGGCCCAGAAGTCGATGATGACCGGGGTCGACAGGGACCGCTCGAGGACGGCCGTCTGAAAATTGGCCTCGGTGACGTCGATGATCGTTTCGGGCGCGCCGCCCGGGAAGCCCACAGCCGGGGCGCCGTCGTCGGGCTCGCTCGGGGCGGCCGGGCGGCTCGGGGCCGCCGACGGGGCAGGGGCCGGGGCGCGCAGCGCGCTGAGATCGACCGCGCCGCGGGTGAAGATCGACGGAGTGGTCCGTGGGTCGCTCATGGTTACCTAGTCTCGCACGCTGACAAGGCGGTTCGCCGTGCCGCGGGGCGGCCGATATCGGACGTCACAACCGCACGTGCTGCCGATCCTCGACCCCGCCGCCCCCGTGCGCAATATCCATTGGCCAGCTGCGCCCTTTATCCGGTTTATCCGGTCAGAATCGAGCCGGCTCCCGGTAGATGCCCCACTCGCCCTTCAGCGCGTCACAGATCTCCCCGAGACTCGCCTCGGCGCGCGCCGCCTCGAGCATCGAGGGGATCATGTTCTCCCCGCTCCGGGCGGCGGCGATCATGCGGTTGAGGGCGGCTTCCACCCGTACCGAATCCCGGGAAGCGCGCCGCGCGCCCAGCTCGCGCTTCTGCACCACCTCGACCTCGTGCGAGACCCGGAGAATTTCCAGTTCTTTGGCCACCGTGCCGGTGTGCGCGTTGACCCCGACGATCCGCTTGTCGTTCTTCTCCAGCGCCTGCTGGTAGACGAACGCCGCCTCGGCGATGTTGCCGGTGAACCAGCCGTCCTCGATGCCGCGCAGGATGCCGGCGGTGACGCTGCCGTCGTGCCCGAGCTCGCGGATGCGGGTGAAGATCTCTTCGGCCTCGGCCTCGATCCGGTCGGTGAGCTGCTCCACGAACCACGAACCACCGAGCGGGTCGGCCACGTTGACCACCCCGGTCTCCTCCATCAGCACCTGCTGGGTGCGCAGGGCGATCTCGGCCGACTCGTCGGTGGGCAGCGCGAGCGTCTCGTCGAGGGCGTTGGTGTGCAGCGAGTTCGTGCCGCCCATGATCGCGGCGAGGGCCTCCACCGCGGTGCGCACCACGTTGTTGACCGGCTGCTGCGCGGTGAGGCTGACCCCGGCGGTCTGCGTGTGGAACTTCAGCCAGAGCGCCTTCTCGCTGGTGGCGCCGTAGTCGTCGCGCAGGTGCCGGGCCCAGATCCGGCGGGCCGCCCGGAACTTGGCGATCTCCTCGAAGAAGTCGATGTGCGCGTCGAAGAAGAAGCTCAGCCCGGGCGCGAACTGGTTGACGTCCAGCCCTCGCGACAGCCCCAGCTCGACGTAGCCGAAGCCGTCGGCCAGCGTGTAGGCCAGCTCCTGCGCGGCCGTCGAACCGGCCTCCCGGATGTGGTAACCGCTGACCGAGAGCGGTTTGTACTTCGGGATCTCGCGCGCGCAGTACTCCATCAGGTCGCCGATCAGGCGCAGGTGCGGTTCCGGCGCGAAGAGCCACTCCTTCTGCGCGATGTACTCCTTGAAGATGTCGGTCTGCAGGGTGCCGTCGAGCTTGCTGAGGTCGGCGCCCTGCCGCTCGGCCGCCACCAGGTACATCACGAAGACCGGGACGGCCGGGCCGGAGATCGTCATGCTGGTCGTGACGTCCTGCAGGTTGATGCCGTCGAAGAGGACGTCCATGTCGGCGGCCGAGTCGATGGCCACCCCGCAGTGGCCCACCTCGCCCAGCGCCTGCGGGTCGTCGGAGTCGCGGCCCATCAGCGTCGGCATGTCGAAGGCCACGCTGAGCCCGCCGCCACCGGCGGCCAGGATCATCTTGTAGCGCGCGTTTGTCTGCTGCGCGTTGCCGAACCCGGCGAACTGCCGGATGGTCCAGGTGCGCCCGCGGTAGCCGGTCGGATAGAGCCCACGAGTGTACGGAAACTCGCCCGGCCAGCCGATCCGCTCGAAACCCGGATAGGTGGCGCCGTCGGGTGGCCCGTAGACCGGGTCGACGGGGGCCCCGGAGAGCGTGGTGAAGTCGGCGTCCCGCTTCCGCGAGGCGTCGTAACGGCGTTGCCAGCGCTCCCGGCCGGCGGCGATGTCGGCAGCATCCATGCCGCCATCGTAGAACCATCCCTGAACGATCACTAAGGAGTCGCGGTCACACCCGGTGGTCGAGGATCCACGCCTGCGGGTTGGCGCCGTTGCGGAAGAGCATCTTCATCATCAGCGGCAGCATCGCGTCGCGGATGGCGGCACCGACCGGGCCCGCGGTCTTGCCGCTGCCGTTGCGCCGGCCCGCTGCCACCACCTTCTCCACCCGCGGCCGGCGGATGCGCTCGTAGCCGGCCAGCCCGGCGGCGACGTCGTCGGTTTCGGACAGGCAGCGGGCCAGGACCACCGCGTCCTCGATGGCCATCGAGGCACCCTGACCGGACGACGGGGCCACGGCGTGCGCGGCGTCGCCGGCCAGGACCACCCGGCCGGAGTGCCAGACCGGCACCCGGCGCAGGTCATCGGTGTTCCACGGGCCGATCGCGACGTCCGTCGCCCGGATGATCGCGGCGGCCGGAAAGCCGTCGTCCGCGAACAGGTCGATGAGATGGGCGCGCCAGGACGAAGGGGTGAAGTCGCCCGGGCCGGACGGGGTCTTGCTCGGCGGATTGGCGAACCACCACACCGAACCGTCCGGGGCCGGGACCCAGCCGAAGAAGGCCTTCCGGCCGAAGGCCATATGCATCAGGCCGGGCGTCCGGTCCAGGTCGGCGTCGATCTCACCGGAGGTGAACCCACCGGCATTGAGCAGGCCGAGGTACGTCGGTGCCGGGCCGTCCGGATTGAGGATCTCGCGGGTACGGGAACGCAGGCCATCCGCTCCGACGAGGAGGTCGCCGCTCACCTCGCCGCCGCCGGTGAACGTGGCGGTCACCCGGCTCGCCTCCTCGCGGTAGCCGGTCAGGCGGCGGTCGTACTCGATCGGGATGCCGTGCTCGATCGCGACCTCGCGCAGTGCGCCGTAGAGGTCGGCGCGGCGAATGGTCGTGGTGACCGTGCCGTCGGCGGCCGGACCGCCCAGCGGGAGCACGGCCAGCCGCCGCCCACCGGCCGCGGTCATCGCCATCGACGGGGTGGGGAAGCCGGCCGCCAGGACCTTGGCCGGATCGAGATCGAGGGCGCGCAGCGCGGCCAGGCCGTTGACGGCCACGGTCAGGAAGGCGCCACGCTCGTCGGCGACGCCCGCCGGGCGGGACTCGAAGAGGCGGGTCTGCCAGCCGGCCCGATGCAGGGCGAGGGCGGCGACGGTGCCGGCAATGCCTCCACCGGCGATCAACGCTGTCTTAGTCATAGAATGACTATGCATACTATGACTAGAAATCGTCAACCCCGTAGTCTGGCCGCGTGACATCGGACAAACCCCGCCGGTCAACGCTGGGCATGGTCCTGCTGGCGCTGCTCATGGAGGCGCCGATGCACCCGTACCGGATGCAGCAGATGATCAAAGAACGCGGCCAGGACCAGCTGGTCAACGTGGCGCAGCGCAACAGCGTCTACCAGGCGCTGGACCGCCTGGTGCGGGACGGCCTGGCCCGGCCGGGCGGCAGCGCGCGCGAGGCGGGCCGGCCCGAGCGGACCGAATACGAGATCACGCCGGACGGCGAGACGACCATGCGGCGCTGGCTGACCGACATGCTGCCGACGCCGGCCCGGGAGTTTCCGGAGTTCCCGGCGGCGCTCGCCTTCATCGCGGTGCTGGCCCCTGCGCAAGTGCGCGAACTGCTCGGCCGGCGTCTGGCCGAGCAGGACGAACGGCTCGCGGCGATCCACGCGCAGGCGCCACCGGGCCTGCCCCGGCTCTTCCTGATCGAGGACGAATACCGGGCGGCCATGCTGACCGCCGAGATCGCCTGGCTCCGGCAGGTGGTGGCCGACCTGGACAGCGGCGCCTTCACCTGGAACCGGGAAATGATCGAGCAGACCGCTCGGCTGTTCGGCTAAAGGCCCTTGATCAGCTGCTCGGCGGCGGCATAGGGGTCCAGGTCACCCGTGGCGACCCGGGTGGCAAGAGTGCTCAACGCCGTACCCTCCTTGAGGTCGCCTATCCGGGCCCGCAGCGTGCCCAACGCGATCGCCTCGACCTCGACGGATGCCCGCCGCTCGCGGCGGGTTGTCAGGTTGCCGGTCGACTCCAGCCAGGAGCGGTGTTTCTCGATGGCCGTCAGCACGTCGTCGATGCCCTCGCCGCGCACCGCGGTGGCCCGCACGACCTGCGGCCGCCAGTCGCCCGCGGCGCGTTCGCCCAGGCCCAGCATGCCCTGAATGTCGTGGTAGGTGGCGTCGGCGCCGGGGCGGTCGGCCTTGTTGATCACGAAGACGTCGGCGATCTCCAGGACGCCCGCCTTGACCGCCTGGATCGCGTCGCCCATGCCGGGGGCCAGCAGCACCAGCGTGGTGTCGGCCAGCGCGGCGACCTCCACCTCGGCCTGGCCGACGCCGACCGTCTCGACCAGGATGACCTCGCAGCCGGCGCCCTCGAGGACGCGGACCGCCTGCGGGGTGGCCGCGGCGAGGCCGCCGAGCTGGCCGCGGCTGGACATCGAGCGGATGTAGACGCCGCGGTCGGTGGTGTGTTCCTGCATGCGGATGCGGTCGCCGAGGATCGCGCCGCCGGTGAACGGGCTGGACGGGTCGACGGCCAGCACACCCACCCGGCGGCCGGTCGTGCGCAGCGCCTTGACCAGCTCGTTCATGGTGGTCGACTTGCCCACGCCGGGCGAACCGGTGAGGCCGAGCACCTGGGCGTGCCCGGCGTAGGGGGCCAGCGCGGCGGCGACCTCGGGCAGTGCCGGGTCGCCGTCCTCCACCAGGCTGATCAGCCGGGCCACCGAGCGGGCATCACCCTCCCGCGCCTTGGCGACGAGGGTGGGCACGTCGGGACGCCAGCTCACAAGGCGGGCACGCGCACGATCAGAGCGTCGCCCTGGCCGCCACCGCCGCACAGGCCGGCCGCGCCGAGGCCGCCGCCGCGGCGCTGGAGTTCCAGGGCCAGGGTCAGCACCAGGCGGGCGCCGGACATGCCGATCGGGTGGCCGAGCGCGATCGCGCCGCCGTTGACGTTCACGATGTCGCCGGAGACACCCAGCTCGCGGGTCGACTGGATGACGACCTGGGCGAACGCCTCGTTCATCTCGACCAGGTCGAGGTCGTCGACGGCCAGGCCGGCCTTGCCCAGCGCGTGCTTGATGGCGTTGGCCGGCTGGGACTGCAGCGAGCTGTCGGGGCCGGCCACGTTGCCGTGCGAGACGATCTCGGCGAGCCAGCTCAGGCCCAGCTCCTCGGCCTTGGCCCGGCTCATCACGACGACCGCGGCGGCGCCGTCGGAGATCGGCGAGGCGGAGGCGGCCGTGATGGTGCCGTCCTTGGTGAAGGCCGGACGCAGTTTCGCCAGCGAGGCGGCGGTGGTGTCGGGGCGGACCCCCTCGTCGGTGTCAACGACCAGGTCACCGCCGCGCTGGGCGATGGTGATCGGGGTGATCTCCTCGGCGAAGTGGCCGTTCTTCTGCGCCTCGGCGGCCCGCTGGTGGCTCAGGGCGGCGAACTCGTCCTGCTCCGCGCGGCTAATGCCGAGCTTGGTGCCGCTGCGCTCGGTGGCCTCACCCATGGAGATGCCCTCCCACGGGTCGCTCAGCCCGTCGAGCGCCATGTGGTCGCGCATCGTGACGTCGCCGAACTTGGTGCCGCTGCGCTGCTGGACCAGGTGCGGGGCGTTGGTCATCGACTCCATGCCGCCGGCCACCACGATGTCGAACTCGCCGGCCCGGATCAGCTGGTCGGCCAGGGCGATCGCGTCGAGGCCGGAGAGGCACACCTTGTTCACCGTCACGGCGGGCACAGTCATCGGGATGCCGGCCGCCACGGCCGCCTGGCGCGCGGTGATCTGGCCGGCGCCGGCCTGCAGCACCTGCCCCATGATCACGTATTGCACCTGGTCGGGGCGGACACCGGCGCGGGACAGCGCGGCCTCGATCGCGTGACCGCCGAGCGCGGTGCCGGACAGGGACTTGAGGTTGCCGAGCAGGCGGCCCATGGGCGTGCGGGCGCCACTCACGATCACCGAAGTGGTCACGGTCAATCGCTTTCTTCGCGGGCTCGCGCCCTGAACGGTGGTTCAAGTAAGACTAGTGAGATGAGCGAGGCTTCTCCCAGCAACCCCCGGCCCGAAGATGTCACATTCGCCGGACTCGGCCTGTTGCGTATCGATCACGTCGGGATCGCGGTCGCCGACCTGGACGCCGCCCTGAAGTTCTACGCCGAGATCTTCGAGATTCACTCTGTGCACGAAGAGACGAACGAGGATCAAGGCGTACGTGAAGCCATGCTCGCGGTCGGCGACGGCACCGGCCCGCGGCTCCAGTTGCTGGCCCCGCTGCGCCCCGACTCGGCGATCGCGAAGTTCCTCGACCGCAGCGGCCCCGGCCTGCAGCAACTGGCCTACACGGTGGCCGACGTGGAGGCCGCCGCCGCCGTTCTCCGGAGCCGTGGCCTGCGGCTTCTCTACGACACCGCGCGCCGGGGCACGGCCGGCTCGCGGATCAACTTCGTGCACCCCAAGGACGCCGGCGGGGTTCTGGTGGAATTAGTACAGCCGGTGTAATTCATCCGTCTTACGGGTGAATCATCCTTACGGGCAGGCCCGTGGCCTGGCAGGATCGGGGACATCGAGCGGCGCGACCGTGGTGCCGCTCACCCCCATCGAGGATGCAGCAGGTGACAGCCCGGCCCAGACGGTCCGGACCGACTGCCCGAACGGTGGACGCTCCAGCTTCCGGGCAGCTCAAAGCTGATCTACGTGTCCTTTCTGATGCCGGTCCGCTCTTGCGTGGCTGGTGCGTCTTCGCCAGGATGGCCCAATGCCTCAGCAGCAGGATCAAAATTTGGCATTTTTCGACGGCGCCAATTCGCAGCACGACTTCACTGTCGTCCTTCGCGGCTACGACCGCGGCCAGGTGGACGCGCACCTGGGTCGGCTGGTGGCCGCGCTCAACCAGTCCGAGCAGGCCCGCGGTGAGGCCGAGCAGCGGATGAACGACGCGCAGCGCCGACTGCGCCAGGCCGAGCAGCGACTCAACGCGGTGGAGCAGAAGCTCGCCGACAGCAACAAGCTGCTCGAGGAGAACAATCGACCGACGCTCTCCGGTCTGGGCACCCGGGTCGAGCAGATCCTGCGGCTGGCTGAGGAACAGGCAAACGATCACCGCAGCGAGGCGAAGCGCGAGTCCGAGGGCATCCTCTCGGCCGCCCGGCTCGAGGCTCGCGAGATCACCGACAAGGCGCGCGCCGAGGCCGCCGCCATGAAGGCGACCGCCGAGCGCGAGGCCGGCCAGGTCCGCACGCACGCCGAGCGGGAGGCGGCCGAGGCCCGCGTCCAGGCCCGGCGCGAGGCCGACACGCTGCGGGGCGACGCCGACCGCGAGACCAAGCAGCTGCGCACGGTCACCTCGCACGAGGTCGCCGAGCTGAAGTCGACCGTGGAGCGTGAGGTCGCGTCGATGCGCGCCACCGCCGAGCGGGAGATCACCCAGCTGCGGGCGAAGACCTCCCGCGAGGCCGAGGAGAAGCGCGCCGAGGCGACCAAGCTGCTGACCGACGCCCGCGACAAGCGCGACAAGGACCTCCAGTCGCTGGCACTGGAAATCGCCGAGCGCCGCGAGAAGGCCGAGGGCGAGGAGTCGCACCGGCACGCTGCCCAGGTCAACGCGACCCAGAAGATGGTCGCCGAGGCCGAGGAGCGCGCCCGCGCCGCCGAGGACCGCGCCAAGGAGATCGAGCAGCGGGCCGAGCAGCGCCGCGTCGAGTCCGAGCGCAACGCGATCGAGGTAACCGAGAAGGCTCGGGCCCTGTCCGAGAAGACGGTTACCGAGGCTCGCTCCGAGGCCCAGCGCCTGATGAGCGAGGCCCGCACCGAGGCCGAGCTGACCACTCAGGCCGCCAAGCGCGAGGTGGAAGACCTGACCCGCCAGAAGGACCAGGTCACCAACCAGCTCGGACAGATGCTGTCCGGCCTGTCCGGCCTGGTGCCGGGCGTGGGCGGCGCCGCCAAGCCGAACGCGGTCGCCGAGGTGGCCGCCGCGGTCGCCAAGCAGGCCGAGGCGCCGGCGGCGGAGAAGAACGGCGTGGCCGACAAGCCGCAGCCGGCCAAGTCCAACTCCTGAGTTCCTTGACACTGAGGCTTGTTCGCGACCTACCTTGACTTCCGCATTGCCGCAGGTCAGGCACGTGGTCTCCACCGTCGCGAACAAGTCTCAGTCGGCCGCTCCGGTTGCGTGTTCCCTTCGGGTACGCAACGGTTAAGCGGTCGGCCTTGCGCAACGTTCGGGCCGTACCGGAGTTTCTCCGGTGCGGCCTGACTCGTTTTGCGCCCGTAGCCTAGCTTTGGCCAAGCCCGGCTTCAGACAAATCACAACTAGACGCATACTCCGGCCAGGACGGTGTGTATCGGACCGTCACGGGACGATGCGTATGTGAGGATGGACAGCATGTCGCACGGCGGTGAAATCCTCGGTCTCGGCGGAGACGCGGCGACCGAGCCCAACTTCGAGACCGCCCTGCGGGGTTACGAGCGAAAGCAGGTCGAGCGCTACGTCGCCCGCGCCGAGAACGAGATAGCGGCGCTGGCCACCGAGCGGGAGCAGGCCTACTCGCAGATGCAGGCCATGTCCGCGCAGATCGATCGCCTCCAGCAGGAGATCACCCACGTTCGCCGTCAGGGCGGCATCGGGCCGGAGGTGTCGTTCCGGCACCTGGGCCCGCGGGTCGAGCAGATCCTCGCCCTCGCCGAGGAGCAGGGCGAAGCGATCAAGGCGTCCGCCACCGACGACATCGCGGCCCGGCTGGGTGAGGCCGAGCGGATCCGCGCCGAGGCCGACGCCCACGCCCACGACGCCATGCGCGACTTCGAGATCGCGCTGGCCGCACGCCGTTCCGAGGAGCATCGAGCCGACTCCGGCAAGCGCGCCGCCGCCGAGAAGGCCCTCGTCGCCGCCCGCCAGACGGCCGAGCAGATGCGCGCCGAGGCCGAGGGCACGCTGACCCGGGCCCGCGCCGACGCGCAGCAGCTGACCGACAAGACGGCTCGCGAGGCGCAGCGCGCCCGAGCCGAGGCCGACGGCTACGTGCAGTCCACCCGCATGCAGGCCGACCAGGAGATCAAGGCGCTGCGCGAGAAGGCGCAGCTCGAGATCGCGGCCCAGCGGTCCAGTGCCGACCGCGAGCACAACGAACTCAAGACCACTGTGGAGAACGAGCTGGCCCAGCGCCGCCAGGCCGTGGTGCAGGAGCTCGCCCAGCTGCGCACCGGGGTCGAGAAGCAGTGCGCCGACCTGCGCAGCGAGGCCGACAAGTACGCCGAAGAGGTGCTCCGCCGCTCCGACGATCAGGCCACGGCCGTCCGCAAGGAGATCGAGGGGCAGCAGGACAAGATCGTCCAGGCCGGGACCGACCTCGAGGCCGCGCAGGCCAAGGTGGCCGAGGCCGAGCGCCAGGTCGCCCTGGCGAAAGACCGGGCCCGCAGCAGCGAGCAGGAAGCCGACGCGGCCGGCAAGCGCCTCACCGAGGTGCGCGCCGAGCTCGAGTCCGAGCT
Source organism: Paractinoplanes tereljensis (assembly GCF_016862435.1). GTDB lineage: Bacteria > Actinomycetota > Actinomycetes > Mycobacteriales > Micromonosporaceae > Actinoplanes > Actinoplanes tereljensis. The sequence goes on from NZ_BOMY01000009.1 coordinate 140,232, forward strand.
GAAGCGGGTCGAGCAGGCCAAGCGGGACGGCGAGGCCGCCGAACGGCGGGCCATCGAGGTCCGCCGCCAGGTGCAGCGGGAAGCGAAGCGGGTGGCCGAACTGGCCGCCGCCGCGGTGATGGCGGCCGCGGCCTCCCCCGACGACCAGGACGACCACGACCTGGTTGAGCTGGCCGACACCGCGGTGGCCGGTGGTCCGGTGGGTGCGCACGCCGCCGCCGAACCGGCCACACCGGCCAAGGTCACCGCCTCCGCCAAGGTCACCGTGCCGCCGAACTCCCGGGTCGGAGCCGACGCCGAGTAGTCGATCGTGGCGCGCGTGCGATAACGTCCCCGCCGAATCCATCGGCGGGGAGGGCGTTGCCCGGTGACCACAGACGACGACAGCGCGATCGAAGACCCGCCCGCTGAGGACGTGGTCGAGGAAGGCCCTCGGTTCGGCCTGCCCGGACCGCCACTCGACCGGCGAAACCCGTTCATGCTCGGGCTGTTGGGCGGACTCGGTGTCATCCTGGCGTACGCGATCTTCCTCGGCGTACGCAATGCGGCGTCCATCTTGGTGTTGATCTTTATCGCCATGTTCTTGGCGATCGGACTCAACCCGGCCGTCGAGCGACTCCGTAAGTGGCACATCCCGCGCGGCGGGGCCGTCGCGATCGTCGCCCTGGTCGTGCTCGGCCTGCTGGTCGGCGGCATCATCGCGCTGATCCCGCCGCTGGTCACCCAGACCAACCAGCTGATCCAGAACGTGCCCGACTACATCCAGAACCTGCAGCGCAACGAGACCATCAACGACCTGGTCGAGCGCTACGACATCATGGAGAAGATCACCAGCGCGGTGAACGCCGGCACCGTCGGCAACACGGTCGGCGGCGTGGTCGGCGGGGCCAAGCTGCTCTTCGGCACGATCTTCAACACGCTTACCGTGCTGGTGCTGACCATCTACTTCATGGCGGCGTTCGACCGGCTGCGCGAATCGGCGTACTCCCTGGTGCCGGCGTCCCGGCGGAGCCGGGTGCGGCTGCTGACCGACGAGATCCTCACCAAGGTCGGCGCCTACATGGTGGGCGCGCTGGCGATCGCGGTGCTGGCCGGCGCGAGCACCTGGGTGCTCGCCATGATCCTCGGCCTGGCCTACCCGTTCGCGCTGGCCGTGGTGGTCGCGATCTGCGACCTGATCCCGCAGATCGGCGCCACCCTCGGCGCGGTCATCGTGAGCCTGGTCGGGTTCGCCTCCTCGCTCTCGGACGGCCTCATCTGCCTGGTCTTCTTCATCGTCTACCAGCAGGTTGAGAACTACCTGATCTACCCGGCCGTGATGCGCCGCTCGGTGAAGGTCAGCGACGTGGCGGCGGTGGTCGCGGCCCTGCTCGGGGTGGCGCTGTTCGGCGTGATCGGCGCGCTGGTGGCGATCCCGATGGTGGCCGGCATCCAGCTGATCATCCGCGAGGTCGTGGTGCCTAGTCAGGAGACCCGCTGAGCTGACCGGGGACCGGCACGTCGGCGAAGGCGGCGACCGTGCGGTCGGCGTACGCGTTCATGTCGCCGCTCTCCATCGGGCCGTCCCAGGTCCGCGGTAGCGGGGTTTCTACTTCCGGGGCCACCCGCTGGACGACCTCGTCGAGCACCTTCTCGGCGTCGCCGACCCAGAGGTGCTTCGACCCGGCCATCGGGACGACCTCTCCATATGTGAAGCGCTTTTTGGCTTCGTCGGGCCGAAGGTAATCGTCGAACTCGGGAATCAGAGCGGTCAACGGCTTGCCGCTCGCTGCCCATTCGGAAAGGTGTGCGGGCTCCGAGAAGCGCAGCGGCGGCGACAGCAGGATCGCGCCGACGACGGCCGGGTCCAGCCCGTGCATGAGGGTCAGGTCGGTGCCGAAGGACCAGCCCAGCAGCCAGATGTTGGGCAGTTCGGCGAACTCCGCGTACTCGATCGCGGCCGCCACGTCGTACCGCTCGGCGTTGCCGCCGTCGAAGGAACCGCCGCTGGTACCCCGTACGCTGCTGGTGCCTCTGGTGTTGAAACGCAGCACCGCGAGGCCGGCCAGGGCCGGCAGCCGCCACGCCGCCTTGCGGAAGACGTGGCTGTCCATCATCCCGCCGTGCGTCGGCAGCGGATGCAGACACACCAGGGTCGCGACCGGCTCCCGGTCGAGCGGGCGGGCCAGCTCACCGACCAGGGTCACGCCGTCGGCGGTCTGCAGCTCGATGTCCTCCCGCCGGGCCGGAAGGATCGAGTTGGCCCGGATCTGATTGCTCGTCATAGATGGCCTTCAGTCGTTTTTAGGGCGGCGGCGGGGTGGTTGGACGGGCTTATCCATAGCGCGGTGCGTTGCGCGACCGCTCCACGCCCGGGCTGCGTCGGTCACGTGCCTTCCAGCAACCCGTGTGCCAGTGCCGCCGGTCGGTCTCGTCGCCGCGGCCGTCGATCGGCCAGGCCACCACGTGCGCCACGCCCGGCCGAATCTCCTGCATGCAACCCGGGCACCGGTAGGTCTTGGCGGCCGCCCCACCGAAGATCGACCGCACCATCCACTCGCCGTCCTGCCACTGCTGGACGCCCTCGATGCCCTTACGGACGCCTTCGTCCGTGAGGGGCTTCGGGGAGTCTCGGCGGGGGTGGTTTCGGCGGGGGCTCACATCATCAATCGTACGTAGTGACTGGTAAGTAACCTGCGTCATAGACTCCGGACATGACGGCTACTCATGTTCCCGGTGTGCCGGTGATCGAAGACGGCGTGCTGATCTCGACAAACCCCGCCACCGGCGCCGAAGCCGGCCGGGTGCCGGTCGCCGACGAGAAAGCCGTCGTCGTCGCCGTCGAACGCGCGCACGAGGCCGGCCTCTGGTGGCAGTCCCTCGGCTTCGACGGCCGCAAGGACCGCATCCTGCGCTGGCGGTCGCTGATCGTCCAGCGTTTCGAGGAGCTCGCCCAGCTCACCAGCCTGGAGACCGGCAAGCCGAACGCCGACGCGATCGTCGAGGCGGTCGCCGCCGTCGAGCACCTGGACTGGGCCGGCCGCAACGCCAAGCGGGTGCTCGGCCCCCGCAAGGTGCGCACCCGGCTGCTGCTGGCCGAGCACGCCGGCCACCTGGAATATCAGCCGTACGGCGTGGTCGGCGTCATCGGCCCGTGGAACTACCCGATCGTCACCCCGGTCGGCCCGATCAGCGGCGCTCTGGCGGCCGGCAACGCGGTCGTCTTCAAGCCCAGCGAGTACACCCCGATCGTCGGCCAGTGGCTGGTCGACACGTTCGCCGAGATCGTCCCCGAGCACCCGGTGCTGCAGGCGGTGCACGGGCTCGGCGACGTCGGCGCCGCGCTGTGCCGTGCGGGCACCAACAAGATGGCGTTCACCGGCTCGACCGCCACCGCCAAGAAGGTGATGGCGGCCTGTGCGGAGAACCTGATCCCGGTGGTGATCGAGGCCGGCGGCAAGGACGCGCTGATCGTCGACGCGGACGCCGACGTCACCGCGGCCGCCGAGGCAGCGGTCTGGGGCAGCATGACCAACGCCGGCCAGACCTGCATCGGCATCGAGCGGGTCTACGCGGTGGCTCCGGTCTACGACGCCCTGGTCGCCGAGATCGTCGCCAAGGCCGGCAAGCTGCGCACCGGCGAGGAGATCGGCCCGATCACCATGCCCAAGCAGATCGACATCATCCGTGACCACATCGACGACGCGCTGGCCAAGGGCGGTAAGGCGGTGCTGGGTGGCGCCGACGCCGTGCAGCCGCCCTACGTCTCGCCGACCGTGCTGGTGGACGTGCCGGCCGACTCCCGGGAGATCCGCGACGAGACGTTCGGCCCGACCCTGACCGTCACCAAGGTCGCCGACGCCGACGAGGCGATCCGGCTGGCCAACGACACGCCGTACGGCCTCGGTGGGGCGGTCTTCGGCAAGAAGAACGCGATCCGGATCGCCCGCCGGCTGCGCTCCGGCATGGTGGCGGTCAACGGGACGCTCACCTTCGTCGGGATGGGCAACCTGCCGTTCGGCGGGGTCGGCGACTCCGGCTTCGGCCGGATCCACGGCGAGGACGGCCTGCGCGAGTTCGCCCGGGCCAAGGCGATCACCGTACGCCGGGCCAAATCGCTGCTGCCGTCGATGACCTTCGAGCGCACTCCGGCCCAGGTCAGCCAGATCGTCAAGGCCGTGCGCCTGCTCTACGGACGGCGGTCCTAAGCTGAGCGGGTGGATCACCCCGCCGTCGAGGTAAAAGGCCTGCACGTCAGCTACGGCTCGACGCCGGTGCTGGTCGACGTGTCGTTGACCGTGCCGGCCGGCACCGGTGTGTGCGTCACCGGCGAGAACGGCATCGGCAAGTCCACCCTGCTGCGCTGCGTGAGCAGTCTCCAGCAGCCGGACGACGGCCAGATCCTGGTCTTCGGCGGCACCCCCGGGGCCACGCCCGAGTTCTGGCGGGCCGTGGTCACCACGGTCGAACCCCCCACCTGGTACCCCGGGCTGACCGTCCGCGAGCACGCCGAGCTGGTCTGCCGCGCCCACGGCCAGGACCCGGGCGACGCCGGCATCGAGGAGGCGTTGGAGCGGTTCGGCCTGGCCGGGCACGCCGACGCGATCCCGCCGTCGCTGTCCTCCGGCCAGAAACAGCGCCTCACCCTCGCGGTCGCCCTGCTGCGGCCCAGCTCGCTGCTGATCCTCGACGAGCCCGAGCAGCGCCTCGACCCGGACGGCCGGGCCGAGGTGGCGGCGCTCCTGGTCGAGTACGTGGCTGACGGCGGCTCACTGCTGATGGCCAGCCACGACGACGCGTTCGCGGAGGCCTCCGGCGCTGTGCTCACCACGATGGAGTCGCTGAGCGCGGTAGCACCGTGACCGCCGTACCGCTGACTCCGGTCCGCCGCTGGATCCTGCGCACCCAGTCCGCCCACCGCGAACGCGGCGCCACCGCCGGCAACATCTACTTCACCGTGCTCTTCATCGCGGTGGTCGGCGGCATGCTGCACAAACAGCTGGCCGTGGTCTTCTGGCCGACCCACCCCAACGCGTCCCGGCTGGCCGCCGCCTCCCTCGTCCCGATCCTCTTCGGCCTGCTCTACCTGGCCCTACGCCGGTTCGGCCCGCTCGCGCTGAGCCGCCCCGCGGCCGCCTGGCTGCTACCCGCGCCGGTCAGCCGCCGCTCCCTCCTGCTGCCGTCGCTGCGGCTCACCGCGATCGTCGCGGCGATCATCGGCGCGCTGGCCGGCATCGCGATCGTCGGCCACGGCGCGCCGCGCACGCTGGACGGTTCCGAGGTCGCGCTGCTCGCCTCCGCCGCCGGCCTGGTGGGCATCGCGCTGCTTCTTGTCGCGCTGGCCGCGCAGGCCGGTGGCCGATGGGGGGACCGGCTCGATGCGGTGGTCTCGCTGCTGCTGGCGGCCGGACTGGCCGGCTTGGTCGCCGACGCGACCGGAAACCATCCGGTCGCGGCCACCGGGTGGCCCACGACCGGGACGCTGGTTCCGCTGGTGGGTGCGGTCGCGCTGGTCGTCGCCCTACTCTTCGCCCTGGCCGTACGGGGACTCGCGCGCACCCCGAACGAGCGCATCCTGGAGGCCGCGAAAACCGCCGGCACCCTGTTCGACTCGGCGTTCGGCATGGAGCCGTCCTTCCTCACCGACATGATCGAGCGCCGCTACTGGGCACACCGGAACCTGCGCTCGGTGCGCTTGCCGGCCCGCGTGCCCGTACTGGTCGGCCAGGATCTTCTGCTGGTGGCCCGGCGCCGTCGCCGGCTGCTGTGGCTGCTCCTGGCCGCCGCCCTGCCGGTCCTGCTCACTTCGGCGCCGCACTGGCTGATCGGTGTGGCCATCCTGCTGGGTGCGCTGATGGCCGCCTCCACCGCCGGCGGCAACGTGAAAACCGACGCCGGCAACCCGATGCTGCTGCGCCTGCTCGGCCTGAGCTCCCGCGACGCGATCCTGCAGCGCATGTGGGTCCCCGGCGTACTGGCCGCGCTGTGGTCGGCGCTGGCGCTGGGCCTGCTCTCCGGCCTGGACGACCTGCCGCCGGGCCCGTGGTGGGCGCTGGGCCTGACCCTGGGCCCGGTGGGCGCGGTGGCCGCGGTGCGGCGGGCGAGAGTCGGCTTCGTCCGCAACGAGCTGCTGCCCTTGGACACCCCGATGGGCACGCTCTCGACCGGCCCCCTGGTAAACGCCCTGGTAGGCCCCGACGCGCTGCTGCTGGGCATTCCAGCCCTGGTAGCGATAGCCCAGGCCAACCAGCTCTCCTGGCTAACAGTCCTGGTCCAGGCCACGGTAGGCGTGCTGGGCGCCCGCGCCTATTTGGCCGGCACCACCGCCACCGACCGAGTAGAGCTACACGCTAACCGGTAGCTGGCACGTATCTCATACGTCCTCGCTGCTTCCTAAGAAGTTGTCGCACGCCTATAGTCATTAAGCATGCACTGGAGCGCAATCGAGCGACAAGGGACCGCCAGCCTGCTGGCGGACGAGGAAGCCCTGGCCGACCTCCGCCAGTCGCGGGAGGAATTCGCGGCGGGAGACACGTTCAGTCTGGATGAGGTTCGCGCCGAGCTGGAGCGGTGGCGTGGCGGCATCGACGACCGAGCTGGGCGGCAGCTGGTGGCTGAATGGCAGGCGGAACACGGCGCGTTCGCGGCCGGTGAGCTCGCGGCGGCGCGCGCGGAGATGGCCGCCGCCGACGCCGCGGCTAGAAGAGAGTGAGCTCGTCTTTTTTCATGCCTCGTAGCTTGCCGTAGTCGACTACCACGCAGCGGATGCCTCGGTCGGTGGCTAGGACTCGGGCCTGGGGCTTGATCTCCTGGGCGGCGAAGACTCCCGCGACCGGGGCCAACAGCGGGTCTCGGTTCATCAGTTCGAGGTAGCGGGTCAGCTGCTCTACGCCGTCTATGTCGCCTCGGCGTTTGATCTCTACCGCTACTGACGCGTTGTTGGCGTCCTTCAGCAAAAGGTCTACCGGGCCGATTGCTGTCATGAACTCTCGGCGGACCAGGGTGTAGCCCTCGCCGAACGTCTCGGGGTGGGCGGCCAGCAGCTCCTGCAGGTGGGCTTCCACGCCGTCTTTTTGCAGGCCGGGGTCTACGCCCAGGTCGTACGAGGTGTCCTGGAAAATCTCCTCCAGGGTGATTCGCAGCTCCTCGCCGGCCTTGTTCACCACCTTCCACACCCCGGGGGCCTCCTGCAGCTTGCAGGGTGGGCTCATCCAGTTCAGCGGCTTGTAGGCGCGGTCGTCGGCATGGATGGAGACCGAACCGTCGGCCTTGACCATCAGCAACCTGGTGGCCGGTGGGAGGTGGGCGGACAACCGGCCGACATAGTCGACGGAGCATTTCGCGATGACCAGACGCACCGGACGACAGTAGCGGACTCCGGCGCCCGGGTCGGAACGAGCGTGCGGGTGCCATCCTGGGTCTGTGCTCGAAGCGCTTACCGGCACCGGACTGGCGGCATCCGCCGGTCTCAATGCCTACATCCCCCTGCTCGTGATGGGCCTGCTCGCCCGGTTCTCCTCCCTCATCGATCTCCCCAGTGGCTGGTCCTGGCTGTCCAACGGCTGGGTGCTGGTCATTCTCGGAATTCTGCTGGCCGTCGAGGTGGTGGCGGACAAGGTTCCGGTTGTCGACCACGTCAATGACGTGGTGCAGACCGTGGTGCGACCGACCGCGGGTGGGCTCGCGTTCGGGGCCGGCTCGTCGGCGCAGACGGTCACGGTCAGCGACCCGGGGTCGTTCTTCTCCTCACACCAGTGGGTTCCGGTGGCGGCGGGCGTGCTGATCGCGCTGTGCGTGCACGGGTTCAAGGCGGTGGCGCGGCCGGTGGTCAACGTGAGCACGGCCGGGTTCGGGGCTCCGGTGGCCAGCACGGTGGAAGATATCGGCAGCATTCTGATGTCGGTTCTGGCCGTGCTGATGCCGGTGTTGGTCCTGGTAGGACTCGGTTTGCTGGGCTGGGCGGGGTACGCCGTGCTGCGTCGCCGCCGGCGGAAGAGGTTGATCGCCGCTTCCGGCGCACCTCACTCGTTTGGTTGACTGCTTCGGTGCACGCGCTCGCCGTACCCGTCTTCGCCCTCGCCTGGTGGGCCGCCTGCTATCTGATCGGCCGGGATCCGGCGCGGGGTGCACTGTGGCGGGCGGCGGCCGCGCTCACGGCGTACGCCATCGGGGTTGTCGTGTGGGCCGCCTGGCCGGATTCGCGCCCCGCCCAGATTTTGCTCTGCGTGCCGGCGTTGTTCTGGGCCGGCACGGCCGTGGCTCTTCTGCCCCGCACCCTGCCGGAGCGGCGGCAGATCGATATCGGCTGGTTGGTGCTGTCGGTCCTGTTCCTGGGCATGCTTGTCGCGCTGCCGTCGGCGGGGCGGCTGGTGGTGCTGGCGCCGCTGGTCGGCGGGCTGGTGCTGTTGTGGCGGTTCCGCGATCAGGTGCAGCCGCCGATGCTGCCGACGGCGCTCACCGTGGTCGCCGGTCTCTACGCGGCGGGGCTGGTGGCGCTGCTGCTGCCGATCGACCTGGGCTCGCCGGTGCTGGTGATCGCCGCGATCGGGGTCGACCTGCTGATGCTGGGGTTTCTGGTGGCGGTGGCCGGCGCGCTCGAGGTCGGCGAGCGGCTGCGGCCCGACCTGATCCGGTCGCTGACCGCGGCCATTGTCGTCACCGTCGCGGTCGGCACGCCGGCCGCGTTCGCGGTCGCGGCGGGCAACTCGGTGGTCGTGACGCTGCTGCAGTTCGGGCTGGTCGCGATCGTGATGACCGGGGTCGGGCTGGCCGGGCCGTTGCACCGGATGCTGGACCGGCTCGCGTTCCGTAATGAGGAGCAGCTCCGGCAGGACCGCGGAGCGTTGCTCCAGCTGGCCGAGGCGATGCCGCGGCACCGGCAGCGGCACCGGCTGATCACCACCCGGGAGCCGGACTTTCTCCGGTTCACCCAGCAGGTGCTGGACAACTACGGGCGGCTGGGCCGGCTGATGCGCAGCCCGCTCACCCATCTGCCGGCGGTCGATCGGCGGCTCAGCGGGCCGGCCGCCGAGCAGCCGCTGGCCCGGGCCATGGAGTTGCGGGCGGTGCTGGCCGACAGCGTGGACCGGCTGCGGCCGGCCGGGACGTTCGCGACCTCGGACGAGTGGCGGCACTACAACGCGATGTACTTCTGTGTGGTGCTCGGGCTCGACCCGTATGAACGGCGGCAGCGCACCGACGGTCTGGACCGGGAGGCGCGCCGCGCGCTCGATTGGATGCGCCGGTACGTTCCGCGGCGCACGCTGCGGCGCTGGCAGCGGGAGGCGGCCACGATCGTGGCCCGCCGATTGTGGGACGACCTGACCAACACCGATCCGCGCTGGCTCACGACACGCAGCACAAAACCTCTTTCCACGGGACGAAATGGGTAAAATGCCCCATCGTGGGTAGCTACCGGAACGCGCTCGTTGCCGTCGTCCGGCAAGAGCTCGCCGACGCGCGGGGGGCGGCCCGTGCGGTGCTGGCCGCGGCCGAAACGGCGCGGGGCGAGGCACAGGATCGCCGTCGCCTAGTCCGGGACGCCTATTCCACCTGTCTGCATCAGCTCGCCGAGGCGCGGGACACCAGCCGCCGCGACATCCAGCGCCGCTACCAGTTCGAGACCGCGAAGCTGGTCGGCAACGTGCGCCGGCTCGCGGCCCTGACGGCCGTCGGCGCGGCCGGCGCGCCCTGGCGGCTGTGGGCGCCCAGCGAACCGGAACGCGGCAGCCCGCCCGGCCTGGTGCGGGTCGGCACGCTCGCGCTGGACGACAGCCCCCCGCTGCCCGCCCTCATCCCGCTGCTCGACGCCGCCCACCTCGAACTCATCGGCCCGGCCCCGATCGTCGACGGCATCATCACCGGACTTCTGCTGCGCTCGCTGGGCAGCACTCGGGCCGGCGACGTCCAGCTCACCGTCTACGACCCCGAGGCGCTCGGCGGCACCCTGGCGTCGTTCGCCCCGCTCGGCATCTCGTTCGTCGGGCCGGGCGGGCTCGGGCCGATGCTCGACGAGGTGGTCGAGCACATCTGCCGGGTCAACGAGACCGTCCTGAGCGACGCGCCGCGCACCGACCCGTGGCGGGTGGTGGTGCTGCTCGCCGACGACAACGACCTGACCGACGGCCAGCGGGCTCAGCTCGACCGGATCGCCCGGACCGGGGTGGCCTGCGGGGTCCACCTGATCGCCCGCGGCCTGCGGCTGACCGACCACCCCAGCGTGGTGCGCCTGCTGGTCAAGGACCAGATGGCGATCTGCGACGCCACCGGCGAACTGGAGATCCGGCTCGACCCGCCGCCGCCGGACGACCAGGTCGTCGGGTTCTGCCGGGCCACCGCCGAACGGATGCGGGCCGGACCGCCGCCCGCCCAGCTCGCCGACCTGCAGCCGGCGACGCTGTGGGCCGAGTCGTCGGCCGAGGGCCTGACCGCCCCGATCGGCGACAGCACCGACGGTTCGCTGGTCGAGGTGCCACTCGGCGACGACCCGCCGCACGCGCTCATCGGCGGCCCATCCGGCTCCGGCAAGACGAACCTCATCTACTCCTGGTTGGCCTCCCTCGCCACCCGGTACGGGCCCTCCGAGCTGGCCTTCTACCTGCTCGACTTCAAGGAGGGCGTGTCGTTCGCCCGGTTCGTGCCGGGACCGCGCGACCCGAGCTGGCTGCCCCAGGTGCGACTGGCCGGGATCAACGTGAACGGCGACCGCGAGTTCGGCCTGGCCATGCTGCGCCACCTCGGTGAGGAGCTGCGCACCCGGGCCCAGGCGGCCAAGCGGCACGACGCCACCAAGCTGTCCGAACTGCGGGCCGAGGACCCGGCCGGGCACTGGCCGCGGATCGTGGCGGTCATCGACGAGTTCCAGGTGCTGCTCGGCGGCCGGGACGCGGTCGCCGACGAGGCCGTCACCCTGCTCGAGGACCTCGCCCGGCGCGGCCGCTCGCAGGGCATCCACCTGATCCTCGCCTCGCAGGACGTCTCCGGGATCGAGGCGCTGTGGGGGCGGTCCGGGCTGGTCGGCCAGTTCACCCTGCGGATCGCGCTGCCCAAGGCCCGGCGCATCCTGGCCGAGAACAACCTGGCCGCCGCGGTGATCCCGCGGCACCACGCGGTGGTCAACACCGAGTCGGGTACGGCCGGGGCCAACCTGGTCGTGCGACTGCCGGACGCCGGGGATCGCCTGGTCTGGCGCACCCTGCAGCGCCGGCTGTGGCGGATGCGACCGGACGGCTGCGAGGAACCGCGGCTCTTCGACGGCGACGCCGTACCCCGGCTGCCGGCCTCCTGCCGCCCGGCCGGACCGGTCCCGGACGCGACCACGCCGGTCGGGTCCTCCCCCGGCGCCGTGCTCGGCGAGCGCATCGACGTCGCCGCCCGCCCGGCCCGCCTGCGCCTCGGCCGGATGCCCGGCCGCAACCTGGCCGTGCTCGGCACCCGCACCGACGAGGCCTGCGACGTGCTGGCCGCCGCCGCGCTCTCGCTGGCCGCGCAGGGACCGGCGCACTTCAGCGTCGTCTGCCTCGACCCCGACGCCGGCCGGTCGGCCGCCCGGCTGGTCGCCGAACTACCGTCCGCCGACTGGCACGACGACCTGGCCGAGCTGCCGCTGCTGGACATCCCGCACTACGTCCTCGGTTACGCGCTCGACGCCGGCTCCGACCCGGCCGGGCTGCGCCGGCTGCTCACCGACGGTCCCGAGCAGCGCACCCACGTGCTCGGCTGGTGGCGCTCGGTGGCCCGGCTGCGGGACAGCCTCGGCGGTCCCGGGGCCCGGCTCGACCCGATCGGCGCCTGGGTCGCCCTCGACGTGCAGGGCGCCGACCTGGCGCCGCTCTATCCCCAGCCGGGCGGGCCGGCCTGGTACCCGCGCGCCCGTCGGGCGCTCTTCTTCGACCGCTCGGTACACCGGACCCCCGAAGTGATCATCCCGTACGAGGTGAACAGTGACCACACGTGACCGGCAGCCGATCGGCCGCGACTACCAGCTGATGGTCAGCGCGCTCGCCGAGGCGACCCGGCGACGCGAGGCCGAGCTGGGCGGCGCCGAACAGGCCTATCAGGACAATGCCGCGCAGGCCGCCGGGGAACTCGCCCGGGCCGAGGGGGACGCGCTGTCGGCGGACCGGTGGGCGGGGGCGGCGGCCGCGCAGGTGCTCGACGTGGACCGGGAGGCGGAGCGGCTCTGGAACCAGTTGCGGCGGGCGCGGGGAGTGCGGGTGCGGGCGCTCGGCGAGATGCCCGAGCCGGCCCCGGTGGAGGTCCTGCCGCGGGTCGCGCTGCCGCGCAACCCGGCGGACGAGTTCGACGGGCCGGGCGGCCCGCTCACCCCGGAATCGCCGCGGTTGCTGCTGGCCCGGGCGGCCGAACGGATCGACGTGACCATCCGGCCGGCCGGCCGGCGCGCGCTGCCGCGCTGGGCGCTGCCGCTGCTGCCGCTGGTGGGCGCGCTGGTCGCGGCACTGGCGGGTCTGCTGGCCTCCGGCCTGGTGACCATCGGGAGTACGGGCATCTGGGGCGGTCCCGTGCTGCGCGGTCTGGGGTGGGCCGTGTTCCTGGTGGCCCCCTCGGCCGGCGTGCCGGTGGCCGCCGCGGTCGCGCACCGGCGACTCCAGGCGCGCCTGGATATCGGCGGGGTGGGGCTGACCCTGCTGGGCGGGATGATCTCGGCGACGCTGCTCTCGCTGGCCTTCGCCGCCACTCACTGATCCCGGTAAGCCATGCTCAGCACGGCGTGCGCCACCAGCAGGGCATGATGCTTCGTCTCGTACGGGCCGACGTGCAGCTCGACGGCGTGCCCGCCGAACAGGGCCCGGACCGTCCAGCTGTCGGGGTGCCGGTCGTCCTCCCGGCTGTGGTTGACGATCACCTGGGTAGCGGCCCGGACGTTGACGGCCGACCACTTCTCGTCGGCCGTCGGCCAGGCCCGGAACCAGCCGGGCGCCACGGACAGTGCTTCGGCACCCGCCTCGGCGAGTGCCCACTGCATTTCTTCCGGATCCGGCGCTGCCCTCACCACGGGGAACATCGTAGGGCAGCTCCGGAGACCCCGGGCTCAGTACGAGTAGAAGCCCTTGCCGGTCTTGCGTCCCAGGTCACCGGCGGTCACCATGCGCTGCAGCAGCTCCGGCGGGAAGAACTTCTCGTCGGCGGTGTCCCGGTAGATGTTGCCGGCCGCGTTCAGCATCACGTCGAGCCCGGTCAGGTCGACGGTGGCGAGCGGGCCCATGGCGTGGCCGAAGCCGAGCTTCATCACCGTGTCCAGGTCGGCGGGCGAGACCACGCCCGTCTCGACCAGCTTGATCGCCTCGACCAGCAGGGCCGAGAAGAGCCGGTTGGAGACGAAGCCGGCGACGTCCCGCTTCACCTCGACGCAGGTCTTGCCGACCTCCTCGGCGAAGTTGCGGGCGGCGGCCAGCGTGTCGTCGGAGGTCTGGTAGCCACGGACCAACTCGACCAGCTTCATCATCGGCACCGGCGAGAAGAAGTGGATGCCGACGACCGACTCGGGCCGCTCGGTGACGGTCGCGATCTGGGTGATCGGGATGGCCGAGGTGTTGGTGCCGAGCACCGCGCCGGCCTTGCAGATCTTGTCGAGGACGCGGAAGACCTCGTGCTTGGCCTCGACCTTTTCGTAGATCGCCTCGACCACGACGTCGGCGTCGGCGGCCGCGTCCAGGTCGGTGGTGGGGGTGATCCGGGCGAGGGTCGCCTCGGCGTCCTCCTGGGTGATCTTCTCCTTGTTGACGAAGCGCTCCAGAGAGGCCCGGATGGCCGCCATGCCCCGGTTGGTCGCGGCGTCGTCGACGTCCCGCATGGTGACCTGCCAGCCGGCCTGCGCCGAGACCTGCGCGATGCCGGAGCCCATCAATCCGGAGCCGATGACCGCGAGTCGACCCGCCATGTGCGTTCCCTTTCTGCCGGACGATTTCTCGGCCCACCCTACCGTTGTTACTGAACGGAAACTCAGGCGAGCGGGGCGTCCCGATCGGGGCAATTCTCAGCAAATCACCGCGTTCCGGTGCGAGACTGTGCCCATGGCGTCGGGCAACGGCTGGTACCTCATCGGGCCACTGATCGCCGTCGGACTTGTCGGCTTCCTCGGTGCGGTGTTCTGGCGAATGGGCCTGCATTGGACCTTCGCCCGCGAGGACAGCTACGACGCGTACGCGGCCGGCCTCGCCATCTTCGGCGACCCGGACGATTACGGCCTGCTCTGCCCGGCCGCGGTCACCGACGACGCCGACCTGGCCGACGAGATCCAGCGCCTGCTCGGCGACGCCGGCATCCGCGCCACCCAGGCCGCCGACCGCGACGGCCACATGGCCGTGCTGGTCTTCGTCGAAGAGGTCGAAGAGGCCCGCCGCCTGGTCGGCGGCTCCCCCGCCCTTTAAGAACCGATCAGAAGTCGTACGTCGGCTCCGGCACGTCCGCCCGCTCCACCTCGACGCCCAGCTTGGCCAGGTCGGTGACGAAGTCGGGGTAACCGCGGTCGATGTGGTGCACCTCACCCACCTCGGTGACGCCCTCGGCGCAGAGGCCCGCGATCACCAGGCCGGCCCCGGCCCGGATGTCGGTGGCCCGCACCGGCGCCCCGGACAGCCGCTCCCGCCCGTTCACCACCGCGTGGTGCCCGTCGGTGCGGATGTCGGCGCCGAGCCGGACCATCTCGTTCACGAACATGAACCGGCCGTCGAAGATGTTCTCGGTGATCAGCGACGAGCCCTCGGCCACCGCGGCCAGCCCGATCGCCATCGGCAGCAGGTCGGTGGCGAAACCCGGGTAGGGCAGCGTGACGATGTCGACCGCCTTGGGACGCTGCTCCATTCGCACTCGGAACTGGTTGTCGCCCGGCGTGACCGTCGCGCCCGCCGTGACCAACTTGTCCAGCGCGATGTCCAGGAACTCCGGCCGGACGCCGTGCACGGTCACGTCGCCACGGGTCATCGCGGCGGCGAACGCCCAGGTCCCGCCGACGATGCGGTCGCCAACCGTGGTGTGCGTGACCGGGGACAGCTCGGTCACGCCCTCGATGGTCAGCGTCGAGGTGCCGGCGCCGTCGATGTGGGCGCCCATCGAGGTGAGCATGTCGCAGATGTCGACGATCTCCGGCTCGCGGGCCGCGTTGTCGATCTCGGTGACGCCCTTGGCCAGGACCGCCGCCATCAGCAGGTTTTCCGTCGCGCCGACGCTCGGGAAGTCCAGCCAGATCTTGCTGCCGCGCAGGCCGCCCGGCGCCGAGGCGATCACGAAGCCGTGCTCGCCGGAGATCTCGGCGCCCATCCGGGTCAGGCCGGAGAAGTGCATGTCCAGGCCGCGCGAGCCGATCATGTCGCCGCCCGGGAGGGCGACCCGCACGTAACCGCGGCGGGCCAGCAGCGGGCCCAGCACGCAGATCGACGCCCGCAGCCGCCGGACCAGGTCGTAGTCGGCCTCGCTGCCCGGCTCGGCGGGCACGTCGATGGTGGCCCGGCCGCCCTCGAGGGTCACCTGGCAACCAAGCCGGCGCAGCACCTCGGCCATGATCGCGATGTCGGTGATCCGGGGTGCGTTCGCCACGACGCTGCGCCCCTCGGCCAGCAACGCGACGGCCATCAGCTTGAGCGCCGAGTTCTTCGCTCCGCCCACGGTGACGTCACCGGTGAGGTGCGCACCGCCCTTAACCCTGATCACATCCACGCGCGCCATGGTATGGGCCGCCGACTACCGCCGCCTCCGTAGGGTGTCCCCATGGCCGTTCACCTCACCCGCATCTACACCCGCACCGGCGACGCCGGCGAGACCAGACTGGGCAACAACGAGGTCGTTGCGAAGACCGATCCGCGCATCGCGGCATACGCCGACACCGACGAGTGCAACGCCGCGCTGGGCGTCGCACTCGCCCTTGGCGACCTGCCCGAAGACGTACGCGCGGTGCTCACCGCCGTGCAGAACGATCTGTTCGACGTCGGTGCCGACCTGTGCAATCCACTGGCCGAGGACCCGCCCTACCCGCCGCTGCGGATCACCGAGGACTACGTGACCCGGCTCGAGGACTGGTGCGACGAATTCAACGAGCGCCTGACCGCGCTCGACAGCTTCATCCTGCCGGGTGGCACCCCGGGCGCGGCCCTACTGCATGTGGCGCGCACGGTGGCGCGCCGCGCGGAGCGGGCGGCCTGGGCTTTGATTCAGGACGACCCGGAGCGTACGGGTGAGCTGCCCGCCAAATACCTGAACCGGCTCTCCGACCTGCTCTTCATCCTGTCCCGCGCGGCCAACCCGGGCGGCGACGTGAAGTGGGTCCCGGGCGGAGCGGTCTAGGCGTGCTGCACCACGTCGAACTCTGGGTGCCCGACCTGGCCGGCTCGTCCGGGCCGTGGGGCTGGCTGCTGGGCGAGTTGGGCTGGACCGTCTTCCAGGACTGGCCGGGCGGCCGGTCCTGGAAGTACGGCGACGTCTACCTGGTGCTGGAGCAGTCGCCGGCGCTCTCCGGCGACGTGCACGACCGGCTCGCACCCGGCCTCAACCACGTGGCGTTCAGCGTCGGCGGCCCGGCCGACGTCGACCGGCTGACCCTGGAGGCACAGAAGAACGGCTGGTCCCTGCTGTTCGCGGACCGGCATCCACACGCCGGCGGCCCCGACTCGTACGCGGCCTACCTCGAGGACAGCTGGGGTTACGAGGTGGAGTTGCAGGTGACCTGAGGCGGTCAGTGCTCGATGGTGGGGCGGGGGCGGATCGTCGGGCGCGGGCTGACGCTGCCCGGCTGGCCGGGCGGAGCCGCCTCGAGCCAGGAAAGAAAGCCGGTGACGGTGGACTCGGCCATCGCGATCTCGATCTGGCCGGCTTCACCGTTGGAACATCGCAGGACCACCCACTGCGCGGGCATCGTGAGCCGTTCCGGCCCCTCGGGCCGGCGCTGTTCCTCGACCACCAGAACCTCGCGGTCGAGCACCCGTTTAGGCCGGAAGGCGAGGCTGAACATGCGGTGGAAGCGCAGCTCGTCGCCGACGAACTGGCCGATGCCGGTGGACCAGCCCCGGCCCGGCAGCATCGTGCTGACCCGCACGTGCAGCCGGATGGTGCCGCCGCCCAGATTGAGCAGGCGCTGCCGGAAGAAGATCGCGAAGAGCAGCGCGAAGAACACGGCGAAGCAGATTCCGAAGACCTCCAGAATCCGCATCGCCGGAGGTCAGTGCGACTCGGGAGTGGCGGGGGTCGCGCTCTCCGCGAGGACGGTCACGCCGTCCGCGTCGATCGAGAGGAAGCCACCGCTCACGTCGTATGTCAGCTGTTCGCCGCCGGCCAGTTTGACCCGCACCTGGGAGGGCTCCTTGAGCAGCCCCAGGAGCGGCGAGTGGCCGGGCAGCACGCCGATCTCGCCCTCGGTGGTCCGCGCGACGAGCATCTCGGCCTCGCCGGACCAGATGCGCTCCTCGACGGCTACGACCTTGACGGGCAGCTGGTTGGCCACACTGTCTCCCTTTGAGGATGTACTACCGAATGGGTGAAGTCTAAACGGCGAGCTGGCGGCCCGTGGTACGGGGTGGCTCAGCTCTCCTTGTTGATGTACTCGGGGTGGTTGAAAAGGAAGTTGGGCAACCGGTCCTCGCTGACCGCCTTGAAGAACTCGCCGGCGCTCTCGTCGAGCGCCTCGCCCTGGTACTTCCCGTTCTCGATGACCCCGCGACCGGGCAGCTTGATCGTCGTCATGTTGTTGGCCCGGACGTTCTTCAGCGCGAAACCCCAGTCGACCACGTCGTGGCCGTTGCCGTCGAAGACGAGCGCGTCGCCGGCCGCCTTGAGCACCTTGTCGAGCTTGGCCGGGTTGGTGATGACGTCCTTGCCCAGTGCCTGCGACGCCATCGCCTTGATGAACTGCTGCTGGTGGCGCTGCCGGTCGTAGTCGCTCTTGGGCAGGCCGTAGCGCTGCCGGACGTAGTCGAGGGCCTGCCAGCCCTGCAGGTGGTAGGTGCCCACCTTGTATTCGGCCTGTGGGCCGTAATAGGGGTGCTCGCAGGTGTTGTCGGCGCACCGGGACAGCCGAGGCCGTGGCTTGCCGTTGGGCTGCAGGTGCTCGGACTTCACGTTCTGGTCGATCTTCATGGTGACGCCGCCCATGGCGTCCACGATCTTCTTGAAGCCGCCGAAGTTGATGATGACGCCGGCGTCGAAACCGTCGATGCCGGTGAGCTGCTGGACCGTCTTGGCCAGCAGCTCGAAGCCCTGCGCCGGGTCGTGCTTGCCGTTGCCGAGGGCACTGCCGTACCCCATCGCGGCGTTGATCTTGGAACGGCCGCCGCGGAACCCGGTCTTGTCGAACGACGGGATGTCGACCACCAGGTCGCGGGGCACCGAGAAGATGTACGCCTGGTCCATCGACTGCGGGATGTGCACCACGATGATCGAGTCGGACAGCGGGGTCTGCGTATCGGTCCGCGGGTCGATGCCGACCAGCAGGATGTTCTGCGCACCCTTGATGTCGGCGGCCTTCGCGGCCGCCGCCGCGTCGTCGCCACCGAGGAGGGGTTTGGTCTCGACCGCGCCGGCGTAACGGGCGAGCACGACCTGGCCGGTGACGAGAGCACCACCGCTGAGGACCATGAGGATGCAGCCGAAGATCGCACACAACCGGGCCCACATCGGGGCTCGGCGTTTGCTGGATTTGGCCACATCAACTCCCAACGATCACAAGCGGCACCGCCAGCCTACCTAGGCCGCGAAAGCCCTAACGCCCGTGCGAAGCGCGGGAAACGCGATGAGCCGCGCCCACCTGACGGTGGGCGCGGCTCATTTGTCGCAGGAAGGGTCAGCCCTTCATGAGCTCGTGCGCGTTCTTCTCGAGGTCCTCGAGGCCACCGCACATGAAGAAGGCCTGCTCGGGGAAGTGGTCGTACTCGCCCTCGCTGATCTTCTTGAACGCCTCGATGGTCTCCTTCAGCGGGACCGTCGAGCCGGGAACGCCGGTGAACTGCTCGGCGGCGTAGGTGTTCTGCGAGAGGAAGCGCTCGATGCGGCGAGCCCGCTGCACCGTGACCTTGTCTTCCTCGGACAGCTCGTCCATACCGAGGATGGCGATGATGTCCTGCAGGTCCTTGTACTTCTGCAGGATTCGCTGCACCTCACGGGCGACCGCGTAGTGCTCGGCACCGACGTATTCCGGTGCGAGGATCCGCGAGCTGGAGGCCAGCGGGTCCACGGCGGGGTAGATGCCCTTGTCGGAGATCGACCGCTCGAGGTTGGTGGTCGCGTCCAGGTGGGCGAACGTGGTGGCCGGCGCCGGGTCGGTGTAGTCGTCGGCGGGCACGTAGATCGCCTGGAGCGAGGTGATGGCCTTGCCCCGGACCGAGGTGATGCGCTCCTGCAGCTCGCCCATCTCGTCGGCCAGCGTGGGCTGGTAACCCACGGCCGACGGCATGCGACCGAGCAGGGTGGAGACCTCGGAGCCGGCCTGGGTGAACCGGAAGATGTTGTCGATGAAGAGCAGCACCTCCTGGTTCTGGACGTCCCGGAAGTACTCCGCCATGGTCAGCGCGGAGAGGGCCACTCGGAGACGGGTGCCCGGCGGCTCGTCCATCTGGCCGAAGACGAGGGCGGTCTTGTCGAGAACGCCACCCTCCTCCATCTCCAGGATGAGGTCGTTGCCCTCGCGGGTGCGCTCACCCACGCCGGCGAACACCGAGGTACCACCGAAGTTACGGGCAACCCGGATGATCATCTCCTGGATGAGCACCGTCTTGCCCACGCCGGCACCGCCGAACAGGCCGATCTTGCCACCGCGAACGTACGGCGCCAGGAGGTCGAGCACCTTGATGCCGGTCTCCAGCATCTCGGTCTTCGGCTCGAGGTCGGCGAAGGCCGGGGGCTTGCGGTGAATGCCCCAGCGCTCGGTGATGTTCAGCGTCGACGGGTCGACGTTGAGCACCTCGCCGAGGGCGTTGAACACGTGGCCCTTGGTCACGTCGCCGACGGGCACCGAGATCGGGCCGCCGGTGTCGGTGACCTCGGCGCCCCGGATCAGGCCGTCGGTCGGCTGCATCGAGATGGCGCGGACCAGGTTGTCACCCAGGTGCTGGGCAACCTCCAGGGTCAGCCGCTTGGTGCCCTCGGAAAGGGTCACCTCCACGTGCAGCGCGTTGTAGATCTCGGGCATGGCGTCGCGGGGGAACTCGGCGTCGACGACCGGGCCGATGACCCGGACGACGCGGCCGACGCCGGTCTCCGTCTTGGTGGGCTCAGCAACAGCAGTCATCACACATCACTTCCCGCCGCGGCCAGCGCGTTGGCGCCGCCGACGATCTCACTGATTTCCTGGGTGATCGCAGCCTGCCGCGCGGAGTTCATCTCGCGCGTGTACCGCTTGAGCAGGTCGTCCGCGTTGTCCGACGCGCTCTTCATCGCCCGCCGCCGGGATGCCGACTCGCTGGCCGCCGAGGACAGCAACGCCGCGTAGATCCGCGTGTTGAGGTACTTCGGCAGCAGCGCGTCGAGCAGCTCGTCGGCGTCCGGCTCGAACTCGTACGCCGGGCGCAGACCGGCCTCGACCTCGCGCTCCTCGACCTGCATCGGGGCCAGGAAGTGCGCCTCGGCGCTCTGGGTCATGAGCGACTTGAACTGGGTGCTGACGATGTGCAACTCGTCGACGCCCAGAATGCCGTCCGGACCGTAGTGCGTGTCGGTGTCGTCCGCACCGGCGATGAACGCTTCCAGCAGCGCGTCACCGATCTTCTTCGCGTCCGCGAAGGACGGACGCTCGGAGAAACCGGTCCAGCTGGTCTCGATCGGCCGGTTGCGGAACCGGTAGTAGCCGACACCCTTGCGCCCGACGACGTACAGCACCGCGTCCTTACCGTCCGCCTTGAGCCGCTGGATCAGCTGCTCGGCGGTGCGGATGGCGTTGGCGTTGTAGGCGCCGGCCAGACCGCGGTCGCTGGTGATCAGCAGGACGCCCGCCCGCCGGACCCGCTCACGCGGGACCAGCAGCGGGTTGTCGATGCTCGCGTTGGACGCCAGCGCGGTCAGGACCTCGGTGATCGCCTCCGCGTACGGCTTGGAGGCGGCCACCCGCTCCTGGGCCTTGGCGATGCGACTGGTCGCAACCAGCTCCTGCGCCTTGGCGATCTTCTTAGTCGACCGGACGGTGCGGATGCGCCGCCGGAGGGCCTGTACCTGACCGGCCATGGCTACTGGTCGCCGTCGTCGCCGCTACGGCTGACCTCGCGGGTCACCGTCTCGCGGGTCTCACGGCCGTCGGCCAGGGCCGCCGCCTCGGGCTCGTTGATCCGGATGCCGGTGTCGCCCTGCTTGAAGAGCTCCTTGAACTCGTCCACGCCGGACTTCAGGCTTTCCAGGTTGTCGTCGTTGAGCTGACCGGTCGAGTCGATCGCCGTGTAGGTGTCCGAGCGGTGCCGCTTGATCCACGGCAGGAACTCGGCCTCGAAGCGACGCACGTCGCCGACCGGGATGTCGTCGAGCTGGCCGGTGGTGCCCGCCCAGATCACGATGACCTCGTCGACCACCGAGTAAGGAGAGTACTGCGGCTGCTTGAGCAGCTCGACCAGGCGAACGCCCTTGTCCAGCTGGGCCCGGGAAGCCCGGTCCAGGTCAGACGCGAACGCCGAGAACGCCTCCAGCTCACGGAACTGAGCGAGGTCGAGGCGGAGCCGGCCGGAGACCGAGCGCATGGCCTTGACCTGCGCCGAGCCGCCAACCCGGGACACCGAGGTGCCGACGTTGATCGCCGGGCGGACACCCGAGGCGAACAGGTCGGTCTCCAGGAAGATCTGGCCGTCGGTGATCGAGATGACGTTGGTCGGGATGTAGGCCGAGATGTCGTTGGCCTTGGTCTCGATGATCGGCAGACCGGTCATCGAGCCGCCACCCAGCTCGTTGGAGAGCTTGGCGCAACGCTCGAGCAGCCGGGAGTGCAGGTAGAACACGTCACCCGGGTACGCCTCGCGGCCCGGCGGGCGGCGCAGCAGCAGCGACACCGCGCGGTAGGCCTCGGCCTGCTTGGTCAGGTCGTCGAAGACGATCAGGACGTGCTTGCCCGCGTACATCCAGTGCTGGCCGATGGCCGAGCCGGTGTACGGCGCGATGTACTTGTAGCCGGCCGGGTCCGAGGCGGGGGCGGCGACGATGGTGGTGTACTCCATCGCCCCCTGCTCCTCCAGGGTGCCCTTGATCGAGGCGATGGTGGTCGCCTTCTGGCCGATCGCGACGTAGATGCAGCGGACCTGCTTCTCCGGGTCGCCGGAGGCCCAGTTGGCCTTCTGGTTGATGATCGTGTCGATCGCGACCGTGGTCTTACCGGTCTTGCGGTCGCCGATGATCAGCTGGCGCTGGCCACGGCCGATCGGCGTCATGGCGTCGATCGCCTTGATGCCGGTCTGCAGCGGCTGCTTCACCGGCTGCCGCGCCATGACGTTCGGCGCCTGCAGCTCCAGCTCGCGGAAGCCCTCGTTGGCGATGTCGCCACGGTCATCGATGGGCCGGCCCAGCGGGTCGACCACCCGACCGAGGAAGGCGTCGCCGACCGGCACCGAGAGGACGCGGCCGGTGCGCTTGACCTGGCCACCCTCCTGGATGCCGGCGAAGTCACCGAGAACCACGGCGCCGATCTCGCGGACGTCGAGGTTCAGGGCAACACCCAGCGTGCCGTCCTCGAACTCCAGTAGTTCGTTCGCCATCGTCGAGGGCAGGCCCTCGACGTGCGCGATACCGTCGCCCGCATCGGAGACGATGCCGACCTCCTCGCGGGAGACCTCGGGCGTGTAGGACGAGACGTAGCGCTCTAGCGCCCCCCGGATCTCGTCCGAGGAGATGGTCAGCTCGGCCATCCTCTGCCTTCTCTGTCTAGCTCGGGACGTCGCCGCCGCCGAGGGGCCTTCTCGATTCACACGTCGCCGCGGACCGAGGGGAAAGAACTATTTAGCGAACGCCTGCTTGGCTGCGTTGAGCCGGCGCAGGATCGTGCCGTCGTAGAGGTCGGAGCCGACCCGGACGCGAACCCCGCCGATGATCGCGGGATCAACCACGACCTGCAGCGAGACCGGCCGCCCGTAGATCTCGGCCAGCTTCCCGGACAGAGCCTGCTCATCGGCATCGCCCAGCGGCTTGGCCACCGTCACGTAGGCAACCTCGCGGTCGCGCTTCGCGGCGGTCAGCTCGACCAGCCTGGTCAGCGAGGCCTCGAAGCCCCGCCCGCCGAACCCCTCGAGGGCAACCTCGACGAGCCGAACCGTCGCCGGCTGGGACTTGCCCTTCAGCAAGTCCTCCACGAGCTTAGCCCGACGCCCGGCCGGCGCACCCGGGTCACTCAGCGTGACGGCCAGCTCGGCACTGCCTCCGACGATCTGCCCGAAACGGAACAGCTCGTCCTCGACGTCGGCCAGCTTGCCGGCCTTCTCCGCGGAACGGAGAACGACCTCCACGCCGAGACGCTCGGTAGCGTCCAGCAGGTCGGCCGGCCGCGAGAAGCGACCGGACGCGAGCGAGACCAGGGTGGCCACGGTCGCCGCGGCCAGCTTGCTGGTCAGCAGCGAGCGAAGCAGCTCGCCCCGGTCGGCGCTCGGCCGCGACGGGTCGGTCAGCGCCCGGCGCAGCCGGGGCTGGGCCCGCAGCAGGCCGGCCACCGACAGAATTTCGTCGGCAACCGTGGCCAGCTGCGCGGCCGTGGCCGTGCCGGTCTCGGACTCGAGCTTCGTCACGGCCTCGTTGTAGGCCTGCTGACTGACGCTCGACGCCATCAGCGCCGCCCGCCGGTCGTGCCGGCCGAGTCGAGGTCGGCGATGAACCGCTCGACGGTGCCGCGGCTGCGAGCCTCGTCGGCGAGAGACTCTCCGACGATCTTGCTGGCCAGGTCGACAGCGAGCGTGCCCACCTCGGACCGCAGCTCACGCACGATGCTCTCGCGCTGCGCGGCGAGCTGTTCGCGCCCGGCCGAGATGATCCGGTCGGACTCCTCGCGAGCCTTGTTGAGGACGTCCTGCCGGATGCCCTCGGCGTCGGCCCGAGCCTCGTCGCGGATGCGAGCGGCCTCGGTGCGGGCCTCGGCGAGCTGCGCACGGTACTGCTCGAGCAGCTCGTTCGCCTCGGCCTGAGCGGCCTCGGCGCGCTTGATGCCACCCTCGATCGCGTCGACCCGCGCCGCGAAGGTCTTCTCCATCTGCGGGAAGACGAACTTCGTGAGCACGACGACGAGAACGATGAAGGCGATCGACCCGAGGACGATCTCCTGCCAGATCGGGATGATCGGGTTGTGCTCGGTCTCGGCGGCGGCCTCAGCCAGAATTGTGTTGATCATTTAGACCTCCCAGAGAGGCTTAAAGGGTGGGTCTAGCCGGCCCAGATGAAGCCGAACGCGATGCCGAGCAGCGCGAGCGCCTCGACGACGGCGAAGCCGATCCAGACGTACGGCAGGGTCAGACGGGAAGACTCCGGCTGGCGGGCGGTCGACTGGATGTAGGCCGAGAAGACCAGACCGACACCGATACCCGGGCCGATAGCGGCGAGACCGTAACCGATAGCAGCGGTGCTACCAACAACTTCGGCGAGTGCCATTTCTTAGTTCCTCCTGGTATCTCGCGTGATTTTCACGCGGGACGACAAACGGGGTGTTGCGGAAAAACCCAAGCTCAGTGCTCGTCGGCGAGCGCGCCCTGGACGTAGCTCGCGGTGAGCACGGTGAAGACGTAGGCCTGGAGGCAGATCACCAGGAACTCGAGGAAGGTCAGCGCGATCGTCATCACCCAGGAGACGACCGAGAACGGCGCGAACCACGCATTCGCGTTCAGCATCGCGAAACCGCCGAGCGTGAACACCAGCAACAGCATGTGGCCGGCGAACATGTTGGCGAAGAGACGGACGGCGAGCGAGAACGGCCGGACCAGGAAGTTCGAGAAGAACTCGATCGGAATCAGCAGCGGCAGAATGAACCACGGCGCCGGCGGGATGAGCGCGGTCTTGAGGTACTTCACGACACCGTGCTGACGGACGCCGACCGCGATGAACATCACGTAGCTGATTACCGCGAGGAATGCCGGGAAGGCGATATGCGAGTTCGGCGAGATCTGCACGAACGGCACGATGCCCCAGAAGTTGTTCAGCAAAATAAAGCAGAACAACGTGGTGAGGTACGGCGCGAAGTTAACCCCGCGCGGGCCGATCATCTCGATCGCGATGTTGTTCCGCACGAAGCCGTAAATGCTCTCCGCGAACCACTGCTTCTTGGTCGGCACGAGCTGGGGCTTCCGGTATGACACCAGGAAGAAAATGATGATCAGCGCAGCGCTCAGCCAGACCAGCGCGGTGATCTTGGTAAACCAGTAGTTGTCGTGCTCGGCCCACGGCAGGATGCTGGGCAGGTAGAAGTCCTCGACACTCGGCGGGAACGGAACATCCGCTGCGAGGACGATCGACTGACCGGTCACCGTAGCCCTTTCCTGTCAGACGCCAAGGCGGCGCACTATGAGGTAGACACCGCCGCCGATCCCTAGAACCGCACCGATTCCGGCGAAGATGCCGCTGGTTCCGACCCAACGGTCGACCAGCCAACCGATCCCGCCCCACACCAACATGCCCGAGATGAGGTACGCGACGGCCGTCATGCCCATTCCCGTGTCGGGGGGGTTATCGGCGTCGTCACCACGGGGATTTTTGGAAGGTTCCTGACCGGCCATGACGGCCCGAACGATATCAGGAGGTAACACGAGGCTAAGCGAGACCCCCCGCACAACCGAGGTTGTCCAGGCGTCAGGGGTCACGCAACTGGAACGACACGGTACTCCCCCTCTGCCATAACCGGACATGACCCGACCGTTCACATCACCGTTTCGTGGTCAACAAACCACGAATGGGGCGTTTGCCGAGGTAAAACGCGGTGCGATAGATCACTTCGGGCGACGGATCGCGGTGAACCACCACGCTTGCACCGCAGTCCACACCACCACGCCGGCCACGACGCCCCAACCGAGCGCCGCTTTTCCGGTCCAATCGGTAGAAATACCGTAGACCAGGACAACACCCAGCACGGTGTACTTAACGACGTAGGTCAACAGCGCCAGCGGCATCAGCAGCGCCGGCCGCACGGTGTCCGCCCACGCGATCACCAGCGTCGACATCGTGTAACTGACCACCACGATCAGGACGCCGAGCGCGGCTCCGAGCGCGGACGCGGCTCCGCCGGCGAAAAATCCGGCCGACGCGGCACACAGCACCAGCGCCGCCGACACCGCACTCAGGAACGGCAGGTGCGCCACCCGCCAACGAGGATCCGCGGGCAGCGGCGGGAGGTCCGGCAACGGCCGGTCGTCGTCCGAATAATCAAAACCCTGCTTCGGTACGCCGGGGAGAGTCACCGCCGGTTCGGCACCGTTGGGCTGGGAGTTCGTCAAGCCATCACTTCCTGTCGGGCGTAGGCCGGGAACCGCCGGACCAGCTCCAGCACCTCGTCAGCCACGTCGGCGAGCCGGCTCGCACCGGCCGCGGTGCCCGGATCACTGCGCACCGCGATGCCGATCAGCCCGGCCACCCGCCGCATCTCAGCCTCCCGCATGCCCTGCGTGGTCGCGCACGGGGTCCCGACCCGGATGCCGGACGCCACCGCCGGCCGCTGCGGATCGAACGGGATCGCGTTCTTGTTCAGGGTGATCCGGCCCAGCTCGCAGCGTTCCTCGGCGGCCTTCCCGGTGACACCGAGCTCGCGCAGGTCGGCCAGCACCAGGTGGGTGTCGGTGCCTCCGGCGACCGGCCGGATGCCGTCGTCGGACAGCGCCGCGGCGAGCGCCCGCGCGTTGCTGACAACCTGCCGGGCGTACGCCTGGAAGGCCGGACCGGACGCCTCGCGTAAGGCGACCGCCTTGGCCGCGATGGCATGCATCATCGGACCGCCCTGGCTGAACGGGAAGACCGCCTTGTCGACCCGCTGAGCCAGCTCGGCCCGGCAGAGGATCATGCCGCCGCGCGGTCCGCGCAGCACCTTGTGGGTGGTGCAGGTGACCACGTCGGCGTACGGCACCGGGGACGGCACCGCGTGCCCGGCCACCAGGCCGATGAAGTGCGCGGCGTCGACCAGCAGATAGGCACCGACCTCGTCGGCGATCTCCCGGAACAGGGCGAAGTCGATCATCCGGGGATAGGCGGTGGCACCGCAGATGATCAGCTTGGGCCGGTGCGCGAGCGCCAGGTCCCGCACCTCGTCGTAGTCGATCTCCTCGGTGTCCGCGTCGACCCGGTAGCCGATCGGATGGAACCACTTCCCGGAGAAGTTGACCCGGCTGCCGTGGGTGAGGTGCCCGCCGTGCGACAGCTCCATGGACAGCACGGTGTCGCCCGGCTCGGCCAGTGCCGCGAACGCCGCCAGGTTGGCCGCCGTCCCCGAGTGCGGCTGCACGTTGGCGTGCTCGGCCCCGAACAGCCGCTTGGCCCGGTCGACCGCGAGTTCCTCGGCCCGGTCGGCCTGAGCGCACCCGCCGTAGTAGCGATGGCCGGGGTAGCCCTCGGCGTACTTGTCGTTGAGGGTCGAGCCGAGCGCGGCCAGCACGGCCGGCGAGGTGAAGTTCTCGCTCGCGATCAGCTGGAGACCGCCGCGCTGGCGGTCCAACTCGTCGAGGAGGACATGGGCGATCTCCGGATCGTCGCGCTCAAGCGACACGAAGTCCGGGCCCCAGAACGTGTCCACGTGCCCTCCCCCATAGGCCGCGATGCCAGAATCGAGCATATGGCGTAAAGCACCCTGCTAGCGGGCACACTTCGGTTATGCGCTGCTTGGTAACCGGTGCGACCGGCTATATCGGCGGCCGGTTGACGCCCCGGCTGCTCGCGGCGGGACACGAGGTGCGGTGTCTGTCGCGCTCCGCGGCCCGGCTTCGCGACGCACCCTGGGCCGGCCGGGTGGAGATCGCCGAGGGCGATCTGGCCGACCCCTCCTCGTTGACCGCCGCCCTGGACGGAATCGAGGTCGCCTACTTCCTGGTCCACTCGCTGGGCCGGCGCGACTTCGAGGAGCTCGACCGGCGCGGCGCCGAGAACTTCGCGGCCGCCTGCCGGGAGGCCGGCGTGCGCCGGATCATCTACCTGGGCGGCCCGGAACCGCCGCCGGGCGAGCGGGCGTCGGCGCACCTGCGGTCGCGCACCGAGGTGGCCCGCATCCTGCTGGACAGCGGAGTGCCGGCGATCGTGCTGCGTGCCCCGGTGATCATCGGGTCCGGCTCGGCGTCGTTCGAGATGCTGCGCTACCTCACCGAGCGGCTGCCGGCCATGGTCACCCCGCGCTGGGTCAGCAACCGGATCCAGCCGATCGCGGTGCGCGACGTGCTGCGCTACCTGGTCGCGGCCGCGACCATGCCGGCCGGGCTGAACCGGGCCTTCGACATCGGCGGCGCGGACGTGCTCACCTACGCCGACATGATGATGCGGTACGCGAAGGTGGCCGGCCTGCGCCCCCGGATCATCGTGCCGACCCGGGTGCTCAGCCCGTGGCTGTCGGCGTTCTGGGTCGGCCTGGTCACGCCGGTGCCGAACGCGATCGCCCGCCCACTTGTCGCCAGCCTGGTGCACGAGGCGGTGGCGGCCGAGAACGACATCGCCGAGTACGCGCCGGAGGAGGAACCGCTCGGGTTCGACGAGGCGGTCCGGTTCGCGCTTCTCAAGGTCCGCAACGCGGACGTGGAGACCCGCTGGTCGAGTGCGGCCGGCCGGGACGCGGCGGCCGAGCCGCTGCCCAGCGACCCGGACTGGTCCGGCGGCAGCGTCTACGTCGACGAACGCTGCCAGGAGGTGCACGCCCCGGTCGAGTCGCTGTGGCGGGTCATCGAGGGGGTCGGCGGGGAGAACGGCTGGTACTCGTTCCCGCTCGCCTGGTCGGTGCGGGGCTGGCTGGACAAGCTGGTCGGCGGGGTCGGACTGCGCCGCGGCCGGCGCGACCGGCATCGGCTGCGGGTCGGCGAGGCGCTGGACTGGTGGCGGGTCGAGGAGATCGTGCCGGGCTCGCTGCTGCGGCTGCGGGCCGAGATGCGGGTGCCGGGACGCGCCTGGCTGGAGATGACCGCGAGCGCGGACGGCGACGGGCACAGCGTCTACCGGCAGCGGGCCGTCTTCCTGCCACGGGGGCTGGCCGGGCACGCGTACTGGACGTCGGTGCTGCCGTTCCACGGCGTCGTCTTCAAGGGGATGGCCCGCAACATCGCGTCCGGGGCCGAGAAAGCTATTTAAGGTCTGTCCTAGCCGCGGCCCGGCCCAGCCGGTCGCGGACGGCCAGCCAGTCCTCGGTCTGCGGGGGCTCCTGGACCAGGATGGTGGGGACGCCCGAGTCGTCCAGCCGGTGCAGGGCGGCGTACAGGTCGGCGGCGTACTCGCGCGGGTCGGCCGACAGGATCTCGGCGCCCGGCAGGTCGGCGCCCTCGTAGGTCAGCACCCCGGCCGGGCCGTCGACCTCGACGTCACGCACGTCCTTGGCCAGGATCAGGGTGGCCCGGGGCGCGTAGTGCCGCTTGCTCATGCCGGGCGAGGGCCGGGCGGTGCCGTCGACGGTCTCGGTGTCGCGCAGGGCGATCGCGCCGGTCACGTCGCGCAGCGCGCGCAGGGCCAGCGCGCCCGGCCGCAGCAGGGTGGGCACGCCGGTGGTCAGGTCCAGGACGGTCGACTCGATGCCCCACGAGCTCGGGCCGCCGTCCAGCACCAGCGGCACGTCCGGCAGGCTGCGCAGCACGTGCTCGGCGGTGGTCGGCGAGATGCCCTCGGAGCGGTTGGCGCTCGGCGCGGCCAGCGGCAACCCACTCGCGGCGAGCAGGCGCAACGCCACCACGTGCGCGGGGATGCGCAGCGCGATGGTGTCGTTGTCGGCGCCCACCCCGGTCAGATGCTCCGCCCGCCGAACCACCAGGGTCAGCGGCCCGGGCCAGAATGCCGCCGCCAATTTTTCGGCATTTATCGGCCAGTCGGCCGCCAGTTCACGCGCTGCCTCGACCGTTGCCACGTGCACGATCAGCGGGTTCCAGGAGGGGCGGTTCTTCAGCCGGTAGATCTCGCCGACCGCCCGGTGCGAGAACGCGTCGGCACCCAGGCCGTAGACCGTCTCGGTGGGAAAGGCGACCACCGACTCGGCGCGCAGCAGGGCGACCGCCTCGGCGATACCGGCGTCGTCGGGCTGGGCGATCCGACCGGTCACGGGAGGAGCAGTTTGGCGAACGGGACCGTGGTGTCCTCGATCTCGTCGCCGATGCGCTGGAACGTCTGGTCGCCGCGACCCCACGGGTCGTCCAGGTCGTCGCCGGGCTGCGGGCCGTCGGAGCCGCGCAGCGCGTGCACCGCCTCGACGATGGCGACGCCGCGGGCGTGCACCGAGTCGGGCTTGCCGTCGACGGCCGGGAGGGCGGACTGGTCGACCGCGCCGGCCAGCCGGCCGAACTCGCCCATCACGAACGTGCGGTCGGCCGCGTCGGGGCGCAGGGCCACCACGTAGTCGTACTGATCGGCGGTGGCCGTGAAGATCAGGTCAGCCTCGTCGATGAAGTCACCGCGCAGCTTGCGGGCCTCGAAGCCGGTGGTCGAACCACCGCGGGAGCGCACCTGGCGGGCCGCCGGCGGGTTCATCTCCTCGCCCTCGTGCCAGCCGCCGGTGCCGGCGCTGACGCTGCGCACCAGTTGGTCGCCCTCGGCGCCGGCCCGGTCGCGCACAGCCCGGGCGAGCAGCCGCTCGGCCATCGGGGAGCGGCAGATGTTGCCCATACACACGTGCAGGACGGTGAACGGCTCCACCTCAGGCCTCCGGCGCTAACAGCTCGGGGACCACGTCTTGCAGTTTCTCGAAGGGGATCGCACCGGCCCGCAATACCCGGGGGACGTCGCCGCTAACGTCGACGATCGTGCTCGGTGCCGGATCGTGCGCCGGACCGGCCTCCAGATAGACCCGCACCGCGTACTCCAGCTGGTCGCGGGCCTCTTCGGCGGTGGTGGGCGCCGGCTGACCGACCTTGTTGGCGGTGGTCACCGCCATCGGGCCGACCTCGCGCAGCACCTCGAGCGCGACCGGGTGCAGCGGCATCCGCACCGCGATGCGGCCGCCGGTGTCGCCGAGGTCCCACTGCAGGCTGGGCGAATGCTCCACGTAGAGGGTGAGCGCGCCCGGCCAGAACGCGTCGGCCAGCTCGCGGGCCGCCCGGGGCAGCGAGTAGACCAGGCCGTCCAGGGTGTGCCGGGAACCGACGAGCACCGGCGGGGGCACCTGGTTGGTGACACTGCGCGCGTGGTGCAGCGCGGTGATCGCGTGCGGGGTGAACGCATCAGCGCCGATGCCGTACACCGTGTCGGTGGGCATCACCGCGAGCTCGCCGCTCTTGACCGCCTCGATGGCGGCAGCGATGCCGCGATCGCGGTCCGCGGTGGTACGGCAGTCGTAGAGCATCACACCGTGCAGTCTGCCATGTGATTGCCGATACCGATCAGGTGCGGCGGGCGGTCGCGAAGCGCGGGCGCCCGGTGAAGTCCTCGTGGGCGGTCACCTCGGTGAACCGGCCGTCCGCGCGGAGGATTGCCGGGACGGCGGAACCGTGCACATCATCGTGCTCAATTCCGACATGTCCCCCGGATTTCAGCAGGCTCGCGGCCAGCTCGATGACCGGTCGGATCACCGACAGGCCGTCGGCGCCGCCGAAAACCGCTTCGGCCGGATCGTGGTCGGCGACCTCGGGCGGCACCGGGGTGCCGTCCGGAACGTAGGGCGGGTTGCAGAGCAGCAGGTCAACCCGGCCGGCCAGGTCGGCGAGCAGGGCCGGGTCGGTGACGTCGCCCTCGACCACCCGCACCGACGGGAACCCGGCCGCGTTGCGGCGCAGGTAGGACAGCGCGATCGGGGACCGCTCCACGGCGTACACCTCGGCGGCCTTTGTCTCGTCGGCCAGCGAAAGCGCGATGGCGCCGGTCCCGCTGCAGAGATCGACCGCGACGGCGCCCGGCGCCGTCCGGTCGATGCCCCAGCCCGCCAGCAGTTCGGTCTCCGGGCGGGGGATGAAGACGCCGTCGCCGACCGACAGTTCCAGATGCCGGAACGCGGCCGTGCCGAGCAGGTGCTGCAGCGGAATCCGGCGAGCCCGCTCGGCCACCAGCGCGGTGAATCGGCGCA
Source organism: Paractinoplanes tereljensis (assembly GCF_016862435.1). Classification (GTDB taxonomy): domain Bacteria; phylum Actinomycetota; class Actinomycetes; order Mycobacteriales; family Micromonosporaceae; genus Actinoplanes; species Actinoplanes tereljensis. The sequence goes on from NZ_BOMY01000009.1 coordinate 172,309, forward strand.
GTTCCTCCGGGCGCATCGCCTCGATCAGAAGCAGCCGGCCACGCGGGATCTCCAGCACGTGCGCGGCCAGCAGCTCGGCATCGACCCGGGGTGATGGCACGCCGGCCGCCGCGAGCTCAGCGGCCGCCGCGGCGAGTGCTTTCGATACCAAAGGTCGGGAGGGGTGTTCGTCGTCCGGGTCCACGGCATAATCATCAATCGTCACGTGCGACGCCGACCGGCCGGGTCGGTGCATCGACGCGCGACACGCGTGGGAGGCGCCCGGTGAGTTGGTTGGACCAGCTCCCTGAAAACGTCGAGGAGCTGAAGCGGGCCGGCCACCTGCAACAGAACGGGCGGTCTGCCGAGGCCCTGCCGATCCTCGACGAGGTCTTGTCCACCGCCATCGACCCCCACACCAGGGCGTACGCGTTGATTCAGCGCTTCGGCGCGATGATCAACCTGGGTCGCATCGCCGAGCTGTCCACCGCGATGACGGTCGCGGCCAACGCGGTCCGCGAGATCCCCGACCCCTATCTGCGTGGTCAGATGCACGCGTTCGCGGCGCTCGGCGCGCACCTGCAGAGCAATCTGGACCGTGGCGTCACCCACCTGGTGCAGGCGTCCCGGGCGCTGGCCGCGGTGCGGGAGAGCGACCGGGAAACCGCCTGGGGCTGGCACGACCTCGCGATGGCCTACTCCTATCTGGGTTTCCACGGGCACGCGCTGACCGCCATCGAGCAGGCCCGGCAGGTCGGCGCGGCGGTCGGCCTGGCCCCGGAGATCTTCGCGGCGCCCGGCATCCGGCTGCGCAACGCGGTCTCGCTCGACCACCAGGGCGACACCGACGGCTGCCTGCGAGTGCTGCGCGACATCGACGCCGAGCTCTCCCGCTACGTGGCGATCGGCGCCGACCAGATGCGGCCGGGCAGCCGGGCAGCCTACGGCTACGCCCTCGCCCGCCGGGCCGCGCTCGGTGAGGAGACCGAGGCCAACGCCCTGCAGTGGCTCACCGGCGGCGGCGACAGCGTCCGCACCCGCGACCTGCATCACCTCGGCCACGTCTGCCTGCGCATCGCGGCCGGCCGCCCGCAGCAGGCACTTTCCATGCTGGACGCGGTGCCGGTCTCGCCGGAGATCCTGGGCGCCGCCGAACCGGCCCGGCTGCGCAGCATCTGCCACGCCGCAGCCGGCGACCACGCGGCCGCGCACGCCGCCGACCGGTACGCATTCCGCCTCGCCGTCCAGCGCATCGACCGGCTGCGGGACGGTTACCTCGACGGCGTCGCGGCCCGGCTGGACGCCCAGGAGACCCAGCGCGACGCCGACCGCTACGGCGACGAGATGCTCACCGACCCGCTGACCGGCCTGCCCAACCGCCGCCAGCTGGAACGCTACGTGAACGCGATGCTGGAACGCGGCGAGCGGGCCGCGATCGGCGTCTGCGACCTGGTCGGCTTCACCGCGGTCAACGTGCGGCACGGCCGGCACTGCGGCGACCTGGTGCTGCAGCGGATCGCCGGGGTGCTCAACCGGGTCATGCGCCGCGGCGACTTCGTGGCCCGGTTCGCCGGGGACGAGTTCGTGGTGCTGTTGCCGGGCGCCGGCACCGCGCAGGCCGCCGAGGTGTCCCGCCGCATCTCGGCCGCCACCAACGCGGAGAACTGGCAGGTGCTGGTGCCGGGCACGCCGATCGGGCTGGCGGCCGGCTGGTCCGAGGTGGGCACCAACGGGCGCACGCTCAGCGCCGCGCTGGCCGCCGCGGCCGCGAATCGCACGCCCACGAGATGACCACGATCGAACTTGGTGAGATCGACTCGGCGCCCGAAGCCGAGCCGGGCACCGAGTTCAGTCACCATCTGCTCCGCCGGGCCGGGGTCGCTCTCGCCCTGCTGCTCTGCCTGTTCGGCGCGGCCGGTTCGACCCGGGGCAGCCCACCCGCCGTCCGTCCGCTGTGGACCGTGCCGACCGCCGAGGGCGACGGCACCACGTTCGGCACCGACGCCGTCTACCTGCAACGGGTCACCGCGGGCGAGGCCCGGATCAGCGCGTACGACCTGGCCACCGGGGCGGTCCGGTGGGAGACCAAGCTGGATGGGACGCTCGGCTACACCCAGCTCGCCGAGCAGGCCGGCCTGCTCCTGATGTCGGTCGACCCGACGATGTCGGACGGCAGCGACGGCGGCCGCCCCGGCGTCGTCAGCCAGGCCACCACTGCGCTCGACACCCGCACCGGCGAGGTGCGGTGGACCGCACCGGGCGAGCCGACGATGATCGACGGCCGAACCGCGCTGATGATCGAGTACACCACCGACCGGGTCTACACCCGGGTGCGGCTGATCGGGCTCGAACCGGGCGCCCCGCGGGCGATCTGGAGCCGGGACACTCCCGGCGTCGAATCCCTGGCCATCGCGCCCGGAAAGGTCATCATGGTCGGTCCGAACGGGCTCATCAACGTGCTCCGGTTCGCCGACGGCGCTCAGCTGGCCCAGGCCCGCGTCCGGTGGGACCCGGTCGACGAGGAACGCGGCGAGTTCAACAACATCGCCGCGGCGGGGGACTATCTGGTGGTGAACCGCGCCCGCCAGGAACGGTCCGAGATGACCGTGTACCGCCTCGACACCCTGGCCGAGGCGTGGCGGATCACCGGCACCGACCGCGGTTACGCGTTCCCCTGCGGCACCGGCATCTGCTTCAACGACGGCGACAACCTGACCGGGTACGACCCGGCGACCGGCCGGATGCGCTGGACCCAGGCCGGCGCCGGCACCTGGACGGCCGGCCCCGACCGGGTGGTGATCGAGCTGGCCGGCAACGGGCAGCTGATGATCGACGCGGAGACCGGGCGCGCGGTCGGCGCGACGGGCGAGGGCGCGACGGTCTGGAACGCCGAGCCGGACGAGTTCCTGATCGTGCTGCGAGCCACCCAGGAGCCGGTCGGCGGCACCGCGGTCACCCGGTGGGACCTGGCCACCGGCCGGCGCGACCTGCTCGGCGCGATCCCGGGCCTGGTGGTCGACCGCTGCCAGCAACTCGCCCACTACCTGGGCTGTTACCAGGACAACGAATTCACGGTCACGGCGGTCGGCTGATGACGATCATCGACCTGGGCGAGATCACCGAGGAGGCGGTCACCCCCTCGGTGCCGGTCGACATCTCCCGGCTCCGGCGGCTCGCGCTCGCCGTGCTCAGTGTGGTCGGGGTGCTGGTGCTGGCGGGCGCGGCCCCGGCCGCGTCGTCCGGCGTGCGCCAGCTGTGGACCACCCCGCTGCGTCAGGGTGAGTCGTGGTCGCTGTCCGACGACACCGTTTATCTCACCCGGCTCGACAACAAGATCTCGGCCTACCAGCTGACCACCGGTGAGCTGCGGTGGAGCGTGCCGGCCGGGGCCGAGCTCGGCGACCCGCGACCGCGCCTGGCCGGCGGTCTGCTGCTGGTTCCGGCCGACCCGGTGATGATCTCGCAGGAGGAGGCGGACGGCTCCCGGTACTACTACCAGACGGTGCACACCACGATCGCCCTGGACGCGGCCACCGGCGACGAGCGGTGGCGGATCAGCGGCGAGGCCTACTCGTCCGGGGACGGCGGCACCCTGCTGATCACCGACCACGACGAGCAGGCCCGCACCACCCGGCTGCGGCAGATCCGGCTCGCCGACGGCACCGAGGTCTGGAGCCGCCCGGTGCCGGCCGCACCGTCGTGGACCCCGATCCTCGATGGCGACCGCACCGTGGCGATAGCCACCGCCACCGAGAACGGCCTGATCAGCATCTACGACTACGCCACCGGGCACCTGCGGCGAAGCACCCGGGTAAGCGCCGAGGGCACCCTCACGCTGATGCCCGCCGGGCCCTACCTGGTGGTCATGCGCGATCTGCAGAACAGCTCGGACACGGCGGTGTACGACCCGGCGAACCTCCGCCGGCTGTGGAACACCACCCAGCCCACCGCATACCTCACGGCCTGCGGCAACCTGCTGTGCAGCATCGGTGGCGGCGCGATCGTCGGTCACCTCCCGCGCACCGGCCAGGAGGTGTGGCGGCTGCCCGGGATGCGCGACCTGACCGTGGTCAGCCTCGATCGCATGATCGTCACCGGGGACGCGATCAGCGGCGACAGCCATCTGGCCGACCCGGCCACCGGCCGGACGATCGGCGCGCCGGTCGTCGGGCGGACGGTCTATCCCCATGACGCCGGCGTCACGCCGATGTTCGTGCGTCCCGCCGTCGAGCCGCCCGACCGGCTCGCGCTCGTCGCCCTCGACCCGGCCGACGGCACCCAGCGCACGCTCGGCACCGTCCCGCCGCTCACGGTCGAGGACGTCTGCACCTCCGCCTCCGGTTACCTGGCCTGCGTCCGGACCGGCGCGCAGGGCATGGCCCTGGACATCACGGCTGTCGGCTGACCGCGGTGGCGTGCGCGACGACCAGGTCGCCGATCATCCGGCGCAGGCCGGCGCGGCGGGCCGGGTCCATCAGGTCCCGGTCGAAGATGGTCCGGAAGGTGTAACGGTTGGCGCCCCGGAAGACGCAGAACGCGCTGATGATCATGTGAACGTCGAGCGGGTCGAGGTCGTCGCGGAAGATCCCGGCGGCCCGGCCGCGCTCGAGGATCCGGGTCAGCACCTCGAGGGCCGGCGCGGCCAGCACCTCGCGGGACTCCGAGCGTTGCAGGTGCCGGGCGTAGTGGATGTTCTCGATCACCACCAGCCGGACGAAGTCCTGATGCGACTCGTGGTGGTCGAAGGTGAGCTCGGCCAGCTGGCGCAGGGCTTCGACCGGTTCCAGGTGGTCGACGTCGAGCTGCTGTTCCAGCGACCGGATGTGCCGGTAGGCGCCCTCCAGCACGGCGAGGTAGAGACCCTCCTTGCCACCGAAGTAGTAATAGATCATGCGTTTGGTGGTACGCGTCTTGGCGGCGATCTCGTCGACCCGGCCCCCGGCGTAGCCCTGGTCGGCGAACTCGTGCGTGGCGACCTCGATGATCTCCGCACGGGTGCGCTCAGCGTCTCGTACTCGCGGTGTCGCCATGAGTCGACTCTAGGGCGATCAGAGGCCGAGGTAGATGCGCCGCACCTCGGGGCGGCAAGGAACACGCCCGGATGGCGCTGGCCGCGACCCGCAAGCGCCTGGGCGTCGGCGTCCTTACGGGCGCCGGCTGATCTCGGTGTCGCCGGCCAGCCGGGCCTGCCGGTCGGCCTCGCCCAGCGCGTCCAGCACCGCGTCCAGTTCCCCGCCGAGCACCAGGTCGAGGTTGTAGGCGGTGTAACCGATCCGGTGGTCGGTGATCCGGTTCTGCGGGTAGTTGTAGGTGCGGATCCGCTCCGAGCGGTCCACCGTACGCACCTGGGCCTTGCGCGAGTCGGAAGCCGCCGCGTTCGCCTCCTCCTGCGCGATCGCCAGCAGCCGGGAGCGCAGAATGCGCATCGCCGACTCCTTGTTCTGCAGCTGCGACTTCTCGTTCTGGCAGCTCACCACCGTGCCGGTGGGCAGGTGGGTGATCCGCACCGCAGAGTCGGTGGTGTTTACCGACTGGCCGCCCGGACCGGACGAGCGGAACACGTCGATCCGCAGGTCGCCCGGCTCGATCTGCACCTCGACGTCCTCGGCCTCGGGCAGCACCAGCACGCCCGCCGCCGAGGTGTGGATGCGGCCCTGCGACTCGGTGACCGGGACGCGCTGCACCCGGTGCACGCCGCCCTCCCACTTGAGCCGGGACCAGACGCCGTGACCGCCCTCGGGCACGCCCTTGGTCTTGACCGCCACCGAGATGTCCTTGACGCCGCCCAGGTCCGACTCCTGCGAGTCGATCACCTCGACGACCCAGCCGTGCCGCTCGGCGTAACGCGTGTACATCCGCAGCAGGTCGCCCGCGAACAGCGCCGACTCCTGGCCGCCCTCGCCCGCCTTGATCTCGACGATCACGTCCTTGGCGTCGTGCGGATCGCGCGGGATCAGCATCTCGCCGAGCTTCTCCTCCAGCGGCGCCAGGGTGGCGGCGACCGCCTCGACCTCGCCGGCGAACGCCGGGTCCTCGGCCGCGAGCTCCTTGGCCGCGGCCAGGTCGCCCCGGGCCGCCTCGAGCTCGGCGTTGGCCGTGTAGATCGGGGCAAGCTCCGCAAAACGCCGACCGACCCGGCGCACCAGGGCCTGGTCCGCGTGGATGGAGGGGTCCTCCATCTGCTTCTCCAGGTCCGCGTACTCCTCGAGAAGCGAGTTCAGCCGGTCGTTGCCCACAGCAGCCATCCCCTTTTTTGGCCAAGACACGAACGACGCCCGCCCCCGTGATCGGGGTGCGGGCGTCGTTGAAGCAGTTACTTCTTCTTGGCCGCGTTCACCTTGGCGTACTTGGCCTGGAACTTCGCAACCCGGCCCGCGGTGTCCAGCACGCGCTGCTTGCCGGTGTAGAACGGGTGGCAGGCGCTGCAGGTCTCGACGCGGATCTCGTCGCCCTTGGCGGTGCTGCGGGTGGTGAAGGTGCTGCCGCAGGAGCAGATGACCTCGGTGGCCGTGTACTCCGGGTGGATGCCAGTCTTCATGTTTCTCGGTCCCTCTCATTGTGTGGTCGCCGGGTCGCTGTCAGCACCGCGCCGCCCCGCTAGGACGGTGGGCTCGGGCGTGAACCGGAACCGTGGCCGATGGACCAGTCTGCCATGTGACGTTCCCCGAGGCGAAATCGAGGCGACTTTCCCGGTCCGGTGTCGATAACGTGAGCGGCCCTCACGGCATTCCCCACCTGGAAGGTAAGGCACCATGACGCTGCTCGCCGACGTCCTTGACCCGGTCGAACTGGCCACTGCGGTCGAAACCGGACTCGTCCGACTGCAGCGTCACCCCACCCGGCCCTTGGTGATCTACAACTACACCGAGGCGTGCCAGTATCTGGGCGCTTGGAGTCCGGTCACCCTCGCCTGCCGCGGCTTGATCGTCGACGAGTCCGGTCAGGTCGTCGCGCGCCCGCTGTGCAAATTTTTTAACCATAACGAGCCAAATGCGCCGAAAATCGAGACCGGGACAAAGGTCCGCGTGACTGACAAAGCGGACGGGTCACTCGGGATCCTCTTCCATGACGGGAACCGTCTGGCCGTAGCCACCCGCGGTTCGTTCACCTCGGATCAGGCAAAGCACGCGACCGAACTGCTCAACGCGCGCTATGCCGGATTTGTCCCGCCATCGGGCCTCACCGTGCTGGTCGAGATCATCTACCCGGGAAACCGGATCGTGGTCGACTACGCCGGGCTGGACGACCTCGTGCTGCTCGGGGCGGTCGACATCGCGACCGGGCGCAGCCACGGGCCGGAGGCGGTGCCGGACTGGCCGGGGCCGGTCATCGAGTCGTTCGACTATCCGACCTTCGCCGACGCGCTCGCCGCCGAGCCGCGCGACGGCCGGGAAGGGCTGGTCGTGCACTTCCTCGAGGCCGACCAGCGGGTGAAGATCAAGTACGCCGAGTACGTCCGGCTGCACCGCCTGGTCACCGGGCTCACCGCCCGTACCGTCTGGGAAGTCATGATCAACGACGGCGACCTGGACGCCATGCTCGAGCCTCTCCCGGAGGAATTTCATCCGTGGGTCCGCGGCGTCGCCGCGGAGCTCACGGCCGCGGTCGAGGAGCGGGCGACGGCGATCGAGGCCGCCTTCGCCGCGATCCTGGCCGAACTGCCGGATGGCTGGGGCCGCAAGGAGTTCGCAGCCGCGGCGGTGCGCAGCGAACACCGGGGCGCCCTGTTCCTGCGGCTCGACGACAAGGATTACCGTCCGAGCCTGTGGCAGCAGGCCCGGCCGGAGGGCGATCGCACGCCGCACGGGACCAAGGTGACTGAGGAATGACGAGACTGCTGATCACCCGGGGGCTGCCGGCGTCCGGCAAGACCACCTTTGCCAAGAAGCTGCAACCCCGGGTGGTCCGGGTCAACCGGGACGACCTGCGGCGCATGCTGCACGGCGACCGGCTCTTCACGCAGTGGGCCGAGGCGCAGGTGACGCACGCACAGCGGGCCGCGGTCGAGGCGCTGCTGCGGGCGCACGCCGATGTGATCGTCGACGACACCAACCTGCGGTCCAAGACCGTGCGCGAGTGGGCCGAACTGGCCGCCCGGCACTCCGCGACCTTCGAGGTGCACGACTTCACCGACGTACCGCTGGAGGAATGCCTGCGGCGCGACACCGAACGTCCCGAGGATGAGCGGGTCGGCGAGGAAGGCATCCGAAGGATGCATCAGCGTTATCTGGCCGGCCGCAACCTTCCGCTGCCGGTGCCGTTCGTTGAACCGGGCGGTCCTGGTCTGGTCTACCAGCCCGATCCGGCGCTGCCCGAGGCGGTGCTGGTGGACATCGACGGCACGGTCGCGCTGATGACCGGCCGTAGCCCCTACGACTGGTCGCGGGTCGGCGAGGACGCGCCCAATCCGTCGGTCATCGCGGCGGTGCGGGCGATGCACGCGGCCGGTTACGCGATCGTGTTCTGCTCGGGCCGGGACGAGGAGTGCCGGGCCGAGACCGAGGCGTGGCTGGCGCTTTACGTCGATGTGCCGTATTCGGCACTGTTCATGCGGCCGGCCGGGGACAGCCGCAAGGACGCGATCGTGAAGCGGGAGATCTTCGATCTCCAAATCCGGGACAGATGGCGGATCTCCGGGGTTTTCGACGACCGCCAGCAGGTGGTACGTATGTGGCGGGCGCTCGGCCTCACCGTGTTCCAGGTTGCGGAGGGAGACTTCTGACGTTGAAGTACCCACGCACCTACCACCTGCCCGATTCGCCCGGTGCGACCGATGACGACAAGGTGCAGCGCGATCTGTCCTGGTTGGACGGCGAGCTGGTGGTGACGGAAAAGCTCGACGGCGGCAACCTGACCTTCACCCGCGACGCCATGTACGGCCGGTCCCCCGACTCCGGCACACAGCCGTGGGACCGGCCGGCCAAGGCGCTGTGGGCGATGACGGCCTACCGCATCCCGGACGACTGGCGGGTGTGCGGCGAATCGATGTGGGCCCGGCGCAGCATCGCCTACTGCGACCTGCCGGGCGTGTTCATCGTGTTCGGCATCTGGGACGAGACGGACACCCTGCTGGGCTGGGACGACACGGTCGATTGGGCGCGCCGGCTGGAGCTGCCGGTGGTCCCGGTGCTGTACCGCGGCGGGAGCCTCTCCGAGGCTCGCGCCGCCTGGGCCGCGCAACGCGATCAATCAGCCTCGGAGGGGTACGTGGTGCGGGCGGCCGGCCGGATACCGGCCGCCGAGTTCTCCCACAAGCTGCTCAAGTGGGTGCGCGCCGACCACGTCCGTACGCCCGATTCGTGGCGCCACCGCGACGATTTCGCGGTGAACGAGTTCGCCTAGGCCGCCAACTCGGCCTGGCCGCGCAGGATGCAGAACTCGTTGCCCTCCGGGTCGGTGAGCGTGACCCAGCCGCCGCCGTCCGGATTACGCAGGTCATCGACCGGCTTGGCGCCGAGGTCGATGAGCCGGGCCAGTTCCTCGTCCCGCGTGCCCTCGACCGGCCGCAGGTCGAAGTGAATCCGGTTCTTGCCGGCCTTGGCGTCCGGCACCTCGATGAACAGCACCGTGTGCGACCCGTCCCGCTTACTGATCGGGCATTCCTCGTGGCCGGGCAGGTTGGGGTCCTCCGGGTTCTCGACGTAGTCGAGAACCTTCTCCCACCACTTGGACAACGCGTAGGCGTCCGAGCAGTCGACCGTGGTGTGCGAGATGAACGAAGTCATCCCGCATCTTAACCGTGGCCGTAGGGACAACGATCACTGTCCAGATAGAACGCCGGCTTGAGATCCATCTCCTCGTAGTACTTGTGGAACACCGGGGTGATGCCGCCGGACATCGGCGGGACGATCCACGACCAGTCGGCCGGCACCGGGCGGCCGGCCTTCTCCTCGTTGCGCAGGTGGGCCATGAACCGCTGCGATTCGGTGTGGTGGTCGGACATCTTCACGCCGGCCTTCTCGAAACTCCACAGCACGGCCCGGTTGAGCTCGAGCAGCGCCCGGTCCCGCCAGAGCGTGGACTCCTTGCTGGTGTCCAGGCCCAGCCGGGCGGCCACGGTGGGGATCATGTCGTAGCGGTCGGCGTCGGCGAAGTTGCGGGCGCCGATTTCAGTGCCCATGTACCAGCCGTTGAACGGCGCGAGCGGGTAGTGCACGCCGCCGATGGACAGGCGCATGCTGGAGATGGCCGGTACGGCGTGCCAGCGCAGTCCCAGCTCGGCGAACCAGCCGTACTCGGGGTGGGCAATGGGCACCTCGCGCACCGCACGCTCGGGCAGCTCGTAAAGGCGTACCCCGTCGGTCGGGGTTTCGATCGCCAGCGGGAGCACGTCGAAGTGCTCGCCCTTGCCCCGCCAGCCGAGGCCGCGCACCGCGTCGGTGAAATCGAGCTGCCGGGCGTCGCCGATGGTCCGGCCGTCCTCGCCGCGATAGCCCGCGTACCGGATCAGCTGCTCGTTCCACACCCGGGCGTAGGGCTGGCCGGGCTGCGCCGCCGGGAAGATGCTGATCACCGGCCGGAGCTGGCTGGTGCCGGCGGCCAGCAGGTGATGCACGAGCAGCGAGTAGATCTGGTCGGCGGTCCGGGCCCGGCGCCGGTCCAGGACCATCAGGCTGCGCCAGTAGAGCCGGCCGATGCAGCGGCTCGCGTTGCGCCAGGCCAGCTTGGCGCCGTAGCCGAGTTCGTCGGTGGTGTGCACGTAGGTGCCGGTCGCGGCGACCTGGGCGCGGACGATGGCGAGTCGGGGTTCGACCGGCCCGAGCCGGGGGTTCTCGACGTAGCAGCGGCGGAGGAAATCCTCGGCCTCGGCGGGATCGACCGGTGCGGCCGGGTCCCACGGCTCGGTCGGATGGTCCCGGTAACCGGGCACGATCATCGGGCTGCCTCCCACGGTGAGCCGAGTGGTACTCGGCAATTTGCCCGACCCTGACCGGGAAGGATCACACACCGTGTGCGACAAAAAGGACGCAGCCCGAGGGCTGCGTCCTTTTTCGTGCGGAATAGCCGTTACTCGCCCGGCGTCGACTTCGCGATCTGCATCAGGAACTCGACGTTCGTGCGGGTCTGCTTGAGCCGGTCGAGCAGCAGGTCGAGCGCCGCCGACGAGTCCAGCGAGTGCAGCACCTTGCGGAGCTTGTGGATGATCGCCAGCTCTTCCTTGCCGAGCAGGATCTCTTCCTTACGCGTGCCGGACGGGTCGATATCGATCGCCGGGAACACCCGCTTGTCCGCGATCTTCCGGTCGAGCTTGAGCTCGGCGTTACCCGTGCCCTTGAACTCCTCGAAGATCACCGTGTCCATCATCGAGCCGGTCTCGACCAGCGCGGTCGCGAGGATGGTGAGCGAGCCACCGTTCTCGATGTTGCGCGCCGCGCCCAGGAACCGCTTGGGCGGGTAGAGAGCGGTCGAATCGATACCACCGGACATGATGCGGCCGGAGGCCGGCGCGGCCAGGTTGTAGGACCGGCCGAGACGGGTCACCGAGTCGAGCAGCACGACCACGTCGTGGCCCAGCTCGACCAGCCGCTTGGCCCGCTCGATGGCGAGCTCGGCGACCGTGGTGTGGTCCTGCGGCGGCCGGTCGAACGTGGCCGCGATGACCTCGCCCTTGACCGAGCGCTGCATGTCGGTGACCTCTTCGGGCCGCTCGTCGACAAGCACGACCATCAGGTGGCACTCGGGGTTGTTGTGGGTGATCGCGTTGGCGATCGCCTGCAACACCATCGTCTTACCGGCCTTGGGCGGCGACACGATGAGCGCGCGCTGCCCCTTGCCGAGCGGCATGACGAGGTCGATGACCCGGGTGGTGAGGATGTGCGGCTCGGTCTCGAGGCGCAGCCGCTCCTGCGGGTAAAGCGGGGTGAGCTTGTAGAACTCGGGCCGCCGCCGCGCCTCGTCGGGCTCCATCCCGTTGATGGTGTCGAGCCGGACGAGCGGGTTGTACTTGTCGCGCCGGTTGTCGCCGCTGCTGTCGCCGCGCGGGGTGGCCCGCACGGCCCCGGTCACCGCGTCACCGCGTCGCAGGCCGTACTTCTTCACCTGCGACATCGAGACGTAGACGTCGTTCGGCCCGGACAGGTAACCCGTGGTGCGGACGAACGCGTAGTTGTCCAGCACGTCGAGGATGCCGGCCACCGGGACGAGAACGTCGTCCTCGCTGACGTGCGGTTCGCGGCCACCGCTGTCGCGCGGACCGCTGTCCCGCTGGCCACCGCTGTCGCGCGGACCGCTGTCGCGCTGGGGGCTGCCGCCACCCTCGCCGTCCCGGTCGCGGCCGCGACGACGGTCGCGGAAGCGGCTGCGACGGCTGCGACGGCCGGCTTCGCCACCGTCGCTGTCGTCATCGTCGTGACCCTGGTCACTGTTGCGCGGGCCGCGATCGCGGTCGTCCCGCTGGTTGCGGTCGTCGCGCTGGTTGTTGCGCTGCCGGTCGCCGCGGTTGCGGTCGCCGCGATCCGGGCGCTCGCCGCGCTGCTCGGTGCCCTCGGGCTGCGGCGCGGCGGCCGGCTCGACAACCGGGGCCACGGCCTCGCGCGGAGCGCTGTCCCGGGACGCGTTGCGGTCGCGGTTGCGACGGCTGCTGCTGCCACCCTCGCTGACCGGGGCGGCCTCGGGCTGCGCGACGACGGCCGGAGCGGCCTCGACGACCGCGGGCTTCTCCGCAATCGGGGCCGGGGCGGTGGCCACGATCGGAGCCGGGGCCGGCTCGGCAACGGGTGCCGTCGCTACCACGCTGGTGCGCGGACGCGGTGCCTTCTCGGCGGCGGGAGCCGGGGCGCCACCGCTCTGCTTCTCCGTGATGGCAGTGATCAGCTCGCCCTTGCGCATCCGGGCGGTGCCGGAGATGCCCAGGGAAGCGGCAAGACTCTGCAGCTCGGGCAGCAGCATCGCGGAGAGCCCGGTGCCGCCGCGGCGGCGCTTCGTGGCGGTCGCGGTGGTGCCGGCGCCGTCGTCAGCGACGTCAGAAACACCCGACGTCACGTCGGTGGTGTCGCTCAATGGATTCCTTCCGTCGGAAAAAGCCCGGGACCCCCGGTCTGCAGCCTGGTGGCCGGGAGGCTCGGAACCCGCTCCGCCGGAGCGTCGCGGGAGTTTGTGCAGCACGGCAGCTCGACCGGTGTCCCTGCCCGTCCTACGTTGACGGGTAGGTCTCGGCGAGTGCAGCGGCGATCTGGGAGCTTGCTTCTCGGCGTTGTGCCTTGCTGAGAAATGAGACGGCCAGAATGTGGCCTTCGAAGTCTCGGGGGTGCGCGCCGAACCGCAGAGATCGCTTGCTTCGCGGCTGTGCTAGGTCCTTGAGCGTAGTCAACTCTTTCGACCTGCGGCAACAGGGCCCCGCTAGGCGAGTTCCACCATACTCCCTTTGACAAGAGCACCGTGCGCATCCACGCCCAACGTCTCCGCGCGCCATGCTGTTCCCGGGTGGAAATCGGCCGGGACCTCGGACAATGCAAGAACTGTCGGTCCCGCGCCACTCACCACGGCGGCGACACCGACCGATCGCAGGGCCGCCACGAGCGATGCGGTGCCCGGCATCGCCTCGGCCCGATAGCCCTGATGCAAGCGATCCGCGGTCGCCGGAAGCAGAACTGAAGGATCTGTAGTGAGTGCGTGAGTGAGCAGTGCCGCGCGGCCGGCGTTGAACGACGCGTCGCCGTGCGGCACGGCGGAGGGCAGGGCGGCGCGCGCGCTCGCGGTGTAACCACGCTCGGTCGGAATGAAAACCTTGGGGCGTACGTCCTCGTGCGGCGACAACCGCACGGCACGGGCGCCCGTCGCTTCGGTCCAGGCGATGGTGAACCCGCCCAGCAGGCACGGTGCGACGTTGTCGGGGTGCCCCTCGAGCCGGGCCGCGATGCGTAACGCGCCCTGGTCGTCGATCCGGCTGAGACCGCCGTCGACAAGGCCCCGGGCCAACTGCACGCCACCGACGATGGCCGCCGACGAGGAGCCGAGACCACGCGCCTGCGGGATCCGGTTGACGCATTCCACGGCCAGTCCGGACGGCCGCTCACCGAGCTCGTCGAAGGTGGCCAGCATCGCGCGCAGGACCAGGTGTTCCTCGTCGCCGGGCAGCTCGCCGGCACCCTCGCCGCGCACCGTCACGGTGAAACCGGACTCGGTGACGCGGGCGGTGAGGTCGTCGTAGAGGGTCAGCGCGAGACCCAGCGCGTCGAAGCCCGGGCCGAGGTTGGCGCTGGTGGCCGGGGTACTAACGGTGACCGGATCGGTCGCGAAGGTCAGGCCCATCGGCACATGCTAAGCGTTGATCATTTCGCCGGACGGCACCGCCCGCCGGATCAGATCTTTCGAGGCTCCTCGGCCAGGGTCAGCTTGCGGGTCGCGATCCGCCAGCCGACCGCATAGGTGGCGGTGACCAGGCCGCAGCCGGCCAGGATCGCCCGGTTGTCGACGTGGTCCACGACGGCGGTGGCCACCAGCTGACTGATCGCGATGGCCAGCGTCGCCAGCATCATGTCGATGGCGAAGACCCGGCCCCGCAGGCCGTCGGGCACCTCGCTCTGCAGCGCGTAGTTCGACAGCGTCCAGTTGGCGCCGCCGGCGAAGTGCGCCACAAAGACCAACACCAGCACCAGTGGAAACCAGGGCGTCACCGCGACCCCGAGATAGCCGACGCCGTACAGCCCCATCGAGAGCGCGAGGCAGGTCAGCAACCACGACCGGCGGCCGAGCACCGGCCGCAGCACGAACGGCCCGACCAGCGCGCCGGCGCCGCGCACCGCGAAGAGCAGGCCGGCACCGAGCACCCCGGTGCCGTGCAACTGCGCGATCAGCGGAAACACGATCAGCACGCCGTTGCCGAGACCGGCCGCCGCCTTGACCGTGATGAGCGCCCGGACCAGCGGCCGGGCGGCGATGTAGTGTCGCGCCTCGCGCATCGCGTGCCAGGTCGGCGGGGCGGACCGGGTGCGGGGCGCCTGCAGCGGACGCCGGACCGTGGCGGTGAGGCCCGCGCCGATCAGCAGGCTGACGGCGGTGACGGCAAAGCTTGTGTACGGCCCCCAGATGGCACCGACCACCCCGCCCAGCGAGGCGCCGACGATCGTCATGGTGCCCCAGGTCGAGCCGGAGATGGCGTTAGCGGCCGGCAGGTCGGCCGGCTCGACGACGTTGGGCAGTGCCGCCGACGCGGCCGGGGAGTAGAACGACTTGGCGACCGCCATGGCGCCGATGGCGACCAGCGCGAGCGGCGCGGTGGCCGCCGAGCGCACCGTGAACAGCAGCAGCACCGCCGCGAACGCGGCCAGATTGGCGAGCACCAGGATGCGGCGGCGATCGAAGCGGTCGGCCACCGTGCCGGTGAACGGCAGCAGCAGCGCGCTGATCCCGGTGTCGACGGCCAGCACCAGGCCGCCCCAGACGCCACTGCCGGTGAGCTCGGGCAGCAGCACGAGCAGCGGCACCATCACGAACCAGTCCGAACCGAAGACGACAAGCTCGGCACCGAAGAGGCGGCGGAAGTCCCGGTTGCGGGTAAGGACCGAGAACATCGATGGCACGGCCGGACGTTACGCGACAAGGCCGGTCCCGTGGGACCGGCCTTGTCTCAGATCACTTCTGTTCGTTGGGTCGCTTCGGCACCTTCAACACCTCGAACTGATCGGTGTAACCGCGCAGCGCGGCGCTCGGCTGGGCCGGTTCCGGCGCCTCGTGCTTCCCGCCGCCGTTCTCCGACGGTGGCGCCGGCGGGACGTCGTCCGGCACCACGGTGTCCGATTCTGACCCGGCCGGCGGCAGGCCCTTGGCGGCCCGCTTCGCGGCCCGCTTGGCCTTCCTCTTCTCCTTGCGGTTCTCCACCATCGTGTAGAGCGTCGGCACCAGCACCAGGGTCAGCAGCGTCGAGCTGACCAGGCCGCCGATGACCACAATGGCCAGTGGCTGGCTGATGAAGCCGCCCTCACCGGTGAGCCCGAGGCCCATCGGCAGCAGCGCGAAGATGGTGGCGATCGCGGTCATCAGGATCGGCCGCAGCCGGTGCCGGCCGCCCTCGATCACCGCCTCCTGCACGCCCATCCCGGCCGCCCGGTAATGGTTGATCAGGTCCATCAGCACGATCGCGTTGGTAACCACGATGCCGACCAGCATCAGCACACCGATCAGCGCCGGAACGCCGAGCGCGGTGCCGGTGACCAGCAGCAGGATGATGGCGCCGGTGGCCGCGAACGGGATCGAGACCAGCAGGATGATCGGCTGGATCAGGCTGCGGAACGTCGCCACCATGATGATGAAGACGATCGCGATCGCCGCCAGCACGGCCAGGCCCAGCTGCTTGAACGCGTCCGCCTGGTCCGCGCTGACACCACCGACCGACACCGACGCACCGGCCGGCAGGCTCAGGGCGTCCAGCTTCTTCTGCAGGTCGGTCGAGGCCTTACCCACGTCGGAACCGGTGGCCGTGCCCTTGACCGAGGCGCTGCGGTCGCCGTCGACCCGGGTGACCTGCTCCGGGCCGGACACCTCGGTGATGGTGGCGACCTGGTCGAGCCGCACCGGGCCGCGAGCGGTGGTGATGGTCAGGGCCTTGAGTGCGGCCGGGTCGGCCGGGGCCGTACCGAACGAGATCACCACGTTCTCGGTGGCGCCGTCGACCGTGACCTGGCCGGCCGGCGCGCTGCGGAACGCACCCGCCACGCTCTGCCCGATCGAGGCCTCGGTCAGGCCGTAGCTCGCGGCCACGTCGCGCTTCACCGCCACGTCGAGGCGCGGGACGCTGGCGGCCAGCGTGGTGCTCACGTCGGAGACGCCGGAGACCGACGCCATCGTCTGCCGCACCTGCTCGGTGGCCTGGCTGAGCACGTCGTTGTCGGCCGCCTTGACGGTCACCGACAGTTCGCTGCCACCCAGACCGGAACTGTCCTGGCCGATCGTGATGTCACCGGCGTCGGTCAGCTTGTCGAAATCGGCGCGCAGGTCGTCGCCGACCTTCTCGGCGTCGGCGTCCTCCTCCAGCCCGACCTGGAACGACGCCGTGCTGGCGCCGCTTGTCGCGAACGGGTTGAAGTCGCCCTGGCCGATGGTGACCTGGTAGGTCTTCACGTCGTCGCGGGCGGCGAGGATCGCCTCGACCTTCTTGGCGGCCTCGTCGGTGGTGGCCAGGCTGGTGCCGACCGGCAATTCCTGGGTGATGCTGATCGAGTCCTGGCCCGACTGGTCCAGGAAGTTCGTCTTCAGCTGGCTGGCCAGTGCGCCCGTGCCGAGCAGCACCAGCACACCGATCATCAGGGTGGCGATGCGCCGCTGGGTGGCGAACCGGATCACCGGCAGGTAGGCGCGTTGCAGCGGGCTGCGCAGCTCCTTCTCCTCGGCGGCCCGGCGGGTCTCCTCGGAGGTGGCGCCGCCCTTCGGCGGCCGCAGGAACCAGTACGCCAGCACCGGAACCACGGTGAGCGCCACGAACAGCGAGGCGAGCAGGGCCACCGTCACGGTGATCGCGAACGACCCGAAGATCTGCCCGACCAGACCGCCGACCAGGGCGATCGGCAGGAACACGGCGACCGTGGTCAGCGTCGACGCGGTGACCGCGCCGGACACCTCACGGACGGCCGAGATGATCGCGTGGACCTTTTCCTCGCCGTACTCCAGATGTCTCTTGATGTTTTCCAGAACGACAATCGAGTCGTCCACCACCCGCCCGACCGCGATCGTGAGCGCGCCCAGGGTGAGCAGGTTGAGGGTGTAATCGCCGACCCACAGCGCGATCAGGGCGATCAGTACGGACAGCGGGATCGACACGGCCGTGACCAGCGTCGAGCGCACCGAGAGCAGGAAGATCAGGATGACGATCACGGCCATCACCAGGCCGAGCAGGCCCTCGGTGGTCAGGCTCTTGATCGACCGCTCGACGAACGGAGCCTGGTCGGTGACGACGGTGAGCGTGGCGCCGGAGTCCTTCTCCAGCTCGGCGAGCTTGTCGCGCACGGCGTGCGAGATCTGCACCGGGTTGCCGTCGGGCTTGGCGGTCACCGCGATGCCGAGGCTGTTGGAGCCGTCAGTCCGGGTGTACGACGTAGCGGTCGGCAGCTTGCTCTCCACCGTGGCGACGTCACCGAGCTTGACCGGACCGCGAGCGCCGGAGAGGTAGAGGCCCTTGAGGTCGTCGACCGAGGTGATCGGCGTGCCGACCTGCACGTTGAGCGACTTGGTGCCGTCCACGACCGAGCCGGCCGGGATCGAGATGCCGTTGGCCTGCAACACCGTGGTCAGCGACTGCGGGCTGGCCCCGGCGGCGGTGAGCTTGGCCAGGTCGGGCGTGATGACGATCTGCTTGGCCCGGGCGCCGCTCACCGAGGTGTCCCGGACGCCCTCGATCGCGTTGATCTCGGGCACCACGATCTGGTTGAGCTTGTTGAGCAGGTCGCTCTCGTCGGTGCCACCGGACGCGGCCAGTACGATCGCCGGGATGTCGTCGGTGCCACCGGTGAAGATCTGCGGCTCGACGCCGGCCGGCAGCTGCGCCTGGATCCGGTTGACCGCGGTGGTCAGCTGGTTGGCGGCCTGCTCGATGTCGGTGCCGAAGGTGAACGCCGCGGTGATGCTCGCGTAGCCCTCACTGGTGGTCGACGTGACGCTGTCGATGCCGTCGACGCCCTTGACCGCGTCCTCGATCGGCTTGGTGATCTGTTCCTCGATGATCTCCGAGCTGGCGCCCGGGAGCGCCGCGCCGACGAAGGCGGCCGGCAACTCGATCGAAGGGAACAACTGCTGCTTCAAAGACGGTACGGCGTAGATCCCGAATCCCGTGATCACCAGCGCGATCAGGGCGACTAGTCCTCGATTGGCAAGACTGAGCCGGGTCAAGGCTGACATGGGCGCTCCCCCCGCTAAAGTTCGGCCTGTACGAATAGTTTGCCTGACGCGAACAAATGGTTTTTCGCCGGGGCCCGCTGGTACCGTCCGTCCGGAGGTATTGAGCCTTTAGACCGCTTAAGGGCGGCGGTGGGGCGGTTGGACGGGGGCTCACGACGGCCATTCGCGCGTCACAGAGAAAGGTCGGCATTGTCCGGGAACGAACAGCTCATCGCGGACATTATGGGCACGCAGCAGCGGCTCCAGCAGTTGTTCGCGTACGACCGCTCCGATCCGCTGTTCTCGTCCCACCTCACGCTGTCCCAGTTCAAGATCCTCATGCTGCTCGCCCGGCACGGCAATGTATCGGGCGGCGAGCTGGCCGGACTGCTGGGCATCGGCCTGGCCGCGCTCAGCGGCATGGTGGACCGGCTCGTGCAGCAGGACCTGGTGGCACGCACCGAGGACCTGCACGATCGGCGAGTGCGCCGGATCGGGCTCACGAGAAAGGGCGGCGAGCTCATCGGCAGCATCATGAATGCCGGTGAGGCGAAGATGCGCGCTCTCCTCAGCCGCCTCTCAGCCGCGGAACTCGACCTGGTGGCTCAGGCGTCCCTGCTGATGGTGAAGGCGGCCGAGGAAGAGGCGGGCTCAGGCGAGGCCTAGCTCCCGGGCCGCGATCAGCACGTCGTTCTGAATCGTGGTCGGCGACGGCGCGGTGGAGATGGCCCACTCCGGGTCCTTCAGGCCGTGCCCGGTGACCGTGCAGACCACCCGGGAACCGGCCGGCACCTTGCCGGCCTGGGCCTGCTGGATCAGGCCGGCGACGCTGGCCGCGCTGGCCAGCTCGACGAAGACGCCGACCTCGCGGGCCAGCAGGCGGTAGGCCGAGAGGATCTCCCGGTCGGTGACCGCCTCGATCAGGCCACCCGACGCGTCCCGGGCGTCGAGCGCCTTGGTCCAGCTCGCCGGGTTGCCGATCCGGATCGCGGTGGCGATCGTGGACGGTTCCGGGACGACCTTGTTGTTCACGATCGGGGCGGCGCCGGACGCCTGGAACCCGTACATCTTCGGGAGCTTTGTGGCATTCCCGGCGTCTTTGTCCTCGAGATAGCCCATCCAGTACGCCGAGATGTTGCCGGCGTTGCCGACCGGCAGGCAGTGGATGTCGGGGGCGTCGCCGAGCGCCTCGACGATCTCGAACGACGCGGTCTTCTGCCCGTGCAGGCGGAAGATGTTCACCGAGTTGACAAGCGAGACCGGGAAGTCCTGGGACAGCTTCGCGGCGAGCGCGAGGCAGTCGTCGAAGTTGCCGTTGACCTGCAGCAACTTGGCCCCGTGCACGAGCGCCTGGGCGAGCTTGCCCAGCGCGATCTTGCCCTGCGGCACCAGCACCGCGCAGGTGAGGCCGGCCCGGGCCGCGTACGCCGCGGCGGACGCACTGGTGTTGCCGGTGGAGGCGCAGATGATCGCCTTCGAGCCGTCCTCGACCGCCTTGGACACGGCCATGGTCATGCCGCGGTCCTTGAACGAGCCGGTCGGGTTGGCCCCCTCGACCTTGAGGTAGACGTCCGCGCCGACCCGCTGCGACAGCACCGGAGCGGGCACGAGGGGCGTGTTGCCCTCGTGCAGTGTGACCACCGGGGTGGCGTCGGTGACCGGCAGCCGGTCCCGGTAACGCTCGATCAGTCCCCGATACATGGTCGACTCCTTACTCATTTGCCCAGCACATCCTCGAACCCGTATTCCATCACTCGGGTCGGTGGCTCACGGCCTCGACGTTGTTGCCGTCCGGATCGCGGACAAACACGCCGTAGTAGTTCTCGTGATATTCCTCGTGGATCCGCGGTTCGTGCAGCACCTCGGCCCCGCTCGCCACGGCGGCCCGGTGGAACGCGTCCACCTGGGCCCGGTCGGCGGCGGCGAACGCGATGTGCGACTCCCGGAAGCCCTCGCCCTCGCTGAACTCACTGATCCAGAAGTCGGCGTGGTCGCCCACGCCGTACCCCAGGGCGACCTTGAAATCCACCAGCCGGCTCACGCCGAGCGGCGCCAGCACGGCGTCGTAGAAGGCCGCGCTCGCGGCCAGGTCGGAACATTGGAAACCCACGTGGTCGAGCACGGCTCAGACCCCTCCCTCGACGCGCAACACGCTCGCGATGGATCGGACGATGTCCAATTGCGACAGTGCGTCGACCGTAGCGGCAAGGTTGGCGTCGGGGGCACCGTGGGTCACGATGACCAGCTTGGCGTCCTCTTCCCGGCCCGACTGGCGGACCGTGGCGATGGACACCTCGTGCTTGGCGAAGACGCCGGCCACCGCGGCCAGCACGCCCGGCTTGTCATCGACGTCGAGATTGATGTGATAGCGGGTGACGGCCTCGCCGATCGGGCGAACCGGCAGGTCGGCGTAGTTGCTCTCGCTCGGCGCCCGGAAGCCGGCGAGCCGGTTGCGGGCGGCCGCGACGATGTCGCCGAGCACCGCGCTCGCGGTCGGCGTGCCGCCCGCGCCCCGGCCGTAGAACATCAGCTGACCGGCCGCCTCGGCCTCGACGAACACCGCGTTGAACGCGTCGCCGACGCCGGCCAGCGGGTGGCTGCGCGGGATCATCGCCGGGTGCACCCGCACGCTCACCGAATCGACGCCGGCCGAGTCGGGGCCGCGCTCGGCGATGCAGAGCAGCTTGATCGTGCAGCCCATCTCCTTGGCGCTGGCCATGTCGCCGGCGGTCACCCCGGTCATCCCCTCGCGGAACACGTCGGCCGCGGTGACCCGGGAGTGGAACGCCAGCGAGGCGAGGATGGCCGCCTTGGCCGCGGCGTCGAAGCCCTCGACGTCGGCGGTCGGGTCGGCTTCCGCATAGCCCAGCTCGGTGGCCTCCTCGAGGGCCTCGCTGAAGCCGGCGCCGGTGGAGTCCATCGACGAGAGGATGAAGTTGGTGGTGCCGTTGACGATGCCGGTGACCCGGGTGACGCGGTCGCCGTGCAGCGACTCGCGCAGCGGGCGCAGCAGCGGGATGGCACCGGCCACCGACGCCTCGTAATAGAGGTCGGCACCGCCCTCGGCGGCCGCGTCGTGCAGTGCCGCGCCGTCCTCGGCCAGCAGCGCCTTGTTGGCGGTGACCACGCTCTTGCCGGCCCGCAGCGACTCGACCAGCCAGGTGCGGGCGGGCTCGATGCCGCCGACCACCTCGATCACCACGTCGACGTCGTCCCGCTTGATCAGCCCGAGCGCGTCGGTGGTGAGCAGGCCTTCTTTTATCTGAAGATCACCACGCTCGCGACCGAGCCGCCGCACCGCGATGCCGACGATCTCCAGCGGGGCGCCGATCCGCGCTGTCAGGTCATCAGCCTGATCATGAAGCAGGCGGACAACTTCGGAACCGACGGTCCCGCACCCGAGAAGAGCCAGGCGGACCGGTTTCACAGAGCTCATCCAACATCCAATGCGAGCAGGTCGTCCTCGGTCTCCCGGCGGACGATCACCCGGGAGGCTCCGTCGCGCACCGCCACCACCGGCGGCCGAGGCACGTGGTTGTAGTTGCTGGCCATGCTCCGGCAATAGGCACCGGTTCCCGGCACCGCAATAAGATCTCCGGGCTGCACGTCAGCGGGCAGGAATTCATCCTTCACGACGATGTCCCCGCTTTCACAATGCTTTCCCACGACGCGGGCCAGCATCGGCTCGGCGACACTGGTCCGGCCGGCCAGGGTGGCCGAGTAGGAAGCGTCGTAGAGCGCGGTCCGAATGTTGTCGCTCATCCCGCCGTCGACGCTCACGTAGGTGCGGATGCCGTCGACGTCCTTGACCGTGCCCACCTCGTAGAGGGTGAACACGGCCGGGCCGACGATCGCCCGGCCAGGCTCGATCGAGAGCTTCGGCTTGCGCAGGTTGCCCAGCTCGCACTCGGACTCGACGATCTTGTTGATCCGCTTGGCCAGGTCGCCGGCCGCCTGCGGGTCGTCCTGCGTGGTGTACGCGATGCCGAAGCCGCCGCCGAGGTCGAGCTCCTCCAGCTCCACCCCGCGGGCGTCGCGGATCTGCGCCTGCAGGTCGAGCACCCGGCGGGCGGCCACCTCGAAACCGCTGGTGTCGAAGATCTGCGAGCCGATGTGCGAGTGCAGGCCGCGCAGGTCGAGCACGCCCTCGTCGATGATCTTCGCGGCCGCCGCGAACGCCGCCCCGCCGGCCAGCGAGAACCCGAACTTCTGGTCCTCGTGGGCGGTGGCGATGAACTCGTGTGTGTGAGCCTCGACACCGACCGTCACGCGTACCAGAACCTTTGGCTTTTTGTTCGTCTTTTGGGCTAAAGCGGTCAAACGCGCGATTTCGTCGAACGAGTCGACCACGATCCGGCCCACGCCCGCGTCGAGCGCCCGTTCCAGCTCGCGCGGGGACTTGTTGTTGCCGTGGAAGCCGATCTTCTCGGCCGGGAAGCCGGCCGCCAGCGCCACCGCCAACTCGCCGCCGGTGCAGACGTCCAGGAACAGCCCCTCCTCGTGGACGATCTTGACGACCGCCTTGCAGAGGAAGGACTTGCCCGCGTAGTAGACGTCCGCGTCGCCGAACGCCGAGGCGAACTCCCGGCATCGCGCCCGCAGGTCGACCTCGTCCAAGAAATAGGCCGGCGTGCCGTGCTCGGCCGCCAGGTCAGCGACGCTGACCCCGCCGACCTGCAAAGACCCGGCCTCGGTGCGGCTTACGGTGCGTGGCCACAACTGCGGCACGAGGGCATTGACGTCCTCGGGCGTACGCAACCAGGCGGGTCCCCGGTATCCCAGGTCGCCGTGCAGCGCTCCGGCCTCATGAGCTCGCATGCCCTACATCCTTTCCGGGGCCGAGACCCCGAGCAGGGCCAAACCGTTAGCGATCACCGTACGGGTGGCGTCGTTCAGCCAGAGCCGGGCCCGCTGCAGATCGGTGATCGGCTCGTCGCCCAGCGGAAGCACCCGGCAGTTGTCGTAGAACCGGTGGTAGGCCGCGGCCACGTCCTCCAGGTAGCGGGCCACCCGGTGCGGTTCCCGCAGCTCGGCCGCGCTCGCCACCACCGCCGGGAACTCGCCCAGCGCCTTGAGCAGGTCGTTTTCCTTCTCGTGGCTGAGCAGCCCGGGGTTGAACGCGGCCGGCTCGCCGCGGGTCAGCCCCACGTCGGCGGCGTTGCGGGCCACGTTCGCGGTGCGGGCCGCCACGTATTGCACGTAATAGACCTTGTTGTCCTTGGTGGCCCTGGTCCATTCCTCGATGTCGATGTCGATCGGAGAGTCGGACGAGTAGCGGGCCAATGCGTACCGCGTCGCGTCGACCCCGATGGCGTCGACGAAGTCCTCCAGGGTGATCACCGTGCCGGCCCGCTTGCTCATCCGCACCGGCTCGCCGTCGCGGACCAGGCTGACCAGCTGGCCGATCAGGATCTCCAGGTTGACTGCCGGGTCGTCGCCGAAGCACGCGGCCATCGCCTTCATCCGGCCGATGTAACCGTGGTGGTCAGCGCCCAGCATGATCACGATCCGGTCGAAGCCCCGCTTGCGCTTGTCCAGGTAGTAGGCGCAGTCGGCGGCGAAATAGGTCCAGTCGCCGTCGGACTTGCGCAGCACCCGGTCCTTGTCGTCGCCGAACTCGGTGGTGCGCAGCCAGGTCGCGCCGTCCGCCTCGAAGATGTGCCCCTGGTCGCGCAGCCGGTCCAGGGCCTCCTGCAGCTCGCCCCGGTCGTGCAGGTCCTTCTCGTTGAAGTAGGTGTCGAAGTGCACGCCGAACTCGACAAGCGACTGCTTGATCTCGGCGAACATCAGCTCGACACCGACCCGGCGGAACGTTTCGAGCGCTCCCGTTTCTGATTCCTTCAGAACGTCGGGCGCCTCGGCCTGCACGGCGGTGGCGATCTCGGCGATGTACGCGCCGCCGTAGCCGTCCTCGGGGGCCGGCTCGCCCTTCGCGCTCGCGTACAGCGACCGGGCAAATCGGTCGATCTGCGAACCGGCGTCATTGAAGTAGTACTCCGTGCCGACCGTCGCGCCGGCCGCGCGCAGCAGCCGGGACAGGGCGTCGCCCACCGCGGCCCACCGGACGCCACCGATGTGCACCGGACCGGTCGGGTTGGCCGAGACGAACTCCAGGTTGATCTTTTCGCCGTGCAGCGAGTCGGATTGTCCGTATTTCGCACCGGCGAGCACGATGTCGCGGGCCAGCACGCCGGCCGCGGCCGCGTCGAGCCGGATGTTCAGGAAGCCCGGACCGGCGATCTCCACCGACTTGACGCCCGGCTGCCGGCCCAGCTCCTCGGCCAGCGCGGCAGCCAGCTCACGCGGTGCCACCCCGGTCTTCTTGCCCAGCTGCAGGGCGAGCGTGGAGGCGTAGTCGCCGTGCTCGGGATTGCGGGGTCGCTCCAGGGTCGTCGTCTCGGGCAGCACCGACGCGTCGAGGCCCCGGGTCTCGAACACGGCACGAGCAGCTGAGAGAACAGTGGCAGCAAGGTTGGCGGGAGTCACCGAACCATGTTATCGGGGGTAGACTTTCGCCCTCGGCGGCAGCCCGAGCCCCGCCCTTCCGCTTTTAACGAATCGACGAGGCACGATGAGTATGAGTTCGCCGGGTCCCGAACGGGTCCCGTCCACCGTCAAGGTCGGCAAGACGTCCGGCCAGGGCAAGCCCCCCGCGTCCAAACCGGCCGCGAAGCCCGGCAGTGCCAAACCCGGTGCGGCCAAGCCCGGCGCGGCCAAGGGCGGCAAGGGCCGTAAGCCCGTCACCCCGGTCAAGGTCAGTGGCGGACGCCCCTGGGGCCCGATCGCGGTGATCGGCCTGGTCGCGGTGATCGCACTCGGCATCGTCGGCTTCGGTGTCTACAGCGTCGTCAAGGGCTCCCGCAGCTGGGAAGACAAGGCCTCCGACATCGCCGGCGTGGTCAACTACCGCGCCCAGAAGAACGCGGCGATCGACGACCAGACGCACAAGGACGGCACGCTCACCTACGTGACCAGCCCGCCGGTCGGCGGCGCACACAACGCCACCCCGCAGAACTGCAACGGCGATGTGTACGACGCACCCATCGCCAACGAGCACGCGGTGCACAGCCTCGAGCACGGCGCGGTCTGGATCACCTACAAGCAGGGCCTCGCCGCCGACCAGGTCGCCATCCTCCAGAAGAAGATGGAAGGCAAGGACTACACGTTCATGTCGCCGTACGCCGGCCTCGACAAGAACGTGTCCGTCCAGGTGTGGGGCTTCCAGCTCAAGACCGACGACGTGAACGACTCGCGCATCGACGAGTTCATCAAGGACACCCGCGTCGTCGCCGCCCTCGAGCCCGGCATCTCCTGCTCCGGCGGCAACACCACCACCGGCCCGGTCACCGCGGCCGCCACCGGCACGGGCATGTCAGGCAGCTGATGACCGTCTCCACCGACTCGGATGCGGCGGCCGAGGCCGCCGCATCCGTGAACGGCAACCGCCCGTCCCGCAACCGCCGCACCTGGTTCCTGGTGGCCGCCGCCCTGCTGGTCGGCACCCTGCTGGGGGTCGGCATCGGCATCGTGGTGCCGCACCTGCGCACCCCCGGCGACGACTCGGTCGAGGCCGGCTTCCTCCGCGACATGTCGACCCACCACGCGCAAGCGGTGGAGATGTCGATGATCGCCCACGAGAAGTCGACCGACCCCCAGATCGTCTACCTGGCCAACGACATCGCGCTGACCCAGCACGGCCAGATCGGCTACATGCAGGCCTGGCTGCGCGACTGGAAACTGAGC
Organism: Paractinoplanes tereljensis; assembly: GCF_016862435.1. Taxonomy (GTDB): domain Bacteria; phylum Actinomycetota; class Actinomycetes; order Mycobacteriales; family Micromonosporaceae; genus Actinoplanes; species Actinoplanes tereljensis. The sequence goes on from NZ_BOMY01000009.1 coordinate 198,838, forward strand.
CCGACCAGCTCCGAACAGCCGATGGCCTGGATGCCCGACTCCGAGGGCGCGGTGGTCAACGGCCTGATGCCCGGCATGGCCACCCCCGAGCAGCTGACGGCCCTGCGCAAGGCCACCGGCAAAGACCTGGACACGCAATACCTGACGCTGATGCGCCAGCACCACCTGGGCGGCATCCACATGGCCCAGGAAGCGGTAAAGCTGTCCAACAACAAAGACGTGACCTGGCTGGCCGGCACCATGGTGAAGTCCCAGCAGAACGAGATCACCCTGATCGACGACCTCTTGAAGAAGGTCCAGGCGTCGTAACCCGATTAGCAGGGCCCGTGAGGGCCCTGCTAGGCTCAGAACCACTTGAGCCCCCGTAGCTCAGGGGATAGAGCGTCGCCCTCCGGAGGCGAAAGCGCAGGTTCGAATCCTGCCGGGGGCACGATTCCATGGCCACCATGTGTTCGCTGAGAAGCGCGAACCTGGTGGCCTCGTCATTTCTCCTGGGGCCCGAGCCCCAGACCCCACGCCGCGGGGCTCCGCCCCCGGATCCCCGCCGGGGCTTCGCCCCTGGCCCCCAACCTGTGTGGTCGCTGCCTCGTTGCTCGCTGCCCCGCTGGTCGCTGCCCCGCTGGTCGCTGCCCCGCTGGTCGCTGCCCCGCTGGTCGCTGCCTCGTTGCTCGCTGCCCCGCTGGTCGCTGCCTCCGCTTCGCGGTGGCGGGCCTGGCCCTTGATAAGGGTCACGAATCTGATCGTTAAGTCGTTTAGCGGCCAGTATCCTGACCTTTAACCGAAGGAGTGGCTATGCCTCGTCCCTCCGCTCGGGTTAGCGCTGCGGCTCTGAGCATTGGTGAGCAGTTTGTGGCCTGGCGGAAGTTGCAGAGGCTCACCGCTGTCCAAGTGTCCGAGAGGGCCGGGATTTCCCGGACCACGCTGCGCCGGGTCGAGACCGGGGACACTGGCGTCGGCGTGCAGGCTTTTCTGAGCGTTGCCCGGGCCCTGTGCGTGCTGGATGCCATGGTGACAGCAACCGATCCCTATGAGACCGACCTGGGCCGTGCCCGCGCCGACGAGACTCTGCCGAAGCGAGTACGTCAGTGAGTCGTCTCCGTCTTTGGCGCGGGTCGCTTCGGCGGTGGCTTCTTCTCGGTTGGCCGGGATGGCTCAGCGGCTTGTTGTGGGGGTGAGCTGGCGACGTCGGTACTCGATTACGCGGCGGAGCTTGTTAAGTCTGCCTTTGTCGAACGGCAGCTTGGGCAGGTCGTCCAACCAGAGGTCGGCTCGCTCAACGAGTCCGGCCAGCACTCGTTGGACCGCACGCTCCGGCACGCCGAGCGGCTTTCCCAGCGCGACGAAGTCAGCGGCCCTAAAATCACCGCTGATGCGGCCGCCGATCGACAGGGCCATCGTCTGGTCGCCGTACAGGTAAGAGGTGGGCAGATCGTAGGCCGGAGAGATGCCCCATTCGCCGTCCAGCCCCTGCAACACGGAGAAGTTCTTGGCATGAGCGTCGCCGTTGCCGGTTAGGTAGGCGAAGGCCAACTGCCGAATTAGGTCGCGACCGGCAACGGCACTGGCATCGCAGACGACCGCTAGGCCGGCGAAGGTGCGGTCAGCACCGAGTCGGTAT
>NZ_BOMY01000010.1 GCF_016862435.1 Paractinoplanes tereljensis
TGTTATACCGCCCTCGGGGCAACCGCTCAAACTTACCTGGTCGGCTTCGCCAGCGCAAGATCCAAGATCTTGCCGGCACCGCCCAAATGTTTTCCCCACAAAACACACCCGCCGTCTGAGCGGATAGTTCGTAGAGGTGGCCCAGTAGGACCGGCCGACGATCGCAACTTGGCGATCAGTCCGCCCGGCTCCCTGCGGGCTTCGTAACTCTACCCGGTCGATCTCGCTGGCGCAAATCCCGATTTCCCGGATCTTCGAACCAGCCTCGCCCGAGGCTTCAGCAAGCTTAGCGCCTGCCTCAGCCGCCCGTCGAATCCCCTCCGGCCCGTCACTTTCGTGCCGTTCCGTCCGGGTTTCCCTCGGGCAAAGAGAAAGTTACGTGATCACCCACCGCCTATGCAAATCGACCCCCGTGCCCGTCTGTCCCGCGAGGCCCCCGCAGCGGGTCGCTGACCATGAAAGAGTGGGCTCATGGGTGAATCCCCGACGCTGGCTGCCGACGCACTACTCGATCTCGTCTTCCCCGTCTGGCAGTTCGTGATCGGAGCACTTGTGCTGGTCACGCTCGTGGTGTCGGTGCAACGAATGGTCCGTCGTGGCCCGTCGCGAATGGGCGGCGCGATGCTGCTGGCCGGCGGCGCGGTGATCGGCGTAGCGGTGATCGGCTATCTCGTGCAGATGCTGTGACCCGCACTACCCCACCCGCATGACTCACTAGAGCCGCCGGTTGGCGAGGCTCGGCAGCTCGGTGCGGATCAGCTCGAGGCGGGCCAGGTCGAGGTCGGCGGTCACGATCCCCACCGCGTCGGGCGCCTGCGCGACAACCGTCCCCCATGGGTCGATGACCATGCTGCGGCCGAAACAGGTGCGGCCCGGCTCGTGGTCACCGATCTGGCCGGCCGCGACCACATAGCACTGGTTCTCGATCGCCCGGGCCCGCAGCAGCACCTCCCAGTGGTCCCGCCCGGTGTGGAGCATGAAGGCAGCGGGCACCACCAGGATCCGGGCGTCACCCTGCACGGCGAGACGCCGGTAGAGCTCGGGGAAGCGCAGGTCGTAACAGATCGACAGCCCGGTGCGGACACCGGCGACGTCGGCCACCACGGTCTCGTCGCCGGGAGCCACCGAGCGCGACTCCTGATAGGAGACCCGGCCGGCGATCTCCACGTCGTACAGGTGGATCTTGCGGTAGGTGGCCGCGAGATCTCCCTGCGGGGAGAAGACCAGGGAGGTGTTGTACGTGCGGTGCTCGTCGGGGCCGGCCTCGTGGAACGAGCCGGCGTGCACCCAGAGGCCAAGCTCGCGCGCGGCGGTGGCGAAGAACGTGGCGAACTCGCCGTCGACGCCCTCCGGCTTGGGCGCGGTCGCGCCAGGACCTAGATAATCGACATACTCCGGCAGTACGGCCAACTCGGCGCCGGCCGCGGCCGCCCGCTCGAGCATGCCCCGGGCCACGGAGAGGTTCTGATCCCGGTTCTCCCGGGAGTTGACCTGACAGACGGCAACGCGCATAGGACGAAGCCTACGGCGACGCGAGGCGTGGTTGTAGGGCCGCGAACGGCCCTACAACGTCGATCAGGCCGACTTCTCCTCGCGGTCCGGGCGACGGCGACGGCCGACGAACTCCCGGGGCACGATGGTCGGGTTCACGTTTTCCAGCACGACCTCGCCGGTGATGACCACCCGGGCCGCGTCGGGATTGCTGGGCACCTCGTACATCACGGAGAGCAGAACCTCTTCCATGATCGCGCGGAGGCCACGAGCACCCGTGCCACGCAGCATCGCCTGGTCGGCGATCGCTTCGAGCGCGTCGAAGTCGAACTCCAGCTCGACCCCGTCCAGCTCGAACAGGCGCTGGTACTGCTTCACATACGCATTTCGGGGCTCGGTGAGGATCTTGATGAGCGCCTCACGGTCGAGGTTGCGCACCGTGGTGATCACCGGTAGCCGGCCGATGAACTCGGGGATCAGCCCGAACTTCAGCATGTCTTCCGGCATGACCCGGCTGAAGATGTCGTCGGTGTTCCGCTCGGAGATCGAGCGCAGGTGCGCCCCGAACCCGACACCGCCGTGCCCCACCCGGGACTCGATGATCCGGTCCAGGCCGGCGAACGCGCCGCCCACGATGAACAGCACGTTCGTCGTGTCGATCTGGATGAACTCCTGGTGCGGGTGCTTACGGCCACCCTGCGGCGGAACGTTCGCGACCGTACCCTCGAGGATCTTCAGCAGAGCCTGCTGGACGCCCTCGCCGGACACGTCCCGGGTGATCGACGGGTTCTCGCTCTTACGAGCGATCTTGTCGACCTCGTCGATGTAGATGATGCCCTGCTCGGCGCGCTTGACGTCGTAGTCGGCCGCTTGGATCAGCTTGAGCAGGATGTTCTCGACATCCTCCCCGACGTAGCCGGCCTCGGTCAGAGCGGTCGCGTCAGCGATCGCGAACGGGACGTTGAGCATGCGGGCCAGGGTCTGCGCCAGGTGTGTCTTGCCGCAGCCGGTGGGGCCGATGAGCATGATGTTGGACTTGGCCACCTCGACGTCGCTGCCCCCACCGGGAGCGCCACTCGACTCAGCCTGAATCCGCTTGTAGTGGTTGTAGACCGCTACCGAGAGTGCTTTCTTCGCCTGTTCCTGTCCGACAACGTAGTTGTCGAGGAAGGCGCAGATCTCCATCGGCTTGGGAAGCTCTTCCCACTTCACCTCGCCGGTTTCGGCCAGCTCTTCTTCGATGATCTCGTTGCAGAGGTCAATGCACTCGTCGCAGATGTAGACGCCTGGGCCCGCGATGAGCTTTTTGACCTGCTTCTGGGACTTCCCACAGAAGGAGCACTTCAGTAGGTCGCCGCCGTCGCCGATCCGTGCCACCTACGTTCTCCTTGAGCTCATCGGCCGGCTTACGCCGTCCTGGTCCGAGGACCCTGGTTCGAGGGTTGAGTGCCTCGTTGCCATCTCATCGTCTGCCGAACCGCGTAACTGAGGCTGCATGCTCGACGTTACCCGCAAAGAGGCTGTTCTCCGACCCCCCAAAACGGGCGTGTCAGGGGTCGGCCAGTTTAGCGTGCACCGGCCGACCCCTGACACCACGCTTCTCAGCTGCCGGAACCGACGGCCTGCAGCGTCTTCTTCCGGCTGGCCAGGACGGTGTCGACGATGCCGTACTCCTTGGCCTCGGCCGCCGTCATGATCTTGTCACGGTCGATGTCCTTGCGGACCTTGTCGACCGCCTGGCCGGAGTGGTGAGCGATCATCTCCTCGAGCTGGGTGCGCATCCGGAGGATCTCGCGCGCCTGGATCTCGATGTCCGACCCCTGGCCGTAACCACCCTCGGTAGCCGGCTGGTGGATCAGGACCCGGGAGTGCGGCAGCGCCAGGCGCTTGCCGGGGGTGCCACCGGCCAGCAACACCGCGGCGGCGCTGGCGGCCTGGCCCAGGCAGACCGTGGAGATGTCCGGACGGACGTACTGCATCGTGTCGTAGATGGCCGTCATGGCCGTGAACGAGCCGCCCGGCGAGTTGATGTACATCGTGATGTCGCGGTCGGGGTCGGAGCTCTCCAGCGTCAGCAGCTGGGCCATCACGTCGTTGGCCGACGCGTCGTCCACCTGGACGCCGAGGAAGATGATCCGGTCCTCGAACATCTTGTTGTACGGGTTCGTCTCCTTCATCATCCCGTTCGAGGAGCGCTCGACGAAGGACGGAAGGACGTAGCGGTTGTGCACCGGAGCGAACCCGGGAGGCATGGTCAGGTCGGTCATTGTTCCGCTCCTCAGTTCAGCGTTCCGGCGCCCTCAGGCACCTCGGTGGCCGTCGTGATCACCTTGTCGATGAAGCCATAATCCTTGGCCTCCTGCGCGGTGAACCAGCGGTCCCGGTCGAAGTCCTCTGCGATCTGATCCTGGGACTGACCCGTGTGAAACGCGATCCGCTCCTGGAACATGCGCTTGGTGTACAGCATCTGCTCGGCCTGGATGGCGATGTCGGCCGCGGTGCCGCCCATCCCACCGGACGGCTGGTGCATCATGATCCGCGCGTGCGGCAGCGCGAAGCGCTTGCCCGGAGCACCGGCGCAGAGCAGGAACTGGCCCATCGAGGCCGCCATGCCCATCGCGACGGTCTGCACGTCGTTGTCGATGAACTGCATGGTGTCGTAGATCGCCATGCCGGAGTAGACCGAGCCACCGGGCGAGTTGATCCAGAGGTTGATGTCCCGCTGGGGGTCTTCGGCGGAAAGCAGCAGCAGCTGCGCGCAGATTCGGTTGGCAACCGAGTCGGTCACCTCGCTGCCGAGGAAAATGATGCGCTCACGCAGCAGGCGGTTGAAGACCGAGTCGTCGAGGTTGCCACTGAGGGTGTCGCCCCCACGCAGCACAGGGCTCGCGGGGATGTGGAGATCGGTCATGGCAGCCCTTCACAGCTGACTGTGCCGGCCTAGGTGCCGGTCGGCAGGTTGTCCGTCGTACGACCAACCTAACCGGTCGAATGCGCATCAGCTTCCCGCTCGGGCAGGTGTTCGCTGACAGCGCACGGACCCCGGAAAGACCGACCGGCCGCCGCCAAAGGGGCAGCGGCCGGTCGCCAGAGCCAAATTAGTGGTTGTGGCCGGCGTGCTCGTCCTCGCTGGCGGCCCGGAGGTCGTCGAGGGTGAGCTCGGTGCCTTCCGAGTCCTTCATCGTGACCTGCTCCATCACCGAGGCGAGCGCCTTGCCGCGGCGCACGTCGCCGAACACGGCGGCCGCCGCACCCGACTGAACGAGCTGGTCGTAGTACTGCTGGGGCTGCATCTGGGCGCGCTGGGCCCGGTGCACGATCTCGTGACCGAACTCGTCGTCGGAGACCTGGACGTCCTCGGCGTCGGCGATCGTGTCGAGCAGCAGCTGGATGCGAACGCCTTCCTCGGCGGCCTCGGTCAGCTCCTGGTCGATCTGCTCCTCGGTCTTGTCCTCCGAGGTCAGGTAGTCGGCCAGGGTGGCGCCGATGCGCTCCAGCTGGTCGGTCATGGCCTGCTTGCGGCCCTCGACCTCGTCCTTCACGACGCCCTCGGGGGCCGGGATCTCGGCGGCCTCGACGAGCTGCTTGAGCGCCTCGTCCCGGGCCGCGTAGATCTGCTCGACCTTCTTCACCTTGGTCAGCCGCTCGCGCAGGTCGCCGCGCAGCTCCTCGAGGGTGTCGAACTCGCTCGCCAGCTGGGCGAACTCGTCGTCGATCTCGGGCAGCTGCTTGTCCTTGACGCTGCGCACGGTCACCTTGACCTCGGCCTCGCGGCCGGCGAAGTCGCCACCCACCAGCTCGGTGGTGAAGTTGGCGTCGGCGCCGGCGACCAGGCCCACCAGGACCTCGTCGAGGCCCGGGAGCAGCTGCTTGCTGCCGACCTCGTGGGAGATGTTGGTGGCCGAGCCACCCGGCACCTCTTCGCCGTCGACGGTGGCGTTCAGGTCGAGCTGGACGTAGTCGCCCTCCTCGGCCGGCCGGTCGACGGTCTTCAGCGTCGCGAAGCGCTCGCGCAGGCCCTTGATCTGCTCGTCGATCTCCTCGTCACCGATCTCGACGGCCGGGACGGTCACCGAGATCGTGGACAGGTCAGGGATCGTGATCTCGGGGCGGACGTCCACCTCAGCGGTGAACTTCAGCGGCTCGTTGTCGCCGAACTCAGTGATCTCCACCTCGGGCCGGCCCAGCGTCTTGACGTCGTGCTCACGAACCGCCGCGAGGATCTGCTGCGGAATCGCCTCCTGCACGGCCTCGTTGAGGACCGCGCCGCGGCCGACACGCTGATCGATAACCGCAGCCGGGATCTTGCCGCGACGGAAGCCTGGCACCTGAACCTGCGCGCCGATCTCCCGGTACGCCTTCTGCAGGCTCGGCTTGAGCTCGTCGAACGGCACCTCGATGGCGAGCTTCACCCGAGTCGGGCTCAGAGTCTCGACGGTGCTCTTCACAGGCGTACTCCTTGTTGCTGCGGAATAGTTGACGTCAGTCGGGGTGGCGGGATTTGAACCCACGGCCCCTCGCTCCCAAAGCGAGTGCGCTACCAAGCTGCGCCACACCCCGTGGCGGTGGCCAGTGTATGCGGTCCGCTTTCCTGCGCGTGCGGTGGAGTCCACCTGGTTCGCGCGGGCGGGAGATGGTTCGTTAAGCTATGCGGGTGTCCCGGTCTCAGACCGGTCCGCGCGGGCGTAGCTCAATGGTAGAGCCTCAGTCTTCCAAACTGATTACGCGAGTTCGATTCTCGTCGCCCGCTCCACGTTTGACCTGCTAGGCAGCATGATCAACAAAAATTTGATCAAGCTCAGCGCAGCAATTGTTGGGGAACTTGATGGGAAACGAGCATCGACACAGGTGTCAGCTCTGACCCCAGATGGCACCGGCGCCACACGCGTGTCTGCGATGCATCCAGCTCAGCCCCAGCTCACAGCGGTCCTCCTCCACCGGCACGAACGCCGACCGGGCAGGGCTTCGACGGCCCAATTGGCATCCTCAGTTAAGACAAACTGATGGTCACGCTTCGAACTCCGCCCAGGTGCCCCGAGCCAGAACCTAGGCCAGCCCCGTGGCCTGTGACTACGACGATCGAGGCCCACCTGGCCGGACAGGTCCTGCAGTCGCAGCACTAGGTCGCCCGAGCCGACCGCACGGCTCAGCGAGCTGGCGCAGCGATGCAGTTGGGCCTTCGGCATCGGCTGGGCCAGAGGGCGGCCGTCCAGCAACGGCTCGACCACTGTCCGGTGATCAATGACGCTTCGGCACGGCCGTCGAGGAGCCCTCGAAAACTGCGCCTCTCGGTTGAGGGCGGGCGGAGAACGCCCCCGCCTAGAACCAGCACAGGGAGCAAGCTGGCGGCGGCGTTGCCCGGGAACAACCGCCACGTCGGACGGTCGCACCCGGCGAGGTGGCGCACAGGCAAGGAACGCCGCACGCCAGGACCGCGGGGCCTCAGTGCGGATCTCATTGCGAGCCGTCGCCGCACCTGCAACGGCTGCGGTACGAACAGGTCATCCTCGCCGCGCGGTCGACGTTGCTGGGCGGCTCACCAGCCTCAGCAGGACACCCGGCAGGGCCAAGTCAAGCGCTCGCCGACGAGCAGCTTGGACGGGTGTGATCACTGGGGCAGTGGTCGGGCGGGTGCCGCCGTGGTCGTGGCCGGCCGCCCGTCCACACCCGTCGGTGACGCTGTCGTGTCGCCGATCACGGTCTGGTCCTCGGCGACGGTCGGTTCGGGCTTGAGCTGGCCGCGCCGGGTGTCCCAGATGTCCCGGGCGATGATCTGAATGATGCCGGCCACCGGGATGGCAAGCAGTGCGCCCAGGATCCCGGCCAGCTCGACCGCGATGAGAATTGCGATCAGCACGGTCAGCGGATTTACCTGCACCGTTCGAGCGAAGATCAACGGTTGCAGCAGGTGATTCTCCAGCTGCTGGTAAAGCACGAAGAAGACGATCACGACGATCCCGGCCGTGGTCGATTCGACGAAGCCGGCCAGGGTGGCGACGATCGCGCCCAGTGTCGCGCCGACCAGCGGGATCAGATCGACGAGCCCCACGAACAAAGCGATCAGACTGGCGTACGGGATGCCCATGATGGCAAGTACGGCGTAGGTGAGTGCCCCGCAGATGACGCTGATGAGCAGGTTGCCGGTGATGTAGCCGGTGATCGTCTTCGCGCAGTCGTGGCCGACCCGGCGGATCCGCTCGGCGCGCGGCTGGTCGAACAGGGCGAGGAAGCCGGCGACGGCCTTCGGCCCCTCCAACACCATCAGATAGGAGAGCACGAAGATGGTCACGATGCCCGCGACGCTGGTGGCGGCGCCGCGCAGAATGGTAAGTGTGGGCGCGCCGAGGGTACCGGCGTACTCCCGGAACCGGGCGGCGTTCTTCTGCGCGTACTCCACCAGGTTGAACCGGTCGATCAGGCCGCCGACCGGTCCGCGTCCGGCCCGGGCGTCGTCCACGATCTTCGGCAGGTTGGCTGCTACCTGTGTTCCCTCATGGACGAGCGGCACGACGAAGAGCGTGACCAGCCCGCCGAGCAGGACGAGCGCGACGACGAACACCAGCAGCGTGGCAAGCCAGCGCTTGCCGAACGCCGCGCGGCGCTGAACCCAAGTGACCGCCGGGTTGAGCGCGACAGCGAAGAACCCGGCAATCACGATCCAGATCATCACCTGGCTGGTGGCCCGCACCAGGTAATAGAGCAAGAGGGTGGCCCCAACCAGACCAATGACGATCATCGTCCGCCGGGCGGTCAACCGGGTGTCATCACTACTCACTAAATTTTCATACCCCACCTATCAAGATCCAAACTGGCGCGACCACGTCTATCCGGGGGGCTCCGGTCGAGCGTGCCCGCCCCGCGCCAAATGCCACGCTCGGCCCTCCCGGAGAAGGACTCGTTGGGCGCTGTGGCGACCGAGGCCGTCAGCCAGGGTGGCAATCGTGGCCTGCAGGCTCGTCAAGGGCCTGTCGAGTGAGGGCGGTCAGGACTTGCCGAGCAGAGGGGTCGGCCGGCGGCCGAAAATCGCGAGACGTCGAGACCGGCGGCGAGGCTCGCGGCCGGTGCCGGCGCCCCCGTTGCCAGAGCGCCTCGGTCATGGTCGAAGCCAGGCCGGCCCACTTGAACACCGCGCGCTTCCGCAGCTCACCGTGGTTCGCGACGCCGCTGCGGAACCGGGCGCCGGACTCTCGCCGCTCCTTGGTGAAGAGGGCACGCCGTCATCGAGCGTCATTCTCCTACGCCGTGGTGGGTGTGCACATCGACGTGGTCGGGCGGGTGCAGCGCGAACACCTGCCCGGCCCGAGTAGGTGTTCGGCTGCGCGTGATACCGAACGGGCACCGCGGCTTGACTGGCGGGTGTGCTTCCATACGGCAGATCGCGCCCTACGCGCATGGTGTCCTGGCAGCGTTCAATCAGCGAGTGATGGGGCCACCGTCGGGTCGGGAGCGGTCAATCTGAACGGCCGAGTTGTCCTTGGCTTCGACCGCAGGACCGGGCTTGTTGAAGGTGACAGCGACGGTCTCGAAGCCTTTGCTGCGCTGAGCGACGGCTTGGCCTGTGTAGGCGCGATGGTCGCCCCTGGTCAATTCAACGTCGTCGGTGAACGGAGTGAGCAGCGCCCGTGGGTAGAGCCGCTCGACGCGTACGACATTGATCTCGGCGCACAGCACCACCGCGACCGCGGTCACGTAGAAGAAGGCCAGCAGGCCGAGTACCAGCGCGAACACGCCGTTGGTGGCGCTGGCGCCCTTGACCACATGCCCGAAATAGGCCACGCCGAAGGTCTGCAACAGCTGCCAGATCACCGCCGCACCGATCGCGCCGGGCGCGACGTCGATCACGCTGAGATGCCGGGCGGTCGCGAGCCGGAAGAAGAACACGAAAACGACCGCGTTGATCACCACCGACGCCACCAGCAGGACAATCTTCAGTACGCCGGCGAGAGAACCCGCGTCGCTGCTGCCGAACGTGGACAGCGTGGTCGTCCCGATAACGGCGACGCCGGCGGTTAGAAGCAAGAGGAGGCTGCGGCCGCGGGCTTTAAGCGGGTTGGGCCTATTGTTGCGCGGGACCCGCCAGACTGAATTCATCGCGTACTGCACCGCTTGCGCCACTCCGAGACCGCCGTACAGCGCTCCGAGAATGCCGATCACCAGACCGGTGGCTCCGCCACCGATCCGGGAGGGATCGTGCAGTTGGCTGCCGACGACCGGGAACTGACTCAATGCGGAGGTGAGGATGTGCTGCTGCAGGTCCGGATTTCCGGACAGAACGTAGCCCAGAATCGTCGCGGCCAGCAGCAGCAACGGAAACATCGAGACGAACGCATAGTAGGCGATCAGCGCTGCCAGATAACTGCCCTGGTCGTCGAAGAACTTGTACAACACGGCCAGCGGGAATCCCGTCCAGGCGTGTTCACGCTGGAACCTGTCAACCCGACCAGAATCGTTCATCCCACATGACCTCTCACGCCGACGGTCCGGCGCGCTGGAGCGAAGAACCGAGCGGTGCTCAGCCCACCGCCTCGTCGACGACTCAGCCGCAAGTACCCGTGAGGTCCTCGTCGCCACCTCTGAAGCGAGGTTGGCCGGGTTCCGCCGCCGCTCGCGGCCGCCGATGGGTGGCAAACAAGATCATCTGTTTAGCGGCATTGGCGTAGGCCAGAGGTCCGACCAAGCCGGCGACGAGCAGTCGTCGACGCCCGAGTGGCGAGGCGACGGTGGTTACCGGCTGAACGCCAGGCGGAAATGGCAGCTCCTGGGCGACGGCGCTGGACCATTCGATCGTGATGCCAGCGTGGTCGTCGGTCTAGGTCTCGGTGCTGTCCAGGCTGGGCTCGACCTGCTAAAGGCGCCCGCAGAAGGTATGCCCCGATGCGGGGAGGGTAAACGACTTGATGGGCCGCTGTCGGCGTAGGCGTCCAAGCCGTGATCCGGACAGTGATCGTGTCGAACGACAGGGTGCATCGACTAAGGCTCGGTCCGGGCATACCAACCCCGCCCGGGCGGGGCAACCCCGCCCGGGCGCTGAAGAATGCCAAGGCGTCGTGCCGGGTCTCGACCTCGGCGTCCAGAAGCATGACCTTCGGCTCGCTGCGCAGCTCGCTCACTATCAGCAGTTGGGCGAACCGCTGCGGGAAGCCGGACGGCGCCTTCTATGAGTACCTCAGAACCCGCAGCTCATCTTCGGATAATGGTCGCCGCCGGGTGACGACGCGGTCGGACGCACCCGCGCGATCGGCGAGTACGTCCGAAAGGCGCTTACCGCGGTCTTAGTAGGTCTTGCCGTTGGTTACGGCCGGCTGGACCAGCAGGGCCACTGGGGTCGTCGGTGTGGCTGGTCCGATCTTCGCTGCGGCGTTCTCCCGGGCGAGGAACGAGCCGAGTTCGCCGATCGTGCACATCAGCGGAGCCGGGAAGACGACCGTAGTGTTCTTGTCGACACCCAGCGTTGGCGGGCCACGGTCATGCTGCGCCCGTTCGGGCCGACCGTCTGGTCGGCGTAGATCAGCGCGTCGGACACGGCGAGGATTCCCGCGGGAAGCCGACGATCTGGCTGCCAAGCCCTCGCGCTCGAGCCACGCATAGCGCGGCGGAGTAGTGCGCGACCAGGCCGACGATCCGGCTCGGCCAGCCCGCGGCCTGCAGGTACCGGGCGCCGTCGATCGGGTGAAACCGGTGTCCTCCAGCACGGCCGTGTATCCGATGTCGTGCAGCCATCCCGCCGTGAGCAGGATGTCGCCCTCGCCGCGCGTACCGGTGGCGCCGGCGACCTGCTCGGCCGTGACCGTTTCGTGACCAAGTGAATTTGTTGTCGCATCGGTCGACGTCATCCGCGAACAGTCGTAGCCTGGCCGTTCGGCAAAGCCCTGGGTAACGGACGGTAACGCGATGAGCGACGCGACGGTCGACGTCGAGACCAGCCCGGACGGCACCCTGGTCGTCCAGCCCCACGGCGTCCTCGACGCCGACGACGCGGTAGACCTGCGGCGAACCCTGGTGCACGCCATGCGCCGGCTGCGCCCGATGCGACTGGTCGTCGACCTGCACGACGTACGCGACCTCGATCCCATCAACCTGGGCACCCTCGCCGCGGCCTGCCACCTCGGCGACGACCAGCATGTCGCGGTCTTCCTCGACCGCTGCTCCCGGGCGATCGCCGAACGACTCACCGCCGCGGGCGTCCCCGCTCACCGGCTGCGCTACACCACATCGGCGGTCTGAACCGATCGCCCGGTGTATGTCGGTTGATCGTGGCTGCATCGGCCAGCAGGCGGGTTGAGCCCGTGCACCCACCGGTAGACCGTGGCGTGATCGAACCGGATACCGCGTTCGGCGAGTAGTTCCTCGACGTCGCGGTAGGGGACTGTAAAGAGTTTCTTGACACTCGCTGCCCTGCTGTGTGTCCAGCACGGGGGCGTGGAGGACGAAAGCAGTCCGAGGGACGCGGCCCTCGGAACGCCGATGCCGGGGCTGGCGCTGGTGCCACGGATGTGCACATTCTGCTATCGGACATCCCAGGAGTGGATGTGGCGCATGAGGGTCCGGCTCTTGGTTTGTACCTCGCTCATCCGGGCGAGGATGTCGTCGAGGGTTCGGATGGCGTCGGTGATGTGTGGCCCCTTGTTGAGCATGACGCAGTCGGCGCGTTCACCGGCGGCCGCGTCAGTGATCTCGGCCCGTGCGGGTTGCCCGGTCTTGGCGAGGGTTTCCAGGACCTGGGTCGCCCAGATGACCGGCACGTGGGCGGCTTCGCAGAGCGCGAGGATTTGCCGGGGTACTTCGGCGAGCCGTTCGAAGCCGATCTCGACGGCCAGATCTCCCCGGGCGATCATGACGGCCACGCGTGGGTGCCGCATGGCGACCAGCATGATGGCGGGGAGGTTCTCGAAACCCTGCCGGGTCTCGATCTTCAGCACGAGGCCGAGGTGATCAGCATTGGCGGCGTGGAGCCGGTCGAGTACGTGTTCGACGTCGCCAGCGGTGCGGATGAAGGACACGGCGACCATGTCGGCGTGGGCGGCAATGAACGGCAGGTGCGAATCGTCCTCGGGGGTCAGTGCGGTCAGCGCCAGGACGGTGTCGGGCAGGTTGATGCCTTTCTCCGCGCCGAGATGCGATCCGCCGGGCTGGGCCTGGGTGATGCGTACGGTGGCCTCCCCGGGTTCGACGGACTCGACGACCGCGGCTATCCGGCCGTCGTCGAACAGCACCGGGTCGCCGGGGCGCAGCGCGGCGATGGCTTCGGCCAGCGTGCAGCCCAGGCGTGTCAGGTGCCCAACGCTGGCCATGTGGGACGGCGCGAGATCGGTGGTCAGCACGAGTTGCTGACCGGTGTTGAGGGTCAGTCGCCGGATGACCGGTGGGATTCCCCCGGCGGTGGTCGCGCTATCGGAGCACCACAGCTTCGCGCCGTTGTCGAGATAGGTGTTGTGGTGTCCCTGCGCGAGCACGCCGTCCGGGCTGACGGTGGTCACGGTGAAGGTGCGTTCGGGTCCGCGGGTGTCGTGCAGGGTGATGACGTCGCCGGGACCGCGGGCGGAGAGCCAGGCTTCGTCGACGTGCACCGCGAGAGCCGGATGCCGGGCCGGGGCGGCCGGTGCCGGAGGGGATGCGGGGTGGTGCGCGGGGGTCAGCCAGAGTCCTGCGGGGGCGAGCACGTGTCCGGACTCGTCGCGGGTGACCCGGGCGCGGCCGACTGCCGGCCCGTCGAGGATCGGACCCGTGCGCAATTTCGGGCCGGGAAGATCCATCGAAACCCGTACGCTTCGCCCGGCTGTCGTGGCGGCGGCCCGGACGTTGGCGGCCATCCGCTGCCAAGCGGCGGGCTCATCGTGGGCGCAGTTGACACGGGCAACATCCATGCCCGCGTCGACCAGTGCCGTCACGAGTCGGGGATCGTCCGCGGCCTCGCTGGGAAAGGTCACCATGATTCTGGTGGGCCGGTCGGGGCGCATCGGCCCGAACAGAGCGTCCGAATTGGCCTTCAGGATCGCGTCGCCGCCGTCGAGAGCACTGTTGATCGCGTCAAGGTTCCACGGGCCGGTGTCGCCGCGCAATGCGGCCAGGACGTTACGGCCAGCGTGGACTTTTGCCTGAACGTTGGCTTCAGCGGTGGCCAGCGAGGTGGCGCCGATGTCCATCAGGTCGTTCTGCAGTTCTCGTCGATCGCGACGGCGCAGAGTCGTGTAGTGCACGAGGTTCACCGCCCCGGCACGATGTTGCGGCGCGACGGCGGCGATGGCAACGGACTGCGCCGCCTCAGCATCTGACAGATCGTCGAGCAGAGTGTCGAGCCTGGCGATCAACATATCCAGTGACTGTTGCATGATCTTGCTGTTCCTTCCGACACGGCGAGCTTGACAAGGCCGTTTACGAGCCACGTCCACGCGGGGTCAGGACGCAGAGACGCTGGTGTGCTGGCAACTCGGGTGTGGCCCTGCCCGGCACGGATACCTACGGTTTGGCGGTAGGTGTCTCAATTGAGCGGCGTACGAGCCGCTCGACAAAAATGCCCACAAAACTGCGGATACGGGCGGTGGCAAAGCCGCTGTAGAACGTGCGTACCCGGCTGGTGAGCTCGGCGGTCGAGATCTGATCCCGGGTGTACCGCCGCCCGAGTCGGCTGACGATCTCCACAATCTGGTCCTCGTCGTTCCGTTCCTTTGCCGGCGAGGCGACCTGGGCCACTTCTGTCACGGGCGGCACGAGAAGGGAGGACCGGGCGGTGATCTTCCGAACAGGTGGTTCAGGCATGACGTCAGCGCCTCATATAGGTAATTCCAAGCCTTACACGCCCGCCGTGTTCGGCCCCCGATGCCGTCATGAACAGTCGAAGTCGGCACGAGTGAACTCCGGCGAAAGTCGACTCGGGTAATGCCAGACGACGGCAACCCCATGCCAGGGACCTAACCGGACGGCAGCGAACACACCTCTGAAGTCTGCAGGCCGTTCGCGTCCATGGTCTCCTCCTCCAGGATTTGCCGGTTGCGCAGCTAGGCCACTTGATCAGCCAAATTTGATCAAGACCCAGAACAGCTATTTTTGGGGACCTTGGCGGGAAACAAGCGTCGGCACAGGAGCCGAATCGGGTGACGGACACGGTCGGACGGACCCGCGCGATCAGCGAGTACGTCCGAAAGCTGCCTACCGCGGTCTTAGGAGGTTTTGCCGTTGGCTGTGGCCGGCTGGACCGGCAGGGCCACCGGGGTCGGCGGGGTAGCCGGCGTGTTTGGTCCGGCCGTCGCCGCGGCGTTCTCGCGGGCGAGGAACGAGCCGAGTTCGCCGATCGTGCTCATCAGCGGCGCCGGGAAGACGACCGTGGTGTTCTTGTCGACACCCAGCTCGACCAGGCTCTGCAGGTTCCGCAACTGCAACGCGAGCGGGTGGGCCATCATGATGTCCGCAGCCGTGCCCAGGGCATCCGCGGCGAGCGCTTCGCCTTCGGCGGCGATGATCTTCGCGCGCTTCTCCCGCTCAGCCTCGGCCTGCCGCGCCATCGCCCGTTTCATGCTGTCGGGCAGCTGGATGTCCTTGAGCTCGACCAGCGTGACTTCGACGCCCCAGTCCTCGGTGGCGACGTCGAGGATCGTCTTGATGTCGATGTTGATCCGGTCGGTCTCGGACAGGGTCTCGTCGAGGGTGTGCTGGCCGACGACCTTGCGCAGGGTGGTCTGGGCGATCTGGTTGATGGCCGCGTTCACGTTCTCGATCGCAACGACCGATTTCACCGGGTCGACGATCCGGAAGTAGGCGACAGCGGAGACGTCAACGCTGACGTTGTCGCGGGTGATGATGCCCTGCGACTGGATCGGCATGGTGACGATCCGCAGGCTGACCCGGTTCAGCACGTCGATGAACGGGATGATCACGGTGAGCCCGGCCTGCCGGGTGCCGATGACCCGGCCGAGGCGGAAGAGAACACCCTGCTCGTACTGCTTGACGACCTTCACAGCGAGCGTGAGCAGGAGGAGCCCGGCGATAGCGATGGTGACGATGATCCAGATGGCTGGCATGGCAGAGTTCCTGACCCCGGCGCTGGGCCGGATGTCTGTGCTGCGGGGAGGTGCAGGACCAGCCGGCGCGGGGCGCATCGGCCTGGTCGTCTGGTGGTCAAGGGCGCCCCACCGGGTGGTGAAGCGGCAGCCACCGGGGTCTCGAGCGACGGCCCCAACGATACGCCGGCTCCTCCCCGAAGGAAGCAGCCGGCGACGGTGCTGAGGTCAGATGAGCCAGCGGTTCTTCTGGACGAAGGTCAGCTGCGCCCACCGACGGCCCAGGCCCCAGGTGTGCCCGGCGTAGGTCAGGGCGAGCACGACCAGGCCCACGGCGTACACGAAGTGGTAGTCGATGATCGGATTGGACGATCCGCTGGCCTCGCCAGATGCGGTGTGCTGGGCGAGGGGGAACTCGGCGAACCACATCATCGCCAGCACGAGCACGCCGGCGCCGGCGGCGATCCGCATGCCGATGCCGGCGATCAGAGCGATGCCGACGGCGAGCATGGCCAGCATGAACAGGCCGTTGGCGTACCAGGTGCCGGCCATCGTGTGGAACATCGACTGGAACGGGCCGACGTCAACCGACGACAGGAAGCCCTTGGTGGGTGATCCGCCGTTGATCCACGCCTTGGCCGACGGTGTCGAATAGCCGAGGCCGAAAGTCTTGTCGAGGAAGGCCCACAGGAACACGAATCCTGTGGAGATCCGCAGAACGGCCAGGGCCTTGGCGGCGGCGGCCGTGAGCATGGAACCTGGTGCCTCGACGTATTCCAGAGCGTGGGTGGCGGTGGGGGTGGGCCTGACGACGCTCATGGGTTCTCCTCGGTAAATGTAGACATTCATCACTCTCGTCCCCGCTGTACCGGAGCGCGCGGGCTACAGGGCCCTACCGGACGGGACTAAAGTCCCGCCGCCGCCCAAGGTCCGGGACCGCGACGGGAGCCGTCGGCCGCGGATGACCGATAGCATGAGTCGCGTGGCCGGTGAACCGGAGGCAGACCACGGCGGCCCGCAACGCGACCCGCCGTCGCTCGGTCTGACCCCGCTGTCCCGGATCCGCCTCGACGAGTTGCTGCGGGAGATGCTGGATCGCGTCGGTGACGTGGTCGCCAGTCGCGAACGGCTCCGCTCGCTGCTCAATGCCGTCGTGGTCATCGGCGGCGACCTGGAGTTGCGGACCGTGCTGCAACGGATCGTTGCCGCTGCCTGCGGGCTGGCCGGGGCCCGCTATGCGGCGCTGGGCATCGTCGGGTCCGATCGGCAGCTGTCCGACTTCATCACCCACGGCATCGACGAAGATCTGCACGCGGCCATCGGCGAGCTGCCGCACGGCCGCGGGGTGCTGGGCCTGTTGATCAGTGACCCGAGCGCGGTCCGGATGCCGGACATCACCCAACATCCGCGATCGCACGGCTTCCCGCCGAACCACCCGCCGATGCACAGTTTCCTCGGCGTCCCGATCAGAATCCGCGACCAGGTCTTCGGCAATCTGTATCTCTCGGAGAAGCAGGGCGCGGCGGAATTCACCGAGGACGACGAGGAGATCGTTGTCGCGCTCGCCGCGGCCGCAGGCGTAGCGATCGACAACGCCCGACTGTTCGCGCTGGCTACTCGGCGGGAGCGTTGGGTCACCGCCGCCGCTGAGATCACGGCAGCCCTGCTCGGAAAGGTGCGGCGGTCCGAGGCGCTGCACCTGATCGCCCGCCGCGCCCGCGAGGTGGCGGACGCCGACCTGGTGATGGTGCTGCTTTACGACGACGCGGCCGGCCAGTTCACCATCGAGGCTGTTGCCGGCCCGGGCACCGTCACGCCAGGACTGCTCGGCGCCGTCCTGGCGGCGGCCGACACGACCTTCGTCGATGCGGTGACGAGACCGCAGCGCATGCTGCTGGACGACCTTCGCGGATCGGCGCCGTGGCCTGTCCCCATGCCGGACGGCCCGGCCATGGTTGCCCCACTGGGAGGTTCGGACGTCCTGCACGGGGTCCTGATCGTCGGCCACGGCGCCGAGAACGACGCCCGCGACGACGACGTTGTCCTGCTGTCGAGCTTCGCCGACCAGGCCGTTCTCGCTCTGGAACGCGCCCAGGCCCAGGACGAGCGGGAGCTGCTGGTGGTACTGGCGGATCGCGAGCGAATCGCCCGCGACCTGCACGACGTCGTCATCCAGCGGCTGTTCGCCACCGGAATGGAACTGCAGAGCACCGTGCCGCACACGACGCGACCGGAGGTCGCCAAGAGGATCAACCATGCCGTTGACGCCCTCGACGAGACCATCCGCGACATCCGCCGGTCGATCTTCGAGCTGCGTACTCCGGTAGGGGCGTCCCTGCGCACCGAATTACACGACATCGTGGAGGCAGCCACCGAGGTGCTCGGATTCCGGCCCGTACTGGACACCTCCGGGCCGGTCGACAGCGCCGTGCCCGACGACGTGGTCCCGCAGATCGTGGCGGTCCTGCGCGAAGCACTCGCCAACGTCGCCCGCCACGCCAAGGCCAGCACAGTGCGAGTCACGGTGCGCGCCGCCGGCGATCAGATCACGGTGATCGTCGAAGACAACGGCGTGGGCACTGATCCGGCACTCGCCCGTGGCGGTCTCGTCAATCTGCAGGACCGCGCCAGCGACCTCGGCGGCACCTTCGAGGTACGCCGCGGAGAGGGCGGAGGCACCGTTCTCCACTGGCGGGTGCCCCTGACCGGCTGACCCGGGTCGAGCCGGCGCCGGCGAAATTCACCCTACGGACCAGGTTCTCCGGCCCGGCCTACCTGTCCCTCCGCGTCCAGCGATGGATCACGGCGTCCACGTCCAGTTGCGCACCTCGGGCAGGTCCTCGAAGTTCTCCCGGATGTAGTCGTGATGCCGGGCCAGCATCTGTTCACAATGCCGAGCCAGGTCAAGACCCTTCTCCGGTACGCGGCGGGAACGGCGCAACGCCTCCAGGACCAGGTGGTAGCGGCTCATCCGGTTGAGCACGACCATGTCGAACGGTGTGGTCGTGGTGCCCTGCTCGTTGAAGCCCCGGACGTGGAACCGGCCCGGGTGCACGCGTCCGTGCAGCAGTTCGTGGACCGCTCGGGGATATCCGTGGAATGCGAAGACCACGTCGGTGTCGCGGGTGAACATGTCCTCGAAGGCCTGCTCGTTGAACCCGTGCGGGTGATCATCGGCGGGCAGCAGCGCCATCAGATCGACGACGTTGACGACCCGGACCCGCAGGTAGGGCACCCAGTTGCGGAGCAGCTGGGCCGCGGCCAGGATCTCCAGGGTGGGGGTGTCACCGGCCGCGGCCAGGATGACGTCGGGCTCCTCGCGACGTTCCGGCGAGGCGGTTTCCGTGCCGGCCCAGTCCCACACCGAGGCCCCGGCCGCGCAGTGCGCGGTCGCCTCGTCCATCGTCAGGTACTGCAGGTGTGGCTGTTTGTCGACCACGATCAGGTTGACGTGGTCGCGGCTGCGCAGGCAGTGATCGGCGATCGACAGGGTGGTGTTCGCGTCCGCCGGCAGCCAGATCCGCACGACGCCGGGCGCGAGTGGGATCGCTGTGTCGATCAGGCCCGGTCCCTGATGCGAGAACCCGTTGTGGTCGTTGCGCCAGCAGGTCGAGGTGAGCAGCACGTTCAGCGACGCGACCGGCTCGCGCCACGGCAGGTCGGCGGCGTGCTGCAGCCACTTGGTGTGCTGGATCAACATGGACGCGGACACCATCGCGAACGCCTCGTAGGTGGCGAACATGCCGTGCCCGCCGGCCAGAAGGTAGCCCTCGAGCCAGCCTTCACAGAGGTGTTCGGAGAGCACCTCCATGACCCGGCCGTCCGGGGACAGATGGTCGTCGGTGGCCAGGACCGGCGCCTGCAGGCAGCGGTCGGTCACTTCGAAGACCGCGGCGAGGCGGTTGCTGGCGGTCTCGTCGGGGCAGAACAGCCGGAAGTTACCGCCGCCGTCCTGCGCCCGGGTCGAGGCCGTGTAGACGTCGCGCAGGAGCTGACCCAGCGGCTGGGTGTTCTCGTGCGAGCTGACGCCGGGCGTCTCCACCGGCAGGGCGTACCGCTGCAGGGCCGGTACGTCCAGGTCGTGCAGCAGCCGGCCCCCGTTGGCATACGGTGAGGCGGACATCCGCTTGTCGCCGTCCGGGGCGAGCGCGGCCAGTTCCGGGACCAGGCGCCCGTCGTTGTCGAACAGCGTTTCCGGCTGGTAGGAGTGCAGCCACCGCTCCAGCAGCCGCAGGTGTTCCGGGTTCTCCCGGACCTTCGACAGTGGCACCTGGTGGGCGCGGAACGTGCCCTCGATCTGTACTCCGTCGACCACGTCCGGTCCGGTCCAGCCCTTCGGCGTACGCAAGATGATCGCCGGCCAGCGCAACGTTCCCGCCGCCGCGACCGCGCCGGGTTCGCGGGCCTGCTGCTGGATGGCGCGGATCCGCGCGTGTGCGGCCGCCAGCTCGCGCTGAAGGTCGGTGAAGACCGTCGCGGGGTGGTCGCCGGCGACCACGACCGGGTCCCAGCCCTGCGCGGCGAGCAGGGCGATCACGTCGGCGTCGTCCGCTCGGCCGAGCACGGTAGGTCCGGAGATCTTGTAGCCGTTGAGGTGCAGGATCGGCAGGACCGCCCCGTCGCGGCGCGGGTTGAGGAACGCCGGGATCTTCCACGATCCGGCCAGAGGCCCGGTCTCGGCCTCCCCGTCGCCGACGACACAGGCGACTGTCAGGTCCGGATGGTCGAAGGCAGCACCCGCGGCATGGGCGAGGGCGTAGCCGAGTTCGCCACCTTCGTGGATGCTGCCCGGCATCTGCACGCTGACATGGCTGGGCACCCCGCCGGGGGTGGAGAATTGCCGCACCAACGCGGTCAGCCCGTCCAGGCCCTGGGAGATGTCCGGGTAGACCTCGCTGTAGGTGCCCTCGAGATACACATTCGCGAGCAGGGCCGGCCCGCCATGGCCCGGGCCGGTGACATAGATGTAGTCGGCGCCGGTGTCCCGGATCAGCCGATTCAGGAGTGTGTAGATCATCGACAGACCCGGGCTGGTTCCCCAGTGGCCCAGCAGCCGTGGCTTGATGTCACCGGGCATCAGCGCATCACGCACCAGTGGGTTCGCCTTCAGGTAGATCTGGGCGACGGTCAGGTAGTTCGCGGCCGCCCACCAGCGCAGGTCGAGGTCCCGATCCCGGTCGGCGTACGTCGGCGTCGCGGTCACCGGTTCGGACAGCGTGTCCATCGGTTGCTCTTTCCTGGTGCTTCGTGTGAGGGCGCCGGGTGCTGTTACTTGTGCAGCAGTACTTTGAGCGCGCCGGTGCCGGCGGCCCGGCTGAACACGTCGTAGGCGTCGATGACCTGGTCGAGGCCGAACCGGTGGGTGATGAACTTCTCCGGCGCGAGCTGACCGGTGCGCAGCAGCTTCAGCAGTGTCGGGGTGGACCAGGTGTCGACCAGGCCGGTGGTGATGGTGACGTTGCGCGTCCACAGGTCTTCCAGGTGCAAGGTGGCCGGTTTGCCGTGCACACCGACGTTGGCGACGTGGCCGCCGGGGCGGATCAGCCGGGTGCACATCTCGAACGTGTCGGCAATGCCGACCGCCTCGATGGCCACGTCGACGCCGAGCCCGTCAGTCAGCCCGGCGATGACCTTCGCCGGGTCCTGCCGGGACGGATTGACGGTGACGTCCGCGCCGAACTGCTTCGCGGCCTCGAGCCGGGTGTCGGCCAGATCGATGGCGATGATGTGGCTCGGGCTGTACAACCGGGCGCCCATGATCGCAGACAACCCGATCGGGCCGGCGCCGACGATCGCCACGGTGTCCCCGGGCCGGATGCCGCCGTTGACGACGCCCACCTCGTACGCGGTGGGCAGGATGTCGGAGAGCATGAGTACTGCCTCGTCGCTCAGGCCGGCCGGGATCAGGTATGTCGAGGTGTCGGCGAAGGGAACCCTGACGAATTCGGCCTGAGTGCCGTCGATCTGGTACCCGAGGATCCAGCCACCGCCGCCGAGGCACTGCCCGTACCGGGCTTCGCGACAGTAGCGGCACCGGCCGCAGGCGCTGACGCAGGAGACCACTACGCGGTCACCCGGTTTGATGGTGGTGACGGCGACGCCGACGGCTTCGACGGTGCCGACGGCCTCGTGACCGAGGATCCGGCCGGCGGTGGTGTCCGGCAGGTCGCCCTTGAGGATGTGCAGGTCGGTACCACAGATCGTGGTGGCGTCGACGCCGATGATGGCGTCGGTGCTGTCGACGATGCGGGGGTCGGGTACGTCGTCCCAGCTTTTCTGTCCGGGACCGTGATAGACGAGTGCCCTCATGGCAGTTCTCCGCTTCATTGCTGCTGTGCGATGGCATCGTGTGATGGCATCGGTCCGCACGTGCCTCGCTGCGCAGGCTGACCGTTACGCCGCCCGAAGGTTGCTGCGTCCCCGGGCTGCTCGATCCGTCGGATCGGTTGCCTTTGCCTGCCGGGCGAGCCCGGCCGGTGAAAAGAGAACGGCGGCGCTGAACATGAAATGCGAGCATGGCGGACGCGCGAATACGGCGTAGGAAAGCCGATCATCGGGTTCCTGAGCGCGAGTCCGGGTGGCCGAACGGCCTGCGGACCAGCAGGTCAAGGGGTGGGCGGCGAAGTGAATGGGCAGCCACCGGGGACCTGAGCGACCCCTTCACCGTACGCCTCTTTGGCCCTCGGGTGCAGAGCCACGTGGGTCGGCCTTCGAACATCGAGGGTCTCGTGCACACCTGCCGCAGCGGGTTCGGTCGAGTGGGGTCTTTCGGCCCTTATCCAAAGCTGTTGAGAGCGAGACAGTGGAAGGAAACTACATACGGAGGTTCCAAATGTCCGCATCAGCAGAGCGCCTGACGAGCCGCGAGACGACCACCGTCCTCGAGAGTGCAGCCACGGCATCGCTGCACGCTCCATCGGTGTTCAACACCCAGCCGTGGAACTGGCGCATCGCTGGTGAAATTTTGGAACTGTCCGCCGACCCCACCCGTCAACTCGACGCCACTGACCCAGACGGTCGGCTGCTGCTGATCAGTTGCGGCACGGCTCTGCATCACGCCCGGACTGCTTTGGCCGCTGCCGGTTTCGCCGTCACCGTGGAGCGTCTCCCCGATCCGGCCCGGCCGGGCCTGCTGGCCCGCATCCACCTGGGTGCTCCGATCCCGCCAGACCCGGAGGCTCAGCGGATGGCCGCGGCGATCCCCCGCCGGCGGACCGACCGGCGTGCCTTCGGTGACCGGCCGGTGTCCGAGGAGATGCTGACCCGGCTCCGCCGTTTCGTCGAGGCCGAGGGCGCCTACCTGCACCTGGTACCGCAGGATCAGGTGCCGATGCTGGCCGCCTCCACCGAGCATGCCGCCGACGCGGAGCTTGACGATCCCGCCTATCGCGCAGAGCTCGACCGCTGGACGAACCGGGCGGAGTGGCGTGGCGACGGCGTTCCGCCCTCTACCGCGGTGCAGCCCACCCTGCGCCGGGTCGGGGTCCGAGACTTCGTCCCCGAGGGCGCGACCGCCGGATTGACGGCCGGGGAGGGCGTCGACAAGGGCGCGGCGTACGTCGTGGTGTTCGGCATGGGCGACCAGCCCGCCGACCTGCTACGCGGCGGCGAAGCGGTGTCAGCGCTGCTGTTGCTGGCCACGGCGGAAGGGCTGGCCAGCGCGCCGCTCAGCGAAGCCGTCGAAGTGACCTGGCCCCGGCACCTGCTGCGCGGTCTGCTGTCGGACATCGGGGAGCCCTACCTCGTCGTGCGGCTCGGCTACCGGGTGTCAAAGACGCCGCTGCCGGCGGTTCCGCGTCGCGCCGCCGGCGATGCCGTCACGATCGAGAATCCGGAGTTGCGGGTCTAGGAGCTGGCGATGAGTCAGCTGGTCAGCGGGCCTGAAGGCGTGATCGACGGCTGGCTGGCAATGTTTGCTCTACGGGCGAATCGGCGTGGCGTCGCTGCCGTGAGCGTAGCGCTGCTTTGCGGATCTCATCCGCGAGCAGCAACAGAATTCCGCAGGCCACCAGGATCGCCCAGTCCGCCCCGGACAGCGGTGCGGTGTGGAACAACCGCTGCAACACCGGCACGTAGCTGATCGCACAGATCGCCACCAGGCTGAGACCCTGAGCAGCGAGCATTCGCCCGCTGGAGCGCAGACCGAGGGTGACGATGCTGAGCCGGTCGCTGCGCAGGGTCAGCCCGACGAAGATCTGGCTGATCACGATGCCGGCCTGGGCCATGGTCAGGGCTTCCCGGTAGACCGGATTGGCCGCAGTGAAGGAGCTGAAAGGCAGCCCGGCGCTGTGGATGTGCCAGAAGAAGACGGCGGTGACCCCGGCGGCCTGGATACTGCCCAGGAACAGGATCCGGCGGACGACCGCGGCGGAGAACAGTGACTCGCGGGGACTGCGTGGCGGTTTGTCCATTGTGCCCGGCTCGGGCTGGAGGGTGCCCAGCGCGAGAGCGGGCAGCACGTCCGAGCCGAGGTCGATCGCGAGGACCTGCACGGCCGACAGCGGGACGAGCGGGAACCCGGCGAAGGTGGCCACCAGGATCGGCACGAGCTCGCCGACGTTGGACGTGAAGACGTAGATGAGGAACGTACGGATGTTCTGGTAGACCGACCGTCCGCGCTCGACCGCGGCGGCGATGGAGGCGAACGAGTCGTCGAGCAGCACCATGACGGCGGCTTCGCGGGCCACGTCCGTGCCGGAGGCCCCCATGGCCACGCCGATGTCGGCACGGCGCAGGGCGGGCGCGTCGTTGGCGCCGTCGCCGGTGACGGCGACGATCTCGCCCAGGTCCTTGAACGCGGACACGACGCGCATCTTGTGTTCGGGCTTGACCCGTGCGAACAGGACCGGTGACGGGTCGGCCAGCAGCGTACGCAGCTGTTGTTCGTCGAGATGGTCGAGATCTGCACCCGTCAGGGCGCGGGGCGACGCCCCGGTGATGAGACCGACCTTGCGGGCGATGGCTTCCGCGGTCAGCGCGGAGTCGCCGGTCACCATGACGATCCTGATGCCGGCGCGTTCACAGGTCGCGATCGCCGCGGACACCTCGGGGCGGGGCGGGTCGAGCATGCCGATCAGGCCCAGAAGGATCAGGTCCTGCTCGGCGTCGGCCTGGCCGGCGTCCGCCGAAACCGGCCGGTAGGCGACACCCAGCACGCGCAGCGCGTCGCGGGACATGTCGTCGTTGACCGCTGCGACCCTGGCACGCATCGCATCGCTGATCGCGACGACACCCTCGTCGCCTTGCACGATGCGGGTGCAGCGGGCGAGCAACTCCTGCGGGGCCCCTTTCACGTACGCGATGGTCGTCTCGCCGGTGCGGTGCACGGTCGTCATCAGCTTGCGGTCCGCGTCGAACGGGAACTCCTCGATGCGGGGCGCTGCGCGTTGTTCCGCGGTGAGGTCCACGCCGGCCTTGGCGGCCGCGACGAGCAACGCGCCTTCGGTGGTGTCCCCCAGCACTCGCCAGCCACCCGCGGAGTCCGGCGGCAGGAGCCTGGCATCACAGCACAGGACGGCGGCTTGCAGCGTGCCGCGCAACGGCTCAGGGTCATCGACGTCACCGACCGGCTCGTAGCCTGCCCCGGACACCGCGTGGGTCCGGTCGGGGACCCAGACTGCCTGCACCGTCATCTCGGCCTTCGTCAGGGTGCCGGTCTTGTCGGTACAGATCACCGTGGTGGACCCCAGAGTCTCCACCGCGACCAGCTTCTTGATCAGCGCCTTGCGGTGCGCCATCCGCCGGACCCCGACGGCCAGGGCAACGGACATCGTCGCCGGAAGGCCTTCGGGGACCAGCGCGACCATGACGCCCAGGGCGAAGACGAACGAGGTCACCAGCGGACCGCCCAGCGGCAACCGGATCGCGAAGACCAGGGCGCCGAGGCAGAACGCTCCGGCGGCCACCCGGCGCGCCATGCCGGCGACCTGCCGCTGCAGCGGGCTGTGCTCGGTGCGGGTCTGGGCGGTGAGCTGGTAGATGCGGCCGAACTCGGTGTCCTTGGCGGTCGCGACGACGACCGCGCGGGCAGTACCAGCGGATACCGTCGTGCCCATCCACACCAGATTGCCGGCGTCCAGGGGTGGGCCGTCGGCCGCCACCGCGTCCGGGGTACGCCGGGCGGGCTCGCTCTCGCCGGTCAGCGCGGAGTTGTCGACCGTCAGGCCATGGGCCTCGATGACGCGGGCGTCGGCCGGCACCGCGTCACCGGCCTCGAGCACCAGGATGTCGCCGACGACCAGGCTGACCGCCGGCACATCGACCCGTTCGCCGTCACGCACGACCACGGTCCGATGCGGCACCATGGCCCGCAACGCCTCAGCCGTACGCTCGGCGGCGAACTCCTGCCCGAAGCCGATCACCGCGTTGAGCAGCACCACCGCCAGGATCGCCACCGCCAACTGCAGGTTCCCGGTGTCACGGGGCCGGCCCAGCTCGTAGGCAACGAGCGTGATCACGGCCGCGACCAGCAGCATCACCGCGAACAGGTCGGTGAATTGGGCCGCGAACCGGCGAAGCATCGACGGGCCGTGGGCTACCGGAAGTTCGTTGGGCCCATCCCGTGTCAATCGCAGCGCCGCGTCGTCGGCCGACAGGCCCCGCGAGGTCACCCCCAACCGGTCGAGGGCCCCCGCCACGTCCGGCGATGCGAACCCGGGCCGGCTCTGCGGTACGGCCGTCTGCGTGCCGGACCTCGCCATGGCTCCCCCTTCGACCGCTCCGAGCGGCTCTGGGACGAATGCACCGACGGGAGCGACGACGACCTGGTCGGGGCGTGGCGATCCGCGGCGCTGTCTACATGATCGCGGCGCGAGGTCCGGGCACCGGTGGCACACAATGGCCGCGTTCAACGTACGCCCTCACGCCCGTCATCTGGCGACCCGTGCCTTGGCGGCGTCGCCGGCTTGTGCTCGACGCCGTCTGCCGGCGGGCAGAACTGCGCGTAGGGTTGTGGTGTCGCCCTGGTCCCCGGTGGCTGCCCGCCACCGCCACCGCCGCCTACGCCCAGGTCATGACAATCCGGCAGAAATCGAGCTGCTCGTACGCCCTGGCGTGCGGATGTCATCTCCCACGTCGCGTTTCGCGCTGCGCGCCTGGGCATCACAAGGTTCATCGCCGCTGTCGGGTTGGCCAGTCAGGTCCTTCGACCCTTCTGGCTATCCAGATCCCGATACGCCCTTGTTCGGAGGCGTTCTATCGACGGCCGGCGTCGTGGACCCCGGATGTGCCACCACACCGATCAGGAGATGGACATGACAGTTCACGCTGCCGACAGCACCCACCGCATCGTCGTGGGAGTCGACGGATCGCAGGGATCGAAGACCGCACTGAAGTGGGCAATGAACCAGGCCGGCCTGACCGGCGCCTCCGTTGAGGCCATCACCACCTGGCAGGACCCGGCCCAATACGGAACCGCCTACGGGTGGACGACCACCGCGTTCGAAGGCGACACCTACGCCACCGCCATGGTCAAGGTCCTCGACGACACCATCGCCGAGGTCGCTGCCCAGATGCCGCACCCGGTCACGGTGCTCGCGCAGGTGATCGAAGGCCACCCGGTCGAAGCTCTGTTGCACGCGGCCGCAGGTGCCGAGCTACTCGTGGTCGGCAGCCGCGGACACGGCACCTTCGCGGGCATCATGCTCGGCTCGGTCAGCCAGCACTGCGTACAGCACGCACCCTGCCCGGTCGTCGTCGTCCCGTAAGCCGATCAGGCCACGTCGCCGGACGACCGGTCCAGGTCGAAACCCAACTACTTTTGAGAGGTCGACGATGAGCACCGTAGCTGGAGCCGCAGTAGTCGTAGGCGCGGACGGATCGACATGCAGCCTTTCCGCGATCCGAGCAGCCGCATCCGAAGCCGTCGAGCGTGGGCGGCCGCTGCGTATCGTGCACGCCTTCATCTGGCCGGCGCTCGGCGTTGCTGTTGGCCCCGCCGTCAACGGACCGTCCGACATGGGGATGCGAACCACCGCCGAACACATCCTGACTGAGGCCGTCATCGAGGCGGAGAAGGCCGCACCCGGCGTTCACGCCACCGCCGCCCTGGTTGACGGGGCGCCGGCCCCGGTGTTGCTCGGCGAGTCCCGCAACGCCGTACTGCTGGTGATCGGCGACCGAGGACTGGGCGGATTCGGCAGCCTGATGCTGGGCTCGGTCGCCCTGCACACCACCGCCCACGCTGCCTGCCCCGTCCTGGTGGTCCGCGGCCAGGAACGTGCCACCGGACCCGTCGTCGTCGGTATCGACGGTTCACCGGGATCCGAACTAGCGGTCAGCTTCGCTGTCGAGGAAGCGGCACGGCGGAAGACCGGCCTGACCGCGGTGCACGCGTGGGATTCCTTCGACGCCCGCGGCCAGAAGGACGCACTTCCGCTGGTGTACGAGCCGGGCGCGCTCGAGGGTGAGGAGCACCGCCTGCTGAGCGAGGCGCTGGCCGGCTGGGGGCAGCAGTATCCCGAGGTGGCCATCCTGCAGGAACTCGTTCGCGGGCGTCCGGCAGCGATCCTGATCGAACGATCGCAGAACGCTCAGCTTCTGGTGATCGGGTCCCGGGGGCGTGGCGGTTTCACCGGGCTGATGCTCGGTTCGGTCACCCAGACTGTGCTGCACCACGCCGGCTGCCCCGTGGCCGTCGTGCGAGCCTCGTAGTCCGAAGTCCGACCTGAGGTTGTTCGAGCGGGCGGGCTGCGCTTCGCGTCATATGTGCCCACTACGGTGGTGATCATGCTTAGCGGTCTGTCGGCCCTGCGCCGATGAGCTGGCAGACCTGCATCACCGGATGGCCGGCACTCTGCTCTGCGTCGTCCTGGGCGCAGTGATCCGGGTTCTCGTTATCCCCGGACCCGAGGTCTTGGCCACCTATGAGGTCGCGCTCGTGCTGCTTGTCGATTCCTCCGGAGCCGTACTGATGCAGCATCGCGATGATCAGACCTCGGTCTCCCCGAATCAGTGGAGTCTGCCCGGTGGCCACGTCGAGCCCGGAGAGACGTCCAGGTACGCGCGGCGCATCGGGAACTGACTGAGGAGACCGGCCTGAAAGTGGCCGGACTGCAGGCGATGTGGAGCGGCCCGCGGCCCTACGAGGCCGGCTTCCCGCACACGGTGACCGTGCACGTCTTCCATGGCACGACCGACGCTCAGCAGCAAGACGTTGTGGTCGGCGAAGGCCGAGCCATGGTGTTCGTGCCTAGAGACGAGGTTCCTCGGCTGCTGGTCGGCTGCTCGTATCGTTGGGCGTCGGGTTGGTGATCGAGATCAGCACGACAGTGTCTCCGAGCGTCTGGTTCCGCTTGAGTCGACCCATCAGGCGGCTGATCCGGCGGACGAGCGGAATCGTCCGCCCGTATTTGGCGCGTATCTTTACTTGGACGTCAGTGAAGAGCGGGCCAGCCGAGACGATCTCAGCAAGGCCGTGGTAGACGGGCGCTCCTCGCTTGGTATGCCCGCGCGGTGAGCAGGCTTGAATAGTGACGTGAGGGTTGCGGCGCATTCGCTTGAACTTGCCGGTTCCGGCGGCAGTCCACATGCCGACCCGACCGTTGTCTGCCGGTACCGTCCATACTGGCGTGGCCACCCCTTCTCCGCTGGAGCGAAAGGTGGTCAACAGCATGTGGCGTTCCCTCGTGATTGCGGGCGTCATGGGGGAATCCCTGCTCTCTGGATCGACTGTCGCGGTGAATGGGGACCATATGATTCGTGGTCATGGATGGTGCCGTTTCGGCCGGGCGGCCACCCGTCATGCGGGAGTCAGGTGCAGATAGAACTCGGCGACTCCGTGGTCGGCGAGTGATCCGAGGGAGCCGTAACCACGTGGCGGCTGGATGCCCCAGTCGGCCAGCACGATGGGGACGGAACCGGTGGCCTCGACGGTGGCCGTGCTGCCGCGGCTGGTGAAGGTGACCCGAACCGCCCGGGTAACACCGTGCAGGGTCAGCCGGCCGGGTGCTTGAGCGGCACCGGCGGCGAGGTCGACCGGTGCGGTCAGCGTGAAGGTCGCCGTCGGGAAGTCGGCGGTATTCAGGCTGTCGGCGAACTGCTTCGACGGTTCGCCGTTGACCGTGATGGCGTCGAGCTGAAGGATGCATTCCGCTGCGGTGATGCGGTCCCCGGTAACGGTGGCGGTGCCGGAGATCTGGTTGGTGCGGCCCGCGACGTCGCCCTCGCGTCCGAGCGTGGTCTCGCTGAGGCGGAAGCCTGCCACCGACCCCGGGCCGACGGCCCACGTGCCGTCACGGGGCTTTCCCGTCGTGATGGTGGTAGCCGATGGCAGGCCCAATGCGGGCGGGGCGGCCTGCGGTGTTCCACCGATCAGGATCACCGTCAGGACCAGCAGAGTCACCGCGGCCGCAACAGCCCAGAGGGTTCGGCGCCGCCGGCTTCGTCGCTTCACTCTTTTCTCTTGGACGAGCGTCATGTCTGATCACATTCCTTCGGTGAGACGTCCCCGAGGACTCGGAAGACGGAAAAGCGGTCGGCGACCGCGCCGAGTTCGATACCTCTGCAGCAGGCACCAACAGTCCGAGCCGGAAAATCAGGCTTCAGAACCGTGCCCGACAGCGGGCAGCCGGGCCACCCGCGTACATCCGACGGCCTCGTCCGCCCAGATCGGCGATCACGTCACCGCTTAAACCTTACACCGATGTCAAGGAAAGTGGGACGCTAAGATTGGCAACCATGTCAGAGTTACGCCAAGAGCGGCGTCGGCCGCGCTCGGACGGGATCCGCAGCCGTGAGGCGATCCTGGCTGCCGCCATGGCACTGCTCTGCCGGCGTGCCGACGTGACGGTCGATGAGATCGCTTCCGCCGCCGGGGTCAGTCGTCAAACGGCGTACGTGCACTACCCATCGCGGGAGACGCTGCTGCGCGCGGTGAACGACCGGCTCGGCACCGAGGCCGCCGCCGTGCTGGATCCGGTAGAGGCGATGACCGGCCCCGTCACGGAGATACTCGCCCGCTGGCTGGAAGGAATCTGGGAACTGGTCGGGCGATACCCGCTCCTGCTCAGTCCCGCACTAGCGTCCCTGCCCGCGTGCGAGCAGAAACCTCTGACCAGCCGATGTTTCGAACTGCTGGAGCGAGGACGCCACGCGGGTGAGATCGACTCCCGGACGCCGACGTCCTGGATGGTTCTGGTGATCATGTCGCTGGGCTATGCCGCCGCGCAACAGGTCGCTTCACGGGAGCTGACCGCCGACGAAGCCGGGCACCTGTTCCGCGACAGCGCGCTGCGCGTCTGCCTGCCCGGCCGATAAGCCATGATCACGACTCCCGGATATCGCTGATCGATGCGGTGGTCCGGCGGGTCGCCACCGGCGGGTACCTCGACGAGGCGCCTGCCAATCGCCCGGACCGTAGTGTCAACGGTACGTCCGCCGTCCCACCGCGGACGGCATCGAGACCGCGCCTCGACCTCCCTCGTCGAGTATGGAGGCCCTCTTCTAGATACGTATCAGTTCAGTGGCACACGGACAGGCTTCGTTGGCAAAGGACACTCTGCTACCCGACTGCGCGTGACGTGGGTGGCCGGGCCGGGCGTTTCGCCGGGTGCACGAGGCGGTCGAGTCTGATCGCGGCGTAGCCGAGACTGGAGCAGGCCGCGACGATCAGCAGGTCGCCGATGGCCAGCGACTGGGTGCCCAGCAGGTCCTGCAGCACCGGCAGATAGATTCCGGCGAGTTGCAGGGTCAGGGCGACTCCGACCGCCGCGAGCAGCATCGGGTTGGCCCACGTACCCGGACGTGCCCGCGAGCCGAGCGCGACGGTGAGCTGGGTAGCACCAAGAGCGAGGAACGTCAGGGTCTGCCAGGGCCGGTCGGTCGCATGCGCCCATATCCCGACGCCGACGGTGACCGCAGCGATGACCGCACCGACGCGCATGATGCGCTGCCACAGGCCCGCGCCGAGCACCGTCTCGGACGGTGGGCGGGGTGGGCGCCGCATGATGTCCGGGTCGACAGGCTCGCTGCCCAGAGCCAGGCCGGGCAGGCCGTGGGTGATCAGGTTGATCCAGAGCAACTGCGCCGGAAGCAAGGCTAAAGGCAGGCCGACGAAGGGTCCGGTGAGCATCACCACGATCTCGGCGGTGCCACCGGACAGGGCGTAGAGCAGGAATCGGCGGATGTTGGCGTATACGCGGCGGCCCTCCTCGGCCGCGGCGACAACGGTGGCCAGTTCGTCGTCGGCCAGCACCAGGTCGGCGGCCTGGCGGGCGACCTCGGTGCCGCGTTTACCCATCGCGACGCCGATGTCGGCGCGGTGCAGGGCAGGACCGTCGTTGACGCCGTCACCGGTCATCGCGACAACCTGCCCGCTCGCGCGCAGCGCGTCGATGATGGCGACCTTTTGTTCCGGGGTGGCCCTGGCGAACACGCGGGTGCCCTGTGCGGCGCGGGTGCCAGGATCGGTGGTGCGGCAGTCGACGACGTCGTCACCGGAAGCGATGATGCCGAGCTCGGCCGCGATCGCACCGGCCGTGGCCGGATGGTCGCCGGTGATCAGCACCGGGGTGATTCCCGCCTGCCGGCACGCGGCGATCGTGCCGGCTGCGGAGTCCCGGGGCGGGTCGAGGATCGCGACGAGGCCGAGCAGACGCAGGCCGTGTTCTGCGTCGCCGGCGTCGGTGCCGGCCGGGCGGTCGGTCTGGGCGACAGCCAGTACCCGGTAGCCGTCGCCGGCGAGTTCACCGGCCCGCGCGGTGGCGCAGGTGATCAGCTCGGGCGGGTCGTTGAGGACAGCGGCCTGCAGCACGGCCTCGGGTGCGCCCTTGCAGATCGTCCGGGTCCGGTCGTCGGGCAGCTGGTGGGTGGTCGACATGCGTTTGCGGATGCTGTCGAACGGCATTTCACTCACCCTCGGCAGTTCCGCGCGCACCGCCCGCCGGTCGATGCCGAGCTTGGCGGCTGCCGAGATGAGGGCGACCTCGGTCGGATCGCCGACCGGGAGCCAGTCGGGGTGGGTGGCGTCCGGAGCCTGCAGGGATCCGTCGTTGCACAGCGCTGACGCGCGCAACAGTTCCACCAGATCGAGCGCCTCGCCACCCACGACCTGGTCGTGGCGGTGCAACTTGCCCTGCGGTGCGTAGCCGGTGCCGTCGACGAACGCATCGCCCTGAGGCGTCCAGAGCCGGCGTACGACCATGGTGCCTTCGGTAAGGGTTCCCGTCTTGTCGGTGGCCAGGATGGTCACCGAGCCGAGGGTTTCCACGGCGGGCAGGCGCCGGATGACGGCGTGCCGGGCGGTCATCCGGCGGGCGCCCAAGGCGAGGCTCAGAGTGACGACGGCCGGCAGTGATTCCGGCACCGCCGCGACCACGAGGGTGATCGCGGTGATGATCATCAGCTCGAGAGGCTGATCGCGCCACAGTCCGAGAGCGAGCACGACAGCACACAACCCGACGGCGAACAGAGCTAGCATCCGGCCCACCCCGGCGAGGCGGCGCTGCAGCGGTGTCATGCCCGGCGCTGCCACCAGCATCGCCGCGATCCGGCCCATCGCACTGGCCGTACCGGTGGCGGTCACTGTCGCACGGCCTCGGCCACGCACCACCACGGTTCCGGACGAGACCACGTCGCCCGCGCCCGACGACCCGGCGGCCTTGTCGACGGGGGCGGATTCCCCGCTGAGCGCGGACTCGTCGATCAGCAACGCGACTGCCTCCTGCACGTGTGCGTCCGCGGGGACGACGTCGCCCTCGGCCAGCACGAGCAGGTCCCCGACGACCAGGTCCGCAGCGGGGACCTCGTGTTGTACGCCGTCACGCACGACCCGGGCGTCCGGTGCGGTCAGCGCGGACAGTGCGGTGATCGCGCGTTCGGCTTTGACCTCCTGCACCACGCCGACGATCGTGTTCACGACGATGACGAACAGGATGACCGACGCATCGGTGAAGTCGGCGGTGGCCAGGGTGAAACCGGCGGCGGCCAGCAGAACCAGGACGAGGGGATCCCGTAGTTGGGACAGGACGCGGCGCCATAGCGGCGTCGGCCGGCGCGCCGGGAGAACGTTGCCACCATCGCGGTCCAGCCGCATCGCGGCCTCCTGCGATGACAGCCCGGCCGGGTTTGTCGTCACGTCCGGTGGTGCGGGATCGGACTGCGGGTGGGTGAGTTGCAGTTCGGGGGTGCCCATGCCGGCTCCGGTCTCTGCGCGGGAAGGACTTCGCTGGTGGCGCTGAGATACCGGTCGCGGGTCAATCGGTCGTCCGCTCGACCGTCTGGTCGGTGGGAAGGCGTGGGGTGTGCGGGGCTCCGGCTCCGGCCGGGTCGAGGACGCCGAAGCGCAGCACGAGAAACGGGTGGCCGGCATCGCCGAGCAGCTGCCGCACGGTCTCGCGGGTGTCGGGGACCTCGATGGTCACGCTCAACGGCAGGACCGACACGTCAAGCTCGGTGGCCGTGAGCCAGGCCGCGGAAAGCGCCTCGCCGGCCCGTAGCCAGTTCAGTGGGCGATCTTCGGGACCGTAGAGGATGGCGAAGATGGCGGTGCGGTCATGGGCCTCGGCGATCACCATGTCGCTGCGGTGCCCGAAGTCGCGGCTGATCACGGTTGTCGGCGTGGTGCCCTGCGGGATGGCCGTGTCCGGAAGCCCGGTTTTGCGTGGCCGGGCACCGCCGGCCCACTGCTGGAGCTCCGCCTGCCAGCCGGCCTGGCCGGACTCGGTGCGTACGGCGAAATCCGTTGCCGCTGCCAGCTCGAAGGCCTGATGAGGTCTCAGCAGATGCAGCGAGGCGCCTTGCGACTCTGCTGCCGCCGCGATGGAACGCAGTTTGTCGGCATCGATGTGATCGCCCTGGATGGGCCGCCGATCGGTGTACCGCAGCCCGATGGTCCGCAGATGGGCAACCGATTCGGGTTCGATCGGGATCCGCCCGTCGACACGCACCGTGGCGAGGTGCCCGGCGTGCCCTGCGGTGGCCGACCGGGTCACCGTGGCCTGCCAGCCGCCGGCGGCCAGGCTGATGAGGGCGTGGTGCAGTGCCGCACCACAGCTCACGACAGCCAGCCGGCTGTCGGGGTCGGTGACCGCGAGCAGGCGAGCAGGGTCGACCGAGAGGTCGAGGGTGTCATCGTGCGATCGCCAGTGCCACGGCTGGGTGTTGAGAACCGACGGCGCATGACCCGCCGCCGAGACAGCATCGTCCATAGCCCGAGTCCTGGCCCGAGCCTCACCAGGCCGGGCCGAAGCGTTGCTGATCATGAAAGGTCCGTCTCCCGCCATACAGCCTCGAACAATCACGCGGCCAGGCCTGAGTGTGTGGATCTCGTCCACGAGGGGCGCCCACCAGGCGGCGAAGCGTCAGCCACCGGGGTCTAGAGCAACTACGCTGAAGACTACGCCTGTTCGCGAGGTCGACGTCCGGCAACCTGAATCGCATACCGGCCGAGCACGGCTATGGCGCGAGGTTCGTCATGCTGTGATCTCCTCGAGGTCCAAGGATGCGAAATGCCTGTTCGTCACGGGTCGCCGGAACAAGGGCAGGTAGACGTACGTGGTCATCCCGGCCAGCAGCACCGCCACCAGGGTCGAGCTGACTACGGTGGCCACGGAGGCGTCGGGGTCGTGCCGGGCAGCCATGGTGATCGCCATGGCGGCGACCGACGCGCCGATCAACGTGTACGCCCCCAGCACCGCGTAGACCGGTTTACGGGCCCACGGGCGGTGCCGCAACGCACCGACTCCGACGACAATGGCCGCCGGCACGACGATCCCCAGGTCCATGAATTTGACCAGCCAGAACGCTGTCGGGCTGGTCAAGTACTGCACGAAGGAAGGGTGATCGCGCATCGCGTCCAGGTAGTTCGGTAGATGAAGACCGAAGACGACGAACGCCGCGATAACCAGCAGAAGAGCGCCAGCCGTACGATCGACGGCCGCGGACGTTGCCGGCAGCTGCTGCGCGGGAACGCTGTTCCACGCGCGCAGGGCGATCGCGGCAGCGAGGACGAACACAGCGAGCAGAAGGGGGAAGAACCGCTCCACGTTGCCCGGCAGCCGCAGGTACTCGTTGCCGAGGATCAGCTGGGTGTAGGTGTAGACGACGAAAATGGACGGCGCCAGGGCCAGCACCGCAGCGGCCGGGTGACCGCGGACCGCCAGAACCCGATCGCGACAGTCACCGGCACGACCACGACCAGCGCGGCGGCGTCACTCCCGACGATCTGATTCAAGCTCGTCGCGGAGATGCGGTAGCGCAGAACGCCCAGCAAGAGCGGGCCGAGCACCGCCACGGCACCGACCCCCGCACCCAGGGCGATCAGTCCCGCGGCGAGTAGACGGCTACCTGTTCTCATCGCGTACCTCCAGCCGGTGTTGTTGCTGCGAGTCTGCGCCCGGCCGGCCGTAACGGGTCAGGGCCAGATGGCCCCTCATGGATCCCTGGTCTCGTGAAGTGGGGCCGGTCGGCCCTGGTAGCGCGTCCGCGGCCGCTCTACGTTTCGTGGGAGACACGAGATTTCCTGTCTCCGAGACGCAGGATGAAGACAGGAAAACGATGTCGATCGTCCATCAGTTCTACCGGTGGATGTACCCGCACGGTCGGGCGAACCGCCTGGCTCGGGTGCTGAACCGCGTGTCCGCCGTCCAGTTCACCCACGGCATTTTCGCGCCTTCCGGTTGGGTGACGCTGGAGGTTGCCGGGCGCCGCACGGGCCGGCCGGTCAGCTGCCCACTCGTCGTCGCCGACTACCGGGATGAGCGCTATCTGGTGTCGATGTTCGGCGTCGACGCGAACTGGGTGGCCAACGTCCGAGCGGCCGGCGGTCATGCCGTCCTTCACCACCGGTCCCGCGAGAACGTGTTCCTGTCCGAAGTTACCGATGGGACCCGCCCCGGCATTCTGCGCGCCTACCTCAACGCCGCGCCTGGAGCCAGGCCGCACATACCTGTCGACCGGCAGGCACCGCTGCCGGCCTTCGAGCGAATCGCGGCACGCTACCCGGTCTTCCGGGTGACCACCGACCGGACGCTGCCGTGACCATCCGGCCGGCCCTCGGCCACTCGACCCTGGATCGGCGTGAGGAGCCATGATCTAGGGGGCACGACAACGGTCCCGGTCGTGGGGGAAGGCGGAGACGATGGCGTTGCATTCCGGTAAGTGGCCACCTGAGCAGCCTGGACCGCGGGGCGGCAACCCCTTCGTGACAGTTGCCAACCCAGCCGTCGCGCAGCAGGTCGCACCCCCGCTGCACGCGCTCGCCGAGGCCCCGGTCCCGGCCGACACCGCCTGGCAGCTCGTGCACGACGAACTGATGCTCGACGGCCGGTCCCGGTTGAACCTCGCCACGTTCGTCACTACCTGGATGGAACCTCAGGCCGGCCTTCTGATGGCCGAATGCGTCGACAAGAACATGATCGACAAGGACGAGTACCCGCAGACCGCCGAATTCGAGCGCCGCTGTGTCAACATCCTGGCCGACCTGTGGCAGGCCCCCGACCCGGCCGACGTGATCGGTTGCTCCACGACCGGCTCCAGCGAGGCGGCGATGCTTGCCGGGATGGCGCTGAAACGCCGGTGGGCGGCCCGGCAACCGGCGGGATCGACGGCCCGGCCGAATCTGGTCATGGGGATCAACGTGCAGGTCTGCTGGGAGAAGTTCTGCAACTACTGGGAGGTCGAACCCCGGGTGGTGCCGGTCGACGGCGACCGGCTGCAGCTGGGCGCCGACGAGGCAGCCGCGCTCTGCGACGAGAACACCATCGGCGTCGTCGCCGTCCTCGGCTCCACCTACGACGGCAGCTACGAGCCCGTCGCGGAGATCGCCGCCGCCCTGGACAAGCTGCAGCAGCGCACCGGCTGGGATGTCCCCGTGCACGTCGACGGCGCCTCCGGGGCGATGATCGCCCCGTTCCTCGACCCCGGCCTCGTCTGGGACTTCCAGCTGGATCGGGTCGCGTCGATCAACACCTCCGGCCACAAGTACGGCCTCGTCTACCCCGGTGTCGGCTGGGTTCTGTGGCGTTCACGTGCCAACCTGCCGGAAGAACTGATCTTCAACGTGAGCTATCTCGGCGGTGAGATGCCGACCTTCGCCTTGAACTTCTCCCGCCCCGGCGCCGAGGTCGTCGCCCAGTACTACACGTTCTTCCGGCTCGGCCGGGCCGGCTTCCGCGCCGTCCAGCAGGCCTCCCGGGACATCGCCGTGCACCTGGCGAGCGAGATCGAGGCGATGGGCGCCTTCCGGCTCATCAGCCGCGGCGACCACGTGCCCGCGTTCGCCTTCACCACCAGCGCGGACGTCACCGCGTTCGACGTTTTCGACGTCTCCCGGCGCCTACGGGAACGCGGCTGGCTGGTGCCGGCCTACACCTTTCCCGCCAACCGTACGGACCTGAGCGTCCTGCGTATCGTGGTCCGCAACGGATTCACCCGGGACCTGGCCGACCTACTGCTGGCCGACCTACGCCGTCTCCTGCCCGAACTGCTGGCGCAGCCGGGGCCGCTGTCGGCGGTCTCCGGGGCGGCCGGCTTCCACCACTGACCCCGGCTGCTTCCCGGCCGGGCCGACGGTGAGCAGGTCCAACTCCTGCTGGAGCCGAGCCTGCAGGAACGGCAGGTCAGGGCACCGCAGCGGATCCCCGACGACCGTGAGAACGACCGTGCCCGCGTACGACAGAACGGCGAACCCGACCGTGACATTGCCGGTGATCGGCGACACCGGCAGGACGTCGATGATCGGCGCGGCGAGGAAGGAGAGGCGAACGTCGGGGCCGCGCAGGTTGGTGACCATGGTGGTCACCTGGCGCTGCCGGTCGACGAACCACCGGAAGGCGCCCACCCGGGCGAGCAGGCGGAACACCGGGCCGAGCAGCGCGGCTGAAGTGGCGGGATCCGCCGGCCGGCGGGCGCGGGTAGTGCGGGCGACCGCCGCGAGACGCTGGACCGGATCTCCGGTCACGGCCACCGGGACCGGCATCACGCCGACCTGGTTGCCGAGGTGGCCGGCATCGTCGTCGCGGCGTACGGCGACAGCTACGGAGACAACGAACCGGTCGACGGTCTCCCCCCGATGCCGCAGCACCGTATGCAGGTCACCGCGGTGAGCACGACGTCGTTGACTGTTGCGCCGTGCGAGTGCGCTACCCGCTGGACGGCGCCCAGGTCGGCTCGGGCGCTGCCGCAGCCGCGGCACTGCCCGGATGCGTTGCCCGATCGCGCGGCGTACCGCATTGAGGGCCGACGCCGAGGCCGCACCCAGGACGAGGACGGCCGCGGCCTGCATCGGCGAGCCGGGAAGGTCGGAGGCCAGTTGCATCAGGTCGGTCGGACTCGTCCGACCGATCACCGGCCGCGGCTGCGCGCAGGTTCCGCCGCTCGTTGTGCGTACCTCCAGAAGGTGCCTTTCCGAACCCCGTTCGGAGGCTCTTTGTCACGGCCGGCGTTGGTCAGCTCATCGGGTTGTGGCCTGGCTCAGTTCGGCGGCGACGTGCTTCGCCCAGGTGGTGATCTCGGCCCAGGACCAGTGCGTCGTACGACCTCGTGTCACCGACGTCGGCGGCGGGGAGCACCTCGACAACGGTGTCGTCGGGCAGGTCGGCCCGGAGAGCCTCGGCGATGTGCGTCGCGAACTGCGTAGTGGATCCGTGTCTGCTTGCTGCGCTGACGAGAATCTTCACGGTCGTCGCTCAACTCTGTTTGAGTGGGTGTGTTGCTCGGCGCGGTCGCGGATGCCGCGCAGCATGCGCTGGCTCATGACGAAGCTGACGACCGTCACCGGCTCCACAATCAGGCGTGTCCACCATCGCGTGAAGGCGTAACGCTCCCGGACGACCAGGCGGGTCGTGGCCTCCGAGACGGGTGACAGGTCGAAGGTCCAGGTGAAGTCGTACGGCGCGGTGGCCGCTCCCGGCCAGACCCCGCCCTGCAGGACCAGCGTTCGGGGTGGTTTGACGACCGCAACAGTCAAGGCGACCTCGGGTGCGAGCCGCACGGTGTCGCCGACGTCGAGGCGCTGCCAGTCAGGGTTGATCTGCAGCGCGCTGTGAATGTCGCAGCCGATGAGGTTTTCCAGGCTGTCGTAGCTGTAGAAGCCGCCTCGTCCCTGACCGAGTTGGACGATCCAGGGCCACACGTCGTCGATACCGGCGTGGATCGTGATCGCCCGGTCAGCCGTCAGGTCCGGGTCCGGAACCAGTTCGTCGCCCGGCCGGGGTTCGGTGATCTCAGCTGCGGTCGCGCCCCACCGCAACTGCTGCCTCCTCAAGACCGCAGTTGCGACGACGATGGTCATCGACGTGATGAGAGCGACGGCGCGCGATGTCCTGCTCATCGTATGGTCGTGGATTTGCCGGCGTCCGGTATGACGATCACCGGGCACGGCGCGTGCTGGGTGCAGTGCTGACTGACCGACCCGAGCAGCATGCCGGCGAAAGCACCGTGGCCGCGGCTACCGACGACCAGGAGTTCCGCACCGGCCGCGGCCTCGAGCAGGACCTGGGCGGCCGGACCGTGAGCGACCTTGATGCGTACGTCGACGGGTTGTGCCGCCGTCCCGACGACCTCCGCGACCGTTTCGGCGAGGATCTTCTCGGTGATGGCGGCGATGCCGTCGCCGGGAGACGGGAACGGAAGCGCGCCGTAGGAGTATTCGTAGGTCGCCGGCTGCTGCCAGGCGGCTACTGCCTCGACGGCTGCGCCGGTCAGCCGGGCCTGGGTCAACGCCCAGCCCAATGCGGCCCGGGAGCCTTGCGAGCTGTCGACGCCGACGACGATGTACCGGTTCTCGAGATCTGTCTGGGCGGTCATGTCTACCTCTCGATGGTGTCGGTGCGGGCGGCCATTCCGCCCGCAGTGAGCCCGGTGGCCGCAAGCGGCATCGTGCCGCCAGTCGCCAAGGCCACCAACGGCTCGGCGACCGGCCCGTGCGGCTCGGCAACTGTGCTGGTCTGCGGACGATCCGCGTCGCCGGGCTGATGGGACAGCACATCGACGGGACTGGTCGGGACGGGACTGGGCTCGTCGTCGCCCTGGTCGAGCCGGAACGGCGGGTACTGGTCGGTCAGCAGCATCAGGTAGGCGATCGCCCGAAGGCTCCACCGGGCGATACCGAGCAGCAGGTCGTACAGGCCGCGGGGATAGCGGCCGGTGAACAGCAGGCTGATCCCGGCGATGAGCAAACCGAGGCTGACGGCACCGAGCGGCACCGAAGAACCGGCGCCATCCTGGAACTGCCAGGTGGCGGGGCCGGTCAGCGCGGCAACGAGTAGCAGGTGCGGGACGGCGAACAGCCACGCCACCAGCGGCAGCCACCGGGGCAGCCGGGAAGGCGGATCGACCTGCAGCCGGGCCGGGAAGTCGGCGACGTCGGCCAAGGTGAACGGCGGGTACCGGTCCGTGCCGAGCGCCTGATAGCCGTAGTAGTTCACGCGCCAGCTCCACCGCAGCACACCCAGATTGAACGCGAAGATCGCCCGCGGGTAGCGGCCAGTGAACAACACCGCGACATAGGCGACCAAGGTCACCACAACCACAGCGATCCACAATCCGAACAAGATCACGTAGTGCGGCACCAGCAGAAGCCACTTCACCAGCCACAACCAGCGGCTGAGGCGAGGATCGCGGTAGGCGTGCACCTGAACGGGATAACGATTCATGACATCTCCGGAATCTGTTACCCCGAGTAGGCACCGCACTACCGGACGCCGATAGTGCCGAACGGCCCCTCTCGTGCCAAATCTCGTTCTCCCCGGAGATCGACCGGATCGTGCATGCCGACCGATCGAGCCAGTTCGATCTTCCTGGGGGTCACCAGAATCCGGCCGTGAGACACCCCTAGAAATGAAGCCGGCGGCACCGGCGCGACACGCGAGTCGGTGATGCATCCCGCTAACACCGGCTGCCCTGCAGGGTGTCCCAGGAGACGCAAGCCTTGTCGTACCGGGCCACGGGCTCCTCGCCGCCATCACGGTCAATAATAGGGTGATCGACGCGAACGGCAGCTACCTGACCTTGGACATGGCCGTCTGGAAGGCGCCCTGAGTCACCGGGAAAGGGCGAGCCCGGGGCACCTCACACCTGGGCTACTGGCTGCCGTGGGACGCGACCCGACCGAACAAGACCGTCCTCGTCGTGCTGGACGTTGGCGCGAAGGTGCGTCCCGCGTTCACGGAGGTCATCGATCAGCCGCACGGGTTACCGGATTCAGGTCGGCGGACAGGGTCTTGAAGTATCGCTGTGCCGACCATGCCGTGCGATCACCGATGACATAGAGGCGGCGTTTGGCGCGGCTGACGGCGACGTTGAGGAGGTTGGGTCGGCTCGCGGCCCATCGGCGGGCACCGGGCCGGGCCGGGTTGCCGCCCAGGACCAGGATGACCAAGTCAGCTTGCTTGCCCTGAGCGGTGTGGATGGTGCCTGCGGTCAGGCCCGGATACCGCCGGGCACGAGCGCCGATCTGGCGGGCGATGTCACGGAACGGCCCGATGACCATCACTTCGGACATGTCGAAGTCGAGGCCGGCGAGCACGCGGAGGATACCGTCCAGCTTGCGGCCCTCGTCCGGGATCCAGTGGCCCTGCGCGGTGGAGCCGACGACGTCGATCCACTTGGATTCGGGCAGTGTCGGATACCTGGCGTTGAACCGCTCGCGAGCCGCGTCACCGGTGCGATTGATCATGATCCCGTCGTACGCGATGGTGTTGACGATGTCGAACATGGGCTGGTCGCATCGCCGGTGCACGATGAGTGGCACGCCGACCCAGATCCGCTCGTCGTCGCCGGGAAGGTAGGTTCCCCGGGTGGTGAGCCGGTCGGCCAGGTGTTGCACGGAGGTGCGGCTGGTCAGCCACTGCTCATCGACCCCGAGCTCGCCGCGGATGGCTTGTTCGGCCCGGAACGGCAGCATGGTGACGGACTCCAGCTGCAAAGGGTCGCCGACCACCACGGCGCGCCGGGTGCGCCACAGCGCCCCGGCGGCGTTCTGCGGGGTTGCCTGTCCGGCCTCGTCGATCAGCAACCAGCCCAGTGCTTCCCGACCCAGGTGACCGAACAGCCGGTCGTAGGAAGCGAAGGTGGTGGAGACGACGGGTACGACGAAGAACAGGCTCTGCCAGGCAGCGAGCGCGGCGTTCTCAGGGATGTCGCGCGGGGCATCGCCGCCGACGATGTCCATGGCGGCCTGCAGGTTACGGCGCAGTTCGATGGCGGCGTGCTGAACGAACACCTTATGCAGGACGAGAGCGGCAAGAAATAACTCGCTGCG
Source organism: Paractinoplanes tereljensis (assembly GCF_016862435.1). Taxonomy (GTDB): domain Bacteria; phylum Actinomycetota; class Actinomycetes; order Mycobacteriales; family Micromonosporaceae; genus Actinoplanes; species Actinoplanes tereljensis. The sequence continues at coordinate 42,685 of NZ_BOMY01000010.1, forward strand.
GGCGATGTTCCACTCCGGATCCGTCCAAAGCGCGGCGGGCTCCCGGCGTTCGGGATCGGTCCACCAGGAGTCATCCGGGAAGTACTTACCCAGGGCAGCCGAGAACCTGGCAAGCCGTTTGTCCGCGGTGCGGAGGCGGCTCTCGGCGGATCGCCAGTCCGACTCGGCGGCGACCAGGTCCTGGGCTGCCGCAGTGACTTCCTGGTCGACGCGGGCCAAGTCCCGGCGGGCGACCACAAGTGGTTCGTGGATGACCTCTGGAGTCGGCACCCCCTCGGCCAGCAGGCGCGTCTCGGCGGCCAGCTCACGCTCGGCATCCGCGGCAGCCTGCCGGGACACGTCCACCTCCTGCTGGACCGCGTTCAGTCCGGCCTGCGCCACGCCCATCTCGTGCCGGGCGGCGGTGACCTGAGTGCCCAGCCACGTGTCCTGGCGTAGCCATTGCCGATTCGCCGCGCCGAGGGTCCGCAGAAACGCCCACCACCCCGGCCTGGATTGCTGGTGCGCGGCGTGGGCCTGCCATCGTCGGCTCAGCTCGGACTCCCAGGCTTGCAGGGACCGCCCGGCGTTGGCCAATCTGCCGCTGATGATTCGCTCGGCTTCGGTGCTGCGTTCGTCGGCGATCTGCTCGGCGTCGTGCCTGCGGCGCCATGCGATCCGCTCAGCTTCAAGTTTGCGATCATGCGCGATCTGCTCAGCCTCCGCGCATCGTTCGCGCTCGACGCGGACCGCGAGGTCACGTTGCCCGCGAGCGGTCTCCACCCTGGCCGCGGCGACCGGCACCCCCTTGGCCAGGCGGCCGACTTCCCGCTGCAACACGGCCCGTTCCTCGACCGCACGGTAGGCATCGGACCGCTCGCGGCGGATGGCTTCCACTCGGGCGTCGGCGGCGCGGAAATCGCTCACGGCCAGGGACCACGGTCGCTCCGGCGTGCTCTGTTCATAGCCCTTGAGCAAGGACAGAAGCCCGGACCACGCTTGATCGTCGGGCTCGTCAGAGGTGTGGTACCAGAACGCGTTGACGAACCGGCCGCGGTTGGTCTTGTTACCCAACCGGGCTGCCACCAGCGCCCAAGCTTCGGGTGGCGTCGGCGCAGCGCCCGCTCCGGGTGTCTCGCCGTCCGGCTCGGATGCCAGCAACGCGCCGGCGACCGCGGGAAAGTAGTCCACCTTGGCGGCCTGCTCGCGCCAGCACTCGGCGATCGCGGCCGCGGCCGGAATCTCGTCGGTGACATTCTGCACCGCGCCGTTGTTCGACGAAGCGACCACGACCTCGAAGCCGACGAGGTCCGGGCGCCAGGTGCTGACGACACGGTTGTACTGGCCGGTCTTCCAGCGCAGCTGCCGACCCGTGAACGCCTTCCGCGGCTCGGACAGCAGGGCCAGCTGTTTGGCCCGTTGCACCACGAGCGCGGCGACGAGGTCACGCAACATCGTGGTCTTGCCCGTCCCGGGCGGCCCGTTCACACCCATGATTCCCGCGTCGGCGAGACCCAGAGCACTGTTCACCGCCAGTTGCTGACTCAGCGCCAGTGCATGTTCCGGGTCGGTGGGCCACCGGCCGGCCGGCACGGTGTCCGGGGCGGTCTCCGCCAATACCCGATCGAGTCGATCACGCACGTCGATGCGCCCGCCGGCCGGGATCTCAGCCTCGGGACGTAGATAGTCGCGCAGCGCCGTGCCGAGGTTCCCTTTCGCGGCCTGCTCCGCGACCAGGGCGAGGTCGCGCACGATGAAGCTGTTGAGAAACTCGTGGCCGGTCACGTTGTCGGCGGAGCGACGGGCCACCTTCTGGCTGCTGATGCGTATTTCCACGCACGACAGGGCGGCGCCGGCACCTGCCGCCGCGACTGCCACGGCAAGACAAGCCAGCAGAGCGTCACCGTCGAGTACGCGTGGAGTCCGATCCTCGCCGTCGTCCCGCGGACCCTCTGCGGCGCTGGTGACCACCTCGCGCCACACCGCACTGAACGCCGCCGAAGCATCGCGGAACCGAGACACCCAGTCCGCCCCGGGCCCCTCGGTCAGTACCTGACCGGTGGCCCAGGCGCAGCTGGAAAGTACCTCGGCGCCCGGGACTGCACACCCGTTCTCTCCGACGACGAACGCGGCGAAGGCGCTCTCCCCGCCTGGGCGTTCGTCGTAGCTTTCCGGGTCCGGCTTCAGCACCGTTGAAATCGCATCAAATACTTCGTCGAGGGGGTAGATCCCAAGGTAGACGACGTGCCGCCAAGCCTGGTTCGGCCGCAGAGTGTGCCGGGCCAGTTCGTGACCGGGCTCCCACGGCAGTGGCCGGCCGGGACGGACGGCGAATACTCGACGCTCCTGATCGACCTTCTCCACCCGTTGCGGGCTGAACATCTCCACGGCTTGCCAGAACTCGAGCACCTGCGACCGTCTCGCGTCCGCCTGCCGCGCCAACTCTGACTCCGATCAATCAGGCGTCGTTCGAAGGCTACCGATCGTAGCGTGGCGGCCAGCTACGAGCTTCGATTTACGTCATGTCCTGGTGTCACGTCCTACCACCGGCCTGCGCCGGTGGGGAGGGCGGCGGCCTCGACCAGGAGGTGGCGGAAGGCCGGGTCGAAGCCGTCGGCGTTCGAGTGGCTCTTGAGGAGAGGGGCAAGGGTGCCGTAGACCGGGATGCGCAGAGCGTGGGCGAGCAGGCGGAGGGTACGGCGGCCGGCGTCGCTGACGGCGGTCTCGCAACCGAGGAGCCGGACCGCGGCGATGGTGGGCGGCAGCGTCAGGGTGCGGAAGAAGCGGGCGACGACCGGGTTGAGCATGTCGATCGGGGTGGCGCCGAGGCGCAGCAGGTGGTGGTGGCGGGTCGAGTGGCCGATCAGATCGAGGGTGATCAGGCCGGCGGCACGGTGCCGGGCGAGCACCCGGCGCAGGTCGGCCAGGCCCGCGGCGTGGTGCAGCCGCACGCATCTGGGGTGCAGGCCGGCGTAGAAGGCCTTGGCACAGTCGGGCGAGGCGACGTTGAGCGGCGGGTGGTCAGTCACTGGCACAGTCGGGGGCCTTTCGAACGCCGGGTGACTCGACCGTGATCAGGCAATCGTCACCGGGCGGCACGAGTCGAGGGACAGGACCTCTCTCCGCCCCCGCGACGTGCACGGGGACGGAGAGAGCCAGGAAGGCCGCGACCGGCGCTGCGGCGAGCAGCAGGACGACGGCGGGACGGGTGCGGCGCACGGGTCAGTCGCCCTTGTGGGGCGGTACTTTGACCTCGGTCGCGACCAGAATCGCCGTCGTCACCAGAACAGCGGTGCCGTGCAGGAGCGACGACAGTCGGCGGCGCGGGGCCGGAACTGGCTTGGGCATGGGTATCTCCTTATTCAGCCCTGGTAGGCGTCATGTCAGGTCGCCGAGGCGACCGCTGATCAGGAAGAGGGCGCCGCTCTTCGGCGCGTCCCCCACGCCGATCGCGGTCAGGCTGTCCGGTCCGGCGTCGCACTGGTCGGCCGAGGCGAGGTCGATCCACATCGTCACCGGCGTGGTGTGCGGGTGCAGGGCGCGGCCGGGCGGGTAGACCTCGACCTTGGCGAGCGACCCGCGTTCATCAACGATGTCGGCGTGGTGGCCGGTGTAGCGGTTGCCGGCGCGCGGGTCGGGCTGGTCCGGCCAGTAGACGGTGGTCGTGCACTCGTAGTCGTGGGCGTTGACGCCGGCCGGTGGGCAGGTCGGACGCAGCCGCTCCGGGAGCCGGGCCAGGAAGGAACGTTCGAGATAGACGGCGCCGGCCAGGCTGAGCTCGGGCCACCGGGGGCCGAGGGTGGAGCCGGCGACGACGCCGTTCGGGCCGGTGAAGCAGTCGTCGACCTGCACGTCCGCCCAGGAAATCTCCTTGGCCGCGGCGGCCGCCGGGCTCGCGGCCAGGTCGACCTCGATGAGCCGGTCGGGATCGAAGTCGTGGTCGGTCGGCTCCTCGGCCCAGAAGGCACAGCGGGTGTCGCTGTGGATCCGGCCGAGGAAGCCGGCGGTGCCGAGGAAAACGCAGCGCATGCGCTACCCGCCCTTCGGCACGGTGACCTGGGTGATCAGGTCAAGCAGGAGAGTGAGCATCGTGAGCTCCAGGTCAGAAGACGGCGATGGTGGTCTGGGTGATGTGGTAGGGACCCGGGTTGTCGGAGATCGCCGCGTACACCCACATGTCCCAGGTCATCGTGTTGCTGCCCTGCGGCGGGATCGCCCAGATGTTGGCCCGTGAGGTGGTGTTGACCTCCTCGGCCTCCACGAACCCCGGCCCGACCATCATCAGCGTGTAGGAGGGGCAGAAGATGCTCTGCGTCCAGCTCACCGTCAGATTCGCGCCGAACGGCACGCTGGTGACGACCACGCCGTTGGACTTGACAGTGATCTTGCCGCTGGACAGGTGGATGAACTGGCACTGGTCGTCGGCGTAGGCGGGCGCGGCCGCCACCCCGAGCGTGCCGGCGGTCAGTGCCAGCGTGGCCAGCAGCGTCCCGATGATCCTGAGCCTCTTCATCAACTCGTTCCCCGTTTCGGTTGTCGTCCGGCCATGACGGACTGCCGACTGTGGACAGTCCCCCGGCTGTCGCCTTTCGGCTATCGACGCCGGTCGGCCGCTGAAAGGATCGACCGGGATCATGGCCGGGCCGGTCAGTGCGCCCAGCAGACCTGTCCGGGGTGGTGTCCGGCGAGATTCCCGGACACCTCACGGACAGCCCACGGCGACATCGACATCCGGGAGCTGACGTGGACGATCCGGTGCAGGACTTCGCGGTACGGCTACGCGGGCTGCAGGTCGACTCCGGCGGGCCCTCGGTGCGCGATCTGGAACGGCTGACCGACAAGGTCGGCAGCCCGTACACCCGGGGCACGATCCAGGACAAGCTGACCGGGCGGTCGACCGCGGCGTGGGAGTTCGTGGAGGCGTTCGTACGGGCCTGCGCCCTGCACGCGGGCACGCCGAGCGAGCCGGACCTGCGGCCGTGGCGGGGCTGGCACGCGCAGATGGCCCAGGAATTGGCGGCGGCGCGGTCCGGCCGGCGGCGCGGGGTGCGGCCGGAGGTGTGCCCGTACCGGGGGCTGGAGAGCTTCACGGCCGAACATGCCCAGTGGTTCCACGGGCGGGAGACGGCGGTGCAGCGGGTACTGGCCGGGCTGGCGGCCCACCGGCGAGGCGTGCTGCTGCTCGGGCCGTCCGGTGCGGGCAAGTCGTCGCTGGTGCAGGCGGGGGTGGTGCCGGCGCTGGCGGCGGGCCAGCTGCCGGGCGGGGACCGGTGGTCGGTGGTGTCGGCCCGGCCGGGAGACGACCTCGCCGTCGCGGCCCCCACCGGCACCGACAGCCGGACGCTGCTGGTGGTGGACCAGTTCGAGGAGCTGCTGACCCCGGCCTCGGACCGCGAGGCCCTCGACCGGCTCACCGGGCTGGTCGGCCGACCCGGCCTGACCGTCCTGCTGATCATGCGGGACGACTTCTATCCGCGGCTGGCCTCGCAGGCGCCCGGCCTGCTGGAGGCGCTGGCCCTGGTCAACGTCCCGGCGACGCTGACCGTGCGGGACCTGCGCGACATCGTCACCCGCCCGGCCGAGGCGGTAGGCCTGCAGGTGCAGGACGGCCTGACCGACCGGATCGTCGCCGACGTGCTCAGCGCCGACCCGGACGCCGTCGAGGCCCGGCACTGCCCGACCACCGTCCTGCCACTGCTGGAGCTGACCCTGCAGCAGTTGTGGCAACGGCGGCAGGGTGGCGTGCTGACCCACGACGCCTATCAGCGGGTCGGCGGCGTGACCGGCGGCCTGGCGACGTGGTGCGACACGGTGCTGGAGCAGTTGCCGGCCGCGCGGCAGGGCGTGGCGCGGGAGTTGCTGACCGCGCTGGTCCGGCCCGCCGACGACGCCCACCGGGTGCCGGCCGTCCGGCAGCAGGTGCCGCTGTCGGCGCTGCGGGAGCTGGCCCTGCCGCCGGATCCGGCGGTCGGCGCGCTCCCGCCGCACCGGATGGTCGACGAGGTTCTGGGGGTCCTGACCGCGCACCGGGTGGTGACGACCCGGATCGTCCAGCCGGGTGCGGGACCCGGGGTGCCGGTGGCCGAACTCGTGCACGACTCGCTGATCCGGGACTGGGGCGCGCTGCGCGGCTGGGTGGAGCAGGACCACCGCTTCCAGGACTGGCTGCGCCGCGCCGGGGAGCAGTACGCCCGCTGGAGCGCCCACCGCGACCCGGGCGACCTGTTGCGCGGCACCGATCTGGCCGAGGGAGCGGACTGGTCGGCGCGCAGACGGCTGCCGGCCGCGACCGCGGAGCTGCTGGCGGCGAGCCGGGCGCATCAACGGTCCGGCGAGCGGCGGTCCCGCAGGTTCACCGCGGTGCTGGCGGCGCTGCTGGTGGTGGCGCTGGTGGCGACGGGGCTGGCACTGCTGCAGCGCTCGACGGCGGTGGACGCGCGGCGGGTGGCCCTGTCCCGTCAGCTGGCCGCGCAGTCGGCGGCGCTGCTCGGCTCGGACCCGGACCTGGCCGCGCTGCTGGCGGTGCGGGCTTATCGGACCGAGCCGACGGCCGAGGCGACGAGCAGCCTCTACGCGGCCTCGGCCCGCCCGCTGCGGCGCCGGTTGACCGGGCACACCGAGCTGGTGCGGGCGGTGGCCTTCAGCCCGGACGGGCGGACCCTGGTCAGCGCCGGCGACGACAACACCGCGCGGCTCTGGGACGCCGCCGGCGGCCGAACCCTGGCCGTGCTCACCGGACACACGAAGCCCGCGCTGTCGGTGGCGTTCAGCCCGGACGGCGCCTCGGTCGCGGTCGGCTCGAACGACCATTCGGTGCTGATCTGGCCCACCGCCGGTGGCGGCCCGGTCAGCACCCTGACCGGCCACACCGGCTCGATCTACTCGCTCGCCTTCGCCCCCGACGGGCAGACCCTGGCCACCGGTGGCGGCGACCGCACGATCCGGCTCTGGGACGTCGCGAGTGGACAGACCCGCCGCACGCTGACCGGCCACACCGGGATCATCTACGCGCTGGCCTACAGCCCCGACGGCCGCACCTTGGCCACCGCGAGCGTCGACAGCACGGTCCGACTGTGGGACGTCGCCACCGGCACGGTGCGCCGCACCCTGCGCGGCCACGACGGCTCCGTGCTCGGGGTCAGCTTCAGCCCGGACGGGCGCACCCTCGCCACCGGCGGCCAGGACAAGACCGTGCGGCTGTGGGACGTCGCGAGCGGACGAAGCAGGGCGACGATCACCGGCCACGCCAGCTACGTGTACTCGGTCGCGTTCAGCCCCGACGGGCACACCCTGGCCACCGCCAGCGACGACAACACCGCCCGGCTCTGGGACGTGGCCACCGGCCGGCCGCTGACCAGCCTCGCCGGCGCCTCGATGGCGGTTGCGTTCAGCACCGACGGCGACACCCTCGCCACCGCGGGCGTCGACGGCTCGGTCCGGCTCTGGGACGTGGCCGCCGGCCGGCCCCGCAGCACGCTTACCGATCCGGGCAATCCGGCCTACGCGGTCGCGTACAGCCCGGACGGGCGCACGCTGGCCACCGCCGGTGAGAAGGGCACGGTCACGGTGTGGGATCTGCCCGGCGGGCCGAAGCGGACCATCCTGACCGGGCACACCGGGGAGGTGCTGGCGCTCGCCTTCGCCCCGGACGGCCGCAGCATCGCCTCGACCGGCCACGACGGCACGATCCGCGTCTGGGACGTCGCCGGCGGCCCGGCCCGGACCGTCCTCGACGGAGACGAATCCCGCCCCGCGCTGGCCGTCGCGTTCAGCCCCGACGGGCGTCTGCTCGCCACCGCCGGCGACGACCGTACCGCCCGGCTCTGGCAGCTGCCCAGCGGCCGGCTGCAGGCCACGCTCACCGGCCACCTCGCCCCGGTGACCTCGGTGGCGTTCTCCCCGGACGGGCGCACCCTGGCCACCGGCGGCATCGACCGCGCGGTCCGCCTCTGGGAGGTCGCGGACGGCCGGCTGCGCGCCAAACTCACCGGCCACACCAACGCGATCGGCAGCGTGGCGTTCAGCCCGGACGGGCACACCGTCGCCTCCGCCGGCACCGACGGCACCACCCGCCTGTGGGACGTCGGCAGCGGCCAGCAGCGCGCCACCCTCACCGGCCACGACGGCGCCGTGAACGCGGTCGCTTTCAGCCCCGACGGCCGCACGCTGGCCACCGGCGGCGAGGACACGACGGCCCGCCTGTGGGACGTGGCCGGCGGCCGCCCGCTGACCCGCACCGGCCACACCGGCCCGGTGTGGGCACTCGCCTTCAGCCCCGACGGCCGGACCCTGGCGACCACGGCCGGTGCGGACGGCATCGTGCGCCTGTGGGACGTCACCCTCCAGGCCCCGCCCGCCGCCATCGACAAGATCTGCCGCGCGGTCGGCCGCGACCTCACCGACCAGGAACGCGCCCTGTACCTGCCGGCCAACGACCCGCGCAGCCCCCTCTGCTCCTGACAAAAGGGGCACAGCGCCGGGCCGCCACCCGGCGCTGTGCCGTCTCAACACCGACGAAGAGGAAGAACTCCGACGCCGGGGAGCATCTGACGCCCCGATGAACGGGGCGTGCCGGCGGATCTGGGAGCACTCCCAATCTTGAAGGTTTCCAGTAATCCGGCCGCCAACGTAACGCCCATCTTCGATGCGCGTCCATTAGGAGGTCCTTAAATCTGACCGGGAATCAGCAACTCGTCACACTGGGCGACGCCCTTGACATGTGACCTTTTGGTCACCTAACTTAGCGTCATGGATGACGACGACCGAGTGTTCAAGGCACTCGCCGACCCGAGTCGTCGGTTCCTGCTCGATCTGCTCTTCGAGCGGGACGGTCGCACCCTCGGCGAGCTGGAGTCCGAGCTCCCGATGACCCGTTTCGGGGTCGCCAAGCACCTCAAGGTGCTCGAGGAGGCGGGGCTCGTCGTCCCTCGCCGGTCCGGCCGGGAAAAGCTGCACTTCCTCAACCCCGTCCCGATCCGGCTGATCCACGACCGGTGGATCGACAAGTACACCGAGCACCACGTCACGACTCTCATCGATCTCAAGAACGCGCTGGAGGAGGACCAACCATGAGCGACACGACTCAGGTCTACCGGGTCTGGATCAAGGCCACGCCGGAGCGGATCTGGGCGGCCATCACAGATCCCGAGTGGAACTCTCGGTATGCGTACCAGTCGCCCGGTTACTACGAGTTGCACAAGGGCGGGTCATTCCGCCAGGCGGCCACCGCGGAGATGAAGGAGTTCGGCAAGGCCGGCGGCTTCGAGGTGCCGGACACGATCGTGGACGGCGAGGTGCTCGAGGCCGATCCGCCGCGGCGGCTGGTCCAGACCTGGCGGATGCTGATGGACCCGACCACGGCGGCCGAGCCGTTCACGACGCTCACCTACGAGATCGAAGAAGCCAAGATGCAGCCGGGCGTCTACAAGCTGACCGTCACGCACGAACTGACCGGCGCACCGGCCACCGCCGCGATGGTGGCCGGCACCGAGGACAGCGGGGCCGGAGGTGGCTGGGCGTGGATCCTCAGCGACCTGAAGACGCTGGTGGAGACGGGTAAGAACCTCGTCGAATGACGCATGCTGCCGGTTCGGCCCACCGACAGCGGTGGGCCGGGCCGGGTAACCTCCGCGCATGACCTGGCTCTGGAGTTCACTCATCGTGATCGGCGCAGCCATGATCCTGGCCGCGTTCTGGCCGAGCATCCGCGGCCGCAAGAAGAAAGACGAAAACGAGGAAGGCGTCGGATAGCGATTTCCCCCGGGCTGGCACACTGCCAAGGGTGAGCGACGAAGAGCTGGAGACGTACAGCCTCGTCGAGCTTGCCGTCGACCGGCTGCGGCGAGACATCTTGAGCGGGCGGAGCGATCCCGGCGAACGGCTCGTCGAGGAGCAACTGACCCGCCGTCTGGGCATCAGCCGGGCCCCGTTGCGCGAGGCCATGCGGCTTCTCGCCCAGCAGGGGCTGGTCGAGCACATCCCACGCCGGGGTGCGCGGGTGGCCACCCTCTCCGACGAGGACGTGGCCGAGCTCTACGAGGTGCGCGACGTCCTGGAGCGGCACGCGGTCGCCGCGATGCCGGCCCAACCCGACCTGACCGGGCTCCGCGCGGCGCTCGCGGTGATGCGCAAGGCCACCGAGGCGGACGACCGCCTGGAGCTGGCGAACGCGCACCGGCGGTTCCACACCGAGGTGGTGCGGCTCGGCGGCAACCGGCAGCTGGCCGATCTGTACGGGTCGGTCCTGGTGCGGATCCAGCTCTACATGGCGGTCAACATGCGGCGTGAGGCCGAGACCGCACGGGCCGAGGACGGCGTGGTGCGGCACGAACGCCTGTTCGCGGCGGTGGAGCGCGGCGACTCGGCCGGCATCCTGAAGGCGCTCGGCGAGCACGGCGCCCGGGCCTACCTGGCCTAGCGCAAGCCGCAAAAACACAGCGGGAAACGGCGACGTTACAAAACGAAGCTGTCGCCGAAACAGGATTGTCGACAATCGACGGTGTGGAAGCACACGAGGTCGTCGAGGAGACGCTCGCCCGGGTGAGCGCCAGTGAGGGTGTCTGGATAAGCACCTTCACCGCCGCTCAGCTGCACGAACGCGTGAACGAGATCGATCCCGCGCTGCCCCTGGCCGGGGTGACGTTCGCGGTGAAGGACAACATCGACGTCGCGGGACTGCCCACCACGGCCGCCTGCCCCGGCTTCGCCTACCGGCCGGAACGGAACGCCCCGGTCGTGCAGAGGCTGCTAGACGCCGGCGCGATCGTGGTCGGCAAGACCAATCTCGACCAGTTCGCCACCGGGCTGACCGGCGCCCGCTCCCCGTACGACAGTCCGGAGAGCGTCTTCGGCGGTGGGCTGATCTCCGGCGGATCGAGTTCCGGGTCGGCGGTCGCGGTCGCCAACAAGACCGTCGCGTTCTCGCTCGGCACCGACACGGCCGGCTCCGGCCGGGTGCCGGCCGCCCTCAACGGGATCGTCGGGATCAAGCCGACCCGCGGCCTGCTCAGCACTCTCGGCGTCGTGCCGGCCTGCCGATCGCTGGACTGCGTCTCGATCTTCGCGCCCGACCTCGACCTGGCCGGCCGGGTGCTGCGGGCGACACGTGGCCGGGTCGAGACGGATCCGTGGTCACGCGAGGGGAACCGGCCCCTGATCGCGGCACCGAAGGTCGCCGTACCGGAAAGCCTTGATTTTTTTGGAGATGCCGGGCAGGAGAAAGCGTTCGCGCGTTTCACCGGCGACCTGACGGTCGACATCGGACCATTGCTGGAAGCCGGTGACCTGCTCTATCGCGGGCCGTGGGTGGCCGAACGGCTGGCCGACCTCGGCGAGTTCCTCGCCGACCGGCCCGACGCGTTCCTGCCGATCACCAAACAAATTCTGGAGACCGGGTACGGGTTCAGCGCCGCCGATGCCTTCCGCGCCCAGCACCGCCTTCAGGAGCTGAAACGCCAGGCCGACCGGATCTGGCAGCAGGCTGACGTGCTGGTCCTGCCGACGATCGGCACCACGTACACGCACGCCGAGATCGCCGAGGACCCGGTCGGCCGCAATCTCAACCTGGGCCGCTACACCCAGTTCGCGAACCTGCTGGACATGGCCGCGGTGACCGTGCCGAACGGGTTCACCGCCGACGGCCGGCCCGCCTCGCTGACCCTGTTCGGCCCGGCCTTCAGCGACGAGACGCTGATGCTCTACGCCCGCTCGCTGCCGGTCGACGACAGCATGGCCGGGTCGCACTCGAGGACGGCACCGAGGTCACCGGCTTCCGCTGCGAGGGATACGCGGCGACCGGTGCCCAGGACATCACCGCCGGCGGCGGCTGGCGGAACTTCCGGTTGAAAGGAGCGAACTGATGACCGCGATGATCGGGCCGGTCAAGGCCAACCCGTATCTCTGGCCCTACGACGGGTCGGTTCCCGTGAGCAGGACCGCGCTGATCTGCATCGACTGGCAGGTCGACTTCTGCGGCAAGGGCGGCTACGTCGACTCGATGGGTTACGACATCGAGCTCACCCGGGCCGGGCTGCCGGCCACCGCCAAACTCCTGGCACACGTCCGGGAGCTGGGCATGCTTGTCATCCACACCCGCGAGGGGCATGACCAGGACCTGTCCGACCTGCCTCCCAACAAGCGCTGGCGATCGGCCCAGATCGGCGCCGAGATCGGTGCCGACGGCCCGTGCGGCCGGATCCTGGTGCGCGGCGAGCCGGGCTGGGAGATCGTGCCCGAGGTGGCCCCGGTGGCCGGCGAGGTCATCGTCGACAAGCCGGGCAAGGGCGCGTTCTACGCCACCAACCTCGACCTGGTGCTGCGCACGCACGGCATCACCCACATCATCCTCACCGGCATCACCACGGACGTGTGCGTGCACACCACCATGCGGGAGGCCAATGACCGCGGTTACGAGTGCCTGATCCTCAGCGACTGCACGGGGGCCACCGATCCGTCCAACCACACCGCCGCCCTGCACATGGTCACCATGCAGGGCGGCGTCTTCGGCTGCGTCGCCACCTCGGACGACGTGATCGCGGCAACGGAGGTCTGACGATGCCCACTGTGGACGCCCAACCCGGGCCTTTCTCGTTCGACAAGGACAGCACCGCGCTGGTCGTGATCGACATGCAGCGGGACTTCCTGCTCCCCGGCGGCTTCGGCGAGAGCCTCGGCAACGATGTGTCCCAATTGCGCAGAACGATCGAGCCGCTCGCGGCCTTGCTCAAAGGCTGGCGCGAGGCCGGCCTGCCCGTTATCCACACCCGCGAGGGCCACAAACCCGATTTGTCCGACTGTCCCCCGGCGAAGCTCAGCCGCGGCGCACCCAGCATGCGCATCGGCGACCCGGGCGCGTTCGGCCGCATCCTGATCCAGGGCGAGTACGGCCACGACATCGTCGACGAGCTCCAGCCGGTCGACGGTGAGGTCGTCATCGACAAGCCGGGCAAGGGTGCGTTCTACGCGACCGAGCTGAGCGACGTCTTGGACAAGCTCGGCACCAAGAGCCTGATCGTCACCGGCGTGACGACCGAGGTCTGCGTCCACACCACCGTCCGGGAAGCCAACGACCGCGGCTACGAGTGCCTGGTCCTGGCCGACTGCGTCGGCTCCTACTTCCCCGAGTTCCAGCAGGTCGGCCTCAAGATGATCGCCGCCCAGGGCGGCATCTTCGGCTGGGTCGCCGAATCCCCCTCAGTGATCGCTGCCATTCAGGAGTAGAGATGAGCACAATAACCACGGCCAAGCTGCCGTATTGGGTTCGCGGAGACACCAACGCCTTCTTCGGCTTCGGCGTCAACGTTCTGGTCAACGTCCTCACCCTCACCGGACTCTGCATCGGCGTCATCAAGATGCCGGCCGGCGACGTCTTCGGCGTCATCCTCCCGGCCCTCGGCATCGCCCTGGTGGCCGGCAACGTCTACTACACCTACCTGGCGCGGCGGCTGGCCGCGAAGGAGAACCGCACGGACGTCACGGCCATGCCGTACGGCCCGAGCGTCCCGCACATGTTCATCGTGATCTTCGTGATCATGCTGCCGATCTACCTGACCACCAAGAACCCGATCCAGGCCTGGACCGCAGGCATCGCCTGGGCGTTCATCATCGGTGTGATCGTGCTGATCGGCGCGTTCGTCGGGCCGTACATCCGTAAGTACGCCCCGAAGGCCGCGATGCTCGGCACCCTGGCCGGCATCTCAATCACGTTCATCTCGATGAACCCGGCCGGCAACATGTGGAAGGCCGCCTGGATCGCCCTGCCGGTCTTCGGCCTGCTGCTGATCGGCCTGCTCACCGACATCAAACTGCCGTTCAACTTCCCGATCGGCCTGGCCGCGCTCCTGGTCGGCACCGCGATCGGCTGGATCGGCGGCGCGATGAGCGTGCCCGACGTGACAAGCGCCGCCAAGGACATCGCGTTCGCGTTCCCGCACCTCAAGTTCGACCTGCTGATCGACGGCCTCAAGGACATGGCCCCGCTGCTGGCCACCGCGATCCCGCTCGGCGTCTACAACTTCACCGAGGCGATGACCAACGTGGAGAGCGCCGCCACCGCCGGCGACCGCTACAACCTGCGCAGCGTGCTGCTGGCCGACGGCGCCGGCGCGATCATCGGCTCCTGCCTCGGCTCGCCGTTCCCGCCCGCCGTCTACGTCGGCCACCCCGGCTGGAAGGCGGCCGGCGGCCGCACCGGTTACTCGATGGCGACCGGCGTGGTCATCGCCCTGCTCTGCTTCTTCGGCCTGTTCGGCCTGCTCGGCGCGATCTTCCCCACCCCGGCGATCGTCCCCATCCTGCTCTACATCGGCCTGCTGATCGGCGCGCAGGCGTTCCAGGCCACCCCCCGGGCGCACGCGGCGGCCGTGGTGGCGGCGCTGGTGCCGAACATCGCCCAGTGGGTCACCGGAATGATGGACAACGCCCTGTCCGCGGCGGGCACCACCGCCGCGCAGGTCGGCACGGAGGCCCTGGCCGGTGCCGGAGTCGTCTACGACGGCCTGAAAACGCTCGGCGAGGGCGCCATCCTGGCCGGTCTGGTGCTGGGCGCGATCGTCGCGTTCATCATCGACAAGCGGTTCTGGCACGCCGCGATCTTCGCGGGCTCGGGCGCGGTGCTCACCTTCGTCGGCCTGATCCACGCCGCGAAGGTGCAGTTCAACGCGAACGGGCAGGTGACACTGGGCTACCTGTTCCTGGGCCTGGTGTGCGTACTCTTCGCGCTCACCAAGCCGGCCCCGCGCGAACCCGACGCCGAGGAACTGAAGCTCCTCGAGTCGGAGGAAGTGCAGGGCAACACGTTCACCGAGGCTCCCGAGGGCGGCGTTCCGGTGCCGGCCAAGGCCTGACATCTTTCCGCGGCGGCCCGGCCCATGGCCGGGCCGCCCCCGACCGAAGGGAACGAACGTGGAGATCGACCGGCCGGACGTCATCGCCGAGGTCGGCGCCGCCTTCGAGGCCTACGAACGCGCGCTGGTGGCCAACGACGTCGAAGCCATCCTCGGCTTCTTCGCCCCCCGCGCGCTCCGCTACGGCATCGCCGACCAGCAGGCCGGAATCGAAGAACAGGCCGAGTGGCGACTCGCCCAGGGCGGTCTGCCGCCGGGCCGTCGTCTCAAGGACACCGACATCCAGGCGTACGGCGTAAGCACCGCGATAGTCACGACGCTGTTCGGTTACCCGGGCAGCGACGTGCTCGGCCGCCAGTCCCAGACCTGGGTGCGCCTGCCCGAGGGCTGGCGAATCGTGCACGCGCACGTCTCCGAACCGTCCGCATGATCCGGGTCTACCAGGGCATACCTCGTGCATGACTGATCCGCGCAGCAGATATCCCGGCCCGGCCCTCGACGGCGGCGACCAGCAGCCGCCCGGCTTGACCAGCGCCATGCCGGACCGGCCCGACCACGGCGAGGAGAGCTACCGCGGCAGCGGCCGGCTGACCGGCCGGGTGGCGCTGATCACCGGCGGCGACTCCGGGATCGGCCGGGCGGTGGCCATCGCGTACGCCCGGGAAGGCGCCGACGTGCTCATCTCCCACCTGGCCGAGGAGGAGGCCGACGCGCGGGACACCGCGGCGTACGTGGAGAAGGCCGGCCGCAAGGCGGTGACCGTGGCCGGCGACATCCGCGACGAACAACACTGCGCCGACCTGATCGAGCGGGCCGTCCGCGACCTGGGCCGGCTGGACATCCTGGTGAACAACGCGGCCTATCAGATGCAGCAGCCCGGCGGGATCGCCGACATCACCACCGAGCAGTTCGACCGGGTGCTGAAGACCAACCTGTACGCGATGTTCTGGCTGTGCCGGGCCGCGCTGCCGCACCTGCGACCCGGGTCGGCGATCATCAACACCGCGTCGATCCAGGCCTACCAGTCGTCGTTCGCGCTCCTCGATTACGCCACCACCAAGGGCGGCATCGTGTCCTTCACCAAGGCGCTCGCCGAGGAACTGGCCGGCAAGGGCGTGCGGGTCAACGCGGTGGCACCCGGGCCGATCTGGACGCCGCTGATCCCGTCGACAATGACCGACGAGAAGGTCGAGAAGTTCGGCGCCGACACCCCGCTCGGCCGGGCCGGACAGCCCGCCGAGCTGGCGCCGGCGTACGTCTACTTCGCGAGCGACGACTCCAGTTACACCACCGGCGAGGTGCTCGGCATCACCGGCGGCAAGCCGGTCAGTTGACCTGACCGCTCACCCAGTGGAAGGCGTCCATCACCCACTGGGTCTGCTGCAGGTCGGCGACGCCGACGCCGGCCAGGAACAGCGCGGTGATCAGGTGGGAGCCGCGGGCCGTGCGGCGCTGGCGGCCGAACGAGCGCTCCAGCACGTAATAGCCGACGACGCGGGCCAGGCAGAAGACGCCGACCGCGACGGCCAGGGTGACCGCGAACACGATCAGCGGGGTGCCCAGCACGCCGCCACCGGACGACAGCGACCACACGCCCCAGCAGACGAACGCGAACAGCACCGCCGCGGTGGTCCACTCGCTGCCGCGGCGCAGTTCGCTCCAGCGCCAGGTCATCCCCCGGTGCGGCGGGGCGTCGGCGCCCGGCCAGCCGATGCCGGTCGGCTCGTGCTCCGCGTACCGCTGCGTGTGGTGGATCTGCGGGTTTACCTGCGCGCGACCGCGACTGAACGGCGCCGCGTCAGGATCGGGCGGTGTCACCGGCCCCGGCGCCGTGGGCTGGTCGGCCCACGGATCCTGCGGCGGCATGTCGAGCGTCCGCTCAGACCACTGCGGTTGCTCCGGCATCAGTTCCCCCATTCGATCGGCCCCCACCAACGAGAGTAGCGAGCCAACAAATCATTGGCCGCAGAGCGCTCCGTCCGTTACACAGATGCACATGGACGATTCCGTGCGCCTGCGTCAGGCCACCGCCGATGACCATGCCGCGATCCTCGACATCGAGGGCTACGTCTTTCACCACGACTTCGACGACGATGCCCGCGAGTTCGACCGCCGCCTCTTCGAGCCCGAGCGATCCCTGGTCGCCGACGACAACGGCTCGGTTGTCGGCCACACCACCGCGCTGACCCGAGACCTCACCGTACCGGGCGCGGTCATTCCGGCCGCTCACGTCACCGGCGTCGGCGTGCTGCCCACCCACCGCCGTCGTGGCCTGCTCACCGCGATGATGCATCGCCAGTTGGCCGAGCTCGCCGAGGCCGGCCGCGAACCGGTCGCGGTGCTCTGGGCCAGCGAAACCACGATCTACCCGCGCTTCGGTTACGGTCCGGCGGCGGCGCGCCTCGAACTGAACGCGATGACCCGTGAGGTGCACATCACCCCCGCCGCGCCGTCGGCCGACGGCCGGCTGCGGCTCATCGAGCCCACCGAGGCGGCCGAAGATCTCAAGATGCTGTACGAGAGGGTGCGCCCCGCCCGAGTCGGGTGGTCGAGCCGTCCCGGCGCCTGGTGGGACCGCCGCCTGCGGGACCCGTCGGCCTGGCGCGACGGAGCCACCACCCGCAAGGGCGTGCTCTTCGAAGGCCCGAACGGCCCCGAGGGCTACGCGATGTGGCGGGTCAAGGACGGCTGGGACGACTACGGCCCGAACGGCCAGGTGCGGGTCACCGAGATCGTCGCCGACGATCCCGGGGTCTATGCGGAGCTCTGGCGTTTCCTGTTCGGCATCGACCTGACCCGCAGCACCAGCTACGACTTCGCCGCGCTCGACGAGCCGCTTCAATACCTGGTCGACGAGCCGCGCCGGCTCGGGCGTGGCTTCAGCGACGCGCTGTGGATCCGCCTGATCGACCTGCCGGCCGCTCTCGAGGCCCGCCGCTACCTGGGCCCGGTCGACGTGGTGCTCGCCGTCACCGACCCGCTGATCAGCGCGAACAGCGGCCGCTGGCGCCTGACCGCCGGCCCCGACAAGACCACCTGCGTGCGCACCACCGACCCGGCCGACGTGGCCTGCTCGATCACCGAGCTGGGCGCGGTCTACCTGGGCGGCACCACGCTGAGCGCGTTGCACGCGGCCGGCCGCGTGCAGCGCCTGACCGACAACTTCCCGGCCACCGCGTTCGGCTGGGACCGGCTGCCGAATGCCATCGAGGTGTTCTGAGTGACCTTCGCGGCGGTACCGTCGGCGACATGGCCGAGCCCGAACGCCGACGCCGCCGCGTGCGTCCCCCCTCGTCGTCCAGCGCGGCTGCGGCCGCGCCACCCACGGACGACGAGGCCGCCGTCCCGGCCGCGGGGAGCGCAACTACCAGCCCGGTAGCCGACCCCGACCCAGCAGCCGCCCCTGAGGCGGCAGGCACCCCCGCAATGGCCGGCACCCCCGGGCCGGTGGCCGCCCCCGAGGCGCAGCCGGAAACGGTGGAACAACGACGCCCGGACCATGTCGAACGGCCCCGGCCGGAAACCGGCGATCGACCTCGGCCGGAAAATGCCGATCGGCCTCGCCCGGAGAACGGCGAGCGGCCTCGGCCGGAGAACGGCGAGCGGTCTCGCCCGGCCTTTCCCCGCCGGCCTGCGGGCGCGCCGCAGCCGGGCGGGGCGCCGGGCCCGGCCGGCGATGAGCGCGAGTCCGAGCGCGGCCTGCGCGGGCTTGTCGGTTCGGGTTCGTCGCAGGTCAGCGTGGGTGCGGCGCTACGCGCCCGGGACGCGGCCCGCCCGAGCGAGACCCATCTGGCCGACGCCGACCGCAACCTGGTGATCGTCCGCCGCAACTGGGTCCCGCGCGAAGAGCTGCCCCGCAACCGCTGAGATTTCGCCCGTCAGGGGAAAAATCGGATGTGGGGGCGGGCCACCGCGCGCCGCGAGCAACGCGCGCGGCGCAACTGGCGCGGGCGAGGCGGGCGCCAGCCCGCGAGCCTGGATCGCCACCGGGTACGGGCCGGTAGCCGGGTGGTGGGCTTGCCACCCACCCGGCCGGCCGTGCGCCACGGGACTTTTCCTAGGGCGTACTTTTCTGGTGGTTTTGCTCTAAGAAGGTAGGTCGGGGAGCTTTCGCGTGCTTTCCCACTCGGTGAGTTGGGCGATGCGGCGGGCGTGGCGCGGGTTGCCGGAGAACGGCGTGGCCAGGAACGTCTCGACGAAGGACGTGGCGTCGTCGAGGGTGTGTTCGCGGGCGCCGATGCTGATCACGTTGGCGTCGTTGTGCTGGCGGGCCAACTGCGCGATCTCGGTGCGCCAGACCAGGGCCGCGCGGACGCCCTCGACCTTGTTGGCGGCGATCTGCTCGCCGTTGCCGGAACCGCCGATGACGATGCCGAGCGAACCCTCGTCGGCGACCACCTTCGCCCCGGTGTGCAGGCAGAAGGCCGGGTAATCGTCCTCCGGGTCGTAGACGTGCGGTCCCACGTCGACGACGTCGTGCCCCTGCTTGATCAGGTGGTTGACGAGGTGCATCTTCAGTTCGTAACCGGCATGGTCCGAACCCAGGTAGACACGCATGTCGGAAGTCTCTCAGAAGGTCAGGGCCGCGCGCAGCGAGGACGCTACTTGATCCGTCGCGGCGCGTGCGGCGTCGATCACCGCGAGCTTGCGGGCGAAGCCGTGATTCACCCCCATGTAGCGGGTGTGCACCACCGAGACACCGGCGGTGACCAGCGCGTCCGCGTAGTCGGCGCCCTCGTCGCGGAGGGCGTCGTATTCGGCCGTGATGATCAGCGTGGGTGGCATGCCGGCCAGGTCGGCGGTCGCGAAGATCGCCACGTCGGGGGTGAGCCGCTGCATCAGATCGGGGACATACGTTTCCCAGGCCAGCTTCATCGAGGCGCGGTCCAGGCCGTATTCGCCGAGCTCTTCGTAGGATTCGGCGGCGGTCATCGGATCGAGCGCCGGATAAATCAGGACCTGGTAGTCCAGCGGCATGGCGGCATCGCGCTGCCGCCGCGCCGCGATCGTGGCCAGTTGGGCGCCGGCGCTGTCGCCGCCGATCGCCAGCCGGGTTGAATCGACGCCCATGTCCGATTTACGGGCGTAGGAGATGACAGTCTCGACGTCGTCCAGCGCGGCCGGGAACACGTGTTCAGGGGCCAGGCGGTAGCCGACCGACAGGACGGCACAACCTGAGCGGTCGGCGATCCGGCGGCAGACCCGGTCGACCGTCTCGATGCTGCCGTAGCACCAGCCGCCGCCGTGCAGATAGATGAACAGCGGCGCATCCGGCTTTGTCGCATACAGGCGGCACGGGACGCCATCAGCGTCTACGTCCACCACTACCGGCAGCGGGATGGCCGGGCCGCACTCTAGGTCGACCGCCTCTTCCATCGCGGCCCGCGACTGCACCAGCCGCTCGTAGGGGTCGCCGTCGGCCGGTGGACGGCGGCGGAGCTTGTCCGCCGCCGTCACCTGTGGGTTAAGAGTCATTTTCCAGTCAAGGGTGGTGGTGGGGCGGCGGACGGTCAGTCGAGCTGGGCCAGGACGAGGCCGCCACGCGCCTTCGGAGTGAACCAGGTGCTCTTGCGGGGCAGCTTCTGCCGTTCCAGGTTGACGGCGACGAAGTCGTCGACCGTGACCGGCGCGATCAGCACCGCCAGCTCGGCGTGGGCGGCGTCGACCTCGCCACGCAGCCACTCGGCCGGGTAGTCGCCGCCGATGTAGGAGATTCGCTTGTCACCCGGGTCCAGGCCGAGCACGTCGCCCAGCAGTTCCCGCTCGACCAGCGCGTGATCCAGGTTTTCCACGTCGGGAAGGTTTTTGTCGACCGGCAGCTGGACGCCGAACGTGCGGCCGTCCAGGTAGATCTGGATCGTGCCCTTCACCAGGGTTTCCAGCTCGGCGAGCTCGATCACCTCGGCGCCCGATCCCCGCAGCCGGGTCAGGAACTCCTCGGGCGGCATCGGCAGCTCGCTGACCAGCCGGTTGTAGGGCTGGATGGCAACCGAGGCCGGGGTGGTGACCACGGCCAGGAAGCGCGGCAGGCGGCCGGTCTGGGCGGCCAGGCTGCGGTGGTTGCCGTCGGCAACCACCAGTTCGCCGCCGCCGGCGAGCGTGGTGAGCTCGTCCTGCAGCGGTCCGGGGCCGATCGGCCAGATGGCATGGGTGCGGCCGGTCTGGTCGGTGTCGGTCGCGGCGGGCTCGCCCGCCGACTCGGTCGCGGCCGCGAGGGCCGCGTGCAATTCGTCACCCTTGCCGGTCTGCAGCAGGAGTACGGGTGACAGCAGCGTGCTCACGGCGCGGGCCAGGGCGACCCGCTCGCGAACCTTCTCGATGAAGACTTCTTCGTTGCGGATGACCAGCCCCGCCTCGTCGGCGCTGGCGGAGATCTGGTCGGTGTCGACCATGCTCCACAGGCCGTACGCGGTGGGCTCGCCCGGTGCGGTGATCCGATAGAGCACGACGACGTGCTCAGACGGTGCGTAGCCGCCCTCGGCGCGCTCCAGCGCGAGCCGGGCAACCGCGTCGGGGAGGGAGTCGGTGAAGGACTTGCCCAGGCTGTCGGGCGCCAGGTGCGGCATCTCGACGGCGAGAGCGCTGTGCGGGTTGGCGGAGATGATGGCGGTGATTTCGGCGTCGTCGGCGAACTCGTCGTAGTTCTGCGCGCCGGTGGCCCCGGTGGTGAGCCAGGCCCGGCTGATCGAATGCACGACCGTCGTCATGGCGCGCAATTTACCTGGTCGGACGCTGATGCCGGGTAACCGGCATGTTCCCGCGTGACCTGGCTAACTGTGCTTTTCGCCACGCTCCGACCGGTCGGTCTACCGGAGTCGCCGAGACGCTCACCGGAGGCGCCACCATCGCCGCCAGCTCGGGCGTCAGATCGCCCCAGTCGCCGCGGTGCACGGCGATGCTTGACGACGCGACCGTCTCGGTCTCGGACATCTGGCTGCCTCCGGTCGTTCATGTGCGGTCTTCTACCCCCATCCAACGACCGGTAGTCCGCCCGGGTGGTGCGTTTACGTCAGAAGCATGCACTCCGGGTGCGCCTACGCATGGCGCGTCCGCTTAGTCTGGCGGGGAATAGCTTGTGCGCTCTTAAGGAGAGTGGCTGTGGCCGGAGTTCGAAACTTGACCCAGGTGGAGGCCGCCGATCGCGCCCGCCTGCTCGAGGTGACCGGATACGACATCGCGCTGGACCTGACCGACGGGTACGGCAATCCGGGCGACGGCACCTTCCGCTCCATCACCACCGTCACCTTCCGGTGCACCGAGCCGGGGGCCGAGACCTTCATCGAGGCCGCCGCCCAGTCGGTGCGGTCGGCCACGCTGAACGGCGCGCCGCTCGACCTGACCGGCTTCGCGGCCGAGAAAGGTCTGACCCTGCCGGGCCTGGCCGCCGAGAACGAGCTGGTGGTCGACGCCGACTTCGCCTACTCGGCGAGCGGGCAGGGCCTGCAGCGCAGTCTCGACCCGGTCGACAAGGAGATCTACCTCTACAGCCAGTTCGAGACGGCCGACGCGCAGCGGGTCTACGCGTGCTTCGACCAGCCCGACCTGAAGAGCGTCTACACCTGGCACGCGACCGTGCCGAAGCACTGGAAGGTCATGTCCAACATGCCGGCCGCGACCGTCGTCGAGGCCGGTCCGGGCGCCAAGGCCGTGCACTTCCAGACGTCGCCGCCGATGAGCACGTACATCACCGCGATCTGCGCCGGGCCGTACTACGAGGTGCGGCAGACCCACGACGGCGTCGACATGGGCTATTTCTGCCGCGCGTCGATGTCCCAGTACCTGGACGTCGAGGACCTGCACACGGTCACCAAGCAGGGCTTCGACTTCTTCCAGGAGCAGTTCGGGGTGCGTTACCCGCTGCCGAAGTACGACCAGCTGTGGGTGCCCGACTTCAACGCCGGCGCGATGGAGAACTTCGGCTGCGTCACGCACGCCGAGGCGCACTACATCTTCCGCTCGCAGGTCACCGACTTCGAGTACGAGCAGCGGGCCAACACGATCCTGCACGAGCTCGCCCACATGTGGTTCGGCGACCTGGTCACCATGCGCTGGTGGAACGACCTGTGGCTGAACGAGTCGTTCGCCGAGTGGGCCAGCCACTGGTGCAACTCCGAGGCCACCCGGTTCACCGACGCCTGGACGACGTTCCTGTCGGTGCGCAAGAGCTGGGGCTACCGGCAGGACCAGCTGTCCTCGACGCATCCGGTCTACACCGAGATGCCCGACCTGGAGGCCGTCGAGGTCAACTTCGACGGCATCACGTACGCCAAGGGCGCCGGCGTGATCAAACAGCTGGTCGCATATGTAGGTTTGGACTCGTTCCTCACCGGCCTGAAGTCGTACTTCGCCAAGCACGCGTGGGGCAACGCCACCTTCGACGACCTGCTCACCGAGCTGGAAGCCGCGTCCGGTCGCGAGCTGCGCAAGTTCGCCGCCCAGTGGCTGGAGACCGCGCAGGTCAACACGCTGCGCCCGATCATCACGCTGGCCGCCGACGGCACCTACGCGAGCGTGGTCGTGCAGCAGGAGGCCCCGGCCGACTACCCGACGCTGCGCACCCACCGGATCGGGATCGGCCTCTACGACGTCGAGGGCAACGGGCTGGTCCGCCGCGACCTGCTCGAGGTCGACGTGGCCGGCGAGCACACCGAGATCGCCGCCCTGACCGGGGTGCGCGCCGCCGACGTGCTGCTGCTCAACGACGACGACCTGTCGTACACCAAGCTGCGCCTCGACGAGCAGTCGATGGCCGCGGTGGTCACCCACATCGGCGGCATCGACTCGTCGCTGGCCCGGGCGCTGGTCTGGAACGCGGCGTGGGACATGCTGCGCGACGCCGAGCTGGCCGCCCGCGACTACGTCACCCTGGTCTGCTCGGGGCTGCCCCGGGAGACCGACATCAACCTGACCACCTGGACGGCCCGGCAGGCCGCCAGCGCGGTCGCGCAGTACGCCGACCCGGCCTGGCAGCCCGAGGGCTGGGCGAAACTGGCCGAGCTGGCCCGCACCTCGCTGGCTGCCGCCGAACCGGGCAGTGGCTGGCAGCTGAGCTGGGCCCGGTCGCTGATCTCGGCCACCCGCACCGAGGCCGAGCAGGCCGTGCTGCGCGGCTGGCTGGCCGGCGAGGGCGTGCCGGCGGGCCTGGTCATCGACACCGAGCTGCGCTGGAGCCTGTTGCAGTCGCTGGCCGGGCTGGGCGCGGTGTCCATCGACCAGATCGAGGACGAACTGATCGGCGACCGCACCGCCAGTGGCGAGCGGGAAGCGGCGGTCGCCCGGGCGCTGATCCCGACCGCGGAGAACAAGGCGACGGTGTGGGCCGAGCTGACCGGGGAGGCCGAGATCCCGAACTGGCTGAACCGGTCGCTGCTGTCCGGCTTCCAGAGCATCAAGCAGGTGGAGCTGACCGCGCCGTACGCCGCGAAGTTCTTCGACGTGGTGGGGGACGTCTGGGCCCGCTCGGACTCGGAGCCGGCCCAGGAGTTCGTGATGATGGGTTACCCGTACCTGCAGATCAACCCGGAGACGATCGCGCTGACCGACGCCTGGCTGGCTCGGGACGGGCACCCGGCGTCGCTGCGCCGGCTGGTGGCCGAGGGCCGGGACGGCGTGGTGCGGGCGCTCCAAGCACGCGCCCGCGACACGGCCGCGTCTGCTTAGGCCTCGCTAGGCCCAGGCCGCTGGGGCGATCCTGATCGGATAGGGGGCGTCGAGCTTGACCGGCTCGGCGCCCTCGATTCTGTGCTCCGCGCGGTACTGGACGCCGCTGAGGCGATAGGTCTGCAGGATCGGCGTGACGTGTCCTGGTTCGACCCGCCAGAAGGCGTGAATGCCGGCCTCCGCGTACAGCGTGGGCTTGAGGATGCGGTCGTAGCGGCGGGTCGCCGAGGTCTCCACCTCGACCACCAGGGCCACGTCGGCCGGGTCGGTCCAGATCGAACCGGACGAGCGCGGTCGCAGCACGGTGACGTCGGGAACCAGGTTGCTGTCACCGATCACGATCCCGCGCCGGTCGCAGACCCACCAGCCGGGCGGGGCGGCCGAGCGCAGCGTGCTGATGATCGCCCGGACCATCGCCTCGTGCGACTCGGGCGGGGGCGGGCCGGCGTGCAGGCAACCGTCGACGATCTCGTAGCGGTGGCCGTCCTGCGGGAAGAGATGGAGATCGGGCTCCGTCCAGACACCGTCGGGAGCACTCCAGCGGACCGGCGGGCTAGCAGCCTGCGTCGTCATCACACCTCCGTCATTGGGGTGTACGCGGAGTACAAGCCTACTAACAGTCGGTTGTTGCCGCCGGATTTCCGGTTGATTTGGCACATGAAAAAGGGGCCCTTGCGGGCCCCTTTTGTCGAAAGCTCAGTGCCGGCCGGCGTGCGAGGCCAGCTGGTCGATGCCGGCCAGGACTCCCCCGGCCAGGTCGCCACCCGCGAACGCGGCGGCCATCGACAGCCCGGCCAGTTTCGCGTCCCGGTCCGAGATGCGCTTGCGCGCCTCGTTGCCGGTGACGATCTCCAGCTTGCGCTGGTTAGGCGACACGGCCACGAGCACGGCGTAGTCGGCGTCCTCGATCTGCTTCTGCAGTTTCTCGACGAAGGCCCGGCTCGGGGTCTCCATCTCGCCGATGTAGACGCTGAACGTCAGGCCGGTCTGCTTGTCGGCCACCCGCAGCGCCTCGTCGAGGCGCAGCAGCTGCCGGGTCGTGAAGGGACCGTCACCGGCCGGGTCACCCTGGACCGGCCGGGCCAGCTCGGGTGCGGCCGACAGGGTTTCGCCGCCCGGCTTGGCCAGCGCGGTCAGCGGCTGATTCGCGTGCAGGTCACCAACTGTCACTTGCGCCTCCTGTAGGGCCGGGGAGGACCCGGGCACCCGAAGCGTCCTCGAGGAACGGTGCCTCGATCGCGGCCCGGTCGGGGTGCGCCACTGCGATGACCTGATCCGGCGAGGCCAGGAACCAGATCGGCTGGAAGTCGTACGGCCGGCCCGGGCGGTAGCGACGGGTCGGCTTGGTGCGGTCGCCGCCACCGAGGACGAGCGAAGCCACCAGCAGGATGACACCCGCCGGAATGATCACGAAGACCAGAACGGTGCTTGATATCGACAACCTCAACGCCCCCAGGCGCCTGTGTTCCCAGTTGATCCGAACAAGAGTCACGGTAGCGGAGAGCGAGTCCTGCCGGACCGTCGGGTGTCGAAACCCATGTTCCACGCCATCGGGATCTACGCGGAGATGGCATAGAGATGCGAAAATCACCCTCACGCGCCGTTCGTACCCTCGTGGCCACGGACGGCAGGAGGGGGATCTCATGCGACTGTCCGTCCCCGCCGCCCTGTCGGCGCTGCTCATGGGCCTGTTCGTCCTGTTCCTCGATGCGCCGGCGGCGCAGGCCGCGGCCATCTACCTCGAGATCAACCCCAGCACGGTGCCGGCCGGCGACCAGGTCGGGCTGCGTGCCTCGTGTGACGACAACCTCAAATCGGCGACGGTCTCCTCCGCGCTGTTCGGCGCACAGACCGTCACCCCGCAGTACGGCCTGCTGACCGCCACCGTGCGGATCCCGTCCGGCACCCAGCCGGGTGACTACAAGGTCGATCTGCGCTGCCCCGACGGCAAGACCGCCTCGGCCACCCTGCACGTGGTCGCCAAGGTCGAACCGGCCCGCGGCCCGGCCACCGGCGGCGGTGGCATGGCACCCGGCCGCAATGCGCCGATGCTGATCGGTTCCGGGCTGGCCGTCATCGGCGCCGGGGTAGCCCTGTGGGTAGTGACCCTGCGACGCCGGCGCTTCGGCTGAGTCCGCCGGTGCCCCGCCGACCGCCACCGGGGAACGGCGCGCGCATGCCCGAATCGGTGCTGCGCAAGCAGCCCGCCCAGGTCATCACCGCGCCCCCGCCCGGCACGATCACCGGACCGCTACCGGCTCCCCGGGCCCAGTCCGGGCGCCCTCCCTTCCGGGCCCCGCATCCCCGGGTCCAGCCGAAGACGCCACCACGACCCTTCCGCGGCAAGCAGCGCTGGCCGGTCGGCCTGATCGTGCTGGCCCTGGTCTTCTTCGGGCTGTTCCTGGTGGCGATGGGCATCGGCGCCGCGACCAGCATCGATCTACCGGACCTGTTCGGTTCGGAGTCCGACGAGCCGCCGCCGCGGGCGTTCCCGGTGCTCGACCCGAGCCGGCCGGAACGGCTGAACATCCCGTCGATCAAGCTGGAGGCACCGATCCTCGATGTCGGCCTGGCCACCGACGGCTCGGTGGCGGTGCCCCCGCTGCAGCGGCACAACGAGGCCGGCTGGTTCGACGGCGGGCCGACACCCGGGCAGTTCGGGCCGGCCCTGATCGTCGGGCACGCCGACACCCGGAGCGGTCCGTCGGTCTTCTACGAGCTGCCCAAGCTGAAGCCGGGCCAGAAAGTCGAGGTGCTCCGGGCCGACAACTCGGTGGCCGTCTTCGAGGTCAACTCGGTGGAGCACTTCGACAAGGGCAAGCTGCCGGTGCAGCGGGTCTACGGCGATTACAGCCGCCCCTCGCTGCGCCTGATGACGTGCGGCGGCGAGTGGATCGGCGGCAAGACCGGTTACCAGGACAACATCGTGGTCTTCGCGTCCCTGGTAGAGACCAGAAAGGCTTGAGCTGGCTGGCTCCGCTTCGCTCCGCGGGGGCGATTGCCCTTTAGGCCGATGAGGTGAGTCGCGGTTTTCCGCCACCCGCAAACCCCGCGGGCGTCGCAAAACCGCGGCTCACCTCATCGACGGCAATCGCCCAAAAGTATTAAGCCGCCTCGGCGCGTTCGGCCGGGGCGGCAGGGAGGTCGAGCCAGTCGGCCCAACGCGGGTCTGGGGTGCGGTGTCCGAGCACCCGCCAGGCCACCCCGCGTGGTGCGGCCGGCACCTGGTGCAGCCGCCAGCCGAGCTCCGCCGGTGTCTTGTCGCCCTTGCTGTGGTTGCACTTGGCGCAGGCCGCCACCACGTTTTCCCAGGCGTGCAGCCCACCACGGCTGCGCGGGAACACGTGGTCGATGGTCTCGGCCGAACCTCGGCAGTAAGCGCAGCGGCCGCCGTCCCGGGCGAAGATCGCGCGGCGGGACAGGCCGATGTGTGTGCGGTACGGCACCTTCACGTAACGCGTGAGACGGACCACTGAGGGAACTGGGAGATTGGTGTGCACCGAGTGCAGGATGCCCTCACCGTCGGAGACGGCCTCGGCCTTGGCGGTCAGCACCAGGATGGTCGCTCGACGCACCGATACGACGCACAGCGGCTCGTACGTGGCGTTCAGTACCAACGCGGATGAGCCAACTACGGGTCGTATGTCAGGCATCGCGATCACCCTTCGGTGTAGTTCGCGTCCAGGTTCCGTGCGCCAATAGTCCCTGACGAATGACCAAATTGCGAGCGCAATCCGTAGCCGTCCGGTAAACGTCTGAGGTCCGCGCGCTGTGCGACTCCTGAAAGCCGGCTCAGCCGCGCCCGGTACGGTGGCTTCCCGTGCTCCTTCTCGCCCCTACTCCCGGACCATCCGCGGCCACCTCCACGCCCGAGGTCTTCACGTCGATCGACACCACCAAGGTCTGCGACAACGACGTGTTGTGCAGCCGCGTCCTCGATTGGACAGGCAACCAGTGGCTGGCCAACTCCAGTTACTGGATCATCGTGAAGCCGCTCCGGATCCTGGCGATCATTCTGATCGCCCTGCTGATCCGCTGGCTGCTGCACCGGGCGATCAAGCGGCTCACCACCAGCACCAGCCGGGCGGCGATGCCGGCCCTGCTGAAGCCGCTGAAGGAGAAGACGGCCGCGGCGGTCGAGGACGGGCAGTACATCCCGGAACGCCGCCGGCAGCGGGCCGAGGCGATCGGCTCGGTGCTCGGCAGCTTCGTCACCGCCGTGGTCTTCACGATGGCCGTCCTGCTGGTCTTCGGTGAGCTCGGCTTCAACCTGGGCCCGCTGCTGGCCAGCGCCGGCATCGTCGGGGTGGCGCTCGGCTTCGGCGCGCAGAGCCTGGTCAAGGACCTGATCGCCGGCCTGTTCATGCTGCTCGAGGACCAGTACGGAGTGGGCGACACGGTCGACCTGGGCGAGGCGGTCGGCGTGGTGGAGACGGTCGGCCTGCGGATCACCACGGTCCGGGACATGCGCGGCGTGCTCTGGTACATCCGCAACGGCGAGATCGTCCGGGTCGGCAACAAGAGCCAGGGCTGGGCGCTCGTGGTGATCGATATCCCGATCGGCTTCGTCAACTCCGAGGAGGCGATCGCCGTGCTGCGGACGGCGGCCGAGACGGTGTCCGCGTCGCCCGAGCACGAGAAGGAGTTCATCGAGCCGCCGGACGTAATCGGGGTAGAGCAGCTGACCGTGGACGGCGCGGTGATCCGGACCATCGCCAAGACCACCGCGGACGGCCAGGCGGCCGTGCAGCGAGACCTGCGCCGCGCGCTGACCGAGGCGCTGGAGCTGGGCGGCTTCTCCGAACGCATCGCCGCATCTCGATTGATGCCACGCTCGGCGGTGCCGCCATCTTTCTTGCAACCTTCTGACCCGGATCAAAAATCTGAGGGTACGTCCTGAGCTGGGATTAGTTCTTCCGGGGGATACCGGTACTCCACCGAACGGCCGACATTCGTTCCGTACGCCCTAGCATCGACTCGGACGATCGGGCAGAATCCGCTTGAGCATCTGCACATGCGGCATCACGTCCCGCGGGTCAATCCCAGGGACGTACCCGGCGTTCGTCGCAACCCGGCGCGTGCCGAGATCGATGGAGGACCTGGGTGTCCCACAGACCCGCCGCACGGGGGCGGCACCGCGCCGAAACCGTGACGGAAAGAGACCAACCGGTTACGTTCCGGGAGGTCTTCGCCATCCGCGAGTACCGGGCGATCTATTCGTCGCTGCTCGTGAACTGGCTGGGTGACTACCTGTCCAAGGCAGCGATCACCGTGCTCGTCTACGAGCAGACCGAGTCGGTGCTCCTGTCGGCAGCGGCCTTCGCCGTCTCGTTCCTGCCCTGGATCATCGGCGGGACCCTGCTCTCCGCACTGGCCGAGCGATATCCGTACCGCCGGGTCCTGATCATCGCGGACCTGTCCCGGATGGTGCCGATCGCGCTGCTGCTGATCTCGCACCTGCCGATCTGGGTCATGCTGGTCCTGGTCTTCGTGGCCAGCCTCGGGACACCGCCCACCCAGGCGGCCCGGTCCGCGCTGCTGCCGCAGCTCGTCGGGCGGGACAAGCTGCCCACCGCGATCGCCGTCAACCAGACCACCACCCAGTCCGTCCAGGTCATCGGCTACCTCGCGGGCGCGACCATCGCGACCGCCATCAGCCCGCGGGTGGCCCTCGCCGTCGACGTGCTGACGTTCGCGCTCTCGGCCGCGTTCATCGCCCGCGGCGTACGCCCGCGGCCCCCCGCCCAGGCCCGCGGCCAGCGCAGCCACCTGCTGCACGAGTCCGGCGAGGGTTTCCGGCTGGTCTTCGGCCGGCGAGTACTGCGGGACATCGCGCTGATGGTGTTCGTGCTGAGCGCGTTCTCCATCGCGCCGGAGGGTCTGGCCGCCGCCTGGGCCGCCGAGGGCACCAGCGACCCGGCGGCCCGCGGCCTCAACCAGGGCCTGATCATGGCGGCCAGCCCGATCGGCTTCGTGGTCGGCGGCCTGCTCATCACCCGGCTGACCGGCCCGGCCACGCGCGAGCGGCTGATCCGCCCGTTCGCGGTCCTCAGCTGTCTCGCCCTGGTCCCGGCTGCCCTGGGCCCACCGATGCTCGCGGTGGTGGGTCTGGTGGCCCTCTCCGGGGCCGCCATCGGCGGGCTGACACCCACCCTCAACGGCAAGTTCGTGCTGATGCTGCCGCACGGCTACCGCGCCCGGGCGTTCGGCGTGATGCAGGCCGGCATGCAGCTGTCCCAGTTCGCCGGCATCATGATCACCGGCGTGCTGGCCGACCTGTTCTGGCTGCCGCTTGTGGTCGGGCTGACCGCCCTGGCCGGCACCGCGGTGATGAGTTACCTGGCCGCTCGCTGGCCCCGCGCGCAGGAGTTCGCCACGGCCGTCGAGGAAGCGGCCGCGACCGTGCCGCCCGACCCGCCCGCCGTGCCGTCGCCCTCGCCGGCCGCCCCGATCGAGCAGACCCCGATCGAGCAGGCTCCGGGCGCGACGACGAGCGTCACATCCGAGCGGCCGGCCGCGGCTGGCAGGATGGACGGGTGAGCGCACCCTCCCCGGAAGAAGTCACCTTCTACGAGGCGATCGGCGGCGAGCCCACGTTCCGCCGCCTCGTCGACAAGTTCTATGAGGGCGTGGCCGACGATCCCCTGCTCCGCCCGATGTACCCGGAGGAGGACCTGGGCCCGGCCGCCGACCGGCTGACCCTGTTCCTGATCCAGTACTGGGGCGGCCCGAACACCTACTCGGCGAGCCGTGGCCACCCCCGCCTGCGGATGCGGCACGCCCCGTTCGTGGTCGACGCCGCGGCCCGCGATGCCTGGCTGAAGCACATGCGCGACGCCGTGAATTCGATCGGTCTCCCGGAGCAGCACGAGAAGATGCTTTGGGACTACCTGGAGCGCGCCGCGTACTTCATGGTCAACGCCTGATCGTTTCCGTCGGCGGCGGTCGCTCGTTTTAGCGGATGACCCAATACTGATCATCCGCGCACTGGAGCCGCCCGCATGCGTCGACTGCTCGCCGCCGCCGTCATCGTTGCCGCCGCCGTGGCGTGCGCGCATCCGGCCCAGGCCGATTCGGCCCAATCCGCGGTGGTCTCGGCCAACCCGGTCGACTTCACCCCGCATGTCCTCGACGGCACCGTCTGGAGCATGGCGCTGGTCGGCGATACCGTCGTGGTCGGCGGTGCCTTCACGAAGGTCGCCGACAGCTCCCGCCAGCACACCTACGCCCGGAAGAACATCTTCGCGTTCGGGCTGAGTGACGGGGAGATCCGCTCCTTCGCCCCCGAGGTGGACGGCGCGGTCTACTCGCTCGCCACCGGCGCGGACAGCACGGTCTACGCCGGCGGCGCGTTCAAGTCGGTGAACGGCTCCTCTCAGCGCGGGGTGACCCGGCTGGGGCTGAACGGCGAGCGAGTCTCCTCGTTCAGCGCGCGGATCAACTGGGGCGACGTGCGCGCCCTCCAGGCTCGCGGCTCCAGCCTGTACGTGGCCGGGACGTTCTCGGCCATCAACGGGGTCAACCGGGATGCCCTGGCCCGGGTCAGCGCGTCCACCGGGGCGGTCGACACCGGGTTCGACGCTCGGCTCAGCGCGCCTGGGCTGAGCCGCACCCGGGTTGAGCACTTCGACATCTCGCCGGATGGCAGTCGGCTGGTCGCTATCGGGGCGCTGTTGAAGGCCAGCGGGTACGACCGGACCCAGATCGCGATGATCGGGGTGGCTGGGTCCAGTGCGGTGCTGCTCAACTGGTACACCGACGCTTACAAGCCGGCCTGTATGAAGGGCTTCGACACCTATCTTCGGCAGATCAAGTTCTCGCCGGATGGGAAGTACTTCGTGGTGGCCGCTACTGGGCGGGCTTCCTCGCCGGATCGGCTCTGTGACTCGGCTGCTCGGTTTGAGACCTCGGGTAATGGGCGGCATAACCCGACCTGGGTGCAGCGGACTGGTGGGGATTCGCTTTATGCGGTTGCCGTTACCGGGAGTGCCGTCTACCTGGGCGGTCACCAGCGCTACTTTGACAACCCTTATGGAACTGACGCTAAGGGGCCTGGGCCGGGTGCGGTCTCCCGGCAGGGCATCGGGGCGGTCAGCGCTACCACTGGGCGGGCTTTGAGTTGGAACCCGACTCGGTCTCGGGGGGTTGGGGTGCGGTGCTTCCTGGTGGTGCCTCACGGGCTTTTGGTTGGGTCGGACACCGACGAACTTGGGCGTGAGTACCACGGGCGGGTTGGGATGTTCCCGCTGTGAGGGCTGGGCTGGTTGCACACGGCTGCTGAGCTGGCTGGCCTCGCTTCGCTCGGCTGGCATTTTTGCCCCGGGAAGCTGATGAGTTGGTAGTCGTTTTTCTGCCGCCGCACACCCCGCGGCGTCAGAAAAACGGCTGCCAACTCATCAGCGGGCAAAAATGCACGGGTCCCGTGGCAATCGCCGCCCTTTGACAAACATGACCGTTGGGCGGGGGTTGCTCTTAGAGCAGTGCGCCCTCGTCATGGAGCCAATCGACGAAGCTGGTGGCCACCGCTGCTCCGCAGTCGAGCATCTCTACCACTAGAGCGTCGTGGGCACCTGCGGCCAAGGGGACCTGTAGCTCTGCGTATATCGGGAGTTGGCCTCTTTCGGTGGGGTCACCTACGTAGGCCTTGCAGAAGCGGCGGGTGTGGTTCCACTCGTTTACTACGCGGTATGCCCGGTCGGCCCAGTCTGGTGGGACCGTGGCGTGCGGGCGGGCTCGCATCACCAGGATCTCGTCGTCTGGGCCCTCCAGGGTGAACAGCACCGCGTGCCGCTCCCACATCGCCAGCAGGCTTCCGCCGCCGTCGGCCAGGAACCGGATGTCGAGCATGTCGAGCGCTTTGCCGATGCGCGTCAGCGTCACCGGAGCGATCTGCTCGGACTCTTCGGACTTGGTCGCATCGGGCGGAGGACTCACCCGGCTCGGCTCGCGCTGAGCCGGAACCCCGACGCGAACGGTGCTCCGCACCGCTGTATCACTACCAGAATCCGGCGCGTTACCCGCCGCCGAACCCGGACGCCATGACCACCACGGCATCGTTGTGCACCTCGCTCCCCAGCAGGACCCGCATCGCCGGACGTAGCGAAGTGGATCCGAGGGCCGACGGTACCCGTACAGGTCGCGGAGGTCATCCCCCCAACGGGAGGGCGCGACCGGATGGCCGATCTGGCATCACCCTTTCGGGTGACTCCCTATGGGCATAACGGTCAATTTACTAACCGCCTGTAGCCAGGCAACTCCATATGGTGCGGAAAGACCCACCCAGCGGCCGGCCACCCGCACTCGAGTATCCGGCACGTCGGCGCCTTCCGGGCCCAGGAAACCCATTCGAGATATCGCCTGAACGAGTCGCTGGGAGACCTCGACCGGCCGGCCGGCGGGCGGAGTCACCACCAGGGCCACGTGATCGAGCAACGCGTCGCGTACGGCTCGCTGACCGACCGCTCGGCCGGACAGGCCGCCCGCCGAGACCTCCCGCAGGGTGCCGGCCGCCGCGGCGGCCAGGCGGGTCAGCTCGGTCGCCGACACCGACTCCACCGTCTCACTCGCGGGCGGTGGGAGCGGCCAGCGCCACTGCGCGTCGCGCCGCTCGGGCAGTTGGTCGCCGCCCTTGGCCAGCACCGACAGCAGTTCCGAGGCCGACACCGTGGCGTCGTCCGGCCCGCGACCGGCCACCTCACGGGTGACCAGGACGTCCCACGGGAGCCGGGCCCACAACGCGGTACGGCCGGTCGAGCCGCGCAACCGCACCGGCGCGCCGGGGTCGAGCCGGGTCAGCCGGGCCAGGAAAGCGCCTGCGTCGGGAACCCCGACGAGGCCGTGCTCACTCATGACTCGCGGTAAGGCTCGAGGAACGCCAGCTCGGCTTCGCTGAGCCGGCGTGGATGGCCGTTGGCCAGGTTGTACGGCACGCAGACCGACTTCGCCCGGCTGGCCAGCACCCCGTCGTCGAACAGCTCGTACGCGACGGTGAACGAGGCGGCCCGGGTCTGCGAGATCCACATCTCGATGCGGACCGGGTCGCCGTAGTCGACCGGGCGCAGGTAGTCGATCTCGTGCCGGGCGATGACGATGCCCTCCTCGAAGGAGCCCAGGCCGTGCTTGCGGGCCCCGACGAAGAACATCTCGACGCGCGCCTCCTCGTAAAGGGTGAGGAAGCGCGCGTTGTTGACGTGCCCGTACGCGTCCATGTCGGACCAGCGCACGGGCACATCGGTGACAAATCTAGTCACGAGTCAGCTTGCGGTAGGTGACCCGGTGCGGGCGAGCCGCGTCGGCGCCAAGCCGGTCGATCTTGTTCTTCTCGTACGCGTCGAAGTTGCCCTCGAACCAGAACCACTTGTCCGGGTCCTCGTCGGTGCCTTCCCAGGCCAGCATGTGGGTGGCCACCCGGTCGAGGAACATCCGGTCGTGGGAGATGACCACGGCGCAGCCGGGGAACTCGAGCAGGGCGTTCTCCAGGCTGGAGAGCGTCTCGACGTCGAGGTCGTTGGTCGGTTCGTCGAGCAGGATCACGTTGCCGCCGATCTTCAGCGTCATCGCGAGGTTGAGCCGGTTGCGCTCGCCACCGGACAGCACCTTGACCGGTTTCTGCTGGTCGGGACCCTTGAAACCGAAGGCCGCCACGTACGCCCGGGAGGGCATCTCGACCTTGCCGACCATCAGGTGGTCGAGACCGTCGGAGACGACCTCCCACACCGTCTTGGTGCCGTCCAGGCCGGAGCGGTTCTGATCGACGTACGACAGCTTCACCGTCTCGCCGACCCGCACCTTGCCCGAGTCCGGCTCCTCGAGCCCGACGATGGTCTTGAACAGCGTGGTCTTGCCGACGCCGTTCGGGCCGATGATGCCGACGATGCCGTTGCGCGGCAGCGAGAACGACAGGTGATCGATGAGCGTGCGCCCGTCGAAGCCCTTGGTCAGCTCGTTGGTCTCGATCACGGTGTTGCCCAGACGCGGGCCCGGCGGGATCTGGATCTCCTCGAAGTCCAGCTTGCGGGTCTTCTCCGCCTCGCTGGCCATCTCCTCGTAGCGGTCCAGCCGCGCACGGCTCTTGGTCTGGCGCGCCTTCGCGTTCGACCGCACCCACTCGAGTTCCTCGGTGAGGCGCTTCTTCATCTTCGCGTCCTTGCGGCCCTCGACCGCGAGACGCTGCGCCTTCTTCTCGAGATAGGTCGAGTAGTTGCCCTCGTACGGGTACGTCCGGCCGCGGTCCAGCTCGAGGATCCAGTTGGCCACGTTGTCCAGGAAGTACCGGTCGTGGGTGATGGCGATGACGGTGCCCGGGTACTTCGCGAGGTGCTGTTCCAGCCAGCTGACGCTCTCCGCGTCCAGGTGGTTGGTGGGCTCGTCGAGAAGCAGCAGGTCGGGCGCCTGCAGCAGCAGCTTGCACAGCGCGACCCGGCGGCGCTCACCACCGGAGAGCTGGGTGACGTCGGCCTCCGGCGGCGGGCACCGGAGGGCGTCCATCGCCAGCTCGAGCTGGGAGTCGAGGTCCCAGGCGTTGGCGTTGTCGAGCTCCTCCTGGAGCTTGCCCATCTCTTCCATGAGCTCGTCGGTGTAGTCGGTCGCCATCTCTTCGGCGATCGCGTTGAACCGGTCGAGCTTGGCCTTGGTCTCGGTGACCGCTTCCTCGATGTTGCCGAGGACGGTCTTCGAATCGTTGAGCGGCGGCTCCTGGGCGAGCATGCCGACGGTGTAGCCGGGCATCAGCCGGGCCTCGCCGTTGCTGACCTGTTCCACGCCTGCCATGATCTTGAGCAGCGTGGATTTACCGGCGCCGTTCGGACCGACCACGCCGATCTTGACGCCCGGCAGGAAGCTCAGGGTCACGTTGTCGAGCACGACCTTGTCGCCGTGCGCTTTACGCGCCTTGTCCAGGACGTAGATGTATTGGGCCACGGTGTGCCCTACCTCCGTGATCATGATTTCTTGTGGCGGCCGAGGTGCCGAATTCAGGGGCAATCTTTCCAGGTCGCCCAACGGCCACCTTCGACAACCCCATCAGGCGCGTACGGATTCCCTCACTCGACCCGGTCCACGTCGCTCACCTGGGTCTTCCGTCCGTCCGCGAAGTGCACCTCGAGCTGCTGGCGGTTGACCACGAACTGGGTCCCGTTCTCGGCCGTGGCCAGGTATTCGTCCTCGCCCTCGCGGTTGACCTGGGACAGGAACAGCCCGTTCTTGCCCTGCACCAGCGGACCCTGGTCGCTCTTGGTCTGCGACTGGTAATAGAGCGAACCGGCGCCGTCCTGGCAGATCCAGACCACGGTCCGGTTGTCCGTAATGATCTTGAAAATCTGCCGCAGGTCGGACGGAAGGCCCAGGCTGTCGGCGGTCCGGATGGTCTCGTCCGGGCAGAGCGGCCCGGACGGCTCGGACGAAATGTCCGTAGTTGGGGTTTCACTGCCCGTCTGCACCGACGCCCGCACCCGATCACGATGCCGCTCACCGAGCAGGAACCCGACGGTCATGCCGATGATCGTGAGAAACACGGTGGCAATGACCACAGGGAAGAAGATCGGCCGGCGTGGCGGGGAAAGATCGGCGGACGGTGTCACCGGCCCAGGATGGCACCAGGCAGCCATCGCGGTCCATCTCAGCGGACTGAGACTGGCCGCGCCCCGGTGGTGCTACGCACAGTAGGCTCGGGGTGGGAACAGAAACGACCCGGAGGTGCACTCAGCGTGGCCGAACGAAGTTCCTTCGTCGTTGTCGCCAACCGTCTGCCCGTCGATGAGGTCACCGGCCCCGACGGCGAGAAGCAATGGCGCACCAGTCCCGGTGGGCTGGTCACCGCGCTGCATCCGGTGCTCACCGAGCACGGCGGCACCTGGATCGGCTGGGCCGGCGGCAACGGCGAGGCGCCCGAGCCGTTCGAGCTGGAGGGCATCAACATCCACCCGGTGCCGCTGAGCGCCGAGGAGCTGGAGCGCTACTACGAGGGCCAGTCCAACGCGACGATCTGGCCGCTCTACCACGACGCCGTCGAGACCCCGGTCTACAAGCGCCGCTGGCGCGAGGCGTACCGCCTGGTCAACCAGCGGTTCGCCGAGGCCGCGGCCGAGGTCGCCGAGGACGGCGCCACCGTCTGGGTGCAGGACTACCAGCTTCAGCTGGTGCCGGCCATGCTCCGCGAGCTGCGCCCCGACCTGAAGATCGGCTTCTTCCTGCACATCCCGTTCCCGCCGATCGAGCTGTTCATGCAGATGCCGTTCCGGGCCGAGGTGCTGCGCGGCCTGCTCGGTGCCGACCTGGTCGGCTTCCAGCAGCGGCTGGCGGCGCAGAACTTCGTCCGGCTGGCCCGGCACCTGCTCGGCCTGCGCTACGAGGGCCAGTCGATCCAGGTCGACGGCCGCAAGGTGAAGGCCGGCGCGTTCCCGATCAGCATCGACACCCGCGACATGGAACGGATGGCGGCCGACCCGGCCGTGCAGGCCCGGGCCAAGCAGATCCGCGCCGAGCTGGGCGACCCGGAGACGGTGATCCTCGGCGTCGACCGGCTCGACTACACCAAGGGCATCGAGCTGCGCCTCAAGGCGTTCCGCGAGCTGCTCGCCGACGGCAAGCTCAAGGTCGGCGACGCGGTGATGGTGCAGGTGGCCACGCCCAGCCGGGAGCGGGTCGAGCACTACCAGACGCTGCGGGTCAAGGTGGAGCGCGAGGTCGGCCGGATCAACGGCGAGTTCGCCCGGGTCGGCGTGCCCGCCGTCCACTATCTGCACCAGTCCTACTCGCGGCAGGAACTGGCCGCGATGTACGTGGCGGCCGACGTCATGATGGTGACCCCGCTGCGCGACGGCATGAACCTGGTCGCCAAGGAATACGTCGCGTGCCGCGGCGACACCGGCGGGGCGCTGGTGCTCAGCGAGTTCGCCGGGGCGGCCACCGAGCTGCGGCAGGCGTTCCTGTGCAACCCGCACGACCCGGACGGCGTCAAGGACGCGCTGCTGCGGGCAGTCGCCGCCGAGCCGGCCGAGCTCAAGCGGCGGATCCGGGTCATGCAGCGGCACCTGCGGCAGCACGACGTGGCCGAGTGGGCCCGCACCTTCCTCAACGAGCTGGCCGCCGCGGCCGATCTGGACGTACAGGCGGCGGCCCTCGAGGGCCAGGTCCCGGACGAGAAAGCGTCAGTCGAGAGCTGACACCACGTCGCCGATGACGACCGTGGCCGGTGGGCGCAGGCCCGCCGCCGCGGCGTCGTCGGCCACCGCGCCCAGGGTGCTGCGCAGCGAGCGCTGATCGGGCGTCGAGCCCTCCTGCACCACGGCCACCGGGGTGCCGGCCGGCCGGCCCTCGGCGATCAGCCGCGCCGCGATCTTCGGCAGGTTCTTCAGGCCCATCATCACCACGATGGTGCCGCGCAGCCGGCCCAGCGCCGGCCAGTCGACGAGCGACTGCGGGCTGTCCGGCGGCACATGCCCGGAGACCACCGTGAACTCGTGCGCGACGCCGCGGTGGGTCACCGGGATGCCGGCCAGCGCCGGCGCCGCGATCGAGCTGGTCACGCCCGGCACGACCAGGACCGGAACACCGGCGGCGGCGCAGGCGATGGCTTCCTCGCCACCGCGGCCGAAGACGTACGGGTCGCCGCCCTTCAGGCGCACCACGAACTTCCCCTCGAGCGCGCGTTCGACCAGGATCCGGTTGATCTCCTCCTGCGCCGCCGAGGGGCCGTAGGGGATCTTCGCGGCGTCGACCAGCTCGACGTCCGGCCGCAGCTCGCCCAGGAGCAGCCCGGGGATCAGCCGGTCGGCGACCACGACGTCGGCCGCCGCGAGCAGCCGCCGGCCCTTCACGGTGATCAACTCAGGGTCGCCGGGCCCGGCGCCGACCAGGGCAACCCCCTTGTACTCGGCCGAGGCCGGCGGGTCACTCTCCAAGGCATGAGCAACCAGATCCCGTACGGCCATCGCGCGCCGCCGGTCGCCCCCGTCGGTGACCGCCACGGTGACCTGGCCGTGCCGGGTGACGGCCGGAGTCCAGGCGGTAGCGGCGTCGCGGTCGTCCGCCCGTACGCAAAAGATCCGACGTTCTTCCGCGGCCGCGCTGACCTCGGCCGCCGCCGTGGGGTCGTCGATCGCCACGTGCACCAGCCAGGCGCCGGCGACGTCGGCCGGCTCGAACCGGCGCTCGTGCCACACGATCCGCCCGGCGTCCACGTGCCCGCGCAGGAACGGGGTCAGCTCGGGCGCCACCAGCTCCACCCGGGCACCCGCCGCGAGCAGCGCCGGCACCCGCCGGGTGGCCACCGCGCCGCCGCCGACGACGAGAACTCGCCGGTCGGTCAGCCGCAGCGCCAACGGATAAAGACTCATTTCTCCGACACTCCCGCCGAGTCGAACGTGGCGACCTCGTGCAGCACCCGCACCGCGGCCGCGACCACCGGCAGCGCGAGGACCGCGCCGCTGCCCTCGCCCAGGCGCATGCCCAGGTCGAGCAGCGGTTCGAGGCCGAGGTGGGACAGCGCCACGGCGGCGCCCGGCTCGACCGAGAGGTGGCCGGCGACCATGGCGGCGACGGCGTCCGGCGCGAACGCGGCGGCGGCCAGCGCGCCCGAGGCCGCGATCACGCCGTCGATGATCACCGGGACCCGGTGGGCGGCCGCGGCCAGGATGAAACCGGCGAGGGCGGCGTGCTCGAGGCCGCCGACCGAGGCCAGTACGCCGAGCGGGTCGTCCGGGTCGGGCGCGTGCCGGTCGAGAGCGGCCCGGACGACAGTGATCTTGTGAGCGTGGGTGGCGTCGTCGATGCCGGTGCCGCGCCCGGTGGCCTCCTCGGCGGTGCACCCGGTGAACGCGGCGATCAGGGCCGCGGCCGGCGTGGTGTTGGCGATCCCCATGTCGCCGGTGAGCAGGCAGGCCGCTCCCCCGGCGAGCAGCTGCTCGGCGACCCGGATGCCGGTCTCGACGGCGGCCCGGGCCTCGTCCCGGGTCAACGCCGGCTCGACGGTCATGTCCCGGGTGCCGCGCCGGACGTTGGCCTCGATCAGGCCGTCGCCGGCCGGCGGCGGGGTAGCCACGCCCACGTCGACCACGGTCACCTCGGCGCCGGCCTGGCGGGCGAACGCGTTCACCACCGCCCCGCCGGCCAGGAAGTTGGCCACCATCTGCGCGGTGACCTCCTGCGGCCAGGGCGAGACGCCCTGCGCGTGCACGCCGTGATCGCCGGCGAAGACCGCGACGGCGGCCGGGGCCGGCAGCGGCGGCGGGCAGGTGCCGGCCACCCCGGCCAGGCGCACCGACAGCTCCTCCAGGGCGCCGAGCGAACCGGCCGGTTTGGTGAGCCGGCCCTGCAACTCGCGGGCGGCGGCCATGGCCGGCTGGTCGGCGGGCCGGACGGCCGCCACGGTCGACTCCAGAGACACGTGGGTCACGCTCGCTCCTCGATCACGTCGGTCAGGGTCGCCACGAAGGCGTCGGTGATCGCAGTGTCGCGCACCGCGATCCGCAGCCAGTCGGGGCCCAGCCCCGGGAAAGTGTCGCCACGGCGTACCGCGTATCCGCGTTCTCGCAGCTCAAGACGTATTTTGTCGGCACCTGGCAGGCGTACCGAAACGAACGACGCCGCCGGGGAACCGGCGACCGTGAGGTTCGGCACGTGCGCGAGGCGGCGAAGCAGATGGTTTCGTTCGGCCGCGACGCGCGCCGCGATCTCGCGTTCCGCGGCGATCGCGTTGGGTGACGCGCAGGCGGTCGCGGCCGCGAGCGCGGGCGTCGAGACGGCCCACAGCGGCTGCGCGGCGGACAGCCGCGGCAGTAGTTCGGCCGGGCCCAGGAGGTAGCCGATCCGCAGGCCGGCCAGGCCCCAGGTCTTGGTGAGGCTGCGCAGCACGACCAGGCCGGGGAGATCCCGGCGACCGGCCAGGCTCTCCGGCTCGCCCTCGACACCGTCACGGAAGGTGATGTCGGCGAAGGCCTCGTCGACGACCAGCACGCGTCCGGGACGGGCGAGTTTCGCGATCTCCGCGGCCGGATGCAGCACCGATGTCGGGTTTGTCGGGTTGCCCAGAAAGATCAGGTCGGCGTCGTCCGGTATCAGCGCCGCGTCCAGCCGGAAGCCGTCCTCCGCGCGCAGCAGGACCCGATCGACCTGGTGCCCGGCGTTGCGGAGTGCCGCCTCCGGCTCGGTGAACTGCGGATGCACGACGACCGGGTGTTTCGCGTCGCGCAGCGCCTGGGCGAG
Organism: Paractinoplanes tereljensis; assembly: GCF_016862435.1. Lineage (GTDB taxonomy): Bacteria > Actinomycetota > Actinomycetes > Mycobacteriales > Micromonosporaceae > Actinoplanes > Actinoplanes tereljensis. Next base: position 84,369 of record NZ_BOMY01000010.1, read on the forward strand.
CAGCACGAAGGCCTGGGCCGCACCGGCGGTCAGCAACACCTCCGATGAATCCCGGCCGTGCCGGGCCGCCACCGCCGCCGTCGCAGCGCGGCCGTCCGGGTAGGCCCGGAGCTCGGTCAGCGAATCCGCGATCGGCCGGGACAGCCAGGCGGGCATCGGCTCGTGCCGCACGTTCACGGCCAGGTCGATCAGCCCACCACCGACCTCCGTGTCGCCATGGTGCCCCAGCTCGTAGGTCATGGGTCTCAGGATGCCGCACGGTTTTCCCGGTCTCACTTCGGCCGTTTCGTGAGTACATGAACGCTTTTGTCATACCTTCGGAGGGTGGCTGCCGGAAAGATTGCTCCCCTCATCCGCGCCGGCCTGATCGCGGGCCTCGTGATCGCCGGTCTCGCCTACCCGCTGGCCGCCCTCGCCGGAATGGGTGTCAAGGCCGGCACCCAGGCCCTCAAGGGCATGCCCGACGAACTCATCGAGGTTCCGACGGCCCAGACCACCTACGTGTACGCCAAGGACGGCAAGACGCTCCTCACCATGTTCTACGAGGAGCACCGCCGGCCGACCCGGCTCGAGGACATGTCGCCGTACGTCACCCAGGCGATCGTCGCGTCCGAGGACAGCCGCTTCTACGAGCACAACGGCGTCGACGCGAAGGGCGTGGCCCGGGCATTCGTCGCCAACCGGCAGGCCGGCGGGGTCGCGCAGGGCGCCTCCACGCTGACCATGCAGTACGTGCGGATGGCGCTGCGGGACGGCGCGCAGACGCCGAAGGAGGCCCTCGAGGCCACCGAGCAGACCACCGCCCGGAAGCTGCGCGAGATGCGGCTCGCGGTCGAACTCGAGAACCGGCTCTCCAAGCAGCAGATCCTGGAGCGGTACCTGAACTCGGCGTACTTCGGGCACCGGGCGTACGGGATCTTCGCGGCCTCCCAGGTGTTCTTCTCGAAGGCCCCGAAATACCTCGACCTCAACGAGTCGGCCCTGCTCGCCGGACTGGTGAAGGCCCCGTCCGCGTACGACCCGGCGAACGGTGACCAGCAGTCGGCCATCGACCGGCGCAACTACGTGATCGACCAGATGCTCAAGATGCACACGATCACCGCGGCCCAGGCCACCGACGCCAAGGCCGCGAAGATCGAGCTCAAGCTGAGCTCGCCGCCGAACGACTGCCTGTCGATCGCCCCCAAGCACAACGACTGGGGCTTCTTCTGCGACTACTTCAAGTCCTGGTGGAAGGAGCAGCCCGCGTTCGGCACCAATCCCGAGGAACGCGAGGAGAACCTGCGCCGCGGCGGCTACCGGGTGATCACCTCGATCGACCCGGACATCCAGGCGTCGGCGATGGAGCACGTGCTGGACAAGGAGAAACTGCGCAGCCGGTACGCGCACGGCCAGGTGATCATCGAGCCGAACACCGGCCGGATCCTGAGCATGGCGGTCAACCGGACCTACTCGCTGGCGCCGAACAAGAAGAAGAACACGAACTACCCGAACACCGTGAACCCGCTGCTCGGCGGCGGCCGGATGGCCGGTTACCAGGCCGGGTCCACCTTCAAGATCTTTACGATGCTGGCCGCCCTGGACGCCGGGATGCCGCTGGGCACCGACTTCTACGCCCCCGAGCGGTACGTCTCGAAATACATCACCGCGCCCGGGCCGGCGACCTGCGGGAAGTACTACTGCCCGAAGAACTCCAGCAAGGCGATGACCGGCCGGCAGACCATGTGGAGCGGGTTCGGCAAGTCGGTGAACACGTACTTCGTGCAGCTCGAGGAGAAGGTGGGCGCGGACAAGGCGGTCGAGATGGCCGAACGGCTCGGCCTGCGCTGGCGCACCGACGTGGACCGCACGCTGGCCACCCCGGAACACGCGGCCGGGTGGGGTGCCTTCACGCTCGGCGTCAGCGACGTGACCCCGATCGAGATGGCGAACGTCTTCGCCACCCTCGCCGCCGAGGGCAACTACTGCGAGCCGCTGCCGGTCACCACCATCCGCAGCCGGGACGGCACGAACACCAAGTTCCAGGGCAAGCTGGTGGCGGCGCCGCGCTGCCACCGGGTGGTGAGCGCGGACGTCGCCCGGGCGGCGACGGACGCCGCCCGCTGCCCCACCGGGTACGGCTCGGCGAAGGGCTCCTGCGACGGCTGGGGAACATCCCCGATGGTGTACGCGACCCTGAAGCGCCCGGTCGCCGGCAAGAGCGGCACCACCGACAGCAACAAGACGGCGTGGTTCTGTGGTTTCACCCCGCAGCTGGCCGGCGCGACCTTCGTGGCCGACCCGGACGATCCGAACGACTACGTCGGCACGGGCCGCTCCACGATCTCCAAATACACCTTCGCGCAGACCCTGAAGGACGCGCTGAAGGGCCAGCCGAAGCTCAAGTTCACCCCGCCCTCCCGCAAGATCACCTGGGGCGGCAACCGCTCGTGGTCCTCCGACGACGACTCCGACTCGTCCGACTCCGGCTCGAACCGCTCACGCCGCTCGGACGATTCGGACCGCTCGGATGATTCGGACCGTTCGGCCACCTCGAACCGCTCACGCCGCTCGGATGATTCGGACCGCTCGGCCACCTCGGACCATCCACGCCGCTCGGCCACGTCGGACCGCCCCCGCCGCTCGGCGGAGTCGGACCGGCCGCGCCGTTCGGAGGACTCGGACCGCCCACGCCGGTCGGAGGACTCGGATCGGCCGCGCCCCTCGAACGACTCCGGCGGCGACTAGGCCGCCGGGGCCGCCCGCGCCCAGATGCGCGGCGGGCGGCGCCAGGACGGGTCGCGGCCGGCCAGGGCCAGGGTCTGATCGAGCAGGGTGGCCTCGCTGTCGGTGGGGACGACCGGGCCGAACAGGCCGGGCGTGCCCTCGGCCGGCCCCTGGGACAGGAACTCGACAAGGACCTCGAGGGTGCGCGGATCGGCGAAGTATTCCTGGCCGGTGGCCCGGGCGAGGTCCCAGCTGTGCATGACCAGCTCGTTCATCGCGACGATGCCGAGGCTCGCGGCCGGCATGGTCACCCCGCCGGCCCGGGACGTGCCGGTCCACGAGGCCGGGTCTTTCCACGCGTCGGCCAGCTCCTCCAGCAGCACTGGGAGGCGGCTGCGCCAATGCCGGGACAGGTGCTGGGCGGACGGGGCGGGCGGCGGCCCGTCGGTGCCGGGGGCGTCGGTGCGTTTGCGGGCGGCCTGGGTGAACGCGTAGGACAGGCCCATCAGATGATCGAGCAGGGCGGCAACGGTCCAGTCGGGACAGGGGGTCACCCGGCTCAGCTCGGCGGCGCCCACGCCCAGCAGAAGAGCTCGCAGCTTACGAACCGGCGGGTCGAAGTCCAGCGGCACACGATCGGCCACGGTCATCCTCCTTCGGGTCGTGAGTGTTAACCCCACGTTACGGGTGGGGTACGACACTTTTCCGTCCGAGGAAGACCGTTTTCGCGGCTGGGCGAGTTTCCCCTGGCTGCCGACCCGTACGGCCGGCCCGTGCGGCCGACCGTCAGGAGACGGTGATGTCCGCCGTGTCGGCGAGGTCGGGCACGCTCGCCACGCCGGATCCGGTGGCCGGCACCGGCCCGGACGCGGGCCGCGGCCCACCGGCCGGCGGCCGCGGGTTCCCGTGCGGACCTTCCGGTGGCCGCGGATTCCCGTGCTGGCCGTCCGGCGGCCAGACGTTCGAGTGCGGACCCTCGGGCGAGCGTGGGTTTCCGTGCGGACCTTCCGGCGGGCGCGGGTGGGCGTACGGGCCTTCCGGCGGACGCGGGTGCGCGCGCGGGCCCTCCGGCGGACGCGGATGCGAGTGCGGGCCCTCGGGCGGCCGTGGGTGCGGGTGCGGACCCGGCGGGTAGGGCGACTGCTGGCCGTGCGGCATGGCCGGGGAGGCCGCCTGGGCGTAGGCCACCGAGTCCTCGTCGGCGATCGCCGGGGACGCCGGCTGGCCGTAGGGCTGTTCGAACAGGACCTGCTGGTCGTGCGGCATCGCGGAGGACGCCGCCACCGGCACCATCGGCACGGCGTGCGCCATCGGGATCTGGATCGGCTGGGTGTTCTGCGGCGGCTGCAGGTGCTGCGGCGGACCCTGCAGGGCGGCCGGGCCGGCAATCGCGGCCGAGACCACCCGCTTCGCGATCTCGGGGGCGGCCGCCCAGTGCAGACCCAGCTGGGAGGCGTGCACCTGCCGCCAGACGAAGCCCTCGGGGTTGCCACCCGACCAGGTCCAGGCCGGCACCGCGCCGGCCCGCGGCGTCACGATGCCGCGGTGCTGTTTGTAGCCGGTGATCCGGGCCCCGGCCGGTGCCAGCAGCGAGGTGGTCGGTGCGGTCGCCTCGCGGTAGCCGGCCACGGTCTGGTCCCCGCTGACCGTCGAGGTGTCCAGGACCGCGCACATCGGCCGGCCGTCGAAGTCGCGGCCCAGCCAGGGCAGTGCCACGCCCTCGGCCACCACCGGCCAGCCGTCGTGCGCGAACTTGGCGACCGCGTTGCACAGCCGGCGATTGGCGGACAGCTCCTCGGCGTACCCCTCGGGCAGGCCGGCCCCGACGACCAGCGCACGCGTGCCCGCCGGGAGTGCCTCATCGCGCAGCGGGTCGACGACCACCACGTCGGCGCCGGCCGCGGTGAGCAGCTCGGCCGTCTCGACGTACGTGTAGGGGGCGCCCGGCCCGCCGGCCAGCGCGACGATCGGACGCTGCTCGAACACCTCCCCGCCGACCGCGTCGGCGGGCGTCCAGATCGGGCCGGGCACGGACGGCGCGGCGTTCGCGAGGCCCATCAGGCGTTCCAGGTCGAGACCGCCGGCGACGGCCTCGCCGAGCCGGCGCACCGCCCGGCTCGCCTCCACCGTGCGATGGGCCACCGGAACCGGGCCGTGCGCCCGGGACGGCAGGACATTCGGCAGGTCGCCGCGGCGCAGCGCGCCCAGCACCGGCATGCCGATGTCGTCGAGCGCGGTGCGCAGCATCTGCTCGTGCCGGGGCGACGCCACCCGGTTGAGGATCACCCCGCCCAGGTGCACCATCTCGTCGAACATCCGGAAGCCGTGCACCAGCGCGGCCAGCGAATGCCCCATCGCCGCGACGTCGACGACCAGCACCACCGGTGCGCGCAGGCTGGCCGCGACCGCGGCGGTCCCGTCCACTTCGGGCTGGCCGGTCAGCGAGTCGAACAGGCCCATCGCGCCCTCGATGACGGCGAGCTGGGCGCCGGCCGCGCCGTGCGCGAAAAGCGGGGCAATGCGTTGCGCACCCACCAGGCGGGGGTCTAGGTTGCGGCCAGGACGGCCGGCGGCGAGACCGAGGTAAGCGGCGTCGGTGTGATCCGGTCCGACCTTGAAACCGGCGGCCGGGATGCCACGCGCCACACAGGCCGCGAGCAGTCCGACGGCAACGGCCGTCTTACCGTGCCCCGACGAGGGGGCGCTCACGACCAGACGGGGCTGGGCGGTCATCACTGGTTCTCCCGACGCTGAACTGGTCCGGCGTGCCCACGAACAGGTCCACCGGACGGCACAGTACCCGGCTGCGGCAGTCGCTGCCCGGTCGCCGGGTAGCCTCAGAGGGTGTACCGGTTCCTGCTGACGCCGCGCTGGCTGGGCGCCGCCGTGCTGACGATCGTGGCTTCAGTGATCATGGTCATGCTCGGCAACTGGCAGCTGCGGCGATATGAGGAACGCAGCGCCATCAACAACCGCATCGACGCGGCTGACTCGACGCAGGCGGTCCCGCTCACCTCGATCCTGACCCCGCCGGTCGGCGCCGGCACCGCGGGCGCCTCCCCCGGTAAGAGCCTGGCCTGGACAAAGGTGACGGTCACCGGGCAGTACGACGCGACCCACGAGATCCAGGCCCGCGGCCGGACGGTGAACAGCGACGTCGGCTTCGAGATCGTGACGCCGCTGGTGCTGGCCGACGGCACCGCGGTGCTTGTCGACCGGGGCTGGGTGCCGGCCCCGGCCAGTGGCGCCAGCGCGGCTCCGACCGTGCCCGCGGCCCCGACCGGCGAGATCACCGTGGTGGGCCAGCTCCACCTGTCGGAAAGCCGACCGGCCCCGATCGAGCACCGGGACGGCCGTCTGGACACCCGGCGGATCGCGGTGCCCCGGCTCGCCCACGAGATGCCCTACCCGGTGTACGGGGCGTACGTGCTGCTCACCGAGCAGACGCCGGCCGCCGACCCGGCGTTCACCGGGATCCCGATCGACCACGAGGACGCCTGGCAGAACGGCGGTTACGCGGTCCAGTGGTGGCTCTTCTCCCTGATGGCCCTGATCGCGTACGGCGTGCAGGTGCGCAAGGAGGCGCAGGGGTCGTCGGCCCCCGCCCCGGAGAAGAAGCCGACGCTGCGCGACCGGGTCGCCGAGGCGGACAAGAAACGGGAGTCCGCCCGGCTCGCCGCGCTGCACGAGCCGGTCGACCGGGTCGAGGAGGCCGACCGCAAGGCGGCCGCCAGGCTCGCGGCGCGGAACGGCCAAGACTAGGGTCTCGTTCATGACCTCCCCGAGCGACCCGTGGGGCCCCTCCCCGGACGATCCGTGGACCGTGCCGAGCCCCTCGCCGGTCACCCCGGAGCTGCCGGTTTCCGGGCCACCGGCCGCGCCCGGCCCGGTCATCGTGCAGATCGCGGAGATCGCGGTCACCTCGACGACCGTGCACACCCCGGCCGGTGACATCCCGCTCGCCGGGTCACAGTGGCTGGTCAACGACTACTGGCACAGTCAGCAGCGCATCCCCAAGTGGGCGATCGTGCTGGCCATCGTCGGCTTCTGCGTGCTGACCGTGCTCAGCCTGCTGTTCCTGCTGATCAAGGAGACGGTGACGCAGGGCACGGTGCAGGTGACCGTGACCAACGGCACCCGGCAGTACGTGGCGCGCATCCCGGTCACCGACCAGGTCGCCGTCACCACCATCAACCAGCAGGTCAATTACGTCCGCACGCTGGCGGCGCTCTAGGCGTTTCTAGGCGCCGAGTTGCAGCGACCGCACGGTGTCGATCGTGTCGGCCTCGCTCGCCGGCTTGTCTTCGCGGTAGCGCAGCACCCGGGCGAACCGCAGCGCCACCCCGCCCGGATAGCGCGGCGACGTCTGCACCCCGTCGAACGCGATCTCGACCACCTGCTCGGGCCGCACCCGCACCACCCAGCCGTCGTCCTCGGTCCTCAGCTGCTGGAACCGCTCGGTCTGCCAGCGCAGCAGCTCGTCGGTGAGGCCCTTGAAGGTCTTGCCGAGCATCACGAACCCGCCGGTGGCCGGATCGAGCGCGCCCAGGTGGAGGTTGGACAGCCAGCCCTTGCGCCGGCCGTGCCCCCACTCGACGGCGAGGACGACCAGGTCGAGCGTGTGCCGGGGTTTGACCTTGACCCAGGCCGAGCCGCGGCGGCCCACGTCGTAGGGCGCCTCGAGGGCCTTGATGACCACGCCTTCCTGGCCGGCCGCGAGCGCAGCAGCGAAGGCCGCGGCCGCCTCTTGTTCGCTGGTGACCGTGCTGCGGCCGACGAGCAGGCCGGCCGGCAGCGCGTCGGACAGCGCGGCCCAGCGCACCCGGCCCGGCTCGTCGAGCAGGTCGGTGCCGTCGAGGTGGAGCAGGTCGAAGAAGTAGGGCACCAGGGCGGCGGTGGTGGCACCGCGGGTGGCGGCCCGGCTCGACGTCTCCTGGAACGGGCGGGGACGGCCGTCCGCGCCGAGGGTCATCGCCTCGCCGTCGAGCACGGCCTCGCGCAGCGGCAGCGCGCGGACCGCCGCAACCACCTCGGGCATCCGGCCGGTGATGTCGTCGAGGCTGCGGCTGAAGACGGCCACCTCGTCACCGGACCGGTGCACCTGGATGCGGATGCCGTCGAGCTTGACGTCGACCGCGGCGGGCGCGCCGGTGGCCAGCAGCGCGGCGCCCACGTCGGGGGCGCTCTGGGCGAGCATCGAGGTGAGCGGGGTGCCGACCCGCAGGTTGATCTCGGCGAGTGCGGCCGCGCCGCCGGTCAGGGCGGCCACCGCCACCTGCTTGAGATCGCCGGAGAGCAGCAGTGCCCGGCGCACCGCGACCAGCGGCACCTCGGCCGCCTTGGCGATCGCGTCGGCGAGCAGGCCGGCCTGGGCGCCCTGCCGCAGCTCGCCGGAGAACAGGCCGATCATCAGCCGCTGCTCGTCGACGGTCGCCGCACCGAACAGCGCGCCGAGCAGCTCGCGCCGCCGCGCCTGCGAGCCGGCCCCGGCCACCACCGAGATATCGGCGATGGCCGCGTCGACCGCGCCGACGGTCAGCGTCGGCTCAACGGCCGGCGGCGGCCGGTCGCGCAGGCTCGCGTAGCCGACGCCGGTCTGCCGCTGCCGCAGCTCGCCGGCAAGGTAGGCCGACCCGGCCGCGATCTCACCCGGGTCGAGCCGGCGGAGCGCGTCGGCCAGCAGCTCGATCTTGGCCTTGCGCCCCGAGATGGCCGATATGGCAGCCGAGGTGGCCGCCAGGTCTAGGAACCGCACGGGCTCATCCTGGCAGCCACCTCTGACATTTTCTTCTCATCGCGAAGCTCCCGGCCCCCAGTCTCTTCGCGATTTTCTTCGCGCACTCCCCCGTTGCAAGGGCGCGAGATCAGGCCGCGAGCGGCTCGGCGATGCGGAACCCGCGGGCCCGCACCGCGTCGGCGACGCGGGTCAGCTGCGCGTCGATGGCGCACAGGGTCTGGGAAATCTCGTCGAGGTGATCGTTGAGGGCGGAGTCATCCCACCCGGTCACGTCGACCTCGTCGAGCGCGCGCACGGCGGCACGCAGTCGGACGATGGACTCGAGGCGGTCACGGGAGCGAAGTCGATCGATGGCGTGGCGCGGCCCGACGGGCATCGGACGCACCACCAGGGACACCGAGGCAGGCACATCATTCGAACGCATGTTCGAGATCCTAACAGGATCGCGGCGCCGGTTACACCTGCATCAGCGGACCGAACGCCTGCGCGGCGTCGACCGGAAGAGCCTCGGCGGCGACGAACCCGTCCGGCCGGACAAGGTACAAATTCCCTGGTCGCAGCGCGGTTTTCGGGGCCGCCGGGAAAACGTGGACCGGGATTCCCAGGTCGGGCACCTCGGTCGCGGCCACTCCCCCGTAGGCGTGAATCTGCCACTGGAGTGAGCGCAGCGCGGCGAAGTTGTCACCGCTCCACGGCAGCCGTCGGCCCACCACCGGATCGCGCCGCCCGCCGACCTTCGCGAACTGCATCCGGTAGTGGATGCGGGTCTGCGAGACGTACTGGAACAGGCGCGAACCGCCCGGGGTGGACGGCAGCACCCGCACGCCCACCGGCGCCGCGAGCGGCACCACGGCCCGGCGCAGGGCACGGGACACCGGCGACTGCGAGGTGATCGCGCCGAAGATCCGGTCGGTCGTGCCGACCAGGCGTTTCGCCACCGGGCGGCGCTCCGCCTCGTAGCGGTCGAGCCAACCGTCCCGGCGCCGGCCCAGCACCACGTCGGCCAGCTTGAAGGCCAGGTTGTGGGCGTCCTGCAGGCCGGTGTTCATGCCCTGGCCGCCGACTGGCGAGTGCACGTGCGCGGCGTCGCCGGCCAGGAAGAACGGGCCGTCCCGGAACTGGGCGGCGATCCGGTGGTGCACCCGGTAGGTGGCGAACCAGCGGGACTTCTCGTAGGTGACCGCGAACCGGCGCAGCCGCGGCCGGACGTCGTCCTCGGTCAGCGTGCCGTCGCCGTCCGAGTCACGGACCAGGCCGATCAGCCGCCAGGTGCCCCGGCCGCGCATCGGGAAGCCGAGCAGGAAGTCGTCGGTGCCGGGCCGGACGTTGATCGCGCCCTCGACCATGCCGGCCGTGGCCAGGGCGTCGATCACGTAGAACCGGTGCGGGTTGGTGATGCCCTCGAAGGCGATCCGGCGGGCCCGGCGAACGGCGGAGTTCGAACCGTCACAGCCGACGCAGAACCGGGCCCGGACGGTGTCGTTGCCGGCCTTCACCTCGACCCCGCTGTCGGTCTGCACCACCCCGGTGATCGGGGTCTCCCAGCGCACGTCGACGCCGAGCTTCTGCAGGTTCTCGTAGAGGATCTCCTCGTTGCGGCTCTGTTCGAGGATCTCGATGTACGGGTACGGCGTGACGCCCTCCCCCAGGCGCCCGAGCGGAACCCGCCCGTAGACCCGGTCGAGGAAGCCGGGCGCCACCGCGTCGGCGCGCTGGGCCGCGGACAGCACCAGGTCACCGAGGCCGAGCTGGTCGTAGATCTCGAGGCTACGAGCCTGGACGACCAGAGCCCGGGATTCCCGGGTCGGGCCGTCCTTGCTGTCCACCACGATCACATCGACCCCGAGTTTGACCAGCCAGTTGGCCAGCATCAGCCCGGTCGGACCGGCGCCCGCCACCAGCACGTCGCACGTCAGGTCGGCCATCGGCGACCCGCCTCCTTCAGTTCGTGAGCGCCTCCGCCACGTTCTTGAGCAGCAGGGCCTCGGCCAGGCAGACCCGCTCGAACTCGCCGAGGTGCAGGCTCTCGTCGGGGCCGTGCGCGCCGGAGTACGGGTCTTCCACCCCGGTCACCAGGATCGCGGCGTCCGGGAACAGCTCCTGGAAGGTGGCGATGAACGGGATCGACCCGCCGACACCCATGTCGACCGGGGCGGTGCCGTCCCACGCGCTCGCGAACGCGGCGCGGGCCGCGTCGTACGCCGGGCCGGTCGCGTCGATGACGCAGGGCGAACCGCCGGCCTCCAGGGTGACCTCGACCTGGGCGCCCCACGGAACGAACTTCTCCAGGTGGGCACGGACCGCCGCGTACGCCGAAGTGGGGTCGTCGCCGGGGGCGAGCCGCACGCTGATCTTCGCCTTGGCGGCGGGCTGGAGGGCGTTCGCCGCCTCGAAGGTGCGCGGGGCGTCGATGCCGAGCACCGAAATGGCCGGCTTGGTCCAGATCCGATCGGTGATGGTGCCGTGGCCGAGTAGCTTCACGCCCTCGACGACGCCGCCCTCCTCCCGGAACCGGTCCTCCGGGTAGTCGACGCTGGCGCCCTCGCGACCCACCAGGCCGTCGACGGCGACGTCACCGTCCTCGTCGTGCAGGGTGGTCAGCAACCGCGCCAGGGTCATCAGGGCGTCCGGGATCGGGCCGCCGAACATGCCGCTGTGCACGGCGTTCTTGAGCACCCTGACCTCGGCGAACAGGTTGACGATGCCGCGCAGCGAGGTGGTCAGCGCGGGCTGGCCGATGTCCCAGTTGCCGGAGTCGGCGATCACGATCACGTCGGAGCGCAACTTCTCGGTGTGCGCCTCGATGATGTCGTTGAGCGAGTCGGAGCCGTACTCCTCCTCGCCCTCGACGAAGACCACCACGCCCACCGGCAGCCGGTCGCCGAACGCGCGCAGCGCGGCGACGTGCGCCATCACGCCGGCCTTGTCGTCGGCCGCGCCGCGCCCGTAGAGGCGGCCATCCCGCTCGACCGGCTCGAACGGATCGCTGGTCCAGAGCGCCACGTCGCCGGTCGGCTGCACGTCGTGGTGGGCGTAGAGCAGCACGGTGGGCGCACCGGCCGGGGCGACCTTGCGGCCGATGACCGCGGGCTGGCCGCCGTGCCGCACGATCTCGGTCTCGAGCCCGCAGCCACGCAGCAGCTCGGCGACGGCCGTCGCGGACCGCTCGACCTGGGTGTGGTCGAAGCCCTCGAAGGCGATGCCAGGGATCCGGACCAGGTTTTCCAGGTCGGCACGGACCCCGGGCATCTCGCGCGCGATCGCGGCGCGCAGATCGGTTTCACTCAAGCTCATGGACCGATCCTAGGGCTTCAGTCGGACGAATCACGCCCTCGGTTGGAGGCCCAGTCGCGGGCACCGCGGGCGGCCGAGCCGGCCAGGTCGGCAGCGCCGCCACCGACCTTGCGCACCAGGTTGACCAGCGGGTCCTGCGAGGTGGTGAAGGTTTCGCGGTACGAGTTGGCGGCGGCCTTCACGTCCTCGGAGACCGAGGCGTTGCCGTCGTCGTCGCGACGCGGGTATTCACCGCCGAGAATTCTCGCGTACTCCCCGGAGTCGACCCATTTGCGCAGGTCGGCGGCGCGGGCCACCGGGACCGGGTGGGTGCTGCCCACGGTGATGCCGATCTTGTGGATGCTGTCCCGCAGATCGCCGCCGCTCTCGTACTCGGCGGCCTGCTCGAGGAAGGCGGCCGTGTCGATCTGCGACAGGTCTCCGCCGCCGGCCAGCTTCATCAGCAGCCGAGTCGAGGCGGCCGGGTCCTGACCGGCGAGCAGGCCGGCCCGGTCGGCGGACAGTTCGGCCTTGCGCCACCACTCCAGCATCGCCGCGATGATCCCGCGCAGCGCCAGCACACCCACCGGCAGCCAGCTCACGTTCGCGGTCCAGGCGGTGAGGATCATCATGATCGTCTTGTAGACGGCGTGGCCGCTGAGCACGTGGCCCAGCTCGTGCCCGAGCACCGCGCGCAGCTCGTCGTCGTCGAGTTTCTCCACCGCGGCGGTGGTGATCACGATGAACGGCTTGTTGAGGCCGATGGCCTGCCCGTTGATGATCGGCGACTGGTTGACGTAGAGCTCGGGCAGCTCGGCCACGTCGAGGGCGCCGGCCGCCTCGGTGAAGCGCTGATAGACCCGTGGGTACTGCCGGTGGTCGACCCGGATCGCGCCGGCCAGGAACTGGAGGCGGAAACCGCGCTCGTTCCACATGCCGAAGAACGCTTTCACCAGGTCGTCGAAGCCACGCAGCTCACGCAGCGCGGTAAGTGCGCCGCGGTCGGCCGGGTGTTCCCAGGCCCGCGAGCTGATTCCGGTGAGCGTGACCCGCCGGCGTACCGGACGGCTTTCCTCGTCGGTCATGAATCCCCGCCTCTGAGCTGTCGGACACCTCCGTCGACGGTACGCCGGGAACGCAACGCCAGGGCGGGTGTCGGAGTAGGGCCGAAGCGAGGCGAGGCCCAGGTGTCGTCTGGGTGTGCGGCGCGGGCGCCCGAATACCGGGGTTGTATTCGGGTGTTCGCGCCGTGCGGCCAGGCGGCGGCTGGGCCACGCCGCAGCCCGGTCCTACTCCGACACCCGCCCTGAGGGGGCGCCCGGCGGGACGAACGGCAGGTCCACCGGCGGGCCCTGCTCGATCAGGCGCCACAGGGCGGCGGTGTCCAGGTGTTCCTCGACCAGGTCGCCGAGCACGTCGAGGGCCCGCTCCCGGACGGCCGCGAACCGGGTGTCCGGAGCCACCGTGAACCCGTGCCGCCCGGCCAGCCGGGCGGCCTCGACCAGGAACCGCCGGCGGAACTCGTCGTTCTCGAAGGTGCCGTGCCAGTGCGTCCCGAAGACGTTGCCGGCCACCGCCCCCTCGGGGCGCCCGTCGGCGTAGTGCAGCAGCGGCTCGACGTCACCGGCCAGGACGTACCCATGGTGGATCTCGTAGCCGCGCACCGGCGCGCCCAGCCCGTCCCCGGCCGGCCGGGCCAGGGTCTTGCGGGCGGCGAAGGCGATGTCGACCGGCAGCAACCCGAGACCGTCGACCGTGCCGACGCCGCTCTCCACCTCGTCGTCGATGCTGCGGGCCAGCATCTGGAAGCCGCCGCAGATGCCCAGCAGCGGCTTCCCGGCCGCCGCGTGCTGCCGGATCGCCTGGTCGAGACCCTGCTCCCGCAGCCAGCCGAGGTCACTGACGGTCGCTTTCGACCCGGGCAGCACGACCAGGTCGGCGTCGACGATATCGCCGGGTTCGACGGTCAGATGCACCCGTACGCCCGGTTCGGCGGCGAGCGCCTCGGCGTCGGTGGCGTTGGAGATGCGCGGCAGTCGCACCACGGCCACCCGCAGCCACTCGCGGCCGCGCGGCGCGGCGGGCCGGCCGAGCGTGCGCCCGTAGGCGAGCGAGTCCTCGGCATCGAGCCAGACGTCGGGGTGGAACGGCAGGACGCCGTGCACCGGCCGCCCGGTCGTCGCCGTGATCATGTCGAGCCCCGGTTGCAGCAGGCCGAGGTCGCCCCGGAACTTGTTGATCACGAAGCCGCTGACCAGCGCCTGGTCCTCCGGGCTGAGCAGGGCGACGGTGCCGAACAGGGCCGCGAACACGCCGCCCCGGTCGATGTCGCCGACCACGATCGCGGGCAGGCCGGCCGCGCGGGCCAGGCCCATGTTGACGAAGTCGCCGTCCCGCAGGTTGATCTCGGCCGGGCTGCCGGCCCCCTCGCAGATCACCGCGTCGAAGTCTTTCCGCAGGCCGGCCAGCGTCTCGAAGGCGGTTTCCGCCAGTCGCTCACGCATCGCGCGGTAGTTGCGGGCGGTGACCGTGCCGACCACCTCGCCGAGCAGCACGACCTGGCTGGACCGGTCGCTGCCCGGCTTGAGCAGCACCGGGTTGAACCGCACCTCCGGTGCCAGCCCGCAGGCCGCCGCCTGCATCGCCTGGGCCCGGCCGAGCTCCCCGCCGCGCCCGTCCGGGCCGACCACCACGGCCGAGTTGTTGGACATGTTCTGCGCCTTGAACGGCGCCACCCGGACCCCGCGCCGGTGCAGCCAGCGGCAGATCCCGGCGGTCAGCACGCTCTTGCCGGCGTCCGAGGTGGTGCCGGCCACGAGCAGGCCGCCGGTCATGAACGCGCCCAGGCGATCCCGGCCGCGAGCACCGCGGCCACCGCACCGACCGCCCCCGAGACGCGGGCGGCTCGGCGCAGGTGCACGGCCGACGGCCGCGGCCCGTCGCCGAGGAACGGCCGCACCTCGCTGCGTCCGAAATAGACGTTTCGCCCACCGAGCCGCACCCCGAGCGCCCCGGCCATGGCCGACTCGCACTGCCCGGCGTTGGGCGACGGGTGATCGTTGCGGTCCCGCTTCCAGACTCGCAGCGTCTCTTTCGGCCGCCCGCCGGCGATCGGCGACACCGCGATCGTCAGCAGCCCGGTCAGCCGGGCCGGAGCCAGATTGAGCAGGTCATCGAGCCGGGCCGAGGGGGTGCCGAACCGGGCGTACCGCGCCGAGCGGTGCCCGACCATGGCGTCCAGTGTGTTCGCCGCCCGGTAGGCCAGCAGGCCCGGCAGCCCCAGCAGGCCACCCCAGATCAGCGGCGCCACCACGGCGTCCGAGGTGTTCTCGGCGACCGACTCGACAGTGGCCCGGGCCAGCTCGGCCGAGTCCAGCGTCGACGGGTCCCGCCCGCACAGATGGTTGAGCCGGCCCCGGGCCGCGGGCAGGTCACCGTGGTCCAGGTGGCCCGCCATGATCCGCGACTCGCGCCGCAGGGTGCGGCCGCCGAGCACGGTCCAGGTCGTGGCCGCCACCAGGGCCGCCCGGGCGACCGGGCGCCGCCGGGTGGCCGCCGCCCCGGCGAGCCCCAGCAGTGCGGGCCCGCCGACGGCGACGGCCGTGAAAACGGCACCGGACCGGCGGTCCGGCGCATACACCTTCTTCTCGAGCGCGCCAGCCGCCGTGCCGAAACCGGCGACCGGGTGGAACCGGCGTGGATCACCGAGCACCGCGTCGAGCAGAAACCCGGCGAGCAGCCCGGCCGCGTCCGCTTTCACGGGCACAGGTCGCAGACCCACACCGGCTGCTCATCGGCATCCGGCCCGGGTTCGAACGGCACCGGCTCCAGCTGACCCCAGGCGATGGCGCCCGGCGCCCGATCCACCAGGAACTCGGTGACGATCGGGTGCAGGTCGCTGGTGGCCCGGTAGGGCGAGCCGAACGGCAACGCGTCCTGCCCGCAGGTGCGGGTCGAACAGCGCAACTGCCCGGCCTCCCCGTCGTGCCAGACGTAGAACGTGACCGGCCCGGCCTGCTTCGCGGCCGACACCTGGTCGCGCAGCAGTTCGGCGGTCTCCTCGAAGGCGGCCACCACCTCGTCCGACGTCAAGCCCATGCGCTCGTGCGGCGGAGCGCCGAACCAGCTGGTGTTGGCGAGCTCGGCGTCCTGGTCGTGCGGCGAAAGCACCAGCGTCTCGCCTGCGATCGCGCGGATCTCTTTCAACAGCACTGGTTCAGTCTGCCCGCCCGACCCCGGACCGGACCAACCGGGCGGGTCCTCCGGGTGGCCCGATCCCAACCGACGATCGGGCCACCCCGTTCGAGGGGGTGAATCAGGCCGCCACCGGCTCCCGCTTCGGCCGCCGGGACCGGCGCGCGGCCGCCGGCTGCTCCGCGACGAGCCGCTCCACCTCGAGCGTGAGGTCATCCTCTTCCGCCGGCGAACCCGAAGGCGAATCCGAAGGCGCGGCCGAAGGCGCGGCCGGCACCTCCAAAGGCAGCGGCTCGGCGAAGGTCGGCGGTTCCTCGATCGAGAGCGGCAGCCCGTCGCCGAAGCCGATCGGGATCTCCTCGGCCGGCACCGGCTCGGACAGCTCGCCGGTCACCATCGCCTCCGACTCGGCGTCCTCGACCGCGACGACCTGGGCGGCCTTGTGCCGGAAGAACTTCCCCCGGCCGCGGGCCAGGTCGTGACCGATCGACATCGCCTCCATCTCGTAGGAGACCCGCGGGTTGTTGTCCTCGTCGGTCCAGTCGCGGGTGAAGAGCCGGCCGTAGATGACCACCGGGTCACCCACCGCCAGCGACGCCGCGACCCCCTCGGCCAGCCGGCGCCACGCACTGACCCGGACCCGCAGGCTGTTGCCGTCGATCCAGCGGTTGTTGTCCCGGTCGAAGCGCCGGGACGTGGAGGCGACCCGGAAGTTGGCCACCAGCGATCCGGTGCTGGCGATCCGCCGCCACTCGGGTGCCGTGAGCACGTTGCCCACGATTACCAGGTTCGTGTCGAACACTTTTGCCCTCCAGGGTTGGGACGTTTGAGGGGCGAGCATCTCGGCACCGGCGTACCGCTGGGGGATCTTGATCGTCGGCCTGTGGATTGGGGATATCGGCCGCTGGGCCGACGGATCTGGTATGACGACGGCCTACGCATGGGTAGCCTGACGCTGTGGAGATCGACGTCCTGGGACCGCCCTACGAGCGGCACACCATCGATTTGGGCACCGACGACGAGGGTCCGGTGGTCGCTACCCTGGTGCGCCGCCGTGGTGACCAACCGAGCCGCCGCGCTGTGCTCTATGTGCACGGCTTCGTGGATTACTTCTTTCAGACACATCTGGCCGATTTCTTCGTCGAGCGCGGCTGGGACTTCTACGCCCTCGACCTGCGTAAGTACGGCCGGAGCCTGCTCCCGCACCAGACGCCGAACTTCGCCCGCAGCCTGACCGACTACTACCCGGAACTGGACGAGGCGGCCCGGATCATCCGGGAGGAGGACGGCCACGACCAGATGCTGGTGGCCGGCCACTCCACCGGCGGCCTGATCACGGCGCTCTGGTCGCACTCCCGGCAGGATCGGGGCATCGTCGACGGCCTGTTCCTGAACAGCCCGTTCTTCGACTTCAACATCCCGTGGCTGGTCAAGCGCCCGCTGATGTCCGCGCTGCTGAGCGTCAGCGGCCGCACCCCGTACCGGAAAATCCCCACCGCCGGCCTGAGTGTGTACGGCGAGAGCCTGCACAGCGACCACCGTGGCGAGTGGACATACGACCTGGCCTGGAAGCCGATCGAGAGTTTCCCGGTGACGGCCGGCTGGCTGCGGGCGATCCGCCGGGGCCAGAGCCGGCTGCGGGCCGGCCTGTCCATCGACGCTCCGGTGCTGGTGGCCTGCTCGACCCGCACGTTCCGGGGCCGCGCTTGGTCGGAGGACGTCCGCCTGACCGACGCGGTGCTGGACGTCGAGCACATCGCGCGCTGGGCGCCGGGCCTGGGGCCGCGGGTGACGATCGCCCGCTTCGACGGCGGCATGCACGACCTGACGCTCTCCGGCAAGGACGTGCGCGCGGAGGTGTTCCGCGAACTGGGCCGCTGGGTGGACGCCTTCGTCCCGGCACCCGGAACCCCGGAGATCGAGGTACCACCGGCACCGGAGGACAAGGCGGACGACAAGGATTCCGCGACCGCTTAGGATGTCCGTGGCCAGCGCTCGTAGCTCAGCGGATAGAGCAACGGACTTCTAATCCGTCGGTCGCAGGTTCGAATCCTGCCGGGCGCGCCATAGATCAACGGCGGGCGGCGCAGAT
>NZ_BOMY01000011.1 GCF_016862435.1 Paractinoplanes tereljensis
GGCGCAGATGCGCCGCCCGCCGCCGTGAAGTGCTGACCGCCCCAGCGTCAGCACTGCTTCCATTGGAACTGGACCAGGGTGTAGACCTCGCCGTCCGAGGCGCGCATCGAGATGTAACTGCGCCGCGTCGAGGTGCCCGCGTAGACCCGCAGCTCGGTGTTGATGTTGAGACTGCGGGTGACCCCGCAGGGTGCCCAGACCAGATCGGCGGTCTCGGTGATGTCGGTGGCCCGCCAGCTGCCGTCGTACGGCCCGGTGAACGGGTGGTCGACGTAGTTGTTGTCGGACGAGCCCTGGAAGTAGTAGTTGGCCCGTTCCAGCGCGGTGGCCCCGGTTTCCAGGTGCATCTTGCCCCAGTAATCGGCCCGGGCAATCGCGAAGGTGAACCCCTGCGGGATGTGCACGAGCACGTTGACCTGGCAGTTCTTCCGGAAGGCGGTGGGGTCGGTGGTTCCGCCGTCCTCGGCCAGGTACTGCGAGTAGGAAATCTTGAAGGCGGTGTTGTCGGACTGCATCGCGGCCGACGCGGTGCCGGCCGGGCAGCCGGAGCCGTTGACGGTCTGCACGTCGAGCGTGACCTGACCGCTGGGCGGGGTGAGCACGGTGTCGGCCCGGGCCGGCCCGGACAGGGACAGCGCGGCGAGCACGGTGGCGGAGGCGAGTGCGGCCAGCCTGAAGGTCATCGGGGTTCCCTCCTCGGCGATCCAAGGTATTAGACATTGATCGATATGTATGAAGCGATCGAATGCTAGCCTCCCTCGCGAGCACTCAACAAGTGTTAATTAGTTTGCTTATCAAAGGTCTGATCAAATCAACGCATTGACGCTCATCTATGAAATGTCTACCGTGACCCGCATCCCGAGAGGTCGCTGGGGCCTTTTCTGGAAGGAGTCCAAATGCGAAAGGCGTTGTACATTTTCTGCGCCATGCTGGGGGTGTTCGCATCGGCCTTGATAGCCGGTCCGGCATCCGCGGTCGGCTATCTCGATCTACCCGTCCCACCACCCACCGACCGGATCGTCATCGACGTGGTGACGGTCAACGGTTCGGGCTGCCCGGCCGGCACGGCGGCGGTCGCGGTGTCCCCCGACAACACGGCCTTCACCGTGACGTACTCGCAGTACACGGCACTGGTCGGGATCGGCGCGACGTCCACCGACTGGCGGAAGAACTGCCAGCTCAACATCGTCGTGCACGTCCCGAGCGGCTTCACCTACGCGATCAGCAAGGTCGACTACCGCGGGTTCGCCTCCCTCGAAGCGGGCGCGACCGCCCTGCAGAAGGCGAACTACTACTTCCAGGGCCAGTCGCAGACCGCGTTCGTGACCCACAACTACGCCGGCCCGCTGGGCGATGACTGGCAGAACAGCGACGAGATCCCGATCGCGTCGATGGTCTGGTCGCCCTGTGGCGCGCTGCGCAATCTCAACATCAACACGGAACTGCGGGTGGCGGCCGGCACTTCCGACCCCAAGAAGACCACGAGCTTCATTTCGATGGACTCGACCGACGGCGCTCTGAACACCATTTACCACTTCGCCTGGCAGAACTGCCCCTAGAACGAAAGGGAAGGCGCCGGCCGGAATTGTTCCGGCCGGCGCCAAGCCGTGCCCAAAATCGAATTCAGCTGGCGGCCAGTGCCTCGGTCGGCGCCAATCGCGCCGCTCGAATCGCCGGATAGAGGCCCGCGATCGCGCCGATCACCACGGTCGCGCCGACCCCGCCGGCCAGGGCCCACAACGGCACCACGGTGGGCCACTTCTGGGTGGTCGAATACGCCCCGGTGACCAGATAGCCGAGCAGCACCCCGGCCGCCCCGCCGAGCAGCGACAGCAGCAGTGACTCGGTGACGAACTGCGTGCGTACCTGCCCCTTGGTCGCGCCCAGCGACCGCCGCAGGCCGATTTCCGCCCGCCGTTCCAGCACCGAGATCACCATGGTGTTCGCGACGCCGATGCCGCCCACCAGCAGCGCCACCGCGCCCAGTCCCAGCAGCAGGGCGGTGAAGGTGGCGTTCGCCGTGCGCTGCGCGACGAGCGCGTCGGACGGCCGGGACACCTTCACCTCGTTCGGCTGCTGCGGGTTGGCGGTCGGCCCAAGCACGTTCCGGACCGCCTCCACCTGCGACTCGATCGCCCGGGCGTAGACCGTGGTCGGGTGCCCGTCGAAGCCCAGGTAGGTGGCCGCCGCCGACCAGCCGACCAGGGCCGCCGAGTTCAGCTCGGGCGCCAGCGGCACCGGATCGAGCACCCCGAGCACGGTCCACACCCGACCGTTCAGATAGACCGTGGGCGGGTGGCCGAGCCGGCGGGCCGCGTCCGAACCGAGGACCACCGCCGGGTACCGGGCGGTGGCGGCGTTCAGCCAGGCGCCGCCGGACAGCGCGGCGCCGACCGTCTTGAGCAGGCCCAGGTCGGCGGCGAGCACGGCCAGGCCGCCGGTCTGCCCGGCCGGGATCCGATCGGTGCGGTAGACGTTCACGTCGTCCACCGACCCGGTCGCGGTGGCCGACAGCACCGGGCCGATCCGCCGGATCATCGGCACCGCGGTGTCCGGCAGGTCGGAATTCTTGCCGAACATCGTCTGCCCCGGCGTCACGGTCAGCATGTTGGTGCCCAGCGCGGCCAGGGCCCGATCGAGGTCGGCCTGGCTGGACGCCGAAATCCCGACCACCGCGGTCATCGCCGCGATGCCGATCGCGATCCCGAGTGCCGACAGCACCGCGCGCAGCGGTCTCGCCCGCAGCCCGGTGCCGCCCAGGCGCAGCAGGTCGGACGGGCGCAGCCGGGCCGGAGTGAGTGACACTCAGACCACCTCCCCGTCCCGCATCGGCACCTGCCGGGGCAGGCTTCCGGCGATCTCGTGATCGTGGGTGATCACCAGGACGGTGGTGCCGGTCGCGTTCAACTCGCGCAGCAGTTCCACCACCCCGGCCCCGGAGACCGAGTCGAGGTTCCCGGTGGGTTCGTCGGCGAGCAGCACGGCCGGATCCCCGGCCACCGCGCGGGCGATGGCGACTCGCTGCCGCTCGCCGCCGGAGAGCTGGTGCGGACGGTGGGTGAGCCGGTCACTCAGGCCGACCCGGACCAACGCGGCCTCCGCGCGCCACTCCCGCTCCCTTTTCGGTACGCCTGCGTAAAGCAACCCGTCCGCGACGTTGGCCACCGCGTCCCGCCCCGGCGCCAGGTGGAACTGCTGGAAGACGAAGCCGATCCGGCGGGCCCGCAGCGCCGACAGCTGCCGGTCGCTGAGCGTCGCCACATCGTGCCCGTCGATCTTCACCCGGCCCTCGGACGGCCGGTCCAGCGTGCCGATCAGGTGCAGCATGGTGGACTTGCCCGACCCCGATGGACCGACGATCGCCACCAGCTCGCCGTACTCCACGGACAAATCCACCGACCGTACGGCGGTCACGCCACCCGGGTAACTCTTGGTGACCCCGGACAGCTCGATCACCTGACTCATGCCGGCACCCCCACCTTGGTGCCGTCCTCCAGGCCCGGGCCGGTGACCTCGACCTTGCCGTCGGCGAACAGGCCGGTCTCGACCGCGACGATCCGGGTCGTGCTGCCGTCGACGACCTGCACGCCGTAACCGCCCTCGGCCAGCGCGAGCAGCGCCCCGACCGGCACGGTAAGCACGTTCTTGCGTTCCGACGACGTGAAGTAGACGGCCACCGACGCCTCGTCCAGGCCGGTCGGGGCGCCGGAGAAGCCGATCGTCACCTCGAGCAGAGTGGTGTCCGGCTGGTCGCCCTGGCCCTCCTGCACCGTCGTACCCACCTTGATGATCTTGCCGTTGATCTTTTTGCCGTCGGGCATCTCGACCTGGACCGCGGCACCCGGCTTGGCCAGCCGCTGCGAGGCCATCGTCATCTTCACCGTGGCGACCAGCACGGTGCCGGCGTACTTCAGCAGTTCCGTGCCGCTCATCGCGGCGGAACCGTTCTCGGCGGTGACCGAGTCGACCCGGATCGCGGTCGCGGCGTAGGCGATCTGGCTGGTCTCCACCCGGCCGGTCTCGCTGAGTCCGAGGTCGTCCTGCCAGTCCTCGACTGCGGCGGCGGTGGACGACGAATAGGTGCTGTCGACAGTGAATCCGCGATAGCCGAGCGCCCAGAGGTTCTTCTCGAACTGCTTCACGTCCGCGCCCTTGACCCCTGGCGCGAGCGTCCGATAGGACGGCAGCGTGCCGTAGAGCAGCACCACCGGCTTGTTGTCGATCTTGTAAAGGGTCTGCCCCCGTTTGACCAACGCGCCGGAGTTCGGCAGCCAGGTCACCGTCCCGTTCGACTTGGCGGCGAGCGTGCTGGTCAGGCCGTGGCCCAGGGTGCCGTCGTGGGTCTCCCGGTCGACAAGCGTCTCCCGGGCGATCTCGGCTGTGGTGGGCGTGGTGTTGTCGCTGGCCCCGGCGCTGTTCCCGGACGGGTCGGGCAGGTTGAACACGGTGACCGCGGTGGCCACCGCCCCGACCGCGACCACCCCGGCCACGATTCCCGCGGTCCGCCGGGCGCTCATGGGGCTTCCCTCTCGACCACGGTGCCGCGATCGTCGGTACCACCGCCGACCGACGTGCGCTTCTGGGCGCCCTCCGGCACGTACTTCGAACAGGCCTTCTCGGCCTTGTCGAAGGTCGGGTCGCCCGGCCCGGTGCCCAACTTGGTGGCGTCGATGGCGATCCCGCCATCCGGTTGCGGGTCCGGGAAGTTCGGCACGCCGTTCTCCCGCATGCACTTGGCCATGTTGCGCGACCGTTCGAGGTCCTCGGCACTCGCCTTCGGCGGCACGCCACCGTTCGGCAGGTACTTCTTGCAGGCCTCCTGCGCCGCCTCGACCTTCGAGCGGTCGACGCCCGGGGGCTCGACGACCGCCATCTTGCCGCCCGACGGATCGGGGAACCAGCTGAGGCCCTGGTCCCGCATGCACTGCGAGAACTTCACGTCCGAGTCCGGGTCTTGCGAGGTGGACACGCTGGCACTGGCGCTCGGCTTGGCGGTGCCGGTCTGTGCGCTCGCCACCTGCGGATCGTTCGACGTGGTACGCCCACACCCGGCGACCACAAGGGCCGACATGAGGGCGAGCGCCGCGACCGTCCGGGTTCGCATCGTCGTCTCCTTCACCGGCGGCCGGTCGGCCGCCACGGGACGAAGTACAGCGATCGACCGGTTTCCCCACCGTCACGAAAAAACGTGACGCCCAATTGACGCCCGCGCGCGGCACGATGAGAGGCATGCGCATCCTGGTGGTCGAGGACGAGCCGCTGCTGGCCGACGCGGTGGCTCAGGGTCTGCGCCACGAGGCCCACGCGGTGGACGTGGCGTACGACGGCGCGGCCGCCCTGGAACGCTTCGGCGTCAACGACTACGACGTGGTGGTGCTGGACCGCGACATCCCCGCGGTGCACGGCGACGACGTGTGCCGGGTCATCGTCACCCAGGGCGAGACCCGGGTGCTGATGCTGACCGCCGCGGCCGGCATCGACGACCGGGTCACCGGGCTGTCCCTGGGCGCCGACGACTACCTGCCCAAGCCGTTCGCCTTCCGCGAGCTCTCCGCCCGGGTCACCGCGCTGGGCCGGCGGTCCCGCCCGGCCGCCCCGCCGATCCTGCGCCGGGCCGGCATCAGCCTCGACCCGCATCGCCGCGAGGTCCACCGGGGCGGACGCTACGTTCCGCTGTCCCGTAAGGAGTTCGCGGTGCTGGCCGAGCTGCTGCGCGCCGACGGCACCGCGGTGTCGGCCGAGGTGCTGCTGGAGAAGGCCTGGGACGAGAACGCGGATCCGTTCACCCACGCCGTACGCATGACGATTTTGAAATTGCGCCGGAAGCTGGGTGAACCGCCCGTGGTGCTCACCGAGCCGGGAGTGGGGTACCGAATTCCATGAAACTCACCGTCCGCACCCGGCTGACCCTGGTCTACGGTGGCCTGTTCGTGCTGGCCGGCATGGTGCTGCTGGGCGTCACCTACGTGCTGGTGCAGCAGCGCCTGCCGACCGCGGTGGCCGGCGAGGCCTCCTTCTCCCGGTCCGAGACGCTGACCCCGGACAACGGCCCCGGCCCGCAGGCGGTCGAGAAGATCATCACCGGCACCCAGGACACCGCCCTGCACACCCTGCTGACCCAGGGCCTGATCGCGCTGGCCGTGGTGAGCGCGGCCGCGATCGCCCTGGGCTGGCTGATCGCCGGCCGGATGCTCCAGCCGCTGCACCAGATCACCGCGACCGCCCGGCGGATAGCCACCGCCCCCGACGCCGACCGCGGCCTGCACGAACGCATCGCCCTGACCGGCCCGACCGACGAGATAAAAGAACTGGCCGACACCTTCGACGTGATGCTGGCCCGCCTCGACCACTCCTTCGACGGCCAGCGCCGCTTCATCGCCAGCGCCTCCCATGAGCTGCGCACCCCGCTGACCCTGAACCGCACCCTGCTGGAGGTCGCCCTCACTCCCGACGGGGTCTCGGAGGAGGTCCGGCAGCTGGGCACCACCCTGCTGACGATCAACGACCGGCACGGCCGGCTGATCGACGGCCTGCTCCTGCTGGCCCAGTCGGACCGCCCGGTCTCCGAACGCTCCTATGTAGACCTGGCCGACATCGTCGACCACGTGGCCGTCTCCGACACGGTGAAGGTGATTGCCGAACCGGCCGAGGCGGCGGTGGCCGGCAACCCCGTGCTCCTGGAACGCCTGGTGCAGAACCTGGTGGAGAACGGCATCCGGCACAACATCCCGCAGAACGGCTGGGTCCGGGTCCGCACCGGAATCCGCCCGGACGGCTGGGTGATCCTCGAGGTGAGCAACTCCGGCCCGGCCATCCCCCGCTACGAGGTCGCCGGCCTCTTCGAGCCGTTCCACCGATACGGCAAAGAACGCCTGCACTCCCCGGGCGCCGGCCTGGGCCTGTCGATCGTCCGAGCGGTGGCCAAGGCGCACGGCGGCCAGGTGACGGCCACCGCCCGCGACGAGGGCGGCCTGATCGTCACGGTGCTCCTCCCGCGAGCCCTCTAGGTAGCGGCCGGCACGGCCTGGTCGGCTGGGGCGGCGGCGGTTTCGGTGGGGACGGTGGTGCGGCGGGCCAGACCGATCACGCCCAGGGTCATCACGATGGCGGCCACGGCGACGACGACACGGCCCTCGGTGCCGAAGCGGAAGGTCTCGTGGAAGACGACCACGCCGGCGATCGCGGCCACGATCGGGTTGGCGACGCTCACCGTGGCCAGCGGCGCGGCCAGGCCCGCGCCCCGGTAGGAGAGCTGGCTCAGGACGTAGCCGCCGATCCCGAGCAGCACGACCAGGCCGGCCTGGACCATGGAGACGTTCTCCAGGCCGTCGTCGGTGAAGGCCGCCATCACGGCCTTGGACAGGACCGACGAGATGCCGAAGGCCACCCCCGCGGCGGCCGCCAGCAACATCGCCCTGGTGCGGGGGCCGGCCGTGGTGGCCGCCCCGACCAGCCCGACCACCAGGATCAGCGTGATCAGCGCGAGATAGCGGGCGTCGGCCGAGGTGAGCAGGGACGGTCCGGCGGACTCCACCGAGAGCGACATGATCAGGCACAGTCCAGCGACGGTCAGACCGGCGTCTATCCACGCCGGGATGCTTATCTTGGTGCGATATCGAAGTGCCGAGATGGGCAGGGCGAACAGCAGGGTCAGCGTGCCCAGGGCCTGGACCACCGCGACCGTGCCGAAGTTCAGGGCGATCACGTGCAGGCCGACCCCGCCCGCCGTGAGCACCAGCGCCACCACCCAGCGGGCCAGACCCCGTTGGCCGTTCTTGGCCAGACGTTCCTGTGCGACGGCGGCCCCCGCATAACTCGCCGCGGACAAAACAGACAGCGTGACAGCCCAACCGAGCGAAGCCATAAACACCCCTCTTTGAGCTTGCCTCACGTACCCCCGTCTCAGCCTCTCGATTTCCTGGGATCTTGGCGTCATCCGCACGGTGTAAATCCATCTGCGTCAGTCGCGGTACAAGACCGAAAATGCCTTTCGGTACGCGGACCAGCACTGCCACGATCGTGGGCATGACGGACACGCCCCATACCCGGATCGGCTGGCTCGACCTGCCGGCGGCGGTTCGTTTCCGGATCGAGACGATTGTCGGTGGCGGCCGGGTCGAGACGGCCGTGTCGCAACGGGGTGGCTTCTCCCCCGGCACCGCCGATCGGGTCACCACCGAGACCGGCCGGAGAGCCTTCGTCAAGGCGGTGCACCCGGCGATCAACAGCCGCTCGGCCGAGCTGGCCCGGATGGAGACCCGGGTGAGCACCGCCCTGCCCCGCACCGCTCCGGTCCCGCAGCTGCTGGGCGCGTTCGACGACGATGACTGGGTGGTCCTGGTCCTCGAGGACGTCGACGGCGCCCAACCCCGTACCCCCTGGGTGGAAGTTGAATTCGACGCGGCCCTGGCCGCGCTCACCGAGTTGGCCGCCGCCGTCACCCCGTCGCCGGTCGGCGATCTGCCGACGACCGCGGAACGCTTCGCCGAGGATTTCGCCTCGTGGGACCGGATCGCCGCCGACCCGCCCGCCGACCTCGACCCGTGGCTGGCCGGGCGGCTGCCCGAGCTGGCCACCGCCGCGAAACGCTCGCTCGACGCCCTGAGCAGCGGAAACACCCTCGTGCACTGCGACATCCGGGCCGACAACATGCTGGTTCGCCACGACGACGGCCGGGTGGTGATCGTCGACTGGCCGTGGGGCGCGAACGGGCCCGAGTGGGTCGACCGGCTGCTTCTCGGCGTCAACGTCTACGTGCACGGCGGCGATCCGGCGCGGGCCCTGGACACCGTCGACCCGGCCGTGGTGACCGACTTCCTGGCCGGCCTGGTCGGCTATTTCGAGCACATCTGCCGCCTGCCGCCGCCGCCCGCGATCCCCACCGTGCGCGCCTTCCAGCGGAGGCAGGCCGACGCCCTGCGGCCCTGGTTGCGCGAACGCCTCTGATCCGAAAACCTCCCAGGGCCGTATAAATGGATACGGCGATCGCACCAGATGGGAGGTCCGGCACACCTGCCCGGACCAGGCCCGACCGCGCATTAGTCTGGGATGTCTGGGCTTCGGCGTGGCGGCCCGGACCGCCGAAAAATCCTCACACGGAACGGAACACGATGATCGACCAGGCCAAGGTGCGAGTCCTCCTGCTGGAGAGCATTCATCGCGACGCGGTGACCCGGCTGGAAGCCGAGGGGTACTCCGTCGAGTCCGTGCGCAACGCGCTGGACGAGGTGGAGCTGATCGAGCGGATCCAGGGCGTGCACCTGCTCGGCATCCGGTCCAAGACTCAGGTCACGGCGAAGGTGCTGGAGGCCGCCGACAGTCTCGTCGCGGTGGGCGCGTTCTGCATCGGCACCGACCAGATCGACCTGCACGCCGCGTCGGCCGGCGGGGTCGCCGTCTTCAACGCGCCGTTCTCCAACACGCGCTCGGTGGTCGAGCTCGCCATCGCCGAGATCATCTCGATGACCCGCCGGCTCACCGAGAAGAACGCGCTCATGCACGAGGGTGTCTGGGACAAATCGGCGGACGGCGCGCACGAGATCCGCGGCCGCCGGCTCGGCATCGTGGGGTACGGCAACATCGGCACCCAGCTCTCGGTCCTCGCCGAGAACCTGGGCATGCACGTGTCCTTCTACGACACGGCCGACAAGCTCGCGCTGAGCAACGCCCACCGCTGCGCCTCGCTGGAGGAGCTGCTGGAGACCTGTGACTTCGTCACGCTGCACGTGGACGGCCGGCCGGGCAACCTCGGCTTCTTCGGCGCCGACCAGTTCCGGCGGATGCGGCGCGGCTCGCTGTTCCTCAACCTCTCGCGCGGCATCGTGGTCGACCACGTGGCCCTGCGCGACGCCCTGGCCAGCGGCCACCTGGCCGGCGCGGCCGTGGACGTCTTCCCGACCGAGCCGAAGGGCCGCGGCGACGAGTTCGTCTCCGAGCTGCGCGGCCTGCCCAACGTCATCCTCACCCCGCACATCGGCGGGTCGACGGAGGAAGCGCAGTCCGACATCGGCGACTTCGTGGCCAACAAGCTGGTCCACTTCGTGGAGGACGGCAACACGACGCTGAGCGTCAACCTGCCGGGGGTGGCGCTGCCCGAGCAGGACGGCATGAGCCGCATCGTGCACGTCCACCTCAACACCCCGGGCGTACTCGCCAAGGTCAACAGCATCCTGGCCCAGCACGCGGTGAACGTCGAGGGTCAGCTGCTGAGCACCCGCGGGGAGTACGGCTACCTGATCACCGACATCAGCGGTGGCTACAGCGACGAGGTGCTCGACCAGCTTCGCAACATGGAGCAGACGGTCCGCCTGCGTGTTCTGTCCTGAACTGAGGTAAAGAGGGCCGGCCTGGAAGGGCCGGCCCTTTACGCGTTCTCGACCGTCAGTGACGTGATCCGGGCGCCGGCCGTGACGTCGTACCGGTTGGCGACATCCCAGCCCTTCGGCGTCAGCGTCGAACCGGCGGCCACGTCCTTGAGCGTCCGCGACCCGGCCACCACCGTCTGGGCACCGCCGCCGACCTTGATCCGCACCGGGTTGGCGGCCGGCGACTTCAAAATCAGCGAATCAACCGCGCCATTGATCTTCACCGGAACGGTTCCGGTCGGGCGGGACAGGGTCAATTGGGCCGTACGCATCCCGGCGACCATCTCCAGCCCACTGATCTGCCCACCGCTGACGTCGATGACCTGCTTCTCGGCGTACCCGGAGAACCGCAGCGCCCAGCGCACCTTGGCCGCCAGGACCACCTCGATCTCCCCGCCGGTCCCGTCGCCGTCCTTGCTGACCTGCAGCTTGATGTCGTCGTTGCGGATCGTCGGGTTGGGCAGGAAGCCGGCGTCGTCCGGTGTGGAGATCCGGTACAGGTCGTCGCCGAGCTCGCCGATGGTCACCTTCACCGAGTTGGCCCCGGCCAGCAGTTCGAAGCTCGCCTTGGTGCGGTTGTCGAGCGGCGCGCTCACCGTCCGCTTGCCGGGGTCGCCGGCGCCCAACTGCAGCACCCCGTCCAGCTTCTCGTCGGACCCGGAGAAGTAGACGACGCCGACCACCGCGCCGGCCAGCACCACGATGGCACTGAGCACGATCATGCCGATGGTGACCGCGCGTGACTGCCGCGGGGCCGGAACCGGCTCGGCGGCCGGTTCCCGTTCCCGATCGTGCCGGACGACCCGGCGTTCGCCGGTGTCCTTGCCCCAACTGGCGATCTCGCCGGAGGGAGCGCGAAGTGCACCGGACGGGCCGCGGAGCGCACCGGATCCGGATGAAGGCCAGTTCGGGACGGCGGCCGGAGCGGGCCGCCGCGAGTCCTGTCGCCGTACCGGAAGGTCGTCCTGGGAAACCGCCGAAGCCGGCGAGAACGCCGGCGGCGAATAGGCCGGCGGCCCGGAGATCGGCTGCCCGGCGGTCGGCGACGAGGTCGGCGAGAACTCGAAGGACCCGGAGAAGTCGTCGGACGCCATCGACGGCAGCGGCTCGTACCCTCCCGAGGAAGCCCCCGCGGAAGCGGGCGGCCCGGACGTGGGCGCCGAGCGCTTGGGTGAGATCGGTCCGTCGCCGAAGCCGAACGAGGCGCGACCCGAGCCCCGCGACGATGCGGCCCCGGAATCCGTCTCGGCCTCGGACGGCATGTCGGTGCCGTCGGTGAACCAGGATCCGCCGGTGGTCGAATCAGCCGGCGGGTGTGCGGGCGGACGGCGATAGAGGGTGTCACCCTCCCTGCCGCCCCGTCGGTTGCCGGTGGCCATCGGGTCGGCCACCGCCACATCGGACGCGTCGTCAGCTGCTTCTCGATCCACAGCGTGTCTCCCCTGTCGCATCGCCGGTCAACCCGGCTATCGCCGGTCAACCCGGCTACCCCGACAGAGGTACGTATTTGAAGTTCACGCGGATGAGTGCCGGTGCCAACTACTTAGAGTTAATGCCGATCCTGGCTGAGCAGGCCCCGCCGGGAGGCGATCGCGACCGCTTCCAGCTGGCTGTGCGCGCCCAGTTTGGCCAGCACCGCTTTCACGTAACCCCGGCAGGTGTGCAGGCTGATGCCGAGCCGCCGGGCGATGGCCCGGGCGTCCAGGCCGACCGCCATCAGATGCAGCACCTCGTCCTCGCGGACGGTCAAGCCGCCACCGCGCGGCGCGGCCACCGGGGTAGTGCTGCGCAGCAGCCGGGCGAGGATGTCGGTGGAGACGGTCATGCCGCCGCCGTGCGCGGTGCGCAACGCGTTCAACACGTCGCCGAGGGCACCGTTCTTGGAGAGGAAACCCGCCGCGCCGGCCGCCGTCGCGCGCCCGACCAAAGCCGATTCATCGCTCGCAGTGAGGATCACCACACGCGTGTCGGGCTGCCGTACGCGAATCAGCTCAGCAATCGCAATACCGTCCGCATCGGACAGTTCCGGATCGAGAAGGATCACATTGGGCTGGAGCTGTGCGGCCAGTTGCAGAGCTTCCGCACCGGTGCGTGCGTGCCCCACGTATTGCAGGTCGGGCTGGCCGGCCAGAGCGTGTCCGAGCAGCTCGGCAAACGTCTGGTGGCCGTCGACGACGAGGACGCTGATCGCTTCGCCGTTGTTCATGCGCCACCTTTCAACCGAACGGACCTCGGGAAGTCTACGGAGTACCGGCTCTCATCTTTGCCCTACCAACAGCCTGCCGCTGCGACGGGCCGGATCCGTTCCGCCGGTACGCCCGATGGCTGGATGAGGCTAACCGGCCGTGATCACCAATCTTTCGGTTGATCTGGCCCCCTCGCGTTAGGGCTTGCCGGTCAACTCTCTCAGACGCAGAGTTTCGATTCATGTTCGACATCCAGCTCTTCGGCCGCATCGAGGTTCGCACTCGGGGCGAGCGCCTGGCGGGCCGTGACTTCGGCGGCGAGCGCCCACGGCACCTCCTCGCCCTGCTCGCGCTACGTGGCGAGGCGTCCATCTCGGAGCTGGCCGAGCAGCTGGGCACGAGCAAGAAGTCCGTTGAGGCCGACTTGTCGGTTCTTCGGAAGCACCTCGAACCGGGCGTAAGCTCCCGCGACTCGGTAATCGGCAGCCACCGCGGCCGGCTGCGCCTCGACCCCGAGCGGGTCCGGGTCGACGTGGCCCGCTTCGAGGAGCTCATCGCCGCCGCCGAGGGCCGCCCGGCCGCGCGGGCCGCGAAACCGCTCACCGCCGCCGCGTTCCTGGCCACCCGCCCGCTGCTGGAGGACGAGGACGTCGCGTGGGCCGCCGAGGCCCGCAGCGAATACCGCGCCAAGCTCGTGATCGCCCAGCGCGCCGAGGCCACGCCGGTCAACTGACAGACTTGCGGGGTGACCACCCTGCTCCCCGTTCCGCTGGCTCCGGAGATCTCGCTCTACCTGGCCGGGAAGCGGGTCGGCCTGTTCGACCTCACCGGCGGCGAGTTCCGCAGCGACGTACCCCCGCCGTTCTGGGCCTTCGTCTGGGCCGGCGGGCAGGCTCTGGCCCGATATGTCCTGGACCATCCGGAAACCGTGGCCGGTAAACGCGTACACGATCTGGCCTGCGGTTCCGGCGTGGCGGCCATCGCCGCCGCCCGGGCCGGCGCCGCGCACGTGGCCGCCACCGACCTGAACCCGGACGCGGTAGCGGCCGCCCAGCGCAACGCCGCCGCCAACCAGGTCACCGTCAGTGACACCCCGGATCGTCCCGAGGTAATTCTGGCCGGCGATGTCTTCTACAGCCCCGCGGTCGCGCCCGCGATCACCAAAATTCTTCGCGAGGCTCGCCGAAATTCGGTCGATGTCCTGGTTGGCGACCCCGGACGGGGGTACTTCCCGGAGCGGCTCTTCACTGCGCTGACCGAGTACGTCGTGCCCGTACCGGCCGCGCTGGAGGAAGCCGAGACGCTCGCGACCACCGTCTGGCGGATGCGATGAGCGTCACTCTCCGCACGAGAAAACCGAGATGCGTTCATCACGCAACCAGTTGTACGCTGCACGCATCCACCCAAGGCCACTCAGGCAGGTAACGCACGTGCATGAATCGGACAGAGCTACTGGTCCGGGTCGTTTGGCCGACGAACTTGTGCGGTTCTTCCGGCTCGGCGCGCGGGCCAAGAGCATGCTCAACAAGGGCGACTTCGGCGCGGAGTTCTCCGCACTGATGCTGCTCTTCCCGCTGCGCTTCCACGGCCCGATGCGCGTGACCGACCTGGCCGAGGTCAAGCAGGCCGACCCCTCGACGGTCAGCCGGCAGACCGCTCAACTCGTCAAGGCGGGCCTGGCCCGCCGCGAGGCCGACCCGGAGGACGGGCGGGCATCGCGACTGGCGATCACCGAGGCCGGCCTGGACGCCTGCCGGCAACTGCACGACGCCCGCGAGGACATGCTCGCCGAGGCGCTCAGCAGCTGGCCGACCGAGCGCGTCGAGGCATTCATCGAACTTTTCACCGAATTCAACACGGCGGTCGAGACGCACCTCCGCAGCGCGCCGGCCGCGACACCAGCACGGGAGATCGCGTGAGCAACCCCGAAACCGCCGCACCACCGGCTGCCAAGCCGAATGCGGAATTCACCCACCGGCAGATCCTGACGATCCTCGGCGGCCTGATGATGGGCATGTTCCTGGCCGCCCTGGATCAGACGATCATGGCTACCGCGACCCGGACGATCGCCGACGACCTGCACGGCTTCGACATGCAGGCGTGGGCCACCACGGCGTTCCTCATCACGTCGACGATCTCCACGCCGCTCTACGGAAAGCTGTCCGACATCTACGGCCGGCGGCCGTTCTTCCTGTTCGCGATCGGCATCTTCATCGTCGGCTCGATGCTCTGCGGCCTGTCCCAGAACATGTACGAGCTGGCCGGGTTCCGCGCGATCCAGGGTCTCGGCGCCGGCGGCCTGATGTCGCTGGCCCTGGTCATCATCGGCGACATCGTGCCGCCCCGGGAACGAGCCCGCTACCAGGGCCTCTTCCTGGCCGTCTTCGGCACGGCCAGCGTCATCGGCCCGATCCTGGGCGGCTTCTTCGCCGGCGCCGACACCATCCTCTGGGTGGACGGCTGGCGCTGGGTCTTCTACCTG
Source organism: Paractinoplanes tereljensis (assembly GCF_016862435.1). Taxonomy (GTDB): domain Bacteria; phylum Actinomycetota; class Actinomycetes; order Mycobacteriales; family Micromonosporaceae; genus Actinoplanes; species Actinoplanes tereljensis. Next base: position 15,033 of record NZ_BOMY01000011.1, read on the forward strand.
AACGTGCCGATCGGCATCGCCGCCATGGCGGTCGTGGCCCGGGTGCTGCACCTGCCGCACCAGCGCACCGACCACCGGATCGACTGGCCCGGCGCGCTCAGCCTGATCGTCGGCCTGGTGCCCCTGCTGACCGTGGCCGAGCAGGGCCGCGCCTGGGGCTGGGGCTCCGGCCGGGCGCTCGCCTGCTACGCGGTCGGCGTGATCGGCATCGTCGCGTTCATCTTCGCCGAGCGGGCCTACAAGGACGAGGCGCTGCTGCCGCTGCGGCTGTTCCGCAACCGCACGGTCGCCGTCGGTGCCACCTCCAGCACCATCCTCGGCATGGCGATGTTCGGCGGCCTGATGACCGTCCCGCTGTACCTGCAGATCGTGAAGGGCTCCTCGGCCACCATGGCCGGCCTGCAGATGATCCCGTTCGTGTTCGGCATCATGGCCGGCTCGATCACCGCCGGTCAGCTCATCGCCCGCACCGGCCGTTACCGCATCTTCCCGATCATCGGCAGCTCCCTGATGCTTGTCGCGCTGGGCCTGTTCGCCCTGATCGGCGCGGACACCCCGCTCTGGCAGACCATGCTGATCATGGTGGTGATGGGCCTCGGCCTGGGCGGCAACATGCAGCCGATGATCACCGCGGTGCAGAACGCGGTCGGCCCGCGGGAGATCGGCGTGGCCACTAGCTCGGTGACGTTCTTCCGCTCGATGGGCGGCACGCTCGGCACCGCGGTCTTCCTGTCGGTGCTGTTCAACGTGCTTCCCGGCAAGATCGGCAACGCGTTCAAGTCGGCCGAGTCGACCACCGACTTCCAGGCCGCCCTGGCCGCCAACCCCGACCAGGCGAAGATCCTGCAGCAGGCCACCGCCGGCGGCGGCAGCAGCGACCTGAGCGACACCTCGTGGATCAACAAGCTCACCGACGTCCTGGCCCACCCGTTCAAGGTCGGTTTCTCGGACGGCATCCACGTGGTCTTCCTGATGGCCTTCGCGATCATGGTGATCGGCCTGATCGTGGTCTTCTTCCTGCCGGAGATCCCGCTCTCCCAGCGCTCGGCCCAGCAGCAGCGGGCCGACGACATCCTGGCCGCCGAGAACAGCGACGGCGTGCCCGGCGAGGTGGGCGCCGGCCCGCTGACCGACAAGGTCAACACCTGAGATTCAACAACCACTTCGGGCGTACGCCCGGAGCACCGTGAAACGAAGCCGGGGCCGCCACGCGGTCCCGGCTTCGGCCGTTCTCAGCCTTTGCGGGCAGCCGCGGCCGCTACCAGCCGGTCGGCAACGGTTCGCCGGTCCAGGCCGAGCCGCTGAGCGGTCTCCCCCAGCACGTCGTAGGCCTCGCGGACCCCGCAGCCGCGCTGCGCGATGATCACGCCGACCGCCCGGTCGACGGTCGCGTCGGTGCTCGTCTGGTCCCGCCGGCGCAGCTCACCGAGCAGCACCTCGGCGTGGTTGACCAGGGCCATCGCGGTGATCAGCAGATCCGGCGCGAGAGCACCGGTCCGATCCAGGTAGAGGCTGACCGCGCCGACCTCGGCCCGCGGAACGTCCAGCGGGATGGCGACCACCGCGTGGATCCCGGCCTCCCGGGCCGGCCCCGCGAGCTGCGGCCAGCGCTCGTCGGCGGGCAGGTCGTCGGCCGTGGTGAGGGCCCGGGTCCGGGCCGCGTCGAGCCCGGGACCGATGCTCAGCTCGTGCCCGAGCTGGTCCAGCCGTTCCCCGGCGGCACCGTGCGCGGTGCAGGTCAGCGGCCCACCCTCGCCGATCAGCGTGACCGAGCAGCGAACCGTGCCGGGCACCGCGTCGAAGGCGTGGGCGGCCAGGCGCTCGAGGGCCGCAGCGAAGCTCTCCGCGCCGAGAAGCCGCACCGACAGCTCGTGCAGGAGACCGGCCAGTTCGACCGCGTGCGGGCCGTTCAGGGCCGCGGAACGCACACCGTTGCGGGTGCGCGCACGACGGCTCAGCAGGCGGGCGGGACCACGCCGCGGGGACGAAATCCGGCGATTCGGGGCAGACACCCGGCGCATATTGCCATGACCATCGACAGACACGGAAGTTCGTTGCCCCTACCGGGTGGTCTTGCCGGGTATGCGGGTCATGACGATCTTGATACCCACCCGGGAAGGCCCCCGAAACACAACAACGCCCCCGGGTAAACCCGGGGGCGTTGCCACAAGACGTCGGTGTGCATGTCGCCTCTCGGCGAGTGGCACAACACGGCTCCAGCCGAACGGTATTCCGTGAAGGCATTAGTGGTGAGGCCCGGGGACACTGGACACACCGACATCTGCTCTCAACGGTCGACCCTCGCCCGCGATTCCTTAGGGTGTTGTGACGCGGAGCACAATCGGGTCGCCGGTATTCTCGTGGGCATGAAGGGGCTGTGGACGCCGGCGTGGATAGCGCGGCATGTCCTGGCCCTGGCCGCCGTGACGGTGTCCCTCGCGCTGGGCTGGTGGCAGTTCAGCCGCGCGAGTGGGGGCAACTCACTCAGCTGGGGTTACACGTTCGAGTGGCCGGTCTTCGCCGGGTTCTTCGCGTTCCTGTGGTGGCGCGAGGTGCAGCTCGCCCGGCACCCCGAGAAAGCAGCCGCGAAACCGGACGAAGAGCCGGAACGACTCCCAGGCGGGCCTGTTACGGTCGGCCGGCCGGTCCGGGTGGCCGTCCGAGCCCCGCAGGCCGAGGACGACGCCGAGCTGGCGGCCTACAACGATTACCTGACCTGGCTGGCCGACAATCCGGGCGCCCGCCCCGTCGACTACCCCGGCCACTCGACGCCGACGAAATAGGACGTGGATCGTGCAGGGAGCCCTGACCCGCTACCGGATCATCGCGTGGATCGTCGGCGTGTGCCTGCTCGCGCTCGTCGTGGTCGGCATGCCGCTGAAATACCTCGGCGACAATGACGTCGTGGTGGCCACCGTCGGGCCGGCGCACGGTTTCCTGTTCATGGTCTACCTGGTGCTGACCTTCGATCTGGCCCGCCGGGCCGGGTGGGCGCTGCCGCGCATGCTGCTGGTGATGGCGGCGGGCACGATCCCGTTCCTCTCGTTCTGGGCGGAGCGTAAGGTGTCGCAGGTGTGGATCCCCGCCGAACTGGCGAAAAGTCCAGTTTGAACCGCTGAATAACGCGGCGTCTTCGGCAAATGACAATGTGTTATCGGGATCATTCCCGCATTCCTGACCTTTGTCTTAAATCCCGGGCCCAGATCTTGATTTTGTTTTCCGCGTCGATAAGTTGGTGCGGTTGGATCGGTCCGCAGTCACTCCCCTCGGTGACACCGGCCAACGCCGCCGAATCGGCGCGGTGACCCAGCGTGTTCTCCCCCGAACATGTGCAGGCCCCGCGACAGAACCGGGGAACCGCGTTTCTGGGGTGAATCCGCGCAAGCGGTAGGGCGATCTTCCGAGCCCGAATCCGTCAGCTAACCCGGTAGGCGGCAGCGGAAGAAAGGCCGACTTACCGGTGCCACACCCCCGAACCAGGCTTCGGTCACTCGTGGTCGCGGCGATGGCGTTCGCGCTCACCGGGTCCATGGCGACCTCGGCACACGCGGCGCCGTCCGAGACCGAGCTGAAGAAGAAGATCGAAACGGCTTCGAATCAGCTCGAGGACATCACCGAGTCGTACAACAAACTCAAGATCGACCTGGCCAAGACGGCGACCGACCAGAAGAACCTGGCCGCGTCGATCGCCCCGGCCAAGGCCAAGCAGCTGGTTGCCAGCGCGCAGGTCAACAACATCGCGGCCACGTCGTACAAGCAGGGGCGGATCGGCCCGATGGCCGCGATGCTCGGCGGCGGCGACCAGGGCAGCCTGGTCGACCGGATGGCCTACCTCGACCTCATCCAGCGCTCCAACCAGCGCGACATCGACGCGTACGCCGACACGACCGCCACCTACAACGAGCGGTCGGCCGCCCTGAAGACCACTCAGGCCAAGCAGGCGGCTCAGCTCAAGGCGATCGACACCCGGAAGAAGAAGATCGAGGGCGACATCAAGAAGCTGAAGGCCATGCGCGAGCAGGCCTACGGCAGCGCCTCCGAGACCGGCGTCGCGGGCGCCGCGGGCCCGGCCCCGGCCATCTCCGGCTCGGCCGGCAAGGCGGTCTCCTACGCCTACACCCAGGCCAACAAGCCGGCCTACTACGGCTACGGCGACTCCGGCCCGAACACGTTCGACTGCTCGGGTCTGACCATGATGGCGTGGGCGCAGGCGGGCAAGTCGCTGCCGCACAACGCCGCGGCGCAGTACAGCGCGACCGCCCGGATCAGCAAGGCCGACCTCCAGCCGGGCGACCTGGTCTTCTATCGCAGCCTCGGCCACGTCGGCCTGTACGTCGGCGGCGGCATGATCATCGACGCGTCCCGCCAGGGCGAGCCGATCAAGAAGCGGACGATCAACGTGATGACCCCGTACGGCTACGGCCGGGTCAAGTAGTTCCCGGACACGCATAAGGCCGGTACCCCTCGGGGTACCGGCCTTTTCGTCTGGGAAGGGGGGTTGTTACGCGGCCGTTGTTACGCGGCCTGCAGGCCCTCGGCCCGGGCCAGCTCGCGCAGCCGGCCGAGGGCCTGGATCTCGAGCTGACGGATGCGCTCCCGGCTGAGCGAGAAGCGCGAAGCCACCTCGGTCAGCGAGTGCTCCCGCCCGTCCTCGAGGCCGTAGCGGGCCCGCATGATGCCGGCCGACCGGTCGTCGAGGTGGTTCAGCAGACCCTCGATGCGCTGCCGCTCCAGTGCGGTCAGCACGATCTCCTCGGGCGACGGCGCGTCGCTGTCGGCCACCAGGTCACCGAGGTTGGTGTCGCCGTCGTCACCGACCGGCGTGTCCAGCGAAACGGTGTCCTGCGCCCAACGGGTGAGCTCGTTGACCCGCTCGACGGTGACGCCGAGCGCTGCCGCGATCTGGTCGGGCTCCGGGTCGGCGCCCAGCTCGCGAACGAGCTGCCGGGTGACGTTGCGCATCCGGTTGACGTCCTCGACCAGGTGCACCGGCAGGCGCACGGTGCGCTCCTGCTGGGCGATGGCCCGGCTGATCGCCTGACGCACCCACCACGTCGCGTACGTCGAGAACTTGTAGCCACGCTCGTAGTCGAACTTCTCGACCGCGCGAACGAGGCCGGTGTTGCCCTCCTGGATCAGGTCGAGCATCGGCATGCCCGACCGCACGTAACGCCGGGCGATCGACACGACGAGCCGCAGGTTGGCCCGGATGAACAGGTCCTTGGCCCGGCGGCCCTCGGTGACCAGGCGCTCCAGTTCCTCCCGGCTCACACCACGCGGAACCTCGCCCTCGTCGAGCAGGAACTCCGCATAGAGGCCCGCCTCGATCTGCTTGGAAAGCTCGACTTCCTGAGCCGCACCAAGCAGCGGCGTCCGGGAGATCTCGTGCAGGTAGACGCCGACAAGGTCACGCTCCTCGGCGACCTGGTCGGTCCTCAAGACGGTGTTCTTCTCCACGTTGCCCACGGTCCCCTCATTGCCTTAACTGCTAACCACGCCGCAACTGCTATTTCTTTGCGGTTACCGGCATCTACACAACAAATGACTGCCTGGACTGATTCCGGCTGGTGGGTCGAAAGTGTCACGAATGCCTGAGTGATACCTGAGAGCCGCGTACGATGTTCCTGAAGAGGGCTCCCGCCGGGGCATTCACGCGCCGCAGCCGTTCGTCGTCGCGCAGCAAGACTCCTACCCGCGTTGGTCTCAATGACACCATCGGCCCCTCATCCGTCGCAGCGACGGGCATCACCACGGACCTTGGGACGCTCGTCACTACCCAGTACGGCCAGGCGCCTTCCCGGGTTCACGTGCAGCATCGACAGCTTCGCGACCGGCTTGAACCAAAAGCCTCATCGAAAAGATCCCGACCAGAGCTGGCCGATCGGGACCACCTGCCACAATGCGGCACGAGACGCAGGACTTCACTCGCCCAGAAGAGTGATGCCCCGATAGGTGTCTCCCGCTGGGTGTAGTGACGAGAAACACAGGAAGATTGATCTTCATGAGCGACGAACGGACGGTAATCGTCACTGGCGGGGCCGGTGGACTCGGCACCGCCACGGTCTCGGCCTTCCTGGCCGGCGGGTGGCGGGTGGTCGCGCCGGTGCGGCCCGGCCGGCACGCGGCGGTGCCGGCCGGCGCGATCGTCGTCGAGGGCGATCTGAGTGACGCGGCGGACGTCACGGCCGCGGTCGCCATCGCGGCCGGGGACGCCGGGGCGCCACTGCGCGCGGTGGTCAACGTCGCCGGGGCGTACGCCGGGGGCGGGCTCATCGCGGACACTCCCATCGAGGACTTCGAGCACATGCTGACCGTCAACCTGCGGCCGACCTATCTGGTTACGGCGGCGGCGCTGCCTCATCTGGTGGCGGCCGGTGGTGGCGGGATCGTCTGCGTGTCGTCGCGGGCCGCGGTGGCGCCGTTCGCCGGGGCGGCCGGTTACGTGACGGCCAAGGCCGCCGTGCTGGCGTTCGCCGGGGCGGTCGCGGTCGAATACAAGAAGGCCGGGGTGCGCTGCAACACCGTGCTACCGAGCGTGATCGACACCCCGGCGAACCGGCGGTCGATGCCGGACGCCGACTTCTCCCGCTGGGTGCGGCCCGCGGAGATCACCCCGACCATCCTGTTCCTGGCCTCGGACGCCTCCGCGCCCACCACCGGCGCCCAGATCCCGGTCTACGGACAGTCGTAGCCCCTAGAGGGACTCAGCCAACTGCCAGCCGAGGGCGGTCATCCCGGCCAGCAGCGGGCCGCCGGCCAGCACCATCGTGCGCATCCGGGAGCCGGCCCGGGTGACCGTGGCCGGCAGCGGGAGGCGGCTGCGGATCTCGGCGGCCACCTCGTCGGGGGTGCCGTTCGCGTCGATCACCACGAAGTCGGGGTACTCCGGCAGGGTGCGGTAGGCGGCCGCGGCGGCGGACAGGTAGTCGATGCTCTCGTGGTCGTAGCCGCGGGCCTCGATGCGGTCCTGGGCGGTCTGCGGATCGACGGTGAGCAGGAAGGTCACGTCGGGCCTCGGGAACAGGCCGTAGGCCAGCCGGGCCCGGCGCTCGGCGGCCGGCCGGGCGGCCCGGGCGCGGAGCGAGGCGTACTGGCACACCGCGTACCGGTCCATCACGGTGATCTCGCCGGTGAAGGCGCGGCGCAACAACGTGCGCAGGATGGCCAGCCAGCGCAGCACCGACTCGACGAACAGCATGGCCCGGCGGCCGAGCAGATCCTCGGCGTCGTCGCCCCGGCCGAGGCGGGCGGACAGCCGGCCGAACCAGCGGCGGCCACCGGCATTACGCCGGTAGGCGGCGTTCAACCCGTCGGCGGCCAAGGCGTCGGCCAGACGGTGAGCCTGGGTCGTCTTGCCACTTCCGTCGATGCCGACGAGGGCGATCGTGCGCGGTTGGCGGGTCATGCCCACCAACGGTAACCGGGCCTGCCCAGAGCGTTTCACAGCAAGCACCGCCCACCCCGTACCAAAATGGGGTCAAGTCGTTGATTTGGCGCGCTCGGCCCCGGGACGTGAGGTTCAAGGGGAAGGGTGCTCGGGTAGGGGATATCGGCACGGACCCGCACACGTCGACAGGGAGAAATCACCATGCCGCACCACGTGGACGCCGGGCTGGCCACCACGCTCAAGCGGGTGGCCTCCACCCTCAAAGCCGGGGACATCCCGTTCGCGCTCGGCGGCAGCTTCGCGGTCTACGCGCACGGCGGCCACTCGAGCGACCACGACGTCGACTTCCTGATCCGGGAACAGGACAAGGAGACGGCGCTCAAGGAGCTCGCCGCGGTGGGCTTCCGCACCGAGCAGCCGCCCGAGGACTGGCTGGTCAAGGTCTACGACGAGGACCGGATGGTCGACCTGATCTATCGCCCGGTGGAGACGCCGGTGACCGCCGACACGCTTGCCGACACCGAGATGATCTCGGTCGAGGCGATCAGCATGCCGGTGATCTCGGCCACCCAGCTGATGGTGCACAAGCTCCTCAGCTACAGCCAGCACTACTGCGACTTCGCCACCGGCTTCCCGGTGGCCCGCTCGCTGCGCGAGCAGATCGATTGGGACCGGGTCCGGCGGGAGACGACCAATTCGCCGTACGCCGAGGCCTTCCTGATCCTGCTCGACCGCTTGGACGTCGTCCCCTTCCCGGGGGACAGGCCAGTAAGGGTAGGGGGATGAGATGAGCACCCAACTCGACGAATACCTGGAAGCCGAGATCCAGAGCCTGTTGACCGACGGGCGGATCGCGGAGCTGGGCATCACCGTGAACCGCCGGGAGCACCTGCTGGTGCTGGGCGGCGAGGTGGAGAGCCCGCTGCGGCGGGACGAGATCTGCCGGCAGATCAATCAGCGATTCCCGGACGTACAGATCGTCTGTGACATCGGCATCATCCGGGCCAGCGCGCCCAGCGAGGTGGAGGAGATTTCATGATCCGGATCGCCGCCGTTGGCGACGTCCATGTGGACAAGGATGTCCTCGGCCGGTTCCGGCCGGCCCTCGAGGAGCTGCCCGACCGGGCCGACGCGCTGCTGATCGCGGGCGATCTGACCCGGCACGGCACGGTGGACGAGGCACGCTCCTTCGTGACCGAGTTCGGCGGGCTGGGCGTGCCGGTCGTGGTGGTGCTGGGCAACCACGACCACCAGAGCGACCAGCAGGCCCGGGTGAGCGACGTGCTCACCGACTCGGGGATGACCGTGCTGGAGGGCGACGCCACCGTTCTGGAGCTGAACGGGCACCGGCTCGGCATCGCCGGGGTGAAGGGCTTCGGCGGTGGTTTCGCCGGCGCCTGTGCCAGCAACTTCGGCGAGCGGGAGATGAAGGAGTTCGTGGGCACCACCGAGGTGATCGCGGCCCGGCTCGAGCAGGCGCTCAACTCGGTGCAGTGCGACGCCCTGGTCGCGCTCACCCATTACGCCCCGGTGCCGGACACACTGCTCGGTGAGCCGCTGGAGATCTATGCCTTCCTCGGCTGTTACCAGCTGGGGCGGGCGATCGACTCGGCGCCGACCGCGCTGGCCCTGCACGGGCACGCCCACCACGGCTCGGAGCGCGGCCGCACGCCGGGCGGGGTCCCGGTGCGCAATGTGGCCCACCCGGTGATCAAGCAGGCGTACAACATCTACCAGCTGCTGAGTGAGACCGTCGACACAGAACTGGTCACCACGTAAAAGCGGGTTTTCGATTTGGGGGGCAGGGGTATCCGGATCGCATGGAATTTGTCCTCTGGATCCTCGCAGTCATCCTGGTGGTCGCCGGCATCCTCGCGCTGTTCCGGCGGCAGCTCCTCTGGGGCATCATCCTGATCATCGTCGGTCTCCTCGTCGGCCCCGGCGGCGTCAGCATCTTCACCTGATCCTCCCTCGGAACCCGCTCAACTCAATCCCCCAGAACCGGGACCGCCATATTGGTGGCCCCGGTTCTCTTTATGTGGACCCGCACACCAAGTGCGATGGATGTGCACGTATTTGACCGTAAATCACTCGGGCACACCCGTCGATCTTCGCGAGGTACCGCAGTGACCGAGGTCCATCACTTCACCTACGGGGTCTTCAACCCGATAGCCGCGTACCTACTGGCCTTTATGGGCTCGTTCTTCGGGCTGCTCTGCACGGCGCGGGCCCGGGACGCCCGGACCCGCGGCCGGCGCACCCGGTGGCTGAGCATCGCCGCGTTCGCGATCGGCGGCGGCGCCATCTGGCTCATGCACTTCACCGCCATGCTCGGCTTCGACGTGCCGGCCAGCCCGGTCCGGTTCGACATCGCCATGACCCTGGCCAGCCTGCTGTTCGCGGTCGTCGCGGTCGGCCTCGGCCTGATGATCGTCGGGCACGGTCCCCGACGGCTGTCCCGGGTGATCGGCGCCGGCCTGCTGACCGGCGGCGGCGTGCTGGCCATGCACTACAGCGGCATGGAGGCCATGCACGTGGCCGGCACCATCCACTACAACCTGGCCCTGGTGGTCGCGTCGGCGATCATCGCGGTGGTGGCGTCCTCGGTGGCGCTCTGGTTCGCCATCTCGGTGCGCGGCTGGGCCCCGGTCATCGGCGCCGCGGCCATCATGGGCATCGCGGTGTGCGGCATGCACTACACCGGCATGGCGGCCATGACGGTGAGCCTCAATCCCGGGCTGGTGGAGGTGCACGGCATCCGGCCGCTCACCATGATCGTGCCGATCATGCTGATCACCGCGGCCACCATCGTCGGGGTGGCGCTGAGCGCGCTGCAGGCGATGACCGAGGAGGAGTTCACCGACGGCGCCGGCACCCCCAAGCGGGGCGTGCACGCCGAGAACAACCCGTGGTCACTCAAGCAGGCGTCAATGGCCACTCCCGCGCGCCGTCCGTCACCTCGGCCGGGCCCGGTGCGGTCGACAACCAACGGGGAATCACTAGTCTGATCGACATGGCGACCCGGATGCTGTTGTCGATGCCACTGCATGCGATCACCGAGGTCTACGGCGAGGCGGGGCTGCGCGAGCGCTTCCTCCTGGAGATCGACTCCTTCCCGCCCGGAGAAGCCGCTCAACTGGTCTCCGCCCTCGACCTCGCCGCCAAACTGCACGCCGAGGACCGCCGGGTCCGCGAGCCGTACCTGAACCATCTGCTCCGGGTCGCCATCCGCATCATCAAGTACTACGGGGTGCGGGACGTCGACGTGCTGACCGCGGCGCTGCTGCACGACGCCGTCGAGGACCACCCGGCCGAGTTGGGCATGCTCGCCGACGGCAGCCACCAGGAGTTGACCGAGGCGGCGATCGCCGAGCTGGCCCGCCGGTTCAACCCCCGGGTGTCCGAGCTGGTCCGCTCGGTCACCAACCCGGAGTACGACCCGGACCGCGACCGCCACGAGCAGTACCGCGAGCACGTGGCGACGAGCCTCGAACACGACCCGTGGGCTCGGGTGATCAAGCTCTCCGACTTCACCGACAACGGGGTGGGGGTGGTGCACACCACCGCCGAGAAGGCTTACTCGTCGGCCACGAAGTACCGTCCGCTCGTGCCCAAGCTGCGCGAACTGGCCGGGCGGCCGGACACCCCGCTGTCGCTGGCGGCCAAGGACCACATCCTCGATCAGCTCGACCTGGCGGAGGAGCGGTTCGCCGCGATTCTGGACGATTAATCTGGCGACATGCCCAACGACTGGTGGCGTGAAGCCGTCATCTACCAGGTCTATCCCCGCTCCTTCGCCGACAGCGACGGCGACGGCATGGGAGACCTGCCCGGCATCACCGGGCGCCTGCCGCACCTCAAGCAGCTCGGCATCGACGCCGTCTGGCTGTCACCGTTCTATCCCTCGCCGCAGCACGACGCCGGTTACGACGTCGCCGACTACCGCTCGGTCGATCCGCGCTTCGGCGACCTCGGCGACGCCGACAAGCTGATCAGCGAGGCGCACCATCTGGGCCTGAAGTTCATCGTCGATCTGGTGCCCAACCACACGTCCAGCGAGCACGTCTGGTTCCAGGCCGCCCTCGCCGCCGCGCCGGGCAGCCCCGAGCGGGAGCGCTACATCTTCCGGGACGGCCGGGGCGACCAGCCACCCAACTCCTGGACCAGCATGTTCGGCGGCTCCGCCTGGGAGCGGGTGCCGGACGGCCAGTGGTACCTGCACCTGTTCGACGTCTCCCAGCCCGACCTCAACTGGGGCAACCCGGAGGTGCGCGCCGAGTTCCTCGACATCCTGCGGTTCTGGCTGGACCGTGGCGTCGACGGGTTCCGGGTCGACGTGGCGCACGGCCTGATCAAGGAGGAGACCCTCGCCGAGTGGACGCAGCCCTCGGCGATCCTCGGCGGCCTCGACCCGGTCGGCCCGCGGCCGCCGATGTGGGACCAGGACGGCGTACACGAGGTCTACCGCGATTGGCGGGCGGTCCTCGACGAATACCAGCCCGCCCGGATCCTGGTGGCCGAGGCGTGGGTGGCACCGGCCGACCGGCTGGCCCGTTACGTGCGCCCCGACGAGATGCACCAGGCGTTCAACTTCGAATACCTGGAAGCCGCCTGGCGCGCCGCCGACCTGCGCCGGGTGATCACCTCGACGATGGCCGCCAACGATTCGGTCGGCGCGCCCACCACCTGGGTGCTGTCGAACCACGACGTGGTGCGGCATGCGACCCGGCTCGGCTACCCGGTCGGCAGCGGCCGGACGAACGGCATCGGCGCCGCGGATCCGCAACCCGACACCGCGCTGGGCCTGCGCCGGGCCCGGGCGGCCACGCTGCAGATGCTGGCCCTGCCCGGTTCGGCCTACCTCTACCAGGGTGAGGAGCTGGGGCTGCCGGAGCACACCACGATGCCGGACGACGCGCGCGAGGACCCGACCTGGAAGCGGTCCGGCCACACCGAGCGGGGCCGGGACGGCTGCCGGGTGCCGATCCCGTGGGAGGCCGACGCACCCTCGTACGGCTTCGGCCCGGCCGACGCGAGCTGGCTGCCGCAGCCGGCCACCTGGGCCGAGTACGCACTGGACCGCCAGGCCGGGGTGCCCGGATCGACCTGGGAGCTGTACCGCCGGGCGCTGGCGATCCGGACGGAGCACCAGCTCGGGCACGGCTCGCTGACCTGGCAGGAAACATCGTCGGACGCGCTCGCCTTCCGCAACGGCGACGTGCTGGTGATGACCAACTTCGGCCAGTCCGCGGTGGCGTTACCGGCCGGGGCTCGGGTCCTGCTCACGAGCGAGCCTCTCGACGCCGACGGCCGGCTCCCCGCCGACGTCACCGTCTGGGCGGTCGTCTGAGGTTCCGGCCGCGGCCAGCAGGGCGGTGTGCGTATCGGTCATGTCCTTCGCCACCGTCCTGCTCGCCAGCCAGAACATCACCCCGGTCGGCACCCAGAAGAACTGGAAGCCGGCCAGCCCGACCGCGTAGTTGAGGGGCGGCGGGAACGCGCCGGCCAGGGCCCGGAAGACCACCGCCACCATCGCGTTGCCGCCGGCCCGGCCGAAGCCGTTGACCAGGTTGCCGAGGCTGTAGACGGTGCCCCGGTGCTCGGGTGGGTTCACGTCGGCGATCAGGGCGAACCAGTTCGGCGAGTTCGCCGACGTGAGCATCAGCGCGAACACCGCGGTGGCCAGGCACAGCCCGACCGACGGTTCGGTGAAGACGTCGATCAGCACGGCCCGGATGACGGTGCCGGAACCGGCCCCGTCCGGCACGTCGATGGTCATCGGGACGAAGAACAGCACGACGTAGAACGGCACGGCGGCGAGCACGCCGACGCTCGCGACCAGGGCCCGGCCCCGGGGCGTACGCCGTTGCAGCCGGTCGCCGGCCAGCCCGCCCAGGATGCTCAGCGCGCCGCCGAGCTGGAACAGGGTGGCGAAGACGCTGCCGATCAGCACCGCGGTGCCGGCCGTGTAGCCCTGGTCCTCGGCCCGGGCCTGGAACAGCACCGGCAACCACACCAGCGAGCCCAGCGCGATCTGCGCGGTGGCCCCCTGCAGGATCAGCCAGATGTTGGTGCGCCGGCCGAGGATCACCGGCAGGTCCCCGGTGTGGATCCGCTCGTCGTAGTCGATCCCGGCCAGTTCCGGCTGGCTGTCGCCGCGCGGCACGTTGTAGGTGAACAGGTAGGCGACCGTGGCGACCACCCCGGCGGCCGCGGTGACCAGGAACGGCTCCCGCCAGTTGGCGTGCCCGAGCAGGCCGCCCAGCATGGTGCCGGCCAGCGTGCCGACGCCCTGGGACAGCCCCCAGAAGCTCATCACCAGGCCGCGCCGCTTCGGTGAGATCAGGTCGCTGACCACCGCGAAGCTGACCGACGCGACGGCGCCGAGGCCGAACGCCGCGACCACCTGGGCGAGCAGGAACGAGGAGTAGCTGTCGGCCAGGCCGGACCAGACCGTGCCGGCCACCCAGATCGCGGTGCCGACGATCAGCACCGGTTTACGGTCGGTGCGATCGCCGGCGTACGCGAATCCGATCGCCGCCACCGCGCTGATCAGGAACATGGTCGTGGTGGCCAGCGCGATGTGGCCCTTACCGACGCCCAGCGAGTCGCCGATGCTGCCGTAGAGCGGCGGCACCAGCCCGATCGCCACGTTGTCCAGCGACGCCAGGATCACGAAGACCGCGACGCTGTACACCCGGTGCGCCGGGCCGCCCTTCATCACCGGAGAAGGTTAGCGACCTTTTGGTACTGCTCCCGAATCTGCGGGACGGCCACCGCCTCGTACGCCTCCGGGGGTTCGGCCGACCAGGCCGGCGGTTCGTCGCCGCCGAGCGCGATCCAGGCGGCCTGGCGGGCCGCGCCGTCCGCCACATACTCCCCCGGGGGCGGGACCAGGACCGGCAGGCCGAACAGCTCGGGGGCGATCCGGCGGACCGCCTCGCTGCGGGCGCCGCCGCCGACCAGCACGATGCGGTTGGCCTCGGCGCCGCGCTCGACCAGGGCGTCGAGACCGGCGGCGAGGGCGCAGAGCATGCCCTCGACCGCGGCCCGGGCCAGGTGGGCCGGGTCGGAGGTCTTCAGCGTGAGGCCGTGCAGCGAACCGGTCGCGTCCGGCAGGTTGGGGGTGCGCTCGCCCTCCAGGTAGGGGATCAGCACCAGGCCGTCGGCCCCGGGCGGCGCGGTCAGCGCGAGCCGGGACAGTTCGTCGTGGTCGACGCCGAGCAGCTTGGTCGCGGCGTCGAGCACCCGGGCCGCGTTGAGCGTCACCACGATCGGCAGGAACCGGCCGGTGACGTCGGCGAAGCCGGCCACCGTGCCGCTCGGGTCGTCCGGGGACACCTCGGCCGAGACGAAGACCGTGCCCGAGGTGCCGATCGAGACGACCACGTCGCCCGGGCCGGCGCCGGTGCCGAACAGCGCGGCCGCGTTGTCGCCGGCGCCCGGGCCGAGCGGTGCGCCGTTGGGCAGGTGACCCGCGATGCCGGTCGGGCCGAGCACCTCGGGGGTCTTGATCAGGCGCCCGAAGCCCAGCTCGAGCAGGTCGGGACGGTACTGGTTGGTCTTGGCCGACCAGTACAGTGTGCCGCTGGCGTCGCTGCGGTCGGTCTTGATCGTGTTGATGTCGGTCGACCCGGAGAGCTTCCAGGTCAGCCAGTCGTGCGGCAGGCAGACCGCCGCGACCCGGGCCGCGTTGGCCGGCTCATTCCGGGCCAGCCAGCGCAGCTTGGTCAGGGTGAAGCTGGCGACCGGGACGATGCCGACCGCGTCGGCCCATTTCTCCCCGCCGCCCAGCTCCTGGATCAGATCGGCGGCCGCCCCGGCGCTGCGGGTGTCGTTCCACAGCAGCGCCGGGCGGACCACCTCGCCGTTCTCGTCGAGCACCACCATGCCGTGCTGCTGGCCGGCCACCGAGGCGGCGGCCACGTCGTCCAGGCCACCGGCCTGCTCGATCGCTTCCTGCAGCGCGGCCCACCAGGCGTCCGGATGCACCTCGGTGCCGTCCGGATGCGCGGCCCGGCCCTGCCGGACCAGCTTGCCGGTCTCCGCGTCGCGGATGACCACCTTGCAGGACTGGGTGGAGCTGTCGATCCCGGCTACGAGAGTCATGTCTTCCCTTTGCTCGACGCTCAGCTGGCGCGAAGAACGTGGTCGATGGCGAGCTGGTGCAGCTTCACGAAACCGTAGCCCTGGGCGCCGACCGCGTCGACGTCGAAGTCTTCCCAGGCGCTCTTGTCGGCGAGCAGGTCCTGGTAGGTCTCGCCGGCGTTCAGCGTGGGCTGGGCCAGGTCGAGAACCTTGCTCTCGGCCAGGGCGGCCTGCACCACCGGGTCGGCCCGGAACTCCTGCGCGCGCTCCTTGAGCAGCAGGTACATCCGCATGTTGGCCTTGGCCGACTCCCACACCCCGGTGAAGTCCTCGGTGCGGGACGGCTTGTAGTCGAAGTGGCGCGGTCCGTCGTACTTCGGGCCGCCGCCGACCGGGCCGTTCTCCAGCAGGTCGACCAGGGCGAACGCGTTGAGCAGGTCGCCGTGGCCGAAGACCAGGTCCTGGTCGAACTTGACCGAGTGCTGGCCGTTCAGGTCGATGTGGAACAGCTTCTTGTGCCAGAGCGCCTGCGCGATGCCCTGGAAGAAGTTGAGGTTGGACATCTGCTCGTGGCCGACCTCGGGGTTGATGCCGAACAGCTCGGGCCGCTCGAGTTCGTTGGTGAACGCGATGGCGTGCCCGAGGGTGGGCAGCAGGATGTCGCCGCGGGGCTCGTTCGGCTTCGGCTCGATGGCGAAGCGCAGGCCGTAGCCCTTGTCCTCGGAGTACTGCGCGAGGAGGTTGAGGCCCTCGCGGTAGCGGTCGAGCGCGGCGTAGATGTCCTTGGCCACGTCATATTCCGCGCCCTCGCGGCCGCCCCACAGCACGAAGGTCTTGGCGCCCAGCTCGGCGGCGAGGTCGACCTGGCGGAGGATCTTGCGCAGCGCGTAACGCCGGACCGAGCGGTCGTTGCTGGTGAACGCGCCGTCCTTGAACACCGGGTGGGTGAAGGTGTTGGTGGTGACCATCGGGACGACCAGGCCGGTCTCCTCGAGGGCCTTCTTGAACCCGGCCAGGATCGAGTCGCGAGTCGCCGCGTCGGAGCCGAACGGGATCAGGTCGTCGTCGTGGAACGTCAGGCCGTAGGCGCCGAGCTCGGAGAGCTTGTGCACCGCTTCGACCGGGTCGAGCTCGGGGCGGGTGGCGTCACCGAAGGCGTCGCGCGCCTGCCACCCGATCGTCCAGAGGCCGAAGGTGAATTTGTCTTCGCGTGTGGGCTGGACCGGCACGGTTACCTCCACGTAACAAGTGGGATTTGTTTATTGGTTGAATTATTTGGAGCCCGTGTGGCATTGTCAAGGGCGTGACGGGCCGGATCATGACTGCCTCGGGGACTCCCGTGCGGCAATCAAGCGTGCGCGCCCATAATCTCGCGCTGGTGCTGCGAACCGTGGCGAACAGCGCAGATCGGCCATCCCGGGCAGCGATTTCGCTGGCTACCGGCCTGACCCGGGCTACCGTGTCCGCTCTCGTCGACGACCTGATCGCGGGCGGCCTGCTCACCGAGCACGACCCGGCCCCGCGCACCGGAGCCGGTCGGCCGGCGGCCGGCCTGGCGCTGAGCCCGTCCGGCCCGGCCGGGCTCGGGCTGGAAATCAACGTCGACTACCTGGCCGCCTGCGTGGTCGACCTCACCGGCGACGTGCGTCACCGGTTCGTCACCCAGGGTGATCAACGGCCACTCTCCCCCAGCGCGTCGCTGGCCTCCCTCGGCGGGCTGGCGCTGCAGGCCCTGGAGGCGGCCTCGGCCGACGGCCTCGCCATCGCCGGGGCAGCCCTCGCGGTGCCCGGCCTGGTGGCGCCGAACGGCATCGTCCGGGTCGCGCCCAACCTCGACTGGCAGGACGTCGACGCGCCGGCCCTGTTCAACGTGCTGCCCGGCCTGAGCGATCTGCCCATCACCGTCGACAACGAGGCAAACCTGGCGGCCCTGGGCGAGCTGTGGGCCGACGGCGGCGAGCAGTCGTTCCTCTACGTCTCCGGCGAGATCGGCATCGGCGCGGGCATCGTTCTCGGCGGCGAGCTCTATCGCGGTGGCCGGGGCTGGAGCGGCGAGATCGGGCACGTCACCGTCTATCCCGACGGCCGCCCGTGCCGCTGCGGCGCGAACGGCTGCCTGGAGCAGTACGCGGGCCAGGAACAGATCGCGGCCGACGCCGATCTGGCCGCCTCGGCCCTCGGCATCGCCCTGGCCGGGGTGATCAACCTGCTGGACATCTCGGTCATCGTGCTGGGCGGCACCTACGCGACGGAGTTCCCCCGGCTGCGCGCCGGGATCGAGGCCGAGCTGGCCCGCCGGGTGCTGACCGCCGGCCTGGCGCCGGTCACCCTGCGTGCCGCGGCGCTGGGCCCGGACGCCGCGATGCGCGGCGCCGCCGGCGCGGTGATCCAAGAGCTGATCGACGACCCGGCGGCTTTCCTGATGCGTACGCCGTAGGAGCCGGCCAACCGCAAGCCTCGGGTTACGCGGTGCGGGCCGAGGCGGTGCCCTCGCCCGCGTTCTCGTCGGCGGCCGCCGTGGCGAACTCGGAGAGGCCGCGGAGCAGGGCGGCCCGGCCGGCACCGGACATCTTCTCCAGCGTCGCCGACAGGGTCAGGCGGCGGGTGCGGCGCAGTTCGGTCAGCAGGGACCGGGAGGACGGGGTCAGATAGAGCGCGATCTCGCGCCGGTCGGCCCGGCCGGGGACCCGCTCGACCATGCCGGAGGCGACCAGGCGATCGCAGAGGCGGCTGGCCGAGGAGAGCAGCATGTTCATCTCGGCGGCCAGGCCGCCCAGGTTGACACCCTCGGAGCGCTCGACCGTGAGCAGGGCGTTCAGCTGGGCCCAGGACAGCCGCGGGGTGACCTGCTCGCGTGCTTGGTCCCAAGCGGACAGCAAGGCTTGCGCAGCGTCGTCGATCGCCGCCGCGTGCATCGGGTCCGGGCCGTCGTGAACCGCCATGGTGCAGCAGAGACTACCCTGCGCCGGGCCCGGCGGGATGCTTGCGGGCCGTGCCGACGTACGGCGCCGCCGCGAGTCGCGGCACCCGGCCCGGCCACTTCCGGAAGCCGGCGTCCCGAGCGGCAGCAACGGCCGCTACCTCAATGGGTAACGGCCGTTGCCTCGTACGTCATGGGTGTTGGTTCGGGGTTAGTTGGCCCCGGAGCGGGAGGCGATCGCCTCGAGGAAGATCTCGCCGATCTTCGCCGGGTCCTCGGCGATGAACACGCCGCCCGCCGAGGTCGGCTTCACGATGGTCTCGAGTTCCTGGCGGTTGACGCCGGTACCGATACCGACGATGACCACCCGGACCGGGCGCTTCGGGTCGTTCAGCGCCTTCAGCTTGGCCACCAGGGCCTGCTGCGAGATGCCTTCCTTGCTGTCCTCACCGTCGGTGAACAGGATGACCGAGTTGATTTTTCCGGGCTGCCAGGAGTTCTGAACGTTCTGGTAGGCCGCGAGCAGAGTGTCGTAGAGACCGGTCTGGCCGCTCTTCTTCGGAATGATCTGCTTGATCGAGTCCTGCAGCTTCTGCCGGTTCGATGAGAGCGGGCTGATCGGCACGATCTCCTTGTACGGCTTCTTGCCGTTCATCTCGGTGGAGAACAGCCACACGCCGACGGCCCACTTGTCGTCGAAGAGCGCCAGACCACCGGAGGCCGCGCCTCGGGTGACCGCGGCCCGGTCGGCGCCACCAGCGGTGGGCACCGGTTCGAGCATCGAGCCGGAGACGTCGAAGACGGCGAGCACCCGGCCGGGCAGCGTGATCGCGGCCCAGCTGCCCAGGACCTGGCTGACCGCGCTGGCGTCCAGACCGGACGCGGCGGTGCCGCCCTCCGACTTGGCACCGGCGCTGGCGCTGACCGCCGGCGATGCGTCCGGCGCGCCGAGCGGGGCGGCGAAGCCGGAGCCGGCCGAGCCGTCCGGAGACCGCAGGCCCGCGCCGGCCAGCGCGTTCTTGAACGACGCGGTCTGCAGCTGCTGACGCAGCCCGGTCGCGGCGGCCGACTTCTGCAGGTCGACCTCCGGCATGATCGCGTACGGGTAGTCGAGCGACATCGGGCTCGGGTCGAGGTAGAGCGCGGTCAGCGGGACCGGCGGCTTCTCGGCGTTGTAGGCGATCACGTCCTCCTCGGACAGCGGAGCAGCGCTGAGGCTGGTCGCGATGTCGTTGGCGTCCCCGGAGTGCGGGAACTTCTGGAGGAGGTCGTCGCGCAGCGCCGAGGCCGACTGGGCCAGCGCCTTGATCGCCCCGACCTTGGCCGCCTGGGCCTGCTGGCCGGTGCCGGCCGCCTGGCCGAGCGCGAGCAGACCGGCGAGACCGGCCGCGTCGCGAGCCGGGTCGACGACGCCGACCCGCATCTGGGTGCTGGTAGTCACCTGGCTGAGCAGGTCTTTCCAGGTGAGCTTCTTGTTGGGCCAGCCGACCTGCTCAGCGATCGGCTGAGGCATGGCCACCACGACCGGGCTCTGGGCGACCGGCTTGCCGTCGGTGGGCACGAAGCCCGGCGCCTCGGTCTTGAGGCGCAGCAGCCAGGTCGACGAGTCCGCGATCCAGACATCGGGAACCTTCACCGACTCGGGGGCGGCGCCGAGGCCGGTCAGCGTGACCTTGTGTTCGCTGGCCACGGCCGCGGCCATGGTCGCGGGGTTCACCGGGGTCACGGCGACAGCGACGCACGTCCCGTTGACGTTCGCGCCGTCCTGGATCCACTTCTGCGCGGTCTGTTCGACGGCAGGAGCGATCTCCGGTGCAGCAGCGACGGTCAACCGGACAGAGCCGGAGCAACCGGAATCGGAGAGCTGTTGGTAGCCCAGGTATGACCCGGCAAGCACGACGACGATGGCCATCGCGGCTCCAACTACGCCTGCTCCTCGGAAATTGAAGTTTCTACGATGGCGACCTGACACGCGCTCTATAGTGCGCATCACAAGAGCTGAGCGCCATATACGTTTGGCGGAAAGTTACTCGGATTAGGTCAGGTGCCCGACAAAGTGACCTTGGGTAGTGACGCCCTCTCGATCAGTGCGGGAGTCTGACCGGTTTTTGGCGATTCGTCGCAAGGGTGTTGATCGCCCTATCTCGCGAATCATCTGATGGACGTCGATGTCCAGCGCAACAGGCACGTGGGGCTGGCCTCGGCCATCAGGTCTCCCTGGGCCGCAGGGATGCCGGTCTCGGGATCGATCCTAAGCGTTGTAACGCTGTGTGACAATTGGTTGGTTACATAGAGGTGATCCCCGAGCAGGATCATGTGCCTCGGCCACTCCCCGCCGGTCGGCGTCTCGGCCACCTTCACCGCGTCGTCGCCGTCCCAGGTGAACGTGGTCACGGTGTTCGGGCCACGGTTGGCGACGTAGACGAACCGGCCGTCCCGGCCGCAGGCGATCTCCGACGGATAGGTCGGGCCGTCCTGGTCACTCACCGGCACCTCACCGGCCAGCTCCAGCGAACCGTCGGCCGCCGGGCGGTACCACGTCAGGTTGGCCGCCAGCTCGCCGACCAGCAGCAGGGTGCCGTCGGGGGCGATGCGCAGATGGCGCGGGCCGGTGCCGGGCTTCGCGGTCACCGCCGGGGCCAGCATGGTCAGGCGGCCGCTGACCGGGTCGAGCCGGGCCCGCCACACCCGGTCGGCGCCCAGGTCGGCGATCAGGATGCTGCCGCGGTCCTCGACCACCATGTGCGCGTGCGGGCCGCGCTGGCGCTCCGGGTCGGGGCCGGTGCCCTCGAGGTCGAGCAGGTCGGTGCGCTCGCCGGGAGCGCCCTCCGCGTCGAGCGGGTGCACCGCGACCGAGCCGCTGGTGTAGTTGGCGACCAGGAGATGACGGCCGTCCGCGGTGATCGACAGGTGGGCCGGGTCGGAACCCCCGGTGGGCTGGATCGACAGCGGGGCCAGCGTGCCGTCGGCGGCCACCGTGAACGCGCTGATCGTGCCGTCGGTGTCCAGCTCGTTCACCGCGTACAGAATCGGGAGCGTCGGGTGCTGGGCCAGGAAGGACGGGGACGGGGTGCGGGCCGCCACGCCGAGGCGGGTCAGAACACCCGAGGCCGGGTCGCGGCGCAACAGGCCGATGCCCTCGGCCTCCCCGCCCTTGTCACCCGTGTAACCACCGACGAAGACGAACTCAGCGTGGGAACCCATGCCCCAGATCCCACCACATCCGGGCGCATTCCTCAGATGGCTTCCGCGGCGAGTTGCCGGGCCGCGCCGAGGCAGGAACCGGTCAGCGCCAGCGGATGGTCGGCTACCAGGAAGTTCCCGCGCAGGGTGACGGTGCCGTCGACGAACGGGTAACGGTCGGTCAGGCCCAGCCGGCCGATCATCCGGGGCAGCGGAACCCGGTCGGCTCCCATCGCGGTCCGCAGCGCGGCGGCGTGCGCGGTTCCGGCCTCCGCCAGCGGCGTACGGATCCGGAACGGCGGGACGGCCAGGACGGCGTACGGGAAGGAGGCCAGGCCGCCGTCGGCGCGCCAGAGATGAAAGCGCCGGGCGGCGCGGCTGCTGTGCAGCCGCCATCCGGCGCCGGCCCGCCAGCGAGGCCAGCGCTTCAGGTGGTACGCCTCGACGGCGGCCGCCCAGCTGCGGGCCGCGCCGAGTTCCTGGAGGCAGAGCACGTGGCAGGGACCGGGCAGTACGCCGGTGCCGGGCGCCAGCATCCAGGGCAGGGCGGTCCAGTCGTGGCCGGTCAGGCCGAGCACCGGGCGCCCGCAGAGCGTGCAGTCGATCACGGTTCCCCAATCCGGTCGGCGGCCGCGCGAGCCCCGTGACCCCGCGCGACCGCCTCATCCCCCCGGATCAGCCGTTCAGGAACTCGTAGGCGGCGGCGGTGGCCTTCTGCTGGTCACCGGCGGCCGGCTCGGCCACCTTCGGCGTGGAGTCGTAACCGGAGTAACTGACCGTGTAGTCGTGGGCCTTGGTCTTGCCGGCCGCCGGAATCTTCACGACCAGGCTGGTCAGATGACCGCCGTCGACGACCGCGGTGAACGGCGCCTTGGTGGCCGCGGCCCCCATCGCCTTGAGGCCGGCCGCGTCGACGATTTCCGCGGCGTCGGCCTTGGTCAGGTCGGTGGTACCGGTGAAATGTCCGGCCGAGGTCACCTTGAGGCCGGCGGCGTTCTCCACCAGCAGCCCGACATAGCCGGGGTCCAGCTGCTGTCCCTCGTCGAAGATCGACTTGTCGGTCAGCTTGGCCTGGTCGAGGAGCATCCATTTCTTCGGCAACTTCGGCAGGCCGGCGACGTTCGGGCTGAACGCGATCCGCACCCAGCCCTTCTGGCCCAGCACCAGGAAGCCCAACTTCAGGGTGGTGCCGGCTTCCTTGATCTCCTCGGCCATGTTGACCTCGTAGGCCTTGGCCGGCCCGTCGACGACGCCGGAGATCGGAGTCTCGCTGCCCTTCACCTTGAACGTGTAGGGCGACGCGTCCACGCCGGGCACGGCATTGAGAAGTACCTCACGCGGGTCGGCGGCGGTGCTGGCGGCGGCCTCGGTCGCGGGTGTGACGGAATCGGTGCTGGTGCCGCAGGCGGTCAACGCGAAGGCAGATACGGCGGTAACCGTGGCAAAAGTGGCGAGGTGGGTCAGGCGTCCAGTAGTCATGGTCGTTCTTTCTGCGGGTGGTGTGTCCTAGCCGACGGATCACAGACTGGACCGGGGCAGCACCCGACCCGCTGCCGTTATGCTGCTGCCCTCTGCGGTTCCGCTGCCGCAGCGACGTCAGCGCAGGTCGGGGGGTGCGGGGTGGTTGGCACGGCGCTTCGCTTCGAAATCCTCGGCGAGGTGCGGGTGTTGCGCGGCGGTGTCGCACTCCCCCTCGGACCGGCCAAGCAGCAGGCCGTACTGGCCGTGCTGCTGCTTCAGGCGGGCCGCCCGGTGCCCACCCACCAGATCGTCGACGCGGTCTGGGGCGACGATCCACCGGAGAACGGCGCCAACGTCGTGCAGAAATACGTGGCCGGGCTGCGCCGGGTGCTCGACCCGGAACGAGCGCCGCGCACCCCCGGCGAATTGCTCGCCCTCACCGGAAGTGGATACGTCCTGCGCGCCGACGGCGGGGTGGACGCCGATGACTTCGCGGCCGCGATCACCCGGGCCGAGGCCGAGCAGGCCGCCGGGCAGGCCGCCGCGGCCGCCGGGACGCTGCGCGCCGGGCTGGCGCTGTGGCGAGGCGAGGCGCTCGCCGGGCTGACCGGACCGGTCTTCGACGCGGCGCGCACCCGGCTGGCCGACGCCCGGGCCACCGCCTGGGAACGCTGGGCCGAGCTCGGGCTGGCCCAGGGACAGGCCGCCGCACTGATCCCGGAACTGGCCCGGCTGATCGAGGAATTCCCGCTGCGCGAAGGGCTGCGGGTGCAGCAGATGCTGGCCCTGCACCGCACCGGCCGGCAGGCCGAGGCACTCGCCTTCTTCCAGAACACCCGGGAGTTCTTCCTCGACGAGGTCGGCGCCGAGCCGGGCGAACGCATGCAGGCGGCCCATCTCACGATCCTGCGGAACGACGTCCCGGTCTCGCCGGCACCCGTCCCGGCTCCCGTTCCCGCTCCCCGGCCCGCGCCACCCGCCGCACCCTGGCCGGTTCCCACGCCGGTCCCGGCCCCGATGTTCATGCCGAGCGTGGCCGGCTACATACCGCCGCGCCGAGGCCCACAGACCGCCTTGGAGATCGTCTTCGCGGTGATCGCGCCGCTGTTCACGTGCGGCGTGGCCGCCTGGGCCTACCTGCTGTACGCCGGGATCCGGCGCCGCAGCCCCTGGCACATCCTCGCGGCCGGCGTCTACTTCGCGCTCTTCGTGACCGGGTTCATGGTGTTCGTCTTCATCGACCCGTTCGGCACCATGGCCACCATCGACAGCGACGAGATGACCACCGGCGACAACATCGAGATGTTCTACTTCGTCGGCCTGATGCTGGTGGCCACCGTGCACAGTTCGATCGTGGCCATCCGGGCCGACAGCATCCACCGGCGCGACCAGGCCCGGCAGTTCGCCATGTTCGCCCCCGACCGGGCCCGGGAGGTCGGCATCGGCCGGCCCGACCTGCAGATGCGGCTGATGGACGACGGCGGGCTGCTCGATCTCAACCACATCGGCGGGCTCGAACTGGCCCGGGCGACCAAACTGCCGCTGGGCCAGTGCATGGCGATCGAGCAGGACCGGCAGGCCCGCGGCCTGTTCTATCGCCCCGACGACCTGGTGAGCCGGGGGCTGGCCGACGCGCGTACCGTCCGTCGGCTCGCCGCCCGGCTCATCTGTCTCCCGCCGGGGCCGGCGCCGGCCCCGGCGATGGTGGCGTGGCCGCCACGCTGATCAGCGGGAGCCGGCCGCGGTCAGCTGGCGGCGAGCCACGTATTCGACCAGTTCGATCAGGACGTTGCGGGCGCCCAGCGGCTCGCGCGCGTCGAACAGCACGACCGGAACCCCCGGGTCGAGGTCAAGCGCCCGGCCCACCGCGTCGGCGGCGAAGCGCTGCTCCTCGAAGCAGTTGACCGCCACCACGAACGGCGTGCCCCGCTGCTCGAAGTAGTCGATCGACGGGAAGCAGTCGGCCAGCCGCCGGGTGTCGGCCAGCACCACGGCACCGAGCGCACCCTGCGACAGCTCGTCCCAGAGGAACCAGAAACGGTCCTGCCCGGGCGTGCCGAAGAGGTAGAGCTGCAGGTCCTCGGTGATGGTGATCCGGCCGAAGTCCATCGTCACGGTCGTGGTGGTCTTGCCCTCCACGCCGTCGACGCTGTCCGCGCCGGGGACGCCGGTGAGGACCTCCTCGGTCTGCAGCGGACGGATCTCGCTGACCGACCCGACCATGGTGGTCTTCCCGGCGCCGAAGCCACCGGCAATCAGGATCTTGAGCGCGACCGGGATGCGCGACGACGCGCCGTTACGGTCAGAGCGCACGGAGTCCATTGACAACCGCCTTGAGTACATCGACGTCGTGCGGCCGGGAGGCCGCTTGAGGTTCGTGCATCGAGATGAGCCCTGCCGAGCGTAGATCACCCAGTAGGACCCGGACCACGCCGACCGACAGGTCGAGGGTCGAGGCCAGTTCGACGACCGGGATCGGCTCCCAGGCGGCGGCCACGATGGCGTCGTGTTCCGGCTGCAGCCGGGCACCCTGATGGTTCACGGGTGCGGTCGCCACCACGAACGCCAGCATGTCGATGGCGTCGCCGGTCGGCGACACCCGGCCCTGCGTCACCGCGTAGGGCCGCACCACCGGGCCCGCGTCGTGATCGAGCCAGTCGTGCGCGAGGCCGGGCGAGTCAGCCGGCATCGGAGGGTGCCACCGCGGCGCGTTCCGGCGCGCTCATGCTCTGACCCACCCGGGTGACCAGCATCGCCATCTCGTAGGCGATCAGGCCCAGGTCGGCATCGCTGGCGGCGAGCACGGCCAGGCACGCGCCCTGGCCGGCGGCGGTGACGAAGAGGAAGGCCGACTCCATCTCGACCACCGTCTGCCGCACCGGCCCGGCCCGGAAGTGCCGGCTCGCGCCCTTGGCCAAGCTCTGGAAGCCGGCCGCCATCGCCGACAGGTGTTCTGCGTCCTCCCGCTTGAGCCCGGCGGAGGCGCCCATCAGCAGCCCATCGGCCGACAGCACCACCGCCTGCTGCGCGGTGGGCACCCGCTCGACGAGATCGTCGAGGAGCCAGGTGAGGTTCGCGCTCTGGTTGGTCGTCTGCGTCACTTTGTGTCCTTTTCCGGCCTGGTCACAGGGTCTTGCTCGGAGTTTTCGGTGCGGTCGCCGGCCGCGCCGTTGCCCCGGCGTGCTGCTGCCTCCCCGTTGGCGATCGCG
This sequence comes from Paractinoplanes tereljensis, assembly GCF_016862435.1. Taxonomy (GTDB): domain Bacteria; phylum Actinomycetota; class Actinomycetes; order Mycobacteriales; family Micromonosporaceae; genus Actinoplanes; species Actinoplanes tereljensis. The sequence goes on from NZ_BOMY01000011.1 coordinate 41,281, forward strand.
ACGTTCACGATCGCCGGGAAACTGACGGTAGCCGCATCCGCGAAGGATGGACCGCCGGGAGATCCCCCGTTGCCCTCTTTCTCCGGCTTCGCGCGATCTTCAGATGAAGAGTCGCCAACGAATTTGGAAGCTTCGATACGTCCGCGGGTGGTGCCCAGCTGCAGAGCGCTCATGATGCTGCGGATCTGCTCGGGCGAGCGTAGCGGGACGGTCGGCTCGTCCGGCTCGACCTCGACCGGGTGCCGCAGCTGGGGCGCCAGGTTGGCCTGCCGGACCCGCTTGGGCAGACCGTCCTCGGTGGCCTCCGCCTTTGGCTGCGCGGGCGGGGCCTCCGCCGGCCTCCGCTGCGCGGGCGGGGCCTCCGCCGGCCTCCGCTGCGCGGGTGGGGCCGATGTCACCGGGGCGATGCCGCGTTTCCGGCCGGCGCCCGGCTTCGGCAGGGCCTTGGTGGTCTCGCCGAGATCGGCCGGACGGCGCACCCGGCGGCGCTGCACCAGACCGTCGGCGCTGAGCCCGTCCGCCACCGAGGCGGGCACCGGCCCGCCCGGCACGGCCTCGGGGCTCTCCCGCTGGGCCGGGATCCGCGGCAGGTCGGCCTCGGGGTGCGCGACGATGCCGTTGATGGTGACCGGCTGCCCGGTGGCGGTGAGCTCGCGCAGCTGTTCGGTGCCCTGCCACTGCAGCTCGGCCAGCGAACTGCGGGACGGGTCGGCGCTGCCGGAGCCGACCAGCGGGCGGTCCGGCCCGGCCGGCAACTCGGCCGGGCCGGGACCGGTGACCACCAGCTCGCCGGGAACCAGCACGATCGCGGTCACCCCGGCGTACGGCGACTGGCGCAGCGAGACCCGGATGCCGTGCCGGTTGGCCAGCTGGGCCACCACGAACAGGCCGAGCCGGGCACTGTCGGCCGGGTCGAAGTCGGGCGGCTCGACCAGGCGCCGGTTGGCCTCATCGATCGCGTCGTGGGTCATGCCGAGGCCGCGGTCCTCGATCTCGATCGCGTAGCCGTTGGGCAGCACCTGACCGGAGACCTGGACCCGGGTGTGCGGCGGCGAATAGGAGGTGGCGTTCTCCAGGAGCTCGGCGAGCAGGTGGATGACGTCACCGACCGCGCGGCCCAGCACCGCCGACGACTCGATCGAGCGGATGTCGATCCGCTTGTAGTCCTCGACCTCACTGATCGCGCCGCGGACCACGTCGATCACCGGGACCGGGTTGCGCCAGCCGCGGCCGGGGGCGGCACCGGCCAGGATGACCAGGTCTTCGGCGTGCCGCCGCATCCGGGTGGCCAGGTGGTCGACGCGGTAGAGGTCCTCGAGCTCCTGCGGCTCGGTCTCCCGGCGCTCCATCCGGTCGAGCAGGGCGAGCTGGCGGTGCAGCAGCGTCTGGCTGCGCCGGGCGATGTTGAGGAACACCTCGTTGAGCCCGCGCCGGACGTTGGCCTCCTCGACCGCCGACTGCACGGCGGTCCGCTGCACGTCGTTGAACGCGTGGCCGAGCTGGCCGATCTCGTCCTTGCCGTACACCAGCGGGGGCGTCTCGACGTCCACGTCGACGTTCTCACCGCGCTGAAGGCGGCGCACCACATTGGGCAGCCGCTCGGTGGCCATCTCGAGCGCCTCGCCGCGCAGCCGCCGCAGCCGACCGACCATCGACCGGCCCACCTTGACCGACACGGTCACCGAGACGACGAAGGCGATCAGGCCGAGCAGCGCCGCGAGCAGCAGCTTCAGGATGATGGTGAGGGCCAGCGAGGAGGCCCGGTCGGCGAGCGTGTCGATCGCGTCGTTCTCGAAGTCGCGCAGCTGCTGGCCGGACTTCTCGTAGGCCGGGTGCCAGCTGTCCGCGCCGACCGGCGAGAGCTGACCCGACCGGCTCTGCACGATCAGCCTGTCCATCATGCGGTTGAGCTGGACGAACGCGTCACCGGCGGCGATTTGCTGATATTGCGCGCGGCTGGCCTCGGGCATGTCCTCGACGCCCTGGGCGAGCAGGAACCGGGCGGTGCCCACGTCCTGCACCAGAGCCATCCGCAACTCGTCGGTGAACTGACCGGTCACCGTGACCGCGGCCAGCAGCGAGTCGACCCGGCTCAGGTATTCCTGGCCGCGGCCGACCGTGGACAGCGCGCGGATCCGCCGGTCGATCTCGTCGTCGGGGAAGGTGGCGGTGGCCGCGAACATGTCGAAGCCGGACTGGATCATGCCGTTGTAGAGGTTTTGTGCGCCGAGCGGATCGAGTTCCCGGCGGTCGACGTGCCGGCGCTGCGCGGGCAGCGTGTTGATCTCGGTGAAGACCTGCTCGATGCGGTGGCGCAGGGTCTCGCTCGAGTCGCGCCAGGCGTCGCCGCCCTCGGCCGCGGTGCGGAAGTCGCTGATCGCCCGGTCGGTGGCGGTGCGCTGCTGGCCGAGCAGGCCGACCGAGGCGCTCGGGTCGGCCAGGAACTGCACCGTGAGGCGGCGCTCCCGCTGCAACTCGCCGATGATGACCTCACCCGGGTTGCCCACCGTGTTGGCGAGCGTGCGGGCGGCGAGCAGGTTGAGGGCCGGCCCGGCGGTGAGCGCGGTCGCGAAGATCCACAGTGCGAGCAGCGCCACGAGCGGAACCGTGACCATGGTGATGATCTTCGAACGGATCGACCAGTTGCGGGTTCTCATCAGGCTCCGCCCGAAGGGTTGACAGGTCGCTGGACGTCACCGACCGCGTGCGCCTTCGCGAGAATACGTAAATCCTTCAACCGGAGCTACCGTCAACCAATAGAAATATGTGTTAACTGTCCTAATTGTCCAGGGAGATTGGCATCTCGGAGAGCGCGCTCCCACAGTCGTTCATGTGACAGACCCGCAACATCCCGCTACGGATGAGCGGAAAGGGGATTGACGACCGGCAGTGAGTGGGAATACCGGCGGTGAAGAAGGAGGAGGCCGATGTCCCCCACACTCACCATCGTCCTGATCATCGTCGTCCTGGTGGTCATCGCCGCGATCGCGTACGGCGTGCAGGCCGGCAGACGCAAGAAGCTGCAGAGCACCTTCGGGCCGGAGTACGACCGTGTGGTGGCCGACACCGGCAACCGCACCGAGGCCGAGAAGGAACTGCGCGAGCGAGAGAGGCGGCACGCCGAGCTGGAGCTCAAGGAGCTCAGCCCGGAGGCGCAGGCGGAGTACCGCACCGCGTGGGAAGAGGTTCAGATTCAGTTCGTGGACAGCCCGTCCGAGGCCGTAGGCACCGCCGACGAACTGGTCACCCGGCTGATCGCCGAACGCGGTTACCCCACCGGAGAGTACGACGAGCAGCTCGGCGCACTGTCGGTCGAGCATGCCAGCACGTTGCAGCACTACCGCGACGCGCACGAGATCAGCGAACGGAACACGGGTGGCGCGGCCAGCACCGAAGACCTCCGCCAGGCCCTGGTGCACTACCGGGCGCTGTTCGCCGACCTGCTCGGAACCGCCGCGGTATCGACGAATCCTGGTACTACTACAACCGTTCCCGAAGAAGCGCCGGCGCCCGCTCCCCGGACGGCCGCCGACATCGACGCCGCCCCCGACAAGAGCCGCTGAGGGAGTCATCTGCCATGAAGTTCTTCTCCAACGAGGCCAAAGAGAACGACCCCGGTTACGACCGCTCGGACGTGGCGACGTCCGAGCCGGTAGCCGTGCCGCAGCAGCGCGCCGGCTCCCCCTGGAACGACAGCCCGGGTGACTCGGACTTCCACGAGCCGCAGCACCGCGACCCGTCCTCCGACTCCGATTCCGACTCCTCCACCGAGGATGACCGGCCGACCGACAGCGTCACCACCGACGACGAGGTCGCCGACCAGGAAGACCGCGACCGGACCGACGAGGAGCCCGAGGTCGAACGGCTCTCCGACCCGATCACCACCACCTACGGCCCGGACGGCGCCGTGACCCACTCGGACGACCCGGTCACCGAGGACGAGACCGACTCGTCGCTCAAGGACGAGGAGTTCGACCGCCCCGAGGCGGCCACCGACGAGCCCCTCTCCGACTCCGACTCCGACTCCGACCGCGACGACCCGGACCGGGACGACGAGACTCTCGTCGACTCCGATCGCGACGGGGAGCCGGATGCCGTGGTCGAGGAGCCGCCTGCCGACGAGCCCTTGGTCGAGGAGCCGGTCGCCGAGGACGAGCCGAAGTCCGAGATCAACGGGGCGCCGGTTGCCGTCGACCCCGAGCCGGTGCCCGCCCTCGACACCGAGGAGACCCCGGTCGTGGCGGCCGTGCCCGTCGGCGCCACCCCCGGCAGCGTGCCGGCGACGCCGCTGGATCGGCTCTTCACCGACGGCGACTCGTTCGCCGAGCGGTTCCGGGACATCCAGCTGCGCTTCGTGGACAGTCCCAAGGAAGCCACCGCCGAAGCGGCCACGCTGGTCGGCGAGGCCGTCGACAAGCTGACCTCGGCGCTGAACTCGCAGAAGGAATCCCTCGGCGGCGAGTCCGACGACACCGAGCAGCTCCGGGTCCAGCTGCGCGGCTACCGCGACCTGCTCAACCGGTTGACCGGCCTCTGACCGTCGCAAGCAAAGAAGGGGAGCCCTCGGGCTCCCCTTCCTTCGTTTCCGCGTTGCGGCACCGGCCGCGACCCGCTTCCCGGTCGTGCCGGTCGCCGCCTGATCGTCACTGCCGTTTCACTGCCGTCCCACTGCCGTCGCCCTGACCAGCAACTTTGCCCAGCGAAGGGCCGGCCCCAAGCGGGAGCCGGCCACACGATGCCGCCGGGCAGGTCAGCCCCGCGCTTCGCGCGGCTCGCGCCACGATGCCGCAGGGTGGGCCAGCTCGCCGCGATGCCGC
>NZ_BOMY01000012.1 GCF_016862435.1 Paractinoplanes tereljensis
GGGGGTCAGCCCTGTGCGGAGCCGGCGCCGATGCCGCCGCTGTTGCCGCTGCTGGGCTGGCCGGAGCCGCCGCCCGGGCCGGTCGGGTCGCCGGCGCCGGTGGGCGGCGGGTCGGGAGCGACCGTCGGCGCGGTGGTGCTGTCGGTCGGCGCGGTGGTGGGGGTGGTCGTGGATTCGGTGGGCGGGGTGGACTGCGGCGTGGTGCTGGGCTCGGAGCTCGGGGTCGCCGACGTGGTGCGGGCCGGCGACGGCGAGGTGCTCGTGGAGGCGGACGGCGACGGTGACGCTGACGTCGTCAGCGGCAGAACTCGGCCGCGCGGGGTGGCGTTGACGGCCGGGTCATCGAGCGGGCTCTCGCCCGCGCCCTCGCCGCCCACCAGGCGGTCCGGGCCGGAAGTGCGCTCACCGACGACGGCCGGCCGGTCCGATGGCGCGACCTCGACCGCGCCAAGCCGGACTCCCAACCACATCGCCGGGCCGATCCCCACCGCGACGATCGCCCAGAAGAGCGCCGTCGGTCCCCGTTCCATCAGTGACCTCCCCGTGTCAACACGATCATCCGGCCGCATCCCGGCACATCACTACCCATTTCCGGAAACGCGAAGCGAACAACCGCTGAGGCTATTGTGACGCAAGGTGATCGCTCAGTTGCTCATTCGTCGTGGATGAGACGTCTGCTCAGGGTCACGGAGCCGCTGCTCGGGAAGTTCAGAACGACAAGCGCCGCTTTGCGCGCAGTCTGGAACGCCGGTCGCCCAGCGCGGGCCGACCCAACGCGGGGCCGGCTCAGCGCGGGCCAGCCCAGCGCGGGCCGGTCAGCACGGGCCGGCTCGGCGCGGGGCGGCTCAGCGCGGGGCGGCTCAGCGTGGGCTGGTGAGGTACGCCACAGCGTCGTCGAGGGCCGTCCAGCCGCCGGGCAGTTCGTCCGAGTCCAGGGCCGTGCGGACGTTTATCGAACCGCCGTCGCGCAGGTTCATCGCCCAGGACCGGCGGCCGTTGCGGTTCGCTGACGCGCCGGCCAGTTCGGTGAACGGCACGAACCGGCTGCCGCCCTCGACCGCCGGATCGCCGGCCGGGGTGCCGTCGGCCAGCACCCCGTCGCCGGCCAGCCGGCTCAGCCGCCGTTTCGCCTCGCCGTTGCGCGACCGGGGCAGGCCGGCCACCAGCACCAGGCCGGTCTCGACGATCAGCAGGTCGCTGCGCACGCCGTCCACCAGCACGTTTACCACCCCGCCGAGCACCGGGACCCGGGGCCGCGGACGGCCCTCGCCGGCCGGAGCGGTGGCGGCCGGGTCGATGCCCATCGCGGCGATGCGCTCCCGGGCCTCGCCGACCGTGGCCGGGTCGCCGGCCAGCTCGGCCGCGACGGTCAGATCGAGGTGTGCTCCGTCGGCCGCGACCACCTCGGCCGTACCCATCCAGCTGTGCCGCCAGCGCGCCACCCCGCCGTGCAGCGCGGCCAGCGCCAGCAACAGCGCGATCAGCTCGGCGATCCGGATCGAGGTCTCCTCGGCCGGCAGATCGCCGAAGACGGTCTCGGCGATCTTGCGAAGCCGGCCGTCGGCGGCCAGCTCGAGCACGTCGGCCGCGCCGGTCACCGGCGAGCCGGCCACCCGGGAGATCGCCCGCAGCGACGCGTCGGCCTCCCGTTCCATCTCGGCGAGCCGGGCCGCGCCGAAGAACTCGTCCCACCCGGTGACCGTGCGCCCGGCCGGCGGGAACGCCACCGCCTGCAGCGCCCGGCCCAGGCTGGGCAGCTCGGGCAGCAGATCGCCGGCCGCGGCCGGCTCGGCCCGGTCGGGCCCCTCGACGGTCAGCTCGGCCAGTGCGGCCAGCCGCTCGTGCAGCGGCGGATGCCGGTCCCACTCACCCGGCGGCTCCGGCTCGGCCGCGCGCAGCAGCGCCAGGTCGTCGGCCCGGGCGGCCAGCACCCGCAGGAAACCGCCGAACACGTCGTCCGGTACGACCCCGGCCTGCCAGCCGGGACTGAGATATTCGGCGTGGAACAGCTGCTGCAGGCCCTCGAGTGCGGGTGCGTCGCGCAGGACGCCGGTGGCGGCCCGGCCGCCCGCGAACTCGGCCGCGATCCGGTCGGCGACCAGCTCCTGCTCGCGGGCGAAGGGGGCGTCGGCCTTCGCATACCACCGGGCGTAGGCGCGCAGCACCGGGCCGGCCGGGCTGCGGGACGGGATGCGCGGCACGATCCGGGCCAGGGCGGCCCGGCCCCGATAGGCCATCGGGGCGAACCGGCCCAGTTTCGGGGTGCCGTGCGCCAGCTCGTGCGCGACCGCGGCCCGCAGCCACGCTTCGTCCCAGGCCAGCAGGACCGGCATGCCGAGGAACAGCTCGCGCCGGCCGCCGAGCAGGCCGGCCAGCCGGGAATGCTCGGCCAGGGTCACCGCCGCGCCGGCCACCACGGTCACCACGTCGGGCGGCCGGACCCCGGCGGCGGTGGCCGCGTCGTCGATCATCGACCACAGCGCGGGCGCGTCTTTCCTGGTCACCGGCACGCCGGCCGGGCTGGGCCGGCGCAGCCGCAGGGCCCGGACCGTCGCCCACCAGAGCAGGCCGGCGGTGGCTATGACCAGCGGGACGGCGAGCCGCACCGCGGCCGCGCCGGGCAACAACGACAGCACCAGCAGCACGGCGAGCAGCGTCGCCACCACCTGCAGCCATGCCACCAGCAGGAACCCGGCGAACCTGGACGCCGAGATTCGTGAATGGCTGCCGTCTTGCACACCGACCTCCGTCGTTCCATCGAACAGATCGGGGCACAGCCTAGAACGGCCCACCGACAGAAACGCCAGACGCCGAGTCCGGCGACGGGAAGAATTAAGGAAGTTTTGCGCCCGACTCGCAGGCGGTCACGGAAGGGGATACGGATGGCCACGGTGGGCCTCGACCAGACCCTCGCCCTCCCGATCAAGGGATATGCCTGGCTGCCGGACCTGAGACGGCGCACCCACGGCCAACCCGCGCCGATCCGGCTGCTGGGCCGGCCGGCCGTCGCGATCGGCGGGCCGACCGCGGCCGAGTTCTTCTACACGGCCGGCAACATCGAGCGGCACGGTGCGATCCCCGGGCCGGTGCTCGACACGCTGTTCGGCCGGGGTGCGGTGCACACCCTCGACGGGCGGGCGCACGAGTTACGCAAGGCGCTGTTCGTCGCGCTGCTGCTCGGCGACGGGGTGGACACCCTGGCCAAGCACGTCGGGACGGCGTTCGACGAGGCGGCCGACCGCTGGCGGGGTGGACCCTCGGTCTCTCTGTTCGACGAAACGGCCCGGGTGATCTCGGAAGCAGTAGGCCGCTGGGTCGGCGTACCGCTGGAAGAGGGTGACCGGGACGCCCTGGCCTCGGACATGGTGGCGATGGTCGATGGTTTTGCGACCGCCGGTCCGCGCCATGCGCGGGCCCGGCTGGCGCGCCGGCGGCGGGAACGACGGTTGGCTCGGCTTATTGAGGAGGTACGCCGGGAAGAGCCGTCCCCGAGTCCGTTGTCCGCGATCGCACACCACACCGCCGACGGTTACCTGATGGACGCGCGGACCGCGGCCGTCGAGATCATCAACCTGATCCGGCCGGCAACCGCCGTGACCTACCTGGTCGCGTTCGCGGCGCACGCGATGGAACGACACCCGCACGTCCGGGCCCGGCTCGACGACGATCGGTACGCTCTCGCGTTCGTGCAGGAGGTGCGGCGGTTCTACCCGTTCGTCCCGTTCCTCGGCGGTCGGGCCGCCCGCGATCTGTACTTCCAGCGGACCGACATCGCGCGCGGCAGCCTGGTCCTGCTCGACGTGTACGGCCAGCACCACGACGAGCGGGTCTGGCCGGAGCCGTACGCGTTCCGGCCGGAGCGTTTCCTCGACCGTCCGGTCGGCGAGTTCGAGCTGATCCCGCAGGGCGGCGGCGACCCGCGCACCGGGCATCGCTGCCCGGGTGAGCAGATCACCGTCGCCGTGCTCCAGACGATCGCGCAGCGGCTGGCCCGGCTGGAGTACTACCTGCCGCCGCAGGACCTGTCGATCGACCTGTCCCGGATCCCGGCCCGGGTCGCCGACGGTCCCCGGATCGTGGTGGCCTAGCCTTCCGGGCTCTCCCAGTCGATCTCCCGGGAGCGGTGGAAGTTGACGCCCTGGGTGGTCCAGCGCGGGCCGAAGGCGGCCACCCGGGCCTGGAACGACGCCCAGTCGCGGGCCGCCCGCGGGGTCCAGCCGATCTCGGCGATCGCCGGGAGCCGCGGGAACGCCATGAACTCGACGTCGGCCGGCGAGCGCAGGGTCTCCGACCAGAGCGGGGCCTCGACGCCGAGCAGCGACTCCTCCCCCACGCCCGGCAGCCGGTCGGCCGGGTCCCAGTCGTAGGACCGCTCCACCCCGACCACGCCGGCCCAGTCCAGGCCGAGCGGGGAGTCCTTGTCGTACTTCATGTCCAGGTAGCTGCGATCGGCCGGCGACATGATCACCTGGTGACCGTCCCGGGCGGCCCGGGCCACGCCGTCGTCGGCCGGTTCGATCCGCCAGTACTGCGGCACCGCGCTCGGCGGGAGCTCGACCGCGGCCATCTCGTGCCAGCCGACCGCCCGCTTGCCGTACTTCCCGGGCATCGGCAGCACCCGGTTCAGAAACGTGCGGTAGTCCTCGGGCGGGGTGGAGAACGCCTCGTCGCCGCCGATGTGCAGGAACGGCCCCGGGGTCAGGGCGGCCACCTCGCGGATCACGTCCTCGACGAACGCGTAGGTCTCCTCCCGGTTCGCGCAGAGCGAGCTGTAGCCGACCTCGGCGTCGGTGCGCGCGGTGAGCTGCTCGCCGTCGCAGGTCAGCTCGGGGTAGGCGACCTGGGCCGCGTTGACGTGCCCGGGGAGATCGATCTCGGGGACGATCGTGACGAACCGGCGTTCGGCGTAGGCGACCAGATCGGTGTATTCGGCCGTGGTCAGGAAGCCGCCGCCGACGCCGTCGACGCCGGTGCCCTCGCCGCCGCTGACCTCGGTGAGCCGGGGCCAGCCGGGGATCTCCAGCCGCCAGCCCTGGTCGTCGCTGAGGTGCAGGTGCAGGTGATTGATCTTGAATTGGACGATCTGATCGAGGTACGACTTGATCTCGTCCGGGGTGAAGAAGTGCCGGGCCAGGTCGAGCATCGTGCCCCGGTAGGCGAAACGCGGCTCGTCCTCGATGGTGCCGCCGGGCAGGACCACCTCGTCGGCCCGGCCTTCCGGCAGCAGTTGACGCAGCGTCTGCAGGGCGTTGAAGAGGCCCTGCTCGGTCGCGGCGCGAAGGGTCACCCCGGTGGCCGCCACGTCGATCCGGTAGGCCTCGTTCTTGTCGTACCCCTCGAGCAGAATTTTGATCGACCCGCCGGCCTCGGTCACCGGCACGGGGTGGCCGGTGACTCGCCGCAGCAGCTCGGCCACCTGCTCGGCGATGCCCGCGGCCGCCGGGTCCGCGCTCACCGCCACCGTGGGAGACACCTGGAAGTTTGCGGCCGCTTCGGGCCGCACCGACACCGGAAGGGGGATCACGTCGCCGAGCCGTCTCAAGGTTGCGCGCACGCGAGAAACCTTAAACTGTCTTTCCATGTCGATCACGACCCGTCGCGCCGAGCTTTCCGACGCCGCCCTCCTGCACGATCTCGCCGCGCTCACGTTCGGGCTGGCCTGCCCGCCCGGCACGCTGCAGAGCGACATCGACGCGTTCATCGCGAAGAACCTGTCCGCGGACAACTTCCGCGCCTATCTGGCCGACCCCGAGCGGATCGTCCTGCTCGCCGCGGCGGACGGGGTGCCGGTGGGTTACTCGATGCTGGTCGGCGGGCCGATCGCCGACCCCGAGGTGGCGGCAACCGTGGCGGCGGCCAGTTACGGCAAGTCCAGCATCGAGCTGAGCAAGTTCTACCTGGCACCGGACCGGCACGGTTCCGGCGTGGCCGCGGCCCTGATGGCGGCCACCCTGACCGAGGCCGCCGGCACCGGCGCGGAGTTCTGCTGGCTCGGCGTCAACCAGCGCAACGAGCGGGCCGCGAAGTTCTACACCAAGCAGGGCTTCGAGGTCGTCGGGGTGAAACGGTTCCTGGTGGGCGACGTGTGGCATGACGACCACGTGCGCCTCAGGCCGCTTCTACCTTGATCCAGTCGAGGTATTTGCCGGTGCGGTCGTCGCCCGACGACTGCCCGCGCAGGCGGCGGTTGAGCCACGGCAGGACGTGCTCGCGGTAGTAGCGGGCCTCGGCCAGCACCCCGCCGCGCTCGGCCGGACCGGAATCGATCACGTGTGCCTCGGTGGGGTGCCCCAGCGCGCTCAGCACCAGGCCCGCGACCCGGCGGTGGCCGGCCGAGTTGAGGTGCAGGCGGTCGGCCGACCAGTAACCGGCCCGGCGGATCTCCTGGTCGTGGAAGACGTCGACGAAGGTGACCCCGTAGTCGCCGGCGAACTTCGCCACCGCCGAGGTCAACTCCTCGCCGCGCCGGGCCATCATGCTGCCGAACGGCAGCCGGGCCGACGGGTCGGCCCCGCTGAGCAGTACCACCTGCACGCCGGCGTCGGCACACCGCTGCAGCGCCCGCTCGGTCATCCCGACCAGCTGGGACATGTCGCTGCCCGGCCGCATCATGTCGTTGCCACCGCCGGCCAGCGACAGCATCGTCGGGGCCGGCGACAGGGCCAGCGCGGCGTCCAGCTGCTCGCCGACGATCGACCCCAGCAGCCGCCCGCGGATGGCCAGGTTGGCGTATTCGACCGGTTCGTTCTGCCCGGCCGCCAGGCCGGAAGCCACCAGATCGGCCCAGCCACGCTCGGTGCCGTCCGGCAACGTATCGCCGAGGCCCTCGGTGTAGCTGTCCCCGATCGCGACATAACGCGTCACCACAAGACCTCCTCGATCACCACGATCCCGAGGCTATCGAAAAGGTCCGACATGTTTGGGGGCACGTGACGTGCGTCGCCCGGTCAGCTGATCAGGGGGCGGATCTCGGTGGCGACCCGGGCCACGAAATCGACCGGATCCGGTTCGTCGACGGTGGGCTGCAGGATCAGCTTGGTGGCACCGCCGTCGATGAACTCGCGCAGGCCGGCCGCCATCTCCTCCGGGGTGCCGGAGACGCCGGGGACGTCGATGCCGTACGCCTTCTGCTGCGCCAGCAGGCGCTCGGTGCCGTCCGGCCCGAACGCGGCCGGGACGAACGCGACAAGCTCGTGCGAGGCCGGCCCGGCGATGTGCGTCAAGGCCGCCGCGATGCCGGCCGGGGACGTGCCGCCGGTCAGCACCGTGCCGTCGCCCACCTGGCCGGCCAGCGCGAGGGTCTTGGGGCCGGTCGCGCCCACGTAGATCGGCGGAACCTGGGCGGGCGGCCAGTCCAGCTTCACGCCGTCCAGCTTCACGTACCGCCCCTGGGTCGTCACCGTCTCCCCGCTCAGCAGGGAACGCAGGGCAGTCGCGTACTCCCGGAGCAGCGTGAGGGGCGACGCCGCGCGGGCACCCACCTGGCCCATCCAATCCTGCACGCCGTGTCCGATGCCGGGCAGCGCCCGGCCGCCGGACATCCGGCTCAGCGCCGCCACCTCCATGGCGCACAGCGCCACGTTGCGGAACGGCACCGGCATGATGCCGATGCCGACCTTGAGGTTCTCGGTCCAGGCAAGGGCGGCCGCGGCCGCCGCGACCCCACCGCTGAGAAAGCAGTCCTCCCAGAGCCACAGCTCCTCGAGGCCGGCCGCGTCGGCGGCCTGCGCAATCGCCCGAAGCTTCTCCGGCGGGTTCTGCGGCAGCGAAATAGCACCGAGGGCAGTCATGACCCTCACTCTGCCAGGTCGGCGCGCGCCCGCATGAGAGCGAAGCCCAGAAGATTGAGGCCCTGCCACCGCGCCGGGTCGGTGGCCCGCGGATCGGCCGCGGCCAGGCCGATCCCCCAGATCCGGTCGGTCGGGCTCGCCTCCACCAGCACCCGGTTCCCGGTGCCGAGAAGCCATGCCCGCAGGTCGGCATGCTGCCCGAACTTGGCCCGGCTCGCCTCGACCACGATCGGAAAACGCTGCTCCAGCCAGGTCTGCTCGTCGAAGCCGGCCACCCCGCGGCCCAGCATCTTCGCGTCCCGCGGATGTCCGGCCCGCACGATGCGGTCGGCCGTCTCGTGGTCGCCGAAGAGCATGGCCTTGCGCCACATCATGTAGTGCTCGGCGCTGGCGAACACGACGCCGTCCACGGTGAACTCGACCGGCCACCACTGGCTCAGGCACCCGGCGCCGACGCTGCCGTCCCGCTGCGGCCGATGGCCCCAGAACAGCAGATATTTGACCGGCCGGCCCAGGGCGACCAGGTCATCGGCGGAGGTCGGCAGCATCGTCACCGACTCATCCTCCCGCCCGCTCCTGAGTTGTCCCAACTGATTTCGGCGCGGCCGCCCGCGCGGAGAAAATCCGTCGATTCTTATATAAGCAGACGGTTAGGCGATCCCGGAAAATGTCGTAGGCGGTCGATAGCTTTCTGGTGCGGATCGGCGCCACGGGGGCGCCGATCCGTCCAAAGCCTGACGCAGGTTCGGGAGACGCCGGTCAGGCGGCGCCGCGCAACAGGGCCTCGCCCGCTGCGCGAGCGCGATCCCGCAGTTCCGGCGGCGACTCGATGGTGAAGGGCACCCCCATCACCCCGAGCACCATGACCGGCCATCCGAGGTCGTCCACATTCATCCGAAGTCGGCACGTGTCTGCTTGCACGGGCTCGACCTTGGCCCAATGACCTACTACCGCGCGGACCTGTTCCGGCGGGGATTGGAGGAGCACCGAGACGTCGTAACGGTTGGGGATGGTGGCTATCCGGGAGCGCAACCAGGCGACCGGGTCGCCGCCGGGGATCTCGCGGGGGCGGAAACGGGCTCCGGTGGGGGCCGGGTCGGTCAGCCGGTCCACCCGGAAGCTCCGCCAGTCGGCCCGGTCGAGGTCCCAGGCGACCAGGTACCAGTTACGGCCCAGTGAAACCAGGCGGTGGGGTTCGGCGTGGCGGGCGGCGGTCTCGCGCCCGCGCGGGGTGTAGGCGAAGCGCAGGCGTTCCTCGCCCCGGCAGGCCAGGGCCAGCGTGGTCAGCACCTCGGCGTCCAGCGTCGGGCCACCGCCGAAGATGCCGCCGGGGGCGGTGGCGGTCCGCAGGGCGTCGATGCGGCGGCGCAGGCGGGGTGGCAGTAACTGAATGACCTTGGCCAGGGCGCGGACCGAGGTCTCCTCGAAGCCGGCCACCGACCCGGCGGCGGCGGTGCGCAGTCCCACCGCGATGGCCACCGCCTCGTCGTCGTCCAGCAGCAGCGGGGGTACAGCGGCGCCCGCCTGCAACTGGTAGCCGCCCGCGGCACCGCGGTTGGCGTCCACCGGATAACCCAGGTCGCGCAGCCGGTCCACGTCGCGGCGGAGCGTGCGGGGGCTCACCTCGAGGCGGTCCGCCAGCTCGGCGCCGGGCCAGTAGCGGTGGGTCTGCAGCAGGGAGAGCAGACGCAGCATGCGGGCACTCGTGTTCGCCATAAATCCAGAGTCCATCACTATCCGGTCAAAAACTGTCCGCAATGAAACCTAGCGTGGGGCACATGATTGAGACACGAGGGCTGACCAAGCACTTCAAGGACGTCCGCGCGGTCGACGGGATCGATCTGACGGTGGCGCGCGGTGAGCTGGTCGCACTGCTCGGGCCGAACGGGGCCGGCAAGTCGACGACGCTGCGGATGCTGACGACGCTGATCCCGCCGACCGCGGGCACCGCCACCGTCGCCGGCTTCGACGTGGTGCGCCGGCAGCGTGAGGTGCGGCAGCGAATCGGGTACATCGGGCAGGGCAACGGGGCCGGGCACAGCCAGCGCGGGCGGGACGAGCTGATCAGCCAGGGGCGCGCCTACGGGATGGGCGTGCGACCGGCCCGGGCTCGCGCGGCCGAGCTGATCGAGTCGCTCGGGCTCGGCGAGGTGGCCGATCGGAAGGTGGCCACCCTGTCCGGCGGGCAGCGGCGGCGACTCGACATCGCGATGGGCCTGATCCACGCGCCCGAACTGCTCTTCCTCGACGAGCCGTCCACCGGGCTCGATCCGCAGAACCGGGCCAACCTGCAGGAACACATCCTGCGGCTGCGGGCCGAGCACGGCACCACGATCGTGCTGACCACGCATTACCTGGACGAGGCCGACTCGATGGCCGAGCGGGTCATCGTGGTCGACCACGGGCGGGTCATCGCCGACGACTCACCGGCCCGGCTCAAGGCCGAGCACGTGGGCGACACCATCCTGCTCGGGTTCGACTCCGAGCAGGAGACCACCGCGGCGGCCGCCACGCTGTCCGGGCGGGACTCCCACCCGTACGGGAAAGAGCTGCGGATCCGCACCCAGGGTGGGCCGCGGCAGGTGCCGGGGTTGCTCGAGGATCTGCGCTCCGCCGGCCTGCCGGCGGCGTCGGTCGAGGTCATCCGGCCGACGCTGGACGACGTTTTTCTCACCCTGACCGGGCGCAGTCTGCGCGAGGGCGGCGCGAACGCCGACCGTCAGCCGGCCGTGGAACTCGTGGAGGTCTGAATCATGACGTCACTCGTTGCCGACACCCGCACCGTGTTCAGCCGCGAACTGCGGCCGCTGCGGTACGACCCGTTCACGATCATCATCTCGATGGTGCAGCCGCTGGTGTTCCTGGCGCTGTTCGCGCCGCTGCTGCCCGGCGACAAGAGCGAGGCGCTGCGCTGGTTCGTGCCCGGCATCATCGTGATGTCGTGCCTGTTCGCGTCGTCGATGACCGGGTCCAACCTGCTGTTCGAGATTCAGACCGGGTCGCACGAACGGATGCTTGTCACCCCGCTGCGGCGGCCGGCCCTGCTGATCGGGCGCGCCCTCAAGGAGATCGTTCCGATGGTGGCGCAGGCGGCCCTGATCGTGGTGGTCTGCTTGCCGTTCGGCTATCGCTTGAGCGTCGGCGGCGCGCTGCTCGGGCTGGTCATCCTGGCCGGTTTCAGCATCGGGCTGGGCGCGCTCTCCTACGCGCTCGCGCTCGCGGCCAAGCACCAGGAGTGGATGTTCTGGGTCGTGCAGCAGACGCTGCTGTTCCCGATCCTGCTGCTCGCGGGCGTGCTGCTCCCGCTGGACGGCGGTCCGGGCTGGCTGCGCACGCTTGCGTCATTCAACCCGCTGCGCTACGTGGTGGACGCCGAGCGGGCGCTGTTCACCGGGGACATCTGGCAGTCGACCACCGTCACCGGGCTGGTCGCGGCGGCCGCGGTCGGAGCATTCGGGCTGTTCGTCGGCGTGCGTGCGATGAACCGTTCGACGTGACCGCTACCGTCGACCCGCGCGGCGACGACAACGCGGAGGGCCGACATGTTCGGATGGCGACAGCGGAGACCGACGGAGATCATTCCGCGGGCGATCGGACGGCTCATCGAGGGGATCAACCCTCGACCGGAGCGGGCCGTCACCCGGCCGCGCCGGCACAATCCGGACGCCGTGGTCGACTGCGCGATCTACACGGCGGGGGCTCGCCGGCCGGGCACGGTGCACTACACCGTGGCCGCCCGGCAGGCCCGGCGCCGCGGCACCTACGTGTGGCTCGGGTTGCACGAACCCGACCTGGCCACCATGCGATCCATCGCCGAGTCGTTCGACCTGCACGAGCTGATCGTCGAGCAGTCCGTGGAGGGTGGCCACCGGCCGGCCCTGGAAACCATCGGTGACGTGACCCGGCTGGTGCTGCGGACCGCCCGCTACGTGGAACACGAGGAACTGACCGCGACCTCGGAGGTCGTCGACACCGGCGACGTGACCCTGCTGATCGGCAGCTGGTTCGTCATCACCATCCGGCACGGTGCGCCCGGAGCGCTCTGGCCGGTGCGCCAGGACCTGGAGAAACGGCCGGCCGTGCTGAAGCTCGGGCCGTGGGCGGTGGCGTACGCGATCGGCAGCCGGATGGTCGACGACTACCTGGACGTGGGCGCCGCCGTGGAACGCGACCTGGAACGCCTCGAGGAAGAGGCGTTCACCGCCCAGCGCTCCCCCGAGATCACCCACTTCTACCAGCTCAAACGCGAGATGGTCGAGTTCAAGCGGGCGGTGCTGCCGCTGCAGGAACCGCTCGACCGGCTGCTCGATCTGGCCGGCCCGCCGGCCGGGTTGCGGCCCTACTTCGTCGACGTGCGCGGCCGGCTCGCCCGGGCCGTCGACCGGGTCGCCGGCTTCGACGACCTGCTCAACTCGATCCTGCAGGCCCGCCTCGCGCAGGTGTCGATGGACCAGAACAACGACATGCGGATGATCGCCGCGTGGGCCGCCATCGCCGCCGTCCCCACCGTGATCGCCGGGATCTACGGCATGAACTTCACCCACATGCCGGGGATCGACTCCCCGTACGGCTATCCGGCCGTCATCGCCGTCATCGCCGTCGTGTGCGGTGGCCTCTACTGGCGGCTCAAACGAGCCGGTTGGCTGTGAGATCCACCGAACGGCCACCGCCGGCCACCGCTCTTCTGTGTGTCCACACCGGACAGATCGCGGTATCCCGTCCGCTCTCCCGTACCTGACGGCTACGGCGGGTAATTAACGTTGCTCCCGGTGACTGCGTTGACCGGGGGAGGAAATGCATGTCCGTGACGAGCTTGAAGCCGAGCGAGCAAGCTTGGCTACCGCTCGAGAACATCCGGACGGTCGGTCCGTTCTACGGCGTAACCGCCGAACGGATGCGCAACGCACTGGTCGGCCTGCACGCCGCTGATCCGACGCACCGGGCCGTGTCCCGGCTCGACCGGTCCGGCGCCCGCTGGGAACACCTGGACGCCGGAGCGTTCGCGCTCTACGTGAGCGAGGCGGTCAGCGACCTGGGTGACTGGACGGTCGACATCGACGAGATGGCCAGCCGGCTGCTGGCCGAACCCCGCGGCCATCATCCGCTGCGCGTCGTCGTCGGCGCCGGCTACGTGGCGGTCAAGGTCTCCCACGCGTACGGGGATGCCGTCCCGGTCAACGAGTTGCTCCGCGAGCTGGTGCAGGCTGCCGCCGAGGGCCGGGCCGCCACGCTGCCGTCCGGGCACCGCTCGATCCGGCGGCCGCTCACCCGGGCCTGGCTGCAACGGTTCGGCCTGTGGCCAGCTCGCGAGTGCGCCGGGCCGGAAGCCTCCGGCGAGCCGCTGCGGGACTGGTCGCCGCAGCTCACGGTGCTCAGCGACCGCTCCGGCGAGGTGCTCAGTCACCTACGGCGATGGCGGGACGAGCGGGCACCGGAGGTCACCACCACGGCCATCACCTTCGCGGCCTTCGCGGGGGCACTGCGCGATGTCGGCCTCGACCCGGACCTGAGCGGCGCCGACTTCCACATCGACGCCCGGCGGTACCTCGAACCGGACGTCCACGTCGACGGCAACTTCGCCGGGGCGGTACGGCTGAGCCCGCGCGATCTGACCGACCCACGGGCCGTCCACGCGACCCTCCAGGCCGAGCTCGCGTCCGGTCGCATCCTGGGGACGATGCTGCGCCGGGAGGCGGAGATCGCGGTGCGGGGTGCGCCCGCGATGCCCGATCCGTACCCCAGCAAGATCACCGAGACGCCCCGCCCGCGGATCACCTTCAGCAACCAGGGCCGTCATGACGTTCTGTCCGACCTGCCGTGGACGGTCGACGCGGGGTCACGGGCCAACCTGAGCGTGCCGACCCTGGCCGAGCCTGAGGGCATCACGCTCACCACAAGCGAATTGAACGGTGCACTTCATCTGGCGGCGACGTTCCACGGCTCCGCCTACGACCCCGAGGTGATCGCTCGGGCGCTCGACATGGTGTGCACCAATCCGGCGGGGATCATGGCCCTCCGGTAGATCAGGAGCTGCGCCCGGCCGGTACTGCCCCCCAGCCGGCCGGGCGCATCCCTTTATATGTACGGCGTAATCGCCGGGTAGATCTTCGGCGCCTTCCAGCTGCGCCGCCCGCCGGCCTTTCCCGCGCGGGAGCGAATCCGTTACCGGTGAATCAGTGCTGCGGGCCGGGGTTGCCGGTGTCCGGGTTGCTGGGGCCGGCGTTGTTGCTGGGGCCGGTGTTGTTGCCGGTGCCGGGGTTGCTGCCCGCGCCGGGGTTCGGGCGGTCCGGCTTCGGCCGGTCCGGCTTCGGGCCAGGCTTCGGCTGCGTCGGCTCCTGGGCCGGAGTTTGAGCCGGGTCCTGGGCCGTGGTCTGAGCCGGAGCCTGGGCCGGGTCCTGGGCCGGAGTCTGGGCCGGAACCTGAGCGGGGTCCTGGGCCGGAGTCTGGGCAGGTGCCTGAGCCGGGTCCATGGCCGGAGTTTGGGCCGGAGTCTGGGCCGGGTTCTGCTGAGCCGGAGTCTGGGCCGGGTCCTGCGTGGCCGGCTTCGGCCTACCCGGCCTCGGGTGACCCGGGTTCGGAGTGCCCGGCTGAGCAACGGGGTTCTGGCTGTTCGGGTTCTGGGCATTCGGGTTCTGCGAGCCCGGGTTCTGAGCACCGGGGATGCCCGGAGCAACCGGCCCACCGGGATGACCCGGACCGCCAGGACCACCGGGGCCGCCCGGGCCGGTGGGCCAACCCGGACCGCCAGGACCGCCAGGACCGCCGGGACCGCTAGGACCGCCGGGGCCGCCAGGGCCGGTGGGCCAACCCGGACCGCCAGGACCGCCGGGACCGCCAGGGCCGCCCGGGCCGCCGGGGAACTGGCCCGGCCAGTTGTTGCGCAGGACTGGGAGCGTCAGCGTGAACGTGCGGAGCTCGGTGCGAGCCCGCCGGCTGCAGTTGTCGAAGGAGATGACCGTGCGCAGCTTCGCGATACCGGGCCGGTTGAAGTCCGGGTTGACCGCGATCAGCGTCGCGTCGGTGCGTCCCGGCCGGAGCGTGTTGCCGCGGACCAGGGTCGCGAAGTTACGGCGTCCCCGGTAGTCGACCTCGACATCCCGGCCGAAGACGCGCACTGCCACGTCGCAGACCCGCCCGTCGGTACGCCAGTTGATACTCACCCAACTGTCGGTGTTGGCCCGCACCGCGCGCAGCCAGTTGGAGACCGGCTGTGGCCCGCGCGCGGCCGCGGATGCGGGAGCCACGGCGGTCACCGTTGCCATCCCGACGGACGCGGTCGCCAGAGCGACCATCGCCCCGATTCGCCGACTCTTGTTCATCCCATTCCTCCAGTGCCAGTTCGGACATCCCCGCCGGGGTCATAGCGGGCAGAACGGACACTAGGTGCAATTCACAGAGTGGCACCTGCTTTTACGGCGCGTTTCGGACTTATCTACTCTTTCCTGTACAAAATGTTTACCCGGGCTCGGCCGAAAAGCTGACGGGCCAGCGGTAGGCGGCGACCATGAAATGGCGTACGCCGGAAAGGAGAGCCCATGTCGCTCAGCGGAGCCCACCGGGCGGCGTTTCGCCGCGAGGTGACGCAGGAGGGCCGGGTCTACGCGATCCGGGACGCCAACGGTTACCCGGCACCCGCCGACCCCGACGGCGTACACCGCGCCGTGCCCTTCTGGTCGAAACCCACCCGCGCCCAGCTGATCGTCAAGCACGTGACGGCGTACCACGGGTTCGAGGTCGTCCCGATCACCATCGACGACTGGTTGTCCAACTGGATGGTGAGCCTCGAGCACGACCGCCTGCTGGTCGGGGTGAACTGGGCCGGAGCCCGGGCCACCGGGTACGACCTGACCCCCGGTCAGGTCCTGCGCTGGTTCGCCGAACTGGAGGCCGAGCAGGCCCTAACCGATACCGAGAAGACGCTGATTCCTACCGCCCAGCCGTAGTTGGAATCGTGACCTGCCCCTATGCTTGCGGCACAGCAAATAAGGGGGACGGCCGTGCGGAGCCTGCAGATTCTCGTCGTCGATGACGACGACGCCGACGCCCTCATGATCTCCGAGGCGTTGGAGCAGACCGAACGGGAGACCAACGTCGAACGGGTGGTCGACGGGCGCGAGGCGCTCGACTACCTCCGCCGGGAGGGCCGGTTCGCCGAGGCTCCCCGCCCCGATCTGATCCTGCTCGACCTCAACATGCCACGCATGGACGGGCGCGAGACGCTCGCCGCGATCAAGACGGACGACAAGCTCAAGGCCATCCCGGTGGTCATTCTGACCACCTCGGGCGCGGCGCCGGACATCGTGGCGAGCTATCAGCAGCGCGCCAACGCGTACGTGACGAAGCCGTTCGGCCTGGACGACTTCGAGTCGACCGTGCGCCAGATCGACCGGTTCTACCGCGAGGTCGCGACCCTGCCGGGCGAGCGCCCCGTGTAGCACCCGCGATCTGCGGGTACCGGAAACGCATGACCGACAACCAAGCTCCCGAGGACCTCGGCGCTCCGGTTTCCTACCTGGTGCTCGCCGACGGCACGCCCGTGTTCGACTCCTCCGGCAGCCGAGCCGGCGAGGTGGAGCACGTGCTCGCCGATGACAAGTCCGACCTGTTCCACGGACTGATCGTGAAGACCGCCGACGGACACCGGTTCGCGCGCGCGAACCTGGTCGAGGGTCTCTTCGAGCACGGCGTGATCATCACGGTGCCGGCGGCCGAGCTGCCCGAGCCCAGCGCCGACCCGGCGGCCCGGCTCGCCGACCAGGACGCGACGCTCGGGCAGAGCCTCAAGCGGGCATGGGACTGGCTGGTACAGCCTCGATAGGGTGCCACCGCAGCAGGCAGGCGCCGATCGACATGCCGCCGCCGAAGCCGGCCAGCAGCACCAGGTCGCCGTCGCGCAGCGCACCCGTGCGGGCCGCCTCGTCCAGGGTGACCGGCAGTGACGCGCTGCCCAGGTTGCCGTACCGGTCGAGGGTCACGTGGGTGCGGGCGTTGCCCAGGCCGGACACCCGTACCAGCTCGGTCACGGTGACCCCGTCGGACTGATGTGGCACGAAGTGATCGATCGCCGCCGCGTACACCCCGGTGCGCCGCAGCAGCGCCTCCAAAGCCCAAGGCACCTCGGACGCGACGAAGTCGCGGACGCCCGGCCCGTCCATCCGCAGGAAGTGGTCGGCGTTGGCCAGGGTCTTCTCCGAGGCCGGCAGGCGGCTGCCACCGGCCGGGACGTGGATGAGTCCATGTCCGGAGCCCCGGGAGACCAGTTCGAGGTCGAGAATCCCGTACCCGTGGCCGACTGTGCCGATCACCGCGGCGCCCGCGCCATCGCCGAACAGCACCGCCGTGTCCCGGTCGGCGAAGTCGATGATCCGCGAGTAGACGTCGGCCGCGATGACCAGCACCCGCGCGGACGGATTCACCACGACCAGGCTGTGCGCGATGCCCAGGGCGAAGACGAAGCCGGAGCTCACCACGTTGAGGTCGAAGCAGACCGCCCGGTCCGCCCCGATCGCCGCCTGCACCAGGTGCGAGGTCGGTGGCTGGGGTGAGTCCGGCGTCGCGGTCGCCACGATCAGGAAGTCGATGTCACCGGCGGTGAGCGCGGCGTGCGCGATCGCCTGCCGGGCGGCGTGCGCGGCGAGGTCCGAGGTCGCCTCGTCGGGCGCCGCGTACCGCCGCGACCGGACCATCGTCTCCTGGAGGATCCAGTCCGGGTCGGCGTCGGGGATCCAGGTGTTCAGGTCGGAGTTCGTCACTACCTCGTGCGGGAGGTAGGAGCCGGTGCCCAGGATGCCTACAGCCATACCGCACCAGATCGGCACCTGAGCGAGAAACATGAGCCGTCAGCGGCTGGAACGGTCCCGGTAGGTCCAGGAGCCGCCGCCGAGGGCGGAGGAGCCACGCTGCGGCTCGGCCGGGGTGACCGCGGAACCCGTCTGCCGGGGAATGACGCCGGTGGTGCCGGCCTCGCGGCGGGAGGCGAGGTAGGCCGCGGCGGCGCGGTCCTCCTCGGTGGGGGCGGCCGCCAGCGCGTACGCGAGGCCGATGATCCCGAAGATGACGGCCAGGCCGATCGGGACGATGAGCCCGGTGGCGGTGGATCCCTCGAGCGCGGCCTGCGGGTCGTGCTCCATGACCGACATAGCGGACATGCCGGTGAAGTGCATGCCGTTCACGGCGACGCCCATGACCAGGGCCGACACGAAGATGATCAGCGGCTTGCGGACCGTCACGGCGAGGAAGAGGGCGACCGAGGCGGCGACCACGGCGATGCCGATCGAAAGGCCGACCTCGGTGCTCGCATAGCTGATGTCGCCGTTGAGGCGCATCGCGGCCATGCCGGTGTAGTGCATCGCGGCCACCCCGAGGCCGGCGATCACGCCGCCGGTGAGGATGCGCGCGTTCTGGGCCCGCTTGCCGAACAGGGCGATGGCCAGGCCGACCCCGACTGCGACGATCGCGATGATCGCGCTGGCGGCGGTGAGCGTGACGTCGTAGCGGATCGGGGTGCCGACCACGCTGAAGCCCATCATCGCGACGAAGTGCATGCTCCAGATCGCGGTGCCGCCGATCGCGAGGGCGGCGAGAACCAGCCACCACACGCGTTCGTTGTTGCTGCGGGCCGAACGGAACCGCACCGCGAGGGTGAGGCCGAGCAGAGATCCCAGTACGGACAGCGTGTAGCTGATCGCCGGGATGATCCACCCGTGGTCGAAGTGATGGATCTGCGCCATTACTGAATTCCTTCCCTCACCGACCAGGCCCGGGAATGCATCCTGCCTGCTTGATCACCTTGCTGTGAAGGAGTGTGACGTAAGTTGCGTCACGTTCCGGCTACAGATACCGAAACAACGCACTAAGACCTCGGAAGCCACGAAATCCCAGGTCAACAACTAAATAGAAGACCATCAACCTGTGGGGTTGATGGTCTTCTATGTGGAGCTTGGGGCTCAGAGGTAGCTCTTCTTCTTGAACTGGTCGTAGCTGATGTTCCAGTCGGTCCAGCCGTTGCCGTCCTTCAGCTTCTCCTCGGTGCCGGAGACCGTGATCGGGTCACCCATCAGGGTGCGCGAGAACAGCCAGGCACCCATCGCCTCGGAGACGTTGACGCAGCCGTGCGACACGTTGGTGTGCCCCTGCTTGCCCTCGGACCACGGCGCCGCGTGGATGAACTGGCCACTCCACGTGATGCGCTGGGCGAAGTCGATCGGGGTCTTGTAGCCGTTCACCGGGTCG
This sequence comes from Paractinoplanes tereljensis, assembly GCF_016862435.1. Taxonomy (GTDB): domain Bacteria; phylum Actinomycetota; class Actinomycetes; order Mycobacteriales; family Micromonosporaceae; genus Actinoplanes; species Actinoplanes tereljensis. The sequence continues at coordinate 19,023 of NZ_BOMY01000012.1, forward strand.
GTATCGGTGGTGTCGAAGATCGTGTGCTTCTGCTTGTCCATCACGATCATCGTGCCGCTCGACGACGGCGTGGCCGACTTGCCGAGGCTGACCGGGATGGTCTTGACGACCTTGCCGTTCTCCTTGACCGTCATCTGCTTGCTCTTGTTGGAGACCGTCATGACGAACGAGCGCCCGATGTTCAGGTCGACGGTGAGGTCGCTCTTGCCGTAGTAGTCGCTGCCCAGCGGCACGCCGGCCAGCGAAACCTTGTAGAAGACCTTCGAGTTGGCCTTCCAGTACACCTTCGGGCGGTAGTGAACCTCGGTCGGGCTGATCCAGCCCCAGGTGCCGGTCTGGGCGGGCGTCGCGGTGACGACCATCCGGCGCTCGACCTCGGCACGGTACTTCTCCGGGATCGACTTGCTGAACTTGATGATCAGCGGCATGCCCACGCCGACCTTCTGCCCGTCACCGAGGAAGCTGGTCACCCGGATCACCTTCGACGGCTTGGCCATCGTGGTGAACGCGCTGGTGGTCGAGCCGTTCTTACCCTCGCTCGCGGTGCCGTTCACGGTGATCGTGTACTTCGTGCCGTACGCCAGGGCCTTTTCCGGGGTCCAGGTTTTCTCGTCCTTGTCGAGAACGCCCTTGACCTCGTCGCCCTTCGCGTCGGTGACGGTGACCGTGGTGTTTTCCGGGTCCTCGCTCGAGTACTTGATCGGCGAGATCGCCACCACGTCCTTGGCGTCCGCGGCCGGCGTAACCACGGCCACGGTGCTCAGTGTGGGCGTCGGCGACGGGGTCGCCGAAGCGGTGCCACCGTCGGCCTGCGAATCGCCACCGCCCTGCCAGCTTGGCGTCTTGTCACCGTGACCGCAGCCGGAGCTGAGCAGGACCGTGCCTGCGATCAACGCGGCCGCGGCAACCCGCCACGGCCGGCGAACTCGACTGTTGTTCATGGTCCCCTCACGGCGTCGTTCGTCCCCGGCGCCCAATACTGCTCTATGAAAGCCAGGTGACCAATCCCGGATTCGTGCCGCAGGGGTTAACCATCACACAGGCTAATTCCGCAAATCGCCCGATTAGGTGCTTCTGGTACGCGCTTACTTAAGGCTGTCGGGGACCGGCAGGGCGCTGCCCTTGACGAACTCCGACCAGCTGACATTCCAGGCGGTCCAGCCATCGCCGTACGCCAGCTTGGAGCCGGTGCCGGTCACCGTGACCGGGTCGCCGATCAGGGTGTTGTCGAACAGCCACCTCGCGTTCGAGGGACTGACGTTGACACAGCCGTGCGACACGTTCGTGCGCCCCTGCGAGCCCACCGACCACGGGGCCGAGTGAACGTACTGACCCGACCAGGTGATCCGCTGGGCGTACTGGATCTTGGTTTTGTAGCCGGCCGCGCCGTCCGTGTCGGTGGTGTCGAAGACCGTCTCGGCCAGCTTGTCCATCACCACCATGGCGCCGCTCACCGAGGGCTTGCTCTTCCGGCCCAGGCTCACCAGCGCGGTCCGCACGACCTTGCCGTCCTGCGTCACCGTCATCTTCTTGGTGGCGTTGTCGACCTTCATCTCGAGGTCCCGGCCGATCTTGGCGGTGGCCGCCCGGTCCCGGTCGCCATACCGCCCGCCGCCGGTCGGCACGCCGCCCACCGCGATCCGCACCTTCAGCGTGGTGCCGGTCTGCCAGTACTCCTTGGCGCGGTAGTAGGCCTGGGTGCCGCTCGACGTCCAGGACCAGACACCCGGCTGGGCCGGCGTGGTCGTGACGAACATCCGCTTCTCGACGGCGGCCCGGTCGGCCTTCTTGATGCCCGGGCTGAACTCCACCACGACCGGCATGGCCACGCCGTAGGTGTTGCCGTCGAACAGGTAGAGACCGGTGCCGGTCTTCTTGCCCGGGGCGCCCATCGTGGTGAAGGTGGTGGTGGCGGTCTTGCTGAGGCCGCTGTCGGTGGTGGCGGTGACGCTGGCCGCGTACGTCGTCTTGGCCTTCAGGGTCTTGGCCGGCACCCAGGTCGAACCGTCCTCGCGGAGCGCGCCCGAGACGTCCTTACCGGCGGCGTCCTTCAGGGCGACCGTGGTCACCTTGCCGCCGGAGACCTGGAAGCCGATCTCGGCGCTGGTCGGCACGTCCTTCTTACCGGCGGCCGGGGTCACGGTCAGCTCGATCGGCACATTTGCCGACTCGGTGATCGGCCCCTGGCTGGCGCCCTGGCTCGCATCCGGCGCGGCCGAGGCACTCGCGCCGTTGCCCACCCAGGCAGCGGACGCGGCCCCCGACTTCTTGTTGTCGCCGCAGCCAGACAGCGCCAGTGGCGCAAGCACCGCCGCCACCACAACCATCACCAGTGAGCGCCGCACGCCGACCATCCCTGAGCACCCCGTTCTGAAGTTTGCGGGCACATCCTGCCCCATGGATGCAAGGCAGCGGGTCATCCCTTGGGCTGATTCAAGCTGTGAAGCTCATGGCAAGGGGGCGATTTTAAGGATCATGGGGGTGCGTGCTAACGTTTTCGTCGTTGCCAACGAGCGCCGCTAGCTCAACTGGCAGAGCAGCGGACTCTTAATCCGCGGGTTGTAGGTTCAAGTCCTACGCGGCGCACCAAGCTTCACCAGGCCGTATAGCTTCCGAGCTATACGGCCTTGATTTTTGTGGGACCGCGTAGGCCGGCCGGGTCGCTCGAGGCGGTGGCGTCAGCAGACCACGCAATCGCCCTTCGTGTTGAATCCGCCGTTGACAGCCAGGCTTTGCCGGACATCGACCGCGTCGATGACCACGGCGCCGGTGTTCGGGTCCGGATAGAACTGCAGACGGAGTTTGCTGTACGCGGTCGTCGCGGTAACGCAGGTGGAGACGGGAGTCCAGTCGTTACCACCAGGCAGGTTCGCGTAAGCAGCTACCGAGTTTTGCTGAGATCCACCAATCAGCCATATCGCGAAACTGCCACCGGCACCCGCTGTCGTGCCTTGCGAAGCGACCTGAGCGCTGCCGCAGAAGGTGTCCCCTGCCTTTACGGCCACGTTGACATCCTGGTAAATGCCGCCACCAACCACGGTGGTGTTGGTAGCGGCGAACCCGGTGCCTTCATAGGGATTGTTGCCGGTGACGCCGGGACCATAGATGGCGTGTTGTGAGCCGGGGGCGTCCGTCCAGCTGTCGAAGCCGCTGTTGAAGCCACCGTTCTTGGCGACGCTGAGGTGCACGTCGACAGCATCGACACCAACCGTCGGACCACCGACAGCGGGGTAGAACTGAACGCGCACGGCCGAATGTCCACTTGTTGCGGTGACACAAGTGCTCAAGGGTGTCCAGCTATTGCCGTTCGGGAGCTTTACGACGCTCTTGTTCGAGGTTTCCGCAGCGCCCCCGGTGAGAAAAAGCGCGAAGGTGCCACCGCCATCTGTGGCTTCACCTTCGGTCACCACGTGGGCGTCCGCGCAGACGGTATCGCCGGGATTGACGGTCTTGTTGATGTCTTGGTAGATGCTTCCGCCGGCCTGGGTGGCACCAACTGAGGTGTACATCGACCCTTCGTACGGGTCGGTTCCGGCCTGCGCTCCGGCCACGTGCTGGTATGCCGTCGCGCCTGGCGCGGCCGACCAATATTCGCCGGCACCGGAGCCGAAGACCAGGGAGCCGTCGTCCTGCAGGCGCATTGTCGAGACGCCCCGACCCGACGTGCCGGAAACCCACAGCGGCCGGTTGGCGTAGTCGTAGAGGACCAGGTTGCCGTCGTGCCGGTTGGCAAGGCGGTACCCGCGCCGGTCGCCCCGCACCCAGATCGGCGCCGGCGCCCCACTGCGGAGGTCGTACAGGACCAGGTTCCCGTCGGCCTGCATGTTCAGCGTGAACTGGCCGTTCGCGGACCTCACCTCCGCGCCCCGGAACAGCGACCGGCCCGGTGCGAGCGTCGGCAGCCAGTCGTCACCGATCAGCGCGGCGCGGACGTCGCTGTACATCGGCTCCTTGGGATTTCCGTAGCTGTCGCGGAGCCCGAAGTGGCACTGCATGTCGTGCGGATCGGCTTTACAGCGCTTGACCGTCTTCGGGACGTCCTGGAAGGAATAGACGAACAGTGGCCCCGCGTAGGGGCGAGACCGCCACATCCGGACCCCCTCCTCAAGGGCATCGCGGACGTGCTCCGGCGTTTGCGGGTCGCGCCAGCCATCGCTGGGGAACCCCATCTCGGTGCCCCAGATTTGCTTGCCCGCATCGCCGTGGCGGACCATCACCTCGCGCAGGGCCGACAGACCGCCACACTTGGGGTCATCCGGTCCGAACCAGGACCAGAACCGGTGCCATTGATGGCGGCCGTTGGCTTGGCACGGGTCCCTCGCAAACGAGGGAAGGTTGCCGCCTTCGAAGTCCGCGTAGGGGTGGTAGGCGACCGCGTCCAGGTATCCGCCCATCCCGTGCTTGTAGGCCCATTCCAGCCAGACGCTCGCCTCGTCATGGCCATGCCAGACACCCTTCGCGCCCTCGTAGGTGTCGCCGCCCGTCGAGCCGCCGGCCAGCACGACACATTGGGGACAGCCGGCGTGCACCTCCTGATAAGCGATCTTCGCCAGCTGCCAGTAGCGCCCGGCTCGGACGTCGACGCTGTTGTCACCGTAATTGCCGAACTGTTTGAGGTTCGGCTCGTTCCACACCTCGTAGGCCTGCACCTTGGGCCCGAAGTGGGCCACCGCCTGCCGGACGATGACGGCCCAGGCAGCGTCGTCCGTCGGAAAATAGTTGGTACCGCGGCCGCCGTTGGCCCACTTCGTCGAGTAGTCCAGGACCAGCAGCACCCGAACGCCCTGCTCGTAGGCGGCGTCGATCACGCGGTCCAGTTTGGTCCAGTCCGGCGCGCGGTCGCGGGACGGCTGCACGAGGTGCCAGTACAGGTCGATGCGGACGATCGGCTTCTTGTCCCCGACGTACGCGTCCATCGCCGCGATCCGGTCCACTTGGTGCTCTTGGTCGCTGCCGTCGATGAAGCCGACATCGGCGGACGTGAACGCATACGGATCGGGGACCGGCGCAGCATCCGGGATCGGCACTGAATCGGGGGTCGGCACCGGATCGGGGGAGGCCGACAAGCCACAGGCGGCGACGCCCAACGCCATGATCAAGACAGCGATCAGCGCGAGCAATCGGCGCATGCGGCTCCTCTCCGTGTGCCCGACCGGCCTCCCGGTGCAGGCGCCGGGCAGGTTATCACAGGCGCCGATATTTCCGATTCGCCGGTTATGGTCACTTCACCTTCACCAAGTAGCCCCCTCGAGGCGCCGACCCTGGTCGGCGCCTCGTGCCGTCAGGGCATGGGCGGCATTGATCCACGCCGGCAGATCGATCGGTTCGCCCGGTCGGAGGCATTCGGTGTCACCTCCCTTGATCCGGCCGGGGCTGGGCCGGTATGCCCTATCCGCCACGTGTCGCAGGATCAGCTGTTCGGCCTGGCAGCAGGTGAGCAAGGTGTCATCCTGACGGGCCAGCAGAATCCCGCCGCCCAGCACGGTGTGCCGGTGGAGCCGATTCTCGGTCGTGGAGATACCGATCTTGTGGAATGTCGTGCCGTTGTAGTTGATGAATTCCACCAGGTACAGGTACGCGGGGCGCCGCGCGAGGTCGGTTCGCCGCTTCAACCTCGTCAGGCTGAAGTATCCCGACGCGGCGCAGTTGAAGCAGCCGCTGTGACCGGCGCGGATGTGCGCCGGCCGGACGGTCACGATGCGCTCGCAGGTGAGGCATCGACCGCGAACTGAGGTCTGGGTGTGACGTAACCGTCGAGGTATTCGACGCCGGCGGCCAGCAGATCGTCGCGGATCTCGGCCTCGCTGGTTCGAGAATCGATGCCGACCTGCAGGTGGGCGCAGGGCTCGCAACCGAACACCTGCTTTCCCGCCCGAAGCTTCGCCGTGATGTCGCCCAGCCGAGGCCCGACATCGCGACCACACCGGCCGCACCGGCACGGGCACGGGGTGAGCGCGTTGACGTAGGCACCGGTCGGGGTGAGCCCGATGCTGACCACGATCGCCTCCGCGTCAGCCTGACTGAACCGGCTCTGATCGCCGATCGCCGCCCGCGTCGGCGCGTAGCAGGACTCGCAGCCGTGGCCCCGCCGCAGGTTGCTCAGCCACTTCGTGCTCCGCACCCCGCAGCCGAGACACCGCACCGGTACGGCGAGGTAGCTGGTGCGGTAGTCCAGCTGATCGATCAGCTCGTGGCCGAACTCGACGAACTCCGCTGCCACACAGGGAGTGCAGAGTCCCTGGTTCGGGCGAGGCCGGCGCGGTCCGCCTGCGGCGATCTTGCCGTTAGGTTTTTCGGGGGCTTGTCGATCCGGGTCGAGGCCGTTCGACCTTGGGGTGGGAGGGTCGAAGGCGACCCGCGAAACCAAGGAGTTGTCACGATGGCCAAGTACATGCTGATCATGCGCGGCACCGACGAGACCAACGCCAAGATGATGGAGACGTCGTTCGACGAGATGTTGGACACCGTGGGGCGCTTCAACGAGGAGCTGATCCAGGCCGGCGTGCTGGTCGCGGCCGAAGGGCTCGACGACCCGACGCAGGGCGTAGTGGTCGACTACAGCGGGGAGACCCCGGTGGTCACCGACGGGCCGTACGGGGAGACCAAGGAGCTGTTCGGCGGCTTCTACCTCCTTGAGGTCGCCACCCTGGAGGAGGCGGTCGAGTGGGCCAAGCGCATGCCGGCCTTCCCGGGCGCGAAGACCGAGATCCGCCGGGTGCCGGTCATCGACGAGTTCCCGCAGGACAACGAGTGGGTCATCAAGGAGCGGGCCTGGCGCGAGCGGACCGGTCAGCTCTGATGCACCCGGCGACGGTCCCCGCCGCGCTGACGCGGCGCGGCGGGCCGTCGAGGCGCTGGTGGTGCCCGGCTCGGCGGCGTAGACGGTGATCCGCAGATCGTCGGTGGCCGTTCGGGGGTGAAGCCTGTGCGCCGTCACGGCCTGATTCACCGGTGGCGGTGGCGGACAGCCACGGTGGTCAGCGCCGATAGCAGCAAGAACGTCGCCACGGCGGCGACCGTGTGCGGCGCGGGGCCGCCGGGCAGCACGCCCATGTAGTCGAGTCCGGCGATGTCGTTGATCACCAGGTACCAGAGCAGTGGGTAGACGGCCTGGAAGAACCGTTGTGTTCGGCTGATGACCCCCAGCGCCAGCGCTATTGCCGGGATGAACGCGACGCCGGCCAACCAGTCGGCGAAGTGGCCGTCGACGGCCATGGCGACACCCGGGCCCAGCCCTACCGCCGCCGTCAGGGCCGCGCCGGCCAGCCACTGGGCCAGCGTGCGGAAAACCGGGGACGGACAGGCGTCGAGCAGCTTGTCGACGCCGTGCTCACGGGCCTGGGCACCCAGCCGCGACCAGACCAGCACCGGCCAGATCCACGCGGCCATGAGCAGTGGCCGCGCGGCGACGGGGGCCGCCAACCCGGCCACCACCAGTGCCGCCGTGCCTGCCCACCACCAGCGGGACACCCCGCGAGTGAGAATGCGCAGCTCGCCACGCACCAGGCGCAGACCACCCAAACCGCGCCGCGGCGTCAGCGGTTGAGTCACGGCACTTGGCAATGCGGCGAAAGCGGGCCGACCGGCCGCACCGGCAATGCCCGGCGGGGCGGGCGTTCCGGCAAAGGCGGGCTGGCCAGGCGCTCCGGCAAAGGCGGGCCGAGTGGGCGCCCCAGCGAAGATGGGCCGGCCGGGCGCCGTCGGCGGCGATGAGGCGGTTGGGGATCCGAGGCCCGTCATGCTCGGTGCCGTGTCTGACGGCTCGGTGGGCTTGGCCCCGCGGGCCGCGCGGGTCAGGTCGAAGCGGTCGAACCACAGGGCCGGCACGATGGCGGCCGCGGCCGCCGTCAGCAGGAGCACGGTGCGCTCGCCCGCGAAGGCGGTGGTGTAGTGAACGCCGGTCCACAGGAGGCTGCGGGGCGCGTCGTCCAGGTACATCAGGCCTAGTCCGATCTCGGTCAGCTTGGCACCCTGGGCCGCGAACTGGTCGCGCAGGGACGCGGCGAACTCGCCCACGCCCAGGCCGCCCAGCGGGGCGTTGGCTGACTGGCCCACGATCGCGCCGGTCAGCGACGCGAACAGCCAGATGACGTTGCCGAGGCCGCCCCGCAGCGCCGGAGTCGTCTCGAAGAAGATCGCGGCGGCCGCGGTCACCGCCAGCACCGGGAGGGTGCAGAGGAGGAACGGCGACAGCAGGGCGACCGGGTCGACGGCTCGCGACTCCCCGCGGGCGAGCTGCATGGCAACGGCCGTGATGGCCAGCGCGCCGGCCATCGAGGTGAGCAGCAGCAGATTGCTGAGGAACTTGCCCAGCAGGTATTCCGCGGCGCGGGTCGGGGTGGCGGCGAGCAACTGCCCCACGCCGGTCTGGCGGTCGCGGTGGATGGCCGTCCGGATTATGTAGAAGCCGCCGGTGGACAGCCACAACGCTCCGGCCAACGCGGTCACCGTGCCGATGTATGCGCTGTTGTAGACGCCGCGATAGGCGCCCGCGTTGAGGATCGTCCAGTGCGCGCCGGCGGCGGGGGCGGCGAGATAGCCAAGACCCACGGCGGCAAGCAGAACCACCACGTAGGACGGTCGCCGCACCCGTTCCCGGAAATCCGCCATGGCCAGCGCGGCCAGTGCGCGCGGCCTCATCGGACCGGCTCCCGCAGCCCGGAGACCACCGCGAGGTAGGCATCCTCCAGGTCGGGTGGCACAGACACGGCGTCGGAACCGGGTTGATCGGCCGACAGCAACCGGAGGCGCACGCCCTCGGTGGTGCGAACCATGCGGCTGACGATGTGCCGAGCCTGCACCTCGGCGAGTGCGCCCGGTGCGACGACCATCTCCCACACCTGGCCGGTCACGCCGGCCAGCAGCCGGTCGGGAGTGCCACGGCGCAACACACGACCGCCGGCCACGATTGCGATGTCGGCGGCCACCGACTCGACGTCGGAGACGATGTGGGTCGACAGCAGCACCAACCGGTCGGCGGACAGCTCGCTGAGCAGATTGCGGAAGCGAACCCGCTCCTCGGGATCGAGCCCGGCGGTGGGTTCGTCAATGATCAGGACCCGGGGAGCGGCCAGCAATGTCTGCGCGATGCCGACCCGCCGCAGCATTCCGCCGGAATAGCCGCCGAGCGGCCGCTTGATCGCCTCGGTGAGATTGACCAGCTCCAGCAGCTCGTTGATGCGGGCCCGCGCGGAGCGGGCCGGCAGGCCTTTGGCCGCCGCGAGATAGGACAGGAACTCCCGCGCGGTGAGGTGCGGGTAGACACCGAAATCCTGGGGAAGGTAGCCCAGCCGGCGGCGAAGAACGTCGGGGTGGGCGACCACGTCGGTGCCGTCGAATCGGACCTGGCCGGTGGTGGGCCTGGTGACCGTGGCCGCCACCCGCATCAGGGAGGACTTGCCGGCGCCGTTAGGGCCGAGCAGGCCCACCACACCGGTGTCGAGTCGCATGGTGATGCCGTCGACGGCTCGTTTGCCGCCCCGGTAGACCTTGGTGACGTCGATCAGCTCGAACATCAGGCCGCCTTTCGGACGGAGGCGGTGTGGCCGTCGCCGGCCGTGGCCTTGACCAGTCGCGTGCTGGCGGGATCGGTTTTCAGGGCGGATCGGCCGGGTGCGGCCGAGACGCGGTAGGTCTCCGGGCCCGCGGGCAGCAGCACCTGCACCGAACCGGCGGCTCGGGCCTCGACCCGGGTGGGCGGGACGGCGAAGGTCAGGTGCACGGCGTGCTCGCGGGACGAGGCCGTGACATCGGTGGATCGGGCGCCGCTGACGTCGATGTCCAGGTCGGCCTCGAGACGCAACGGGCCGGCCGGGTCTTCGACCTTCAGCCACGCGTCGGACACCGTCGCGGTCAGCGCATCGGCGAGCTGGACGGCCCGCACCGGGCCGTCGCTGGTCACCTCGACGGCGATGCCGGGCGGCACACTCACGATGTGCAGGCCCCCGCAGTCGGGCACGAAGCCGCTGCAGGTGACGCCGAGCCGCAGCGTGTCGTCGGTCAGTGACCAGGACGCGTTGCCCTCGACGGTCGCCTTGCCGGTCAGCTCTCGCCGCACCTCGACGGCCGGGCCGGACCCGGCGATCAGCCGGAGGCTGCCGCCGTTGTTGTCGATGACCAATCGCCGGCCGGACAGGGCGAACTCTTGCTGATCGGCACGGGTGTCGTTGACTGCGGCCACGTCGGTGCAGCCGGTGAGCGACACGATCAGAACTAGGGAAAGCAGAGGTCTGAGGTGCATGGGGTGAGCCCATCAGGGGGCGGGGGTGCGGAGCACTACGGCTGGGCACCGGAAAAAGGTATGGCTAGGCATACCGCGCCGGAGCGGCCCGCTAACTAACGTGAGGCAGGTGCTGATGCCGAACACCGCGATCGAGGCGGTCGCCCGCCGCCGATTTCTGGTGTCGGGGTGGCCGTGGCGAGCTGCGGGCTACCTGCTTACCACCGGGCCGGTGGCGATCGCGGCCTCGGTGCCGATCCTGCTGCTCGGTTTGCCGTGGGCGGTCCTGATCCGTCGGGTCGCGACCTGGGACGATCCCTCGTTGGTGCAGCTCGCCCTGTTGCTGCTGGGCGGTGCCGTGCTCTTCGCGGTGTTCGGCCCGCTGGTGGCGCTGCCGGTCGCGGCCGTGGAGCGGCGGCGGCTTCCGATCGTCGACACCCGCCCGATCCGATCAGGACACCGCCCGGTGCCGGCCGGCGGGGTGTGGCGCTGGCTGCGCACCCGCTACACCGAGGCCGCCACCTGGCGCGAGCTCTGCTACACCGTGCTACTCACCGGTGCGGTGCCGGTTTGGTATGGCGCGGCGCTGATCCTGATGGTGCTGATCGGAGTCTCGGTGGCCAGCCCGTTCCTGGTCGACGGCCACGGCCCGATCTCGCTGGGGTTCGGCGAGGTCAGCACGGCCGGTGAGGCATTGCCCTATGCGCTGTTCGGGGTGGCGCTGTTGTTCGCCGTTCCCTATCTGCTGGCGCTCCTCGCCGGCTCGCACGCCGCCGCCGCGCGGCTGTTGCTGTCCGGTCCCGACGACACTCGGCTACGGGCCGAGTTGATCGAGGTGGCGCGCTCCCGGGCCCGGCTCGTCGACGCCTTCGAGGCCGAGCGGCACCGCATTGAGCGAGACCTGCACGACGGCGCCCAGCAGCGGCTGGTCAGCCTGACCCTGCAGTTGGGCCTCGCCCGGGTCGACCTGCCGGACGACTCGCCCGCGCGGCAGGCCGTGACCGGAGCGCACGAGCAGGCCAAGATGCTGATGGCGGAGCTGCGTGAGCTCATCCACGGCATCCGGCCGCAGACCCTGACCGAGGTGGGCCTGCCAGGAGCTCTGCGTGAGCTGGCCGACCAGGCACCGATCCCGGTCACCGTCCGCGTCGATCTGTCCGGGCGGCCGCCGCCGGGCGTCGAGTCGGTCGCCTACTTCGTGGCGGCGGAGGCGCTCACCAACGTCTTCAAGCACAGCGAGGCCGGCACGGCCACAGTGACCGTCGCAGTCCGCACGGCAAAGCCGGGCCGCACCCGCACCGCAAAGCCGAGCGGCGCCCGCACCGCAAAGCCAAGCGGCGGCCGGGCGGCCGCGGAACCGGGCGACGCCCGCACCGCGAAACCGGGCGAAGGCCAGGCGGCCGTGGAACCGGACGACGGCCGGGCGGCCGCGAAGCCGGGCGACGGCCGGGCCGCCGCGGAATCGGGCGACGCCCGCGCCGCGAACGCCGAGCTGGGGGACGTGCTTACCGTCGAGGTTCTTGACGACGGGCGGGGTGGGGCCGACCCGGCGCGGGGCAGTGGGCTCACCGGGCTTGCCGACCGGGTGGCGGTGGCCGAAGGCCGCATGTTTCTGTCCAGTCCGGTCGGTGGGCCGACCCTGATTCGTGTGGAGATCCCGTGCCGACCGAACGACCGATCCGGACCGAACGACCTATCCGGGTAGTCCTCGCCGAGGACGGCGTGCTGTTGCGGGAGGGGCTCACCGGCCTGCTGGACCGGTTCGGGTTCACGGTGGTCGCGGCGGTCGGGGACGCGCAGGCCCTCCGGGACGCCGTGGCCGAGCACCGGCCCGACCTGGTGGTGACCGACATCCGGATGCCGCCTACCTTCACCGACGAGGGGCTGCGGGCGGCCGTCGAGATGCGCCGCACCTATCCGGGGCTGGCCGTGGTGGCGCTGAGCCAGTTCGTGCAGCAGGGTTACGCGACCGACCTGCTCGACTCCCGGGGCGGGCGGAAGGTCGGCTACCTGTTGAAGGACCGGGTGGTCGACGTGGAGGATTTTGTCGCTTCGCTGCGGCACGTGGTCGACGGGGGCACCGTGGTCGACCCGCAGGTGGTGCGGCAGCTGTTGCGCCGGCATCGTGATCCGGTCGTGCAGCTGTCGGCGCGGGAGCGGGCGGTGCTCGCGCTGATCGCCGAGGGGCAGTCCAACGCGGCGATCGCGCGCAGCCTCAGCGTTTCCGAGCCGGCCGTCGGCAAGCACGTCGGCAACATCCTGGCCAAGCTCGGGCTGCCGCCGACCGAGGACACCAACCGCCGGGTCCTGGCGGTGCTCGCCTACCTGCGCAGCGATTCCACTCCGGCCACCGGGGAAAGCGGCGCGCCTCCGCCGTAAGAAACGGAATTGATCAGGTGCCGGTAGCTGTTCGTCGTACCTCGGTAGGGGCATTACGCGCGGTGACCAGGTGCGGAAACCGCAGATCCGAGCGATCCTCCGATGATTCGCGACGGGCCAGTCGCTCAATCAGGTAATTGACCGGACTTTGGCTGACGTCAATTCTGGGGCGGTTGCAAGCCCCACGTTTGCCACCCGGTAGAACGCGGCCCGGCCTGTCCGTCATGGGCACTCCGCGAGGCCGTACCGGGGATCCGTGGTCGAGCCGTGTGGCTCGGGGACCCCGGTGGAGGGATCGAAGAATGAAGCACAACACCGGCTCGTTGTCGGCCGGAGGCGGGCACACGATCCGCGGTCGTATTGTCCGTATCGTGGCGCCACCGCTGGTAGCGATGGTGGTGCTGCTGACCGTCTTCTCGGCTGGCGAGGTCTCCAGTTACCGGGCGAGTGCGGCCACCGAGGACCGGGTCGCCGTCATCCGCGCCCTGCAGAGCCTCGTGCAGGAATTGCAGGACGAGCGCGGCGCGACGGTCGCGCTGCTGGCCGGGAACACCGAGTTCCGGGCCGAGATCGGCCCGGCCCGGCAGCGGGTGGACGGCAAGCGCGAGTCAGTTCGGGCTCTGCTGACCGGCGGCGGCGAGATCGAAGCGCAGGCCGCCGCGTCGGTCGACAAACTGGCGGGGCTCGTCAAGGTGCGCGCCGACGCCGACACCGGGCAGAGCGACAAGGACGACACGTTCGACTTCTACACCGGCCTGATCGAGGAACTCTCCGACAACACCCGGCACCTCGAGATCGTCAGCGATGACCGGCTGCGACGCGGCGCCGAGTCGGTCGAGCAGCTGGTCGAGATCCGCGAAGCCACCGCGGCGGAACGCGTGTTCCTGCACGCGGTGTTCTCGGCCGGCGGCTTCCGCGACGGTGAGTACGCGGAGTTCCTCGGCATCATCGCCGCCCGCGATCTGTACCTGACCGAACTCGACGAGTTCGCCACCCCGGACACCAAAGCCGCCATGAGGACGCTGCTCAGCACCGAGAGCGCGGCCCGGGTCCGCGCCCTGGAGCAGCTGGCGGTCGGCTCGGGCGACGGCAAGAAACTGCTGACCAGCCCGCAAACCTGGTGGTCGGCGGTGGGCACGGTGCTCGACGACCTGAGCCGGCTCGCCGAAAAGGTCGGCACGAACACCCAGGCCGAGGCACGGGACCTGCGTAAACAGGCGACGCTGCGGATCACCCTGCTGGGCGTGGTGGTCCTGCTCTGTCTGGCCGGCTCAATCTTCCTGGCGACCATCGGCATCCGGTCGCTCGCGCTGCCCCTGATGCGCCTCGCGGACGAGGCGAACCGCCTGGCCCTCGACCGGCTGCCGGAGGCCGTACGCAAGGCGGTGGCCGGGGACACCACTCCACCGCCGGGGGCAGTTCCGGTGGCACCGGGCGCCACCAGCGAGGTTCGCCGGGTGGCGGACGCGTTCGAACGGGTGCAGGAGACCGCCTACGATCTCGCCACCGAGCAGGCCCGGCTGCGGCACACCAGCTCCGAGTCGCTGGCCAACCTCAGCCGCCGCAATCAGAACTTGCTGCGCCGGCAACTCGGCTTCATCACCCGCCTGGAGCGGGAGGAATCGGACCCGGCCGGTCTGGCCAACCTGTTCGAGCTGGACCACCTCGCCACCCGGATGCGCCGCAACGCGGAGAGCCTGCTGGTCCTGGTGGGGGCGGCCAGCCCGCGCCAGTGGTCCGGGCAGCTGCCGGTCACGGACGTGATCCGGGCCGCGGTGTCCGAGGTGGAGGAGTACCGCCGGGTCGTCCTGCGCCGCATCGAGGACGTCAACGTGCAGGGCTGGATCGCCAGCGGCCTGGCGCACATGCTCGCCGAGCTGATCGAGAACGGCCTGACCTTCTCCCCGCCGGACGTCGAGGTGGAGATCCATGGGCGGGAGATCCCGGGTGGCTACCTGATCGCCGTCTGCGACCAGGGCATCGGGATGGACGAGGAGGAAATCCAGCGGGCCAACGAGCGGCTACGCGGCGACGGCGACTTCCTGATCGCCCCGGCCCGGTTCCTCGGTCACTACGTGGTCGGCCGGCTCGCCGCGGAACTCAGCGTGAAGGTGCAGCTGATCCCGTCGGCGGTGACCGGGGTGACCGCCCGGATCTATCTGCCGGCCGCCATCACGACCGGCAGCCCGGCGGTCGGCTCCACCCCGGACGCACCGGCCAAGGAGCCGGACGAGGTCGGGGTCACCACGGTGCGGATTCCGGCGGCGCGGGTACGACCGCGGGCACTGGAGGTCGATTACGTCGTGGTCGGGACACAGCCGACGATCCCGGCGCCCCGGGCGGCTGCGATAACTACGCCGCTTGACGAGCGTACGCCCAATGGCCTGCGCAAACGCGTGCCGCGTGACCAACGACCGGCCGTGCCGGCAAAGCCGGCGGCGGTAAAGACCGAAGCTCCGGCATCGGAATCGTCAAGCAATCCAGGCTCGCGGTTGTCGGCGCTACGCGACGGCATCCGGCGCGGCCATACCCACCGGGTAGGCCGGCCATGACCACCACCTCAGAGGAGAACTTGTGAGTGCGGAAGCGCTGCCCGCCGATCGGCATCAGCTCAACTGGCTCCTCGGCAATTTCGTCCATCAGACCGACGGTGTCCGGGACGCGGTGGCGGTGTCGTCGGACGGCCTGCTGATCGCCGGTTCCGACGGGCTGAGCCGGGCGGAGGCGGATCAGCTCGCCGCGATCGTGTCGAGCATGGCCAGCCTGGCCCGCAGCGCTTCGCGCCGGTACGACTTCGACGGGCTCAAGCTGGTCATGATCGAGATGCAGCGCGGCTTCCTGGTGATCTCGGTGATCGCGGGCGGCAGCTGCCTGGGCGTGGTGGCCGGCGACGACTGCGATCCCGGCCTGATCGGCTACGAGATCTCCACGCTCGCCGATCGGTTCGGCGGCCTGCTGACCCCGGCCCTGATCGCCGAGTCAAGGCAGTACCTGCCGCAATGACGGACGAAGAGTCAATGGTGCGCCCGTTCATGCTCACCGGCGGACGGACCCAGCCGGTGCAGGACGGGCTGCGAATAGAGACGCAGCTGTACGCCGTCCCGGCCGCACTGTCCGCGCCGCTGCGGTTCGAGGCGCGACGCATCGTCGAACTGTGCCAGTTACCCAGGTCGATCGCGGACCTGTCGGCGGCGCTCGGCATACCCCTCGGGGTGGTCCGGGTCATCGTCGCCGACCTGGTGGCCGACGGGCACGTCCTCGTCGGGAACGCCTCCGGCGAGATCTCCACCGCGTTGATCGAGAGGATCAGAGATCGTGTTCGGGCGCTCTAGCACCCTTCCGGCGCCGGTCGCCGTCAAGATCGTTATCAGTGGCGGGTTCGGGGTCGGCAAGACCACCTTCGTCGGCGCCGTCTCGGAGATCGAGCCGCTGGTCACCGAGGCCGAGATGACCGAGAAGTCGGTCGGGGTCGACGACACCTCGGCGGTCACCGCGAAGACGACGACCACCGTGGCGCTCGACTTCGGCCGCATCACGCTCGACGGCGCACTGCTGCTCTACCTGTTCGGCACGCCCGGCCAGGACCGGTTCGCGTTCCTGTGGGACGACCTGGTGGACGGCGCGCTCGGTGCCATCGTGCTTGTCGACACCCGCCGGGTCGAGGACTGCTTCCCGGCGATCGACTACTTCGAGGTGCACGACATCCCGTTCATCATCGGGGTGAACGCGTTCGACGGTGCTCAGCGGTTCGATCTCGCCGAGGTGCGCGAGGCCCTCGGTCTGTCGTCCGGCATCCCGATGGTCGACTGTGACGCGCGGCACCGCGAGTCGGTCAAGGCCGTTCTGGTCGCACTGACCGAGCGGGTGCTGTCCCAACGGCTGGCCCGCCAGGCGAGCTGAACCAGGCGGGCAGGTGTTGAGCGACGGTCGGTCGCAATCGCCTGGCCAGCCGGTCATCTTTGACCTGCGGTAACACGCGGAGTCACTCGGCGGAGTGAAGATCGACTGTCCCCCGCCGGCCGGCTGAAGTGAGCAACATGTCGTCGCACCGCCTGTACCAACCCGTCGCCCTCGTCGTCCTCCTCGCCCTGGTCGGCGCCGGTGGACTCGGGATGACGGCCGCGTCGGCCGCCACCGACACGACCGCGCCGGGTGTTCCGGGGAGCCTCAAGACGGAGTACTACGGGCAGGTCGGCGTCTCGATCAGCTGGGGCAAGGTGTCGGCCTCCGACACCGCGGGTTACCGGGTCTACCGGTCGGCCAGCAAGACGATCGTGCCGGCCACCGACCTGCTGGGCAGCACGACCACCGCGCTGACGTTCACCGACACCACCGTCGCCGCGGGCAAGACCTACTACTACGCGCTCGCCGCCATCGACCAGACCGGCAACCTGTCGAAGCCGTCCAGCACGGTCACGGTGAAGGCCGTCGACACCGACGAGCCGGACAAGCCGGGCAGCCTCAAGCTGTCGGCGTCCGCCGCCGGTATCGCGGTGAGCTGGACCGCGGTCGACGCCGTACCGGACTTCGGCGGTTACGTGGTGTCCCGCTCGTCCTCGTCGGGCGGCACCTTCAGCCAGCTCACCAACAGCCCGTACACCGCGACGTCGTTCCTGGACTCGACCGCGCCGGCCGGCAGCACCTCGTACTACCGGGTCACCGCGGTCGACCTGAC
This sequence comes from Paractinoplanes tereljensis, assembly GCF_016862435.1. Lineage (GTDB taxonomy): Bacteria > Actinomycetota > Actinomycetes > Mycobacteriales > Micromonosporaceae > Actinoplanes > Actinoplanes tereljensis. The sequence continues at coordinate 36,296 of NZ_BOMY01000012.1, forward strand.
CGGTAACGCCTCGTCGGCGGCGACCGCCTCGGCCACCCGGCCGGCCAGCACCACGACGCCACCGCCGACCCCGGCCGGTTTCAAGGCCAAGGCCGAGGACGACGGCGGCGCCACGCTGACCTGGTCCGCCAGCTCCGGGGCCTCGGGTTACGTCGTCAAGCGGGCCACCGCGGCAGCCGGCCCGTTCGTGACGCTGACCGCGACCCCGGTCACCGGCACCAGCTGGACCGATGCCGCCGCCCCGGCCGGAACGACGGCGTACTACGAGCTCACCGCGGTCAGCGCGGCCGGCTCCTCGGCCGCCGCCACCACCTCGGTGAAGATTCCCAAGGACACCACGCCCCCGGCGAAGCCGTCCGGTCTGAAGCTCACCGCGGCCACCACCGGCATCACCCTGAGCTGGACCGCGAACAAGGAAGCCGACCTCGCCGGTTACGTCCTCAGCCGCGCGGCGAGCAGCAGCGGCACCTACACCCAGCTGACCCCGGCCGCGCTGACCGCCACCACCTACGCCGACACGACCGCGCCGGCCGGTGCCACCTCGTACTACCGGCTCACCGCGGTCGACCTCACCGGTAACGCCTCCTCGGTGGCGACCGGGTCGGCCGCCCGGCCGGCCGATCCGACCGCGCTGCCGCCGACTCCGGCGGGCTTCAAGGCGGTCGCCGGCAGCACCGGCGGCGTGGTCCTGACCTGGACCGCGAACGCAACGGCGACCACCACCGGCTACGCCGTCGCCCGGGGCACCACCGCGACCGGCCCGTTCACCGCACTGACCGGCACCCCGATCACCGGCACCACGCTGACCGACACCACCGCGCCGACCGGCGCGACGTCGTACTACCAGCTCACCGCGGTCAACAGCGCCGGTGTCTCGCCGGCCGCCACCGCCTCGGTCACGATCGCCGCCGACACCAAGCCGCCGGCCGCGCCATCCTCCGCGAAGGCCACCGTGGCGACCGTGGGCATGACGGTCACCTGGGCGGCGAACAAGGAGACCGACCTCGCCGGCTACACCGTGCAGAAGCGCAACAGCGACGAGGTCTACGTCGACTACCTGCCGGCGGCCGGCGCCAAGTTCACCGCCACGACGTTCACCGACCCCTCGATCACCGAGGGGACCCGGGCCTACTTCCGGATCCGCGCGGTCGACACCACCGGCAACATCTCCTCCTACAGCGCCGTCACCGCGGCCAACCCGATGGTCAAGCCGGCCACGCCGGCCGGCCTGAAGGCGGTTGCCAGCACCACCCACGGCATCAATCTGACCTGGACGGCGAACAAGGAGACCGACCTCGCCGGCTACAACATCACCCGCTCGTCGACCAGCGGCGGCAGCTACGTCCTGATCGGCACACTGACCGCGGCCAAGGCCGGCACCGCGCCTGTCTTCAACGACACCAGCGCGCCCAAGGGCGTCGCGCAGTACTACAAGCTGACCGCGCTGGACCTGGTCGGCAACGTCTCGTCGGTGTCCAGCGCCGCGTCGGCCACCTCGACCACCGACCCGGTCGCGCTGCCGATCGACTACGTGCACCTCTACGTCGCCGCGGACGGCGCCAACGGCGCCTTCAAGACGGTCACGGCCGCGCTGGCCTCGATCCCGGTCACCAACCTGCAGCCGACGATGATCACCATCGCGGCCGGCACGTACCACGAGACGTTCGAGATCACCTCGCCGAACGTGGTGCTGGTCGGCGCGACCGGCGACCCGAACGACGTCGTCCTCGCCGACGACAAGGCGTCCGGCACGCCGGACCCGGCCGGTGGCACCTACGGCACCGCCGACAGCGCGACCATCTTCGTGTCCGCGAAGAACGTGACGTTGCGGAACCTGACGGTGGCCAACACGTTCGACGAGAAGGCCCACCCGGAGATCACCAGCCAGCAGGCCGTCGCGCTGCGGGTCGAGGGCGACCGGTTCACCGCCGACCACGTACGGCTGCTCGGCAACCAGGACACCCTGCTGGCCGACACCCCCAAGCCGACCACCCGGTCCCGGCAGTACTACGTGAACAGCTACATCGAGGGCGACGTCGACTACATCTTCGGCGCGGCCGACGCGGTCTTCGACCGGGTGACGCTGCGGTCGCTGGACCGCGGCAAGTCCGACAACGGCGCGATCACCGCGGCCAGCACCGACAAGGGCAGCAAGTACGGCTTCCTGTTCGTGAACAGCAAGGTGGTCAGCGACGCGGCCGCCGGCACCGTGCACCTGGGCCGGCCGTGGCACCCCAGTGCCGACCCGGACGCGATCGGCTCGGTGTTCTTCGTCAACACCTGGCTGCCGGCCGCGATCGCGACCGACCAGCCCTGGGAGGACATGGCCACCGCCGACTCCACCGGCACGAAGGTCAACTTCAAGTGGCAGGACGCCCGCTTCGACGAGTACCAGAGCATCGGCCCGGGCGCCACGCTGAACGCCAACCGGCCGCAGCTGACCACGTCGCAGGCCGCGAACGCCACGCCCGCGAAGTACCTGGCCGGCAGTGACGGCTGGAGCCCGATGCTCCCGGCCGGCACCGCCGCCCCGGCGTCGCCGACCGCTCTGGCCGCCGCCACCGACACCCGGGTCGTGCACCTGACCTGGAACGACGACACCTCGGCCGACGTCATCGGCTGGAACGTCTACCGGGCCGACGCCGGCACCGGCGCGCTGGCCAAGGTCGCCGGGGTGGTCTCCCCCACGTTCAGCGACACCACCGTGGCCAACGGCGCGAGTTACTCGTACGCGGTCACCGCGGTCTCCCGCAGCGGGGTCGAGTCGCCGGCCACGATCGGGGTCACCGTCACGGTGGCGGCCGCCCCGCTGGTCACCGATCTGACCGTCGCGGCCGACGGCAGCGGTGACTACACCACCCTGCAGGCCGCGGTGAATGCCGCGCCGGCCGGCACCGCGACCGACCCGACCGTCATCTCGGTGGCCAAGGGCACGTACAACGAGTACCTGACGGTCGCCAAGCCGTACGTCATCGTGGTCGGCGCCACCGGCACCGCCTCCGACGTTGTGATCAACGGCAACCGGGCCGCCGGGACCCCGATCCCGGGAGCCGACCCGAACGAGGACGGCACCCCGGCCACCTACGGCACGTCCGGCAGCGCCACCGTGGTGGTCACCGGCAACTCGGTGCAGATGCGCGACCTCACCATCCAGAACACCTACAAGGAGGGCACGTACGCGAACGGCCAGGCGGTCGCTCTGCGTACGGTCGGCGACAAGCTCGTCTTCGACAACGTCCGGCTGCTCGGCAACCAGGACACCCTTTACGCCAACTCGCCGGCGACCACCACCCAGTCGCGCGTCTACTTCCACGACGCGTACATCGAAGGGGATGTTGATTTTCTCTTCGGCCGGGCCACCGCGGTGTTCGACCACAGCACGCTCAAGGCCCTCGACCACGCGACCTCCCCGAACGGCTCGGTGACGGCGGCCAGCACCGACGCCGGCCAGAAGTACGGCTTCCTGATCACCGGTAGCCGGATCATCGGCAGTGCCCCGGACGGTTCGCAGAACCTCGGCCGGCCCTGGCAGCCGGGCAAGACCCAGGCCGACGGCACCAGCGTCAAGGACGACAACGCCCTCGGCCAGGTCGTGGTCCGGGACAGCTGGCTGAGTTCGGTGGTCAGCGGCACCGCGACCTGGACCAACATGACGAACAGCGGGGTCGTCACCGACTGGCACACCGCCCGGTTCGCCGAGTACGCCAACACCGGCCCCGGCAGCACCGCCACCGCGAGTGCCGACCGGCCGCAGCTGACCGCGGCACAGGCCACCGACTACACCCCGGCGGCCTATCTGGCCGGCACCGACGGCTGGAACCCGGTGGCCGACCCGGCCGCCGACGTCGCGCCGGCCGCGGTCACCGGCCTGGTGGCCGGCGGCGCCGACAAGGCGGTCAACCTGACCTGGGACGACAGCGTCGAGAGCGATGTCACCGGCTACCGCGTCTACCGGGGTGACCAATTGGTCGCCACCGTCGCGAAGGCCGCCTACACCGACAAGGCCGTGACGAACGGGACCGCGTACACGTACACCGTCGTCGCGGTGGACGCCGCCGGTAACGCCGCCCCGGCGTCGACCCCGGCGACCGCGACCCCGGGCGTCGCCCCGCTGGTCGCCGACCTGACCGTCGCGGCCGACGGCAGCGGTGACTACCCCACCCTGCAGGCCGCGGTGAACGCCGCGCCGGCCGGCACCGCCGGTAAGCCCACGGTGATCCTGATCAAGCCCGGCACCTACCGGCAGGTGGTGTCGATCGCCAAGCCGTACCTGGTGATCGCCGGCACCTCCGGGGACGCCCGGGACGTGGTGCTGACCTACGACAACGCGAACGGGACCACGGCCGGAGCCGGCACCTGCCCGACCGTCACGACGGCCACCTGCGGGACATCCGGCAGCTTCAGCGTCGCCATCACCGCGAGCAACGTCACGGTCCAGGACCTGACCATCGCCAACACCTTCGACTCGGCCAAGCACCCGGAGATCGGCAACAACAACACCCAGGCGGTGGCCCTGAAGGCGACCGGTGACCGGCAGGTCTACCGCAACGTTCGCCTGCTCGGCGTGCAGGACACCCTGCTCGCCGACTCGGCCGGCAACATCTCGGCCACCGGCACCGGTTACGCCCGGCAGTACTACTTCGACAGCTTCATCGAGGGCAACGTCGACTTCATCTTCGGCCGGGCCACCGCGGTCTTCGACCGGGCCACCATCCACGCCACCGTCCACAACGGCGGGACGATCTTCGCGCCGAGCACGGCCTCCAAGAACGCGTACGGCTACCTGGTCACCGACAGCCGGATCGTCAGCGCCAACGACGCCGGCACGTTCGCGCTGGGCCGCCCCTGGCAGGGCTGGGGTGACGGCACCCAGCCGGACAACTCCCGCGGCCAGCTCACCATCCGCGACACCGCGATCAACGACGGCATCAACACGGCCAAGCCGTGGGTCGACTTCGCCCCGCTGCTCTGGAGCGACGGGCGGCTCACCGAGTACCACAACACCGGTGCCGGAGCGACGGTCAACGCCAACCGGCCGCAGCTGTCCGACGCCGACGCCGCCACCCGCACCGCCACGACCTACCTGGCCGGCACGGACGGCTGGAACCCGGTCGCCGACGCCGAGACCGACGTGGCACCGGCCGCGCCCAGCGGCGTGGTCGCCCAGGGCGGTGCCGGGCAGGTCACGCTGAGCTGGGCCGAGAACGCCGAGTCCGATGTGACCGGCTACCAGGTCTACCGGGGCGACAAACTGGTCGCCACCGTTACCAAGGCGGCCTACACCGACAACACCGTGACGAATGGGACCGCGTACACGTACACCGTGGTCGCCATGGATGCCGCCGGGCACACCTCGGTCGCTTCGGCGCCGGTGACCGCCACCCCCGCGATGAAGGTCGACGCGACCGTCAAGGCGGACGGGACCGGCAGCTACCCGACCCTGCAGGCCGCTCTCGACGCGGCCACCGGCACGGCCAACTGGGTGGTCTCGGTCGCCCCCGGCACCTACGCCGGCCCGGTGACCCTCACCAAGGCCAACGTCACACTGATCGGCTCGACCGGCAACCCGGCCGACGTCGTGCTCACCAATGGCACGGCCACCGCGGCGCTGTCGATCACCGGCTCGGGCGTCACGGTCCGGGACCTGACCGTGCAGAACACCACCGCCTCCGGCGCCGCCCCCGCGGTGTCCCTGACCGGCGACAAGGTGCTGCTGGAACACGTCACGCTCAAGGGCACCAACCGGACGGTCTTCGCCGACACGTCCACCTACACGGCCAGTGCCCGCCAAATGATCGACAACTCGGTCATCGAGGGGACCAGCGACATCGTCCTCGGCCGCGCCACCCTGGTCATCAACAAAACCACGATCAACGTCAAGGCCGGCGGCGGTACGGTGCTGACGCCCAGTACGGCCAGCACCTTCAAGGGCATGTTGCTGATCAACAGCACCGTGACCACGCCGGCCGGCGTGACAAACGTGCAGCTCGGCCGGCCGTACCGGGCCTGGGGCGACCAGTACACGCCGAACTCGGTGGGTCAGGCCCTGGTCCGGGAGACCGTGCTGGCCGGCGGCCTGAACACCGCCCAGCCGTGGGGCACCGGCCCGGCCGGTGAACTGTGGACCCTCGGCCGGCTGGCCGAGTACGCCAACACCGGCGACGGGGCCACCGTCAACGACAAGCGCCCGCAGCTCAGCCCGGCCGACTCGGTGACCGCCACGGTCACCGACTGGCTCGGCGCCGCCACCTGGTACCCGGCCGTCGCCGCCCCGGCGGCACCGGCCGACATCACCGCGCCGGCCACCCCGGCGTCGTTCGCCGCGACCGGCGGCGACGGCTCGATCACCCTCACCTGGGCGGCCAACGGCGAGGCGGACCTGGCCGGCTACCGGCTCTACCGCGGTGCCGTCAGCCCGGCCAACCTGGTCGCCTCCGGCCTGACCACCACGTCCTACCTCAACACCGGCCTGACCAACGGCACCACCTACACGTACGCCCTGGTCGCGGTGGACGCCGCCGGCAACACCTCGGTGCCGGCGACGGCCGGTGCCACCCCGGCCGCCCCCGCGCCGACCACGGCGCCGACCACCGGCGGCCCGACGCCTGGGGACGGCACCGCCCCGGCGGTGCCCACCGGCCTGAAAACCGTCCTCGGCAAGGGCTCGGTGACCGTCACCTGGTCCGCGGTGGGCGACAGTGACCTGGCCGGCTACGACGTCTACCGGGCCACCGGTGGCGGCACGCCGAGCCTGCTCACCGCCGGAGTGACCGGCACGTCCTATGCGGACTCGACGGTGACGGCGGGCGTCGCGTACTCCTACACCGTGCTCGCCAAGAACACCGCCGGGAACGCCTCCGCGTCGTCGGCGGCGGTAACCGTGACCCCGGTCAAGGTCGACATCGTGGTGGCCGCCGACGGTTCCGGCGACGCGACCACGGTGGCGGCCGGCCTCGCGCTGCTCGCCGACAACGCCGACTACACCACCCAGGGCTACCGGGTGGTGCTGATCAAGCCGGGCACCTACTCCGGCGTGGTCGCCAGCGGCAACCGGTACGGCGTGACCCTGCTCGGTGCGACCGCCGACCCGGCCGACACCGTCCTGACCGCCGGCGCCACCGCGGCGGTGGCCACGGTGACCCTGTCCGGCAACCAGTGGACGCTGCGCAACCTGACCGTGGCCAACACCAACGGCGCCGCCACGGCCGGCGCGGTAGCGACGGCGCTGCAGGTCAAGAGCGGGGACAAGGACGTGTTCGACAACGTCCGGTTCCTCGGTGACAAGCAGACGCTGCTGCTCAGCACGGCCAACGTGACCACGTACAGCCGCCTGTACTTCCGCAACAGCCTCATCGAGGGCGGCGCGGACATGGTACTGGGCCGCGCGGTGGCGGTGTTCGACCACAGCACCTTCCACGTGCTGGCCCGGTCCGGCGCCAGCCTGACCGACTCGTCGATCAGCAGCGCGTCGCCGTACGGCTTCCTGATCACCGACAGCACGATCAGCACCGACGGCGCCGCGAACTCGATCTACCTCGGCCGGCCCTACAGCACCACCGGGCAGGCCCAGGTCGTGGTGCGCAACACCAGCCTCGGCTCGGCGGTCAACACCGCCCAGCCGTGGAACAACTGGGACGCCACCACGACCTGGACGGCCGGGCGGTTCTTCGAGTACCAGAACACCGGGCCGGGCGCGGCCGTGATCAGCGCCGCGACCCGCCCGATGCTCGCCGACGCCGACGCGGCGAACTTCACCGCACCGAAGTACCTCGCCGGCACCGACAACTGGAACCCCACCAGCTGACGGCGGGTCAGCCCAGGTCGTCGATGATCTCCTGGGCGGCCCGCTGGCCGGTCTCGACCGCGCCGTTCAGGTAGCCCTGGTACTCCAGGGACGTGTGCTCGCCGGCGAAGTGGCAGCCGTTCACGGCCTGCTCCTCGACCCCGGTGATGGTGGTGTACTGGCCCGGGGCGTAGTAGGAGTACGAGCCCTTGGTCCACGGGTACGCGGTCCAGTACTGCAGGGTCGACCGCCCGTTCCAGGCCGCGGTCAGGCCCGGGATGGTCGGCTCGGCCTGGGCCAGGAAGGACTTGGCGGTCAACCCGGCGGCGTTGGCACCGACCGCGCCGCCGGTGAAGTTGACCAGAACCCCGGCGGTGCCGGACTGGCCCCGGGTGACCTCCCAGGTGTTCTGGAAACCGAGGTCGGTGAAGACCTCGCCGGTGAGGCCCTGCTGGTTCCAGACCCGCTTGGTGAACTGCAGGTGGAGCTTGCTGTTGGTGCCCATCCGGGAGGTGTTGATGGCGGCGAGCTTGCGGGCCGGGAAGCCGGCCTTGGTGAGGTCGACCTCGCGTAGCAGGCTGAACGGCAGCGCGAGCACGACCCGATCCGCGGTGATCTTGGTGGAGCTTCCGACGGTGAGGGACCAACGGCCGCTGCTGGTACGGGCCAGGGCGCGCAGCGCCGTACCCGTGGTGATCTGCCCGGACAGCTTCGCCGCCAGCTTGCTGACGATGAGGTCGTTGCCACCGGTCACGTGGAACGTCTCGTCGGACGGCCCGAACAGGCTGACGTCCTCGGACTCCTGGTACCCGAACAGGTAGACCAGGTTGAGCGCGGACTGTTCGCTGCTGTCCGCCCCGTACTCGATGGTGTAAGCGGTGGACAGCAGCTGGCCGGCCTTGGACTTGAGGCCGCCCGGCACCCGGGAGTTGATCCAGTCGTCGATCGACATCGCGTCGAGCACCCGGCCCGCGCGAGTGGAGCTGTAGTACGTGGTGGGGAAGCCGGCGGCCTCCGCGTCGACGGCCGCGCGGGCCGCGACGATCTGGAGGTCGCACTGCGCGTCGGCGTACGACCAGGGTGCGCCGTCGAAGTGGTACAGCGGCTCGGTCCCGGCCGGCTCCGACTCGATCAGGTTCGTAGTCCGCAGGCCGAGCTCGTCGATGAGCCCGAGGATCGCCTCGTGCCCGGTGTCGATGAGTTCCCCGCCGTGCTCGACGATCTGGCCGCCGAAGCTGGTCCGGTCGGTGTAGCAGCGGCCACCCACCCGGTCCGCCGCCTCCACGATGGTGGCCCGGTACCCGGCCTTGCGAAGTTGGTAAGCGGCGGTCAGGCCGGCCAGCCCGGCACCGATCACGACGATGTCGGTGCCGGTGGCGTCGGTGGCGGCCCGGGCCGGCGCGGCGACCGACAGGCCGGCCGCGCTCAGGCCCACGGCGGCGGACGTCCGCAGGAGGTTTCGCCGGGACATGCGGTGCAGGGAACGAAGCATGGGGGTGCGAGACATCGCTAATCCTCGTGTTAAATGCCGAAAAAAGGGCAGGGGGGATCTCCGCCGCACCGGGAGGTCGGTGCGGCGGTGTGTGCACGTGCTCACATACAGGCGGGCACTACGGCCGCAGTTCGACCGGTCCCGCCGTGCTGTAGACCCGGTTACGGCCGGCCGACTTGGCCCGGCGCAGAGCCAGTTCGGCGTGTTCGAGCAGTTCGGTGGAGGTGGCGCCGTCGTGGTGCAGGCCGGCGACGCCGATCGACACCGTGACCCGGACGTCCTCCTGGTCGCCGATGGCGAACTTCTCCATCTCGACCACCTCCCGGACGCGGGCCGCGGCCTGCATCAGGTGGGCGTTGTTGTAGCCGGGCAGGACGGCGGCGAACATGTTGTCGCCCACCCGCCCCAGGACCGCGGCGTTCCCGCACAGCCGCACCAGCCGGTGGGCCAGGTCGACAAGCACCTCGTGCCCGCCGGGCTGCCCGTGGATCTGCTCGATCAGCTTGAACTGGTCGACATCGAGCAGGATGAAACCCACGTTGTGCCGCTGTTGCTGCCCGCGTTCGACCTCCAGGTCGAGATGCGACAGCAGTACGCCGCGGGCCTTGAGACCGGTCAGGTCGTCGACGATCGCGAGCCGTTGCTGGATCCCGAGCACCATCCACATCCTGGTGATCACCAGGGCGAACAGGCTGACCCCGCAGAGCAGCACGATCGGCGCGCCCGCGTGCTGTGCGCTGACGTACCGCGCGTAGAGCACCACGAGCGGGAGCAGGGCGGCGAGCGACAGCATGAGCACCCGGCCGGCCGTCACGTTGGGCAGCGCGACCTTGGCCCGCTGGTCCATCGTCCGCATGCTCGGGTGCAGCGCGGCCGCGCCGAGCAGGACGTACTCGGTGAGCCACAGGATGTCCGGCAGTCCGCCGTCACGATAGGTGTCGTTGGCGGTCTGCAGGCCGTACAGCAGGTCGGCGGCCAGCATGGCCAGCAGGCTGGCCATCAGCAGGCGGAACGCCGTCGAGCGGGAACCGGCCCCGACGGCCAGCCGGATGGCGGTGGCCAGCACGATCAGGTCCATCACCGGATAGGCGATGGAGACCAGCGTGCTGGCCAGGGATTCGGACCCGTCGACGTCGGTGGCGAGCGGGCCGATCAGGTAGACCCACCAGAGCATGCCGAGACCGAGCGCCAGGATCGCCGCGTCGAGCAGGGTGGCGGTGTCCCAGGACGGGGTCCGCCGGCGCACCAGCAGGACCAGCGCCGCCCCGACGAGTGGGTATTGCAGCAGGTAGAACAGGTCGGCCGGCGCCGGGAAGGCGTCGCTGTTGTAGATCGCGTGAGAGACCCAGTAGGCGATGTCGCCCATGGTGTAGAAGAACTGTCCGGCGGCGAGCAGCAGCCACGGCAGCCGGCGCGGCCGGCGCACCCGCTGCGCACCGGCGATGACCGCCCAGGTGGTGGCGGCACTGATTCCCGTGTAGTAGAAGTTCTGCCCGTCTCCGCCGAGCCCGATGTAGGGCAGCAGCAGGAAGCCGGCGATCGCCAGGAACCCGAGCACCCCGAACCAGGCGGCCGCGGAGGCCGAGGGGGCCGAACGGTTGAAAGAACCTACCGGATAGGTGGAATGCACGGGATCACTTTGGACCAAAACGGACAGTACGGGGTCAACCGTACGTTCAAGTTGATCTGTCCCGACGGACTCAAGAAATAGATAAAAGACTATTTAAGGTTTGGCCACTTTCCGCTATGATCCCAACACTTAGCGTTCTTAAAAGTTTGTAGCTACGTAGACGGTGTTGGCCGAGGTGCCCCCGGTCAGCGGGTTGGCGAACGTCACCACATGCGCGGTCGCCGCAGCGAAACACTCCCGCAGGACGGCCAGGAAGCCCTCGTCGGGTGCGTCGTCCGACCACAGCCCGAACACTCCGCCCGGCTTCAGCCGGCGGGCGAGCCGACCCAGGCCGGTGGCGGTGTAGAGGTCGGCGTGCGTGGAGTCCAGGACGTTCACCGGCGAGTGGTCGATGTCGACCAGGATCGCGTCGAAGCGGCGTTCCGGGTCGGCCGGATCGAAACCCGTACCGTCCCGCAGCAGCGCGAAGAAGTCGCCCTCCAGCAGCGTGGTGCGCGGGTCGGTGGTGAGATCGCGGGCGTGCGGGAGCAGTTCCCGGCGATGCCAGTCGATCACCGGCGCCAGCGCCTCGACCACGACCAGGGCTCGAACCCGGTCGTCGGCCAGGGCGGCGCGGGCGGTGTAGCCGAGGCCGAGACCGCCCACCACGACGTCCAGCGGAGCGTCGTCCGGCAGGGCGGCCAGGCCGAGCCGGGACAGTTCCTCCTCGGCGACCGTGAACAGGCTGGACATGAGGTACTCGTCACCGAGCTTTACCTCGTACACCTCAATCTTGGTGGTGGGCTCGAGGCGCCGGCGCAGGCTGATCTCGCCGATCCGGGTCGGCGCCCAGGCCAGTTCGGCCAGTCGCGGGTGCATGAGGTGCCCTTCCGGCGCGTTGCAGCAAACAAGTCCGGCGCGTTGCGGTAACGCGACAAAGGCGACCATAGACCTTCGGCCCGGGTTGCAACCCTCACCTACCCGGTAGGATCGGAAGCGTTCACCTCTCTTAGCCGGCTCCTCGTGGAAGCTCGGCCACCGGCGCGACGACATTTTGTTACTTGGCGTCCGTCCGACACCCCAGGAGTACGAATGACCTACCTGTCAGCCACGACGACCTTGCGTGAGCCCGTCAAGACCCTTCGTGAAAAAGGGGCGGACAGCTTCCACGCCGCGCTCGCCGCGGTTCTGGCCAACGGTCTCGACGCCGCGCTCGAAGCCGGCGACCACGCGAAAGCGATCACCTTCATCAACCGCGGCTTCGCCGAGGGCAGCCCGCAGATCGGCTGCGACCTGCTGTGCCGGGCCATCGCGGTCGTCGGCGCGGCCCGCACCTGGACCGTTCAGCTGGCGCCGGTGACCCAGGTGCCGCGCCAGTCCACGGGCTCCTAGCCGGCGGACTTGCCCGGGAAACGCTTCCCGAGCGCACGACGGTGAGCGGCACGTGGGGCCGCGGGCTGCGACTCCACGTGCTTGCGGGCATCCTCCGCCACCATCTCGTCGGCGTCGTTCTCCAGCGCCTGCCGGATGTGTGGCGGAGTGACCGCCGAGGTAGCCATCGCGCGCCGGACGTCCACCGACCGGTCGTCCAGCATGGCTCGCAGGTCGGCCTCGTCCAGCAGCAGCGCCCGCACCAGCGTGGCCCGAACCTCGGGCGAGGAATCCCGGGCCAGGGTGCTGCGCTGCTCGGCGGTGGTCCGGCCGTTGATGGCGAGACCCTTACGCACCCGAACCGTGCGGTCGCGCAGCAGAACCGCGATGACCTGCGGGTCGCGGGTGTGACTGGCGAGCCGTTCCCGCACCTCGGGTGAGGGGTCGCCGACCAGGACCGCGGCCAGTTCGGGCTCGAGTTCCGGCATCTCCGCGAGCAGGCCGCGGAGTTCCTTGTCCTGCGCCTTGTGCATCACGAATCGGATGCGGGCGTCGACCGACGGATTGCTCGCGACCGCCCAGCGCACCCACCGGTCCGAGTCGCCGAGCAGGCGCAGCAGGTTTCCCTGCGAGGTCGCGGGGTTCTTGGCCACCGTTTCCCGGACCGTACGGTCGCGGTCTCGCGCGAGGGGTCGCAGTGCCTCCGCCGGAGCATCGGGGTTTGCCGCCACCGCCGCGCGAACCCGGGCCGACGGGTCGGAGGCCAGCGCGTGCAGCTCCGCCCGGGCGGTGGTGCGGTCCTGCGCAACGGAGACCCGCGCATCGATATCACCGGTGACGCGCTGATCTGCCATGGGGCAAATTCTCGCACGGCCCGGCCGAGGCCTGCACAATGGGCAAAAGGCCCTAATTTGTCCAGATTTCCAGAAGGAAACCACATGCGCAGTCTCGTCCGGGCGACAGCCGTCGTGACCACGTTGATCCTCGGTGTCGGCGGCCTCGCCGCACCGGCAACGGCCGCCCCGAACGCCGGCGGCAAGCTCTCTCCCGAGTTGCAACGCCTGCTCGACCAGGTTGGCCGGCAGGTTCCGCTGCGCACCCTGGCCGCCGACGGAACACTGGCCGGGCTGGAACGGGCCACTCCGCCGGCCGAACCCGCGCCCTTCGACATCACCGCCGAGGACAACCCGCCGCCCACCGGCGGACCCGGCGGCGGACCCGGCGGCCTGGGCACGTCCGGCAAGACGTTCGACATGAATCTGTTCGAGCGCAACCTACGGGCCACGCTGGACGGCAAGACCGCCGGATACGCGTACGCGATCGGCAAGAGCGGCAAGCTCGACCGGCAGGCCGGCGTCGGTTTCGCCCGGGTCGCGCCGGACAATCCGGTCACCCCGCAGTCGGCCACCAAGGTGATGACCGTGGCGAGCATCAGCAAGCCGGTGACCGCCGCGGCCACGCTGCGCCTGCTGGAGCAGAAGAACATCTCGGTGGACAGCCCGATCGGGCCGTGGTTGCCGGAGGCCTGGAAGCGCGGCACCGGGGTGGACAGCATCACCTTCCGTGACCTGATGACCCACCGCAGCGGGCTGCTGCAGAACTACCAGACCGCCACCGGCACCACGGCGGGCACGTCCACCGGCTCGTGGGACAACATCCGGATCGCGGTCGGCCAGAATCTGGGTTCGAAGAGCTACAAGTACGCGAACATGAACTTCAGCATTTTCCGGATCATGGTGCCGAAGATCGCCTACGGCATCGACCTGAGCAAGCTGTACGACGCCCCGCCGGCCAACGTCACCCCGGCGCAGATCGACTACCTGACCGGGATCGCCTTCCTCGGTTACCTCAAGCCGGTCCTGGCGCTGTCCAACACCCCGGTGAGCTGCAGCAATGCCGACCCCAACCCGACCAAGCTGTACGCCTACCCGACCAACGGCCAGGCCGGCTGGGGTCCGGCCGACTACGTCGGAAGCTGCGGCGGTTACGGGTACAACCTGTCGGCCAGCGGCATCGCGTCGTTCATCTCGCACGTCCGCTACACCACCACGCTGGTATCGGCGTCCGCGCGATCGCTGATGGTCGACGGACAGCTCGGCCTCAAGGCCTACAACGGCAAGTACGGCACGTACCACGGGCACGGCGCGGTGTGGGCGCAGTCCGGTGGCCGCGGCATGCGCGGATGCGTCATGTCGTTCAGCATCGAGGTCGACGTGGCACTACTGGTCAACAGCCGCGGCGATTACCCGAGCGGGTGCGCGGTCGTCGTCAACGCGTTCGACAACGCGTGGCACTGAGGTGATCTCGCGGGTTCTCGCATTGCCCGGGAAGGCGATGCGAGAACCTGCCGGTCCGGCCTAACGGCGGCGTTCGTGACCGCGCCGGGGGGAGGCACCGTGCCCGGGGGCGGAGGAGGCACCCTGCCCGGGGGCGGCGAGGAAGATGGTGGCCGCGGGGCGGCCCGACGTCTCCGGCTCGACGACCGGCGCGCCGGCCTCTGCCTCGGCCTCACCGTTCTCCGGTTCGTGTTCGCGCTGGTGCAACCCGTCCGCCTTGTCCCGCATCTGCTGCAGGGTGACCTGGCCACGCTCACCGCTCAGGTCGACCTCGATGCGACAGAACCGGTCACACGGGTATTCGACGACGAACATCACCTGGGCGCCGCCGGTCATTCCACATCCCCGCCGACGCGAAGAAGACACACGTCACCACATCCGAAAAGGTTCTGCATGTCCCGATCGTAGCCTCGGGCGGCAGCACCCACGCCGAACCCCCGGCCAAACCCTCATCGCCTCCCGAAACTTTCGGATTCAGATCGAGAGTTGATCGACATTTCTTACGCTGCCATTTACGAAAACCTCTCTGATCTGTCGGTTCTTGCGCTGATCTTCCGGAAGTTGTTGACACCCCAATAGGCCCGTCCAATACTTCCTCCATCGATGAACTTCATCGCCTTCGGCAGCTCGACCGCTGGTTCCACCGCCGGCCGTCCACCCGCAGCTGCCACCCGAGGAAGGAAGCACGCGCGTGAACGACTCCCCCGTCCCCCGTACACGTCTGAAGCTCCTCATCAGCGGTGCCGCCGCGATCCTGCTGGCGGTGACCTCGGTTGCCCTGGGCGGCGTCGCCCACGCCGAGGCCGACCGGACGATCACCTCGAACACCACCGGTACGCACAACGGCTACTTCTTCACGTATTGGAAGGACAGCGGCAACGTCAACATGACGCTTGGCGCCGGCGGCTCGTACAGCGTCCAGTGGAGCGGGATCAACAACACCGTCGTCGGCAAGGGCTGGAAGCCCGGCTCCAGCCACACGGTGAACTACTCCGGCACGTTCAGCCCGAACGGCAACGGTTACCTGGCGCTCTACGGCTGGACCACCAACCCGCTCATCGAGTACTACATCGTCGAGAACTTCGGGAGTTACAACCCCAGTTCCGGCACCACCCGGCTGGGCTCGGTCACCACCGACGGCAGTGTCTACGACATCTACCGCACCCAGCGGGTCAACCAGCCGTCGATCATCGGCACCGCGACGTTCTACCAGTACTGGAGCGTCCGGCAGTCGCACCGCACCGGCGGCACCATCACCACGGCCAACCACTTCAACGCGTGGGCCGGCCTCGGGCTGACCCTGGGCGCGCACGACTACCAGGTGCTGGCCACCGAGGGTTACCAGAGCAGCGGCAGCTCCAACATCACGGTCAGCGAGGGAACCACCCCGACCACCCAGCCGACCACCCAGCCGACGACTCAACCGACCACCTCGCCGACGACCCCGGGTGGGTCCGCCGCCTGCAAGGTGACCAACTCGGTCAGCGCCTGGAACACCGGGCTGACCGACAACATCACGATCGCCAATACCGGTACGACCGCGATCAACGGCTGGTCGCTGAAGTTCGCGCTGGCGTCCGGCCAGAACATCACCTCCGGCTGGAACGCCACCTACTCGCCGACCAGCGGGCAGGTGACCGCCACCAACGCGAGCTACAACGGCGCCATCCCACCCGGCGGCTCGACGACGATCGGCTTCCAGGCCACCCACTCCGGCAACAACGCGGCTCCGACCGGTTTCACCCTCAACGGCGCAGCCTGCAGCTGAGCTGCAAGAAGGATGCCCGGGTCGCGCGGACCCGGGCATCCTGTCCCCCGTGCGAGCTACCCCAAGGTGTCCACCGCACGGTGACGATTCCCGGCCGTCGAATCCATAACGTTCGACGTGTTCGCGGCACCCCGGCCGCGGAGATCTCCCAAGGAGTCGTCATGCGACTGTTGAAGCAGCTCGTGGTCGTCGCGGTGGTCGCCCTGGCCGGCAGCCAACTGGTGCAGCTGGCCGACTGGAACACCCCGCTCACCCTGATCCTCGGTCTCGCCACGGCGGCGCTGGCCCTGCTCGCGTACGCCTGGGTGGTCCGCCGGACCGAGCACCGCGCCCCGGCCGAGGTCGCGGTGAACAACGGCGCCCTGGGCCGCGGCGTGCTCATCGGTCTCGGCATGTTCGTCGCGGTCATCGCGAACATCGCCCTTCTCGGCTACTACCGGGTCGACGACTGGGGGTCCTTCCCCGGCGCGGTGGCGCTGTTCGGGTTCATGGCCGCGGCGGCCGTCACCGAGGAACTGATCTTCCGGGGCGTCCTGTTCCGGATCGTCGAAGAGCGGCTCGGCACCTGGTGGTCGCTGGGCCTGACGTCCACCCTGTTCGGCCTGATGCACCTGTTCAATCCGCACGCGACGCTGTGGGGTGCGGTCGCCATCGCGGTCGAGGCCGGCGCGATGCTCGGGGCCGCGTACGCCGCCACCCGCAACCTGTGGCTGCCGATCGGCCTGCACTTCGGCTGGAACTTCGCCGAGGGCGGCCTGTTCGGCACCGACGTCTCCGGCACCGACGCGCCGAACGGCCTGCTGCACGGCGTACTTTCCGGGCCGACCGCGCTCAGCGGCGGCGAGTTCGGACCGGAGGCCAGCCTCTACACGCTGCTGGCCGGCGTGATCCTGACCGTGCTGTTCATGCGACTGGCCCGCCGCCGCGGCCACCTGATCCCCCGCCGCACCAAGACCGCTACCCTCGCCCAGTGATCGCGCAACTCAAGCGCCTCGACGTCACGGTTCGAGATCTCCCGCTCGCGCTGGCCCTGGCCGTCGCGAGCGCGGTGCCCAGCCTGCGCAACCAGGGCACCCAGCTCGGCGACCTGCCGACCCGGCCGTTCGACCTGCTGGCCGTCGCGGTCATCGTGCTGGAATGCCTCCCGCTGGCGGGACGTCGTCGCTGGCCGGCCACTTCGCTGATCGTGGTGGCAGCGGCCTTCGCGGTGGATCAACTGCGCGGCTACCACACGGTGGCGGGCACCGCCCTGCCGCTCGCGCTGATGAGCACCGGCGTATACCTGGAACACCACCGGCGCCTGATCCCGGTGCTGCTTTCCGCGGCGTACGTGCCACTGGCCCTTGCTCTTGATCGTCGGGGGTCGACCGAAGGGCCGGCCGGTTTCATCACCTTCTATCTCCTGCTCGCCGTGGCCTGGGGCGTCGGGGTGTGGGTGCGGCAGTACCGGGTCGCCGAGGCCGAGCGCACCCGCAACGCCGAACGCACCCGGATCGCCCGCGAACTGCACGACGTGGTGACCCACCACGTGACGGCGATGGTGGTGCAGGCCGAGGCGGCCCGCTACCTGACCGCCGCGCCGGACCGCCTCGACCAGACCCTCACCGCGGTCGCCGACACCGGCCGGCGGGCGATCTCCGACCTGCGGCATCTGCTCGACCTGCTCAACCCCGACCACACCACCGAACCGCGCGGCGAGTTGCGCGACCTGATCGAGCAGACTCGGCAGGCCGGCCAGCCGGTGGAGTTCGTCGAGGAGGGCAACCCGGCCGAGTCGGCCGGCAGCGCCGAGGCGACCGCCTACCGGGTGGTGCAGGAAGCTCTGACGAACGCCCTCAAATATGCGCACGGCCGCCCCACCGCGGTCCACGTGCGGCACGAGGAACGGGAGATCGTGGTGGAGATCAGCACTGACGGAACATCAGGCCGTTCTGTCGGCGGCAGCGGCCGTGGACTGGCCGGGTTGCGCGAGCGGGTGGACATGCTGGGTGGCGAGTTCAGTGCCCGGCATATAAAAACAGGCTTCGTGGTCACCGCCCGGATTCCGGCATGACGATCCGGGTGCTGGTCTGCGACGACCAGGCGCTCATCCGGATGGGGTTCGCGACGATCATCGACGCCCAGCCCGACCTCGAGGTGGTGGGCGAATGCGGCGACGGGCGGGCCGCGATCGACCTGGCCGGCCGGCTTCGCCCGGACGTGGTGGTGATGGACGTCCGGATGCCGGTGCTCGACGGCATCGAGGCCACCCGGCAGCTGGCCGGCGCGGGCGTGGCCGACCCGGTGAAGGTGCTGGTCGTGACCACCTTCAACCTCGACGAGTACGTGTACGAGGCGCTGCGCGCCGGGGCCAGCGGATTCCTGCTCAAGGACGCCCCGCCGGCCCAGTTGCTGCACGGCATCCGCACCGTCGCCTCGGGGGCCGCACTGCTCGCCCCGGAGGTGACCCGCCAGCTCGTCGGCCGGTACGCGGCCCGGATCCGGCCGGCCGACAGCGCTCCGCCCGGCGGCGCGCTGACCCCGCGCGAGCTGGAGGTGCTGCGCCTGATCGCGAACGGCCTGTCCAACAGCGAGATCGCCGCGACCCTGGTGATCAGCCAGGAGACGGTGAAGACGTACGTCTCCCGGATCCTCACCAAGCTCGACCTGCGCGACCGGGTGCAAGCGGTGGTGTATGCCTACCGGCGCGGACTGGTGACCTGAGAGAGTGACGGAAAGGTAACTTTCCGTCACTCTGGGGGCTTGATGATCCGCCGATGGCATCTGGTGGTGTTTGTCCTACTCGGCCTCATGGCCCTTGCCTGCGAAGAAGGTGGCGGCAGCGGCGGCGGCACGCCGGACACCAGCTATCCCTCCTCGATGGCCGCCCTGGGTGACTCGATCACCGCCGGCGTGGGCAGCTGCGGCGCCTACGCGGTGTGCCGCCGCAACTCCTGGTCGACCGGCACCGCCGACGCCGTGGACAGCCACTACCGCCGCATCCTGGCCAAGAACTCGGCGATCAAGGGCGACGCCGACAACTTCGCCGAGCCGGGAGCCGAGGCCGACGCGCTGGACGACCAGGCCGCCAAGGCGGTCAAGGCCAAGGCGGCGTACGTGACGGTGCTGATCGGGGCGAACGACGCGTGCGCGAAGACGATCGACGGCATGACCCCGGTCGCGACCTTCCGCACCGAGGTCGACCGCGCACTGAACCGCCTCAAGAAGGGGCTGCCGAAGTCCCGCGTGCTGGTGACCAGCGTCCCCGACCTCTATCGGCTGTGGGATCTCGGCAAACAGAACCAGCAGGCGGTCCGGGTGTGGAACCGCACCGCGATCTGCCCGTCGATGTTCGCCAACCCGACCTCCACCGCCGACGCCGACGAAGACCGCCGCACGCGGGTCCGCGACCGGATCGACGACTACGACGACCAGCTGCGGGACGCCTGCCGCGACTACGGCGACCGCTGCCGCTGGGACAACGGCCGGGTGCACAGCGTCCGGTTCGGACTCGACCTGGTCAGCTCGGTCGACTACTTCCACCCGAACGCTAAGGGTCAGAACGAGCTGGCCGACGTGACCTATCGGGCGAGGTGGTGAAACCGCCGAAAAGCCCCTAAATGGCAACGTAGGGTGGGCTTGATGTTCTCGATCAGGGGAATCGGCCTGTGGGG
The DNA here is from genome assembly GCF_016862435.1 of Paractinoplanes tereljensis. GTDB lineage: Bacteria > Actinomycetota > Actinomycetes > Mycobacteriales > Micromonosporaceae > Actinoplanes > Actinoplanes tereljensis. The sequence continues at coordinate 56,308 of NZ_BOMY01000012.1, forward strand.
CCGAAGGCGCCGGGACTCCGATCAAGGCGCGATCGCCACCATGCTCGCGGCCCTGCTCGCGAGCGGCGTGATCATGGGCATGGGGGCCGTCGTCATCGACATCGGCCAGCTGTACGTCGAGCGCGAGCAACTCCAGTCCGGCGCCGACGCCGCCTCGATGAAGGTCGCGCTGAGCTGCATCAAGGGCAACACCTGCACGAACGCCGCGCAGACCGGGAACGCGATCACCTACGCCAAGCTGAACGCCGGCGGCGACCAGATGGCCGACGCCCAGATATGCCTGAACAACACCGGCTGCCCGACCTGGAACACCGCGATCACCTGCCCGCCGATGTTCACCCCGCCGGCCGGGCAGTCGGTCGGCAAATACGTCGAGGTGCGCACGACCACGGTGACCGCCAGCGGCTCGACCCTGCTCCCACCCACCTTCGCCGGCACCCTGGTCGGCCTGAACTACCAGGGCAAGCAGGTCGGCACGTGCGCCCGGGTCAACTGGGGACCGCCGGTCACCACCAAGGTGTTCGCCCTCGGCATCTCGCTCTGCGACTGGAAGCGGATGACCGGCAACGGCACGGTCTTCTACGGCCCGATCGGCTCGCTGCTCAGCAGCCTCGGCCTCTACACCACGATCGGCCTGCCGAATCCGACGCCGGGCATCGACAGCGCCATCGTCAAGTCGGGCTCGACCGTCCTCCTCGGCTCGGTCCTGCCGTTCTGCATGACCCCGGCGAACAACACCGTGCCCCGCGGCTACGGCTGGCTGATGAACGCCAACCTCACCCCGCCGGATGCCAACTGCGAGCTGACCCTCAAGGTCGACGACCTGCCCCGGGCCTCGCTGCTCGCTATCACCAGCGCCGTCTGCATCCCGAAGTTGCAGAGCTACGTCGCCATCGGCCGGCCGATCATGGTGCCGATCTACGACACCCTCGTCCCGTCGTTGTCGCCGATCATCTCCATCGCCCCGCAGTACCACATCGTAGGGTTCGCCCCGTTCGTTCCGACCGGCTACTACACCCTGCTGGGCGGGCTGTTCAGCGGCATCAACAGCATCCTCAGCGGCAACCTGGCGGCCGGCCTGAACGACGTCCTCTGCATCACCGCGGCCTGCATCACCGGCTATTTCACCAAGACCCTGGCCCCGGCGACCCGCCCGACCGGCTTCGGCACCGGCCAGGACTTCGGCGCCACGGTCATCGCCCGTACCGGCTAGAAGGCATTGTGTTTCACGCATGTGACGCCTATGTTAACGTTCACATAGACAGGCCTCCATGGAAGAGGTTCCCCGCATGCGTCGGATCCTGTTGTCCCTCGCGGTCGCTGCCGCGCTGGTCACCGCCCCCTCCCCCGCCCAGGCCGCGACCACCGGCCCGTGCGACATCTACGCCACCGGCGGCACCCCCTGCGTCGCCGCGCACAGCACCACCCGCGCCCTCTACGGCGCCTTCAGCGGCTCGCTCTACCAGGTGCGCCGCGCCTCCGACAACGCCACCACCAACGTCGGCGTCCTGGCCGCCGGCGGTGCCGCCAACTCCGCCACCCAGGACACCTTCTGCGCCGGCACGTCCTGCGTCATCACGGTCATCTATGACCAGTCCGGCCGGGGCAACCACCTCACCCAGGCCCCGCCCGGCGGGTTCAGCGGGCCGTCCACCAACGGTTACGACAACCTCGCCGACGCCAACGCGGCCCCGGTCACGGTCGGCGGCCACCGGGCGTACGGCGTGCTTGTCGCCCCGGGCACCGGTTACCGCAACAACAGCACGAACGGGATCGCCACCGGCGACGCGGCCGAGGGGATGTACGCGATCTTCGACGGCACCCGGTACAACGGCGGCTGCTGCTTCGACTACGGCAACGCCGAGACGAACAGCCTGGACAACGGCAACGGCACCATGGAGGCCCTCTACTTCGGCAACTCCAAGGGCTGGGGTTACGGCGCCGGCAGCGGCCCGTGGATCATGGCCGACCTGGAAAACGGGCTGTTCTCCGGTTACGACCCCGGCTACAACGCGGGCGACCCGACGATCACCCACCGCTTCCTGACCGCGGTGCTGAAGGGCGAGCCCAACCACTGGTCGATCCGCGGCGGCAACGCCCAGTCCGGCAGCCTCTCGACCTTCTACAACGGCACCCGGCCGAACAAGTCCGGCTACAACCCGATGAAGAAGGAAGGCGCGATCATCCTCGGCATCGGCGGGGACAACAGCGTCAGCGCGCAGGGCACGTTCTACGAGGGCGTGATGACCTCCGGTTATCCGACCGACGCCACCGAGAACTCGGTGCAGGCCAACATCACCGCGGCCGCTTACGCCACCACGACGACCGCGTCGCCGTTCGTGGCGGGCCGGGCGATCTCACTGCGGGCCACCACCGGCTGCTGCGTGACCCGGTACATCACGCACTCCGGCACGTCCGTGAACACCACCGCGATCACCGCGTCGAGCTCCGCGACCGACAAGGCCAACGCGTCCTTCTACGTGCGGGCCGGGCTGGCCAACAGCTCGTGCTACTCGTTCGAGTCGCGCAACACGGCCGGCAGCTACCTGCGGCACTACAACTACCAGCTGGTTCTCAACGCCAACGACAGCACGTCGATCTTCGCCGCGGACGCGACGTTCTGCCCGTCGGCCGGCAAGAACGGGCAGGGCTTCTCGCTCGCCTCCAGCAACTATTCGACCCGGTTCGTCCGGCACTACAACAACGCGGTCTACATCGCCAGCAACGGCGGCACCAACGCCTACGACTCGGCCACCCTGTGGTCGGACGACGTGAGCTGGGCCGTCCAGGGCGCCTGGACCCCGTAACTTTCGGAAAGTCCAACCCAAAGACCAACCCTTTGGCCGTACGACCTGAGCACCGGAAGCTGGTTTCCGGTGCTCAGTGTCGTTTTTGGACCACGTATCTACCGACATCTTTCCGAAACTTGTTGACACTGTGACGCAGCCCATCCAATACTGTCGCCATCGACTCAGCTCGATAAGGGTCAGCCCCGAGGCCCGCTCCCCCGTCCACCCGCGCACGACGAGCCCGGTCCACCGCCGGGCCGTCCCACGCTGCCCGTCCCCGGGAGGAAAGCGCGCATGCATCCCCGAAAAATGCTCCTTGGCGTCCTCAGTGTTCTCGCTCTGGCCGTGTCCACGGTGTTGCTTCCCGGCATCGCGAGCGCTGCCGTCACCACCAACCAGACCGGCACCAACAACGGCTACTTCTACTCGTTCTGGACCGACAGCCAGGGCACCGTCTCGATGAACCTGGGCTCGGCCGGCAACTACTCCACGACCTGGAGCAACACCGGCAACTTCGTGGCCGGCAAGGGCTGGAAGCCGGGCACCCGCCGGGCGGTCACCTACTCCGGCAGCTTCAACCCGTCCGGCAACGCCTACCTGACCCTGTACGGCTGGACCCGGAGCCCGCTGATCGAGTACTACATCGTCGACAACTGGGGCACCTACCGGCCGACCGGCACCTTCATGGGCACGGTCAGCAGCGACGGCGGCACCTACGACATCTACCGCACCCAGCGGGTCAACCAGCCGTCGATCGACGGCACCGCGACCTTCTATCAGTACTGGAGCGTGCGGCAGTCGAAGAAGACCGGCGGCACCATCACGGCCGGCAACCACTTCGACGCGTGGGCCAGCAAAGGCATGAACCTGGGCACCCACGACTACCAGATCCTGGCCACCGAGGGCTACCAGAGCAGCGGAAACTCCAACATCACGGTGGACAGTTCCACCTCCGGTGGCGGCGGCTCCACCACCCCGCCCACCGGCGGCGGCACCGCCTGCACCGCGACGCTCTCCGCCGGTCAGCAGTGGAGCGACCGCTACAACCTCAACGTCGCGGTCACCGGCTCCACCAACTGGACGGTCACCATGAACATCCCGTCGCCGGAGAAGGTGCTCTCCACCTGGAACACCACCGCCACCTATCCCAGCGCGCAGACGCTTGTCGCCAAGCCGAACGGCAGCGGCAACAACTTCGGCGTGACCATCCAGACCAACGGCACGTGGACCTGGCCCACCGTGTCCTGTGCGGGAGCGTGATCGCGATGCGGAAGAAACTGCTCACCGGCCTGGCCGTAGCCGCCCTGACCGCCGGCGCCATCGTCGGCGTCACCCTCCCGGCCCAGGCCGCCACCTGCAACGGGTACGTCGGGCTCACCTTCGACGACGGCCCGTCCGGGCAGACCTCGGCTCTGCTCAACTCCCTGCGGCAGAACGGCCTGCGGGCGACCATGTTCAACGAGGGCCAGTACGCCGCGCAGTACCCGTCGCAGGTATCGGCCCAGGTCAGCGCAGGCATGTGGGTGGGCAACCACAGCTACACCCACCCCCACCTGATCCAGCAGAGCCAGGCCCAGATCGACTCGGAGATCTCCCGTACCCAGACGGCCATCGCCAATGCCGGCGGCGGCACGCCGAAGCTGTTCCGCCCGCCCTACGGCGAGACGAACGCGACCCTGAAAACCGTCGAGGCCAAGTACGGCCTGCGCGAAATCATCTGGGACGTCGACTCCCAGGACTGGAACAACGCGAGCGTGGACGCGATCGTCGCCGCCAACGGCCGCCTGACCAACGGCCAGATCATCCTGATGCACGACTGGCCGGCCAACACCCTGGCCGCGATCCCCCGCATAGCGCAGACCCTGGCCAGCAAGAACCTGTGCGCCGGCCAGATCTCCACATCGACCGGCCGAGCAGTGGCCCCCGACGGCGGCGGCACCACCCCGACAACCGCCCCCACCACGACGCCGCCCACCGGCGGCACCGGCACCTGCACCGCGACGCTGTCGGCCGGTTCTTCCTGGAGCGACCGCTACAACCTCAACGTCGCGGTCTCCGGCTCCAACACCTGGACCGTGACGATGACCCTCCCCTCTCCGGAGAAGGTCCTGTCCACCTGGAACATCACCGCCAGCTACCCCAGCGCCCAGGTCTTGGTGGCCAAGCCGAACGGCAGCGGCAACAACTGGGGCGTAACCATCCAGCACAACAACAACTGGACCTGGCCCACCGTAACCTGCTCGACCGCCTGACCAGCGTCGAGCCCGAGGGGGGAAACCGCCGGCACGCCTGTCCCGTGCCGGCGGCCCGCCGCCGTCTACAGCGTCAGCACCAACTTGCCGCGGGTGTGGCCGGTCGCGCTCCGCTCCTGTGCCCGGCCCGCCTCGGCCAGCGGAAACGTCTCCGCCACCGTGACCCGCAACTCCCCCGCCACCGCCCGGCGGGCCAGCTCGGCCAGCGCCTCGGCGCTGGGCGACCCGGTGGCCGAGAAGGACACCCCGAACTCGGCGGCGGCGGGGTCGGCGATCGTGACGATCCGATCCGTCGTGCCGCCGCGCAGCGCGATGGAATCCGCCAGCGCACCCTGGCCGGCCGCGTCGAAGACCGCGTCCACGCCCTGCGGCGCGAGTGCCTCGACCCGGGCGACCAGGCCATCGCCGTAGCTGACCGGCACGACCCCGAGCTCCCGCAGGTAGGCATGGTTGGCGGGGGACGCGGTGCCGATGACCGTGGCGCCACGGGCCTGCGCAAGCTGAACCGCGAGGCCGCCGACGGCACCGGCCGCGCCGTGCACGAGCAGGGTCTCGCCCTTGCCGACGGCGAGCAGGCCGAGCACCCGCTCGGCGGTCTCGCCGGCGCACGGCAGCGCCGCCGCGTCGGCCCAGCTCAGCCCGGCTGGCTTCCGGGCCACGACAGTGGCCAATGCGTACTCCGCGTAGGCACCGGTGTCGGTGGGGCCGAACACCTCGTCGCCCACGGCAACGCCGGTGACGCCCGGACCGATCTCGTCGACCACACCGGCGGCCTCAAGGCCGGGAATCGCGGGGAACACGGTCGGGAACACCTGCTGCATCCAGCCCGCCCGAATCTTGAAGTCGAGTTGGTTGACCCCCGCCGCCCGGACCCGCAGCCGCACCTGCCCGGGGCCGGGATGCGGCGGGTCGGACTGCGCGCGCCGCAGCACGTCCGGTCCGCCGAAGCTGTCGAAGACGATCGCCTCCATGGTCGCCACCTCTCTCGGGTTCCGTTACTCGATCCAGGCTGTGGCAAGCGACCGGCGTTGTGGAGCGCCCCAGCTTGCCTAGGATCGCCAATCCTTGGCAGTGGCCACGGCGGCCGAGCACCATCGAGGCATGGATCGACGCGACCTCGCCGACTTCATCCGCCGGAGCCGGCACCGGCTTCGGCCGCAGGAGGTCGGCCTCCCGGCCGGGCCCCGCCGGCGCACGGCCGGCCTGCGCCGGGAGGAGGTCGCGATGCTGGCCGGCATGTCCGCCGATTACCTGATGCGGCTCGAGCAGGCGCGCAGCCCGCAACCGTCGACCCAGATCCTCCAGGCCTTGGCCCACGCACTGCGGCTGGATCAGGACGAACGCGACCACCTCTATCTGCTGGCCGGGCACCGGCCGCCGGCCGGCGCGCTCGCCGGCCGGCACGTCAGTCCCGGCCTGCTTCATCTGCTCGACAAGCTCACCAGCGTCCCCGCGCAGGTGCTCAGCGACCTGGGCGACATGCTCGCCCAGAATTCCCTGGCCGAGACCCTCTTCGGTGACATCTGCCCGGTCGGCCCGCACGACCACGAGCTGGACCACAACATCGTGTGGCGCTGGTTCCACGACCCGCGGTTGCGGGCGGCGTTCCCGGCCGACGAGCACGACGAGTGGAGCCGCCGCCATGTCGCCGACCTACGCGCCGCGGTGACCCGCCGAGGCAGCGACCCGGCCGCCACGGCCCTGGTCGCCCGCCTGCGGGCGAGCTGCCCGGAGTTCGCCGAGGTGTGGGACCGCCACGAGGTGGCGGTGCGACGAACCAGCCGGCTGCGGCTTCAGCACCCGGCGGTCGGCCCCCTCGAATTCGACTCCGAGATCCTGGCGACCCCCGCCGACGACCAGCGGCTGGTGCTGCTCACCGCCGTCCCCGGCACGTCCACCAGCGAAAACCTGGAACTACTCCGGGTGGTCGGCCGAGAGTCGTTCGCCGACTAGGGCCTGTCCTGCCGATCGCGTGGGAGCGAGGCGAGGTCCAGGTGTCGTCTGGGTGCGCGGCGCGGGCGCCCGGATACCGGTGTTGTATCTGGGTGTTCGCGCCGTGCGGCCAGGCGGCGGCTGGGCCACGCCGCAGCCCCGCGTGATCGGCAGGACAGGCCCTAGGCCTGCGGGAGGTCGTGCCAGGGGCGCAGGCGGTCGGGCTCGGGAACGCGAGGGAAGTTGGGGGCGGTCGGCCGGGGGACGTCGGTGGAGTCGGCGTCGGAGGGCTGGGGCTGGGACCAGAGCGGCTGGCGTTCGGGTGGGGCCCAGGACAGGGCGCGGGCTGGGGTGCCGCCCAAGGCCGGGCGAAGGCGCTCGGGCGGCACCCAGATCGGCGGGGCGCCCCACCAGATGATGCGTTCGGATTGGCGGCGGGCGGCGGCGGGCGCGGGGGCCGGGGCGACCGCCGGGGTCGGGGCGGCCGGCAGGGCGTGCCGGGTCGGGGCGGGCTCGAGGGCGGGCCTGCCCTCGGCGGCCATAACCGTGGCCGCGGTCGCCGGGGCGGTGGCCAGGACCACGGCCATCACCACCACGACCAGGCCGGCGCCCAGCGAGATCATTTCCCAGCCGGGGCGGACGGTGTCGCCCAGGAACGTCACGGCCACGGCCGAAGGAGCGATCACCTCGGCGATCCACAGCACCGCGGTGACCGGGCCGACCTGGCCGCGCTGGAGTGCGTCGGCGTAAAGCACCATGCCGGCCACGCCGAAGACCAGCAGGGCGCCGACCAGCGGCGAGGTGAGGACGGCGAGCACGCCCGAGCCGAAGCTGTCGAAGGCGCCCTCGGGGAAGGTCAGCGCCCGGCCGACCAGGGCGGCGCCGCCGAGGCAGAGGCCGGCGAAACCGGCCACCACGCCGGGCGGGGCGAACTTGGTGGCCACCCAGCCGAGCAGGGCGACCAGCAGGGCGGCGCCGCAGAAGGCCAGGCGCAACGCGCTCGAGGTGTCCACTGTCTCCTGCGGGCCGGCCGACATGGCCAGCACGGTCAGGGCGGCCACCGAGATGGCGACCGCCACCACGTCGATGCCGCGCAGGCGTGACTTGAGGATGACCCGGGCGGCGACCACGGTGACCGCGAGCGAACCGGCCAGCACCGACTCGACCAGGTAGACGGCCAACTCGCTGAGCGCGACCATCGAGCAGCCCCAGGCCACCAGGTCGAGAAACGTGCCCAGCAGGTAGAGCGGGTGGCGGAGCGTGTTGGCCATGCCACTGCTGCGGCGGGCCCCCATGGCCTGGAAGATCGAGGCGGCGGCGAAGGCGAACGCACCGAAGATGGTGAGCGCCAACGCGATCCACCCCATGCTGGTCATTGCCCCCACCTGCCATGATGACGCTGCGTGTATTGAGCCGTCACAGTCAGATACTATGCGCTGGCCATCGATATAGCGAGGGGTCAAACGGGGACTGTCACAAGGATTTGGCCCGCATAGGTCTCGGCCTGCACGGCGACCACCTCGGCCGGCGCGATCAGGGCGGAACCGTCCACCGTGGTGCGTCCGGAATCGGGGGCCATCCAGCTGCCGGCCGGCGCGCGCGAACCGTCGCGGGAGACCACCACCAGGCGGCACTGCTCGCCGGCCGGCACTCCGGCCACCGTGGCGTGGATCCGGACCCAACCGGCGGCCGGGCGGACCACGGCGGTCATGGTCACTCCGGTTCCGGCGTCGGCCGAGGTCGCGGTGCGGGCCGGCGCGGTGGCGACGGCCTCCGGTGGGGGAACGGTGCTCCGGCCGATCAGGGCGCCCGCGCCGAGCGCCACCACCACCGCCAGGGCGGCGGCCGCTCCGAGCAGGGCACGGTTGCGCCACACTCGGCGTGAACGCTCACGGCGTACCTCGTCAAGGGTGCGGCGCAGCAGCAGTTCGCCGCCCGGCGGCGGACCGTCCAGATAGGCCTCCGGGGGAATCTCACCCAGCGCGAGTTCCATCTCGCGGAGGTCTTCCTCGCTCATCCGGCCACCGCCACGATGTCGCGGACGGTGGCGAACAGGCTGGCCCGGGCCGGTCCGCCGAAGACCTCGGGGTGCCGCCAGGCGCGCAGCAGCACGTCCTGCACCACGGCCTCGCCCCGGGCGCGATCACCGGTCAGCCGGCAGGCGTACGCGAGCAGCGCGGCCCCGTGCTCGTCGAAGATCCGCCGGACCAATAATTCGTCGGCGGCGCCGTCCCGCCGGCTCACTCCCCCACCCGAAGCACCGAGATCGTGTTGTCCTCGCCGTTGGCGACGTAGGCGAAGCGGCCGTCGGCCGCGACGCCGATCGTGCGCGGGCTGCGGCCGACCTTGACCGTCGAGGTCACCTTGCCGGTCTGCCCGTCGAGGACGGTGATCGTGCCGGCCGCCTCGTCGACCGTGTAGGCGTGCTTGCCGTCCGGCGCGAACGCCACGCACTGCGCCCCCTTGCCCACCGGGAGCGGCCCGGTCCGCTTCAGCGTCACCGTGTCGATCACGTCGACCGTGTTGGTCTGATAGCTGACCACCATGGCGCGGCGGCCGTCCGGCGACACCGCGATGCTGTGCGGCGACTTGCTGACCGGCACGGTGTCGAGCAGCTTGTCGGTGCGCATGTCGATGACCGCGACCAGGTTGGACTCGTGGTTGGCCGTGAAGGCCCGCATCAGGTCGCCGGAGAAGCCGACCGCGTGCGGGTTGTTCGGCACGGTGATGTCCGCCTCGGGTTTCTGGTCACCGGCCGAGAAGACCTGCACCCGGCCCTCGCCGTGGATCGGCACCCAGACGTTGCCGTCCGGGCCGACCGACAGTGCGTACGGCATGTTGCCGGTGTCCAGGTAGCGCTCGACCGTGCGGCCGACGGCGTCGATCACGGCGACCCCGCTGCCGCGCAGCACGGTGTCGTACATCGAGACGTAGACCTGCTTGCTGTCGCGGGAGACGGCCACGAAGCGGGGCGTGTTGCGCAGCGTCAACGGGGTGACCTTGTTGGTGGCCGTGTCGACGATGGACAGCACCTTGGAGTTCTGGTTGGCGACGTAGACCGTGCGGCCGTCCGGCGCGACCGCGACCCCCTCGGGCTCGGCGCCCACCTTGACCGTGCCGACCACGGTCGGTTTGGCCAGGCTGGCGATTCGGCGAGCGGCCAGCGGCTCCTTGGAAAGAGTCACGGCCGGTGCCGGAGCCGTCGTTTCCACCACCGGCGCAGACGTCGGCAGCGGCCCGGCGACCGCGGCCGGCTGCTCGTTGCCGGACCGGCCGATCAGCGCCCACGCGACACCGGCGCCACCCAGCACCACCAGCGCGGTCACGGCGGCGATCAGCACGATGCCGCCGAGCCGGCGCCGCGGCGGCGCCGCCGGCAGCACGGTCACCCGGGACGGGCCGAAGGCGGCGTGATTGACCGTGGTGTTGACCGTGCGCAGCTGCGCCTCGACGGCCGACCGGGACACCGGAGCGGCCACACCGAGCTGGCCGGTCACCCGCACCTCGGCCCAGCCGGCCGGGCCCCGGACGGTGACCGACCCGTCCAGCCACTCGGACCGAGGCTGCCAGAGAATGCGCAGCTGGCGGCCGGTGAGCATGGCCCGCAGGCCGGGGCCGGAGACCGCGACGGTGGAGCTGGCCAGGGCCAGCGGCGGCCCGTCCACCAGCACGTCGGCGACCACTCGCGGGGTGCCCGGCGCGATCTGGCCGAAGTCGACCCGCTCGGGCCGCACCCGGATGGCGGTGCGTTCGAGCGCGGTGGTCGCGGCGACCGACACGCTGCGGCTGTCGTCCTGGGTGAGGCGTTCGAGCGCGTTCCGGGCGGCCGCGGCCATGGCGAGATCGTTGCCACCGGCGATCCGGCCCAACTCGTCCACACCGGTCAGCCGAGTCTCCCGGACCGGACTGTCGATCTCGGTCAGCACATGCGTCGGCAGCGTTAGGTCACTCATAGTGTCCCCGCGATCGCATCATGTAGTGATGGTGAGGATCAGAGTAACCCGGGAACGAAGATTCGTATCTATCCCGTTTGCGCGATCAAGGCACGCAACCGCTCGACCGCCTCGGCTCGGGCGCCGGCCAGCGACGGCTGGTCGACGACGGTGGCCGACGAGACCGGTGCGCCCCGGGGCAGCTCGCCGACCGCGGCCCGGATGTCCGGCAGCAACCCCGGCCCCCACGAACCGCCGACGATCACCCGGCCCGGGTCGGCCAGCGTGACCACCGCCGCGACGACCCCGGCCACCGCGCGCCCGACCACCTCCCGAGTGGACTCCCCCGCCGCCAGCAGTCGTTCGGCGTCGATCGCGGTGCTTCCCGGCCGGCGCAGCCCGAGCTGGGCGAAGACCTCGATGAACGGGATGGCCCGGCCGTCCGGGCCGACGGTGAGCAGGTGGGCGATCTCGCCGGCCAGGCCGGAGCTGCCGCGCCGGATCTCGCCGTCGCCGACGATCGCGCAGCCGAGACCGGCACCGAGGTAGAGGTAGGCGAACTCGTCGCCGGCCGCGGCCCGCTCGGCCCGGGCCGCCCAGTTGACGTCGTTGTCGACGAGCACCTGGCCGCCAAGAATGGCCACCGGGTCGAGCTCACCCACCATGAACGGCGAGTCGGGCAGGTGGACGAGCCGGCCGGTGGCCCGGTCGACCGGGTCGGCCGCACTGACCACGGCCAGCCGCGCCGGCCCGCCGACCTCGGCCGCGACCTCGCGCAGCGCCTCGGCCACGTGCTCGGGCCGGGCCGGCCGCTCGGCCCGGCGCACCGTGTCGCCGTACGCGTCGACGCACTCGGCCACCACCCCCTCCGGCGCGATGCTGACCGCCAGCGCGGTGCCGACCCCGGCCGCGAGCGAGTAGTAGGAGCCGACCCGGCCGCGACCCCGGCCGCCCGGGGTGCGCTCGCCGGTGTCGGTGACCAGGCCGCGCTCGGTCAGCCGGCGCACGCTCTCGCCCGCGGTCGGCTTCGAGATGCCGGTCTCGCCGGCCAGCTCGGCGCGGGTGAGCCGGCGGTGTCGCATCAGGGCGCGCAGCACGTGCTCGTCGGTAAGCGACCGGACGAGGTCGAGCGAGGGCCGGGTAACCACGTGCCAATTCTAGTCAGGGCTCTTGCCTAGAAGAACGAGCGCCCGTAGTTTCAAGTAAGGAGACCTGACTAGAAGGAGACGCCGTGACCGTCCTGCCGCACTGGGAGTCGGCTCCCGCCGACCTGCCCGCCGCGACCCGCGAGATCAAGGCGGCCCTGCGGGAGCGCATCGCGGCGTCCGGCCGCACCGTTGACGAGGTGTTCGCCGTCGTCGAGCGCCGGGTCCAGGCCGCCGTCGACGAGATCGCCGCCGACCGGCGGGCCGGCGAGAGCATCTGGCCGGTCATCGACTACGCCGACATCCAGGCCGGCACGGTCTCGGCCGCGCAGTTGGCCAAGTTGAAGAAGCGCGGCTGCCTGGTCGTGCGCGGCCACTTCGAGCGCGACCAGGCCCAGCAGTGGGATTCGGACATCGTCGACTACGTCGAGGGCAACAACTTCTTCGAGAACTACCGCGGCCCCGGCGACGACTTCTTCGGCAGCGTCGGTTCCAAGCCCGAGATCTACCCGATCTACTGGTCGCCGGCCCAGATGCAGGCCCGGCAGAGCGACCGGATGGCCAAGGTCCAAAAATTCCTCAACACCCTCTGGGCGTACGCGTCGGAAGGCGTGCAGTGGTTCGACCCGAATCGTGACTCGCTCTATCCCGACCGGATCCGCCGCCGGCCCGAGGGCGCCGACTCGGCCGGCCTCGGCACCCACCTCGACCCGGGCACCCTCGACCTGTGGATGACCCGCGCCTACCAGCAGGCGTTCCGGCACCTGTTCGACGGCAACGTCGAGCAGTACGACCCGTGGGACGCCGCCCACCGCACGGCCGGCCCGCAATACCCGGGCACCACCATGTGCTCGGCCTTCCGCACGTTCCAGGGTTGGACCGCACTGTCCGACATGGACCACGACCAGGGCGTGCTGCACACCGTGCCGATCCCCGAGGCGATGGCCTACCTGATGCTGCGCCCACTGCTGAGCGACGTCCCCGACGACGACATGTGCGGGGTCACCGTCAACCAGGTCTTCCCGGCCGGGCACAAGTGGCACGCCCCGCTGATGGAAGCGCTGTCCGGCATCCCCGACGTGCGGGCCGGCGACTCGGTCTGGTGGCACGCCGACATGATCCACAGCGTGGCGCCGGTGGAGGCCCAGAAGGGCTGGGGCAACGTCATGTACATCCCGGCCGCACCGTGGTGCCCGCGCAACGAGGCGTACGCGGCGAACGTGCGCGACGCCTTCGTCAAGGGCGAGAGCCCCAGCGACTTCCCGGCCGAGCACTACGAGCGGGACTGGGCCAACCGGTTCCAGCCGGCCGACCTCAACGAGACCGGTCGCCGGGGTCTCGGTCTGAGCTGATCCGCGCCGCCACCCCGTCGAGCAGGCAGCTCAGGCCGAAGTCGAAGGCGCGAGCCGGATCGCCCGCCGCCTGGTACTCCTCACCGGCGGCGGCACCCACCCGGGTCGCGGTGGGGGTCGCGGCCGGGTCGAGGACCTGTTCCAGCGCGGGTGCGGCCTGTTCCCACCACTGCTCGTCGGTGAGACCGGTGCGCTGGGCGACAAGCGTCGCCGAGACGGCGGAGCGGGCGGCGCCGTGCACGTAGTCGCCGATCAGCTGCACCACCAGGTCCATCTCGATGTCGGTCAGGCCGATGCCGTCGATCGCGCGCAGCTCGTGGTCGTACTTGGCGATCAGGTGCGGGCCCAGCGGTGGCCGACTGGTCGCGACCTGCAGCAGCCAGGGGTGGCGCAGGTAGAGCTGCCAGTTCTCGCGGGCCACCCGGGCCAGCCGGGCCCGCCACTCGACGGCCTCGTCGAAACTCAGTGACACCTCGGCCAGGACGCGGTCCAGCATCAGGTCGATCAGTTCGCCCTTGCCCGGCACGTAGGTGTACAGCGACATCGCGCTGACCCCGAGGCCTTCGGCGACCTTCCGCATGGACAGCGCGCCGAGGCCGTCGGTGTCGGCGATCGCGATGGCCGACGCGGCGATCTCCTCGACCGTGAAACGCGGCTTCGGCCCGGGGCGCGGGCCGCCGCGCACCCCCCAGAGCAGCTCGATGGTGCGCCGCGGGTCGCCGCCACCGCTGAAATCGGTCGTCACGCCGATCACTTTACGGCGTACGGAGTGTGGTTATACTGGCGACGCCACGAACTCCGTACGCTGTAAAGTGATAGGAGCACGATGCGCGACCCAGCAATCGAAGCCACCGGTCTGACCAGGCGGTTCGGCTCGACCACCGCCCTCGAGGAGTTCGACCTGACGGTGCCGGCCGGCACCGTGCACGGCCTGCTCGGGCCCAACGGAGCCGGCAAGACCACCGCGGTGCGGATCCTCACCACGCTGCTGCGCCCCGACGCCGGGCAGGCCCGGGTGGCCGGGCACGACGTCGTCCGCGAGGCCGTCCGGGTGCGCACCCGGATCGGGCTGGTCGGCCAGCAGGCCGCCGTCGACGAACAGCTCAGCGGCCGGCAGAACCTGGAGATGTTCGGCCGGCTGCACCACCTGGGTGCTTCCGGAGCCCGCCGCCGGGCCGGCGAACTGCTGGACCGGTTCGGGCTCGCCGAGGCGGCCGACCGGCCCGCGGCGAAATATTCGGGTGGCATGCGCCGCCGGCTCGACCTGGCGGCCGGCCTGCTGATCAGCCCGGCCGTGCTGTTCCTCGACGAGCCGACCACCGGGCTCGACCCGCGGGCCCGCAACGAGGTGTGGCGGGAGATCCGGTCACTCGTCGCCGACGGCACCACGGTCCTGCTGACCACGCAATATCTGGAGGAGGCCGACCAGCTCGCCGACGCGCTCACCGTGGTCGACCGGGGCCGCGTGATCGCCACCGGCACGCCCGACGAGCTGAAGGGCGACGACCACCTCGAGGTGGTGGTGCGCGACGCCGCCTCGCTCGATGCGACCGCCGAGGTGCTGGCCCGGATCGGCACCGGCGAGCCGCACCTCGACCGGGACCGGCGACTGGTCAGCGTGCCGGTCGGCGATCGGGTCACCGCCCTGACCCGGGCCGCCCAGGAGCTGACCGACGTCGACGACCTCGCACTGCGCCGGCCGACCCTCGACGAGGCATTCCTGAACCTGACCGAAAGGAGCGCGCCGTGACGGCGTACGCCCTGGACAGCTGGACCCTCACCCGGCGGACGCTGCTGCAGTGGCGCAACCAACCCGCCGGGCTGGCGCTGGGTCTGTTCTTTCCGGTGATGATCCTGTTGATGTTCGCCTACCTGTTCGGCGGAGCGATGCAGGTGCCGGGCGGTGGCGACTACAAAGAGTTCCTGCTGCCTGGGATATTCGTGCTGACCATGGCGTTCGGGCTGGAGAGCACGTTCCAGGCGGTGAGCACCGACGCCGGGCGAGGGGTCACCGACCGGTTCCGCACCATGCCGATCTCGTCGGCCGCCGTGCTGACCGGGCGCAGCGTGGCCGACATGCTGTACGCGGCGGTCGGCCTGATCGTGCTGATCGCCTGCGGTTTGGCGGTCGGCTGGCGCTGGCATGACGGGCCGGTCAACGCGCTGCTCGCGGTGGGCCTGCTGCTTCTGCTGCGCTACGCGCTGCTCTGGTTCGGCATCTGGCTGGCCCTGGCGGCCGGCAAACCGGAGATGCTGATGGCGGTGCAGATCCTGGTCTGGCCGCTGGCGTTCCTGTCCAGCGTCTTCACCGCGCCCGAGACGATGCCGGGCTGGCTCGGCGCGATCGCCGAGTGGAACCCGCTGTCCGCGACCGCCTCGGCGACCCGGGAGCTGTTCGGCAATCCCGGGCAGGACGGTCATTTCTGGCTGGCGGTCGGGTGGCCGGTCCTGTTACTCGCGGTATTCATGCCGCTCGCGGTGCGCCGCTATCGCCGTTTGACCTGATCTGGCGGGCTCCGGAATTAGGAGGTGACTCTCAACCAACTTTGAGAAATCGCTCCTACAGTCGAGAAATGCAGCCCGTGATTACGGTGCAGGGCGACGGCTCACCGCCGTCGCCCGAGCCGGACCCGCCGCAGCGCCGCTGGACCGCGCCCGGCCCCGCGACCCGGCGAAAGCTGCTGATCGGGGCGCTCGCCGTGTGGGCCGTGGTGATCACCGGCCTGGTGGTCTTCCGCGGCTCCGGCGACTCCTCGCCGGCACCGGTCGCCACCGCCCAACCCAAACCCTCCGCATCGGACGCGCCACTCACCGTCGCCGAGGTCTATCAGACCGTGCTCCCCTCGGTCGTCCGGATCACCTCCACCGGCAAGGCCGGCACCTCGGCAAACGCCAAGAGCATGGCCGAGTCGTCGACCGGCACCGGCGTGATCGCCAACGCCGACGGCACGATCCTCACCGCGGCGCACGTCATCGACGGCGCGGTCGCCATCAAAATCACCTACGCCGATGGCACCACCTCGGCCGCCGAGGTGGCCAGCGCCGACGTGAAACAGGACATCGCCACCCTCACCCCGGCTCAGCTGCCGGAGACCCTGGTCCCGGCCACCCTCGGCGGCGGCGTGCAGGTCGGCGACGACGTGGTGGCCATCGGCAACCCGCTCGGGCTGACCGCGAGCACCACCAGCGGGGTCGTCTCCGGCCTCGACCGGGTGATGTCCCGCGAAGAAAACGGCGACATCTCCGGGCTCATCCAATTCGACGCGGCGGTCAACCCGGGCAGCTCGGGCGGGCCGCTGATCAACGACCGCGGCCAGGTCACCGGCATCGTGGTGGCGCTGGCCAATCCCACCGATGCCGGCACCTTCATCGGCATCGGTTTCGCCGTCCCGATCGGCGCCGCGCTCGGCGCGACCGGCGAGGGCGACGGCCAGACGCCGCCACTGTGAACACTGAGGAGAAGCGCGTGAACTGGAACGACGCCGCGGTTCCGGCCGCGTCCGCCGGCCCGATCGAGAAGGTGCTCTACGAGGTCAAGAAGACCATCGTGGGCCAGGACGTGCTGCTGGAACGGCTGGTCGTGGCGCTGCTCGCCCGCGGCCACGTGCTGGTCGAGGGGGTTCCCGGCCTGGCCAAGACCCTCGCGGTGAAGTCGCTGGCCACCGCGATCGGCGGCGACTTCCACCGGGTGCAGTTCACCCCCGACCTGGTGCCGGCCGACATCGTCGGCACCCGCGTCTTCCACCAGCCGACCGGCGAGTTCCAGGTGCAGCTCGGCCCGGTCTTCACCAACCTGCTGCTGGCCGACGAGATCAACCGGGCGCCGGCCAAGGTGCAGAGCGCGCTGCTCGAGACGATGCAGGAGCGGCAGGTCACCATCGGCCGGGAGACCCACAAGCTGCCCAACCCGTTCCTGGTGATGGCGACGCAAAACCCGATCGAGAACGAGGGCGTCTACCCGCTGCCCGAGGCCCAGGTCGACCGCTTCATGATGAAGGTGCTTGTCGGTTACCCCAGCGTCACCGAGGAATTCGTGGTGGTGGAGCGGGCGCTCGCCCCGGCCGCGGTGATCCAGCGGATCATCGACCCGGCGACCCTGATCGCGCTGCAGCAGCAGGCCGACCAGGTGTACGTCGATCCCTCCCTGATCGAATACGCCGTTCAGCTCGCCCACGCCACCCGCGAACCGGGCCGGATCGGCCTGACCGACCTGGCCCGCTACGTCACCTTCGGCGCCAGCCCGCGCTCGTCGATCAGCCTGGTCCTCGCGGCCCGCGCGCTCGCCTTCATCCGCGGCCGGGAATACGTGGTCCCCGACGACCTCACCGACCTGGCCCACGACGTGCTGCGACACCGCCTGGTGCTGTCCTACGAGGCACTCTCCGACGAGATCACCCCCGACGTGATCCTGTCGAAGATCATGGCGAACCTGGCGATCCCCGAGCCGGCCGGCCGGGGCCGCTGAGGTGACCACCGCCCCGGATCGCCTCCTGCGACGCCTGGAGTGGCGGCTCGGCCGCCGCCTCGACGGGCGATTGCAGGGCGCCTACCGCACGGTGTGGCACGGCACCGGCCTCGACTTCACCGACCTGCGGGTCTACACCCCCGAGGACGACGTCCGGCACATCGACTGGAACGTGACGGCCCGGGCCGACGAGCCGTACGTCCGGCTCTACACCGAAGACCGGGAGATGACCGCCTGGCTGGTGATCGACCGGTCCGCCTCGATGAAATTCGGCCAGGCCGCGGGCAAGGAGTCGACGGCCACCGAGCTGGCGATCAGCCTGGGCCGGGTGGTGTCGCAGGGCGGCAACCGGGTCGGCGCCATCCTCTTCGACAACGACCGCCACCTGGTCATCCCGCCGCGCACCGGCCGCGACCAGATCCTGCGCATCACGCACGAACTGCTGCGACCGGCCGTCGGCAAAACCAAGGACAATGGCAAGACGACCGATTTATCCAAAATGCTCAGACTGGCCGCCACTACGACCGCCCAGCGGCGCAGCCTGGTCTTCGTCATGTCCGACTTCATCGGTGACCCCGGCTGGGCGAAGCCCCTGGCGATGCTCACCCACCGGCACGAGGTGGTGGTGGTCCGGGTCGTCGACCCGGCCGAGCTCGACCTGCCCGACCTCGGCGTGATCCTGGTCGAGGACGCCGAGACCGGCGAGCAACTCCTTGTCGACACCAGCGACCCGCTGCTGCGCGGCCGGCTGTCGGCCCAGGTGGACGCCCGGGAGGCGGAGATGGCCGAGGGGATGCGGCAGGCCGGGGTGGACGCCCACCGGATCACCACCGACCAGGACCTGCTGGCCTCGCTGGTCACCATGGTCCGGCGCTCGGGGCGGGTGCGCCGGTGAGCTTCCTCTATCCGATGATCATCGCGGTGGCCGTCCTGGTCACGGCGGCCGCGGTCACGGCGTACGTGATGTTGCAGCGCCGCCGCACCGCCGCCCTGGCCGCCGCCGGTTTCGGCAGCAGCGGCCGGAAGGCGGCGGTCCGCCGCCACCTGCCCTATGCGTTGCTGCTCGCCGCGCTGCCGATCCTGCTCATCGGGCTGGCCCGGCCGCAGGCCGAGGTGGCCGTGCCCCGGGTGTCCGGCACCGTGCTGCTCGCCTTCGACATCTCGAACAGCATGAAAGCCACCGACGTGCAGCCCACCCGGCTCGCCGCGGCCCAGCAGGCGGCGGCCGGCTTCGTCGGCGAGCAGCCCGACTCGGTGGACGTCGGCGTCGTGGTCTTCGGTGAGCAGGCCCTGCTCACCCAGGCGCCGACCGACGACCACACGCTCGCGCTGGCCGCGATCAACCGGGCCGCCGCCAGCGGTGGCACCTCGCTCGGCCAGGCCATCCTGGTGGCCCTCGGCACGATCACCGGCAAGCCGGTGACACTGCCCGAGGACGGCGCGGCGGCGCCCAGCCTCGGCTACTGGCCGTCGGCGACCATCGTGGTCTTCTCCGACGGGGCCGACACCGGCGGACCGGACGCCGAGGCCGCGGCCGAGCTCGCCGCGGCGGCCGGGGTCCGCATCCAGACCGTCGGCGTGGGCACCGCCAAGGGCGGCACCGTCGAGGTGGACGGCTTCCAGCTCGCGGCCACCATGGACGAGGCCGCGCTGACCTCGATCGCCCAGGTCACCGGCGGGGCGTACCACCAGGCCGGCGACGCCGACACACTCGCCGACACCACCAAGTCGATCGACCTGCGCCTGACCACCAAGAAGGAGCCGCTCGAGCTGACCGCGCCGTTCGGGGCGGCCGCTCTGCTGCTGCTCGCGCTCGGCGCGCTGCTCGGCACTCGCTGGCACGGGAGGATCGTCTGATGTCGCTCAGCTGGCCGTGGGCGCTACTTGCGCTCCTGACCGTGCCGATCATTCTGGCGGTGCGGTGGTGGATGAACCGGCGGCGGAAACGCTCGGCGGTGGTCGTCTCCAGCGTGGCCCTGATCCGGGCCGCGATCCCCGGCCGCAGCTCGTGGCGGCGGCGGGTGCCGGTCTGGCTGTTCCTGGCCGGCCTGATCGTGCTGGCCGGCGGCCTGACCCGGCCGCAGGCAACGGTGTCGGTGCCGTCCAACAGCACCTCGATCCTGCTGGCCATCGACGTCTCCGGCTCGATGTGCAGCACCGACATCAGCCCCAACCGGCTGACCGTGGCCACCGAGGCGGCGCGCAACTTCATCAAGAAGCAGAGTGACGGCACCCAGATCGGGCTTGTCGCGTTCTCCGGGATCGCCGGTCTGCTGGTCGCGCCGACCACCGACAAGGACGCCCTGCTCGACGCGATCGACACCCTGAAGACCGCCCGGGGTACGGCGATCGGCCAGGCCATCCTGACCTCGATCGACGCGATCGCCGAGCACAACCCCAACGTGGCGGCGACCGGGGTCGACCTGGGCGACGCCGACCCCAACACGCTCGGTGACTATCAGCCGGACACCATCGTCGTGCTCACCGACGGTTCCAACACCACCGGTGTCGACCCGGAGACCGCGGCCACCCAGGCGGCGGCCCGCCGGGTGCGGGTCTTCACGATCGGCTTCGGCACCACCACGCCGGCTCCGATGGTGTGCTCGGCCAACCAGGTCAGCGGCGACTCGTTCACCGGGGGCGGCGGCTTCCAGGGCGGTGGCCGCGGGGGCGGTGGCCGTAACCAGCAGATCGACGAGGACGCGCTGCAGAACGTCGCGGACACCACCGGCGGGCGTTACTTCCGGGCCGAGGACGCCGACCAGCTCGTCGACGTCCTGGACGACCTGCCCCGCGAGATCGGCCTGCACAAGCAGAAGGTGGAGATCACCGTCTGGTTCGTGCTGGCGGCCGCGTTGCTGGTGTTCACCGGGGTGTTCCTGGCGATGTGGTGGTCTCAGCCCAGAACGCCGGCCCAGCGCGCCCGCACCTCGGCCAAGTAGGCGGGGTCGCTCTCGGCTACTCGCGGGAACGACGCCAGCCGCTCCCACGGGCGGCAGGCGTCGATCACCGCGCGGCTGTTGAACGGCGTCGCGCCCCCGGGCAGCATCGGGTCGAGCCGGCTGCCCCGGGTGCGGCGCTGCACCTCGATGTCCTCGGCCGGGTCGGTGCGGGTGGAGATCGCCCAGACCAACTGGTCCAGGTCGGCCGGGTCGATGTCGGCGTCGACCACCACGACGTACCGGTTCATGTAGGCGGCCGCCGGTAGCTGGGCGGTGAGGTGACCGACCTGGCGGGCGTGCCCGGCGTACTTCTGCTCGATCGCGACGCCGACGAACAGCCGGCCGCCGCCGGCCTCGTGCGCCCAGGCCTTCACGATGCCGGGCACTCCGGTCGACACCAACTCGTCGTGGATCATCGCGGACTTCAGCACGGTCCGCATGTACGAGTAGTCGTGCGGCGGGCGGCCGGGTGGGGCGCCGAGCAGGATCGGGTCGTCCCGGTGGTACAGCCGGGTGATCTCCAGGCACAGGTCGGCGCGGCGGGCGCCCGAGTAATAGCCGGTCCACTCGCCGAACGGGCCCTCCTCGCGGGTCAGCCCGGGCCGCAGCCAGCCCTCGACGGTCAGCTCGCTGCCGGCCGGGATGGGCAACCCGGTGTCCGGTCCGAGCACCACCGGGACGCGTTCGCCGGCCACCGCTCCGGCGTACTCCAATTCGGAGACGCCCAGCGGAACCTCCGTCCCGCCCAGCGCGAGCAGCAGCGGGTCGTGTCCGAAGGACACCGTGACCGGGGCCCGGCCGTGCCGGGCGAACCAGGCGGCGATGTGCTGGGCGCCGTGCTTGCCGGGGACCGCGGCAACCGTGGCCGACCGGCCGTCGTCCTGCACCTCCATCCGGTAGCAGCCGCCGTTGTGCACGCCGGTCTCCGGGTCGCTGGTGACGACCAGGCAGCCGGTGCCGATGAACCGGCCGCCGTCGTGCTCGTGCCAGCGCGGCACCGGGAAGTCGAGCAGGTTGATCGCCTCGCCGGTGATCTCGTTCGCCAGTAAGGGCGCGTCGGTCACCGGCCGGATCGGAAAGTCTTTCGCCGCGGCCGCCCACTGCGCCGGCTTGCCGCGCAGTGCGGCGACCAGCGACTCGTCGGTGTGGTCGGCGCCCAGGCGCAGGGTGAGCCCGAGCCGGCGGGGTGAGCCGGTGCTGCCGGTCAGCACCCGGCCGCTCGGGTAGCCGGTGATGTCGTCGAACAGCAGTGCCGGCGGTTGCGGCATCCGGTAGCTCAGCTCGGCGATCGCGCCGATTTCCAGGTCCCAGTGGGCGCCACGCACATCGCGGACGTCCCCGGCCTCGGCCAGGAAGGTGCGCAGGCTGAGAAGAGGCTCGCTTTTGTCCTTCATGGACAGTCATATTCGCATCAAATGACACGGGGTCGCGCCCTTCCGGTGTCGGGCGGAGCATCCGGCGCATGAGGATCTGGGCTGCGGTCGTGGTGGTCGCCATGCTGGCGGCGGGCTGCGCGGATAAACCGAGCAAACCGGACACAGTGCACTATGCGACCGGCTTCGGAGCGGTCGGGCGGGACTCGTTCATCTGGGTGGCCCGGGAGAAGGGTTACTTCCGCGACGCCGGCATCGAGATCGACATCCAGAAGGGCGCCGGCAACGTCCCCAACCTCACCCTGCTCAAGTCGAACCAGATCCAGTTCGCGGCCATGGACCTCTCCGGAGCCGAACTTCTGGCCGGGCAGGGTCGATTCACCGATTGGCGGGCGGTGGCGGCCATCCACCAGCAGACCCTCGTCTCGATCATGACGACCGCCGACACCGGGATCACCAAGCCGGCCGACCTTTCCGGTAAGACGATCGCGACCGCCACGGGCTCGGTGAGCGAGGTGCTCTTCCCGGCGTACGCGAAGCTGGCCGGCCTCGACCCGGCCACCGTCAAGATCCAGGGAACCCAGCCGACCGCGTTGAACGGGCTGATGGCCCAGCGCAAGGTCGATGCGATAAGCACCTTCCTGCTCAGCCGCAAGGCGCTGGAGACAGCGTCGAAGAAGCAGGTCACCGTCATGCCGTACAGCGACTATCTGAAGAACCTCTACGGCAACGTCATCGTCGCCCAGGCCGGCCTGATCGGCAGCGACCGCGACCTGGTCCAGCGATTCACCACCGCCGCGCTCAAGGGCCTGCGGTACACCCTGGACCACCCGCAGGAGGCGGCCGAGATCTTGAACAAGGCCGAGCCGACGGCCGCGATTCCCGCGGCCGTCGGAGAGATCGAGGCGATGAAGCCGTACGCCGAGCCGCTCGGGCGCCTCGACGAGAAGCGGGTCACCGACGGCCTGGCCGAGCTGGGCATCTCCACGTTGACCCCGGCCGCCGTCGCCGACTTCAGCTTCTGTTCCGGTACTCCCACAGTCGGTTGTAGTTGACGTCGTTCAGGTCGCGGCCCTCGTCGATGCGGGCCGCGAACGGACGGGCCGTGGTGGCGGCCGGCGCCCACGGGGTGACCGTGTTGTACCCCGGGCCGATCAGGCTGTCCCGGATCACCAGCTGACCGTTCGGGGTGATGCCGGGCAGGTAACCGGTGGCGCTCGCGCCCTGGTCCCAGCCCCGGCCGAGGAACCCGGTCGGCGTCTCCTGGTAGGCGGCGTCGGCGGTGATCCGCGAGTGGGTGACCAGGAAACCGTACGGGTAGTTGGGGGCGGTGTTCGGCGCGAAGACGACGCCGCCCGACGCCTTGCGCGACGAGACCAGGTGGAAGTGCGTGTCGCTGAACACCGTGGCGGCCCGGCCGAAGACGAAGTCGGTGTCGCCCTCGATGTAGCTGTCCCGCACCGACACCCGGGCGATGCTGGTGACGTTGTCGGCGTTGGCCAGGAAGGTGTCCTGCCGGGAGATCAGCCGCATGTTCTCCAGCTGGGTGCGGTCGGCGTCGGTGCGCAGGGCGAGTGCCTGGTGCGTCCCCCGGTCGACGGTGTCGAGCAGCGTGTTGGTGATGGTCAGGCCCTTGAGCTGCAGGTCGGTGCTCTGCGCCCAGACCACGGTGGCGCACAGGCCGGCGGTGGCGCTGGTCTTGGTGGCGCAGGACTGGAACATCGGCCAGGCCGGGTCGCCCTCGGCGTACCGGCCGTCGGCGTTGACCAGGGCACCCCAGGCGGCGGGCGTGATGGTGGCGTCCACGGTGAACTCGAGGCGCACGTCGGCGGGGCGGCCGAGGCCGAAGATGGTCAGCGGCGGCGAGCCGGCCGGGATGAGGACCGTGCCGGTGTAGGTGCCGGGCAGCACGCCGATCCAGCGGCGGGCGGCGCCGCCGGCCCGGTAGGCGGCGTTGACCGCCTCCTGCACGGTGGCGAAGCCGTGGCCGCCGACCAGATAGTCGGGCCGGCCGGTGGCGATCGGTCTGGGACGCCAGGGATCGGCGACCGGTGCGGCGTACAGGCCGGAGTAGCGGAAGTAGTTCTCCGCCGTGAACGGCCGGGCTTCGGTGCTGGAGAGGATCGGGCGAGTCGTCGTGCCCGGGGCGCCCCCGCCCGGCACCGCGAGCGCCACCGCCGCTGCCACCGCCATCATCTGCATCATCGCCATCTCCTCAGGAATGCGCTTACCTCAGGGGTTTTGTCGAATCATACGATCGAGCACAGTCAATAGCAGCCCCCGTTTACGACAACTACTCCGCGTCACCGTCGGATCACTTGATCATATTGGCGCAAGCGTCTGACTACGTGGCGTAACCGCTTTTGCGATCACAGAGAGTACGGAGGAACGGCAAAGGAGACTCAAAGAATCCATTCCTAATGTTGCCAAAGACGCAGATCACTTGAAAAAGGAAATATCATGATTCGTACGGCCGTCATGCCCGCCGCGGAAGTCACCCCGCAGGTTTTCGTCGACTCCACGGGTCGCCGCGGGCGCCTGTTAGCGATCGCCGGCTTCTTCGTGGCGCTCTTCGCGGCCTTCTACATCGCGGTGGTCGGCACCAGCGTGGTCCAGGCCTCCGACGCGGGCCTCAGCACCAAGGCCACCGTCTCCACGTCCGCCACGACCTCGGCTTCAGCCTCGGCCTCTTCATCTTCCTAGGGCGTGTAGTCGGCGAACAGGTCGGTGAAGGCGTACTCATCCTGGGTGATGCCGCTGCACTTGCTGCTCACCGAGCCGTCGGTGCAGTCGCCGTTGTCGCGGTTCACCGACCAGAACCGGACGTAGCCCAGCCCCTTGCCCTTGGCGTAGGTGAGCAGCGTCTTCGCGTTGGCCAGGGTGGTCGGGCCGCCGAGGCCGTTGGCGCCGATCATCGGGGTGACGCCGATCATGGCGTACACCTCGGTGTCGGACAGGTCGGACCAGACGCTCGCCACGTCCACCTTCACCGACTCGGTCACCGTGGTCAGCGCGGTGCCCCAGTCGCCGGTCCCGGTGAAGTTCATGATCATCGCGTTCACGGTGACGTCCAGGCCGGCGTCCTCGGCGCTCTGCAGCAGCGCGATCTCGGTGTCGGTGAGCCCGACCGACTCGCCGCCGACCGGCAGGGTCAGGCTGATCGCTGTCCCCCGGGCCTTCTGCACGGTGGACAGCGCCGTCATGATCGTCGCGGCGGTGACGTCCTGCTCGATGTCGATGTCGAGATAGTTGCTCCCGGCCACGTCCAGCGCCTTCTCGTAGGCGGCGGCCAACTCGGCGGCCGTGCAGACGTTCTCCAGGTAGGTGCCGGTCTCGCCGCCGGTGGACACCACGACGTCACCGCTGACCGCGGTGACCTTGGCGATCTCCGCGGCGATCGTGCTGTCGTCGATCGCCGAGGTGCCGCCCCAGGTCGGCGTGCACGTCTTGGCGCTGTCGGCCAGCACGAAGGCCGCCGTGAAATCGGCCTGCCCGGTCGCGGTGTGGATCGCGGTGATGTCGGCGGTGCCGCTCACGATGTCGATGTAGGGCGCGACCACCGGCGCGGTCACGACGGTGGCGCTCGCCGTGGCGGTCGCGGTCGCCGACGTGCCGGAGTCGGAATCGGAGTCGCCGGAGCAGCCCGCGATCGTGACGAGCAGGGCTGCCGCGGCTAGGCCGCATGTCAGGCGCACCCCCGAACTATCCCACCCCTCGCCGGGCAATTGCCGCGAACAGCTCAGAAAGGTCCCTCTCCCGCCGATAAGGGCGATGAGCCAGCGTCTGCCATCCGGGGGAAGAGGAAACTCTGTGTCCGTCGAGACGTCCGCGCCGGTACGGCGGCGCATTCCGGTGCCACGTCCGCGCTGGATCGTCCTGACCGTGGTACTCGTCCTGTTCGCGGCGATCCTCGCGGTCAACGGCCTGGTGGAGGGTGAGTTCACCCAGGACGGTGCGGCCGAGGCCACCGCCGAGGTGGCCGACGTGCCGAGCAAGGTGCTCAACGGCGGCGGCCCGGTCATCCAGACCGACGGCACCACCACGACCACGGTCAGCGTGCCGGACAACGAGATCGTGCTGACCTTCGACGACGGGCCGAGCCCGAAGTACACCCCGGAGATCCTCGACGTCCTCGCGAAGTACAACGTCCCCGGCACCTTCTTCATGATCGGCTCGGAGATCAGCCGGTACCCGGACCTGGTCGAGAAGGTGCAGGACGCCGGGCACGAGATCGGCATCCACACCTTCACCCACCCCGACCTGTCCACCAAGAACGAGTGGCGGCGCGAGGTGGAGATGCAGGAGACGCAGTTCGCGCTGGCCGGCGCGGCCGACGTCACCAGCGTCATCTTCCGGCCGCCGTACTCGTCGACGGTCAAGGCGATCGACAACAACGTCTGGTCGGTGATGACCGACATGGGCAAGCGCGGTTACCTGACCGTGGTCAACGACCTGGACAGCCGGGACTGGGAGTCCGCAGTCACCATCGACGACATCGTCACGGCGGTCACCCCGGACGACAACGCCGGCGCGATCCTGCTGTTCCACGACGGCGGCGGCAACCGGGCAAAGACCGCCACCGCGCTCGAGACGGTCATCCCGACGCTGCGGAACCTGGGCTACACGTTCACCACGGTCTCGGCGCTCACCGGCATGACCACGGTCAACCCGACCGCCTCCGGCAAGGACAAGGCACTCGGCCTCGGGCTGGTCGGCGCGGTGCAGCTGGCCACCCACGTCACGGTGCTCTTCTCGTACCTGTTGCTGCTTCTCGGGGTGTTGACCGTGGCCCGGCTGATCCTGGTGATCATCATGGGCCGCAAGCACGCCCGGCGGCGCAAGCTCGGACCGGGGTTGTGGGGCGAGCCGTACACGAAACCGGTGACCGTGCTGGTGCCCGCGTACAACGAGAAGGAGATCATCGCCGACACCCTGCGGTCGCTGGTGGCCAGCACCCACCCCATCCGGATCGTGGTGATCGACGACGGCTCGACCGACGGCACCGCGGACATCGCCGACGCCCTGGCCTATCCCAACGTCACCGTGGTGCGGCAGCCGAACAGCGGCAAATCGGCCGCGCTGAACACCGGCATCGCGCACGCCGACACCGAGGTCGTCATCATGATGGACGGCGACACGGTCTTCGAGCCGGACACCGTGCGCCTGCTGGTCCAGCCGTTCGCCACCGCCGAGGTCGGCGCGGTGGCCGGCAACGCGAAGGTGGCCAACCGCAAGGGCATGGTCGCCCTCTGGCAGCACATCGAGTACGTCGTCGGCTTCTCCATAGACCGCCGCGCGTACGACGTGATGCGCTGCATGTCGACCGTCCCCGGGGCCATCGGCGCCTTCCGCACCGAGGCCCTCAAGCAGGTCAACGGGCTCAGCGACGACACCCTGGCCGAGGACACCGACCTCACCATCGCGATCATCCGGGCCGGTTGGCGGGTCGTCTACGAGGAGCAGGCCCGGGCCTGGACCGAGGCGCCGGCAACGATGTCCCAGCTGTGGCGGCAGCGCTACCGCTGGAGTTACGGCACCATGCAGGCGATGTGGAAGCACCGCCGCACGCTGATCGAGCGCGGCACCGGCGGCAAGTTCGGCCGGCGCGGCCTGATCAACATGACCCTGTTCCAGACCCTGCTGCCGCTGCTGTCGCCGCTGATCGACGTGTTCCTGATCTACGGCCTGTTCTTCCTCGACCCGGTGCACACCGTGCTGGCCTGGCTGGCCATGCTGCTCGTGCAGCTGGTCAGCACGATCTACGCGTTCCGGCTCGACAAGGAGTCCTTGAAACCGCTGTGGCGGCTGCCGCTTCAGCAATTCGTCTATCGCCAGCTGATGTACCTCGTACTCATCCAATCGGTGTTGGCGGCGTTGGGTGGCATTCGCCTCGGCTGGCAGAAGCTGCGCCGCACCGGCGGCCTGAACGCCCTGCTCGGAAGCCGTTTGCCAACAGGAGACGCGTAGGCCGCGCACAGGAAAACCGCTGGTCAGCCTGGCTAACTTTCCCGGCATGTGCGGAATCGTGGGATATGCGGGCCGGCGGACGGCCGTGGACATCGTGGTGGACGGACTGCGGCGGCTGGAGTACCGCGGCTACGACTCGGCCGGGATAGCCGTGATCGGCGACGGCGAGCTGCTGATGGAGAAGCGGGCGGGCAAGCTCGCAAATTTGGAAAAGGCGCTGACCATCCACGCCGGCACCACGGGTATCGGGCACACCCGGTGGGCGACGCATGGCGGCCCGACCGACCGGAACGCCCACCCCCATCTGTCGGCGGACAACCGGATCGCGGTCATCCACAACGGCATCATCGAGAACTTCGCCCGGCTGCGCGCGGCGCTGGAAGCCGACGGCGTCGAGTTCGCCAGTGACACCGACACCGAGGTCGTGGCGCACCTGCTGGCCATGGAGAACGTGCCCCTGCCGGAGGCCATGCGGCGAGTCTGTCTCAAGCTCGAGGGTGCGTTCACGCTGCTCGCGGTCGCCGCCGACCAGCCCGACATGGTGGTCGGCGCCCGCCGCAACTCGCCGCTGGTGGTGGGTCGCGGTGACGGCGAGAACTTCCTCGCCAGCGACGTGACGGCCTTCATCGACCACACCCGCGAGGCGATCGAGCTCGGCCAGGACCAGGTCGTGGTGATCACTCCCTCCTCGATCGAGATCATGGATTTCGCCGGCGTGCCGACCACCGGGACCGACTTCCACATCGACTGGGACGCGGCCGCCGCCGAAAAGGGCGGCTTCGACCACTTCATGCTCAAGGAGATCGCCGACCAGCCGCAGGCCATCGCCGACACCCTGCTGGGCCGGCTGACCGAGAACGGCATCGCGCTCGACGAGGTGCGCCTGTCCGACCAGGACCTGCGCGACGTCGAGAAGGTCTTCATCGTCGCCTGCGGCACCGCGTACCACTCCGGCATGGTGGCCAAGTACGCGATCGAGCACTGGACGAGGATCCCCTGCGAGGTGGAGCTGGCCAGCGAGTTCCGGTACCGCGACCCGATCCTGGACCGGTCGACCCTGGTCATCGCGATCAGCCAGTCCGGCGAGACGATGGACACCCTGATGGCGCTCCGGCACGCGAAGCAGCAGAACGCCCGGGTGCTCGCGATCTGCAACACCAACGGCTCGACAATCCCGCGCGAGTCCGACGCGGTGCTCTACACGCACGGCGGCCCGGAGATCGCGGTCGCCTCCACCAAGGCCTTCCTGACCCAGCTGGTCGCCTGCTACCTGATGGGCCTCTACCTCGCGCAGGTGCGCGGCATCATGTACCCCGACGAGGTGGGCGCCGTCGTGCAGCAGCTCCAGCAGACCCCCGACCTGCTGCGCGGCCTGCTCGACCAGATGGACGGAGTGCGCAAGCTGTCCCGCGACCTGGCCTCGGCCCGGCAGGTGCTGTTCATCGGCCGGCACGTCGGTTACCCGGTGGCCCTCGAAGGCGCGCTCAAGCTCAAGGAACTCGCCTACATGCATGCCGAGGGTTTCGCGGCCGGCGAGCTCAAGCACGGCCCGATCGCGCTGATCGACGACGGCACCCCGGTGATCTGCGTGGTCCCGTCGTCGGCCATGCACGACAAGGTGGTCTCCAACATCCAGGAGGTGCGCGCCCGCGGCGCGCGGACCATCATCATCGCCGAGGAGGGCGACGAGTCGGTGGAGGCGTACGCCGATGACGTGATCCGGGTTCCCCGGGTGCCCACCCTGCTGGCCCCGCTGATGACCACGGTCCCGTTGCAGATCCTCGCCTGCGAGATCGCCACCGCCCGCGGTTACGACGTCGACCAGCCCCGCAACCTGGCCAAGTCGGTCACCGTCGAGTGAGGTCTGCGGCCGCGCTCTCCCACCCGCCCGGGTCGTCGCCGCTGACCCGCCGGAAGAGAGCGGCATCCGAACTGACGTCACCGCGGCGGCCGGCGTAGCGGAGCAACGTGTTGGCCGAGTGGTAGCGCACCAGGTAGGCGGGATCCCGCACCCCGTGCGCCACCGCCGCCACCAGCGCGGCCGAGGCCGGGAAGTGCGCCAGGGCCATCGCGGCGTCGAGGCGCACGAACTCCGACCCGTCATGCCGCAGCACCGTGACGACCGACTCGGCCCACGACGCGTCCCCGGTGAGGGCGTACAGCGCCTGCGCCACCCGGATCAGCAGTTCCCCGTTCGCCTCGGCCGCCACGGATCGCAGCAGCTCCTCGGCCTCGGGCGGGGCCAGGCCGGCCTGAGCCAGCTCGGCGAAGCTCGACGCGGCGAGCGGGTCACCGTCGGCCAGCCCCGCGCGCAGCATGCGGAACACGGTCTCGGGGTCGGCCCGAGCCGAGTCCACCATCACGGTGAAGTCGGGCCCGTCGTGCCAAACCATGTACGGATCCCCGAAATTGTCCTGCCGCCAGCGGCCCCACTCAGCATCCACGCCGCCGATCATCGCCCACAATGCGGGCCGGCCCTAGATCTCCAGGGCCTGCTCGATGTTGCGCAGCTGGTGCCGGGCCATCGCGAGGTTGGCCCGGTCCTTATGCAGCGCGAGGTAGAGGAACAACCCGTGGCCGGAGCGCGCGGTCAGCGGGCGAATCAGGTGGTACTGCGAGTCCAGGGTCACCAGCACGTCCTCGATCGGCTCGTTGAGGCCGAGCATCTCCATCGTGCGCAGCTTGGCCCGGATCACGTCGGTGTTGGCCGCCGCGGCGGTGATCAGGTCGAAATCCTTGCCACCGCCGACGGTCCCCAGCGCCATCCCGCTGGTGTGATCGACAAGGGCGACACCGATGGCGCCACCGATCTGCATCGCGTCCTTCAGTGCCACATCCATCTCTGCCATGCCGTCGACGATGCCGGTCCGGGGCGGCGGCGGGCCGGACACGATGTCCGTCGACTTGAAGACTTCTGCAACTACTCATCACTGCATGTGCGTAACCAATCGACCGGCCGGGCGTTGAAGGCGCATGTCGGTGCCGCTGTACCAGGCCAAGGCGGAGATGTTCCGCATGCTCGGCCATCCCGTGCGGATCCGGGTGCTGGAATTGCTGCAGGCCGGCCCGCGTCCGGTCCGTGACCTGCTGGCCGAGATCGACGTGGAACCGTCGAATCTTTCCCAGCAGCTGGCGCTGCTGCGGCGGGCCGCCATCGTGGTCAGCTTCCGGGACGGCGGCCTGGTGATGTACGCGCTGAGCACCCCGGCCGTGGCCGACCTGCTGGCCGCCGGCCGCCGCATTCTCAGTGAGGTGCTGACCGACCGGGACGGCCTGCTGGCCGAGCTGAAAAGTACTGCCGAATAGTTTCTTGGCGGTAGCGTCAAGTTCCGGGTAGCTTCTTGACCATGGAGTCAAGTACTGCTGAGCCAGAGCTCACGGCCGAGGAGCCGGAGCCGGTTCCCGTGCCTTTGATCATGCTGGAGTCGACCGACGACGCCGGCGTCTGCGCTGTTGACGGGACGTGTGACTGATGAGCGCCAGTGTGTTCGGCCGGGCCGCTGAGCCGGTGACGATCGACATCTGGAGCGACGTCGTCTGCCCGTTCTGCTACCTCGGTCACGCCCTGCTGTCCGAGGCCGTCGACCAGTTCCCGCACGGCTCAGCGGTGCAGGTCCGCTACCACAGCTTCCAGCTCAACCCGGCCTTCCCGGTCGGCGAGGCGGTCCTGGCCGACGACTATCTGGCCCGCAACTACGGCATGCCCAAGGCTCAGATCGAGGGCTCGCACGCGCAGCTGGCCGCCCGTGGCGCCCAGTCCGGCCTCGACTACCGGTTCGAGTCCACCCAGATGATCAACACGCTGGACGCGCACCGGATGATCCACCTGGCCAAGGCCCACGGCCAGGAGACCGCGATGGTCGAGCGGCTGTTCAAGGCCGAGTTCACCGACGGCCTCAACCTCGCCGACCACACCGTGCTGGCCGACCTGGCCGCGTCCGAGGGTCTCGACCGCGCCGAAGCGGCGAAGGTGCTGGAGACCGGGGCGTACGAGAAGGAGATCCGCGCCGACCTCGCGCAGGCCAAGCAGCTGGGCATCAGCGGGGTGCCGTTCTTCGTCTTCGACAACAAGCGGGCGATCTCCGGCGCGCAGCCGCTGGAGACCTTCCGCAAGGCCCTGGACGTGACCTGGCAGGACCGGGCGACGCAGCCGGCATGACACTGCGAGCCGACGCGCGGCGCAACGTCGAGGGCATCCGGCGGGCTGCCCTCGACGTCTTTCGCACCGGCGGCCTGACCACCCCGATGGACGAGGTGGCCCGGGCCGCCGGCGTCAGCAAGGGCACCATCTACCACCGGTTCGGCGGCCGACGCGGCCTGATCGACGCGGTCGTCGACGAGCTGGTGGCCGAGCGGATCCGGGCCATCGTCGACGAGGTCGAGGCGCTCGACGGGCCGCTGCCCCGGTTCGAGGCCTACCTGCGCGGCATCTGGCTGCTGCAGTTCGACGAACCGGCCGCCAACGACGTGCTGATGCGGGCCCTGCCCGATTCCAAGCCGCTGAGCATCCTGTGCGACCAGGCCTGCGAGTTCGCCCTCGGGCTGCTGCGCGACGCCCAGGCGGCCGGCGCGATCCGCCCCGATCTGACCCCGGAAGACCTGACCCACCTGATCCTCGAACGCGGCACGATCGCCCGCGCCTGCCCCCACCAGTCCCGGTCCGACTACGACCGCCGCCTCGGCTTCACCCTGCGCGGCCTGCGCCCGCTTTAGACACAGAGCCTTTACCCGTACGGGCTGCGACGCCACAACCGCAACAGCACCCGACCGCCCACACCCCGCGACCGCCGCACAACACCGGCACGTGCCGCGACTCTCGCGCAACCAGTCACCCGCCCCAACCCCAATCCAGCACTTTGCAAAGCGCCGAACAGCCTGCCGTTCGCCCTGATCAGCGGGCATGATCCGCGGCCTGCCGGGCGGCCCTGGGGGCCCGCCCGGCGTGGGGCCGGGCCCGCCCGTAGCGGGCGCGCGGAGGGTGAGTCGCACCGGCCGGGACCGAGTGCCACGGGACTGAGGCGGCGCGTACGGAAAAGGGATGTTGCGGCCGGCCTGCTCCGCCGGATCACCCAGCGGCCCCGGCGCCCAGCCTTTCGGATCTGGCCCCTCGCCCGCGTGCGAAAGGCCGGCTTATTGGAGAACGGGCAGACGCGGTCCGATGCGGCAGGCGCGGGGATGCCGGACCTTGGTCCGAAAAGGTCTCTAGGTGGTGATCGAGCCGGTTGGGTCCAGGCCCAGCCACTCGGCCAGGGACTCGATCTCTCGGGTCAGTTCGGTTTCGTCGAACGGCTCGTCCTCGTGGATGGCGTCGACGCGCAGCACGCCCGCCTTGCGGTCGGTGGTGGCGTCGAGCTTGCCGACCAGGCGGTCGCCGTCGAGGATCGGGAGCGCCCAGTAACCCCAGCGGCGCTGGGCGACCGGCTTGTACATCTCCAGCTGGTAGTCGAACTCGAAGAGGTCGACCATCCGCTTCCGGTCGTAGACCAGGCGGTCCAAGGGGGACAGCAGCGCCACCCGGCCCTCGAACGGCTGGTCCAGCTGGGCCGGGTCGACCCGCCACTTGCCGCGCACGCCCTCGATGACCGCCTCCTCGCCGGCCTCGCCGACGCCGTTCGGCTCGATCATCGTCTCGGCGGCCCGCGCCCGCGCGATGCCCAGCGCGACCAGCCGGCGCTCGTCGCGCAACCGGCGGGCCTCCTCGATCGGCACCGCCGGCACGTCCGGGTAGACCCGGTCGGCCAGGTCGAACAGCCGCTCGCCGCGCCGCCGGGAGGACACCGCGACCTCGCCGCTGGACAGCATCAACTCGAGCATCTGGATGACGTTGCGGTCGTTCGTCCAGCCCGTCGACTTCCACGGGACGACGCAGGTGTCCGGTAGCTCCCGCGCCACCGACGGCCCCTCGGCCGCCAGGCGCTGCAGGATGTCGCGGCGGCAGGCGTCGTTCGCGCGTACCCACTCCCGGGGTTGATTTCGCCGTTCTTCCATCTCGGCCCGATAGAGCGGGAGATCCGCCGCCGGGCGGATCAGGCCGCGCATTTCCAGCAGTTCCCGGGCGGTCAGCGCGTCGGTGAGGTCGGCCGGCGAATAGGCCGGGCCGAGCCGGCTCCAGGCGACCAGGTGGGCGTTGGGCGCGACCGCCGCGGTCTGGTCGTACTGCAACAGGGTCAGCCCGTGCACCAGGTCGAGCAGCCCGTCGGGCCGGGCGGCGTCGAGCAGTTGCGCCCGCACCGCGATCCGCCGTGCCTCGGCCCGGGACAGCTGATGAGCACCCACGCAATGACCCTAGTCGTGTTCGGGTTCCGCCAGGGGGTCGGCGCCGGCCAGGAAGGCGGCCACCCGGGCGTGCAGGCGGGTCGCGCCGATCGCCGCCGCCCAGCGAGCGACCTCGATGGCCAGGGCCCGGGCGCCGGCCTCGTCGCCGGTGATCGCGGCCGGGGCCTTGCCCCACGGGCCCAGCCGCAGTTCGTCCCCGGTATGCAGCAGCTGGGAATAGTCGTACTGCAAGCGGAGGAAGTCCAGCTGCCACCCGGGCTCACTGCCGCAGACCTCCAGCCGCTTGCCGGCCTGACCCGAGTCGGAGAACCACACTCCGGCCAGTGCCACCTCGGCCGCGGCCAGATCGAGCGCCGCCCGTCCCACCCGATCGGCGACGGCTGCGTCGAGCAACGCCAGCGCTCGCTCCGATCGGCCCGCGTTGGCCAGCTCCCGAGCCGCCGCCACCAGTTCGTCCACTGCGATTCCTACCCCGTTGACACTCATGGGCCGGACGGTAGTTTTTCGAAAAACTATCCACAAGAAAACCATCTCGGGAACGGGGGGCGGCCATGCGCGACTCGGTGGACCGGCACGTCGAGCTCTGGCAGCGCGAACACGACTGGCTCGACCCGCTCACCGAGGCGATCTTCGCGCGGCTGCACACCCTGACCCGGTACGCCGCACAGTACCGCCGGGAGACCCTGGCCGAGGGCGGCCTCAAGCTGTGGCAGTTCAAGATCCTGCTGACCCTGCGCCGGCTCGGCCCGCCCTACACGGCCGGCCCGTCCCGGCTCGCCGACCTGCTCGGGCTGACCCGCGGCGCGCTCTCCAACCGCCTCGTCAGCCTGGACGAGGCCGGCCTGATCACCCGCACGCACCCGGGCGGCGACCGGCGCCGGGTCGAGGTGCGGCTCACCGACGCCGGTTACGCGACGTTCGAACGGCACGCCAGCACCGAGGGCCGCAGCGAGAACCGGCTCCTCGAACCGCTGACCGTCGAGGAGCGGCAGACGCTCGCCGATCTTCTGCGCAAGCTTCTGATACACGCGGAGTCATGACGACGGTGTCCACATTGCGCCATGGCGTTGGTGCGGCAGTTTTGGGCCTTTGGAAAGCCATCCAACGTCTTCAAAATTTGAACCGCTGCCCCACCGCCGGTTGCTCGAAGGAGACCCACCATGCGGCAACTGTCTGTGCTGCGCGACGCCCCGATCGGCGTCCCAGCCGCGGCGGGGTCATCAAGGCACCCGGCCGCACCGGCCCGCGCCGCCACGCGCAGCCGCTCTGCCCAATGCCCCCAGCGGGCGGAAGCGGCCCAGCATCCAGTGCCGGTGCGGCCGGGCTCGGCGGATCCGTCATGATCCCGCTCGGTTACAACGGTCAGAGCCAGCCACGTTTCGCCGCCTGGAAGGCCAGGCCGGCTCGACTGTCCACCCCGGCCACCGCCATCAGGCGGTCCAGGCGGCGCTGGACGGTCCGCTTGCTGATCCCCAGGTGGGTGGCGATCGACTTGTCCGGCAGGCCGGCCACCAGCAGCGACAGCAGCAAGCGATCGGGTTCCTCGGCCACCTCGGCGACCAGCGGCGTCGCCCGCTCCCAGTAACTCTCGAACAACGCGATAAGCGCGTCGAGCAGCTCGGAGGAGCGGATCAGCGCGGCGGTGGGCTCACCGGCGCCGCGCGCGGCATCCGGCACGAGCGGGCAGATCGCCAGGTTGCGGTCGGCGATGGCCAGCCGGACCGGAAGGATCGGCAGGGTACGGGCCTGTTCGCCCATCCCCACCGCCTCGAGGATGCTGGTCAGCTCGCCCGGCTTGTCGAGCAGCGCGCGTTCGTAGATCGCCCGATAGCGCACGCCGCGGGTCAGCGCCGGAGTCTCCTCGGTGTTGTCCGGGCCCTGCATGGCGATCGGGTTGGCCCGGCAGAACCAGCGGATCTCCTCCTTGGCCGAGTCCTGCATCTCGCGCAGCCGCTCGCGCAGCGCGGGCGCGCCGATCACGATCTCCATCAGGTGCTCGGTGCTGCGCCAGCGGTTGTTGCTGCGGTAGTCCTCGCTGAGCGCGGCCACCATCTGCCGGGCCGACTGCAGGTGCTCCTGCTCGCGCAGCAGCACCTCACCGAGCGCGACGTCGGGTGGTAACGCACGGTAGATCGGGCCGGCGGTCACCAGACCCCGGCGGCGCAGTTCCTCGAGCAGCGCAACGGCCTGCCCGGCACTGACCCCGGCCCGCTCCGCGAACTCGTCGGCACCGGCCCCGGCCATCCGCACCAGCAGCCGGTACGCCTGCTCCTCGGACGGCAGCAAGAGTTCCACGGGCACACTGTAAGAGGCTTTACCTATCGGCGTCTCCCCCCACCATGGGCAGGCAGACGGTGCGCAGCGGCGGGAATCCGTTGAAGCCGACCGAAGCGTAAGTGGCCGTGTACGCACCGGTGCCGTGGATCTGCACGATGTCGCCCGGCCGCAGCGCCAGCGGCAGTTCGTAGTTGACGTTCTGGTAGAGGATGTCGACGCTGTCGCAGGTGGGACCGGCCAGCACGACCGGGGCGGTGACCGCGCCGTCGTGCGGGGTGGTCAGGCGATATTGGATCGCCTCGTCCTCGGTCTCGGCCAGGCCGCCGAAGCGGCCGACATCCAGATAGACCCAGCGGGGCTCGTCCGCGTACGACTTGCGGGACACCAGCACCACCTCGGTGTGCAGCACGCCGGCCGGGGCCGCGATGTACCG
Organism: Paractinoplanes tereljensis; assembly: GCF_016862435.1. Classification (GTDB taxonomy): domain Bacteria; phylum Actinomycetota; class Actinomycetes; order Mycobacteriales; family Micromonosporaceae; genus Actinoplanes; species Actinoplanes tereljensis. The sequence continues at coordinate 93,443 of NZ_BOMY01000012.1, forward strand.
CCCCGGCTCGATCATCAGGGCCGGCCGGGTGGCGAAGTGGGCCGACACCGCGGCGTCGATGGCCGCCGCGTACTTCTCGATCGGGGCCACCTCGGTCTGATAGTCGACCGGGAAGCCACCACCGCAGTTGACCAGCCGCAACGCGATGCCGTCGGCGGCCAGCCGGGCGAAGATCGCGGCCGCCTCGGCGATGCTCGGCTCCCAGCGACCCGGGTCGAGCTGCTGCGAGCCGACGTGGAAGCAGACCCCGGCCGGGTCGAGACCGTGCGCCGCGGCCCACCGGATCAGATCGACCGCCATCTCCGGCGCGCACCCGAACTTGCGGCTCAGCGGCCATCGCGCGCCCTTGCTGGAGGCCAGCACCCGGCAGATCACCGTGGCGCCGGGCGCGTGCTCGGCCAGCTTCTCCAATTCACCGAGACTGTCAAAGGCAAAAGTCCGAACACCCTTTCCGTACGCGTACGCGATGTCCTCGGCCTTTTTGATGGTGTTTCCGAAGGACAACGTGGCCGGTGGCGCGCCGGCTTCCAGGCCCATGTCGACCTCGGCCCGGCTGGCCACGTCGAAGTGGCAGCCGGCCTTGACCAACTCGATGAGCAGGGTGGGCTCGGGATTGGCCTTGACCGCGTAGTAGACCGGCGCATCGGGGAAGGCCGCGGCGATGCGGCGGTATTGAGCGACAGCAGCGGCGATGTCGACGAGCAGGTAGGGCGTGTCCATCCGTCTCCCCCGGGACTCCCTGTTCCGAAAAAATGTCGTACCCGGGGTCTAGCGTCCCATTCATGACCACGCTGGAAAACCGCCCCAACAGCGCCCTTCTGGTAATAGACGTGCAGAACGACGTGGTGGTCGGCGCCCACGACCGCGACCGCATCGTCGCCAACATCGCCGACCTGGTCGACCTGGCCCGCAACGCGGGCGTCGAGGTCATCTGGGTCCAGCACAGCAGTGACGACATGCCGATCGACTCCGACGGCTGGCAATACGTCCCGGAGCTGAAGCGCACCGACACCGAGGCCGTGGTCCACAAACGCTGGCCCGATTCCTTCGAGGACACCAACCTCGAGGAGGTGCTGGCCGCCCGCGGCGCCGGCCACCTCTACGTCTCCGGCGCCCAGACCGACGAGTGCATCCGCTCGACGCTGCACGGCGCGATCACCCGAGGCTACGACGCCACCCTGATCTCCGACGCCCACACCACGGAAGACCTCTCTTCCTACGGCGCCCCCACGCCCGACAAGGTGATCGCTCACACCAACCTCTACTGGCAGTACCACCGAGCCCCCGGCCGCACCGGCAACGCGCTAACCACCGCCGAGGTCAAATTCACGAAGTAACGCAGGTCGCCACGGGACGGAGACGGGCGGGCCGGAACGGCCCCGCCCGTACCTCTGCGGTTAAAGGGTTCGGGTTTGCTGTTCGGGGGCGTAACGGACGAGGGTGAGCTGTTCGATGACGCTGATCAGGGTGTAAAGCAGGATCGACGCGACCGTCACGATGGTTACGCCGGTCCACATCCGGTCCAGCTCGAAGGTCGTCACCGAGGCCAGCATCATGTAACCGAGGCCCTTGCCGGTGGCCAGCCATTCGGCCAGCAGGGCGCCGACCAGGGCCAGCGGGGCCGCCACCCGCATCGCGGCGAACAAAGCCGGCAGCGCGCCGGGCAGCTGGACGCGCAGCAGGGTGGCGTAGGGGGAAGCGCCGTAGGCGCGCATCAGGTCCATCGATGAGCTAGGCACGGCTCGCAGCGCCAGCGAGACGTTCACCAGGACCGGGAAGAACGTGACGATGCCGGCGATCACGGTGACCGCCATCAGGCCGCGGCCGAAGATCAGGGCGATCAGCGGGGTCATCGCGACAAGCGGGACCGCGCGCAGGGCCATGGCGATCGGGAGCAGGGTCTGTTCCACCGGGCGCCAGAGGGCGAAGGCCAGCGCGGTGACCAGCGCGGCGACGGTGCCGCCGAGCAGGCCGATCGCGGCGTCCAGGGCGGTGACCTTGCTGGCCTCCCAGAGCAGCGTGCGTTCGGGGCCGTGAGTGGGGTCGGTGAGGTAACGCCAGACGTCGAACGGACCCCGGGTCAGGAACGGGTCCAGGTCGAAGCCCTTGACCAGCAGCTGCCAGACGCCGCAGATGATCGCTACGGATAGGGCGGCGCCGCCGACTCCGTTCAGAAGCCGGATCAAGGCGCGCCTCATTCGGCAGCCCTCGGCGCCCACGGCGTGAGCAGGCGGCCGACCAGGGCGGTCAAGCCGTAAGCCGCGCCGGACAGGGCGGTGGCGGCCAGGGCGATGCCCCAGGTTCGTTCGACCGCGAGGCTCTGCTGTGAGTTGATCATTGCTACTCCCAGTCCGGACTCGGCGCCCAGGTACTCGCCGATGATCGCGCCGAGCATGGCGGCGGGGGCGGCGATGCGCAGACCGGCGAAGAGGTTCGGCAGCGACGCGCGCATCCGGACCTTCCACAGCTGGGTCCATTTGCCGCCACCATAGGCGCGGACCAGGTCGAGGCTGGTGCGGTCGGCGCTGCGCAGGCCGACGAGCGCGCCGACCAGCGTGGTGAAGATGACCGAGATGGCGGCCAGGATGACCTTGGATTTGTCTCCGGTGAACAGGACGGCCAGCACCGGGCCGATCGCGATCACCGGCAGGCAGTAACTGACCAGGGCCAGCTGCATGCCGGCCTTCTCGATCAGCGGGAACTGGATCAGCAGGAACGCGAAGCCGATCCCGATGGCGTTGCCCCACAGCCAGCCCCAGCCGGCCGTGCGCAGGGTGGCCTTGATGTTGGGCCAGTAGAACGACCAGCCGTCGTGCCCGAACTGGCTCAGGATCTTGGTGGGCGGCGGGACGGCGCGGCTGTCCGCGAACACCGTGCGGCCGACGATCTCCCAGACCACCAGCAGGACAAGGATGCCGGCGGCACCGTAGAGCCGTTTCACTTCTCGTCCCCGAACAGCAGGGCGCTGAGCTGGTCCTCCAACTCGTGGAAACGGGCGGTGCGCATCATCTCGGGGGTGCGCGGGCGGGGCAGGTCGATCTCCACCTGGGCGACGATCCGGCCCGGCCGGGCACTCATCACCGCGACCGTGTCGGCCAGGAAAACCGCCTCCGCGATCGAGTGGGTGACCAGCAGCGTGGTGGTGGCCCGCTCGGTCCAGATGCGCTGCAACTCCAGGTTGAGCCGCTGCCGGGTCATCTCGTCGAGGGCGCCGAACGGCTCGTCCAGCAGCAGGATGCGCGGCTCGACCACCAGCGCGCGGGCGATCGCCACCCGCTGCCGCATGCCGCCGGACAGCTGCGCCGGCCGGGCCTGCTCGAAGCCTTCGAGACCGACCAGCTTGATCAGCTCGGTGATCGTCTCGTTGCGCACCTTCACACCGCTGACCTCGAGCGGCAGCCGGATGTTGGCGGTCACCGACCGCCACGGCAGCAGCGCCGCGTCCTGGAACGCGATGCCCAGGTGGTGGTTGCGGCGGGTGGCCTCGGGTTCCTCGCCGTGCACGAACGCCTCGCCCGAGGTGGGCTTCTCCAGGTCGGCGAGGATGCGCAGGATCGTCGACTTGCCGCAGCCGGACGGGCCGAGCAGCGCGACGAACGCGCCCTCCGGGGTGTCCAGGTCGACGTGGTCGAGGGCGGTGACGGTGGACCGGCGGATCGTGAACTGCTTGGTGAGCTGCCGCAGCACGATCCCCCGGCCCTCCTCGGTCAGGACGTTCCCTTCAGGGTCGGGTTCTCGGTGTAGATCTCGGTGAGAACCGACATGTCGAACAGCTGCTCCTTGGTGATGGTCGTGCCGCCCAGGGCCAGCGTCTTGATCGTCTCCTCGATCAGTTCGTCGGTGATGGTGAACAGGCCGTTCTTCTTGGTGTCGTCGGTCGAGACCACGGTGTTCTGCGCGGTCGACTCGAGCACCTGCTCGGCCTCGTCCAGGCCCAGGTCCTTGCCGTACTTGGTGGCGGCCAGGTTGGCGCCCACCTTCGGGTCGGCGACCGAGTCGGTCCAGCCCTTGATGTCGCCGATGATCGCGGCCTTCAGCTTGTCGCGGTCGGAAGTCAGCGTGGACTTCTTCACCACGTAGACCTCGGAGACCATCGGGTAGCCGTGGTCGTTGAGCAGCATCACCGCGGTGTCGACGCCCTTGGTCTTGAGCAGGTTGGGCTCGTTGGTGAAGAACGAGAACCAGCCGTCGACCTCCTTGGACACCAGCGGCGACGGGTCGAACTGGGCCGGCACCTTGGTGACCTTGCTCGGGTCGATGTTGTTGGCCTTGAGGAACGCGTTCCACACCGGCTCGTTGGTGGCCTGCACACCGATCTTCTTGCCGATCAGCTCGGCCGGCGAGTTGATCGGCGCCGAGGCCAGCGACATGATGCAGAACGGGTTCTTCTGGTACTGCGCGCCGACGATGACCAGCTCGGCGCCCTTCAGGACGGCCGCCGCGGTGATGTCCGGCGAGGAAATGCCCAGCAGCGCCTTGCCCGACGCGACCACCGCGTCCTGGCTGACGTTGGGACCGCCCGCCATCAGATTGACCGAGCTGAAACCGGCGGCCGTGTAGTAGCCCTTGGTGTCCGCGATGTAGGCGCCCGCGAACTCCACGTTCTTGACCCAGGAGAGCTGGTAGTTGAGGGCACCGAAGTCCTTCGTGCCACCGGACGCCGACGACGACGGCGAGGAGGAGTCGTCGTCACCGCAGGCAGCCAGAACAGCAGCGCTGGCGCCGAAAAGCGCCAGGCCGGCGCCACCACGAAGCAGGGAACGCCGATTTATATATGAGGTCACGCTGAAGCTCACTTTCCCTGGAGAGGGCACGACGCTAACCAGGGCGTGTTTCACCGGAGTTTCCACAAAAAGCCCAGCGTGTGGCGGCTTTATCGGCCAGGTTTCGGGAGAAGTTCGAAGATCGAAGACGCCACCGCAGCGGTACGGGCGGGGCCGGATTCGGGGTTGCCGAGACCGCTTCTGGCCGGGGAGAATGCGCGCGCAGAAGGACTGTCGATCATGGACGGACGGGTCACGATGGGCGACGTGAACGAGCTGGACACCAATGTGCCGCAGACTGCGCGCATCTGGAACTACTGGCTCGGCGGCAAGGACAACTTCGAGGTCGACCGCCAGGTCGGTGAGCAGATCAAGGCCGCCTTCCCGGACATCGAGAAAAACGCCCGCGCGTCCCGGGCGTTTCTGGTGCGCTCGGTCAGCTTCGCGGCCGGTGAGGTCGGCATCCGCCAGTTCCTCGACGTCGGCACCGGCCTGCCCACCGCCGACAACACCCACGAGGTGGCCCAGCGGCTCGCGCCCGACGCCAAGATCGTCTACGTCGACAACGACCCGCTCGTGCTCGTGCACGCCCGCGCCCTGCTGACCAGCAGCCCCGAGGGCGTCACGCAGTACGTCGACGCCGACGGCCGCGACTCGGCCAAGGTGCTGGCCGAGGCCGGCAAGACCCTCGACTTCGACCAGCCGATCGCGCTGATCATGTCGGGCATCCTGGGCCACATCACCGACGACGAGCAGGCCCTGACGATGGTCCGGGAATACGTCGCCGCGCTCGCGCCGGGCAGTTACTTCATCGCCCTCGACGGCTCGCACAGCATCGAGCACGGCGAAGCCGAGAAGATCTGGAACGAACAGGCCAACCCGCCCTACGTGCTGCGCGGCCACGCCGCGTTCGGCCAGTTCTTCGAGGGTCTCGAGCTGGTCGAGCCCGGCGTCACCTCGGCGCCGCTGTGGCGCCCCACCGACACCGACCCGCAGCGACTCGACGTCGTGGCCGGGGTGGCCCGCAAGCCGTAACGGTCAGCCGAGGCCGGCGATCATCAGCCCGACGGTGAAGTCGAACCGATCGTGGCCGTCGCCGGCCGTCAGTTCGGCGGCGTACCGCCTGGTCTGCGGGAAGGTGTCGGGCAGCGCGGCGAACCGGCTGCGCATCTCGGCCCGGTCGACCACCCAGCCGTCCTCGCCGTCGGCCCGGACGGCGTCGCGCATCGAGATCTCCAAGCAGTACGCGTTGACGTAGAGCCCCAGCGCGTCGGTGGCCCAGGCGGCGGCCTGGACCGGCACGCCGCCGGCCAGCAGGATCGCGAACAACCCCTCGTTGACCCGCAGGGTGTCGAGGTTGGTCGGCACCATCGCCAGAGTGGCCCGAGTGATGCCCGGGAACCGCAGGTATTCGTCGCGCAGCTGAGCGCAGACGCCGGTGATCTGCTCCCGCCAGGCCCCGGGGTCGGGGGCGGGGAACTCGATCCGGGCGCAGAGCCGCCCGATGAGCAGCTCACCCAGGTCGTCCTTGTTGACCACGTGGGCGTAGAGCGACGCGGGGCCGGTCTCCAGGGCCGCGGCCAGCCGGCGCATCGTCAGGGCGTCGTAACCGTCCGCCGCCACCAGCTCGAACGCGGCGTCGACGATCGCGTCGACCGTGATCGGCTTCTTCGTCCCGCCGGACGGGCCGCGCCGCACGGTCGGCGCCGCGGGTTGCTGGTGACGTTCGTTACGTCGCTGCTGAGGGTTCCGAACCATGCGACCACTTTACAACCAAGGGGAACAGCGTTCTATCGTGTAGGAACAGCGTTCGTATAGATGCGAACGCCGTTCCTACGGAAGGACCGCAGATGACGGTCTCCACCCCACCCCGCTCGTTGCGGGACGCCTGGGTCGCCCTGGCCGGGCTGTGCGCGGTGTTCCTGTTCGAGATGCTGGACAACTCGATCCTGAACGTCGCACTGCCCACCATCGGCCGCGAACTGCACGCCTCGACGGTCACCCTGCAGTGGGCTACCGGCGCGTACGCCGTGGTGTTCGGTGGGTTGATGTTGGGCTTCGGCGCGATCGCCGACCGGTTCGGCCGCCGCCGGATCATGCTCATCGGCCTGGTCCTGCTGGGCGTGGCCAGCCTGGCCACCGCGTTCGTCACGACCGCGGAGCAACTGATCGCGGTCCGGGCGCTGATGGGCGTCGCGGCCGCGATGACCACGCCCGGTTCGGCGGCACTGGCGTTCCGGCTCTTCGAGGACGACACCCTGCGGGTACGGGCGATGACCCTGATCTCGACCGTGGGCCTGATCGGGCTCGCGATCGGCCCGACCACCGGCGGCTTCGTGCTCGCGATCGCGCCGTGGCAGGTCCTGCTGCTGGTCAACGTGCCGATCGCTGCCTTCGCACTGATCGCCGTGGGCACCGGCATCGCCGCCGACGAGCCCGCCGACCTGCACCGCGACCCGGTCGACGTGCTCGGCGCGGCGCTCGGCACCGCGACGATCGTGCTCGCCCTTGTCGCACCGACCCTGTTCGTGAACGAGGGCACCGGTTCGTGGGCGCCCTGGGCGGCCACCGCGGCCGCCGTCGCGGGCGCGATTCTCTTCGTGCTCCGCGAGCGGACAGCGCGCTACCCGCTGCTCGACCTCAACCTGGTCGCGCAGCCCCTGGTCTCGGCCGGTCTGGCCTACAAGGCCGCGGCCGGCCTGGCCACCGCCGGCCTCGGTTACCTGGTGACGCTGCAACTGCAGCTGGACTGGGGCTGGTCCCCCGCCCTCGCCGCGATCGGCATGCTGCCGCAGGTCATCGTCCTGGTCGCCGGGGGCGCGTTCGTCAATCCGTTCGTGCAGCGGGTCGGCCTCGACCGGGCCGCCTGGCTCAGCGCCGCCGCGGTCGTGACCGGGCTCGCCATCTACGGCCTGCTGGGCAGCTACGGCTACGGGTGGGTGGCCCTCGCCCTGGTGATCGAGGCGGCCGGGATGCGGGTGGTCGGCGTGGTCGCCGTGGTCAACGTGCTCCGCGGCCTGCCCGCGAACCGCACCACGATCGGCGCGGCGCTCACCGACACCGCCACCGAGGTCGCCTCCGGCATCGGCCTGGCCGTCACCGGCACCATCCTGGCGGCGATGTTCGCCGGCACCATCGCGACGTCGGACTGGACCACCCAGCAGACCGCCCAGTTCGAAGACGCGACCCGGATCTCCGGCCTGGTGCTCACCGTGGTGGCGGCCGCGCTCGTCGGCTGGGCGACCCTCCGCACCCGGAACGCCGCCGAAGACCAGTGATCAACCTCCGCACACCCCTTACCAGTGACGGCGGTCACGAGTAGATTCGCCACCAGGTAGATCGATAACTCTGGATGGTCGACATGGTGGATCAGTTCAGAATCGTGACCGACCCGGTGGCCGACTCGATCGCGATCTCCGCGATCTTCGCGGCGCTGCCCCTACTCACCCTGTTCGTGCTGCTGGGGGCCCTGCGGATGCGGGCCTGGCTGGCCGGGGTCATCTCGCTCGCGGTGGCCCTCGCGGTGGCGATCGTGGTCTACGCGATGCCGGTCGGGCAGGCACTGCTGTCGGCCACCGAGGGCGCGGCGTTCGGGTTCTTCCCGATCCTGTGGATCGTGCTCAACGCCATCTGGGTCTACAACCTGACCGTGGTGAGCGGCCACTTCGACGTGCTGCGCCGGTCGATGGCCCGGGTGAGCCCCGACATGCGGATCCAGGCGATCATCGTGGCGTTCTGCTTCGGCGCGCTGCTCGAGGCGCTGGCCGGTTTCGGCACCCCGGTCGCGGTCACCGTGGTGATGCTGATGGCCCTCGGCTTCCCGCCGATCCGGGCGGCCGCCGTGGCGCTGATCGCCAACACCGCGCCGGTCGCCTTCGGCGCGCTGGCCACCCCGATCACCACGCTCGGCACGGTCACCTCCGGCGCCGTCGACGACCCGCGGCTGAACGCCGACACGCTCGGCGCCATGGTCGGCCGCCAGACCCCCTTCCTGGCCCTGATCGTCCCGCTGATCCTGGTCGCGGTGATCGACGGCCGGCGCGGCATCCGGCAGACCTGGCCGGCCGCCACGGTGGCCGGCGTGGTCTTCGCGATCGCCCAGTTCCTGGCCTCCAACTACGTCTCGGTCCCGCTGACCGACATCATCGCGTCGCTGGCCGCCGCAGCCGCCGTAGTGCTCCTCCTGCGCATCTGGCAGCCCGCCGAGACCCCACCCCTGCACGCCGGCGAGGGCGAACTGGTAACCGCCGGAACCCGCCGCCGCCTCACCGGCCGAGGAGGCGCGGACCTGGGCGAGCCGGATACCGGCCGGGGCGGCGCCGACAGTGACGGCAACACCCTCACCGGACGCGGCGGGGCCGACCTGGGCGATGACGACCCCGATACCGGCCGAGGTGGCGCCGACGGCGACGGTGACGACCTCACCGGCAACACCCTTACCGGGCGCGGCGGCGCTGACCTCGGCGAGCCGGACACCGGGCGTGGCGGCGCGGACCTGGGCGAACCCAGCACCGAGCCCGGTGGCGACGACCCGGACACCGGCCGGGGCGGCGCCGACGGCGAGGGCGACACCCTCACCGGACGCGGCGGCTCGGACCTGGGTGACCCCGACACCGGGCGCGGCGGCGCCGACGCGCAGGCGGGGCGGCATCGGGTCGATGACGACGCAACGGCCGGGGCGCCGCGGAGCGGCGGGAACGCGTACGCCGCAAGGCAGGACGATCAGCGTGACTCGCCCGCCGAGATCGCCCGCGCCTACGCCCCGTATTTGATCATCATTGCGATCTTCTCGATTGCCAGCCTCGGGCCGATCAAGGCCGCCCTCGCCAAGGAGCCCTGGACGGTCGTCTTCGCCTGGCCGGGCCTGCACGTGACGGGAGCGAGCGGGAAGCCGCTGTCGTCGGTCAACTTCACCTTCGGCTGGCTTCCGGCGGCCGGAACGCTGATGATCCTCGCCGGCATCCTGACCGCCATCGTGCTGCGAGTCAGCGTCGGCTCGGCGGTGCGGGCCTACCGGGACACCTATTGGACCCTCCGGCACGCGATCGTCACGGTGATGGCGGTGCTGGCCCTCGCCTACGTGATGAACCAGTCCGGGCAGACCAACACGCTCGGCGAGTTCCTCGCGGCGGCCGGCGGCTTCTTCGTCTTCCTGTCGTCGATTCTCGGCTGGATCGGGGTCGCCGTGACCGGGTCGGACACCTCGGCGAACGCGCTGTTCGGCGCCCTGCAGGTGCAGACCGCGACGAAGGCCGGCCTGGACCCGGTGCTGCTGGCCGCGGCCAACTCCTCGGGCGGCGTACTCGGCAAGATGATCAGCCCGCAGAACCTGGCGATCGCCGCGGCGGCCGTCGGCATGTCCGGCAAGGAGGGTGACATCTTCCGCCGGGTGGTCGGCTGGAGCCTGGTGCTGCTGCTGGTCATGTGCGTGCTGGTGACGCTGCAGGGCACCCCGGTTCTGGACTGGATGGTGCCGTGACCCCGACCAGGGAGATCATCACCTGGCGGAAGCGAGCCGACGACACTCGGGTGGCAGCGCTGCGCGCGGCTCAGGAGACCCGGTAACGGCATTGATTGACATCGGTCAATCTCAATGCAAGGGTACGGGCACCCCAGGTGTCAGCGTGTCGCCGACCCGTCACGCGCCCACACCCCCGAAAGAGCAGAAGGGACCCTTCATGCGCCTACGACGGGCAATCGCACTCGGTGCCGCCACGATCGCGGCCGCCACCGGCATCCTCGCCGGCCCGGCCGCCGCCGCTCAGGCCGCCGCCCCGACCACGGCTCTCGCCGCCGTCACCCTGGCCAACACCATCAAGCTGAGCAACTGCTCGGCCGCGCTGGTGCGTTTCCCCAGTTCGGTCTCGAGCGACCGGGCGATGATGCTGACCAACGGGCACTGCTACGAGGGCGGCATGCCGGGCGCCGGCGTGGTGATCCAGAACCGGACCAGCACCCGCAGCGGCTCACTGCTGAACTCGAGCGGCACCGCGCTCGGCACGGTCCGGGCCGACCGCGTCCTCTACGCGACGATGACCGGCACCGACGTCACGCTCTACCGCCTCACCTCCACCTTCGCGACGCTGAGCAGCAACTACGGTGCGACCGCGCTGACCATCTCGAGCAGCCACCCGGTCGCCGGTTCGAGCATCACGATCCCGTCCAGCTACTGGAAGCAGATCTGGAACTGCAAGATCGACAGCTTCGTGAGCACGCTGCGGGAGGGCGTTTGGACCTGGAAGGACTCGATCCGGTACGACGTCAACTGCGACACGATCCACGGCACCTCGGGTTCGCCGCTGGTGGACGCGACAAGCGGCCAGATCGTCGGCATCAACAACACCGGTAACGACGACGGCGCGATGTGCACCCTGAACAATCCGTGCGAGGTGGACGCGAACGGCACCACGCACGCATACCAGGGACAGAGCTATGGCGAGCAGACGTACTGGTTCACGACCTGCCTCAATGCCAGCCGCACTATCGATTTGACCGTGTCGGGCTGCCTGCTGACCAAACCGACAAGCTGACTCGTCCGAACGGACTAATCGATGCAGGTCCGGCGGGCTATTCCCGCCGGACCGCATTTTTAATCATCAAATAGCCCCTCGATCAATTCACCTATTCGGGTGTGCGTTTTAAAGCGGACAAATGCCGTGATTTTCCTATGATCTTCACATCGGCATTACCCCGGATACGAAGAGGTGAAGCGATGAATAAAGTTGCCCGCATGATCGTGATGTCCGGAATGGCCGCTGCGGCCGCAGTGGCATTCAGCGCCGGCCCGGCCGCCGCCGCATCGGACACGGCGGCGCCCGCCGCGCCCAAGTCCACGACCAAGGTCGCGGACAAGCCCGCACCGTTCGGCACCCGGATCGCCGGCTACTACCGCAGCCCGATCGCCTGCAACCGGGCCGGCCGCGTCGGCGAGTGGCGTAACCAGTGGGACAACTACCGCTGCTACCCCGTGCGGTTCGGCTTCAAGCGCGGTTACTGGGCGCTGCAGGTGAGCTGGAACCACGGCGGCTTCCCTGGTCACCACGGCCCGATCGGGTTCCCCGGCCACCCGGGCCCCGGCTTCCCGGGCCACCACGGCCCGCAGCCGCACTTCCCGCCGCACCACCCGAACTTCACGGTCAAGAAGTAATCCCGACCCAGAAGAGCAGTTAACGGCCGAGGGCCGCACCCGGAAACGGGTGCGGCCCTCGCCGCATTTCCGGCCTAATTCGCAGAGTCACAGGAAATTCCCAGGAAATATTCCGCATATTGACAGTGCTCATTCTCAACCGCAAAATGGGAGCGCTCCCATCCCCCCTGAATATCCACCCACTTGGAGAGCCATGCAGTCCGCGATTCCCCGTCGCGCGGCCCTGGGCGCTGCCCTTCTCGCCGCCACCGCCCTGGTCGCGCCACCGGCCCAGGGCGCCTTCGCCGCCACCACCCCAGTGCAGGTCAGCGTCAACGCCCGAGCAGGTCAGGCCACCGTCCCGGCCACCGCGCTCGGCGTCAACGACGCCATCTGGGACACCACGCTCGGCACCGACGCCGTCGCCGACCTGCTCGGTGCGGCCGGCGTCAAGATGATCCGCTACCCCGGCGGTTCCTACGCCGACATCTACCACTGGGAGACGCACACCGCGCCCGGCGGTTACGTCGCACCGAACACCGACTTCGACACGTTCATGGCGTCGGCCCGCCGCACCGGCGCCCAGCCGATGATCATCGCGAACTACGGCACCGGCTCGGCCGAGGAGGCCGCCGGCTGGGTCCGGTACGCCAACGTGACCAAGGGCTACCAGGCCAAGTACTGGACGATCGGCAACGAGAACTACGGCAACGGCCGGTACGGCTCGGCCTGGGAGGCCGACGACCACACCGACCTCAGCCCCACCCAGTACGCGAACGAGGTGGTCGCCTACGCCGACGCGATGAAGGCGGTCGACCCGACGATCAAGGTGGGCGCCGTGCTCACCACGCCCGCGAACTGGCCGGACGGGATCGTCGCGTCCGGCGACAGCGCCACCTGGAACCAGACCGTGCTGTCCATCGCCGGCCCGCACATCGACTTCGCCGACGTGCACTGGTACCCGGGCGGCGGCAGCGCGGCCGAGGCGATCGGCAAGACCCAGTACATCGACGACACCGTCTACGCGCTGCGGCAGCAGATCAACAAGTTCGGCGGCGCCAACGCCGGCAAGATCGGGATCAGCCTGACCGAGCTCAACGTCGGGGTCGGGCAGAACACCCAGCCCGGCGCGATCTTCCTGGCCGACGCGTACGCGAGCCTGATCGCGAACGGCGTCTTCACCGTGCAGTGGTGGAACGTCCACAACGGCATCGGCACCCCCTCGACGGTGGCCGGGCAGACCGACTACAACGACTTCGGCCTGCTCTCCAGCGGCACCTGCACCGCCGACAACTCGGTCTGCGAGCCGGCCCTGAACACGCCGTTCGCGCCGTACCACGCGCTGAAGCTGCTGTCGTCGTTCCTGCACCCCGGCGACCAGACGATCCGGGCCGGCACCGACAACCCGCTGGTCACCGCGCACGCGGCCCGGCGACCGAACGGCGACCTGTCGGTCCTGCTGATCAACAAGGACCCGGACGCCGCGCACGACGTAGCGGTCAGCTACGCCGGCTACACCCCGTCCGCGGCCGCGCCGACGGTGCTCACCTACGGCAACGGCGACACCGCGATCCACGCGGGCAGCGCGACCACGCTTCCGGCGTACTCGCTGACGCTGTTGACCCTCAAGCCCGCCGCCGCAAGCACGGCGCCGCAGGCGCCGACCCAGGTCACCGCGTCGGCGGTGACCGACCGCACCGCCACAATCAGCTGGACCGGGGTGGCCAAGGCCACCAAGTACGAGATCTACCGGGCCAACGGCGCGATCAGCGAACAGCTCGGCGAGACCAGCGGTACGTCGTTCACGGTCCGCAACCTCCAGCCCGGCAAGCGGTACACGGTGAACGTGCTGGCCCGCGACAACGCCGGCAACCAGTCCTGGTCCTCGGCCCCGCTGACCTTCACCACCGGCGCCCCCGCCACCAGCACCTGCACGGTGAAGTTCGCCGACGTCAACGACTGGGGCAACGGCTACGTGGGCCAGGTAGACATCACCAACACCGGCCCGGCCGCCCTGACCGGCTGGACGCTCAACTACACCTGGCCGACCACGTGGCAGACCGTGAGCAGCGGCTGGTCCGCCACCTGGACCCAGACCGGCACCGACGTCCGGGTAACGAGCGACGCCACCTTGGCCGCTAACGGCGGCACGACCTCGGCCGGCTTCGTAGGTTCCTACAGCGGCCCGAACATCCTGCCCACCGCCTTCACCCTAAACGGCACGGTCTGCTCGATCGCCTGACCAGCGGCGGTAACCCGGACCTCGCGCCCGGGTTACCGCCACCAGTTACCGTCCGCCCGATGAGACTGCTCGAGTACCTGCTGATCTTCTTCGGACTCGTCGGTCTCTACATCGCCGTCCACGTGCCCGGCGGCCCGATCCCGGTGCTGCTGCTGGCGGCCGTCGCGGTGGTCGTCTACCTGCGGCGTACCCGCACGGCTCTGCTTCGAGCCGGCGCCCTGCGGACGGCCCTGCCCGGCGTACTCGCCCTGTGGTTGGCCGTTTCGGTTCTCGCGGTGGTCGCGGTCGCGCTGTTCGACCGCGACCACCTGTTCGACCTGCCGCGGCGCGAGCCGCTGCTGTGGCTCGCGATCGTGATCTTCTATCCGCTCGTCTCGGTCTATCCGCAGGAGTTGCTGTTCCGGGCGTTCCTGCTGCACCGGTACGCGCCGGTGTTCGGGACCGGCCTGGCCGCCGCCGCGGCAAGCGCGGTGGCCTTCGGCTTCGCCCACCTGCTCTTCGGAAACGTGCTCGCGGTGGTCGCCACGATCGCCGGCGGCTGGCTGTTCGCCCGCCGTTACCAGCGCACCGGCTCGCTGCTCGTGGTGTCGGTCGAGCACGCCCTCTACGGCCTAACCATCTTCACCGTCGGGCTGGGGCAGTACTTCTATCACGGCGCGGCGACGCTCTGAGGCGCGGCGAATCGGCCGGAATCGGGCCACGGATCTGCCGGGCCACCGCACCACGAAGACCCTCGACCATGTCGACTTCCCTAGGCCTGAACACGAACTCTCCAAGATCACCGCAAGGGAGGCGCGGGCGGGCGCGGCAGGCGCGGGCGCCGCAGACGCAGGCGCGGCAAGCGCAGGAAACGGGCGCGCGGCAAGCGAAACACCAGGCCCGAAGGCTCGGGTGGTCTCCTCGCGCCGAACCCCCACCCCACCCCGCCGGTCTCCGAGCGCGGCCGGGGGTTTGGGGGCAGAGCCTCCAATGTCTTGAAGCCGCACCGAATCCACCGAGATAGGCCCGCGGATCTGCCGCCCACCACCCAAGATCAAAGCGGCCCCCCGAAGCCTCAAACGCACCCCGCAGGTCAGACCAGGCCTGACCCGGTGCCGGTGGTGCACCCCATGCAGGTTGAAGGCCAGCACAATGGACTCCAACACCCGGGGCAGACGCACGTTCATCGCCTCCACTGGCTGGTCCAGCGCGGTCGAGAAGTGGTACGCGTTGTCCGCCAACGAAACCAAACAGGCCCGCCCGGCCAGCACCGCCGAACAGGCGCAGGTAATAGGCCGGAGCAGCGGAAGCCCACGACCCCGACGAGTACACCTCGGTGCGCTCCCGCGGCGTCCGGGAAACCGGTGATGCAGCAGATAGCCGGACTTGAGCAGGATGAACGGCGCGCCGTAGCCGATGGCGAGGGCTCGCCCGAGGCGGTCGTTCCAGGGGCGGTCGCGCAGTACGTGTACGGGAAACGACGCCGGCCGGAGCAGAGCAACTCCGGCCGGCGTCTCCCCTCATCCCGAATGTGGTCAGTAGGTGATGCTCGCCTGCGGGCCGGAGTACGCCTTGACGATCGACGGCACGTCGGCCGCCGCGTCCAGGGTGTACGAGTAGAAGCTGCTCGGCGTGAACGCGGAACCGCCGGTCACCTGGGCGCCGGTGCAGTTCACGGCGATGCTGCCGCTCTGCTTCAGCTGGCCCTTGGTGGTGTCGTCGATGTTCCACGGGTTCTTGACGTTGTCGAAGTAGCTGTTCTCCAGAACCATCTTGGTGCTGCCTCGCGACAGGTTGCCGTACGAGGTGATGTTCTGCAGGTAGTTGTTGTAGAGGTGCGCGTACTGCAGGTTGTCGGCGCTCGGGTTGCGCTGGTTCGTGTTGTAGAACCAGTTGTGGTGGATGGTTTCCCGGGCGGTGACGTTGTCGGTCCAGCCGATGCCGAGCGTCTTGTTGTGGTTGCCCAGCTGGTTCCACGAGATGGTCACGTTGGTCGTGTCCTTGCGGCTGTCGATGTAGCCGTCGTTGATGCTCGTGAACGTGTTGTGGTCGATCCACACGTGGTCGGCGGTGTCCATCTGGATGCCGTCGTAGTCGAAGTCCTTGTCATCGGGGTCGTCCGACGCGACGGCGGTGTCGCCGATGGTCAGGTTCCGGATGATCACGTTCTTCACCCCGGCGGCCAGGAAGAAGCCACCGTTCTTGATCCGCCCGGTGGTGCCCACCCCGACGATCGTCTTGTTGCTGGTTACCCGGACCTCGTACCCGAAGGTCGGCACGGTGATGGTTCCGCTGACCTTGATGACGTACGCCTCGGTGGCCGTCGCGTACTTCAGGAAGTCGGCGTAGGTGGTGACCGTGACCGTCGTGCCGCCCGCACCACCGGTGGTTCCGCCGGCGAAGCCGTCGGCGGTGTTGGAGAACGTGCGCCCGCCGGTGGAGACCGAGTTGAAGGCCCACTGCTTGTTGGAGTTGGCCGAGCAGGTCTCCTGGATGATCGGCGCGCCGGAGGCGGTGGAGGCGCCCTGGTCGGATAGGCACAGGCCGCTGTTGACGTTGATGATCTGGAACGTGTTGGTGCCGCTCGCGACCAGCGTGAACAGCTGATTGGTCTGCGAGGACACGCACGTGTACTGCTGTACCTGGACGCCCGAGGTCTTGGAGGCGGCCGGGATGTCGATGCACTTGCCGCTGTTGACGTTGACCAGCTGATACTGCGAGCTGGTCACGGCGGTGAGCTTGAACTGCTGCCAGGCCGCCCCGGTGGTGCAGCCCCACTGCTGGAGCAACGCGCTGTTGTCCTTCGAGGCGGCCGGCACGTCGATGCACTTGCCGCTCTTGGTCACCGCGAGCTGGTAGGTGCCGCCGGCTGCGGGCAGGGTGGCCGCCTCGGACGGCATCATCGAGATCCCGACCAGCAGGGCCGGCACGGCGACGGTGGCGACCGCGCCAAAAATCAGCTTCTTCTTCACAGCGGGTTCCATCCATCCGTGCCGGCGAGGTACTTCTGCGGGGTGTAGCTGGCGGCCGTCGAGTCGGACATCTGCGGCCGGTTGCTGTTGGTGGTCGCGCCCGAGCCGGTGTTCTCGTACTCGAAGAAGCGGGCGTTCTTCCACGAGTTGCTGGACATGTCGATCCACGGCTGGGCGGTGGCCAGCGCGACGCTCAGCGACGACTCGCGGTAGAGGACCTGCGCGTCGGCGCCCCACGGGCGGCCGAGCTGGGTCTTTCCGCTGGCGGCGCCGGTGATGGTGCATTTGTAGAAGAGGAAGCCGTACGCGTTGGCGGCATCGGTTTTCGCGGCCGTGATCGGCCCGCCGCTCGACCGCTTCTCGTAGATCGACGAGGTGTTGAAGACCGCGGTCCCGCCGCCGAAGATGAAGTCGACGGTGCCCTCGACGTACGAGTTCGTGTAGTACGAGCGGCCGGCGTTGACCAGCAGGGTGTCCTGGGCGCCGAGGAAGCGGACGTTGTTGAACACCGACTTGTCGGCGTTGACGTTGACCGCGACCGCCTGGCTGCCTTCGCCGTAATCGTTGGACAGGGTGATGTTGCTGGCGGCGAAGTCGTGGCCGTTGACGAAGACCGTCGCGCTGCCCGAGGTGCCGTAACCGCCGGCCGAGCTGTGGTTGTTCACGATCACCGTTTGCGATGCCGATGAACCAAGACCCTGGAGTGTCACGTACGGCTTGGTGGCCGGGACGGTGACGATCTCGCGATAGGTACCGGCCTTGACGGTGATGGTCCGGCGAGTGGTGTTGTTCGCCGGCACGGCGTCGATCGCGGCCTGGATCGTCGTGTACTGCCCGGTGCCGTCAGAAGCGACGACCGGGGCGGCGGCGTTATTTACAAACGACCACTGCTTGTTCGAGTTGGAGGTGCAGGTCTCTTGGATGATCGCGGCCCCGGACGCGGTGGAAGCGCCCTGGTCGGACAGGCAGAGCCCGCTGTTCACGTTGATGATCTGGAACGTGTTGGTGCCGTTCGCGGCCAGCGTGAACAGCTGGTTGGCCTGCGAGGACACGCACGTGTACTGCTGCACCTGGACGCCGGAGGTCTTGGACGCCGCCGGGATGTCGATGCACTTGCCGCTGTTGACGTTGACCAGCTGATACTGCGAGCTGGTCACGGCGGTGAGCTTGAACTGCTGCCAGGCCGCCCCGGTGGTGCAGCCCCACTGCTGCAGCAGCGCGCTGTTGTCCTTGGACGCGGCCGGCACATCGATGCACTTACCGCTCTTGGTCACCGCGAGCTGGTAAACGCCGCCCGCGGCCGGGAGGGTCGCCGCCGAGGACGGCAGGGCGGCGTAGACGATGGCGGCCGTGGGGATGCTGATCGCCAGCGCGGCCACCAGGAACCTTCGTTTTGCTCCGGACAACTTTCCCGATCCTCTCGCCCGTTCGGTGACGCTGGGTATGGGAGCGCTCCCATTGAGTCACCCTGAGTGATTCCGCCCGGGGGAAGGCGGCACCCTGGTAGATGCTCGGGTGCGGAAGGGACAACAAAAACCGCGAAGATTTCTTTGTTGTCGCTTCCCGGATCGGCGTGTAACGATGGCGCCGGCTTCCGTTGTCGCAGTTCATGCCACTCCCCAGCGTTGCCTCTAGCGACATCCGTCGATGTTGTGGCTCGTCTCGACCACGAACCACTGAGGAAGGGCGCCCGTGACTCAGAGTCAGATCGCTCCCGAGGTCTCCCGGCTCGTGCGGGATGCCCAGGACGGCAGTTCCGGCGCCCTCGACGAGCTCATCGCGCTCCACATGCCGCTCGTCTACAACATCATCGGGCGGGCGCTGGCCGGCCATCCGGACGTCGACGACCTGGTGCAGGAGACCATGCTGCGGGCCATCCGCGGCCTGCCCGGACTGCGCGAACCGGACCGCTTCCGGTCCTGGCTGGTGGCCATCGCGTACCGGCAGATCCAGCTCTACCTGCGCTCCCGCAAGGCGACCCGGATGCGGCGGGTGGCCGAGCCGGTCGAGGTGGCCGACCCGCGCGGCGACTTCGCCGACCGCACCGCGGCCGAGCTGGTCGTCGCCGACCAGCGCCGGGAGTTGGCCGAGGCTGCCCGCTGGCTCGACGACGGTGACCGGCGGTTGCTCGGCCTGTGGTGGCAGGAGGCCAGCGGCGAGCTGACCCGCACCGAGCTGGCCGAGGCGATCGAGGTGCAACCCAAGCACGCGGCCGTTCGGGTGCAGCGGATGAAGGCGCAGCTCGACGCGGCCCGCGGGGTGGTGCGGGCACTGCGGGCCCGGCCGCGCTGCCCGGAGCTGACCGACCAGCTGCGCCGGTGGAACGGGGCGGCCGACCCGCTGTGGCGCAAGCGGTTCGTGCGGCACATCCGCGAGTGTCCGATGTGTGCGCCGCGCCGCGAAGGCCTGGTCGCGCCGGAGGAACTGCTGCTCGGCATGGGCGCGCTGCCGGTGCCGGTGGGTCTGGCGGTCGGCCTGAAATCGGCGGCGCTGTCCTCCAAGGTGTCGCTGCTCAAGTCACTGACGGTAGCGGCGACGACGACCGTCGCAGTGGGCGGCGGACTCGCGTACGCGGTCTATCACGAGTCCCTGCCGCCCGGCGGCGACACGGTGACGGTGACCCCGACGCTGACCCGGTCGGCCGCGCCGGGCACCGCCCGCCGGGTGCAGACGAACCCGCCGTCGGTCACCGCGACCACCCCCTTCGCCGCCGTGCCGGTGTCCGCCATCGTCGTCGCGCCCGGTGGCTCCGACACCGGGAACGGCAGCGTCAAGCGGCCGTACGCAACCGTGGCCAAGGCCGTGTCGGTAGTGCAGCCGGGGCAGACCATCGCGCTGCGCGGCGGCACCTATCGGCTGTCCACCGAGCTCTCGATCGAGACCAGCGGCACCGCGGCCAAGCGGATCGTGCTCACCAACTACGCGAACGAGCGGCCGGTCATCGACGCGTCCGGCGTGCCGGCCGACCAGTGGGCGATCACCCAGTCGGCGGCGTTCTGGACGGTGCAGGGGCTCGAGGTGACCGGGGCGCGCAGTCACGCGTACGTCTGCCGGGCCTGCCACGACGTGATCTTCCGGCGGTTGTCGATGCACGACAACGCCGCCTCCGGCCTGATGCTGCGCGATCCGGGCACCACGAACAACCAGGTGCTGGACAGCGACTTCTTCGACAACCGCGGTGGGCTGGGGATTCAGTTCGGATCCGGGACCGGCAATCTGGTCCGGGGCAACCGGGCGTACGGGAACGGGTCCTCGGGTTTTGATCTTGGGGGTTTCACCGACCCGGTGTCGCTCGAGTACAACTGGGCCTATCGCAACGAGGCCAACGGGTTCGCGCTGGCCGGCAGTGACGTGGCCGCCGCGCACGAGCTGCGGCACAACGCGGCGTGGGACAACGGCGGGCCCGGGTTCACCGACGACGGCGGGACCGGGGCATTGCAGCTGAGCAATAACACCGCCTGGCGCAACGGGGGCAGCGGCTTCGCGTTCCCGAACGCGCCGGCCCTGCTGCGGTCCAACGCGGCCGCCGGCAACCCGGTCTCGCTCGCCGCGAACGCCCAGCTCAGCCGGAACAACTGGGCGGAGACCTTCCGCTCGACCGACCCGGCACAGGCCGAGGGCGCCCGCCAGCCGGACGGCAAGTTGCCGCGCACCGACTTCCTGGCGACCGGCGACGGCGTCGGCGCATCGATGGGTGGCTATTGATTCACAGGTGATTCTTAGGTTGTTTCGAGGGACTTCGACCTAACCTGACTATCGACGTTCATCGATAGTTCACCAGGAGGTCACCCCACATGCCCCGGCTCGCGCTCTTCGCGATCGATCTCGTCGCGGTGACCATTCTCGTCTTCGGTCTCTATTTTCCGCGGCATCGGCGCCGGGATCTGGTCGTGGCTTACCTCGGCGTCAACGTCGGGGTGCTCTCGGTAACCGGCGCGCTGAGCGAGAGCTCGGTCGGCGCCGGCCTCGGACTCGGCCTCTTCGGTGTCCTCTCGATCATCCGGCTTCGCTCCACCGAGGTGGACCAGCGCGAGGTCGCCTATTACTTCTCCGCTCTCGCCCTGGGCATCCTCGGCCCGCTCAACGCCGGACCGTTCTGGCTCACGCCGGCGCTGATGGCCCTGATCCTGACCGTGATGTACCTCGGCGACCACCCCCGGCTGTTCCGCTCCTACCGCCGGCAGACGCTGGTGCTCGACTCGGCGATCACCGACCACCTCGCGCTGATCGCCCAGCTGGAGGGGATCCTCGGGGCCCGGGTGCACTCGGCCGTGGTGGAACGGGTCGACCTGGTGAACGAGACGACCATCGTGGACGTCCGGTACTCGCACGCCTCCGCCGACCGCGCGATCGTCGCCGCCGGGGTGCGCGGATGACCCTCGACACGATCTCGCTCGACGAACTCCTGGAAAAGGCCGAACTGCAAACCCGGGTCGACCGCAAGTACGTGCTGCCAGTGGCCGAGGCACTCGCGTTGCCGGATCGGCTCGCGGGCCGGGCCCGGATCCTGGAGATCGACGGGCAGCAGACCTTCCGCTACCGGTCCGTCTACTTCGACACCCCCGAGCTGACCAGCTTCCGGCTCGCCGCCACCCGGCGGCGGCACCGGTACAAGGTGCGCACCCGGACGTACGTCGACTCGGCGCTGTGCTGGCTCGAGGTGAAGACCGAGGGGTACCGGGGCGGGACCGTGAAGGACCGGCTGCCGTACGAGATGGTCGACCACGAGACGGTGGAACCCGGCCACTGGTTCGTCGACCGGGTCCTCGGGTACCTGCCCGCCCTGGCGCCCACCCTGGTCACCGACTATCGGCGCGCGACCCTGCACGTGTTCGCCGACGACTCCCGGCTGACCATCGACACCGATCTGGGCTGGCAGGACGCCTCGGGAAGCCGGTTGCACCGGCCGGACCTGGCCATCGTCGAGACCAAGACCCGGTCGGCGCCGTCCGGGGTGGACCGGCTGCTCTGGGCCGGCGGGCGGCGGCCGGTGCGCATCTCGAAGTACGCGACCGGGCTGGCCGCACTTCGCCCCGAACTCCCTGCGGTGCCCTGGCGCCGTACGCTCCGCCGCTTCTTTTAAAGCCTTTTTTTCGTGTTTTTTTAAGAAAGGCACCAATCCCGTTCCCCCATAGACAGGAATTTCCATGTCACGCACCCCACTGCGCCGACGCGCGGTCGCCCCCGCCGTCCTCACCGCAACCGCCCTGGCCATCTGGGCCGGCGGTTCGGCGATCGCCGGCGCGGCCCCGGTCACGACGCTCGCGGCCGGTCCCGCCGCGGCCGCCGCGCTCGCCGCCAACCAGGCCAGTCACGACAGCACGGCCGACCACACCTGGAACGAGTCGGACGTCGCCACCGTGACCCTGACCGGCACCGGAGCCACCTCCACCAGCTCGAACGTCACCGTCTCGGGCAGCACCGTCACGGTCAGCGCGGCCGGCACCTACCGGTTCTCCGGTTCGCTCACCAACGGCCAGATCGTGGTGAACAGCACCGGCACCGGCATCGTGCGGCTGATCCTGAACGGTGTGACCGTCACCAACAGCACGGTGGCGGCGCTTCACGTAGTCGCCGCCGACGAGGTGCTGATCAACCTGCAGGCCGGTTCCACCAACCGGCTCACCGACGGTTCGGCCAACGTGGACGCGGCGCTCGACTCGGCCGCCGACCTCACCATCGACGGCACCGGCTCGCTGATCGTCACCGGCAATGGCAACGACGGCATTGCCAGTGCGGACGGCCTGGTCATCACCGGTGGCACGATCACCGTGACGGCCAAGGACGACGCGATCCGGGGCAAGGACTACGCGATCATCACCGGCGGCACGATCACCGCTACCGGTGGCGGCGACGCCCTCAAGTCGGACAACGACACGGACACGACGCGCGGTTACGTGTCGCTGGCCGGCGGCACGGTCACCCTGACCGCGACCGCCGACGCGGTGCAGGCCTCGACCGATGTGATCATCTCGGGTGGCAAGCTGACCGCGAAGTCGGGTGGCGGCAGCTCGGTCACCCCCGGCACCGCCTCGGCCAAGGGCCTCAAGGCCGGCGTCCTGGTCGTGATCAGCGAGGGCACCAACAGCATCGACGCCTCCGACGACGGCGTGCACTCGGACGCCAACGTCACCGTCGACGGCGGGACCACCACGGTGGCCACCGGCGACGACGGTGTGCACGCCGAGACGGACGTCCGGGTCAGTGCCGGCACGGTCAACGTCACCAAGTCGTACGAGGGTGTCGAGGGCCTGAAGGTGTACGTGACCGGCGGCAGCGTCAGCGCCACCGCCTCCGACGACGCGTTCAACGCCTCCGACCCCACGTACGGCGAGATGCAGAACTCGCCGAACGCGCTGATCTCCATCACCGGCGGCACGGTGATCGTCAGCGGTGGCACCGACGGTCTCGACTCCAACGGCGCGCTCAGCATCGGTGGCGGCAACGTCATCGTGGCCGGCTCGCCGACCCGGGGCGGCGGCGAAGGCGGCCTCGACTCCAACGGCGCGCTGACCATCACGGCCGGCACGCTGGTCTCCTCCGGCCTGAGCGCCTCGACCAGCACGCTGCCCACCGCGGGTCAGGGCTGGGTGTCGGTGAACTTCAGCGCCAACCAGGCGGCCGGCACGATCGTGCACCTGGCCACCACGTCGGGCACGCAGATCGCGACCTACCAGTCCTCGAAGATCTTCAAGGGCATCATCTTCTCGTCCAGCCAGATCACCCGCGGCACCACGTACGCGATCTACACCGGCGGCAGCGTCTCCGGCACCGCGGTCGGCGGCGGCCTCTACACCGGAGGCACCCTCTCCGGCACCCAGTCCACCACCGTCACGGCCGGCACCTCAACCGGCACCGGTGGCGGCGGCCCCCGCTAACCTCCGCTGGTGCTCGAGTTTCTCGATCGGATCGAGCCCGTCATGGCCGCGCACCTCGGCGTGCCATGGCGGGTCACCGGCTTTACCGACCTCGGCGACCGTGCCTCACATCGCTGCGGCATTTTCCGCGGCTCGCCGATCGACGTCTTCGCCAAACTGAACACCGGCGGGGAGACCGGTCCCGAACTGCGCGGACTCGCCCTGCTACGACGGCACGGAGCGCCCGTTCCCGAATCGATCGGCGAGGTTCCGGTCCCTGGCGGCAGCCTGTTGCTGCAAAAAGCCATAGCGGAGATCCCGGCTGAGTGGGCCGACATCGGCCGCGTGCTGGGCACGCTTCATCGGGCGTACGGCGAAAGCTTCGGTCTTGATTTTGACGGGTTCTTCGGCCCGCTCCCGCAGGACAATCGACAGTGCCCGGATTGGCCGACGTTCTACGCTTCCCGCCGCCTCGAACCGTTGTTGCGCGGCGCCGTCGACTCCGGGCATCTCGACTCGACGCTCGCCGCCGGTGTGTCCCGGGTGATCAGCCGGTTACCGCTGTTGTGCGGGCCCGCGCCACGACCGACTCTGCTGCACGGGGACGCCCAGCAGAACAATTTCCTGACCGCCGCCGACGGCGTCTATCTGCTCGACGTGTCGCCCTATTACGGGCATCCCGAAATAGACCTGGCGCTGCTTGATTACTTCGCGCCGGTGCCGCCGGTGGTGTTCGACGCCTACCGTTCGGTGACGCCGATCGATCCCGGCTTTCCGTCGCGGCGGGAGCTGTGGCGACTCGCCGGCTACCTGGCGGTGGTCACCGTCGACGGCGCGTCCGATTTCGGACGGCCCTTCCTCGGACGCGTCGCCGACGCGATCAAGCTGTACCGCTGATTACTTCATCGTTTTATTTCATCGTGGCCAGGACCAGGTCGAGCGCTCGCTGGATGGCGGCCCGGGACTCGTCGGTGTCGTCCTTGGTGTCGAAGCTGTGCTGGCCGTGCGGCACCTCGACGATGTCGAGACGGGTCTTCGCCGCCGCGACGAACTCCCGCACCGTCTCCAGGATCCCCGGGCTGTCCTGCCCGGCCCGGGTCAGCACGATCGGCAGGTCACCCGCGTTCGGCACGGCCTCGGCGGGCAGGAAGCGCGGGTCGGTCGGCCAGCCCGGGAACGGCGCCATCAGCGGGTAGTTGTAGGCCACGCAGCGCAGCCGGGCCGACGGTTCGCGCAGGTAGTCGGCGCTGAGCACGGCCCCGCCGGAGAGGATATCCATGCACCACACGATATCGACGGTTCTGAACGGCGTAAGGCCCGGTCTTTCGACCGGGCCTTACGCATCGTCTTCACATGGGGTGATCGACGGGACTTGAACCCGCGACCCCCGGGACCACAACCCGGTGCTCTACCAGCTGAGCTACGACCACCATGCACGAGAACCTTCCCCGTGGTGCCCGACAATCATAGCCGCCTCAAGGCGGGGGTCGTCGAGGGGGTTACCCCTTCCGCTACAGCTCGGCGGCGATGGCCTTGGCCGTTTCGACGTCCGGACCCGGCAGCGGGACGAACACCGTGCGGCGGTAATACTCCAGCTCGCGGATGCTCTCCCGGATGTCGGCGAGAGCGCGGTGGGCCAGGCCCTTGGGCGGCTGGCCGAAGTAAACCCTCGGGTACCACCGGCGGCAGAGCTCTTTGATCGAGGAAACGTCGATCATGCGGTAGTGCAGGAACGCGTCGAGCGCCGGCATGTCACGAGCCAGGAAGCCGCGGTCGGTGGCGATGGAGTTGCCACACAGCGGCGCGGTGCGCGGATTGGGCACGAACTCCCGCACGTAGGCCAGGACCTGCTCCTCCGCCTCGGCCATCGTGATCGCCGAGCGGCGCACCTCGTCGGTCAGACCCGACTTGGCATGCATGTCCCGCACGACCGGCGGCATCGCGTCGAGCGCCGCGTCGTCGGCATGGATGACCAGGTCGATGCCCTCGCCAAGCACGTTGAGGTCGGGACCGGTGACCAGAGCCGCGACCTCGATGAGCTTGTCCTTGCCCAGATCGAGACCGGTCATCTCACAGTCGATCCACACCAGAAGATCAGCCACCCGGACAGCCTACGCCCGCGTGCGGCCCATCGCTGTCACGTCCCGCCTGGCCACCCGTCCGGGCCTTTGCGGCACGACCCGCGCTTTGTCCGCTTTCGGGGGGAGACTTCCCAGTTGGGCGCTTCCCGGGCTAAACTGGTCTTAACGGACGAAGCCCCCCTTCGGTTACTCCGTTCCCCCGGTAAAGGGCCCTCCGCGTCGGCAGCGTGGAGGGCCCTTGGGTTATCAAGACAAAAGAAGGCCGCCCTGGTGGGCGGCCTTCTCGGTGGTCCCTCAGTCGTCGTTCGGCATCCCCGGAGGCGTACGCCGTCGGCGCACCGGCTCGGGCGGCGCGGGTTCGATCGTTGCGGGGTTTGTAACGGTTCTGCGCCGACGCGGCTGAGCGGAGGCCGCGAGCAGCTCGGCGGCCTCGGCCCGGTAGCTGGAGAGCCCCGTCGCCGAGGCGGCTGCCTTCATCGGGGTGGCCGGCTTGAGGGCCGCGGGCGGCGGCTTGGCGGCGTTGCTCGTCGCCGGTTTGCCCGAGGTGCTGGCGGGCGGTTTCGCCGCGTTGCTGACCGCGGGCCTGCCCCCGGTGCTCACCGGCGGCTTGGCCGCGTTACTCACTCCCGGCTTGCCACCGTTGCTCACCACCGGCCGGGCCGCGTTACCCACCGCCGGCTTGGCCGGGCTGCCGCTAGTTGCGCTGCCCGCGGCTGGCCTTGATGCGCTGGCCGGCGGCTTTACGGTGGTGGGCCGTGTCGTTGTTGGTGTGGTCGGCGTGGCGGGCTTTGCGGTCGCTGCGGACCTGGTGGCCGCCTTCGCCGCCTTGATGGCCGGGCTGGCCGGGGCCGCCGACTTGGCCGGGGTCGCCGACTTGGCCGGGGTCGCCGACTTGGCCGGCGCGCTCGACCGGGCGGTCGGGGTAGCACGAGCCGTCGTCTTGGCGGCCTCGGCGGGGGCGGCGGCGGTCTTCGGCTTGGTCGTCTTCGCGGTGCGAACGCGGGTCGCCTTGATGGGCTTCAGTTCGGTGTCCCCGTCGGCAGCGCCGTTCGCGGCCTCGTCGCGGGCCCGGGCGGCCGCGCGGGCGGTCACCGTCTCGGCGGCCTTCCGCCAGGCGGCGGGGGCTGGGTGCCCGGCACCAAGACCGGCCGCCGGGCCGTCGTCGTCGCCAATCGGTGGGGTCGGTTTGCCCGCACCGCCCGGCGTCGGCATCGGCCGCTGGACCAGCGGGAACTCGACCGTCGGGGCCGAACTCGACTCCCGCGCGAACTCGCTCTGCGGCATGTCCTCATCCCGGGCACCGCCGGGCGAGGGCATCGGCCGGCGTCGCGCGCGCCCGGTCGGCGGCTCGGCCCCGTTGCGGCCGTCCCCGCCGTCCCGCTCGGCCCCGCGGCCGCTTCCGCCGTCCCGCTCTGCTCCGCGGCCGCTTCCGCCGTCCCGCTCCGCTCCGCGGCCGCCTCCGCCGTCCCAGCCGGGCGGCATAGGCGTCCGTTCGGCACCGTCGGCGTCCGGGACCGGCATCGACCGCTGCGCCAGGCGACCATCGGTGCTCGGGGCAGTCGATGGGGTCGCGATCATCGCGCTGAGGTCGGCCGTCGCAGCCCCGGCGACGTTCTGTTCGTCCCGCACGGCGGCCGATCCGACCGAGACCAGGCCGTCCGCCGCCGGGTTGGTGGCGCCGATGCGTTCGCCGCGGGCCATCGCGTGCATCAGGGCCGAAACGTCCGCCCCACCGGCGGCAACCCGCACCGGCCGTGGACCGCCCGCCGGGGTGACCCCGGCCCGGTCGTCGGAGGCGTCGGCGGCAACCGGCGTACCGGTCGAGGTCCGCTCCGGGCTGGACGGCTGCGCCGGGGCCGCCGCCCGCCCGGGGGTTTCGGCCGGAACGTTCAGCTTGGGAGCGGACACCGGAGGGCGGTCGTTGCGACCGGCCTCGATGTCCGCCCCCGCTGCCTGCCGCGCCCTACTGGCGGATAGGGGCGGCTGGGCGCCGGCATTCGCGGTCGTCACAAAATCCGACGACCCGGCGATTCCGGCCGAGGTAGCTTCCGGGGTTGCCCGACCCGGTTCGGTGGCGGCGGCCGACACGTGGTCCGCTCGCCCTCCACGCACGGTAGCGGCCGTTGAGCCCGCCATCCCAGCCTGAGCACCGAGTTCTACGTCACCGGCCGCACCCTCGACAACCGAGACGGAAGCTCGTCCCAGCCCTAGCACCTGCGGAAATGCCGACGGCGTCCGCTCCGCAGCGGCCCCCGGCTCGGCGCCGGCGCCGGGAGTGGCGGCCCGGCCGCCGGCTTGCGAGCCGACGCCGGGAGTGGCGGCCCGGCCGCCGGCTTGCGAGCCGACGCCGCCTACCGACGCAGGCTCGCGCTCCGCGACGGCTGCCGCACCAGCCGCGTCCCTACCCGGCGTCCGGGCCGCAGCTCCGCCCGCCGACTCCGGCGTGCGAGCTCCGGCCCTCGGACCGGCCGCAGCCGCAGCGGGCGCGACCGCGCCGGCCCTCGCGGGAACCGCCGAAGCAGGCGATTCGCCCACGCCAGCGGCCGCACCCGAAGCAGACACTCGGCCCGCGCCGGTCGGCGCAGCCGAAGTGGCCGAACCAGCTGGGCCCGCCTGGACAGCAGCGGCAGACGCGGCCGGAGCCGACTGCTTGGCCACTCCGGAAGGCGCGGCCGAGGCGCTCGGGCCAGCCAATCCCGCAGGGACAGCAGCGGCAGACGCGGCCGGAACCGACGGCATGGCCACTCCGGAAGGCGCCGAGCCAGCCAGTCCCACTGGAAGAGCAGCGGCGGACTCGGCCGGAACCGGCATAGTCGCACCTGCAGGCGCAATGATCGAGACTGGGCCTGCAGGCGCAGCCGAAGCGGCCAGACCAGCCGGTACAGCAGCGGCGGACGTCGCCAAAGGCGACGACTTGGCAGCGCCGGCGGGTGCGGTCGGCGCAGATGCGGCCGACGCCGTCGGACTCGGGATCCGGGATCCCTGGGCGGCCGCGGCGGGTGTGCCTTGAGCCTGGTTCGGACGGCTGCCGGACGGCTGCTGACGACCTACGCGGGGGGAATCCGCGCGAGTCAGGCCGGTCGCGGCCCAGTCGGTGGCGTTCGGGCCGGTGACTACCGCGACCCGCTGGGTGGCTCGGCGCGGGTCGCGCGCCGCCCGGTTTTCCCGGCCGGCCGGCGACGGGGGCCCGGCCGACACCGCCTCCGCACGGTCATGAACACCGCGCGCGGCGCGCGCGTCCGCGGCACCAGCCGCGTAGGCCGCGGCAACGGCCGCATCCCCGGACGGCGCCGGAGCCGGACGACCGCCCGAACCCCGCTTCCCGCTCACCGGGCCACCGACCTCGGACGCCGTCCCGCCCGCCGGGCCACCGACCTGGGACGTCGTCCCGATCGGCTCATCGCCGTCGACCGTCGCTTCGTCCGGCTCACCATCGACCGAAGCGGCGCGTGGCTGCTCGCCCAGGTCGGAGACAACATCCGACTGCTCGTCATCCGCAGGGTCCGGCTGGGCCTCGGAGGTCGCGGCTGCCTTCCCGTCCTGTTCGGCGGCGGCCTTCTTCATGGCTACCTCGGCCATCCGGGCGGCCGCCGTCGCCTCGGTCTCCCGGGCGCGCTCGGGAGCGGTTTCCGCCACCCACGCACCGACGGCCGAAGCCCGGAACAGCGGCAGGTCGCCGGGTCCCGGCTCGCGCTTCCGCCCGAACCGCTCCCCCCGCCGACCGAACAGCGGGTCCGTCGAGGACGGGAAGTCCCCGAGCGGCAGAGCACCGCCGGCCGCCGGCGTGATGAAGTTGAGTGGCTCTCCCGGCGCGGGCCGCCGGTCGGCCTGCGGCCGACCGGGAATGGCGGTGGCCGCCGCATATTCGGCGGGATCCGGCGCAGCTGGGTGAGGCGCAACGCCAGGACCCACGCCGCCGGAGACCGGAATGGCAGAGACCGGAATTGCAGAGACCGGGACGCCAGAAGCCGGAATGGCAGAAGTCGGAATTGCAGAAACCGGAGCCGCCGAGATCGGCGCCCCAGAGATCAGCGTCCCAGAAACCGAACCCCCGACCCCGGATGCCGGAACCGAGTAAGCCGGAACGGCAGAAATCGGAACCACCGACGCCGGAATCGCGGAAGTCGGAATAGCCGAGACCGAAACCGCGGAGGCAGAAACCGCAGACGCTGGGACCGCCGAGGCTGGGACCGCCGAGGCTGGGACCGCCGAGGCTGGGACCGCCGAGGCTGGGACCGCGGAGGTTGGGCCGGCCAGGGCCGGTGTGCCGGCCGGGGGCCAGGTGAACTGGGGTGCGGAGGCCGACAGCCCGGCCTTCTGGGCGTCGGCGAGGGTTCGGGGGCGGTGGGCGCCGCCGGTGCGGGGCGCGCTGATGGCGGGCGCGGGGAGCGAGGCGCCGATCGCGGCCAGCAGGTCGGGGACCTGGCTCGGCTCGACCACGTACACGATCTCGCGCCGCCGCCCCGGCCAGGCCAGGACGATCAGGCCGATCATCGCCAGCAGCGAGCCCAGGGTGAGCAGGCCCCAGGTGCTGGAGTTGATCCAGCCGGGACGCAGCTCGGCCGAGGAGGTCAGCTGAATGCCGGACTTCGCGCCGGGATTCATGATGACCAGGCTGTACGGGCCGCCGGTGACCTCGCCGGGTGACCACGCCAGGTGGCCGTCGACGCCGCTGCGCAGCCAGAACGACGCGCCGGTGGGCAGCACCCCGGGAGCCTGCCGGCCGCCGACCGGGAAGGTCGCGACCGGGAGCGCGCCGGTGCCGATGTCGACCGTGCGGACCCGGGAGTGCGGAACGCCCTGCAGGTACTGGTCGACGGCGGCGGACGGGGCGATGCCGAGGAAGGCGGGGCCGTCCTGGGTGGTCGCGTTGACCCGCAGCTGGGTGTCGCCGATCCGGGTGAAGGGCGCGTCGGTGCGAAGCAACCGGTCCACATCGGGGACGACGAACGCGTACCCGGGTGTGGCAAGCCGTTGCAGTTCGCCGCTGAACGCGCCGCCCTGATCACGATGCTGCATGGCTGCCCACAGTGCCGCGCCCGCGAGCAGCGACGGCAAACCGATGGTCAGCATCAGCATTCCGAGGATGGTGCGGAGCCACCGCATCAGCTTCTCCCCCTATCGCAGGCCATACTGCGGTGACCATACAGACGCATATACTCCGAAAGTGGTCAAATAGCCGCTAACACCCTGATAGATATGACAACAGCCCGACCCCCATCCGGGAGCCGGGCTGTGGCAGCAAAAAATCAGGAGATGTTCGCGGTCATCGTGAGTGTCTGCTGATCGATGTCGCTGGTGCGCGCGGTGAACTTGAAGGTCCACTGGCCGGCCGACGGCAGGGCGATGTCGCCGACCGCGTGGAAGTCGGTGATCCGCAGCAGCGGGATCTGGATCGGCTCGATGCCCTTCGACTCCAGCGCCGCCGTCCCGGTCCACTCGACGACCGTCAGCGGCTTGTTGTCGGGCGTGTACGCGTACAGATGGATCGAGTTGTTTCCGACCGCGGCCGGGAAGATGTCGACCTGCATCGCCATCGTGCTGCTGGTCAGCGTCTGCGTCACGGTCGAACTGGTCGAGGCGGTCGAGGCGGCCTCGGCCGTCCGCGGCGGAGCGATCTGGACCAGGGCCGCGGTCACCCCCAGCACCACCGCCGTGATCGCGAGCTCGATGCCGACGATGCGGCGCAGGCCGCGCGGCTCGGCTTCGGCCTGTTTCGAGCGGACCAGGCGCCGGGAGAACCAGGCGACGCCCAGCACCAGGCCGGCCAGGGCCGCCTTGACCAGGATCAGCCGGCCGTAGGTGCTGTTGAACAGCCCGTCCAGCGACGAGACCTCGATCAGCGCCTGCACCACGCCGGCCAGGATCAGCGCGGTCACCGCGGTGGCCGCCCAGCGCGACCAGATCGGCAGGATCGCGGACAGCTCGCGCTCGTTGGCCTGGCGCAGCAGGAAGCCGCCCAGCATGACCAGGCCACCCAGCCACACCGACATGGCGGCCAGGTGGATCGCGTCGATCACCACCGAGACGCCGGCCACCGGGGAGGCGGTCGGGTGCCCGGTCAGCGGCCAGGTGGCCAGCGCCGCCACCCCGAGCACGCCGAGCAGCGCCAGGTCGGTCTTGGACTCGCCCTTCCCGGACAGGAACGGGCGCAGCAGCAGTGCGGCCGCGCACAGCACGCCGATGCGCACCAGCATCACCGCGCCGAACGTGCTGCCCAGTACGTCGCGCAGGTCACCGACCCGGACGTCGAACAGGCCGGTGCCGATCGAATAGGGCACCTGCAGCCAGATCGCCATCAGCGTGCTGAACCCGACCAGGCCCATGCCGGTCCAGATGACCCGGGACGGGCCGCGCCGGGACAGGCGGTGCGGCCACAGCAGGGCCAGCACGAGCGCCGGGCCGACCAGGAGAACCAAGCCGACGTATCCCAGATATTTGCCGACCGGGATCAGTGCCCGGACCACCGGGTCGACCTTGCTGTCGTCGATCGCCGACGTCGGCGGGGCGGAAGCCGCGCCCACCGAATAGGTGATGCTGCCGCCGACCGGATGACTGTCGGCGGAGATCACCCGGAAGCTGATCAGATAGGTGCCCCGGCCGCCGCCCGAGCGCAGCGGGATGGTCAGGGTGCCGCCGTCGACAGTTGGCTCGCCCTGGTCGGCGCGCGACCCGTCCGGCGCCAGGACCTGCACCTTTCCGGTCACCAGCTGCACCGACTCGCTGAAGGTCAGCGTCACCTTGTTGGGCGCGTCGGGCACGATCGTGCCGTTGCCGGGGTCGCTGGCGACCAGCGCGGCGTGGGCGCTGGCCGGCGCGGCCGGGCCCAGGAGCACCAGGAACAGCCCGATCAGTAGGCCGAAGCCACCCGCCAGGGCTCGGCGACGATCAAAGGTCATGCGCGCCATCGTCCCCGATCCGGTCAGAAGCTCCCACCGACGGGTAGTCGCCGATGCGTCCGACATGGTTCCAGAAGCCACCGACAATTCTGCTTCCCGTACCATCTCCGGTCATGGAAGGGCAGGATCCGACGACCCGATTGGCCCTCACGGCCGGTGCCGGGGACCCCGCTGCCCAGGCGGCGCTGGTGCGTGCCACCCAGGCCGAGGTGTGGCGGTTCACCGCCGCGCTTGTCGACCCGGGTGTCGCCGACGACCTCACCCAGGAGACCTTTCTCCGGGCGTTCAAGGCGCTGCCGTCCTTCGAGGGCCGCTCGAGCGTGCGCACCTGGCTGCTCGGCATCGCCCGGCGCACCTGCGCCGACCACCTGCGCGCGGTGGTCCGCCGCCGGCGGCTCGACGCGAAACTCGCCGAGCAGGCCCGCACCGATCTGCCGGTGCCCGAACCGGCCCACCGGCTGAGCACCGCCGACCTGCTGAGCGGGCTCAGTGACGAACGCCGCACTGCGTTCGTGCTCACCCAGGTGCTCGGGCTGTCCTACGCCGAGGCCGCCGAGGTAGAGGACGTACCGGTCGGAACCATCCGATCCCGGGTCGCCCGGGCTCGCGACGAACTGGTCACCGCGGTGTCCCAGGCGCGGGCGGTGTGAAGGGTCTTTCGACCCTGCCGATTCCCAGCCAAACCTCAGCAGAATGGTGGAACCTGCTGAGCGAGGACTTCGACTAACTGGGCGTGACAATGCATTGGGGTAAGGCGTGGCCGTGGATATCCACGGTGGCTCGGCTTGGGCTTTCGGCGGTGTTCCTGGTCGCAGGCGGCCTCAAGATCACCGACTTGGACGAGTCGGCACGCGCGGTCAACGCCTATCGGCTTATGGATTACGACACCGCCAAGGTAATCGGTGCGATTCAGCCGTTTCTCGAGATCGCCGTCGGTCTCCTGTTACTGATCGGCCTCGCCGTGCGCCTCAGCGCCGCGATTGGCGCGCTGCTCCTGGTGGTCTTCATCGCCGGGATCATCTCGGCGTGGGCCCGGGGTTTGCAGATCGACTGCGGCTGCTTCAGCAAGGGTGGCGATCTGGCGGCCGGGCGCACCGCGCAGTACGGCTGGGACATCGCGCGCGACGTGGGCTTCCTGCTGCTCGCCGGGATTCTGCTCTGGAAGCCGCGCACCCGGTTCTCGATGGACGGCCTTCTGATGGGAGAACGATGAGCAAGGGCAAGCGCGACCGGTCGGCGGCGAAACGCATCGTCGAACAGCAGAAGGCGGCCGAGCGCCGCCGGCGGGTGACGATCTGGACGTCCGTCGCGGTGGTAGGCGTACTCGTGATCGCTGGTTTGATCGGTTTTGGCGTGCTGTCGAAGAAGGACAGCACCGACGCGAGCAAGCTGACCACGCCGACCGTGGCCGTCGACGACGGCACCGCGTTCGCGGTCGGCACCGGCCCGGTCACGGTCGACCTGTATGAAGACTTCATGTGCCCGATCTGCCACGAGTTCGAGACCCAGGCCGGCGACACGATCACCACGCTCATCGCGGACAAGAAGATCACCGCCCGCTACCACCCGGTGGCCATCCTCGACCGCGCCTCGAACGGCACCAACTACTCGACCCGCTCGGCCGGCGCGGCCGCCGCCGCGGCCGAGGGCGGCAAGTTCATCGAGTACCACAAGGTCCTCTACGACAACCAGCCCGAGGAGAACAGCGACGGCCTCGACAACGCCAAGCTGATCGAGCTGGGCAAGAGCGTCGGCCTCGGCGACGCGTTCGCCACCGCGGTCAACGACAAGACCTACGACACGTGGGCCGGCAAGGTCACCGACACGTTCTCGTCACGCGGTTACACCGGCACGCCGACCATCGTCGTCGCCGGCAAGCAACTGCAGGGCAGCAACGGCAGCATTCCGACGGCCGAGCAGTTCAGCGCGGCCGTCACGGCGGCCGTGGGGTGAGACGCCTCGCCCTCTTCGTGATCGTGGCCGGCGCGTTCCTCGCGCCGGCCACGCCCGCGTTCGCGCACGGAGGGGACGCGCCCGACGCCACCGCTTACCGCACCACGATCACCAGGATCAGCACGCCGGAAAAGGGCCTGACGGTCCGCACGGTCGAGGCCGGGGCGCGCTTGGAACTCACCAACAAGACCGGGCACTCGGTGGAGATCCTCGGTTACTCGGGCGAGCCCTACCTCGACGTCAGACCTGATGGCACCTGGGAAAACGTCAACTCTCCGGCGGCGTACATCAATGAGACCCTGACCGGCGACACGCCCGTACCCTCCTCGGCCGACCCCACCGCCGCGCCCAGCTGGCGCCGGATCTCCGGCGCGACCAGCGTGCGCTGGCATGACCAGCGCACCCATTGGCTGAGCGCGGGCCTGCCGCCGCAGGCGCAGGCCGACGCGACCCGCGCCCATCGCCTCCGCGACTGGGAGGTGCCGCTGCGGGTGCAGGTGCGCACCTTCGTGATCACCGGCACCCTCGATTGGGAGCCGCCGCCGAAGGCCTGGCTCTGGTGGTCGATCACCGTTCTGACCGGCCTGACGGCCTTCGCCCTGCTGCGAAAATGGCCGAGGTCCGTGCGGCCGCTCACCCTGATCGCCGCGATCTGCCCGTTTGGGTACGCCGTGAGCACCGCCCTCGACGGCACCACCCCGTCCCTGTTGCTGATCACGGTCGGCCTGCTCGCCATCGCGGCGGCTTACCGCCATCCGCCGTTCTTCCTGACGCTGGCCGGCGCTGCGGTGGCCCTGTTCGCCGGTTTCACCGAGATCGGCGCCTTCGACGCGGCGGTGCTCCCCGCCGCCGGCCCGGCCTGGTTGCTCCGCGCCGCGGTAGCGATCGCCCTGGGCGTCGGCACCGCCCTGGCCCTGACCGGCGTGCTCCGCCTGCGGGCCGCCCTCCCCGCCCCGGGCGACCGCCGGCCCGCGCTCGACTCCGTCGCAGCCTGAACGCCGGGCCACGGCGGCCTGGCTCTGTCTGAACGCCACGCCGCAGGCGGTCCGCTCGGCTTGTCGGTGGGCCGGTCTATCGTTCGTCGCATGACTGAGACCGCCCGACTTTCTGCCGGGGACCCCGCGCCCGAATGGTCGCTGCCGACCGACAACGGCGACCGGCTCACCCTCAAGGACCTGCGCGGCCGCAAGGTAGTGCTCTACGCCTACCCCGCCGCGATGACCCCCGGCTGCACCACCCAGGCGTGCGACTTCCGCGACTCGCTGGCGTCGCTGCAGGCGGCCGGCTACGAGGTGGTCGGCATCTCCCCCGACGCCCCGGCCAAGCTGGCCAAGTTCCGCGAACGCGACGCCATCACGTTCCCCCTGGTCAGCGACGAGGACAAGAGTGTCCTGACGGCCTACGGTGCCTTCGGCGAGAAGAAGAACTACGGCAAGACGGTGCAGGGCGTGATCCGCTCCACCTTCGTGATCGACGAGAACGGCGCGATCGAGCACGCCTTCTACAACGTCAAGGCCACCGGCCACGTGGCCAAGCTCCGCCGCGACCTGGGACTCGACTGACCGTTTTCCACAGGTTCGCCCCACTCCTGCCGATCAGACCAGCACGACTAACGGACCGGCAGGTCCCCCGCTCCCACGGCGGCCGTCATGCGGCATCGACCCGCAAGGCGGCCGCCGTGCCCGGGCCGGGGCCTTTCGCCGCACCCCGCCATCAGACCCCATCGCCGCGCAGCCGCCGAAAGCTTTGGTGCTACCGCTGCCCATGCGGGACGACCGGGATCCGCTCCCGCCCGCCCGCCAGCACAATCTTCTGCATACCTCAGGAGGGCGGGCCCGGGGACCCCACCGGAAGGGTCACGGCCGGCGAGGACGTGGATTCCGGGTTGACCGTCTAGACTCTTGAACGCGTTGCCCGGTGGGGCGACAGCGAGCGGGAGTGGCGTAATTGGCAGCCGCGCGGGTTTTAGGTGCCCGTGCCCGAAAGGGCGTAGGGGTTCAAGTCCCCTCTTCCGCACCATGCTTGTGGTGGCTGCCTGTGCGGCGGCCAGCCACAACGGCCTCACGACAGGTCGGTGATCACTACCCGGGCTGTGGTGGGGTCCTTCAGGGAGTCGTAGCCGGCGTTGATGTCGGCCAGGCCTATTTGCTTGGTGATCAGGTCGTCCAGGTTCATTCGGCCCTGTATGTACATCGCGGCGTACAGCGGGATGTCTCGCTTCAGTTCGGATGAGCCCATGTAGACGCCCTGGACCTTCTGCGAGTTGCTCAGCGCTACCAGCGCGCTCAGCTCCAGGCCGGCGTCCATCGCGCCCACCCCGATCAGGTAGAGGCCGCCGCCCTTGCCCAGCATCTGCATGGCCTGGGCGGTGACCGGGCGGACGCCGACGAAGTCGAAAACGTGGTCGGCACCCGCGCCGGTCAGGTCGCGGACGGCCTCGACCGGGTCGGTGGTGCGGCTGTTGACCACGTCGGTGGCGCCGAAGGCCTTGGCCCGGTCCAGTTTCACGTCCTCGATGTCGGTCACGATGATCCGGCCGGCACCGGCCAGCCGGGCGCCGCTGATCGCGTTCAGGCCCACGCCGCCCGCGCCGATGACCACGACGGTGTCGCCCTGCCGCACGTTTGCGCTGTTCAGCACGGCGCCGGCGCCGGTGAGCACGCCGCAGCCGATCAGCGCGGCCGGCGCCCACGGCATCTCGTCGGGGACGACGGCCAGCTGGTTCTCGTGGATCAGCGCTTCCTGGGCGAAGCCGGCCAGGCCCATGCCCTGCGCCACCGGCGCGCCGTTCCAGGACAGCCGGGACGGTTCGCCGGCGGCGCGCTCGGTGGCGGACGGGTGCAGGCAGATGTAGGAGCGGCCGGCCAGACAGTTCACGCAGGCCCCGCAGTACTGAATCAGGCTGCCGACGACGTGGTCGCCGACTTTGACCTGGGTTACCTGCGGTCCGACGGCGGTTACCAGGCCGGCCACCTCGTGGCCGAGGACGACCGGGAACTCGCCGCCGATGAAGGTGGCGACGCTCAGGTCGGAGTGGCAGAGGCCGGAGGCCTTCACCTCGATGCGGACCTCGTGGCCGGTCGGATCGGCCAGGTCGATCTCCTCGAGGACGAAGCCTTGACCCAGGCCTTTGGTCACGGATGCCTTCATGTCTTCCTCCAAAGAGACGCGTCGGTAACGGGGAGATTTCGAGTGTGCGCGCGGTCGAAAAGGAAAGCAACAGGTGTCGCTTATGCCTGCTCAGAGCGGCTGATAAGCTTCGATGGTGTCCGGGGACGTCGACGTGCGCATCCGGCGCACCCGCGAGCGATTGAGCCAGGCCGTGCTGCGGCTGGCCGCCGACCATCCGGTCGAGGACATCGCGGTGGCCGATGTCGTGCGGCTCGCCCGGATCAACCGCACCACCTTCTACAAACACGCGGCGTCGCCGGCCGACGTGCTCGCCGAGGTGCTTTACGCCGACCTCGACCGGATCCGGATGGCCTGGATCGCCGGAGCGCCGGCCCGGGAGATCTGGGAGCGCTCGGCCGCCGAACTCGCCGACCATCTCCAGCGTTTCGACGCCCTCTACACCACGGGGCTGGTCGGTCAGCGCAGCGCTGTCCTCAATCGCCTGCTGGTGGAGCACTTCGTGGGTTCGGCCCGGGCCCTGCTCGACCGCGACCCGCACCTGCTGCCTGACGGCGCCGGCTCAGCGGAGTGGCGCACGAAGGTCTTCAGCCGGTTCATCGCGCACGGCGAGGTGGGTGTCGTGGAGGCCTGGCTGACCGAGCCCGCCCCGCGCGACCGCACACTGTTCATCTCCGCCTCGGCCTCGTTCATGTCGACCTGGCTGGGCGGGGCAGGATGACGATATGGGTGTCGAGTTCGTAGTAGATCCGGAACTGGACGAAGACCTCAGAGCGCGGATCCTCGCGCTCTGGGTCGAGGTCACCAACGCCGGCGGAGCCGTCGGGTTCGTGGCCCCGGTCACGGCCGAGGAGGTGCGACCGGTCGCCGAGGCCGCGTTCGCGGGCGTGACGGCGGGGCTCGACCGGCTACTGATCGGGGTGGACGGCGGGGAACTCGTCGCACTGCTGTTCGTGACCGACAACCGGTTCGTGCTCAAGGATCATTGGCGGGTGCTCAAGCGGGTGATGGTGACTCCGCGCAGCCAAGGTAGGGGCTACGGGGCCGCGCTCATGCGGGAGGCCGAGTCGGTCGGCCGCAAGATGGGGCTGGCCGGGCTGGCCGTCACCGTCCGGGGCGGGAACGGCACCGAGAACTTCTACGCGCGGCTCGGCTATCGCGAGGTGGGCCGCATTCCCGGGGCCATCCGGGTCGCGCCCGGGGACGACCGGGACGACATCTCGATGTGGCTGGAACTGCGATAGGCCGAGGCCGCCGGGTCGACGACGCCTGGGGGTGAGGATGCGTCGTCGCCGGCGGCCGGCGGCCGCGCGCTCCAGAGCTCGGGGCGCGGCGGAGTGGGGCGCGGAAGCTCTACTTGCAGGAGGAAGCGGCCAGGTCGACGGCCGTCTCGGCGGGCTGTTCGGTGGTCGCGGCCGGCTCCACCGTGGCGGTCGACTCGGGAAGCGGCGCGGCAGACGATGACACGACCGGCGACGGCGACGACTTGGTCGGCTTCGGGGTCGCTTTCTTCGTCTTCACCGACTCGACGGGAGAAGACCCGGAGGCGGCGCCGGAAGTGCCGGTCGCCAGGCGGGCGGTCGTCTTCTGAGTTGTCGAAGGCGAGAGCTTGATGCCACTGACCGTGACCGAATGCCCGTACACATCGGTGATCTTGATTTTGAATGGACCGCTGCCGGCGCCGCCGTCGTTGACCCAGTAGTTGTAGTCCTCGCGGTGGGTGGTCTTGCCGTTGACCGTGACCGACTTCAGCTGGGTGGCGTGGTTGTCGATCAGGACGGCCAGCCAGTACTGGGAGGAGCCCTCCTTCACCCGCACGCTGATCGGTCCGGGCGCGGAGGCCGTGGTGACCGTCTTGTAGGTGATCGGGATGATTCCGGCGACCTCGGCGCCGATCTTCTTGAAGGCGGTGCGACTGAGGTCGAGGTGCCCGGTATCGCACTCCGGGCAGGAGTCGGTGACCTTGACGCGCACCTTGCCCTTCGGGCCGGTCACGTCGAGGTAGGTGCCGCAGGCGGCGCCGGCCGAGTACTGGTCGGGACCGAGCGCCACGAACAGGTCGTCGGCGGGCGACGAGGGGAACGAGCAGTTGCCAGTGCCGGAACCCAGGTCGTAGAAGG
The DNA here is from genome assembly GCF_016862435.1 of Paractinoplanes tereljensis. Classification (GTDB taxonomy): domain Bacteria; phylum Actinomycetota; class Actinomycetes; order Mycobacteriales; family Micromonosporaceae; genus Actinoplanes; species Actinoplanes tereljensis. The sequence continues at coordinate 133,564 of NZ_BOMY01000012.1, forward strand.
TCGCTTTGCCGGTCTTGGCCGCGGTGGACGGTGGTGCCGCGCAGGCCGAACCGCTGTTCTGGAGCACCAGGGCGACGCCGAGAACCGCGGCGAGAATCACGGCACCGCCGGCGGCGAGCCAGCGGGGCGAAAGCAGACGAGGTCCGGTCACGATGACGGATCCTTCGCGGCGGCGGCAGTGCGGGCAACCTTCCTAAGACAGACCTAAGACACATGGGACATGCTTCACCCAGAAGGTGACAGCACAGTCACCTCGTCACCGACACGCAGTGAGCCAACGGTGATGGGGATCAAATTGATCGCGAAGTGCAGCCCGGAGCCGAACCGCCGTCGCTCGCCGAGCATCCGCAGCGGCTGCTTGCCCTTCTCGCCGGTCTCCTGATCGATCGTGGTGACCAGGCAGCGCGGGCAGGGTTTGTCGGCCCGGAGCACGGTGGAGCCGATCCGCAACCGCACGCCCTGCTCGGACCAGTCGTCCTCGATCCACGGCGGCACGCCCGAAATAACCAGGTTCGGCCGGAATCTGGTCATCGGCACAGCCTCCTCGCCGGCCCCGACCAGCCAGTCGTTGAGGGCGGAGAGCGACGCCTCGTTGGCCAGCAGCAGCGGATAACCATCGGCGAAGCTGACCGGCTCGGACAGGGTGGAAGAGCCGCCCACGTTGCGGCTGCCCGGGTCGGCCTGCCAGACCAGTCGCACCGGGCGCCCGAGAAACTCGCTGCTCCAGGCGCTCTCGGCGATCCGGGCGGGGGTCGGCGCGTGCCGCTTGAAGACCCGCACGAACTCCTTGGGCCCGTCGACCGGCTCGTCCACGACGAGATCCGGCATCCCCGGCGCCGACAACTCCAAGCCACCGTCGCGGACCCGGACGCGCAGTTGGGTGAGCAACGGGAGGTCACGCTGGGTGATCCCGACGCCGTCCTCGTTGACCATCATCCAGCGCCGGTCGCCAACCAGTCCCCACGGCTCTACCTGGGCGAAGTCGTGCTCGATCCGGTGGCAACCCTTGACCGGGTACGTCGCCAGGGTTGTGATCCGCATACTCGCAGCTTCGCACGTCCGGCCCAGGGTCTGGTTTCTGAAATTTTTTATGCATATGCTGCTGGGCGTGAATGAAGGCGTGATCAAGTCGGTGCTCGACCTGTTTCACGGTGCGCGCCTGACGCCGACCCAGCGGCGCATCGCGCACTGCCTCGTCGAGCATGCCGCCAAGGCCGCCTACCTGTCCGCGGCCGAGGTCGCCGACCTGGCCGGCGTCAGCCAGCCGTCGGTCACCCGGTTCGCCATGGCCCTGGGCTACTCCGGTTACCCGGCCCTGCGCCGCGAGCTGCGCGACCTCACCGGCGGCGGCGATGAGCCGGTCGCCGAGGGCAACGCCATGCAGCTGGCGGTCCGGGCCGAGGCCGTTCACCTCAACCGGCTGCACGACCAGCTCGCACAGCTCGACGACGTGGAACGGGCCGCGAAGCTGCTGATGGACAGCCGGCCGCTGCTGGTGCTGGGGCTGCGAGCGGCGGCGCCACTCGCCGGATATTTCGGCTATTTTGCGGCGAAGGTGCATCCGGACGTTCGCGTGCTTGACGCACCCCTGCCGGATCGGCTCGACCAGGCCCGGGCGGCCGGCGCGCGGGCGATGCTGGCGGTGGTGCTGCCGCGCTATCCGCGCGAGTCGCTCGAGGTGGTCCAGGAGGCCCGCCGGGCCGGGCTGGCGATCGTGGCGATCACCGACTCGGTGGTGAGCCCGGTGGCCGAGCTGGCCGACGTGGTGCTGCCCGCCGCGGTCGGCACGCAACTGGTGTTCGACCTGCACACCGGGCCGATGGCGATGGCGATGGTACTTCTGCAAGCGATGTGTGACGCGGCGCCCGAGCTGGCGCAGGGGCGTCTCGAGGAATTTGAGCAGACGGCCGCTCGGCGGCACGTGTTCATGGCGTAGGAGAGGTCGATGTCCGAGATCAGGGCCGCGCACGGTAGCGCGTACACCGCAATGGGTTGGCCTCAGGAGGCCGCCAAGCGGATGTTGATGAACAACCTCGACCCCGACGTGGCCGAAAGGCCCGAAGATCTTGTGGTGTACGGCGGGACCGGCAAGGCCGCGCGCGACTGGCCGTCGTTCCACGCGATCGTCCGGGAACTGGACGTCCTGAAGAACGACGAGACCCTGCTGGTGCAGTCGGGTAAGCCGGTCGGCGTCTTCCAGACGCACGAGTGGGCACCGCGGGTGCTGATCGCGAACTCGAACCTGGTCGGCGACTGGGCGACCTGGCCGGAGTTCCGCCGGCTGGAGAAGCTCGGCCTGACCATGTACGGCCAGATGACCGCGGGCTCGTGGATCTACATCGGCACCCAGGGCATCCTGCAGGGCACCTACGAGACGTTCGCGGCGGTGGCGGCGAAGCGGTTCGGCGGGACGCTGGCCGGCACCCTGACGCTGACCGCCGGTTGCGGTGGCATGGGCGGCGCGCAGCCCCTGGCCGTGACCATGAACGGCGGCGTCTGCCTGGTCATCGACATCGACCCGTCCCGCCTGCGCCGTCGGGTCGAGACCCGGTATCTGGACACGATCGCAGCCGACCTCGATGATGCGATAAAGCAGGCCTTGACGGCTAAATCGGAAAAAAATTCGCTCTCCATCGGCGTGGTGGGAAATGCCGCCGACATCGTCCCCGAGCTGCTGGTTCGTGGCGTCGCGATCGACATCGTCACCGACCAGACGAGCGCGCACGACCCGCTGTCGTACATCCCGATCGGCATTTCCCTTGAAGATGCCGCCGAATTCGCGCGGACAAAACCGGAGGAATTCACCGACCGCGCCCGGGCCTCCATGGCCCGCCACGTGGCGGCCATGGTCGGCTTCATGGACGCCGGCGCCGAGGTCTTCGACTACGGCAACTCCATCCGCGGCGAGGCCAAACTGGCCGGTTACGAGCGCGCATTCGACTTCCCCGGCTTCGTGCCGGCCTACATCCGGCCGCTCTTCGCCGAGGGTAAAGGCCCGTTCCGCTGGGCCGCCCTCTCCGGCGACCCCAAGGACATCGCCGCCACCGACAAGGCGATGCTCGAACTGTTCCCGGAGAACGAATCGCTGGCCCGCTGGATCAAACTGGCCGGCGAGAAGGTCGCCTTCCAGGGCCTGCCGTCGCGGATCTGCTGGCTCGGCTACGGCGAGCGGGACAAGGCCGGCGTCCGATTCAACGACATGGTCGCCGACGGCACGTTGAGCGCGCCGCTGGTGATCGGCCGCGACCACCTCGACTCCGGCTCGGTCGCCTCCCCCTACCGGGAAACCGAGTCGATGCTCGACGGCTCCGACGCGATCGCCGACTGGCCGCTGCTCAACGCCATGCTCAACACCGCGAGCGGCGCCTCCTGGGTGTCGATCCACCACGGCGGCGGCGTCGGCATCGGCCGGTCCATCCACGCCGGGCAGGTCTGCGTGGCCGACGGCACCGCGCTGGCCGGCCAGAAGATCGAACGGGTGCTCACCAACGACCCGGGCACCGGCGTGATCCGGCACGTGGACGCGGGCTACGAGTCGGCCGCCGCCGGCGGCGTACACATCCCGATGTCGCGATGAGCGAAAAGATCTTCTCGGCCCTCTGGGCCGAGATCGAGGCGATCGGCCGGGCCTCCAGCGGCGGCTATTTGCGGTACGCGCTCGACGAGCCCGAACTTGTCCTCCGCGACTGGTTCCGCAACCAGGCCGACCGGCGGGACATGCCGGTCACCGACGACGGCAACGGCAACCTGTTCGCCTGGTGGGGCGCAGCGTGGGGACGCGGCGCGGTGCTGACCGGCTCGCATTTCGACTCGGTCCCGCACGGCGGCGGCTACGACGGCCCGCTCGGCATCGTCAGCGCGTTCCTGGCCATCGACCAGATGCGCGCGGCCGGCCACACCCCGTCGGTTCCGCTGGCCGTGGTCGCGTTCGTCGAGGAGGAGGGCGGCCGGTTCGGGCTGCCCTGCCTCGGTTCCCGGCTGCTGTCCGGCGCGATCGACCCGGCCAAGGCGGCCGCGCTGACCGACCAGGACGGCGTCACCTTCGGCGAGGCGCTCGGCGCGACCCCGGCCGGCCCGCTGCCCGGTCTGCAGTCCCGGATCGGTGCCCTGGTCGAGCTGCACATCGAGCAGGGCCGCCAGCTCGAGGTCCCGGTCGGGGTGGCCAGCGCGATCTGGCCGCACGGCCGCTGGCGTTTCGACTTCACCGGGCACGGCGACCACGCCGGCACCACCAAGATGTCCGACCGCCGCGACCCGATGCTGACCTTCGCCTACACGGTGCTGGCCGCCAACAAGGAGGCCCGACTGTCCGGCGCGCATGCGACGATGGCCCGGGTCGTGGTCGAACCGAACGCCACCAACGCCATCCCGTCGCTGGTCCGGGGCTGGCTGGACGCCCGTGCGGCGGACACCGCGACGATGGACTCGCTGGTCGAGGCGGTCACCAAACGGGCCACCGAGCGGGCCGGCCGGGACGGCACCGAGGTCGCGGTCACCTCCGAGTCGCTGAGCTCCGAGGTCACCTTCGACACCGCCCTGGCCAACCGGCTGTCCGGTCTGCTGGGCGACGCCCCGATCCTGCCGACCAGCGCCGGGCACGACGCCGGGGTGCTGTCCGCCCTGGTCCCGACGGCGATGCTGTTCGTGCGCAACCCGACCGGCATCTCGCACTCGCCGGCCGAATTCGCCGAGCCGGCCGACTGCGCCGCCGGGGTCGACGCGCTGGCCAGGGTCCTGAGCGAGCTGACGTGACGGTCTACCGGGCCGACTACGCCTGGCTGGGCGACCGGGTGGAGCGGGACGTCCGCATCGAGGTGACCGACGGCCGGTTCACCGCGGTCGGTCCCGGCTCGGGCGGGGAACGCCTGCCGGGGCTGGTGCTTCCGGGCTTTGCCAACGCGCACTCGCACGCCTTTCACCGGGCTCTGCGCGGCCGCACCCACAGCGGTGGGCCGGGCAGTTTCTGGACCTGGCGCGATCTGATGTACCAGGTGGCCGGCACGCTCGACCCGGACAGTTATCTCCGGCTGGCCCGCGCGGTCTTCGCCGAGATGGCCCTGTCCGGCATCACCGCCGTCGGCGAGTTCCATTACCTGCACCACTCCCCCGACGGCACGCCCTACGCCGACCCCAACGCGATGGGCCAGGCCCTGATCGAGGCGGCCAAGCAAGCCGGTCTCCGGATCACCCTGCTCGACACGCTCTACCTTCAGTCCAGTGTGGACGGCAAGCCGCTGGAGGGCGTGCAACGTCGCTTCGGCGACGAAAACCCGGAACGCTGGGCCGCGCGGGTGGCCGCGCTGACTGCCGCGCCGCACGCGATCATCGGGGCGGCAATCCATTCGGTACGGGCGGTGCCCGCCCAGCACCTGGCCGCCCTGGCCGGGCGTGGACCGCTGCACGTCCACCTCTCCGAACAGCCGGCCGAGAACGAGCAGTGCCGGGCGGCGCACGGCTGCACCCCCACCGAGCTGCTCGACCGGCACGGCATCCTCGGCCCGGACACCACGGCCGTGCACGCCACCCACCTCACCGACCAGGACGTGAAGCTGCTGGCCGGTAGCCGGACCGGGATCTGCATGTGCCCGACCACCGAACGCGACCTGGCCGACGGCATCGGCCGGGCCCGCGACCTGGCCGACGCCGGTTCCCCGCTGAGCCTGGGCAGCGACAGCCACGCCGTCATCGACATGCTCGAGGAGGCGCGGGCCCTGGAGATGAACGAACGCCTGGCCACCCGCCGGCGCGGCCGGTTCACCCCGGCCGAGCTGGTCACCGCGGCCGCCGCGCACGCCGCCATCGGCTGGCCCGACGCCGGCGCGATCGCCGTCGGAAACCGCGCCGACCTGGTCTGCCTTCGCTTGGACTCGGTCCGCACCGCTGGTTCCGGCCCGGCCGCCGCGATCCTGGCCGCCACCGCCTCCGACATCACCCACGTCATCGCCGACGGCCGCAAGATCGTCACCGACGGCGAGCACACCACGATCGACGTCCCGAGCGCGTTGGCGGAGGCCCTGTCATGAGGCTTTGCTCTGCTCACCAATACGCGCTGTTCTGCTCACCTATACGCAACTGGCCCGGGGCGGTCGCATGAGCACGCTTCTCATCGACAACATCGGCGAGCTGGTTACCAACGACAGCAATGGCGAGGGGCCGCTCGGCTTGCGCCGCAAGGCGGCCGTGCTGGTCGAGCGGGAGCGGATCGCCTGGGTCGGACCGAGTTTTCACGCGCCGGCCGCCGACCGGCGGTTCGACGCCGGCGGGGCCGCGGTGCTGCCGGGGTTCGTGGACAGCCACGCCCACCTGGTCTTCGCCGGGGACCGCGCCGAGGAGTTCGCGGCCCGGATGGCCGGCGAGCCGTACACCGGCGGCGGCATCCGGACGACGGTCGGCGCGACCCGGTCGGCCAGCGACGACGAACTGCGGCAGGCCACCGAACGGCTGGTCCTCGAGGCCCGCCAGCAGGGCACCACCACGATCGAGATCAAGAGCGGGTACGGGCTCACGGTCGAGGACGAGGCCCGGTCGCTGCGGATCGCTCGCGAGTTCACCGAGGAGACCACGCTGCTCGGGGCGCATGTCGTGCCGGCCGAGCACGCCGACAACCCGTGGCGGTACGTGTCGATGGTGTGCGGCCCGATGCTCGCCGCCGCCAAGCCGTACGCGAAGTGGATGGATGTTTTCTGCGAACGCGGAGCGTTCGACGAGGACCAGGCGCGCACGATCCTGACCGCCGGGCGCGACGCCGGCCTCGGGTTGCGGGTGCACGGCAACCAGCTGGGCCCGGGGCCGGGCGTGCAGCTCGCGGTCGAGTTGGGCGCGGCCAGCGTCGACCACTGCACGCATCTCGATGACTCCGATGTGGACGCCCTGGCCGGCTCGGACACCGTGGCCACCCTGCTGCCGGGAGCCGAATTCTCCACCCGGTCGACCTATCCGGATGCTCGGCGGCTGCTCGACGCGGGTGTGACAGTGGCGCTGGCGACCGACTGCAACCCCGGTTCGTCGTACACGTCCTCGATGCCTTTCTGCATTGCCCTCGCCGTACGGGAAATGCGAATGACCCCGGCCGAGGCAGTGCGGGCCGCGACCTTAGGCGGAGCCGGCGCGCTGCGCCGCAGCGACGTCGGGGTGGTGTCCGTCGGCGCCCGCGCCGATCTGATCGTGCTTGACGCACCGTCCCACCTGCACCTGGCCTATCGGCCCGGAGTCCCCCTGATTCGCACTGTTCTGCGCAACGGAGTACCGCAATGATCACTGTTCTGCCCACCGGCGTCACCCCCGCCGAGGTCATCGCGGTCGCCCGCGCCGACGCCAAGGTCGAACTCGCCCCGGCCACGGTCGAGGCGATGGCCACCAGCCGGGCGATCGTCGACAAGATCGAGGCGTCCGGCCGGCCGGTCTACGGCGTTTCCACCGGGTTCGGGGCGCTGGCCAGCACCTTCATCGACCCGTCACGCCGGGCCGAACTGCAGCACGCGCTGATCCGCTCGCACGCGGCCGGCATCGGCGCGCCGATGCCGCGCGAGGTGGTGCGGGCGATGATGCTGCTGCGGCTGCGGTCGCTCGCCCTCGGCCATTCCGGGGTACGGCCGGAGCTCGCGCAGGGGCTGGCCGACCTGCTCAACCACGACATCACGCCGTGGGTGCCGGAGCACGGGTCGCTCGGCGCGTCCGGCGATCTCGCCCCGCTCGCCCACTGCGCGATCGTGCTGCTCGGCGAGGGCTGGGTGCTGGCGTCGGACGGCCGGCGGATCGACGCGGCCGACGCGCTGGCCGACGCCGGGCTCAAGCCGCTGGAACTGGCGGCCAAGGAAGGGCTCGCGCTGATCAACGGGACCGACGGCATGCTCGGCATGCTGCTGCTGGCCCTCGACGACGCGCGGCACCTGTTCGCCATGGCCGACGTGACCACGGCACTCGCCATCGAGGCGATGCTCGGTTCGGAGCGGCCGTTCATGCCGGAACTGCACGCGATCCGGCCGCACCCCGGCCAGGCCGCCTCGGCCGCGAACATCCACAAGCTGCTGCAGGACTCCCGGATCATGGACTCGCACCGGGACGACCTGGCGCACGCGGTGCAGGACGCGTACTCGATGCGCTGTGCCCCGCAGGTGGCCGGCGCGGCCCGGGACACCCTGGACTTCGCGGCTCAGGTGGCCGGCCGGGAACTCATCTCGGTCGTCGACAACCCGGTGGTGCTGCCGGACGGGCGGGTCGAGTCGACCGGCAACTTCCACGGCGAGCCGCTCGCGTTCGCCGCCGACTTCCTGGCCATCGCCGCCGCCGAGGTCGGTGCGATCGCCGAGCGGCGGGTGGACCGGCTGCTCGACGTGACCCGCAACCGCGAACTGCCGCCGTTCCTGTCGCCGGACGCCGGCGTCAACTCCGGCCTGATGATCGCCCAGTACACGGCGGCGGGCATCGTGGCCGAGAACCGGCGGCTCGCGGTGCCGGCCTCGGCCGACTCGCTGCCGACCAGCGGCATGCAGGAGGACCACGTCTCGATGGGCTGGGCCGCCACCAAGAAGCTGCGGACCGTCCTGGACAACCTGACCTCGCTGCTCGCCGTCGAGCTGCTCGGCGCGGTGCGCGGCCTGCAACTGCGCGCCCCGCTGACCCCGTCGCCGACCGGCCAGGCTGCGATCGCCGCGGTGGCCCCGTTCGCGGGCGAGCCCGGACCGGACATCTTCCTGGCTCCGGTCCTCGAACAGGCCCGCGCGGTTATCGCCGGACGGGAGCTGCGCACCGCCATCGAGACACACGTCGGGCCGCTCCTGTAGTTAACTATCCGATGTGGACGACCGAGCGATCGTCATCGGGGCCAGCATCGCCGGTCTCGCCGCCGCGCGCGTCCTGAGCCGGCGCTACGCGCAGGTCCTCGTCCTCGACCGGGACACCCTGCCGTTCTCCGCCTCGCCGCGGCGGGGTGTGCCGCAGGGCCTGCACCCGCACGTCCTGCTCGTCGCCGGGCTGCGGGAGTTGTCCGTGCTGTTCCCCGGCCTCGAGCGGGAGCTGATCGCGCTCGGCGGCACCCCGATCGACGCCGGCAGCGAGATGTGCAACTACCGCTTCGGCCGGCGCTGGCCCGCGGTCGGCACCGGCCTGGCCACCATCTCGGTCAGCCGGCCCCAGCTGGAAGCCGTGCTCCGGGCCCGGGCCGGCGCCCTGCCCGGGGTGACGATCCGCGACCAGGTCGCGGTGTCCGGGCTGGCCGGTCGCAGCGACGCGGTCAACGGCGTCGTCCTCGACACCGGCGAGACGCTGCCGGCCTCCCTGGTCGTCGACTGCTCCGGCCGCGGCTCCCGATCGGACCGGTGGCTGGGGTCGCTCGGCCTCAACCCGCCGCCGGAGATCGAGGTCCCGGTCGGCATCGGCTACGCGACCCGGGTCTACCGGCGTTACCCCGGCGATCTCGGGCCGTGGCGGGCGGCCTTCACCCAGTCCGAGAACGGGTTCGGGATGGCCGTGCCGATCGAGGGCGACCGGTGGCTGATCGGCGCGGGCGGACGGCACCTGACCGATTTCTTGGACTGCGTCGACCGGCTACCCGATCGGATCATCCCCGAGCTGATCAGCCGGACCGAGCCGCTCAGCGACGTGTCGGTGGCGCAGTTCCCGGCCGCGCGCCGCCGGCTCTTCGAGAAGATGGATCGCGCGCCCGGCGGCTATGTCGCGCTGGGCGACACGGTCGGCAGCCTCAACCCGCTGTACGGGCAGGGCATGACCTGCGCGATCCTGGCGGCGAGCACGCTGGGCAAGGTGCTCGACCGGCACCAGCGCACGGCCGACGCCGAGACGGTCCGCGACTACTACGCGACCGCTGCCGAACGGCTCGAGGCGCCCTGGCAGTTCGCGGCCGGCCGCTCGCCCGGGCTCGCCGTGCGCAGCCGGTACACCCGGCAGGTCGCGCTGGCCTCGCAGGTCGACCCGGATATCTACCGGGCGCTGCTCGGCGTACAGCATCTGGTCGAGCCCGCGTCGGCGCTGTTCCGGCCCGGGTTGGCGGCCCGGGTGGTCCGGCTCGCGGGAAAACGGGCGCGGGAAAACGACGTTTCCGGCTAGCTTCCGCACATGACGGGCTATGACTTTCGCGCACTGCAGGAACGCTGGCTGCCGGTGTGGGAGTCGCTGGGCCTCTTCGCCACGCACGACCCGGCCCGGGAACGCCGATACCTGGTCGACATGTTCGCCTACCCCTCCGGCGACCTGCACATGGGCCACGCCGAGGCGTACGCGATCGGCGACGTGATCGCCCGCTACTGGACGCAGCAGGGCTTCGACGTGCTGCACCCGGTCGGCTGGGACTCGTTCGGGCTGCCCGCCGAGAACGCCGCCATCCGGCGCGATCAACACCCCGCCGACTGGACGTACGCGAACATCGCCACCCAGGCCGAGTCGTTCCGCCGCTACGCGATCTCGTTCGACTGGGCGACCCGGCTGCACACCAGCGACCCGTCCTACTACCGCTGGACGCAGTGGCTGTTCCTGCGGTTCTTCGAACGCGGGCTGGCCTACCGCGCCCGGGCCGCGGTCAACTGGTGCCCGGCCGACCGGACGGTGCTGGCCAACGAGCAGGTAATAGCCGGCCGCTGCGAGCGGTGCGGCAGCGAGGTGATCCAGCGCGAGCTGACCCAGTGGTTCCTGCGCATCACCGCGTACGCGGACCGGCTGCTGGCCGACATGTCCGAGCTGGAAGGCCGCTGGCCCGCCCACATCCTGACCATGCAGCGCAACTGGATCCCCGGCCTGCACGACTGGCTGATCTCCCGGCAGCGGTATTGGGGTTGCCCGATCCCGATCGTGCACTGTTTCGCCTGCGGCGAGGTCCCGGTCCCCGACGACGAGCTGCCGGTGCGCCTGCCCGACCTGCGCGGCGCCGAACTGGCCCCGAAGGACGTCTCGCCACTGGCCGCCGCCACCGACTGGGTGTCGGTGGCGTGTCCGAACTGCGGTAGCCAGGCGAAGCGCGACACCGACACGATCGACACGTTCGTCGACTCGAGCTGGTATTTCCTGCGCTACCCCAACCCCGCGTATGACCAGGGCCCGTTCGACCCGGCCACGGTTCGCCCGGTGGACCAGTACTTCGGCGGCCCCGAACACGCGGTGATGCACCTGCTGTACGCCCGCTTCTTCACCAAGGTCCTGTACGACCTGGGCCTGGTCGACTTCACCGAGCCGTTCCGCGCCCTGACCACCCAGGGCCACGTGATCCTGAACGGCGCCGCCATGAGCAAGACCAAGGGCAACATGGTCGACCTGGGCGAACAGATCGAGAGGTACGGCGTAGACGCCGTCCGGGTGGCGATGGTCTTCGCCGGCCCGCCGGAGGAGGACATCGACTGGGCCGACATCTCGCCGGGCGGCTCAGTCCGCTTCCTGTCCCGCACCCTGTCCCTGACCGACCGCGTCCCCACGGTCGCCGTCGGCGGCGACACCGAGCTGCGCCGCAGCACGCATCGCCTGCTGCGGGTGATCACCGAGCTGATCGAGGCCCGGCGGCTGAACGTGGCCATCGCCCGGCTGATGGAGCTGGTCACCGCCGCCCGCGAGGCACCCGCCGACGATCCCGCCCGGCGCGAGACCGTCGAGGCGATCGCCGTCGTGCTGTCGCTGTTCGCGCCTTACACCGCCGAGGAGATGTGGTCGCGCCTGGGCCACCCGCCCGGCATCGCCAAGGCGGGCTGGCCCATCATCGACCCGACCTTGGCCGCCGAGCGCACCGTCGTGTGCGCCGTGCAGGTCAACGGCAAGGTGCGCGACCGCCTGGAGGTCCCGGCCGACATCACCGAGGCCGACCTGACCGCGCTGGCGCTGGCCTCCCCAGCCGTCGCCGGCCTGTCGGTGACCCGCACGATCGTGCGACCCCCCGAGCTGGTCAACGTCGTGGTCTAGCTCGGGAGCTCCTTGGCGATCACCTTGGCCAGCTCGCGGAACGCCTTGCCGCGGTGGCTGATCGCGTCTTTCTCGGCCGGGGTCAGCTCGGCGTTCGTGCGGCTCTGGCCCTCGCCCAGGAAGATCGGGTCGTAACCGAAGCCGCCCTCGCCGCGCCGCGCCCGCAGGATCGTGCCGCGCTGCTTGCCCTCGACCAGGTGCTCGCGCCCATTGGGCAGCACCAGCGCGGCCGCGCACACGAACGCGCCACCCCGCTGGTCGTCGCCGACGTCGGAGATCTGGGCCAGCACCAGCTCGAGGTTGGCCCCGTCGTTACCGTGCCCACCGGACCAGCGCGCGCTGAACACCCCGGGCATCCCGTTGAGCGCGTCGACCGCGATGCCGGAGTCGTCGGCCACCGTCGGCAGCCCGGTGCGCTTGGCCCCCTCGCGCGCCTTGATCAGGGCGTTTTCCCCGAAGGTCAGCCCGGTCTCGGGCACGTCGGGGTAGTCGGGGAAGTCACCGAGCCCGACCAGCGCGATGCGCTCGGTGCCCAGCGCCAGGTCGAGAATGCGCTGAAGTTCGACAAGCTTCTTCTTGTTCGCCGTGGCGAGCAGCAACCGGGAACTCATGCCAAGGCCTTCTGCTGGGCGGCGGCCAGCTCGGCGCACCCGAGGACCCCGAGGTCGAGCAGGGCATTCAGCTGGTCGCGGCTGAACACGCCGTCTTCGCCGGTGCCCTGCACCTCGACGAAGTCACCGTCGCCGGTGCACACCACGTTCATGTCGACCTCGGCGGCGACATCCTCCAAATACATCAAGTCGAGGCGGGGCTCGCCGTCGATGATGCCGACGCTGACCGCCTGGATCGAGCGGTGCATGACCTTGTCCACCTTGCCGGCCAGGGACTTGCGGTCGGCCAGCCAGTTGACCGCGTCGTGCAGCGCGACGTAGGCGCCGGTGATCGCGGCGGTGCGGGTGCCGCCGTCGGCCTGCAGCACGTCGCAGTCGAGGACGATCGAGTTCTCGCCGAGCGCCTTCAGGTCGATGCAGGCCCGCAGGCTGCGCCCGATCAGCCGGGAGATCTCGTGGGTGCGGCCGCCGACCTTGCCCTTGATGCTCTCCCGGTCACCACGGGTGTTGGTGGCGCGGGGCAGCATCGCGTATTCGGCGGTGACCCAGCCGAGGCCGGAACCCTTGCGCCAGCGCGGCACCCCCTCGGTGACGCTGGCGGTGCAGAGCACCCGGGTGTCGCCGAACTCGACGAGCACCGACCCCTCCGGGTGGATGCTCCACTTCCGGCTGAGGGTCACGGGTCGTAGCTGGTCGGCCGCTCGGCCGTCGGGTCGTGCCATGCCTTGAACCTTATTGGTTCGGGCGCTGGTTCGCTCTGTCAGGTCCCGCGCCTGTGGATAACCCTCAGATGCGGGGCACGGAGGGGCGCAGCACCGCTTCCGGCCGCGGCCGGGCGATCGACCTCGCGACCGCCGCGGGCAGCGCGCCGTGCGCCCGCAGGAAGCCGTCCACGGCCTGGTCCCAGCTGAAGCCCTCGGCCCGGGACCGGGCCGCCGCCCGCCGCTCCGCCTCGGGACGCCGCATCAGGGTGCGCACACCGTCGGCGAACGCCTCCGGGGTGCCGGCCACCGCGATGCCGGCCTCGCCGACGACCTCGGGCAGGGCGCTGGAGGCGTTGACGACCACCGGCGTACCGCAAGCGAGGGCCTCCAGGGCCGCCAGGCCGAACGTCTCCACCGGACCCGGTGAAACGACCACATCGGCGCTGGCCATCAGCGCCGCGACCGCGGAGCGGTCGGCGATGTGGCCGGCGAACCGCACCGGAAGCCGCGCCGCGCGATACGCGAGCGCCGCCCGGCGCGTGCCGTCCCCGGCCACCGCGAGCACCGCCGGCACCTTCGCGTTGCGCAGCGCGGCGATCGCGTCGACCGCCAGCTCGGGCCGCTTGGCCCCGGACAGCCGGCTGCAGTAGGCCACCAGCAGTTCGTCGGGCCGGGCGTAGCGGGCCCGGATCGCCGGATCGAACCGGGACGGGTGGAACTCGTCGAGGTCGACGCCGAGCGGCACCTCGACCAGGTTGGGCACGCCCAGCCGGCGGAACTCGGCCGCCGCGAGCGCGGTGGTGCAGACGATGGTGTCGAAGTTCTCCGCAGTGCGCAGGTTGAGCCGGTCGGCCACGTGGTCGCGCTTGGGCATGCCCCAGACACCGAGCAGGCCGGCCAGCGTCTCGTGCGAGACCATCACCGAGCCGACGCCGCGCTTCCGGGCCCAGCTGCCGGTCCAGCGCAGGGTGGCCCGGTCGGAGACCTCGATGCGGTCGGGCTCGAGGGAGTCGAGCAGCCGGGTGAGCTCGCCGCGGCCGGCCATCACGCGGTAACCGCCGGTGCGGGGCAGGGGCGCGCTGGGCAGCGTGATCACGCGGCCCTGGGAGGTCTCGATGTCGGAGCGCTCGCGGCCGGGCACGATGAGGATCGCCTCATGGCCCGCACGCTGGTAACCCTCGCCGAGATTGCGCAACGCCGTCCGGAGGCCACCGGTATGAGTTGTCACGAAGTTGGCCAGCCGGACAATGCGCATGCAGCAACTCCAAGATCATGATCCGGTGGTACGACGGCGCGTGCGACCCCTGTCCCCCGGCTCAGGCCTTAGAGATCGTACCGGGCGCCGGGGCGAACCACCTCAACCGGGCCGGTATAAGCCGCGGTGGCCGCATCCACAATAGAAGCCTCGGAGAACCACGCAGGTATCAAATGGGTCAGCAAAAGCCTGCCCACATCGGCCTTGGTGGCCGCTTCGCCGGCTTCTCCGCCGGTCAGGTGCAGGCCGGGCGGATTGTCCACGCCGTCCAGGTAACTCGCCTCACACAGGAACAGATCGGCTCCGGCGGCCAGCCGCAGCAGGGGCTCGCAGGGGGCGGTGTCTGACGAGTACGCGATCACCCGGCCGCCGTGCTCGATCCGCACGCCGTACGTCTCGATCGGATGGTTGACCCGGTCCACCGTGATCGTGAACGGTCCGATCGGAAACGTGCCCGGCTGAAGGCCGTAGAACGTGTAGACGTCGTCGAGGGTCTCGTTGTCGGAGCTGTAGGCCGCGGAGATCCGCTCGGCCGCCCCCAGCGGCGCGTAGACCGGGATGGGCTCGTGCGCCCCGCGCGGGTCGTACCGCCGGACCACGATGTAGGTGCAGGCGTCCAACATGTGGTCACAATGTAGGTGAGTCAGGATGATCGCGTCGATCGCGTTCATGTCCGAGTACCGCTGCAGGGCCGACATCGAGCCGGAGCCGAAATCGATGAGAAGCCGGAAGTTATCGGCCTCGACGAGATAGGCGGAACAAGCCGCTTCGGGGCCGGGAAAACTGCCGGCGCAGCCGAGAACGGTCAGTCGCATGCGGGTCCCTCTGCCTCACGCTGGGTCGTCCACGCCCCGCTGGACCGGTCCGTGGCAGTCTCTCCAGACCAGTCAATCACGGAGCGAAGCGTACTTCGCGACCTGCGCGGCAAGTAAACGTCTGATCGATTTGTCGCCAAATCGACAACGTACATCACACCGCCCGTGACCTCGGTCATTAGCGCAATTCCCGTTACGTCCGGTGAGTCGTTTGCGTTGCACAAAGTGAGGACTTCTTGGGACGGAACAGACGGGGACAACGTGACAACGGTCGAACAGAACCGCACCACGCGAACCGAGGCGGCAGAGATCATGCCGTTCGGTGGCTGGGAGAGTACACCGGCATCCACGACGTTCGGGGACCGCGAAACGCTCTTCCGCTTTCCTGCGGCGGATGACCCGGCGCCATCCCCGGCGCGGCTGTTGACCATGGCGCTCTACGCCGCCGCGCTCGGCTTGACCGGCGTCGGGGTCGGGCTGCGCGCAATGGTCAAGCTTTTCGGCGGTACGCCATTCTGGTACGTCCCGACCCTGTCCTTTTTCGGACTTCTGAGCGTGGCCCTGGTCGTCGGATCGTTCCTGTCGATCCACCGCCGGGCCCTGCCGTGGCTGCTAATGGTGGCAGCCACGGCGCCATTGGCGATCGACATCCTGATCGCCATTTTCTACTAAGCCCAGAGCTGCCCTTCGAGGGCCTCTTCCGCGTCGTTCAGGGTGCCGCCGTACGCGCCGGTCGACAGGTACTTCCAGCCGCCGTCGGCGATCAGGAAGGCCACGTCGGCGCGGCGGCCGGCCTTGACCGCCTCGTGCGCGACGGCGAGGGCCGCGTGCAGGATCGCCCCGCTGGAGAACCCGGCGAAGATCCCCTCCACCTCGACCAGCTGACGGGTGCGCAGCACGGCGTCCCTGGTGCCCACCGAGAAGCGGCGGTCCAGCACGCTCGCGTCGTACAGCTCGGGCACGTAGCCCTCGTCGATGTTGCGCAGGCCGTACACCAGCTCGCCGTATCGCGGCTCGGCCGCGATGATCTGGATGCCGTCGACCTTTTCCTTGAGGAACCGGCCGGTGCCCATCAGCGTGCCGGTGGTGCCCAGCCCGGCCACGAAGTGGGTGATCGTCGGCAGGTCGTGCAGCAGCTCCGGACCGGTGGTCTCGTAGTGCGCACGGGCGTTCGCCGGGTTTCCGTACTGGTACAGCATCTTCCAGTCGGGGTGGTCGGCGGCGATCTGCTTGGCGGTGGCCACGGCCTGGTTGGACCCGCCCGCGGCCGGCGAGAAGATGATCTCCGCGCCGTACATCCGGAGGATCTGGATGCGCTCGCCGGAGACGTTCTCCGGCATCACGCAGACGAGACGATAGCCGCGCAGTTTCGCCACCATGGCCAGCGCGATGCCGGTGTTTCCGCTGGTCGGCTCGAGGATCGTGTCGCCCGGGTGCAGGTGGCCGGACTCCTCGGCCTCGCGCACCATGTACAGCGCCGCCCGGTCCTTGACGCTGCCGGTCGGGTTGCGGTCCTCGAGCTTGGCCCAGAGCCGCACCGGCGGTGCCCCGTCGGGCACCGTCGGCGACAGGCGGGGCAGGCCGACCAGCGGCGTGCCCCCACACGCGTCCAGCAGGCTCTCAAAACGAGCCATAAGGGTTAGCGCCCGAGGAGGGCGGCCGCGGCGGCGAAGCCGAGGGCGCCACCGGCCACGGCCGGCAGGATGGTGACCGAGTCGCCGTCGTTGAGCTTGGCGTCGAGGGCGCCGAGGAACCGCACGTCCTCGTCGTTGATGTAGATGTTGACGAAGCGGTGCAGGCCACCCTCGGGCGTGATCAGCCGGCCCTTGAAGCCGTTGTGCTTGGCGTCCAGGTCGTCGATGAGCGCGGTCAGCGTGTCGCCGGCGCCCTCAACGACCTTCGAGCCGCCGGTGTAGCTGCGCAGAATGGTGGGAACGCGAACTTCGATTGCCATGTCGGTAAATGCTCCTGGGTAAGGGTCGAACAGCGGAAGGGGATCTACGAGGATGTCGTCAGCGACACTCGTAAACCACCGACACGGGGCTCTGCCCGAACATGTAGGACTGCACTCCGACACTCACGCGTCTACCTTCGCATCCACGATGTCGATCTTTTCTTCGGTCACCGCACCGTCCACGATGCGGAACGACCGGATCTCGTCGAGACCCGGCTCGCGGGTCGACACCAGCACGTAGTGCGCGCCCGGCTCGCCGGCCAGGTTGATGTCCGTCCGCGAGGGGTAGGCCTCGGTGGCCGTGTGCGAGTGGTAGATGACCACCGGCTCCTCGTCGTTGTCGTCCATCTCGCGCCACACACGGAGCTGTTCCATGGAGTCGAACTGGTAGAACGTCTGCGACCGGGCCGAATTGTCCATCGGGATGAACCGGGAGGGTGCATCGCTGCCGACCGGACCGGCGATCACGCCACAGGCCTCGTCGGGGTGGTCCCGGCGGGCGTGGGCGAAGATCGCATCAACGATCGCCCGGTCGATAGTCAGCACGTCGTTCACATTACCGTGAGATTTCCCGGCACTGAGTATGGCCGTGGCCACAGTCAGTCGATCTCCGGCAGAGCGTTGAGCAGCGACTCCTGGAGGTAGCCCAGGTACGCGTAGACGCTCAGCTGGAAGACCCGGCTGGAACCCGGATCGTGCACCGCCGCCTGCTCCAGCTCCTCGCTGAGGTCGGTCTCGGCGCCGATGTCGAGCCGGGTGCCCATGGCCAGGCGCGCGTCGTTGATGGCGCGCAGCCACGCCTCGGCGGCCTCGCCGTCCAGGCGTACCTCGCCCTCGCCCTCATCGGGCAGGGCCGCGAGAATCGCGCCGGCCTGATCGATCTTCCCGGTCTTCAGCTCGCCCTCGGTGTACAGGCGGAACTCGGCCGAGTCGTCCGGGCGATCCGGATAGATGTCCGGAAAGAGCCGGGAAACCACCGGGTCGGTGTGATCCATCCCGTCGGTCAGCAGGCCGACCACCTCGCCGGCGACCTTGCGCAGCACGCGCACCTCGTCGATCGCGAAGGTGGCCACGCACTGGGTGCCGTTGCGTCGGAACATCTGCCCTCTCCCGCGGTTGCTCAGGCCCGGTCAACCGTCGCCCAGAGACCGTATCCATGCAGCTGGTTGGCGTCCATCTCCATGCGCTCGCGCGCCCCGGAGCTGACCACCGCCCGCCCTTTCGTGTGCACATCAAGCATGAGCTGCTCGGCCCGCTCTTTGCTGTAGCCGAACAACTTCTGAAACACCCAGGTCACGTATGACATGAGGTTCACCGGATCGTCCCAGACGACAGTCACCCAAAGGCGATCATCGGCGGGTGCCTCCTCGATCTCCGGTGTCTCGACGGGAGCAACCTGTGGCAACGCCATGACCCCCATGTTGCCACCGGATTTGCCGCATCGGTGAACCGGAACGCCGAACCGCAGGTCAAGGCACCATTAGTAAGGGGCAGGACCGCGCAATAGGGTGAGGGGGTGAACTCCTTCGCCCCCGCGTTGATGACCGACCAGTACGAGCTGACCATGGTCAGCGCCGCGTTGAAGGACGGCACGGCCGACCGCAGCTGCGTCTTCGAGGTCTTCGCCCGCCGCCTGCCCACCGGCCGGCGTTACGGCGTGGTCGCCGGCCCGGGGCGGCTGATGGAGCTGATCCGCGATTTCCGGTTCACCGACGAAGACATCGACTTCCTGCGCAAAGCGCAGATCGTCGACGAGAGCACCGCGGCCTGGCTGGCGGCCTATCGATTCACCGGCGACATCGACGGGTACGCCGAGGGAGAGCTGTTCTTCCCGGGCTCCCCGATCATGACGGTGGCCGGCACCTTCGCCGAGTGCGTGGTGCTGGAGACCCTGATCCTCTCGGTGCTGAACCACGACTGCGCGATCGCCACCGGCGCGGCCCGGATGGTCACGGCGGCCCGCGGACGCCCGATCATCGAGATGGGCTCCCGGCGCACCCACGAGGACGCCGCCATCGCCGCCGCCCGCGCTGCCTACCTGGCCGGCTTCGCCTCCACCTCCAACCTGGCGGCCGGCGCGAAGTACGGCATTCCCACCACCGGCACCTCGGCGCACGCGTTCACGCTGCTGCACGACGACGAGCCGACCGCGTTCGCGTCCCAGGTGGCGGCGCTCGGCAAGAACACCACGCTGCTTGTCGACACGTACGACATCGCCCAGGGCATCCGGAACGCCATCGCGGTGGCCGGGCCGGGCCTGCGGGCCATCCGGATCGACTCCGGCGACCTGTCGGTGCTGGCCCAGCACTCCCGTGAGCTGCTCGACTCGCTCGGTGCCACCGAGACAAAGATCATCGTTTCGGGTGACATGGACGAGTACGCGATCGCCACCCTCGCCGCCGAGCCGGTCGATCTGTACGGCGCCGGCACGGCCGTGGTCACCGGGTCCGGGGCGCCGACCGCCGGCCTGGTCTACAAGCTGGTCGAGGTCGACGGCCGGCCGGTGGTCAAGCGCTCGGAGAACAAGGCGACGGTGGGCGGCCGCAAGACCGCCGTACGCCGTCACAAGCCCACCGGAACCGCCACCGAGGAGATCATCGTCTCCCAGGGCGTGCCCGATCATTTCCCGAACGACCGGCTGCTCCAGCACTCCTTCGTGGCGGCCGGCGAGGTGGCACCTCAGCCCACCATCCAGGAGTCCCGCGAGCACCTGCGGCAGTGCCTGATCTCGATCCCGTGGGAGGGCCTGAAGCTCTCGGCCGGCGACCCGGCCATCCCCGTCACCATCGTCCCGACCGTCTAGGGGTACTCATGTCGCGTGCGCTGATCATCGTCGACGTCCAGAACGACTTCTGC
Organism: Paractinoplanes tereljensis; assembly: GCF_016862435.1. Taxonomy (GTDB): domain Bacteria; phylum Actinomycetota; class Actinomycetes; order Mycobacteriales; family Micromonosporaceae; genus Actinoplanes; species Actinoplanes tereljensis. Next base: position 153,657 of record NZ_BOMY01000012.1, read on the forward strand.
GAGGGCGGCTCGCTTCCGGTGACCGGTGGCGCCGCCGTCGCGGCCGAGGTCACCCGGGTTCTCGCCGAGGACACCGGCCGCTGGGACCACGTGGTCGCCACCAAGGACTGGCACATCGACCCCGGAAACCACTTCAGTGACCACCCCGACTACCTGGACACCTGGCCGGCGCACTGCGTGGTCGGCTCGGGCGGGGCCGACTTCCACCCGTCGCTGGTCACCGACCGGGTCGAGGAGATCTTCCACAAGGGCGAGCACAAGGCGGCCTACTCCGGCTTCGAGGGCCACGCCGAGGACGGCGCCACCCTGGCCGACTGGCTGCGCGGCCGCGGCGTGACCGAGGTCGATGTGGTGGGAATCGCAACCGACCATTGCGTACGCGCCACCGCGCTCGACGCCCGCGCCGAAGGCTTCGCCACCACGGTCTTGCTGGACCTCACCGCCGGCGTGGCGCCCGGGACCACCGAGGCGGCGCTGGTGGAATTCCGCACCGCATCGATCGAAATGTCCGGCTCACCTCGGGTTTCATAGGTTTCCTACCGCCATAAGTGGTTGGTTTTCTGTCGTACCCCCGGGGCAGGATGACGGGCGGAGGTCAGGAACCACATGCTGCTCACGCCTTACCGCGAAACACTCGCGTTGCCCCGGATCAAGTCACTGCTCGCGGTGGCGACGCTCGCCCGCATCCCGATCGCGGCCAGCGCCGTCGTCCTGACCCTCCACGTGGTCACCGATCTGGGCCGCGGCTACGGCGCCGCCGGCCTGGTCGGCGCCGCCTTCACCATCGGCGGCTCGGTCGGCGCGCCGGTGATGGGCCGCCTGATCGACCACCGCGGCCTGCGCCCGATCCTGGTGCTGACCACGGTCGCCGAGGTCATCTTCTGGTCGGTGGCGCAGGGCGTGTCCTATCCGGTGCTGCTGGTGATGGCCCTGTTCGGGGGCTTCCTGGCGCTGCCCGCGTTCGCCGTGGCCCGCCAGTCGATCGCCGCGCTGACCCCCGAGGCCCAGCGGCTGCCCGCGTTCGCCCTCGACTCGATCACCACCGAGCTCTCGTTCATGACCGGCCCTGCGCTGGGCGTGCTGATCGCCACCGGCCCCGGCCCCCGCGTCGCGATGCTCACCATCGGCGCCGGCATTCTCCTGTCCGGCCTGGGCCTGTGGCTGCTCAACCCACCGGTCCGCGCCGCACACGAGGCGTCCGTGGCGTCCGGCGAGCGGGTCTCCCGCCGTTCCTGGCTGCGCCCCCGCTTCGTGGCGATCCTGGCCGTGACCATGGCCGCCACCCTGGTCCTCTCCGGCACCGACGTGGCCGTCGTGGCCGTGCTCCGGGAGAATGGCGAGATCGGCTGGACCGGCCCGGTGATGACGCTGTGGGCGCTCTACTCGCTGCTGGGCGGCTTCGCCTACGGCACGATGAGCCGCCGCCTGGCGGCGGTCGCGCTGCTGGCCCCGATGGCGGTGCTGACCGTGGCGGTGGCCCTCGGCAGTGCGCACTGGTGGCTGCTGGCCATCCTGCTGATCCCGTGCGGCGCCCTGTGCGCCCCCACGATCACGGCCAGCGCCGACGCGGTGAGCCGCCTGACCCCCGCCGCGGCCCGCGGCGAGGCGATGGGCCTGCACAACTCGTCCCTGACGGTGGGCGTGGCCCTCGGCGGCCCGCTGGCCGGCCTGGCCGCCGACACCCTTTCCCCGGCGTGGGGCTTCGTAGCGGTCGGCGGCGTCGGCGCCCTGATAGCCCTGGCGGTCCTCCCGGCCGAACTGCTCCACCGCCGCACCGACGCTGGGCAAGAGCCCGCCGCCTTCCCCTCCGCCGACGTCCTGGCCGCCGGTCCAGCGGGCCCGGCTGCGGCAATCCCACAACAGCCGATGCCCCATGAATCAGTACCCAGCCCGGCCGGGCGGCACTAGCCACGAATCACAGCGAGGGTGGCTCGATGCTGAGCTCGATGCGGGTGCCCTCGCGCACGGCGCGCACCCACGGGTGTTCGTCTCCGAATGTGTCCTCGAGTTCGTGGAGCGCGAGGTTCCGCAACTCTTCGGCCGGGGAATCGTTGCCGACCGCGGCGTGGTCCAACGCGAGATTGGCGCCGGCTGCCAGCGTGTCGGGGTGAACGGCGCCACGGTGTTCGCGGGCCGACCAATAGGCCCGCTCGGACAGCCGGTGGGCGGCTTCGACCTCACCGGCGAGCGCCAGATCGGTCGCCAGGTTAACGGCGGCGCTCACGGTGAACGGGTGATCCTGACCCACGCGGTCGACCAGCGCGCCGTGGGTGACCGTGTCGGCTTTCCGCGCCGCTCGGCGCTCGCCTCTGGCCCGCAGTGTGCTGGCCAGGTTCACCTCGGCCGCCAGAGTGAGCGGGTTGCGCAGCCCCAGCCGGCGCCGGTACCCGTCGACCGCCTCGACGGCGATCGCATGTGCGCCGTACCCGTCGCCCGACTCACGCAGCGTGTTGGCGTAGCTGACCTGGACCGCGAGGGCCGTCTCGTCATCACGGCCGAAGGCCGTCGTGCTGTCCCGGTGTAGCCGGGACAACGCGACGGTCGCCTCCGACACCGCGCCGAGACCACGGCGGGCCAATGCCGCCGTCCGCCTCGCCAGCACGATCGGCCGCCCGTCGACGACTTCGTCCCCCGGTTCGGACTCGCCGAGTATCCGCAGTGCGTCGGCGAGGCGGCCCAACCCGTAAAGATCCTCGGCAATCGCGTTGACCCGGGTAAGTGACCCGCGCGAGGCCGGCGATTCCCGGTCCGCCGCCGCCGCGGCGGCGAAGTCTCCGGCCAGGCGCAGGCAATGGGCCAATTCCGCGCGGAGCGGAGGGTATTCGTCAGCAGCCTGTCGAGCGAGTGCCACCGCCTCCCGATAATCGCCGGCGATACGCAGGTCGACCAGGTGGGACGCGGTCAGACTCGGCCGCGCACCTTCGTCGTCGTCGCGGAGCCGGGCCAGGGCCTCCTGGGTCAACCGGCGGGCACCGTCATACCGGCCGAGAGCTCGCAGGGCGTTCGCCCACTCCCGCTGGGCCACCAGGATCAGCCCCTCGTTCCCGTCCTCTCGACGGTCCTGCCAATTGGTGACCGCCGACTGGGCCAGTTCGACGGCGTTCTCGTACTCGCCGGTGAGGTAGTGGTAGCGGATCTGGTGGTAAATCGCCCGGCGAGCGGCCGGCAACGACGAGCCGATCAGGCCAGACGGGCGCACTTCCGGCGCTATCGCGCGATGTTTGTCCCAGCTCGGCAGTTCGTCCGGCGAGCCGGGATCAGCAGCGATGAGTAACGCCTGCACCGCCAGCCTTGCCCGGCTCATCTCGTCCGCATCGAACAATCGAGGCAGCCACTGCCGGACTGACGGCAACACCTCGATCTGCCCTCGGACGGAGTCGGCCCGGCCCAGCCCGTAACGGGTCAGGTCCCGCAGGGCTCGCTCGAAGGAGACAGGGTTGTGGAGCAACCGAGCCAGCCGCGGCTCGAGGTCGGCACCCCGTTCGGCACGCAACAGCGATACCGCCACCGGCCCGGGGGCGAACCAGGCGAACAGCGGCAGGAGAAGCTCCGCGCCCGGATTCGTCTGGGCGAGGCGGGACACGGCGATGCGGACCACGGCCTCATCCGGGGCCGACCTCTGCTCGGCGAGATCGGCCAGCAGGCTCGGCCACGTACTTCCGGTTACCTGACGCACCGCGACCAGCTGAGCCAGGACCGAGGGGAGGCCACCAACGGCGTGAAACACCGCGACGACCTCCTCCTCGGAGATATCCGGGTCGTGCCCACGCAGGAGATCTGCGGCTTCGGCCAGATGCATCACCGGCACCTCGACGGCCGGGCCGAGACCCCAGTCGATCCACTCCGGATCGGAGGTGGTGACGATGACATGGCCGCCGGCCAACGGCAGCAACTGCCGGATGTCGGGGTCGGCGGCATCGTCGAAGACCAGCAGGTATCGGCGGTCACCCGACTCCAACTCGCCGATCAACTCGGCGACCGCCTGCCGGGCGCTGGAACGCCATGCCAGTCCCAGCCGCTCGGCGAGAGTGACGAGCGAGGTGCTGGCGGCCTGACTGCCGTTTGCGGGCACCCACCACACCACCTGGTATCGGTCGGCGTGCTGATACAGGTATTCCACCGCCAGCGCGCTCTTACCCACGCCGCCCGGTCCGTGCAGCACCGCGGCACCGAACGACCGATCACCAAGAGCCTGGTCCAGTTGGTTCATCAGCGTGTCGCGGCCGACGAACAGGGAGTCCCGCACCGGAATGTCACCGACCAGCGCCGGCGGCGGGCTCGGCCGGACCGGAACGGCTGGCCTCTGGTTGGACGGCGACGCCGAACGGTGGGGAACGGTCGAGGGGGTCGAGATCTCGTCGACCTTCCGAGCTTCGAGCCACAGCCCGTTGAGCCGCGCCAGCACCGCCCGGACATCGACATTCGCGACACCCATCGCGGCAAGTGCCACCGCCATCGCCTGCACTTTGGACCAGGCGGGAATCGCGCTCCCGCGCAGCATCGCACCGACCGTCTCATGCGAAACGGACTCATATCCGGTGTTGCGCTGTGTGCGCCGGGCGACGTCCCGGGTGGCGGGCTGGCCGGCACGGTCATACAGATCATGCATGGCCGCCACGAGATCGCGGCGCGGACCGGTGGGCAGGCGCTCAGCGCTCGGTAGTGCGATCGCCACCCCACCACCCCCGGACCCACCCCGACCATGCCAACGTACTTCGCCCACCTTGCCAAATTCCGGCAAGTGGCGTCAAGCTGTAGATGCTGGCGCGCCGACGGGGCGCGCTTGACAAGCTCCTGCGAGAGGGGCTGCTCATGCCCTCCTGGGTCCTCCCGGCGGTCGTCCTCGGGTACACGTCAATACTCCTCCTTCTCGTGCTGGCCAGCGCCTTCAGCTACGCCGCCAGTCGCCGCGACGCCGCCTACCGGGTTCTGCGTGTCTTGCTGCCCTGGGGCATCGTGGCCATGCTGGTCGATCTGAAATTGCGTGAATACGGCGGTCCGTCCATCTACGTCAATGCTCCGCCGGCAGAGGGCACGGGACCGACGGACACCGAGCCGACAGCCGGCCAATGACCATCGATCCGGCAACTGCGCCGCGAGGCGGCCGGCCGCCACTAGGGTCCACGGCATGGTTGATTGGGTGACCCGCACCGAGACGGCGGCGGACGTCGTCGCCATCCGCGACATCACGGCGTCCGCCTTCGACACGACCGCCGAGGCGGACCTGGTCGACGCCCTTCGCTCCGACCCGGCCTGGATCGACGGCCTGTCCCTGGTCGCGGCCACCCCCGCCGGCGAGGTGGTCGGGCATGCACTGCTGACCCGCTGCCACGTCGACGAGGTGCCGGCCCTGTGCCTGGCGCCATGCTCGGTGCGCCCCGACCACCAGCGAACCGGCGCCGGCACGGCCGCGATCAACGCCGCCCTGGCCGCGGCCCGGTCAATGGGCGAGGCGTTCGTGATCGTCCTGGGCCACCCCGGCTATTACCCGCGCTTCGGCTTCCGGCGGGCCTCGGAGGCCGGCATCCACCTGACTATCAAGGTGCCCGACGAGGCGTTGATGGCCCTGACCCTCGACCAGGCCCGCCGGTTGCCGGCCGGCACGGTCCGCTACGCCGCCCCGTTCGGCCTTTAAACCCGGCCTATCGGCCGACCAAATCGCGTTGTGAGCTTTTCTCAGAGTTACTGTACGATCGTACTTGTACGAACGTACAAGAAGAGGTGCAACAGTGTCGTACGTGTATCTGCTGGCTGCCATAGCCGCAGAGATCGTCGCTACCAGTCTCATGAAGTCGACCGAGGGGTTCACCCGGCTGTGGCCGACGGTGGTCTGCCTGGCCGGTTACGCGATCTCGCTGGTCGCCCTGTCCCAGGCGGTGAAGGGTGTCCCGGTGGGCGTGGCCTACGCTCTGTGGTCAGCCCTGGGCACCGCCGCGATCGTCGCGATCGGCGCCGCGTTCCTGGGCGAGCCCATCACGCTGATCAAGGTGGCAGGCGTAAGCCTGATCATCGCCGGCGTAGTAACCCTCAACCTCGGCGGTTCCCACTGACTTCAACCCCAGCGGCCCCCCAGCCGCCCCCCACCCACCCGGCGACCTCCCAGCGGCCCCCCGCGCACCCGCCGGCTCAGCCGCCCCCGGCCGGCCCGGCAACGGCTGGGCCGGACACGGCCACGCTTAGGGGCGGCCAGCCTGCCTCGGCGACGCCACCCGGACGGCGGGCGCGGGATCCGCAGGCGCGGAAGGATGCGCTTGCCGAGGCGACGATCGAGGTGATCGCGGAGGTCGGCATCGGGCGGACGACGCACCGCGCCGTCGCCGCGCGGGCCGGCCTGCCGCTGGGTGCCACCACCTATTACTTCCCGACGCTCGACGCGCTGATCGCCGCTGCTCTGCGGAAGGCCGCCGAGGATCAGGAAGCCGACCTGCGCCGGTGGGCCGACCGCCTGGAGAGCGCCCCCGACCTGGTCGACGGCCTGGTCGCACTGGTCGACGAGTACATGTCGGACCGCCGCCGCGCCCAGATCGAGTTCGAACTCTGCGTGGCCGCGGCCCGCGACGCCGCCCTGCAGCCGCTGGGCCGCGACTGGCTCCAGGGCCTGCACGCGCTCCTGGCCCCGCACGTGGGTGACCAACCGGCCCACGACATCTCGGCCCTGCTGGACGGCACCATGCTCCACATGCTGACCACCAACCGCCCGCTGAACGCCCCAGCCCTGAAGGCCGCCATCCGCCGCCTGGCCATCCGCTGATCGCCCCCGTGCCGGCCACACACCGTCGCCCCACCCGCGGGTCACCGGCTGCCGGACGCAGACCCGTCTTCCCTATTGGCCGCTGCGTCCACAAGGTGGACGATCGCATTCCACCAACCACTAGATATCAGGCATATTGGCGCGCTCACGGCAGGCTGAGCCTCGAACTAGTCGATTTACCTACCCGCTGAGTGGCCTAGCTTTCCAAGATCTACGATTTCCGCCCGCGCTGCAGCCGGCCAGGTGCAGCTTGCGTAGCGCGGAGTGTCGGCCGCTCAGACCCCATACTTCCGGAAACGGAAGCGGCCCGGCATGCGGGAATCGGACCCGAAGGCGCCTGAAGACCCGCCGGCGTCAAGCGCCCGCGCGACGATCATGTCCCCCGAGTCGCCCGCCGCGACCAAACAGCGCGCCAACCCAGCAACGCGAGCCAGCAACGCTGAATGAAACACGGCTTGGAATGCGGTCGGCCCGCCCTCCTGGTGAGGAGGGCGGGCCGGCTCGGCTGAAGCGGTGGAACTAGTGGTCGCGGTTGGCGGAAGTGTCCTCCTGGTAGGAGGCACCGCCGTCGGCCTCGCTCGTCAGTACTCGGGCGCCGCCCTCGGGTGGGCCGGCCAGCGTGTGGCCGGCGGCCAGCTCGGGGAACTTCGCGTCGAAGGCCGGGCGCTCCGAGCGGATGCGCGGCATCCGGTCGAAGTTCCGCAGCGGCGGCGGTGACGAGGTGGCCCACTCCAGCGAGTTGCCGTGGCCCCACGGGTCGTCGACGTTTACCAGCTGGCCGACCTTGTAGGACTTCCAGCAGTTGTAGAGGAACGGCAGCGTCGACAGGCCCAGCACGAACGAGCCGATCGTGGAGAACGTGTTCAGGAACGTGAAGCCGTCCGACGGCAGGTAGTCGGCGTACCGGCGGGGCATGCCCTCGGTGCCGAGCCAGTGCTGCACCAGGAAGGTGGTGTGGAAGCCGATGAAGGTCAGCCAGAAGTGGACCTTGCCGAGCCGGTCGTCGAGCATCCGGCCGAACATCTTCGGGAACCAGAAGTAGATGCCGGCGAACACCGCGAACACGATCGTGCCGAACAGTACGTAGTGGAAGTGCGCGATCACGAAGTACGAATCGGAGACGTGGAAGTCGATGGGCGGCGCCGCCAGCAGCACACCGGACAGACCGCCGAAGAGGAATGTCACCAGGAAGCCCAGTGCGAACATCATCGGTGTCTCGAAGCTGATCTGCCCACGCCACATCGTGCCGATCCAGACGAAGAACTTCATGCCGGTCGGTACAGCGATCAGGAAGCTCAGGAAGCTGAAGAACGGCAGCAGCACCTGACCGGTGACGAACATGTGGTGCGCCCACACGCTCATCGACAGCGCGCCGATCAGCAGGGTGGCCGCGACCAGGCCCTTGTAGCCGAACACCGGCTTGCGGCTGAACACCGGGATGACCTCGGTGATGATGCCGAAGAACGGCAACGCGACGATGTAGACCTCGGGATGGCCGAAGAACCAGAAGAGATGCTGCCAGAGCATCGGCCCGCCGGTGTCCACATCGAAGACGTGTGCACCGAGCACCCGGTCGGCGGCCAGGGCGAACAGCGCGGCCGCCAGGAACGGGAAGACCATGATCACCAAAAGGCTGGTGACCAGGATGTTCCACGTCATGATCGGCATGCGGAACATCGTCATGCCGGGGGCGCGCAGGGTAAGGATGGTGGTGATCATGTTGACACCACCGAGGATGGTGCCGAGGCCGGAGAGCGCCAGGCCGACGACCCACATGTTGCCGCCGATGCCGGGCGAGTGCAGCGAGTCGCTCAGCGGGGCGTAGGCGAACCAGCCGAAGTCGGCCGCGCCGCCGGGCGTGAGGAAGCCGCCGATGGCGATCGTGCCGCCGAAGAGGTACAGCCAGTAGGCGAACGAGTTCAATCGCGGGAACGACACATCGGGCGCGCCGATCTGGATCGGCACCACGAAGTTCGCGAACGCGAACACGATCGGCGTCGCGAAGAACAGCAACATGATCGTGCCGTGCATCGTGAACAGCTGGTTGTACTGCTCGGGCGACAGGAACTGCATGCCCGGCCGGGCCAGCTCCGCCCGCATCAGCAGGGCCATCAGGCCACCCAGCATGAAGAACACGAAGGCCGTGATCAAATACATGATCCCGATCTGCTTCGCGTCCGTCGTGCGCAGGATCCGGGCCAGCGCCGAACCCTTGACCTGCCGCCGCACCGGGTATGGCCGGGTCACGATCGGCTTAGGCGCAACGGTCGTCACGAATAGCCTCCGTCGTCTCGTTCGTACCGCTCAGTACACCCAAAGCGAAAGGCGTACCTCGCAGGCAGAATAGTCCCCCGTGCGCCTCACCCGCCCCGGGGGTTGCCCAGAGGTGATCGACCTCAGGCGGGCGGGACCAACGGCCGGTAGTGATCGGCGAAGATCCGCAGGCCGCGCCTGCGAAGCATCGGGTCACGCAGGGCAGGCGGCACGTCACGGGTGCGGTCGCGCTCCCGGGTGCGGTCGCGCACGGCGCCGCATCGGGGCCGGCGACGCGCCTCGTACGCCCGCAGGGCGGCCGCGACGTCCCCTCCGGAACGTTTCAGTTCCTCACCGAGCACGACCGCGTCCTCGAAGGACATCGCGGCACCCTGGGCGAGGGTGGGAGCCGTCGCGTGGCCCGCGTCACCGACCAGCAGCACCGGACCGCGGTGCCAGGTCTCGAGAACCACCTCGTCGGTGCGGGCCACCGACACCTTTTCCATGGCGGCGAGGATGGCCGGCACCGGACCGCCAAACGATCCGAAGACGTTCCGCAGGTGGGCCCGCGGGTCATCCGGGTTGGGCGTGTCGGGCGCGGTCTCGTCGGCGTAGCAGTAGAGCTTGCGCCCGCCCATCGGCATGGCCACGAACGACGACCGCCGGCCGAGCAGCGCGGTCCAGTCGGACAGTGGCGGGCCGCCACTGACCACCGAGCGATAGACGATCTGGCCGGTCGGCACCGCGGCACCGCCGAGCCCGGCCTTGGCCCGGATCGTGGACCGGCGGCCGTCGGCGCCGATGACCAGGTCGTATTCGGCGACGCTGCCGTCGTTGAACTCGACCTTGGCGGCGCCGTCGAAGATTTCCAGGTCTTTGACCGCGGTGTCGTAACGGACCTCGCCGCCGACCCCGGTGAGCAGCACCTGCTGCAGGTCGGCCCGGGACAGCGCGCGGGATTCACCGACCCCGGCCCACAGACCGGCCACGTCCATCTCGAACAGTGAGCGCCCGCGGGCGTCGAGGAAGACCTGCCGGAAGATCAGATCACCGAGTGGGCGCAGCGGTGCGTCGAGGCCGAGTTGCCGAAGTGCCCGGGAGGCATTACCGGGCAGGTAGATGCCGGCACTGGGCAGCATGCTGGCGGGCAACTCTTCGACCACGTCCGGCCGGTAGCCGGCGAGCCGCAGCGCCCGAGCAGCGGAAAGGCCGGCAATTCCGGCCCCCACCACGAGGATGCGCAAGGTCATCGCGCTATTGCCTCCCAGCGGTCGGACACGCGTCGGAGCCAGAACACTACCCCGAGCCACCGGACCGGGAAACCCTCGATCATCCCCGAGTCCGATTTGTTCAAGACTTCGGTGAAGCGCGTCCGTAGCGTCGGCGACATGGCACCGACGATCAACGGAATCGGCCTCGTGGTGGCCGACATGGCAACCTCCCTCTCCTTCTATCGCCGCCTGGGCCTGGACTTCCCGGCCGAGGCGGATCGCGAGCCGCACGCCGAAGTGGAGCTACCCGGCGGCATCCGGCTCATGTTCGACACCGAGGCATTGCTCGCCTCGATCGAGCCCCGGTTCGCCGTCGTAAAAACAAAGACCGGGCCGAGCCTGGCCTTCCTCTGCAGTGACCCGGCCGAGGTCGACGCAACCCATGCCGACCTGGTGAAAGCCGGCTATCGCAGCTATCGGGAACCGTGGGACGCCGAGTGGGGTCAGCGATACGCGGTGATCCACGATCCGGACGGTTACACGGTTGATCTTTTCGCATGGTTCAAGCAGTAGAGATCAACGCACCGAGTGGCACACCGGCCATGGCCCGAACCTCCCGAGCGAGGTGGGCCTGGTCGGCGTAGCCGGTCGTCGCCGAGACGGTGGCGAACGGCACTCCAGCGCGGGCCAGCCCGACCGCCCGCTGCATCCGGATGATCCGGGCGAGCATCTTCGGCCCATAACCAAAAGCCGCGTTGCTGCGCCTGAGCAGCTGTCGAGGGCCGACACCACAGCCTTCGATCGGCGTTGCTGAGGCCAACGCCACCATGACCGGGTCGGGCGCGACCCAGCGGGAAGCGGCGGCCGTGGTCAGGGCGGCCAGCGGGTCGGCCGACTCGGCCAGTGGCCGGACCGAAGAAGGCCGCCACAGCGCGTCGAGCGGCACCTGCTGATCGACCAGCTCGGACGCGGGCACACCGAGCACCGGCGGCCCGGTGCCGGCCGAGAAGCGCAGCGCGAACATGCGGCTGCCGAGCACCGGCCGCCCGACCTGCGCGGTCGTGTCGGGCCCGGCCACGAAGACCCGGCCGTCCTGCCAGATGATGTCCAGACACCCGTCCGGCAGGATGCGGTGTTCGCCCGCTCCCGGCCCGGTCACACTCCACCAGGCCACCACGTGCGGCAACGACGACGCCCGTTCCGAGTACATGCGACAAGCCTGCCACCGGGGTATGACAAGAACTGTGACGGATCGACTGGGTGAATATCGCCGCAAACGGGATGCAACACGCACTCCTGAGCCCGTTCCGCCGGATCACCCGGAAGAAACCGGGCGGAACCGGTTCGTGATCCAGCAGCATCACGCCCGCAGCCTGCACTGGGACGTCCGGCTGGAGCGCGACGGCGTACTCGTCAGTTTCGCCGTCCCGCGCGGCCTCCCCCGCGACCGCACCCGCAACAACCTGGCCAAACACACCGAGGATCACCCGCTCGAATATCTGGATTTCAGCGGCGAGATCCCGGCCGGCGAATACGGCGGCGGCCGGATGACGATCTTCGACCAGGGCACCTACGAGACCCGGAAGTGGCGCGCCGACGAGATCGAGGTGGTCTTCCACGGCGAACGCGCCACCGGGCGATACATCTTCTTCCAGACCGGCGGCGCCGACTGGATGGTCCGGCGGATGGATCCACCCGAGCCCGGCTGGGAGCCACTCCCCGAGTTCATCCCGCCGATGCGCGCCGCCGAAACCACCAAAACCACCAAACCCCGCAAAACCGAAGACAACCTCTGGGCGTACGAGATGGGGTGGGCCGGCCGGCGCGTCACGGCGTACATCTCAGGTGGTCGCGTACGGCTGAATGAAGCCGGCGGCGGCGATGTGACCTCGTGGTTCCCGGAGATCCGGGCCCTTGGGCCGGCGCTCGCGCCGATCGAGGCGGTATTCGACGGTGAGCTGGTGGCGTTCGACGGACCGCGGCCGGACGCCAAGCTTCTGGATCGGCGCACGGCGCCGCGGGATGCCGCGGCGGCGAGGCGCGCCGCCGAGCGGACTCCGGTGCAGTTCCTCGCGTTCGACCTATTGTGGCTGGAGGGGCACGGCACGCTGGAGATCGAGTACGCGCAACGCCGGGAACTGCTCGACGGTTTGGCGGTTTCCGGCGAGCATTGGCAGACCCCGCCCTACTTCCCCGGCGGCGTCGAATTCGCCCTGGAGACGGCCCGCGCCCAGGGTTTGCCGGCGGTGCTCGCCAAGCGGCTCGACTCGCCGTATCTGCCTGGTCAACGCAGCGAATTGTGGCGAGAAATCCCAGTGCGATCTGCCCGACCGGGTGCAGACAGAGAGCAGGACCGCATCTAGAGTTCAGCGCCGGTCCGCCCGAGCCGATGGTTGATCCAGAGGCCCGGCGCACCGGTAGTCCGTGCCCTTTCCGCTATCCACCGGTTCCCTTGCGGGAGCCTCGGCGGCCGGTGAAGTTTCAGGTTTGCCGGTGACCGCAGCGGAAAGGGTTTCTGATTAGATGCACGACCACCTGCCCCCAACTCCTGCCCTGAAGCCGGATATGTCTGCCGAACTCTGGAACTCCGCTGTCCGCGTCCTTGAGACCAACTGGGCCGGCGACCACATGGTCCCCTCCCGCCGGCTTTATCCCCACCAGTGGAGCTGGGACGCCGCCTTCATCGCCATCGGCCTGGCCTATGTGAACCCCACCCGCGCCTGGCGTGACCTGCGGAGCCTGTTCGAGGCGCAGTGGCCGGACGGCCGCGTTCCGCACATCGTCTTCGACCCGGCGACCGCCGAGGCCGACTACTTCCCGGGTCCGGCGTTCTGGGACGTGCCGGCCTACGGCAACCGCGCGGCCCGCGGCAGCACCGGCATCGTCCAGCCGCCGATGCACGCGATCGCCGCCTGGGAGGTCTACCGGCACGCGGCCGCGCACGGCGCGAACTGCGCGCAGGAGGCCCGCACCGAGCTCGAGTGGCTGTACCCGCGGCTGGTCGCCCAGCAGCGTTACCTGACCACCGACCGCAACCTGGGCCGAGGCGGCCTGGCCAGCATCGTGCACCCGTGGGAGTCGGGCCTGGACAACAGCCCGGCGTGGGACGAGGCGATGGCCAACGTGCCGGCCGACCTGGCCCTGCTGTCCCAGTACCGCCGTCGTGACCTGGACGTCTCGGACGCCGCGCACCGACCCACCGACCTGGACTACTCCCGGTACGTCGGCCTGGTGGTCAGCTACCGCGCCGAGGGTTACGCGGACGCCGGCCTGCTGGACCGGCACGCGTTCGCGGTGGAGTGCCCGGCGTTCAACTCGATCCTGGCCTCCGCCGAGCTGGCGCTCGCGCAGATCGCCGGCGAACTCGGCCGAACCGCCGAGGCAGCCACCCACCGCCACCGGGCCGCCCAGATCACCGCGGCGATCATCCGGCGGTTGTGGAACGAGGAGACCGGCACGTTCCACGCCCTGGACGTGCACACCGGCAAGCTCACCCCGGCGAACTGCGTGAGCGGTCTGCTGCCGCTGATGCTGCCGGACCTGCCCGCCGACCTGGTCCAGGCGATCATGAACGAGATGCGGTCGAACCGGTTCGGGCTGCCGGTGCCCAGTTACGACCGCACCGCGCCGGACTTCGACACGATGCGGTACTGGCGCGGGCCGGTCTGGATCAACGTGAACTGGCTGGTCCGGCGGGGTCTGCTGATGCACGGCTTCCGGGACGAGGCCGAGGATCTGCGTACGGCGATGGTGCGGCTGGTGCACCGCAACGGGCATTTCGAGTACTTCCACCCGACCACGGGTGAGGGCCTCGGCGCGCCGACGTTCAGCTGGACCGCGGCCCTCTCCCTCGACCTGCTGGCGGACCGGTCAGTGCCGGCTTACGCCAAAGCCGGATAAAGGCTAGAAGATCACCACAGACCGGAGCACGCCGCCGGTGTGCATCTTGCCGAAGGCTTCCTCGACCTGGTCCAGCGCGATCTCCTCGGAGACGAAGGCGTCCAGGTCGAGGCGGCCCTGCTGGTAGAGCGCGGTCAGCATCGGGAAGTCCCGGGTCGGCAGGCAGTCGCCGTACCAACTGGACTTGAGCGCGCCGCCCCGGCCGAACACGTCGAGCAGCGGCAGCTCGATGGTCATCTCCGGGGTGGGCACCCCGACCAGCACCACCGTGCCGGCCAGGTCGCGGGCGTAGAACGCCTGCTTGTAGGTCTCCGGGCGGCCGACCGCCTCGATCACCACGTCGGCGCCGTTGCCGCCGGTGAGGTCCTGGACGGCCTTCACCACGTCGATCCCGCGGGCATTGACCGTGTGCGTGGCCCCGAAGCCGCGCGCCCATTCCAGCTTCTGGTCATCGGTGTCGATCGCGATGATCGTCGTCGCCCCGGCCAGCGCGGCCCCGGCGACCGCGCCGTCACCCACCCCACCGCAGCCGATCACCGCGACCGAGTCACCCCGGGTCACCCCGCCGGTGTTGATCGCCGCGCCGATCCCGGCCATCACGCCACAGCCGAGCAGCCCGACCGCGGCGGCGCGGGCGGACGGGTCGACCTTCGTGCACTGACCGGCCGCGACCAGCGTCTTCTCCACGAACGCGCCGATGCCCAGGGCCGGCGACAGCTCGGTGCCGTCCTCCAGGGTCATCTTCTGGGTCGCGTTGTGGGTGGCGAAGCAGTACCACGGCTTGCCGCGCAGGCAGGCCCGGCAGTTGCCGCAGACCGCCCGCCAGTTGAGCACCACGAAATCGCCGGGCGCCACGTCGGTGACCCCCGCGCCGACCGACTCGACCACGCCCGCGGCCTCGTGGCCGAGCAGGAACGGGAAGTCGTCGTTGATGCCGCCCTCGCGATAGTGCAGGTCGGTGTGGCACACCCCGCACGCCTGCACCTTCACGACGGCCTCGCCGGGCCCCGGATCGGGCACCACGATCGTCGTGACCTCGACCGGCGCACCCTTGCCTCGGGCGATGACGCCCCGCACTAGCTGACTCATCTGCCCACCTTATTAGTCCGGGGGCCGCACCTCGACCGGAGTCTGCAGGAGCGCGTCGGCCAGCTTGGTCATCTGCCGGACCTGGGCCGGGGTCAGCCGGTCGAAGACCAACTGCTGGACGGCCTCGGCGTGGCCGGGCGCGGACTCGACGATCTTGACCATGCCGGCGTCGGTGAGCACCGCGATCTGCACCCGGCCGTCCTCGGGGTCACGTTCGCGGCGCACCCACCCCTGGGCCTCGAGCCGGGCCACCACGTGCGAGAGGCGGGACAGCGAGGACGAGACGAGCTTGGCCAGCTTGCTCATCGACAGCCGGCGGTCGGGCCGCTCGGAGAGGGCGGAGAGCACGATATAACCCATGTGGGTCAACCCGGCGTCACGCTGTAATTGAGTCTCGAGCGCGGCCGGAATCTTGACGAGCACCTCGACGCAGCGGCGCCAGGCCTGCTGTTGCTCGTCCGTAAGCCATCTGGGCTCGTCCATGGTGGAAGATTATCGGGCGCGGCCAGAAGTATCTCATTGGGGCAACGGGACGGCGACCAAACGGGCACGTCGATCGATGTGATCGTGCGCCGCGAGTAGTGTCCGCCCCGGCGCGGCGCCGGGACCGGCTGGCTGGGGGGCCTCGGCCGGTCCCGGCGGCGTGTCAACTCGTGGGGGGCTCGTCCTTGCCGGCCTCCTCGAGGCGGTCGGCCTCCTCCTTCGTCTTGTGCACCGCGCCGTCGGCGTGCTCCGGCGGGCCGTAAACGGTGTAAAGAACCAGCGGGTTGGGCCCGGTGTTGACGAAGTTGTGCTTGCGGCCGGCGGGCACCACGACCAGGTCACCCTGGGCGACCTTGCGCTCCTGGCCGGAGACGATGGCCTGGCCGACCCCGCTGACGAAGGTGAGGATCTGGTCCACCTCGTGGACCTCCTCGCCGATCTCGCCGTTCGGCGGGATGGTCATGACGACGAGCTGGGTGTGCTTACCGGTCCACAGGACCCGGCGGAAGTCGGGACTCTGCTCCGCGACGGTGGCGATCGTGAAGTGTTCCATGTCCGACGGGTACCCAGGTCAGGAGCTCGGCAATCGTCCCGTCTGCAACGGGGAGGGCCGGCCGATCAGGTAGCCCTGGACGTAGTCGACGCCCAGCTCACGCAGCAGCCGCAGGGTCGGCTCGTCCTGCACGAACTCGGCCACGGTGTGGATCCCGTACGCCTGGCAGACCTGCACCAACGCCCGCACCAGGACCTGGTCCTGGGGGTTGTCGACCAGGTCGACCACGTACTCCCCGTCGATCTTGACCAGGTCGATCGGGAAGATCCGCAGGTAGCGGAACGACGCATAACCCGAGCCGAAGTCGTCGAGGGCGAGCTCGCAACCGAGGTCCCGGATCGCGTCGGCGAACCGGCGGGCCTCGCTGAGGTTGCCGATCAGCGCGGTCTCGGTGATCTCGAAGGTCAGCTGGCCGGGGTTGACCCGGTACTCCTGGATGAGGCGCACGACCTCCTCGGTGAGCCGCGGATCGCCCACCGACCGGCCGGACAGGTTGATCTGCAGGCAGGTCTCCGGCTGCTCGGCCGCCACCTGCATGGCCCGCTCGACCACCCACAGGTCGATGTCGTAGACCGCGTCGAGCCGCTCGGCGGTGTCCAGCACCTGGATCGGCGACTGCGGGCCGTCGGCCTCGTCGAGCACCCGCAGCAGCAGTTCGTGCCGGGTGACCCGGTTGGTCTGCAGTTCCAGGATCGGCTGGGCGTACAGGGTGAACCGGTCGGTGCCGAGCGCGTCGGCGACCCGGCTGCGGTAGGAACCCTGCCGGTCGCGCACCGGAACCGGATGCGCGACGAAGGTCAGCGGCCGGTCGAGGTCACGGGACTGCCGCCAGGCGTGCTCGGCGTCGATAAGCACCTCGTGGCTGCCGGCCTCGGCGTCCGGGGTGAACCGCACCAGGCCACCCCACGCCCGGGCCCGCAGCCAGGTGTCGGGCAGCACGAAGGTCTGCGAGCGCAACGCCTGGACCAGCAACTCCGCCTCCCGGCGGGCCATCGGCCAGGAGGTGCCGCCGAGCAGCAGACCGATCTCGTTCGGGCCGACCCGGCCGAGCAGGGCACCCTCCTGCACGACGCCCTCGAGCACCCGGGCGGCGCGGTGCAGCAGGTCGGCGTTGCGGTCGGGGCGTACCCCGTCGGGATCGTCGCCGTACTTCTCCGGCTGCACCCGGATGATCAGGATGGCGCCGCCACCCCGGCGCTGAGCCCGGTCGATCTCGTCGGCGAACCGGGCCCGGGTGAGCAGGCCGGTGGCCGGGTCGGGGTCGACCAGGGAGTGCTGCACGGTCTCGCCCCGGCGGGCCAGCCGGGCGATCTCGCGGCGGGCGCGCTCGCGCCCGGAGACGTCGGTGACCGTGCCGCGGATGCCGCGAACCGTGCCGTCCGGGCTCTTCACCGGTTCGAGCCGGCAGTCCACGTCGAACCAGCCGCCGTCCAGGCGCATCAGGCGCACGGTGGTCCGCACCGGGGTCCGGCTGGTCCACGTCTGGGTGATAGCGCCGAGCGCCTTGGCGTGGTCGTCGCGGTGCACGTAACGGGTAAGGACCTTGCGGCTCACCTCGTTCTGGGTGGGCGACTGGCCGAGCATGGCACGAAGCTGCGTCGACCAGACGATCTGGTCGCCGGTGGCGGTGTAGGAGAACCAGGCCGGACCGTGCGCGTCGTCGGCCGGGGTGCGCGGCTCGGGCAGAGCAGGGGACACCGTGCGGCGCTCTTCGGGCGCAGCCATCACCCACTCACCTCCCCCACCGTGCTTTCAACCCCCGACCTATTACCACCCGTCACGGCGCGGATATAACAGGTCTCGGCTGCGTCAATGTTTTGACGGGCCCGCCCCCGGACCCACGAAGTGCAGCTACTCGCCCGATCAGAGTAGGGAATCAACCGATCGGATGACCACTGCGCTGCGTAATTTCGTGGGCGGTTTAACGCCTGAATCATGACGGACAGTCACTGCCAGTGCCGACTGTGGAACCTTGCGCAACACCTACCCGCAGACCGTGCCAACCATGCACGGACAGCTTCACGACAGACGCTCCGCGTAACTAGATCACTAACCGGTGGATATGGTGGCGATTGGACTAGAAACGGAGCGAGGTCGCATGGGGATCATCCGGGACATGCAGCGGGCGCAAGCCACTCAGAACGCCGCCGAGCAGCGCGCCAACAATGCCGCCGCCCAGCAGCGCGAACTGATCAGGAGGAACGCCGACCTGGCGATTCACGCGGCCCAGGAGGCCGCGTCGGACGTGGAACGCCAGCGGGAACGCCAGCGCCTCTACGTCGAGGCGCGGACCGCCGACGCCGCCGCGGCCAACGCCGACGTGCGGGCCCGGATCAGCGACCTGGACACGCTGCTGCTCTCCACCCTGGACGTGGATGATCACATCGACCTCGACCAGTTCAAGAAACCCCTGACGGTCCCGCCGTTCGACCCCGGCCCGCTCGGCCGGCCGCTGCCCGAACCGGCCTGGCAGAGCTATGTGCCGCCGCAACCGCGCGGCGTCGGCAAGATCCTCGGCGGAGACCGCCTGCATCAGCAACAGACCGCGAACGCGCGAAACGCCTACGAACAGGCGCGGGCCAGGTGGGTGGCGGCCGAGGAGCGGCGCCAACGCCAGCTGACCCAGCGCAAGCAGGCGTACGAGGAAAGCCTGCACGCCCACGCCACCAAGTTGACCGCCTACAACGCCGAGGTCGATCGCTTCGCCGCCGCGGTGGCCGGCGCCGACCCGGCCTCGGTAGTCGAGTACTTCGCCATGGTGCTCGGCAACTCGGTCTACCCCGACGACTTCCCGCAGCACTTCCGCCTGGCCTACCTGCCGAAGCAGAAGCACCTGCTGATCGAGTACCACCTGCCGCCGATCGAGGTGATCCCGGTGGTCCGCGAATACCGGTTCGACCGGGTCCGCGACGACCTGGCCGCGGTCCCCCGGGACGAGGGCGAGATCCGCAACCGCTACGTCGACGTGATCGCCCGGGTGACCCTGCGCACCATCCACGAGATCATCGAGGCGGACCGCGGCGGCCTGGTCCGGCAGGTGTCGTTCAACGGCATCGTCGACACCATCGACCGGCGTACCGGCCGGTTCGTCCGTCCCTGCCTGGTCTCGGTGCAGGCCGACCGGGACACCTTCGCCGCGATCAAGCTGCGCCGGGTCGACCCGGTCGCCTGCCTCAAGCACCTGCAGGGCGCGCTCTCGACCACCCCCGACGAGCTGACCGCGGTCCCGCCGAAGATCGATTTCGAGGTGGATGCCGACCGGGACTACACCGAGGAGTTCAACGTCCTCGCCGAGATCGACGCCCGCCCCAACCTGGTCACCCTGACCGACGAACAGTGGGAACAGCAGATCGCCGACCTGTTCGGCGTGATGGGCCTGGCGATGGGCGACTCGTCCCGCACGGCCGTCGGGATTCGGTGGACGGCCACCGACCCACGCCCGATCTTCGGCGGCACGGTGGTCCTGCACGCCATCCGGGGTGGCGCGGCCGGCTCCGGCGCGGTGCACGCCCTGGCCGGCGCGGTCGCGGCCGCGGGCGCCTCGAAGGGCATCCTGGTCTCGCTGAACGGCATCGACCCGGAGGCGTACGACGCCCTGGCCGGCCGCCCGCTCGAGTTGATCGACGGCCCGGGCCTGGTCACCCTGCTGGCCAGCCATTGCCGCATCAAGGCCCGCATCGACCGGGCCACCACCGCCACGCCCCGGTGAGAGGCGCGGCGGCCAATCTACCGAGCACCGGCCAGCAGGGCGGGGATCAACTCGGCCAGGATCGCCCGGTCGCTCGCCCGGCCCGGTTCGTACTCGGTGATGCCCAGCCCGGCCAGCGGGAAGCGGTCGGTCAGCGCCCGCACCGCGGCCACCAACTCCGCCGGGGTGACGCCGTCCGGCTCGGGAGCGCCAACCGATGCGAAGACCTCAGGGTCGAGCACATCGAGGTCGATGTGGACGTAAACCGCGGTCGGCGCGCCGACCAGGTCGGCCAACTTCCACAAATCACCCACAATCGAAATCCCGCTGTCCGAAATGTATTCCTTCTCGGCCGGATCGAGGGCCCGCACCCCGGCCAGCACCACCTGCGACGGCCGCAGAACCCGGCGCGGCCGCAACTCGGCCGGCCCGTCCCCCAGCAGCGTGCGCAGCACCATGCCGTGGAAGGCCCCGGACGGCGACGACTCGGCCGTGTTCAGGTCGGCGTGCGCGTCGAACCACACCACCAGCAGGCCGTCACCATGCGCGGCCAGGGCCGCCTCGATCGGCGCGACCTCGACACCGCAGTCCCCGCCGACGGTGACCACCGGCGGGTCACCCATCGCCGACCGGATCGCGCCCAGGTTGCGGGCCAGCAACTCGATCGACGGCGGCTCGTCGGGAATCGGCACCCGCACCCGCTTGTCCCCCGGAACGAGGGCGGCGAGTTCGGCGGCGCCGGCCGCGAGCCGGCGCGCGGTGACCGATCCCGATCCCTGCCACTGACCGACCTCCAGCACCGTCCGGCGCGGCATCGGAGCGATCGCAAGCTCCTCGATGCGCTGCCAGACCGGGCGCATCGCGGCTTCCGGCGCGCGGGCGAAGATGCTGCCCCGGATGCGGACGAACACGCAGTTGCCCACCCGTTCCAAG
The DNA here is from genome assembly GCF_016862435.1 of Paractinoplanes tereljensis. Taxonomy (GTDB): domain Bacteria; phylum Actinomycetota; class Actinomycetes; order Mycobacteriales; family Micromonosporaceae; genus Actinoplanes; species Actinoplanes tereljensis. Next base: position 174,518 of record NZ_BOMY01000012.1, read on the forward strand.
ACGGCCTGCCGGCGCATGTCGCTCTCCCACTGCTCCGGGCCGTGGTAGGTGTCCCCGTCGCACTCGATCGCCAGCCGCCGCCCGTCCGGGGCATTCAGGACGAAGTCGATCCGGTAGGCGCCGATCCGGAACTGCGGCACCGGCCGGAAGCCACGCGCGGTGAGCCGCTTGAACACGTCCCGCTCGAAATCACTCTCGCAGCTGGCCAGCTCCGCCGAGGTTTCAACATCAAAGACATTTGCCGCGTACGTCAGTAGCAGCCCCCGTGCGTCGTCGGCGAGCAGCGACGATGCCCGTACCGAGTGGAAGATCCAGAGCTGGTCGCGAGCCCGGGACGCGGCCACGTTGATCCGCCGGTGGTACTCACGCTTGGTGAACGCGGCCACCCGTGGGTCGTTGTCCGAGACCACCATGGACACCAGCACGACGTCCCGCTCGTCGCCCTGGAAGGTGTAGGCGTCGCCGACCCGCAACCGCCGAGCCTGGATCTCGTCCTCACCGATCTCGTCCCGCAGCAGATCCAGCAGGTAGACCGCCTGCCCGCTGGTGCTGAGCAGGGAGATCACCCCGAGCGTCTTCCCGGCGTAGGCCGGATCCCGCACGATCGCCGCCACCTGCGCGACAAGCGCCGTCGCCTCGGCCACGTTGACGTCGCCGAACCCGGACAGCGGCTGCCGCACCCCGTCGGCCAGGAACACCGTCCGGATCGGCGCGAGCGACGGCCGGTCCGCCCGCAACGGCATGATCTTGCCGTCGTAGTAGTGCCGCGACGAGAACTCGATGATCTGCGGCACGCAGCGGAAATGCTCGGTCAGCAGAATCCGCTCCGGCGACCGGCGCACCGCATGGTCGTACAGCGACGACTCCGGATCGAAGTGCTCGGCCGACGGCACGTCGCCCAGATGGCTGTGGATCAGCCCGGCCACCGACCCGACGAACCCCAGCTGCGGCCCGATCTGCTGATCGTCACCGACCACCACGGCCCGGTCGGCCAGCGACAACACCGGCAGCGAGAACAGGTCGGCCTGGGACGCCTCGTCCACGATCACCACGTCGAAGTGGGCACCCCCGGCGAACTGCTCGATCGCCCGGTCCACCGACATGACCCAGACCGGCACGGCCTCGACCGCCGACTCCATGTGCCGCTGCGCGTGCGCCTGCCACGCCGCCGCGGTGCGACCGGTCCCCTTGCCGATCTTGCGCAGCGCCGTCGTCCAGTCGGCCAGCGCCGCCTTGCGCCGATCGTCGAGACTCCGCGCGACCTCCAGCCACGCACTCGCGACGACCAGGTCGGCGGTGCGCCGGCGGATCTTCTCGCGGGCGTTCTCCACCCGCTTGGCCAGCACCGCCGGGTCGACGCTGCCGATCACGTCGTCGAACCAGGTCTGCGCCCGCCGCCACGCCCACGCGTCCAGGCAGGCCTGGCCGGAGACCGCCGGGACCCGCCCGGCGTCGATCGCGGCGGCCCACTCCGGCGCGTCCTCGGCAAGCTGATCCCGCAGCTCGGCGCAGCGTTCGGCGGCCGGGCGCAGGGCCGCCAGCCGGCGAACCTCGGCCAGGCGCTCATCCCAGCCGTACAGCGTCTCCCAGGCGTCGGCGAGGAGCGGCGACGGCGCAAGCCGGGCGGCGACCTCGGTGTCGGCCGCGACGAGCGCATCGAGATCGGCAATCGCCGGCGCCTCGTCGAGCAGGGCCTCGACCACGGCCAGGGCCGCCGGATCAAGATCAAGATCATGTTGCGGTACGAGGTGGGAAAGGCGCTCGGCGAGAACGGGCCAATGGCGTACATCCCAATCCAGAGACTGACCCGCGTCGGACAGCAACGTGCCCGCCCAGATCTCCGGATCGCCCGGCGGAGCTGGGATCGCGAGCCGGTCGATCCACTCCGCCCAGTGCCCGCCCAGTCGTCGCCGCGCCTGCTGACGACGAACCCAGGCGGCCACGACGTCGACGTCCTCGGCCGAGCGCAGCGGCTCACCGTCGACGCGGACCTCGTCGGCCAGTTTCCACAGGCCGGCCTGTAGCAGGCGGCTCAACTGACGGCCTGCCGCGAACCGCTGCCGGATCTCGCCCAGCTGCGCGAGCAGGCGTTTCGGCTCCTGCGCGTACGTCTCCGGCACCGCCACCCGATGACCCGCAAGGTCTCGGGTCAACGCGGCCAGCTCGCCCAGCAATGTCTCGGTCGCCGTTACATGGTCGGACCAGACCGCGCGCCAGTGCGGGTCGTTCAGCAGCCGGCCGAGGCGGTCCGTCCAGGCACCCTCACGTCGGCGCAGCCAGGTTAGAGCGTCACGCACGTCCGCTCGCACGGCGGCCAGGTCTTCCCGGCGTACCTCGTCAATCGCCAGACCCGCGGCAGCGAGCCCGGCCACCCGCCCGGCCAGCGCATCCCGCTCCTCGCGCCGCCTCCCGATCTCGGCGGCATCCGGCAGGTCGCTGGTCTCCGGCGAAGGCTGCAGAGCAGCCTGCCGGTCCTTCAAGGTAAGGCTCGCGGCCAGCTCCACCAGCGTGCCGAACTCCTCGCCGGTCAACGGCGGACCGCCCACCACCTGGTCCGGGATGCCGCCGTGGGCGGCCGCCCGCTCGCGCAGCCAGGCACCCACCTCGACCGGCGCCATCGGCACGCCGTCGATCGGGTAGGTGACCGCCTCGTTCTCGGCGATCGCCCGCAACCCGCCCAGGGCCGTCGCCAGCTCCCGCTCCGCCTCCTCCAGCAGGCCGGTCAGCCGTTCCACCCGGCGGGCCTCGGCCTCCTTGTCCAGGGTGGCGGCCCGGTCGGCCAGCTCCCGCGCCGCCAGCTGAAGTTGCACCAGTTGGTCGGTGGTGCGGCCGAGCACGGCCAGGCACAGCGCGCGGATGCCCTCCGGCAGGCCGTCCCGCAGGACCCGCAGCGGGTCCTCCTTCTGCGCCACCACCAGCACGCGCTTGCCGTTCGCCATCAGATGGCAGATCAGGTTGCGGATGGTGTGCGTCTTGCCGGTGCCCGGCGGACCCTGCACCGCGACGTTCCGGTGCTGGGCGAGGCGGCGGGCGATCGACTCCTGCGCCTCGTTCGTCGGAAGCGGCATGAGCAGGCGCTCACCCACCCGCCGCCATTCCTCCGGCCGGTCGTCCGGCATCCGCAGTTTCGACGGTTCGTGCGCCACGATCGCCGACAGCGCACCGATGCTTGTGGTGTCGCCGGTCAGCAGCCGGTCCCGCAGGTTTTCCAGGAACCCCCGCAGCAGCCGCTGCTTCGGCCGGGCAAAAAGGACGCCGACGTCGGCGATGTGCGGTTTCCCGCTCTCGACGCGACCGTCGGTGACGACCCGGTCGTAGCCGAGCCGGCCCATCGCCCGCTCGAACAGTTCGCGTCGCTCGAGGTCGTTCCAGAGGTCGACCTCGAGCGTGCCGGCCGGCCCGGCCAGCGCAAGCAGCTGCGCCAGGTAGCGCTCGTCGAGGCCGGTCAGCGCATCGGTCTGCAGCCGCGACGGCCCCGCCGGCGAGACCGTGACCAGGGAGGTGTCCGGTTCATACGCAATCAGCACCGGGGTAGCGATCAGCGGATAGCGAACCCGCTCGCCGTTGATCGTGGTGTCCAACAGGCCGTGACCCCAGACCAGCTCGGTGGTGGCCGCCGACATGTCGATCTGATGCATCAGCTCGAACAGCTGACGGTGCAGCACGCGGGTCTTCTCAGCCTCCCCGGTCGCATAAGCCCAGGGCCGCCAGACCCGATCTCGCCACACCGCAAACTCATCCGCACCCGACGCGTCTTCCCCGTCGACCGGCCCCGGCCCGGCCGCTCCTTCGGTTTGACCCGGTTCGGCCGCAGACCCGCCGCCTAATGCAACGCCGGGCGCGCTGCTCCGGCTCGGCACGGCGGGCATGCCGTCGGATCGGCTCGAACCGGCCGATGGGGCGCCGGCCTGGATCGGTTCGGCGATGGCCGTTACGTCGCCGCGCAGGCGACGGCGCAGGGTTGCGGGCACCGCGACCGGCGGCGGAAGTTCGGGGAGGCCGACGCGCAGCCAGGAGGTGCCGTCGGCGGCCGGGCCGACCTGGCAGGCCGGATGATCAGGCAGCGCGTCCAGCCGATGGGCGTCGTTGGGCACGGTGCGTGCGGGGCGCTCCATCTGGGCGCGGACAGCGAGCAGGTAATCGGCGACCGCGACAGCCCGATCCCGGATCGTCGTGGGCGACTCAAGCTCAGCCATCCTCCGAATTCTAGGCCGCGGTGTCGCGCCCGCACGCCGCCTGCGACCGGGCGCCGTCTGGCGGGTCGCGGGGCGCCCTTAACCTTGGGCTTTGACCGAGCGCGGACAGCGCAACGGCGCCCCACCCGCTAAGGTGGCGCCGCTGATCTTGATGCGAGAGCGGGACGACGTGACCGACAACCCACCCGGCACCCACGACAACGAGCAGCCCCCGGCTTCCGAGCCGCCCGCTGCCACGCCGTCCACGCCGCCTGGCCCCGGCCCGGCACCCACCCCGCCCGCGCCGCAGTCCGACCCGGCCGCTCCCGCGCCCGACCAGGCCGCCCCCGGTCCTGAGACCTCGTCCGGCCCGGCGACCTCCAGCCCTGCGGCGTCGAGCCCTGCGGCCTGGGACAACCCGCCTGTCTCCGGCCCCGCTGCCTCCGACAACCTGGCGGCCTCCAGCCCTGGGGCCTCGGACAACGCGGCCGCGTCGGGCGCCGCGCCGACACCCCCGGCGGCCGATCCGCTGGCGGCGCCGGCGTCCGGGGACCCGCTGGCACCCCCGGCTCCCGCTGACCCGTGGGGCAATGCGACCGGCTCCTGGAACCACCACCAGCCCAACCCTTGGGCCACGCCCCAGCCCGGCTCCGAGGCGCCCAACCCGTGGACCCCACCGCAGGCCGGTGGCGAGGCGCCCAACCCGTGGACCCCGCCCCAACCCGGCGGCGAGACGCCCAACCCCTGGGCCGGGCCGCAGACCGGCGGGGTGCCGGGCCAGGGCCCGGCCGGCGGCCCACCGTCCTATTCGGCGTACCCGGGCCAGCCGACCAACCAGCCGCCGCCGGCCAACGGCCTGCCGCCCGGCGCATACCCCTACGGCCCGCCGCCCGGATACGTTCCTCCGCCGGGATACGTTCCCCCGCCGGGATACGTTCCTCCGCCCGGATACGGGACGCCGCCCGGATACGGCGCCCCCACCGGCTACGGGCCGCCACCCGGATACGGCGCCCCGGCCGGCTACGGGCCGCCGCCCGGTTACGGCGCCCCTGGCTACGGCGTTCCGGGATACGGGCCGCCGCAAATGCCTGGGCAGCTTCCCGCCTCGTACTACGCCGGCCCCGAGGACCCGCTGGTCAGCAGCGATTTCGGCGGCTGGTGGGCGCGCAGTTTCCGGCTCGTCGGCGCGACCTGGCTGCCGATGACCCTGGTCCTGCTGGTCGCCGTGATCCCGCTGCTGATCGCGTCGGTCCTGATCGACCTGCGCTCCAACGACCTGACCGCGCAGTTCGAAGCGGGCGCCACCGACGGCAACTTCGACTGGAACGCGATCCTCAGCCCGTTCGCGGTGATCGCGCCGATTTTCCTGGTCGCCCTCCTGGTCGACCTGGTCGCCAGCCTGGCGGCGTTTCAGATGGTCGTTCAGAAGGCGACCGGCCAGCCGGTGTCGGTCGGTGCGGCGCTCACGGCGGCGTTGCGCCGTTTCCCGGCCATCTTCGGCTGGAGCATCCTGGTTGGTTTGATGGTCCTGGTCGGCCTCGTCTTCTGCATTCTGCCCGGCATCTACCTCATCATCGTGTTCACGATCCTGCCCGCGTTGGTGCTGCTGGAACGGGGCAACGCGATCGGCCGCTCCTTCTCCCTCTTCCACGCGGACTTCGGCGCGGCGCTGGGCCGGGTGCTGGTGATCGGCGGGATCGCCTTCGGCCTGAACTTCGTCAACTCACTCCTGACCGGCCCGATCCTGGCCGCCGGTGGCGGTTCGGACGGTGCCAGCCTCAGCACCGCCATCATCGCCGAAGTGATCTCCGCCGCCTTCACCGTCGCCGGCGGCGTCATCGGGACGCCCATGATCCTGACGGCTTACGCCGACATGCGCGCCCGCCACGAGCCCTTCTCCACCGCTTACCTGCTCCCGCACTGATCGCCGGGTCAGGCACCGGCTTTCAGATAATCGCCGCTCAGGTCGCGGACTTCCTCCTCGAAGGATTTGCCGCGACCTTTGCCGAAGATCCGGCGGCCGGCCAGCCACCGCTCGATGTCACCGAGCAGCCAGACCTTGCCCTGCGCGAGGGCAGCCACCGGTTTCGGGAAGTCTGCCTTTGCGGCCAGTTGATAGACCCGCTGCCGGCTGACGCCGAGCAGTTCCTTGACCTCATGAGCGCCCGCTAGGCGCATCGACTCGTCCATGCACACGACTATAGTCCCATGACAACGCTGCCAGGCCCCTCCGCACGTGCCAAATCCCCCGTAGGAGGTCCGCCGTTCAGGCCTCCTCCGGGTCGCGCCCCACCGCCGACCGACCACCGTCGACCGGAATGATCGCGCCACTGACGAAGGCCGCCCCCTCGGACAGCAGAAACGCCACCACATCAGCAACCTCGGCGGTCCGGCCCATCCGCCCGAGCGGCTGCAGCAGCCGGATCTCCCGCCCGAACCGCTCCCGCTCCTCGCCGGCCAGCCCGGCGAGATAACCCTCCGACCGTTCGGTGGCAACAGATCCAAGGGCAACGGCATTGACGCGTACGCCGAAAGCCCCGTAATCAACCGCAAGCGCCCGCGTCAAGCCTTCGACGGCGGCCTTGGCCGTCGCGTAGGCGAAGGCGCCCCGAACCGCCCGCTGAGCCTGATGCGAAGAAACGTTGACGACGGCCCCGCCCCCGCCCGCCGCCAGGAACTGCCGAATCGCCGCGGCACACCCCACCACGACCGGGTCCAGGTTGCCGCCGATCAGCCCGATCACCTTCCGGGCCGGCACCTCATGCAGCCAGGCGTCCCGAAAGACCGCCGCGTTGTTGACCCACCCACCGAGCGGCGCGACCCGCACCGCGGCCTCGACCGCTGCCGCCGCCACCGCCTCGTCCGAGGCGTCCCCGACAACCGAAAGCAGCCGCTCCCCACCCGGATGCGCACCGACCCAGTCGAGCGCGACCTCATCAAACTCGACGATCACCACCACATCGCCGTCCCCCACCAGCCGCTCAACGATCGCGCGCCCAACCCCGCGCCCACCACCCGTGACCACATGCGACCGCACCCACCGACTCCCGCCTCGCGACACACCCCTACCCTCCCACCGCCACGGCACGAGCGACCGATCAAAGCCGAACACCACGCCACGCCGGACCCCGCGTCGGCCCGCGCGGGGCCGCGCCGCGTCGGGCCCGGACCGCGCGAGGCTGGGCTGGGCCGCGCGAGGCCGGGCCGCATCGGGCCCGGACCGCGCCGCGTCGGGCCGCGCGAGGCCGGGCTGGGCCAGGCCGGGCTGGGCCAGGCCGGGCTGGGCCAGGCCGAACCGCGCCGCGTCGGGCCGGGCTGGGCCGGGCTGGGCCGGGCTGGGCCGGGCTGGGCCGGGCTGGGCCGGGCTGGGCCGGGCTGGGCCGGGCTGGGCCGGGCTG
>NZ_BOMY01000013.1 GCF_016862435.1 Paractinoplanes tereljensis
GGGCCGGGCTGGGCCGGGCTGGGCCGGGCTGGGCCGGGCTGGGCCGGGCTGGGCCGGGCTGGGCCGGGCTGGGCCGGGCTGGGCTGGGCCGCGCGAGACCGGGCCGCGTCGGGCCGGGCCGCGTCGGGCCAGACCGCGCTGGGCCGGACCGCATCGGGCCGGACCGCGCCGAGCCGCGCCGGGCGAGGCGGGCCGGGCCTGAATGAACGCCGAATCTCTCAGCGCAGCGCAAGGCAGGAAAGAAGGGCGCCCTCCGACCGCATGCCAGGCACGAGCGAAGGCCGAACCCCTCAGCGGGCCAGCCAGGAGAGCTGGCTGCCCTCCTGGCGCGGTGCCAGGCATGCGGCCGAAGCCTCATGAACCCCGGGCCGGGCGACCAAAAGGGACTAATTCCGAGACGCGGCCTCAGCGCGCGAAATGGCCGGATTCGTCGGCGTGGCGTCGAGCGCGTCGTGGCTCTGGCGATCGCCGGGTCTGGTGCCGCGCGCCGTGGGCTGGTCGTTCCCCGAGGCGGGACCGGTTAGTGGCCCCGCCTGCGGGGAAGGGCCGATCAGGGGAATTGCATGCGGCGTGGGCGGGGAATCACTGGCGGCGGGAGCGGCAGGTCGTCCAGGTGGCTCCAGAGCAGGTGGCCGTTGTCGGTCGACTTGATCTCGCCGAGGCAGGCCCGGAGCAGACCGAGGTGCGGAGCTCCGGCGAAACCGGCGATTACCACCTCGGGCTTCGGATCGATCTTCGCGATCGCCGCGCAGATCTTGGCGACCTCGCGCTCGTCGACGGCGTCGAGCGGGAGTGGGGCCTCGGCCTGGGAACGGCGCCACGGCGGGCCGAACCGGCGCAGCAGTTCCCGGGCGAGCCGGCCGAACGAGCGGCCGACCTCGACGTCGCGCATGGACGTCAATGCGGACTGGCCGTAGCACCACGGCACCACGACATGTCCGTTGATCACAACGAGCTGGTAGATGGACTTGGGAACACTGATGATCTCTGCGCCGGGGAGCGTGCCGAGAAACAGCACGAGCTCCTCGTAAGGAAGCGGCCATCGCGGATTCGCGATCACGCGTTCCATGGTCTGCGTCATAGCGGGGTGAGCGTTGACCTCACGGTCGATCGCGGTGCTCAACGCCTCGGGAACCCGGGTCCACAGTTCACCGGCAACCTTGTCGCCGAACTGCTCGACCACCCACTCGCTCGGACCGACCAGAACGTCTGGGCGCATTCGTTACCACCACCGTCCGTGTCGCTGGCGTTACTGCTGGCTTAGAAGAGTTCCACTTCCGGTGATCGACTGGAAGGGTCGGCTTCGGACATCGCAGAAACGCTCATGAATGAAAACGAGTGCGACGATCAGAACAGAGCCACGACGATGGAGCTGCAGGTCGGAAGGCTGCGAAACATGCAACTTGCACGGCGAACCGCGCGTGCAAGTTGCATGTCGGCTTCGAATTTCAACCCGCGTACACAGTGAATCACTCCCATATTTCAGAGTGGTGACCACCGCGCAAACATCCACTCACAGTGACGGCTGAATGCCCCTCACCTGCACAGAGACATAGACCAATCCCAAAACCTTCAAGAATGGGCGCGCTCCCATACCGCCAGCTGAGATCCACAGTGGTCACTCGATCCCCCACCAGGGGCGGTCCGGCACTGGCACCGCTGCCGCGCTCGGTACAACCCAGCTGTCAGATTTCCGTCACGGGGCCGCAATAGCCACCACTTCGCCCGGTTAAGACCGTTTCCACGCGACGTGGACAGCACCGTCCACAAACTACTCACCCGGGAGATCGTTCTGTCCACATAGTGAGAGCAGAACTGATGATCAGCGCGCTACCGTGCCCGAGTGAGTACGAATACGCCGGCCGCCGAGGCCGGCCGGGTGATCGACGCGGTCCTGCGTGACCTGCGAACCGCCGATCATCGCGGGGTGGTGGTCGACTCGCCGCCCGGAGCGGGCAAGTCGACGCTGGTGGTGCGGGCGGCCGGCGAGCTGGCCGCCACCGGGACGCCGCTGATGATCGTGGCGCAGACCAATGAGCAGGTCGACGACCTGGTCGAGCGGCTCGGCACGCGGTCGCCCGAGGTCACCGTGGGGCGGCTGTCGGCGGTGGATTACCAGCCGTCCGACCGGGTGAAAGAGCACCCGGCCTGCCGGGTGGGTGCGAAGGTCGCGGATCTGGGATCACCGGCGGTCACCATCGGTACGGCGGCCAAGTGGGCCACCGTGGTCGACGGCCGCTGGCCGTGGGCGATCGTCGACGAGGCGTACCAAATGCGGTCCGACGCCCTGCTCCGAGTCGCGTCCCGGTTCGAACGCGCGCTGTTCGTGGGTGACCCCGGCCAGCTCGACCCGTTCTCGACCGTCGAGGTCGACCGCTGGACCGGCCTGTCCTGGGATCCGATGCAGAGTGCGGTCGCGGTCCTGCTGCGGCACAACCCCGACCTCCCGGTGCACCGCCTGCCGGTGTCGTGGCGCCTCCCGCATTCGGCGGCGGGCGTGGTGGCCGAGGCGTTCTACCCCTTCACCGGGTTCCGGTCGGGCACCGGGCCGGGCGATCGCACGCTGGCCTTCCAGGGCGGCAGCGGTCCGCTCGACGACGTGCTCGACAGCGCCGCCGCGACCGGCTGGGGGCTGCACCGACTGGCGAAGCGGTTCACCATCCGCACCGATGCCGAGGCGGCCGCCGCCTGCGCGGCCCTGGCGGCCCGGGCGCTGGCCCGGGGCGGGGTGACCGTCTCGGAGGCGGGCGAGCGGCCGCTGACCGCGCAGCGCATCGCGATCGGGGCCGCGCACCGCGACCAGGCCGCGGCGATCCGGGCACAGCTTCCGCCGGAGGCCACCGGCGTCACCGTCGACACCGCCAACCGGCTGCAGGGCCGGGAGTACGACTTGACGATCGTGCTGCACCCGCTCTCCGGCCGGCGCGACGCCACCGCCTTCCACCTGGAGTCGGGGCGGCTGTGCGTGCTGACCTCGAGGCACCGGCACGCGTGCGTGGTGGTGGCCCGGGACGGCATCGCGGAACTGCTCGACGAGCACCCGTCGACCGAGCCGGTGCACCTCAACGTGCCGGTGAAGTTCCCGGACGGCTGGGAGGCAAATCAGGCCATACTCTCGCATTTAAATCGATGAGTGTCGCTAATACGACAGGTTACCGCTACGTTGAGTGAATGGCGGTCTTCACGACGGCGGGGTCCTTGCGCGACGACGCCTACCGTCCCATCCTGCGTCCACGCCGCGGTGAACTGGCGGCCCTGAGTCATCTGACAGCCGGGGATGCCGCCCGGGTAATGCCCATCCTGGAGGTGGAACCGGGGCCGAGCATCCTGCCGCTGATCCGGGAGATGCCGCCGCGCACGGGAGCGATCGCGATCGACTTCGGTGCGCTGCCGGAAGACCGGGTCGACCCGATCACCATGGCCGAGTCGTTGGCCGACCTGGGCGTAGCCATGTTGCCGGTGCTCCGCCCGTACCAAAGCAGTCGCCTGTTGAGTGACCACGGCCGGGCCGCGCGGATGCATCTGCGCCGGGCGGTGTTGCGGCTTCAGCCGCATGCCGACGCCGGGAATCCGGCGGAGGCGACCGAGGTCACCGAGCGGTTGTTGCGCTGGTCCGGCCTGGTGGTCGAGGAGATCGACCTGTTGATCGACCTGGCCGAGACCGCCTGCGTGTCGCATGCGGACACGGTCGAGGAGCAGTGCCGGCGTGTGCTGCGGTGGGCGCGCGGGATGCCGTGGCGCTCGGTGAGCGTGGCGTCCGGCGCGATGCCGGCCAACCTCGACGATCTGCCGACCGACCTGCCGGTCACGGTGGGCCGGCTCGACGCCCGGGTGTGGGCCAGGCTGGGCGAACCAGGGATCGGGTACGCGGATTACGGCGTCACCTCGCCGGTCCGCCGGCTCGGGGTGCAGCGGCACCGGCAGCTGCCGACGCTGCGGTACACCGCCGAGCACAACTGGTGGATCTACCGCTGGTCGCGGCGCGGCGGCCGCTCCGACGACCGCTGCCAGGACCTGTGCCGCACGCTTGTGCATTCGGCGCACTGGCCGGCCCAGGGCGCGCGGTTCTCCTGGGGCGACGCCGAGATCGCCCGGCGGGCCCGGACGGCTCGGGGCGGCGGCAGCTCGGCCAGCTGGATGTCCTGGAGCACCTCCCACCACATCGCCCACGTCCTCTCCACCCTCTGAAAAACTGTCGTACGCTTGTTCTAATGTCACTGACAGCCGCACTGGCATACGCCCGGCATGGCATCCCGGTCCTGCCGGTGCACACGCCTGACCCGAGCGGCGGCTGTTCCTGCGACAGAGGAGTCCGATGCGATCGACCCGGCAAGCACCCCCGCCTGCGGCACGGCCTGACCGACGCCAGCACCGACCCGCGCCAGATCGAGCTGTGGTGGGCCCGCTGGCCGGCCGCCAACCTCGGGCTGCGCACCGGCATCGCGATGGACGTCGCCGACATCGACTCGGCCGAGGGCTGGCACGGCCTGATCCACCTGCTCGGCGGTTCACTGCCGGCCGGCCCGCGGGTGCGCACCGGCGGCGGTGGGTGGCACCTCTGGTTCCGGCCGACCGGGTTCGGCAACCGCGTGCACCTGCTGCCCGGCCTCGACTGGCGCGGCGCGGGTGGCTACGTGGTGGCCCCGCCGTCCCGGCACGCGGGCGGCGGCGACTACCGGTGGGTGCGCCGTCCGGGTGACGACCTGCCCGCCGGTGCGTCCGCGCTGCTGGCCCTGATCGAGGGCCCGGTCCCGTCACCCGCGCCGCACCACCCGATCACTCACCCCGACCGCTATGCGCAGGTCGCGCTGGCGGCCGAGTCCGAACGGGTGGCGGCCGCCCCGCTGGGCGCCCGCAACGACACGCTCAACCGGGCCGCGTTCGCGCTGGGCCGGCTGGTCGGGGCGGGCCTGCTCGACCCCGGCGACGTCGTCCGTGAGCTCGACACGGCCGCGCGCCGGGCCGGGCTGGGCCGGGTCGAGGTGCGGCGCACGATCCGGTCCGGGCTCACGGCGGGTCGACGGATGCCGATCGATGCCGAGTCATCGCGTGCTCCACTATTGAGGGCATGACCGATCGACGAGGCTTGAAGCCTTATGACGTGGAGGTCGCGGTGGCGGCCGGCCGGGACGAGACCTGGGAGGCCGTCACGCAGCCGGCCGTGCTGCGTCAGTGGTTCGGGTGGGACTACGACGGGCTCGACGCGGAGATCCAGCAGATCTTCGTGGACCAGGCGACGTTCCTCGCGCCGGAGCAGATGGGCTGGGCCGACGGGTCCTATCTGGAGGTCACCGGCGACGACGACCACGCGACCGTGCGGGTGATTCGCGAGGGTTCCGGCTCGGCCGGCACCGAGCGGTTCGACGCGATCGAGGAGGGCTGGCGGGCGTTCCTGGTGCAGTTGCGGTTCCTGTTCGACCGGCGGCCGGCGGGCCGGCGCCGCACGCTCTACCTGACCGGCGAGACGACCGGGCGGCAGGCGCTGGCACTGGTCGAGGGCGGCGGCGAGTGGCAGCGGTCCGGGCCGCGGGTGGCGTGGGCGGTCGACGGCGACGGCCACCTGGTCGTGGTGGCCGGCCGGCTGCCGCTGGACGACCGCGACGCGGGGCGGATGGAGGTGACGGTCTCGGCCTACGGCCTGGACGACGCCGCCTTCGAGACGCTGCGCGAGACCTGGACGAAGCGCTGGGCCCCGGCGGCGGCCGACGCCGACGTCACCACGGCGGCCGATTCAGCGCCGGAAAGCTGACCGGATTTTGGCAGGCAGGAACGGATGAACGGGGGGTCGATCAGGGGTTGCCGAGCGGGTAACCTGGCGAGGCTGAAGCGGCCGGGGGGCGACGTGCTGCGGGGAGACTTGGTCGAGAAAGCTGCGGGTGGCGTGCTGGGAGACCCGGCCCGCCTGCGTGCCGTGGGGCGCCTCGGTCTGGGCGCGCACGCCGACGTGGCCTTCGACCGCATCGCCGACCTGGTGGAGCGTCTGGTCGACGCGCCCGTCGCGCTGGTGACCGTGCTCTCGGCCGACCGGCAGTTCCTGCCGGGTCAGGTCGGCCTGCCGGAGGCGCTGGCGTCGGCCCGGGAGATGCCGCTAACCCACTCGCTGAGCCGGCACGTCCTCGAGGCCGGGCGCATGCTTGTCGTCGAGGACGTGCGCGCCGACCCGGCCATGCGGGACAACCCGGCCGTACACGACCTCGGGGCGATCGCGTTCGCCGGGGTGCCGCTCACCGACTCGGACGGCCACGTGCTGGGCACGCTCGCCGTGATGGACCGCGAACCCCGCACCTGGACCCGCAGCGAGGTCGCGCTGCTGGTCGAGCTGGGCGAGATCTGCTCCTCGGAGCTGCGGTTACGCATCGCCCGGGAGATCGCCGACGAGGCCCGGCGGCACGCCGAGTCGGCGCACGACCAGCTCAGCCTGCTGGGCGAGCTGACCGAGACGCTGTCCGCCACGATGGACATCGACAAGGCCCTCGGCCGGCTCGGCGAGATGGTCGCGGGCCGGCTCGCCGACTGGTGCGTGGTGGCGCTGGCCGAGCCGTCCGGCATCGTCCGGCATGTCTCGGCGGCACATTTCGACCCGGCCCACGCCTCGGCCGCCGGCCGGTTGGCCCAGCTCGCCGCCGACGCGCCGCGCGAGATGAAAGCCCTGGTCGCGGCAATGCAACGCACGTCCGGGCCGATCCGCCGCGACCACGCCGACCCGAAATCGCTGCACACCCGGATGACCACCGCCGAGATCGCCGAGATCGCCGAGCGACTCGGCTTCGGCTCCTACCTGGTCGCCCCGATCACCGCCCCGGTCGGCCGCCGCACCATCGGCGTCCTGATGCTGGTCAACGGGGTCGAGCGGGGCGCGTTCGGGGAGGCCGAGGAGGGCACCGCCGCCGAGATCGGCCGCCGGGCCGGGCTGGCCGTCGACAACAGCCGCCTCTACGGCCGCCAGCGCCACGTGGCCGAGGTCCTCCAACACAGCATGCTGCCCGAACTCCCCGACATTCCGGGCATCGAGCTGCACGCCCGATACCTGCCCGCCCAGGTCGGAGCGGCGGTGGGCGGCGACTGGTACGACGCTTTCGTCCAACCCGACGGCAGCGTCATGCTCGCCGTCGGCGACGTCTCCGGCCACGACATCGAGGCCGCCGCGACGATGGGCCAGGTCCGCAACCTGATCCGGGGCGACGCCTACGGCCGCGACGACGAGCCGGGTCCGCTGCTGTCCCACCTCGACCGGGCGCTGCACGGGCTGAGCATGCCGGCCGCCGCCACCGCCGTGCTGACCCGGCTGCGCCGCGCCGGCGACGGCTACGACCTGACCTTCTCCAACGCCGGCCACCCGCCGCCGGTGCTGCTGCGCCCGGACGGCGAGGTCGAGGTCTGGTGGGAGACCCCCGAGCCGCTGCTCGGCCTGGTCCCCCGCGACGACCGCAGCACCCATCGCCGCCGGGTACTCCCCGGCTCGACGCTTCTGCTCTACACCGACGGCCTGGTGGAACACCCGGCCCAACTGATCGACGACGGCATCGCCCGCCTCCGCGAGGTCCTGCTGGGCAACGCCGCCCTGCCCACCGAAGACCTCTGCGCCCGCCTGCTGACCACCGTCACCCGCCGCGACGACGACATCGCCTTGCTGGTCATCCGCCTGACTTAAAACCATATAAATACGGGCGTCGGAAAAGTCCCGTGCGCGGGGACCGGCCACCTGCAACGCACGCTCCGCGCCCGGCCGCCGGGCGGGCCCGGCCATTCACCCAGGCTCGCGGGCTCCGCCCGCCTCGCCCCCGCCGGCAGGCCGCGCCCCAGGCAGGCCGCGCCGCTCTGCGTCGCGGCCGGGTGGGATGTCCGGCGGGCGGGATCAGTCGGGCTGGTCGTCGTCGGGCTGGGCCGGGTCCGAATAAGGCTCGGGTGGGCCGCCGTGAGTCCACGGGGTCTCGGCCGGTTCGGGGAAGGCGGCGCCCGGGCGATAGGCCTCGCTCAGAGTCGTGAGCAGCAGCTTCTCGCCGACCGCGGGGACCGTGCCGGGCTCGGCCATCAGCTTGCGGCCCATCCCGCCGGACAGCTCGAGGAGCACGTCCCACCCCGTCTCGGTGCGGGTCACCGAGATGACTTTGGCCTTCTGGGCGGGCCGGGCCGGCGAGGTCAGCGTCGCCCCCGCCTCGATGCGCAGCGTCTCGGTGGTGGCCACCATGATCCGCGGGCGCAGCACCGGGCGCTTGCCGGTGTCGTCGACCCGGTCCGGGTTGGCCAGCGTCACCACCCCGCCGAACGCCACCCCGGCCAGCCGATATTCGGCCATCACCAGCGGATCGTCGAAGGCACGCTGGACCGCATAGCGGGTGGCCGCATTTTCCAGGCGCTGCAGGCGGGCGGCCGCGGCCACCGCGCCGTCCCGGCGGGGTTGGGGCAGGCCGCTCTCGGCCAGGTGCTCGACGAAGGACGAGTAGGAGTCACGGTCGCTGTCCCAGCGGCCGGCGACCCGCTCGCCGGCCGGCAGCGTGCGCAGCAGCGCGAGGGTGCGCCACATCCGCTGCCAGGTCGGCAGCAGCAGCTCCCGCAGCACCGGGGTGAGGGCCGGGTCGCCGTCGCTGATCAGCGGCGCGAGCACCCGGTTGTCGAAGTCCGGGTCGGTGGCGGGGCCGGCGACCGGGCCCGACTCGGCCTCCCGCGCGGCCGCCGCGCCCGACTCGATCCAGGCCAGCAGCGAACCCAGATGCGCGTCCTCGGCCCCGCTCTGGCCGGTCGCCCAGTGCAGGCCGAGCGCCTGCACCGCGTTGAGCAGGAGCGACGAGCCCGGCACCTCGGACGCGCCGGCCAGGAACGTCAGCCACTGGCCGAGCAGCGGCACGGTCGGCGGCACCGGATACTCGCCGTCCACCCGCCGGAACCGGGTCGACCGGCCGAACAACCGCAGGAAGTCGACGCCCCCGGTGTTCGGCACCCACACCTGCGGCGCGTCGACGAACCGGTGCCGCACGTCCCGCCCCCGGTCGACCGCCACCGCCTCGGTGTCGCCGGCGAACGAGGTCAGGTAGGGCACCAGCGCCCCGGCCAGGGCGTCGGCGAAGGCGAACCGCTCGGCCCGGTTGCGCGGCTGCGCCACGACCAGCAAGCGGGGGTCATCGGGGGCCGCGCCGACCATGGCGGCCAGCGGCGCGTTGGCCTCACCGGCCATGGCCAGCGGAATCACCACGAACGGGTGATCATGCACATGCAGGTGGCGCACGGTGGCGATGGGTTGCGCCCGGCCGGCCGCGAACGCCTGCGCGCGGGCAAGCGCGACGAGCGTGCTCATCCGGCGAGGCGCCCGGCAGCCCGAAAAGGCAAGGGCGGCAACACAGCGACGTGCGAGGCCAGCACAGGCCAAGAAAGCCCAGGCGAGGCCGGCGCGGGCCAGGAAGGCGCAGGCGGCGACGTGGCGGCGTGCGCGCTGACCGGCGTACTCACGAAAGCGCCTCCTGGCGCAGGCGGGCCGCGGCGCGCAACAACGCCGCCGCCTCCTCCTGATCGGGGGTCGGCGAAGCCGCCCCGGTCGACAGGTCGAGCGCCAGCGCGACCGTCTCCACCCCGCCGAGCGACTCCCGCACCGACCGGCCGAGCGCGGCGGTCGAACCGGACGCCTCGTCGCGGCAATAGACCGACATTTCGCACGACGAAAGGCATTCGGGCACGTAGCGCGCGGAAACTTCGGCGAGCGACGCAAGAAGCGACGAAACCGGCAGCGCCTCGTCGAACGACACCGAGTCCGGCAGGGCGTCGATCAGCGACGGCACCGAGGCCAGCCGGGACAGCTGGCGGCGCAGGGTGGAGAGCTGTTTCCGCACGTCCAGGAGCACGGCGACCGGCTCCAAGGAGAAATTCTCCGGGCAGACCAGCACCACCTCGTGGCTGACCCGGTCCTCGCCGAGCAGCTCCCGCAGGGCCAGGACGTAGACGGCGGCCTGCACCGCGGCGGCCGAAACCTTTGCGGCGTCGGCCTGGTCGTCGACGACCGCGAACGACTTGATCTCGACCACCCGCAGCCGGCCCTCGCTCTGGAAGGCGATGAGATCCGGTTCGAGGAAGACCGTCTGGCCGGCCACCGACAGGGTCAGCAGCGGATGGTCGATCAGCGCCGAGGTGGCGGAGGCCAGCAGCGAGCGGGTGCGGTCGTGCCGCGCGGTGAGGGTGTCGTCCGCGTCCTCGCCGAGGTCCTGGTAGTCGACGACGCCGACGTCCAGCACCGACCGCAGCAGCGCGCAGTCGTCCGCCTTGAGCATCGCCTCGAACGCGTTTCCCCGGGCCAGCGCGAACCGCGACTGACCGAAACTGCCCGGGAAGCCGATCCGCTCGGCCAGCTTGACCTTGTCGATCCCGGCCGCGTCGAGCACCGACCGCCGGGCGCAACCGGGGTTCCCGGTCAGCGCCGCGATGGTCCGCGCATTGTGCCGTTTCGCCTTGGCGTTGCCGCGCAACCGATCCAGTTTCACCCAGGTCCTCGCTGGTGGGGCACGCTCGGCAGGCCGAACAACTGCTGCCGCGGGTCGAGCGCGGCGGCCCGCGCCACCGCGGCGGCCCGGACCGGAACCTCGGCCGCGAGCTGGGCGGCCAGCCGCGGCGACGTCAGCGCGGCACGCGCCGCTTCGGCCAGATCAACTGCTTCCACCCCATGCGGTACGCGGGGAGCCAGCTCGCGCAGAAGCCGGGTCGCGGCCCGCCCCGGCCGCAGCGCGACGAACTCGGCCACCCGAATGACCATGGTGAGCTCGTCGGCCTGCCGGTGCGCGGGGGTGACGATGCGCCGCTCGATCGGCCACTCGGCCAGCGCGAGCACGCCGGGAGCCGCGGTCAGGTCGGGTCGCAGCGCCGCGCACAGGCCGGGCACCCGACCGGCCAGGTCGGCCATCGAGAGGTCGCCGTCGAAGATCGCCGCGTGCACGTCCACCACCAGCCGGGCGCCGACGGGCGCACCGATCAGGAGCAGCGCGTGACGGGCCTGCTCACCGGTGCTCGGTAGCGTGCTCAGATGGTTCACCGGGCCGCTCTCGGTCGGGGGATCTGGCGGGATCGACTCTAGATCTTCTTACACTGACGCGGCAATAGGGGGACGATCGCCACGTTTCACCCACGATAGCGATTAAGGTTCGCATATCGGACGTCGGGCGCGGCGCGCGCTACGTTCGACGGTATGCCGAAGGCCATCTGGAACGACGAAGTTATCGCCGAGAGCGACGACACCGTGATTGTCGAGGGCAACTACTACTTCCCCCGCACATCGGTGCGCGAGGAAGTGCTGGTTCCCTCCGAGACTCACTCCGTCTGCCCGTGGAAGGGCAAGGCGTCCTACTACACATTGTCGTCAAACGGGCACACCGCTCCGGACGCGGTCTGGTTCTACCCGGAGCCCAAGCCGGACGCCAAGGCCGTGCGTGACCGGGTGGCCTTCCGCAAGGACGTCCGAGTAGAAGCCTGACCATGTGGGGCCCGCTCACGCGATGCGCGGGTGGGCCTCCTCGATCGCGGACACCTCGAGGTAATCGAGCATGTCCCCCTGTTCCGCCGGGTCGAGCGCGCCGAACGCCTCGTACGCCGACGCCCGGGAGTGTTCGGTCTCGGCCGCCAGCAGCGCGATGATCGCCGACCAGGCCAGCGAGACCCGGTCGAAGAGCCGCGCGTGCCGCAGCGAGGTCAGCCGGCTCAGCATCGCCACCTTGGTCGCCGCGTCGTCGTCGTGCGCGATCCGGTCGGAGAGCTCGAACAGCGCCTTCCCCCGATAGGGATGCTCCGCCTCGATCATGCGCGCCAACTCGGCGTTGCTCATCCGGTCGACCGCGGGGGCCGGACCGCGCCGGGGAAGCTGGGGAGATTCACCGGGCACGGCTGTCCCTTCCGCTCTCGTAACCGTTGCCGGGCGACTGCTGCGGCAGGGTGGGCACGTTCTGAAAGCTGGGGAACGGCATCACCGGCATGGCCGGTTCCTCCGTCGCCCCGGACCGGGCGAGCGCGTCGAGCACCAGACGCCCCGCCTCGGTGTCGGCCCCGACCGTCTCCTCGACCGCCGCCTCCACCTGTTCGGCCAACGCCGCGTGCGCGCGACGTATGGTCCGCAGGATCTCGTCCGAGAGCGAGGCACCGCTTAATCGCTGCACACGGTCGTCGAGCCGTAGGCCGGTCACGACACCGGACCCGGTCACGGTCACCGTGACCACGCCGTCGTCACCGGTCGCCGACGCGCTGAGCGCCGCGAGCCGATCCGCGAGAGTTCCACCCGGCACAGTTTTGTCCTCCGTTGCCGACTTTCGGTCTGTTGGCGTCCTATGAGATCACGGGTGTGCAACGACGGCATCCGCACCCGCCCGTACAACGCCCGGGCACCACCCGCCCTGGCGACCACCGTAACCTTCAGGCAATACATTGATTGTCACCGCCAACGGGGAGAGAGGGTGTCGTGGACCGGACCGCCGAGGACGGCGCCGCCGAATGGCGATCGCCGATGGTCGACGTCGCCGGCCTGTCCCTCGAGGAGCTGGCCCGGCACGAGGGTGACTCGGCCCTGGCTCATGCCCTGCGCCGGCTGGCCGACGAGCAGACCGACCCGGGCGAGCCGATCGCCGGCTTCAACTCCGCGTTGTAACCGGTGAAGTCCTTCCGGCTCACCGACGCGGCATTTGCCGAGCTGGCGGCCGGTCGGCCGACCGCGGACACGGTCGGGATCCTGCGCCGGGCGCAAGCCAGCCGCCACCTTCTGCTGCTCGGTGAGATCCGCCGGCGCGGCGGCCCGATTCCCGACCAGATCGAGCTGTACGACCCGATGGCCGCCCTGCACACGTCGGTGACGCTGGCGGCCCGAACGCCCCCACCGCCCCGGGTCGCCGGGCCGCATCACCTGAGCTCCACGCATGACGGCCTCACCCTGCGGGTGCGCCTGGAGGACACCGACCCGCTCCGCGCACACCTGGGCCTGACGCCTTCCCGACAGCTGACCCCGGACGAGGTAACCACCTGGCAGCGCCTGCTCACCGAGGCCTGGCGGCTGCTGACCACCCGGCACCGCCCGGCCGCCGAGGTCCTGGCCGCGGTCCTGTCGGTGATCGTCCCGGTGGAGGCCGACGCCGGCTCCGGCGGTCTGAGCGCCACCTCGGCGAACGCCTTCGGCGCGGTGGCCATCTCCACCCCGGCCGATCCGCGGTCGTTCGCGGTCGGCCTGCTGCACGAGGGCCAGCACAGTCTCCTGAACGCCACCAACACCCTGTTCGACCTGGTCAACCCGGGCGGGCCGCGGGTCTGCTCGCCCTGGCGGGACGACCCGCGCCCGCTCTCCGGCCTGCTGCACGGGGCGTACGCCTACCAGGCGGTGACCCGCTTCTGGCGCACCGAGGCCGCAGCCCGGATCCCGGCTCAGCGACAGGGCCGAGTGGCCCTGTCACCCCACCCGGCCCTCGCCGAGAATTCTCTTGCCCACCTTCCCGTCGCCGAGCCGCCCGCACTCCACGAGGCGGGACCGCGCGGGGCGGCGACGGGAAGTGCTGGGCCGGCGGGGCTCGGGAGCCGCCTCGCCGAATTCGAGTTCGCCCGCTGGCGAGCAGCCGTGGCAGGGGCTGCCGAGGTGCTGCTGGCCAGCGGGCGCCTGACTCCGGCCGGCACGCGGTTCGTGCAGGTCATGCACCACGAGGTGAGCGGGTGGCAGGCAGACGCCGTCAACCCGCGGGTCGCTCGGCTGGCCGACGGAGCCAACGCCGAGCATCGAGCTCGGTGGCGGCTGCGCAATCTGGCCGTCCCCGATGACGTGGTGGCCGAGCTGGTCGCGGCCTGGCGGCGCGGCGAGCCGGCCCCCACCGGCACGCGAGCCGACCTCCGACCGGACGACGGACGCCGGCTGGAGGCCAGCGAGCGGCTCGCCCTCGTGCACCGGCTACTCGGTGCGGGTGACTATCGGGGTCGGGCCGGCAGCGGGGACGACGCCTACCTGGACGGGGAGGCAGGGACTGCCTACGCCGCGTACGTCAAGGATTTGGAATTTCGGTCCGAAGATCTTGATCTTTGGTCCGGCCTGGCGCTGGTCTCGCCGCATCGGGCCCTGCGCGAGCAGCCCGAACTAGTCCGGGCCGGGTGGCTCGCGCTGGAGAACGTCGGACTGGACGCCATAGCGGGGTGGCTCAGTCGAGGCACCCGGTCATAGCGGTGGGAGGTCCACGTCTGTCTCCAGCCGCTCGCCGGCCGCGACCCGGGTCAGCGTCGGGTGCCCCTCGCCATAGGCCTTGACCAGCGCGGCGGTCGCCTGGTGCCGGGCTTCCTCGTCGCCGCCGTCGAGCACCGCGTTCCACCCGCAGGCCAGCGTGTCGGGGTGTTCGGCGCCGCGCACCAGCTGGGACCGCTGCCAGGTGTCCGCTGCGATCTGCTGCGCCTCCTGCCGCTCGCCCAGCCCGAACAGGTCGGTCGCGTAACCATTGGCGCAGGCCAGCGTGAACGGGTGATCGGAGCCGACGCTGCGCCGCAGGCCGCCGAGTGCCTCCTGGTCGATCCGGCGGGCCTCGGCGTGCCGGCCGGTCGCCCGCACCACCCCGGCCAGCCCGGCCGAGGCGGCCAGCGTGAACGGGTGATCGTCGCCGAGCACCGAGTGATAGCGGATCACCGCGCGTTCGAGCAGCTCGTGGGCCCGGTCGAGATCGCCGCCGGCCCGGGCCGCGTTGGCCAGCGTGACCACCGCGGCGAGCGTCTCCACGTGCAGGTCGCCGAAGCGGCGGCGGGTCAGCGTCGCGGTGGTCTCGGCCAGGCCGAGTCCGTCGGCGAGCCCGCGCCGGCGGGCCGCCATGGCCGCGACCCGGCTCGCCCACAGCGCGAACGGGTGATCGTCGGGCACCGCGTCGCCGCGGACGGCGGCCAGCGCCTCGGTGGCACCGCTGTAGTCGCCCAGTCCGAACAGGTCGAACGCGAGCCCGGCCCGGGACGACAGGATCTCCGGGTGGCCGTCGGCCAGGATCGCCTGCCGCTGCCGGAGGGTCTGGGCGTCGATCGTGCGGGCGCCCCGGAAGTCACCGAGCAGGCGCAGGTCGGCGGCGAGGTTGTTGGCGCAGCGCAGCGCGGTCGGGAAGCCCTCGCCGAACAGCCGCCGGTAACGCACCAGGTTGTCGCCGTCGAGCTGGCGGGCCTGCTCGAAATGGCCGCGGATGCGCAGGTCGGCGCCGACGCTGTTGGCGGTGGCCAGGGTGGTCTCGTCGTCGCCGCCGAGCACCTCGCGCTGGGCGCGCAGGGTCTGCTCGTTGAGCACCCGCGCCTCGGCGCTGCGACCCACCGCGCGCAGCGCGTTGGCCAGGTGGAACGAGGCGAGCAGGGTCTGCTCGTCGTGCTCGCCGAGAGTCTCCCGCCAGCGGGCCACCGCGGCGGCGGCCAGCGCCCGGCTGGAGTCGTAGTCGCCGCCGGCGTAGTGGTAGCGCACCGCGTTGATCACCAGCTGGCGGATCTCCTCGGTGCTTGCCCCGAGCACGTCCGAGTGGATCAGGTGCGGGGTCAGCTCGGCGTACCGCGGGTGGCCGGTCGGGTCGTCCGGGTCGCCGGGATCGGCCGCGGCCAGCATGCCCCGGACCGTGGCCAGCAGGGTGCCGTGCCGCTCGGAACTGAGGCCCTGGCCGAGCATGCCGCGCACCAGCGGGTGCACGATCAGGTGTTCGCCGGGCGGGTCGAGTTCGGCCAGACCGTACCGGCCGATCAGGCGCAGCGCGGTCTTCAGCCGGCGCTCGATGCCGACCGTGCGGGCCAGCTCGACCGGCAGCGGCAGCATCCTCGCGCCCCACAGCAGCCGCCAGGAGACCGGCGCGCTGCCCAGGAAGGCGCAGAGCTCGAGCAGTTGGTAGGCGGCCGGGGCGTAACCGCGCAGCGCGTCGGCGGCCAGCCCCCAGGACACCCGGATCGGGGTGGGAAAGGCCAGCTCCGCGGCGAGCGCGTCGTACCGCGACAGGTAGTCGGCGACCGGCCAGCCGGTCGCCGCGCGGACCGCGGCGGAAAGATCGAGGGCCATCGGGACATCGGCGAGGCGGTCGGCCAGCAGCTCGGCGTCGGCCAGAGCCAGATCGGGGGTACGCCGCCGGAGCAGATCGACGCTGTCGGCCCGGTCGAACACGCCGATCGGCTCGGACTGGGCCACCTCGGCCGGCCAGCGCGGGTTGCGGCTGGTGATCAGCACGTGCCCGGCGCCACTGGGCAGGTAGGACTTGATCTCCTCGGGCCGGTTGGCGTCCTCGAAGACCACCAGCCAGTTGCGGAACGGCTCGCCCCGGCTCAGCGCGTCGCGCACCGCGGCCAGCGTGCGGTTCATGTCGCCGGTCTCGGCCAGCCCGAGTCGCTGGGCCAGGCCGATCAGCGCGGCCCGGGTGCCCGCCGACTGCTCGGCGGGGATCCACCACACCAGGTCGTACGTCTCGGCGTAGCGGTAGACATATTCCACCGCCAATTGGGTACGTCCAGTGCCGCCCAGTGGATGGTCCTCGCCGGGCAGCAGCACGACAGGTCCGGTCGCCAGCCGGCCCCGCAATCGGGCCAGAAGATCCTCGCGGCCCACGAAGCGGGGGTTACGCGGCGGCAGACCGCCCAGGATCGGCACACCACGCTCCTCACGTGTTTGGTGATGCCGATTACCGTACGTGGAACCATGACGACTGTGGAAGAAGGACCCGTTGCCTGACGAGATCGTGACGAATCTCGACCGTGACGCGGGCACCACCACCGTGGCCCTTCAGGGCGAGGTCGACGTGCTCACCGTCGACCAGGTGCGGGTGGCCCTGGAGGAGGCGCTGGCCGTCCGACCTCGGGAGATCGTGGTCGAACTGCGCGACCTCAGCTTCATCGACTCGACCGGCCTGGGCGCGCTGATCTTCGGATTTCAGCGCGCCCGGGACGCGGGCATCCGATTCCGGCTGGCTCACCCGAGTCGGCCGGTGCACCAGATCCTGATGCTGAGCGGCCTGCTCGAGGTCGTGGAAGTCACGCTTTAGATACCACCGGCGCCAGTCCGATGCCCGGCGCGATCGGCTTGAGCCGCTTTCCGGCGAACAGCATCAGGCTGAGCAGACTGGCCAGGATGGCGAGCGCCCCGGCGCCGTACCAGGCCGCGTTGTAGGTGCCGAGCTGGTCGCGGAGCAGGCCGGCGGTGGTGGCCGCGGCGGCCGCGCCGAACTGGTGCGAGGCGAAGACCCAGCCGAAGACGACCGGCCCGGAGGCACCGAAGTACTCCCGGCAGAGGGTCACCGTCGGCGGCACGGTGGCCACCCAGTCGAGGCCGTAGAACAGGATGAAGACCACCATGCTGGGGTGCGCGGTGGCCGCGAACAGCGACGGCAGCACCAGCAGCGACAGCCCCCGGCCGAAGTAGTACACGCCGAGCAGCACCCGGCTGTCGACCCGGTCGGTGAGCCAGCCGGAGACGATGGTGCCGGCGATGTCGAAGAACCCGACCAGGGCGAGCAGGCCGGCCGCGGTGGTCTCGGCCATCCCGTGGTCGTGCGCGGCCGGGATGAAGTGGGTGCCGACCAGGCCGTTGGTGGTGGCGCCGCAGATCGCGAAGCCGCCGGCCAGCAGCCAGAACGGCCGGGTCTTGGCGGCCTGCCTGAGCGCCCGCAGCGCGGTGCGGGCCGCGCCGGCCGGGGCGATCGGCTTGGGTTCCTCAAATTCGCCGCCGAGGGCGCCGAGGCCGAGCTCGGCCGGGTGGTCCCGCAGCTTCCACCCCACCAGGGGTACGACGAGCAGCGCCACCCCGGCCACGGTCAGCGCCGCCACCCGCCAGCCCTGGCTCTCGGTGAGCCGGGCCAGGACCGGCAGGAAGACCAGGTTGCCGGCCGCGCCGCCGGCCGTGAGCACGCCGGTGACCAGGCCGCGGTGCTTGACGAACCAGCGGTTGGTGATGACCGCGACGAAGCCGAGCGCCATCGAGCCGGTACCCAGCCCGACCAGCACGCCCCAGCAGAGGATCAGCTGCCAGCTCTGGTGCATGAAGACGGTGAGGCCGGAGCCGGCCGACACCAGCACGAGCGCCACCATGATCACTCGACGGATGCCGAACTTCTCCATGAGCGCGGCCGCGAACGGCGCGGTCAGGCCGTAGAGCAGCAGGTTCACCGAGACGGCGGCCGAGATCGTGCCGAGCGACCAGCCGAACTCGTCGTGCAGCGGGCGGATCATGACGGACGGGGTGGCCCGGAAACCCGCCGCGCCGACCAGGGCGACGAAGGCGATCACGGCGACGAACCAGGCCGGGTGAATGCGGTACGACTTCTGCACGCTTCAGATCCTGGATTGTCGCGGCCGTTCAGGCGAGTGGCCGGAAGGCCATCATGCGCAAGAATTGGGCCATGCAACATCTGATCGCCGAATTGGTGCTCGACGGCGTGGTCGGCTTCGACCTCGGCACGCCCCCGCAGGTATTCAACGCCGCCCGGCGCTCCGACCACGACCGTTTTTACCGGGTGCACGTGTGCGGTCCCGGCCCGGTGCGCAGCACCGGCGGGTTCACCGTGGTGCCCGACTACGGCCTCGAGGAGCTGGCGAGAGCCGACACCGTGATCGTCCCGGGCATCGGCCGGGGCGGCCCGCTCACCGACGGCACCCTCGACCCGGCGGTTCGCGAGGCCCTGGTCGCCGCGCACGAGCGCGGCGCCCGGATCGTCTCGATCTGCACCGGAGCCTCGGTGCTGGCCGCCGCCGGCCTGCTCGACGGCCGCCCGGCCGCCACCCACTGGGCCTGGGCCGGCGAGATCGCTCCGCTCTATCCGCAGGTCAAGTGGAACTTCGACGTCCTGTTCGTGGACGACGGCGACATCCTCACCTCGGCCGGGGTCGGCGCCGGTATCGACCTCTGCCTGCACATCGTGCGCACCGACCACGGGCAGGAAGCGGCCAACCGGGCCGCCCGCCGATGTGTGGTGCCGCCGTTCCGGGAGGGCGGCCAGGCCCAGTACATCGAGCGGCCGGTGCCGCAGAGCGCAGGCATCGGCACCGAGCCGACCCGCAACTGGGCGCTCGATCGGCTCGCCGACCCGGTCAGCCTGGAGGACATGGCCGCGCACGCCCGGATGAGCGTGCGCACCTTCACCCGGCGCTTCCGGGAGGAGACCGGGGTGAGCCCGCGCCAGTGGTTGCTGCGCCAGCGGGTGTCTCACGCTCAGCTTCTGCTCGAGTCGACCGATCTGGGTATCGAAACGGTTGCCCGCCGATCCGGCCTGGGCAGCGGCACGGCGCTGCGCCAGCACATGCAGGCGTCGATCGGGGTGGCGCCGAGCGCGTACCGGAAGACCTTCCGGCCGGTCACTCAGTAATACGCCTCGACGTCCGATGTGAGAGACAAGACCGAATTGTCTCCCTGAGGATGTAATGGACCAGACGTTCCGCCCGCTGCTTGAAGCGCTCAAGCAGATCGGCGTCGATGCGCAGGCCGTCGACGCGGCCGCCCAAGAGGCGCAGCGCAGCGGGCGCTCGGTCCGTGCCGTCCTGATCAACGACCAGGTCGTCACCGAGGAGCAACTCACCGCGGCGGCCGCGGCCGCCTTCGGCATCAACACGATCGACCTGGTCAGCTTCACTCCCGACCCGCAGGCGCTCAAGCGCATCCCGATGTCGGTGGTGCTGCGGCACCGGGTGATCGGTCTGTCGATCAACGACGGCGAGTTGGTCGTCGGTGTCACCGACCCCGGCGACGTGGTGGCCCTGGACGACGTCCGGGCGGCCACCGGCATGACCGTGCGGCCGGCCGTGGTGGCCCGCTCCGAGGTCCGCCGGATCATCGAGAAGCTGCAGCGCGAGTCCAGTGACCTGGGCGATCTGGTCGACGAGGCCGAGGACACGGCGATGTCCGCCCAGGCGGCCGGCGTCGACGACGCGCCGATCGTGCGGTACGTGAACAACCTGATCGAGCAGGCGGTCATGAACCGCGCCTCCGACCTGCATCTGGAGCCGACCGAGGACGAGATGCGGGTCCGCTACCGGATCGACGGCGTGCTGCACGAGGTGGACATCGTGCCGCGCGGCGTGATGGCCGCCCTGATCTCGCGCATCAAGATCATGTCGGGCGTCGACATCACCGAGCGGCGGATCCCGCAGAACGGCCGGATCACCGCGCTGATCCGCGATCGGCCGGTCGACCTGCGTACCGCCACGCTGCCCACGGTGTGGGGCGAGAAGATCGTGCTGCGGGTGCTGGACACCGGCGGCATCGACCTGGACATGAACAAGCTGGGCTTCACCCAGCACAACCTCAGCCGGTTCGCCGAGTCGTTCACCAAGCCGCACGGCATGGTGCTGGTCACCGGGCCGACCGGGTCCGGCAAGTCGACCACGCTGTACGCGACGCTGGGCCGGATCAGCAAGCCGGAAGTCAACGTGATCACGGTCGAGGACCCGGTCGAGTACCGCCTGCGCGGGGTCAACCAGGTGCAGGTGAACGCGAAGGCCGGGCTGACCTTCGCGGCCGTGCTGCCGGCCATTCTGCGGTCCGACCCGGACGTGGTGCTGATCGGTGAGATCCGGGACAGCCACACCGCGCAGATCGCGGTCGAGGCCTCGCTGACCGGCCACCTCGTGCTCTCCACCCTGCACACCAACGACGCGCCCGGCGCGGTCACCCGGCTCACCGAGATGGGCATCGAGCCGTTCCTGGTCGGGTCGTCGCTGGACTGCGTGCTCGCCCAGCGACTCTCCCGGCGACTCTGCGACTGGTGCAAGGAGGCCTACACGCCGACCGAGGAGGAGCTGATCGGAGCCCGATGGCCGTTCGAGGACCTGGTCGTACCGGAGGCGCTGTACCGGCCGAAGGGCTGCCGCAACTGCGCCAACACCGGGTACCGCGGCCGGATCGCGATCCACGAGGTCATGCCGATCTCACCGGAGATCGAGTCGCTGACCATCCGCCGGGCCTCCTCCAACGAGATCCGCGAGGTCGCCCTCGACCAGGGCATGTACGACCTGCGGGCGGACGGCCTGGCCAAGGCGTCCGGCGGCCTCACCTCGGTGCGCGAGATCTCCCGGGTCGCCATCTGAGGGGGCACCTTAACGGACTTCGACCTAATTAGCACGATTCTTGTGAAATGCCTCCTAAAGGCAACCGAGCCGGTGCCGAATTTAGAAGGCATCAGGATTCCGCGAACAGATAGCCGGTGCGATGAACACGACCGATCAATCGGTGACGCAGCAGGCGGCGCCGGTGGCGCCGCCCGCCTCCACGTCGGGCGATCTGGCCGTGCTCAACCAGATGCTGGTCACCCTGGTCGAGTCGAAGGGCTCCGACCTGCACCTGACCGTCGGCACCCCGCCGATGATCCGGGTGCACGGCTCGCTGCGCCCGCTGCCCGGTTACGGCAACCTCAACTCCTCGGACACCGCGCTGCTGGCCCGGGCGGCGATCACGGCCGAGCAGTGGCAGACGTTCCAGAACAAGCAGGAGCTCGACTTCGCGCACAGCATCGTCGGCGTCTCCCGTTTCCGCGGCAACCTCTACGTGCAGCGCAACTCGTGCGGCGCCGTCTTCCGGGCCATCCCGCACGAGATCAAGCCGCTGGACGAGCTGGGCATGCCGGACTCGGTGACCCGCTTCGCCCACCTGCCCCGCGGCCTGGTGCTGGTCACCGGCCCGACCGGCTCCGGCAAGACCACCACCCTCGCCTCGGTCCTGGACCTCGCCAACCGCAGCCGCGCCGCGCACATCATCACCATCGAGGACCCCATCGAGTTCCTCCACCCGCACAAGCGCAGCGTGGTGAACCAGCGCGAGGTGGGCTCGGACACCGAGGACTTCGCCAGCGCGCTCAAGCACGCGCTGCGGCAGGACCCGGACATCATCCTGGTCGGCGAGCTGCGTGACCTGGAGACCACGTCGACCGCGCTGACCGCGGCCGAGACCGGCCACCTGGTGCTGGCCACCCTGCACACGCAGAGCGCCACCCAGACCATCGACCGGGTCATCGACATCTTCCCCCCGCATCAGCAGCTGCAGATCCGGGCCCAGCTGGCCGCGTCCCTGCAGGGCGTGGTCACCCAGGCCCTGGCCCCGAAGGCGGACGGCAAGGGCCGGGTGGCGATCGTCGAGATCCTCACCGCGACCCCGGCCATCCGCAGCCTGATCCGCGAGGGCAAGTCACACCAGATTCCCTCGTTCATGCAGGCCGGCGGGAGCGAGGGAATGCTCGCCTTCGACCAGCACCTGGCCGAGAAGGTGCGGGAGGGCGTGGTGACCTTGCAGGTCGCCCTCGAGCTCTGCCATTCGCAGGAGGAACTCAAGCGACTCATCGGCCGGATGTGATGGCATGCCCACGACCAAGACGTTCCACTACAACAGCATCGACGCCGCCGGGCGCAAGTCCAAGGGCACCGTCGAGGCCCCCAACGAGGCCGCGGCGACGCAGACACTGCGCCAGCGTGGCGAGGTGCCGCTCGAGGTCACCGAGGCCGGCCAGGGCCTGAACCGGGATCTGAAGATCCCCGGCCTGGGCGGCCGGACCACCCTCAAGGACCTGGCGGTCTTCTCCCGCCAGTTCGCCACGATGACCGCGTCCGGCATGTCGCTGCTGCGATCGCTGGCGATCCTGGAGGAACAGACCTCGTCACCGCCGCTGCGGAAGGCGCTCGGCGAGGTCCGCACCGACGTGTCCGGTGGTGTCTCGCTCTCCGCGTCGATGGCCAAGCACGAGAAGGTCTTCCCACGCCTGATGATCGCGATGGTCCGGGCCGGCGAGACCGGCGGCATGATCGACCGCGCGCTGGAGCAGATCGCGGACAGCCTGGAGAAGGACACCGCGCTCCGCGGCAAGATCAAGGGCGCGCTGACCTACCCGGCGATCGTGCTGAGCTTCACGTTCGTACTGATCGCGGCGGTCTTGATCTTCATCGTTCCGATCTTCGAGGCGATGTTCAAGAGCCTTGGCGGCCAGCTGCCGGCGATCACCCAGTTCCTGGTCGACGCGAGCCACAACATGTGGTGGATCGGGCCGTTGATCATCATCCTGCTCGTCGGCGGCACGGCCGCTTACAAGCATCAGGCGCGCACCAGTGCCGACTTCCGGCTGGCCGTGGACAAGCTGAAGGTGCGGGCGCCGGTCTTCGGCTCGCTGTTCCAGAAACTGGCCATGAGCCGCTTCTCGCGCAACCTGGGCCTGCTGCTGAACGTCGGCGTGCCGGTGATGCAGGCGCTGGCCGTGGTCGGCGAGACGACCGGCAACGAGGTCATCAACGTCGCGATGAAGGACATCCAGGCGGCCGTGCGGGACGGCCAGCCCATGTCGTCCGCCATGCGGCACCACAAGATCTTTCCCACGATGGTCACCCAGATGGTCGAGGTTGGTGAGGAAAGCGGTCAGATCAGTCAGATGCTCGACAAAGTCGCCGATTTCTACGACAGGGAAGTCGACAGCGCCGCCGAATCCCTGACCGCCTCCATCGAACCGATCATGGTCCTCGTCATGGGTGCGGTGGTGGGCGGAATGGTGGTCTGTCTGTACCTCCCGATGTTCACGATCTACCAGAACATCCAGTCCAACTGAGCTCTCAAGTACGTGCGCAAACGACCGATTTTGGCAGGCCGTAAGGCCGCACACCCCTTCCCCGCACTCCTGAACCAGAGAGGCACCCCCACATGACCGACATCATCAACCGGCTCCGCTCGAAGAAGGGCGACGAGGGCTTCACCCTCATCGAGCTCCTGGTCGTCGTGGTCATCATCGGCGTGCTAGTCGCGATCGCCGTCCCGGTCTACCTGAACTACCGCAAGGGCGCGGCCGACAAGTCGGCCCAGTCCGACGTGCGCGGTGCGGTCAGCGCGGTCGAGCAGTACTACACCGACAACGGCAACGTGTACCCGACCGCCGTCGCCGCCACCGACGGCATCGTCACCAAGGTCACGCTGGCCGCGCAGACCGGCGGCAACGCGGGCACGATCACGCTCTCCAGCGGCACCAAGTTCCAGCTCGCGAACAACGGTGCGTCCTACGTCATCTGCGCCACCAGCAAGGACGGCTCGAACAAGATCTACGTCTACAACAGCCTGAACGGCGGCTCGGTCAAGGCGTCCACGGCGGCCGACCTCGCCACCTGCATCACCACCGGCTGATCACCTGTCGCTGCCCGAGGAGGTCGCTATGCCGGATGAGCTGCTGCTCGTCTATGTCGGCCTCCTCGGGCTCGCGATCGGTTCGTTCCTGAACGTGGTGATCCACCGGGTGCCCCGCAACGAGTCGCTGGTCCGGCCCGGGTCGCACTGCCCGCACTGCGGCCACGCGATCCGGGCCCGGCACAACGTCCCGGTGTTCGGCTGGCTGCTGCTGCGCGGCCGGTGCGCCGACTGCAGCGCGCCGATCAGCATGCGGTACCCGCTGGTGGAGGCCGGCACCGCCGCCCTGTTCGTGGCGGTCGCCGCGAAGTTCGGCTGGTCCTGGGAACTGCCGGCGTACCTCTACCTGGCCGCCATCTCGATCGCGCTGGCCGCGATCGACATCGACCTGATGCGGTTGCCGGACAGGATCGTGCTGCCGTCGTACGCGGTGGCCCCGCTCCTGCTGCTGCCGGCGGTCATCGCCGAGCACAGCTGGGACGCGGCCATCCGCGGCCTGATCGCGGCGGTCCTGCTCTACGCCGGTTACTGGATCCTCGCCGTCCTGCCGAAGGGCATGGGCGGCGGCGACGTCAAACTCGCCCCGCTGCTCGGCCTCTACCTCGGCTGGCTGGGCTGGAGCTCGGTGGTCGTGGGCGCGTTCGCCGGCTTCCTGCTCGGCGGCGTCGCCGGCGCCCTGCTGATGGCCGCGAAACTGGCCACCCGCAAGAGCCGCATCCCGTTCGGTCCGTACATGCTCGCGGGCGCCTTCCTCGCGGTCTTCGCGGCCGCACCGATCGCGGACTGGTACGCGAACCTCATCCTCCCCACCGCCTGAGACTCGAAGGGACTCCCATGGCAGGCACCATTCCGATCGGGCTGGACATCGGCTCGTCCACGATCCGTGCCGTGGAGGTCCGCCGGTCCAAGGAGGGCTACACGCTGGTCAACTTCGGCCAGGTACCGCTCGCCCCGGGCACCGTCAGCGGCGGCGTGGTCCAGGACCCGTTCACCGTGACGGCCGCTCTCAAGGAGCTCTGGACCACCCACAAGTTCGGCACCAAGCACGTCAGCATCGGGGTGACCCACCCGCAGCTGGTGGTACGCGAGATGTCGGTGGCCAACCTGCCGGCCAAGGAGCTGCATCAGGCGCTGCCGTTCCAGGTCAAGGACGCGCTGCCGCTCGCCGTGGAGAAGGCGGTGCTGGACTTCTACCCGCTCGAGGAGCCGGGCAGCAACCCGACCGTCCGCGGCCTGCTCATCGCCACCCCCAAGGACGCGGTGCTGGCCGCGGTGGACGCGGCGCAGAAGGCCGGCCTGACCGTGGACGGGGTCGACCTGGCCACCTTCGCCCTGCTGCGGGCCGCCTCCCGGCTGGACACCCAGGTCGAGGCGATCGTCGACATCGGCGCCGACGTGACGAGCGTGGTGGTGCACGCCGACGGCGAGCCGCTGATCGTGCGGACCGTCCCGCGCGGTGGCCAGGAGATCACCGCCGCGATGGCCACCCGGCTCGGCATCTCCCAGCAGGAGGCCGAGATGGTCAAGTGCCGGTTCGGCCTGCACGGGGACGGCAACCCGGTCACCGTCGAGGCCGCCAGCGAGGCCGTCCGCCCGATCGCCAGCGAGCTGCGCAGCTCGTTCACCTACCTCGCCTCCGGGGAGCGGGCCAAGCAGGTCACCCGGCTCGCGCTCTGCGGTGGCAGCGCGCTGATGCCCGGCCTCGCCGAGCACCTCCAGCAGCAGCTGGGCATCACCGTGATGTACGCCGACAGCGCGAGCCGGCTGCGTAACACCCGCACCGGCCGCGAGAACGGTTTCGACAGCTTCGTACCGTCGGCCGCCGTGTCGATCGGACTGACCCTGGGAGCGGCAGCCTGATGAGTACCAGCACCACGGCCCTGATGCCGGTCGACCCCGCGGTCTCCCCCGAACAGGCCCTGCGGATCGTGCCGATCCGCGCCCGGCTGCTGCCCGACGAGGTCACCTCCGGGCGCAACGCCCGGCGCACCCGGCTGTTCCTGATCGGCGCGATCGTTCTCGTGGTCCTCGTGATGGGTGGCTGGTACCTGCTGGCCGACAAGGAACGCGACCTCGCCGCGAACGACCTCGCCTCGGTGACCGAGCAGGTCGACACCGCGCGCAAGGACACCCACGACTACGACGAGGTCACCAAGGTGATCACCGAGCAGGACGAGATCGTCGCCGACCTCAAGATCGCGCTCGCCCAGGATCTGCCCTGGTACACCCTGCTGGACGCGATGCGCAGCGCCGCCACCAAGAAGGGCGGCACGATCAGCAACCTGGTCGGCAACCTCGACACCGACACCACCACCAGCACCACGACCACCGGCACGATCGGCGAGCTGCAGATCGGCGGCTCGGCCAAGGACAAGGCCACCATCGCGAACGTGATCGAGGCGCTGGCCGGCGTGGACGGGGTCGAGGACGTCTACCTCACCGCCGCGACCAAGCAGGACGACACCTGGACCTTCACCGCTACCGCCGCCATCAGCAGCGACTACGTCTGCGGCCGGTTCAGCACGACGACCTGCGGGAGCAAATGATGGGTGCGCAACAGAGCAACCGGCTGTGGCTGCTGGGCGGCGTGGTGGCGATGGTCGTGATCGTGGCGGCCACCTTCCTGCTGGCCATCAAGCCGATCTACGCGGAGAAGTCCGACCTGCAGAGCCAGGCCGACGACCAGGACCTGCAACTTGTCGAACTGCGGCACGACCTCAACGACCTCAAGGCCAAGGACGCGAAGCTGGACACCTACAAGGCCCAGCTCACGACCAAGACCGCCGCACTGCCGAAGAAGTACGACCTGGCCGGCTACCTGCGCCTGCTGCAGACCTCGGAGTCCGCGGTGACGGTCAGCGTCGACTCGGTCGGGATCAGCGCCCCGGCGAAGATCAAGGGGTTGAGCACGGTGTACTCGGTGCCGATCACGCTGAACGCGAAGGGCACCGCGGTCAACGTCTCCAAGGTCCTCAAGCGGCTCCAGACCGTGCAGAGCCGGGCCGTGCTGATCACCTCGGTCTCGGTGAGCGGGACGGACTCCGATGCGAGCGCCGACATCGTGCTCAGCGCGTTCTGCCGGAACAGCGACGGGTGCAAGGTCGCTAGCTGACCCGCCAGACCGAGGTGTCACCGCGCAGCGTGGGGCAGATCAGGTAGTCACCGCCGACCTGGCAGCGGAACCAGGCCGCGTCGGTCACCGCACCGACCGTCCGCAGGTCGCCGGTGGCCGGGTCGGGCACGGTCACGAAGGTTCGGCTGCCGTCGCTGCGCAGGATCAGGTCGCCCAGCTGCCGACTCTGCCCGAGCGTGCGCAGCACCCGGCCGGTGCCGGCGTCCAGCAGCGCGGCCCGGGCGTCCTCCTGGTTGTCGTACGCGAACAGGCGTCGCCCGTCGTACCGGTAGGCGACGCCCCAGGCCGGCTGCTCCCAGCGCACCCCGCCGCCGGCCGGGTCGACCCCGGTCACCCACCGGGTGTCGGCCACGCACAGCACCGGGCCGCAGTCGGTGACCGTGCCGGTCGGCCCGCCCTCGGACCGCCACAGCTCGGCCAGCGGCCGCACCGAATAGGCCGCCAGGGACGCCCGCCCGAGCACCCGCCGGGACAGGTAGAGCTTGTCGCCGACCACGCTGACCGAGGTGAAGTTGGCCGGAACCGAGTGGTCGGCGGTGGTCCGCAGGGTCAGTTCGAGATTGCCGTCGGCGAGCACCGACCCGTCGGCGTAGGACAGCACCACCACCGAGCCGGTGGCGCCGACCGCGACGATCATCGAGGAGCGGCCCTCGTACATCTCGTCGGGGCCGAGGAAGCCGGCCGGGTCGACCTCGCGGCTCCAGAGCCGCCGGCCGGTCCGCGAGTCGTCCAGGGTCAGCCGGGCCACCTCGCCGAACCCGGTCTGGGTCAGCAGGCCGCCGCGGGACAGGGTGATCACCAGGGTGTCGGTGGCCGGCCGGGACCAGAGTTGCCGGCCGGTGCCGGCGTCCAGCGCGGTCAGCGAGTCGCCGTCGCCGTCGCCGGACGCCAGGACCAGCACCACCCCGGCGTCCTCGTCAACCCACAGGTTCTGCACGCTGACCTCGGACGACGTGGTCCAGACCCGGGTGCCGGCGGGCAGCGCGTACCGGCGTACCTCCTTGGGGGTGGCCAGGAAGAGTGACCCGGCACCCAGCTCGGCCGAGGTGACCGGCTCATCCACCGTCAGGACGGACGTCAGTCCGTGCCGGGCCGGCGCCGCGCCGCCCAGCGCGAGCAAGATCGCGACCAGGGCGACCAGGAGCAGGGCCGAACGCATCCGCGTCCGGGCCGACCCGGGGTCCGGCACCGGCAGCGGACGATCAAGATCGATGAGGGGTACGCCGGCCGCCATGGGTTCAGCATGCCCGGCGAGTACTCGCGTCGGCATCTGGTCACCGTGAGTACTCTGCCCGTATGTCTTATGCGGTCCCACCGACCCGCACCGCAGCCGTGGTCCGTCAGCTACGCAACGAGATCGTCACCGGCGAGCTGCCACCCGGCACGTTGATCAAGGACGCCGAGCTGGCGTCCCGGCTCGGTGTCAGCATCACACCCATTCGCGAGGCCATCGCCCAGCTCTCGGTCGAGGGCCTCATCGACATCGCCCCCAACCGCACCCGGCACGTCACCCGGGTGACGCAGAAGAACGCGCTCGAGCTGATCGACGTGATGAGCGTGCTCGCCTGCGCCGGGTTCGAGTGGGGGGTCGACAACCTCACCGACACCCATCTCGACCTGATGCGCCAGCGACAGAAGGAGTTCATCGAGGCGCTCCGGCTGGGCAACGTGCTCGCGGCCGGCGCGGCCGGCGCCGACTTCAGCACGATCGTGATCCTCGCCAGTGGCAACCGTGAGCTGCAGTCCATGGTGGATCTGGTGGTCGCGCGCACCATGCGGATCCTCGCGATGACCGCCGAGAGCGGCCTGTGGAACGTGTGGATCACGGGACACGACGAGATCATCGCGCTGCTCGAGGCCGGTGATCCGAAGGGCGCCCTGGCCCGGTACCGGCAGATCTACGTCGATTACCGGGACCGGGTCGAGCGGGAGCTCTTCGAGGATCAGTAAACCTATTTGTACGCAGCGAGGATGGCGGGGATCGCCTCGATCGCCGGGAGCCGGACGGCGAACCGGGTGATTCCCCACCTCCGCTCGACCTCGCGCAGCTTCGCGACGATCTCGTCGTGCGTGCCGGCGAAGACGAAGGGCGCGGCCACCAGGTCGGCTTCCTTCTCCTCCATCTCGGTCGCCCACTCCGCGTACGCCCGGCCGGCGTCGTCGGTGATCTCGAAGCGCTGCACCAGCGCCTCGGTCGGCGTGTCGCCGCAGAGCGCGACCTGCGTGTCGATCTGATCGCCGGCCCAGCGCGTCTCGTGGCTGTGCCCGTCGGCCAGGGTGCGGCCCAGGCCGGACAGGCCGATCAGGTCGGCGTGGTCGGCCGCCCAGCGCAGCAACCGGCTGTTGGCCCCGCCGATCAGTAGCGGCACCGGTTCCTGCACCGGCCGCGGTTTGGTCAGACCGTCGCCGGCCAGGATCGCCCTGGTCCGCTCGGCGACCTCGATGCAGTGGTCGACCCGGCCGCGGACGTCCGGCCGCACCCTGCCGACCGCCGCCCACTCGGCCGGGGTGTGCCCGGCCCCGAGACCGAGCACGGCCCGGCCGCCGGAGACCACGTCGAGGGTGGCCACGTCGGTGGCGAGCAGGATCGGCTCGCGCACCCCGGCGTTCGACACGTACGAACCGAGGCGGATGCGGCTGGTGACAGCGGCGGCCGCGGCCAGCGCGACGAACGGGGCCGCGCACGAGCCCGGATGGTCGGCCACGTAGAGCGCGGCGAAGCCGATCTCCTCGGCCCGGCGGGCCAGGTCGATCCACTCCGCGGCGTCGGTCGGCTGCGCCTGCAGCGAGAAGGTCACCATCGCTCGATCCTCACCGATCCGGCCGGCCAAGCCCAGTTCTTCTGCCATGGGCAGACGTCGCTACCTGGATGCAACCGGAATCTCGTTCAGGGTCACCCCGCCGCGGACGATCAGGCCGGTCGCAGAGCCGGAAGAGGGAGCGCCTTATGAACCAGAACCTGATCCTGATAGCGGAGGACGACTCCGACGTCCGCGACATGCTCGCCTTCACGCTGGAATCGGCCGGTTACCGGACGGTGGCGGCGAAGGACGGCAACACCGCGGCCCGGATTCTCACCGTGGCCAAGCCGGTCGGCCTGATCACCGACGTCCGGATGCCGGCGCTCAACGGCATCGAGCTCTGCCAGCTCGCCCGCCGCAACCCGGCCAACCGGGACACCGCGATCTTGATGATCTCGTCGAACGCGCACGCCTACGACGTCGACGCCGGGCTCGGCGCGGGTGCGGACCGCTACCTGCCGAAACCGCTCTCGCCGAGGCTCCTGGTCTCCGAGCTGCAAGACCTGATCACCAACCGGCACCCGTCCATCCGCTAGAGGAGGTTCACCCAGATGATCATCACCGAGCCGCGTCCTGACGAGTTCATCCAGGCGCTCACCTCGCCGCCGTTCATGGCCCCGATCAGCTCCACGATCCTGATCGCGGACGATGATGACGACGTCCGCGACGTCATCGCCTTCAAACTCCAGGTGGCCGGTTTCCGGACGCTGAGCGCCGACAACGGGCAGTCCGCCCTGAACCTGGCGGTCGAGAGCCGTCCGCGCATGATCATCCTGGACGTGAGCATGCCGCAGATGGACGGCCTCAGCGTCTGCTACGAGCTGCACGCCCGGCCGGAGACCGCGCAGATCCCGGTGCTGATGATCAGTGGCAACAGCCGGCCGGCCGACGTCGACCGGGGCTTCGCCATCGGCGCCGACGACTACCTGCCGAAGCCGTTCAGCCAGGTCGAGATGCTGCGCCGAGTGAACTGGCTGCTCCTGGCCACCGCACAGCACTGACGTTGTTAAGGTCGCCGGTCCGTGCTGCCGAAGGGCATGACATGTCCGACACGTTGAGCCGATCGCTGCGGCGAACGCTCGGCTTCACCGTGCTCTACCTGGTCGCCACGATCGCCGGGCGACTCACGGTCATGGACGCCACGAACCTCAGCATGATCTGGCCGGCGGCCGGCATCCTGGCGGTCTGGTTCACCACCCAGCGGCGGTCCCGGTGGCGCTGGGTGGACGGGGTCGCACTGGCCGCCGTCACCTTGGTGGTCAACCTGGCCACCGGGGCGAGCGCCCGCAGCGCGATCGTGTTCGTGGTGGCCAACCTGGTGCAGGGTGTGGTCTTCGCCCGGCTGTTCGACCGCTGGCTGCCCGACCTGTGGACGCCCACCGGGCCGACCATGACCCGGCTCGCCGAGTTGTGGCGGTTCATCGCGGCCGCGGCGGCGAGCACGGTGGCCGGCGCCGGCCTCGGCACGCTGGGCATGTGGCTGATCAGCGGACATTTCTCGTACGAGTCGACGCTGGTCTGGCTCGCTCGCAACACGGTCAGCGTGCTGCTGATCGGCATCGGCGCCCGGCGGATCATCTGGATCTGGCAGAGCCGGCGGTCGCGCACCGGGCCCAGCTTCTGGTCGACGCTCGGCGCGCCCCGGCGCATCGAGTACATCACCCTGGTCGCCGTGTCGCTCCTGGTCTACGGGATGATCTTCGGCCTGGCCAACGGCCTGCCGCTGGCCTTCGCCGCGATCTCCCTGACCATCTGGGCCGGCCTGCGGATGCGCACCACCTTCGTGGTCCTGCACGACGTGGCCTTCGGCACCCTGGCCATCCTGTTCACGCTGCACGGCACCGGCCCGTTCGCCGAGATCACCTCGAACCCGATGCGCGCCCTCGTCGCCCAACTGTTCGTCGGCATGGTCGCCGTGGTCGGCCTGGCCCTGGCGCTCGGCCGGGACGAACGGGAGGCGCTGGTCGAGCAACTGCGCAAGTCCGAGCGGGCGGCCGTCGAGCAGGCCCGGACGATGACCACGATCATCGACTCGATGGCCGAAGGGCTCGGCGTCATCGACGAGGACGGCCGGCTGCGGGTACGCAACCCGGCCGCCACCCGGCTGCTCGGCGTCACCAAGACCGACGGCATGGTCGGGGACAACCGGTTCTACGGCCTGTTCCACCCTGACGGCACACCGCTCGCCGAGGACGACTTCGTCTACCGGCAGATCTTCGCGGGCCGCTACCGGGAGCCGATGGACCTGCTCATCCGCAACCCGGCCGTGCCCGACGGCCGGATCGTCCAGGTCACCGGCTCCGAGGTGGCCGCCTCCGCGGACGGCCGCCGGCAGGCCGTGATCGTCTTCCACGACGTCACCGCCGACCGCCGGCACCGCGACGAGCTCACCTCCTTCGCCGGGGTGGTGGCGCACGACCTGCTCAACCCGCTCACCACGATCGAGGGCTGGTCCGAGGCGCTCGCCGACGACCTGGGCGGGACCCAGGGCGACAACGTGGCCCGAATCCAGCGGGCCGCGACCCGGATGCGCAGCCTGATCAACGGGCTGCTGGCCTACACCACGGCCCGGGACGCGAGCCTGTCGCCGACCGCGGTCGACCTCAACGACATCGTCCGGGACATCGCGACCGGGCGACTCGACAACGCGGCCGGCATGTCCGCCCCGATGCCCCGGTTCGAGATCGACGACCTGGCTGTCGTCGACGCCGACCCGGTGCTCACCCGGCAGCTGCTGGAGAACCTGATCGGCAACGCGATCAAGTACACCGCGCCCGGCGTGGTGCCGCGGATCGCGGTGTCCTGCGAGCCGACCGGCGACGGGTTCGTCCGGGTCGCGGTGGACGACAACGGCATCGGCATCCCGGCCGGCCAGCACGACGCGATCTTCCAGAACTTCCACCGCGCCCACGCCGGCCAGGGCTACGCCGGCACCGGCCTGGGCCTGGCCATCTGCAAACGCATCGTAGAACGGCACGGCGGCACGATAAGCGTGGCCGGCAACGACCGCGGCGGCTCCCGCATGACCTTCACCTTGCCGGTGCTCGCCCGACGCGCATAGCACAAACGAAAACACCCGGACGTCTGTCCGGGTGTTTTTCTTGGGGTGGAGCTGAGGGGACTCGAACCCCTGACCCCCACACTGCCAGTGTGGTGCGCTACCAGCTGCGCCACAGCCCCTTGCCGTCCCCGGCTCAGCCGGGCACGGAGGAAATACTACACAACCTTCGGGGGTCAGTTCAGGAGGGGGTCGGGAGGGAAGTGGGCCACGGCGGCCAGAATGTCGCCCTGGCGGCGTAGGACCATGCCCCACAGGTCGTCCGGGCGGGCCATGAACGGGTCGCCGGGCAGGGCGTCCAGCAGGAACCACGAACCGGAGGCGATCTCCTCCTCCAGCTGACCCGCCGACCAGCCGGAGTAGCCCGCGAAGACCCGGATGCCGGCCACGCTGTCCCGGATGCGGTCGGGGTCGGCCGAGAGGTCGACCGTGCCGAGCGCGCCGGACACCTGGTGGAAGCCGGTCACCCGCTTCTTGACCTCGGGGCGGGTGCGGGCCAGGCAGATCGCGGACTCGGGCTGGACCGGGCCGCCCTCGAACAGGACCGCCGGCTCGCCGGCCAGGGAGCCCCAGTCGCCCAGGACGTCGGCCACCGGGACCTCGGTCGCCCGGTTCAGCACCACGCCGAGCGCGCCGCCGGCCTCGTGCGCCACGAGCAGGACGACCGTACGGTCGAAGTTCGGATCTTTCAGGGTCGGGGTCGCCACCAGCAAACGGCCGGTCATCGACTCCATCGACCGGCCTCCGATCCGCTGACCCTCGCTATGCACGGGCTACCCACAGCGCACGGGGGTCGTCTTCCACCAACGCCATGCCCAGCACATTAGCCCGTGATTCGGGGCCCCGATAAGGTCTGCCCATGAACGCTGCGGCGGAGATCGGTGTGATCGGCGGCTCGGGGCTTTACGCGCTCTTGGCGGATGCCGAGGAGTTCGAGGTGTCCACGCCCTACGGTCCACCCTCCGACCCCATCACGGTGGCGCAGGTGGGGGACCGAAGGGTCGCCTTTCTGCCGCGCCACGGACGCGATCACCGGTTCCCGCCGCACAAAATCCCCTACCGGGCGAAT
The DNA here is from genome assembly GCF_016862435.1 of Paractinoplanes tereljensis. GTDB lineage: Bacteria > Actinomycetota > Actinomycetes > Mycobacteriales > Micromonosporaceae > Actinoplanes > Actinoplanes tereljensis. Next base: position 34,120 of record NZ_BOMY01000013.1, read on the forward strand.
CTGTGGGCCCTTCGCGCGCTAGGAGTACGCCAGATCGTCGCCCCCTGCGCCGTCGGCGGACTGCGGCCGGAGCTGGGGCCGGGCACGTTCGTGGTGCCCGACCAGTTGATCGATCGGACCAGTGGCCGGGTGCAGACGTTCTACGACGAGGGCGCGGTGCACGTCTCCTTCGCCGACCCCTACTGCCCGGCCGGGCGGGCCGTGCTGCTCGAGGCGGCCCGGGACGTCGAGCCGGTGGACGGGGGCGCGATGGTCGTCGTCGAGGGGCCGAGGTTCTCGACCCGGGCCGAGTCGCGCTGGTTCACCTCGATCGGCGGGGCGATCGTCAACATGACCGGGCACCCGGAGGCCGTGCTGGCTCGCGAGCTGGCCCTCTGCTACACGACGATCGCGCTGGTCACCGACCTGGACGCGGGGGTCGAGGGCGATCACGGGGTGACTCAGGAGGAGGTGTTCTCGGTCTTCGCGGAGAACACCGAGCGTCTCCGGGGCGTACTCCTGGAGGCCGTCACCAGACTTCCGGCCGCGCGGGAATGCCCGTGCGGGAATGCTCTCGACGGCATCAAGCTTCCGTTCGCCCTGCCGTAAGGAGCAATCACTCGGCTCGACACCGTCCATTGAGAAGGTGCAGCCGTGTTAAACGATCGCACCTCGGCACGCGCTGTCGGCTTCACCGGTTCCGCCCTGATCGCCGTGGGCGGGTTCGGCGCGGGGGCGTTGCCGATTCCCTCGGTCGGCAACCACGCGCGGCTCGGCCTGGTCTGTGTCTACACCGGACTTCTGCTGCTCCTGCTCGCCTGGTGGTGGTACGGCCGGGTGGCCCGGGAGGAGTCGCACTGGCGCACCCTCGCGTTATGGGCCGCGCCGCTGCTGCTCGCGCCGCCGATGTTCAGCCGGGACGTCTACAGCTACCTCGCCCAGGGGCTGATGATCGATTCCGGGATGGATGTCTACCGGCACGGCCCGGCGATGCTCGGCGGGGTGGTCGCCGACCAGGTACCGGACATCTGGCAGCACACCCCCAGCCCGTACGGCCCGGTCTTCCTGCTCGTGGCGCAGGCGGTGGCCGGCCTGCTCAATGCCCACCTGCTGCTCGGGATCGTCGCGATGCGGCTGGTCGCGATCGCCGGGCTGGTCATGCTGGCCGCCTCGGTGCGGGTGCTGGCCGGCGCGGCGGGGGTGAGCCCGTCCGGCGCGATCTGGCTCGCCGTACTCAATCCCCTGGTTTTGATTCATTTGATCGCCGGCGCCCATAACGATGCCCTGATGGTGGGCCTGCTGGCGGCCGGCCTGGCGGCCGCGGTCCGGCACCGGCCGGTGGTCGGCACCCTGCTGGTGGTGGCCGCGGGCCTGGTCAAATGGCCGGCCCTGCTCGGCCTGGTGGCGCTGGCGGCGATCTGGGCGACGCGGTGGGCCTTGGTGAAGGTGGCCGCGATCGCGATAAGCGCGACGGTGGCGATCACGGCGGTGGCCGGCACCGGGTACGGCTGGATCAGCGCCCTCGCCACCCCGATCACCACCGAGAACTGGTCCCTGACCGGGCTGCTGGGCCGATGGACCGCGGGGACCCCGGTGGCCGAGATCTGGCGCTGGGCCGGCCTGCTCGCCATGGTGATCGTGGCCGGCGTGGTGTGGAGCTACCGGGCCCGGCTCGGCCCGGTCTACTGCCTGGGCATCGTGCTGACGGCGGTGGTGGTGTTCGGCCCGGCGATCCGGCCCTGGTACGTGGTGTGGGGCCTGGTCCCGCTGGCCGCGGCGGTCGGTGATCAGCGGGTGCGCCGGATTCTGGCCGGCTTCTGCGCGGTGATGGTGCTGGTGGTGCTGCCCGACGGGTTCGCCGCGGACGTCGACCGGGTGCGGTTGGCCGTACTCGGGGCGTTGATCGGGATTGCGGCCTTTGCCCTGTTCACCCTCCCGCAGACGGTGAAGGCCGCCCGATGAAGGCGGGCCGTATCGCGCTGGTGATCGGCGCGGCGATCGCGGTCGCCGTCTTCCTGGTCACCATCCCGACCTTCCGGCACTTCTTCGACCTGGGCGTCTATCGCGGCGCGGTCCGCTACTGGCTGTTCGACGGCGGCGACCTCTACCAATACCGCTACCAGGGCACCGAGTACGGCTTCACCTATCCGCCGTTCGCGGCTCTGACGATGAGCCCGCTGGCGCTCACGTCCTGGCCGGTCGCGGTGGCGGCCAGCCTGGTGCTGAACTCGGCCGCGGTGATCCTGCTGCTGCGCTGGTATTTCGTCCCGATCCTCCGCCGTTACCGGGTGCTGGACATCTGGACCCCGTGCGCGCTGATGTTCCTGGGATTCCTGCTGTTCGAGCCGTCCCGCGACACGTTCAGTTACGGCCAGGTCAATCTGTTGCTGCTGGTGCTGGTCTGCAGCGATCTGCGCAACAAGCGGTTCGCCGGGGTCGGCATCGGGCTGGCCGCGGCGATCAAACTGACCCCCGCGGTCTTCATCGGCTACCTCATCCTGGCCCGCCGCTACCGGGAGGCGGCGACCGCAACGATCACCGCCGCGATCGCGACGGTTCTGGCCATGCTGGTGGCCCCGGACGCGTCCCGCGAGTTCTGGACCGACGCGGTCTGGGACACCAACCGGGTCGGCCATTTCTACCAAGTCTCCAACCAGTCTCTGCGCGGCGTGCTGGCCCGCCTGGACGCGCCGGGGATGTGGTGGTTGGTGGCGGTGGTGTTGGTTGTCGCGTACTGGTCCTGGTGGGTACGTACACGCCGGCCCGATCTGACGACCGGCTTCGCGGTCACCGGCGTGGTCGCCTGCCTGATCAGTCCGATCAGCTGGGTGCATCACCTGGTGTGGCTGATCCCCGGCGTGTTCCTGCTGCTCGACCGGGCGGTACGCGCGCCGACGATGGAACGGCGGCGCGGTCTCGCCGTACTCTTCGCGGGTTTTGCGGTGATGAGCAGCAGCATCGTCTGGCTCTGGTGGGCCCAGCCGCACGGCTGGGCCGCCTTCCCCGGCAGCAATACCTACGTGTGGCTGAGCATCGCGATTCTCCTCGCGCTGACCGTCACGTCCGAACCCGCGCTCACGGGATCCCGGGTGCCGCCGATAGGTCTAAGGAGTGAAACGGCTCCTGGGCAGAAGGCGGTGTGAGTGCGCTGGGTTAAAGCGGTCCTCGTGACCATTACGGTGCTTGCCGCCCTCGCTGGGGCGGGTTTCGGGGCTTCTGTCCTTTATGCCCAGCATGTCGCCGGCCAGGTCGGCCGGGACGACATGCTCGGACAAGCCTCCGCGCTCCCGCAGATCACCAAGGGCTCGGAGTACGTGGTGGTCACCGGTCCGTCCACGGTAGCCAGCGCGCCGGCCGTTATAGGGGGCGGGGAAAACTTCCTCGTCCTCGGCGTGGACACCCGGGCCGGCTGGACCCAGGGGCAGTCCCGTAGCGACACGATCATGCTGGTGCACGTCGCCGCCAACCGGCGGCACGCCAGCATCGTGTCGTTCCCACGCGACTCGTACGTCTACATCCCGCCGGTAGCCGGCCGCTGGGCCGGCGGCAAAACCAAGATCAATGCGGCGTACGCCTGGGGTGGCGCACCCTTGGTCGTGCAGGTCGTCAGCCACCTGGCCGGGGTCAACATCGACCACGTGGTCCGGGTCGACTTCACCGCGGTCCGGAAGATCACCGACATCGTCGGCGGGGTCGACGTGACCGTGCGCAAGACGGTCCGGGACGGCCGCACCGGCCACACGTTCAAGGCCGGCGTGAACCACCTGGACGGCAAAAAGGCCGAGATCTACGTACGCCAGCGGTACGGCCTGGCCGACGGCGACTTCGACCGGGTCAGGCGCCAGCAGCAGTACCTGCACGCGCTGACCGGCAAGGTGCTGTCGATGGGCGTCCTCACCAACCCCATGCGCCTCAACGAGCTGCTGTCCGAGGCGGCCAAGTCGCTGGTCGTCGACCAGGGCCTGGACCTGGGCCGCACCGTCCGCGAGCTGTCCGGCCTGCGCCAGGACGACCTCGGCTTCACCACGATCCCGTCGACCGGCTTCGTGCACACCACCGCCGGCACCGCCAACCGGCTGGACACTCCGGGCTGCCGCGCCCTGTTCCTGGCGCTGCGCACCGACACGATGCCCGATTACTTCCGCACCCACCGGGGCTACCGGGCGGTCACCGGCGCCTGACATGGTGGCCGGATGAGCGACCCCGACGAACTACGCCTGCGACAGCGGGCCGCCGCCGGCGATCAGGACGCCCTCGACGACCTGATCGCCCTGGCGGTGGACCGGGAAGACCTGAACGAGCTGCGCCGCCTGGCCGACGCCGGCAGTTCCGACGCCATCGACCACCTGGTCGAGCTGGCCACCGACCGAGGCAACCTGAACGAACTCCGCCGCCTCTCCGACCGCGGCCACCAGGACGCCACCGACGCCCTGATCGAACAGGGCGAGCTGTCGGACCTGCGCCGCCTGGCCGCCGCCGGCAATTCCGACGCCGCTGCGGTCCTGGCCGAGTACACCTAGCCTTTCAGCGCTGGGGCGGAGTGCGACGCAGAGCGCGAACGTTGGCCTCGGGTGGGTCAGGGGTGGTGGCGGTGCGCATCCCGTTCAGGTAGCCGTCGGTTTCCCGGCGTTCGCCGAACTCGCTGGTCAGGTCGGTCAGGCGCTCGGTCAGGGCGTCCAGGTCGCGCTCGCGGTCGGCGGCGATCTCGGCGCGCAGGCCGGCCAGCAGGCCGTTCAACTCGCCGTCCGGGCCGAGTGGCTGCTGGTGCAGGCGGATCTGGCGGAGGATCTGGTCGCGGGCGAACACCACCAGGACGGCCAGCCAGGAGAGCACGAAGAGACCGGTGACGACCGAGAAGACAGCGAGCGGGCGCAGGTTGGGCGGCGGCGGGGGCAGGCCGTTCGGGCCGGGCGCGGGCGTCTGCCCGGACGGCATCGAGGTCAGCAGGGTGACGACCAGCGCGCCGGTGGCCGCGGTGGCGATAATGACCGCGACCACGAGCAGTTTGCTGACCTGAAGCTGGAATCCCCGCTCAGTCATGGCTTGCAGGCTAGTGACCCCGGGCGGCCAGCGCGACCGCCGGGCTGTGACACTCTGCGTTCAGCCGGGTATATGTCACCCGGACTTGCGACGGCGCAGCAACCTCCGATAGGGATCGACCATCCGATCGAGGACCGTCTCCAGCGCGTCGCGGTCGGCGCGCGGGATCGGTGAGTCGTCGGCGAGCAGCCGGCCCAGCTCGTGCACCAGCGGATGGGTGGCCGGCGCGGCCGGCACCGGGCCGCTCAACCGGTCGGGGTAAGCGGCCAGAACCAACTCGTTGATGCTGCGGCCGAGGACCGGCGCGATTCGCTCGATCGACGTGATGGTCGGCCGCTGTTCCTCGCTCAGCCAGCGCAGCACCACCGACGGGTCGGTGCCGACGGCCCGCGCGAAGTGGGTCGGCGTCGGGAAACGGGCGGCGAGGATCGCTTCCTTCAGGTAGACGCCGAATCCGGTGGCGGGCCGCGGTGCTGCCATCGGCACAGCATAGGCCCGCCCGGAGCAGCGTCCAGTCCACAAATAGGACACCGCCGGGGGACTCTCGGCCCATTGGTTCCGGCAGTGCCCGCTGCTACTGTCGTTGTCTCGATAACCAATGACCCCGGGTGTGAGAGGTCGTGGCAAACGTGGTTCGCACGATGATTCTGGCAAGCATCGTCGTGTGCGCCACGGCGTGGCTCGTGATGCGGCACTTCCGCTCACGCCAGCGCCACCCGGCACCGGCGGCACCGGGTGTTTCCGTGGCGGCGGAAGCACCCGGTGCGGTTATCACCGTCGGAGCGCCGAGCGCACCGACGCGGCGTCGTCACGACAACAGCGGCTTTTCGCATTTCTCCGCGAACCACCGCGGTTACCGACAAATGCCCCGGCGGCTGGAACTCAAGAAGCGCCCACCCGTTGTTGACTGATCGTTCCTAAACTCGCTACCGTCGCCATGTGGGCAGACCAAGGGCTTTCGACGAAGCCACGGCGGTCGCCTCGGCGGCGGCCCTGTTCGCTTCCCGGGCGTACGACGGAATCTCCGTCGACGACCTCGTAAATCACCTGGGCGTGCACCGGAACAGCCTGTATCAGACGTTCGGCAGCAAGCGCGGCCTCTACTTGAGAGCGCTGCGCTGGCACCTGGACGAGCAGGTCCGCCCGGCGCTGAGGCGAAACGCCACGTTCGACAACGGCCTGGACTTCCTCCTGCTGGCCGCGACCGAACGCGCCCCCGCCGACCCCGAGGTGGCCACCGAGATCACGCGGATCCTGGCCGAGTTCGACGAGGCCCTGACCGCCCCGGCGACGTCCGCCCTGCTCGGCGACCACCTCCGAGCCCGTCTCTCCCGATAAGGACGAAACATGGCGCAGATAAAGATCGACGGCGACCAGTTGATCGTGGAGATCGAGGGCTGGGACAAGCTCTGGGCGCTGAAGAGCCGCCTGGAGATCCCATTGGCCAACGTCCGAGGAGCAACTGCCGACCCCGGCATAACCCAAGAGCCCAAGGGCGTACGCGCTCCGGGCGCCTACGTCCCCGGCGTGATCACGGCCGGCACCTTCCACATAAACGGTGAGCGAGTCTTCTGGGACGTCCACCACCCCGCCAACGCGGTAGTGATCCAGCTGGCCGACGAGCGCTACACCCGCCTGATCATCGAGGTCCCCAACCCCCGAGAAACAGTCGACCAGATAGAACAGGCCATCGCCCACACTTCCTAGGTCGACGCATTCGTCTCGGCCTCCGGCCCGTCCTGCGACGAGATCGCACTGGAGATCAACGCCTTCGCGACCGGCTCCGGCTCGATCACTTCCTCGGGCGACCTCAACTTGGGCGGCGCCGGCATCCACGGCTTGAGGTTCTGAATCACCTGACCATAGAAGTCGTGGTTCCGGTGGATGCGAGCTGCGTGACCAAGGCCTGAGTACGCGTGGCGGGCTCCGCGAGTTCGCGCCGGCTGAGCGCGGGCACAATCTCGGTGCCGAGCTGTCGCCCGAGTTTGAGGCCGGCGAAACGCACCAGCGCGTCGAACCGTCCGACGATCTCGGGAGCGGCGGCATCGGTTGCTCTGAGCGTGCCGGCCCCAACGGAATCCCGGACCGAAACCCACCGCGGCCCCATGTCACTGAACTCGAGCGCCCCCGACCTCGGGTGTTCGAGGTATCGGATCAGCTCGCCCAGGACCCAGGCCTGGTCGGGGTCGGCGACTCCGCGATATTCCTTTTGCATCACCGCCGCGGTCAGAACCTCTACAAGCCGTCCATTGGCGCTGGCCACGGCTCACTCGGATGAGGCCGTCCGGAAAGTACTTCCCGTCGCCGAGCTGGAAAGGCACCTCGATGAAGGTTTGCACCGAGCCCGCCGGCGCGCCGAGCGGTTGCGTCAGCGATCGGCCGAACTCCCGTACCGCGCTACGCCGGGGTGATGTGCTTCACATGTTGCTTTTCTGGTCAGGAGCCGATAACCGTCCGTATGAAATTGGCGGCCATCAACCGCTCCCTCGGTCGATGTCGGCGACCGTCCGATATGACCCGTCCCACATCGGCGCGGCGGCGTTTACCATTAGCGGCCGCGTAAGCCATGGTGTTGCGCGAGCATCATCGGCCCCCGACGAAGGGATGCTTAGTGAACCGGCCCTGGAGCCGCATTGGCATTCGTGCCGCCGCGATAGCCCTACTGGTGGCAGGCGTGGCAGGCGGTGCCTACCTGGGCCGGGACCACGAGCCGCAACGCCTCTCCGCCCAGGCCTCCCTGGACGTGGCGCAGGTCGACACCGACGACATGCAGTTGCTGAAGCAGCGCCAGCGCGACCACGTGGCGGCCCGGGCCTACCAGCGCCAGGCCGAGGGCGACGCCGCCGACAAGGCCGCGACCGAGGCCAAGACGGCCGCGACCAAGGCCCACGATCTCAACGTCAAGATGGCCGCCGCGAAAAAGGCCGAGGCCGACCGCAAGAAAGCCGAGGCCGGAGGCCCGGTCGCCTACACCGGCCCGATCCCGACGAGCTGCAACGAATACAGCGGAAGCCGAGCGATCGGTTGCGCCCTGACGCTCGACGCGGGCTTCGGCCTCGACCAGTTCCCGTGCCTGGACAAGCTCTTCAAAAAGGAGAGCGGCTGGAACTACCGGGCCGAGAACCGCAGCTCCGGCGCGTACGGAATCCCCCAGGCCCTGCCCGGCAAGAAGATGGCCTCAGCCGGCGCCGACTGGCAGACAAACCCGGCTACCCAGATCAAGTGGGGCCTCGGCTACATCAAGGGCCGCTACGACACCCCCTGCAAGGCCTGGGCCCACTCCGAAGCCGTCGGCTCGTACTGAGTCTCGTTCAGTTTTGAGCTTCGTTCAGTTAAGCTGAACAGCATGCAGGACCGAACAGCTGCTCTCGCCGATCATGTTCTGGGGGCGATCCAGACTCGCTTGCTGGAGTTCGGCATCGAGGTCGAGCGCGACGACGAGATCGTCACCCTGTCGCACGGGTCGGCCCGAGCCGAATACGCGGTCGAGGTCAAGGAACCGATGACGCTCAGCTCGCTGGCACATCGGGGCTCCTCGACGCCCTCCTACCCGCTGCTGATCGCCGGGCGGCACATCAGCCGGCGTAGCGCTGCCGCGTTCCGGGAGGCGGGCGTCCAGTTCGTGGACACGCTGGGGAATGCCTTCATCACGTTCGGGCCAGTGCATATCGAGGTGCAGGGTCGCACTGGGCCTACGGATGGCCCCACCACCGTCTCCACGTCCGGCCGACCTAGCAACCTCTTCAGTTCGGGCCGCTCGCAGGTCATCCTCGCCCTTCTCACCTGGCCGGAGTTGGTGGGCGGGAAGGTCCGGGAAATCGCGAAGGCCGCCGGAATCTCGGTTGGCCAGGCGCACGACGCCCTCGGCCGCCTTGCCGACACCGGTTACCTCGCTCCACCTTCGAACAGGTTGACCCGAGCCGACGAACTTCTCGACTACTGGACCGCCGCTTATCCGGCCGGTCTCGGCCGACGGCTCGACCTCGCCCACTACCACGGCGACCCCACGAAGCCTGTCACCAGCGAGGCACCCACCTACCTCAGCGGCGAATCCGCCGTCGGCGTCGACATCAGACGGCCGGCCACCCTGACCGTCTACGTCGACAGTGCTGATCCGAGGTTGGCGATTCTGAACAGGTGGAGCACGAGCCCCGACCGCAAGCCGAACGTTTTCGTCCGCCAGAAGTTCTGGACGTCGCCGCGTCCCGACGAGGACCAGAAGAACGCCCCCTGGCCACTTGTCTACGCCGACCTGGCCGCCACTGCCGACCCTCGCCTGGCCGAGGTGGCTAAGACTTGGAGGGTTCGCCGTGCTCGACCCGGCCAGGTCTGACCCCTCGCTGCTCCAACCGGTCGACATAGTTGTCACCGAACTCCTGGCGAAGGCGACGCTGCTGACGTCAAACGAAGTCATGGTCGTCGGCGCCAACTGCCGCGACCTGATCCAAAGCGCCCTGGGTCACGCGTTCGCGCTGCGCGCCACAGCCGATATCGATCTCGGTCTCGCCATTGCCAGTTGGGCCGCGTACGACGAATTGGCCGAGGCCCTCCCGCCCGCCGGAAACACCGGCATCCGGTTCTGGATCGCGAACACCTCAGCCGACCTCCTGCCGTTCGGCCCGGTGGAACGCCCACCGGGCACGGTAACTCCACCCGCCCGCCGAGAAGCAATCAACGTCTGGGGTTTCACCGAGGTTTTCGCAGCTTCCCTCGAACTCCCGCTCCCCCACGCCGGCACCATCCGCATCCCGACGGTCGCCGGCTATGCGGCCCTGAAACTGGCCGCGTGGCTGGATCGCAGCGCTTACGGCGAATACAAGGACGCTACTGACATCGCCACGGCCCTCTATTGGTACCTGCGATCACCGGACGTAGCGACGCAGCTCTACGAGACAGACCCTGGCCAGAACCTCTTGATAGAGGAGGGCTTGGACGACTCCGCCGCAGCGGCCCGTGCACTCGGCGAGGACATCGCTCGCACAGTTGGGCCCGTGCGCCTATCGGAAATCTTGGAACGCTGGGCATCGTCGCCGAAGAGCCTTCTCCACCATTACATGTCCGTGACCAACGCTTCCGACTGGCCGAGGTCCTCCGACCGTCGTCGAGAGTTGGTCGAAGCGATGGAACGCGGCTTGACACCGTCGACTCCCTGATCGACGTTGTTCAGCGATTTTGGGTTCGGGACACGACCGTTGAGCACTCCGGTGGCGCGGTCGGCTCGCCGGCGGATACCAGGTTCTGGTTGAGCTCGGTGCTGGTGGCGAGACGGGTAAAAGCCGGCCCGAGAACCAAGTCGATCGTGTCGTCGTGGCGGGCGGGGTCGAACTGCATGGAGACCTCACCCCGTACCTCGGCTTGCAAAAGGCTTGCCGCGCCGATCGCGGCCGGACCATAGACCAAGGTCGCCGCGCCCAAGGCGCGGTCGGCGGTAGCGCCGGCCGTTTCGGCCGGCACGGAAAATGAGCGCGTACGCAGCTCAGCCACCGCCGCATCGGCCACCCCAACCGCGGCCCCACCGTCGAGCACCCGAATCCGGACCGCGGCCGGGTTATCGGGCAACGCCAGCAGGCAGGGGTCGATCGCGGCACGCTGCTCGGCCGTTTGGGCAACGGTCGACCCGCCCAAGCTCCGGTCCACCGCGATCCCGCCCGCGGTCGCGATCACCGCACCCGCCACCAGCAGGGCGGCCGTCTGCCGACGCCCTCGGCGACGACCGCGTTCGCGTACGGCGGCGGCCGGCAGAACCCGCAGATTCTGTACGTCGGTTTCCAGTTCCCGCAGCAGTTCCTCAACGGGACGTGACATCGCTGATCTCCTGATCGTGTTCGTCGAGCAGTCGGGCGAGCGCGGTCCGCGCCCTCGAGAGTTGCGCCTTGACCGTTCCAGCCGGAATGCCGGTACTAGCCGCGATGTCGTTGACCGACATATCCAGCAGGTAGTGCAACGCAATGGCCTGCCGCTGCCCTTTCGGCAGCCGTTGCAAAGCGTCAACGATCGCTACGCGATCCGGCGAGGGGCTGCCAATCACTTCAACCGAAGGCCCCATCCGGGTACGGGCGGCAACCCACCGCCGCACCCCACGCCACCGATTGGCCATCAACCGCCAGGCGACCGTACGAACCCAGGCTTCCGGATCGTCGTACCCGCCGACTTTGGCCCAGTGCTGCCAGGCCCGGGCAAAGGCTTCCTGCGCGATGTCCTGAGCCTCGGCCCGATCACCACAGGCCGCATAGAGGTAAAGCACGACCCGCCGAACCGCCGCAACATAGAACGCATCGAAGTCGACCGTGTCGCCGCCCGCCATGTCCCCCGCTTCCAGTATTTGTTCGCACACTGGAGAACACACCGAACCCACCAGACCGGTTGCAAAAAACTTCAGCCGACCTCAGCCAGCGACCGCCCAACGACCCGAACCAGAACCAGCCCGCCGCGCCCGGCAATCGTTCCAAGTACGGATTCCGCGATCAGCCAGTTTGTTGATGGAACATCCACCAAGGCCCTCAGCGCCTGCCCGCGGAGGAAGCGCGCGAGGCCTGGGCCAAGCCGACAATCCCCGGCATTCGGCGTAGCATGCTGCCCGGAGTGCCTAGTAGTCATTAGGCAAGTTATCTCGAAGGGAGTGCCGCCAATGCTGCGTCGAAGGCGTACGCTGGAGCGTACGTTCAGCCGTACCGCCTGGGAGCCAGATATGAAGGTACTGACCATCACCGACGTCCGGAAGAACTTTGCCGCGGTGGTCGACTCTGTCATCGACGACGCCGAGGAATGCGTCATCCCCCGCGGCGGCGGCAAGGCAGTGGTCATGGTGTCGCTGGACGAGTGGAACGCCATGAACGAGACCCTGCACGTCCTGGGATCCGCTTCGAACGCCCGCCGGCTGCTCGAAAGCATCGCCCAGGCCGACGCCGGCCTGCTGGAAGAACACCCGATCGCCGCTCCTGATTCGCCATCGGCCCCGCCCGGCAAGGAGGCGGCGTGAGTCTGCGCATCGTCTTCACTCCGCACGCCTGGCAGGAGTACGACACCTGGCTCCGCCACGACACGAAGATGGCCCGGCGCATCAGCAAGCTGATCATCGACGTCCAGCGCGATCCACACGGAACTGGCCTGGGCAAGCCCGAACTCCTGAAGGGCCCCCTGGCCGGCTGGTCCTCCCGCCGCATCAACGACGAACATCGCCTGATCTACCGAGTTCGCGGCGACAATCTGGAGATAGCGGCCTGCCACGGCCACTACGAGGACAAATAGCTCCGCTGAACAAGACGATGCCCCGGCCGGTCGGCCGGGGCATCGTCGAGCTGGGCTCGGCGAGCGCGTCTATCGGGCGGTGCGCCAGTTGCCGGCTTTGCGGGCCTTGCGGATGAGGAGGTAGGCGGCGAGGCCGCCGACCAGGACCGCCCAGATGCTGGCCTCGGGGCCGAAAGTGCCGCCGTTGAAGAAGGCGGGGCCGTGCGGAGTGCCGGTGAGCAGACCGCCGACGGCGCTGTCGGAGCCGGAGACGGTCGCGCCGAAGATGCCGGACTCGGCGAAATTCCAGCCCAGGTGCAGGCCGATAGGCAGCCAGAGGCTGCGGGTCGCGGCGTACGCGGCGCCGGCCAGCAGGCCGCCCTCGATGGCGATCGACAGTGCACCCCAGACGGTGGCGTGCGGGTTGATCAGATGCAGGCCGCCGAAGACGACGCCCGAGACGATCAGCGCGACCAGGGTGCCCCAGCGCTCCTCGACGATCCGGAAGAGCACGCCACGAAAGGCCAGTTCCTCGATGGTGGCGACGCCGATCATCAGGCCGAAGCTGGCGACCATGTCCCCAACCGAGCCCCCGTGCAGCCGATAGCCGTTGCACATGAAGATCAGCGCGAGGGTGACCACGAACAGCCCGATGCCCAGCAAGGTCCCGCGAGTCAACTGCCGAGGCAGAGCCCCAAGGCTGATCTCAGAGGCACGTCGCCCCTCAAGCCAGGAGACAAGCTTCCCGTAGCCGAAGAGAGCGCCCCCCGCCACAGCCAGCCCAGCAACAACGCTCAAAACCGGGTTACTCCCGGCCGCCGCCGTAAGCAGCGGCGTGCAGACCGCCTCAACCACCAAAAACACAAAAAGCAAAAATCCAAGCCGAGCCCCAACCGACCGCAGCCAGCGAGGCGCCCCCGCCCGAACACCCAACCCAGATTCAACAGTCTCAACAGGCATCTTCGTCTCCCCACCAGCCGCGGAACCAACGAGAAGAACGCTATTGAGATAGACACCCGCAAAAATCCCCCCGCAGGAGACACTCCCAGGTCCCCCAAGCGAGGGACAAAGAGGAGGAACAAACAAGGAGAAATGAGGGGTAAGCGCACCCACCGCGCCCTAAGCGCACCCACCACGCCCTAAGCGCACCCACCACGCCCTAAGCGCACCCACCACGCCCTAAGCGCTAAGTGCAACCACCGCGCCCTAAGCGCAACCACCACGCTCTGAGCGCAACCACCGCATCGCGGGGCTTCCGGGGGCTCGGCCCCCGGAGTAGATATGACGAGGGGACCCGGCTCGCGCTTTTTGCGAGCACAGGTCCCCATCCACTCGTGGAGGTGCCGGGAATCGAACCCGGGTCCTTCGTTGTTTTGTCAGGGCTTCTCCGAGCGCAGCTCACTATGCCTCTACTCGCCCCTACCGATCACATGAGCAAGTCGGTATGACGGGGCCAGTCGTGTTTAATCTCGTCGCAGGGTCCTCACGACTGGGACCGATTGACCAGCCTCCTAGCTGATGCCGGTGATCCGGGACGGAGGCGCTCCCGGTCCGACAGACACGCTACTTGCCTCAGGCGGCGAGAGCGTAGTCAGCGCGATTGGTATCGGCGCTTATAAGTTTCCGACGACCGATTCTCGAGACGACGTCGGCTTCCTCGGCTCGCTTCCCCTGTCTCCACGTACGAAGTCGAAACCAGTCACCCCCCTGTTGGTACAACCCTGGAATCTTAGCTCACTCCGCACTTGCCGCCCACGACGGAGCAGCCACTCGGCCTTGCGTTGCCCCTACCGCTCTTGCTCACCTGGTAGCCGAAGCTGATCGAGGCGCCGGGGGCCAGCGGGCCGCCGGTGAAGGTCAGGTTGTCGCCGGACTGGCTGCCTCGGGCATTCCAGGTGCCGGCGAGCCGCAGGTTGTCCTGGCCGCTGTGCGAAACCGTCACCGACCAGGACTCCGCGGTGCCGCCGACGTTCTTCACGCGCACCGAGGCCACGTACCCCTGCTCCCAGCTGGCCGGCAGGCTCAGCGCGGCCGAGAAAACGTCGGCGGGCGGAGGTGGCGGCGCCTGGGTCGTGGTGGGTGCCGCCGGTGGCGGCTTGGTGGCCGTCTTTTCCGGTACGGGCGTGTGCGACGACCGGGTGCGACTCGGCGACGGTGAAGACGACCGGGACGGCGACCGGGAAGCGGACCGAGAAGGAGAAGGCGTAGCGGTAGGCGTAACCAAAGGGGCCGAGGTGGTGACGGCCAGTGGCACCTGAGGGATGGACGGCAGGACCACCGCGGGCTGGCGGGCTGCCTCGGCGGGCCCGACAGCCCGGACAGCAACCCAGACAACCAGCATGACCAGGACCGCAGCGGCCGCACTGAGGACGAATCGGGCGGGACCGAGAGGGCGCGCGGAGTGCTTGGGGGGCAACGGGCCGTCCCTTCGTGGATCTAGGAGCGCCCGGCACTGTACCCCGTTAACTCATCCCCTTGTTACGCCGACCCATCGCGCGGGAAATTTCCCGTTGCGCGTCCCGGGACGCCAGATCCTGCCGCTTGTCGTAGCTCTTCTTTCCCCGGGCCAGGGCGATCTCGACCTTCGCGTACCCGTTCTGGAAGTAGACCTGGAGCGGCACCATGGTGATGCCCTCGTCGCGCAGTTTGCCCTGAATCTTCCGAATCTCGTCCTTGTGCAGCAGCAGCTTCCGGACGCGCCGCGGCTCGTGGTTGGTCCAGGTGCCCTGCGTGTACTCGGGGATGTGCAGACCGTGCAGGAAAATCTCGCCGGCGTTCTCGTGGCCGAACGCGTCGACAAGCGAGGCCCGGCCGAGCCGCAGCGACTTGACTTCGGTGCCGGTCAGCGCCATGCCGGCCTCGTAGGTGTCGAGGATGGCGTAGTCGTGATGGGCCTTGCGGTTGGAGGAGACGACCTTGCGCCCCTGTTCGCGTGGCATGAGCTCCCCAAAAAGGCCAATGCTACTAGGGGATTCAGCAGAGACAGGACGGCAGGTAGTAGAGCGGGTTCTTGGGCACGCCGTTGAAGCGCGTCTCGAAGTGCAGGTGATAGCCGGTCGACGCACCGGTGGTCCCGACCCGCCCGATCACCTCGCCGCGCCGCACGTACTCGCCGTCGTGCACCAGGATTCGAGACTGGTGCCCGTAGCAGGTCTGGAAGGCGGACCCGTCGAGTTGCCCGTGGTTGATGCAGGTGTAGTTGCCGTACCCGTTGGACCAGCCGGCCCGGATGACGCGGCCGGCGGCCGCGGCATGAATGGGTGTCCCGCCGGGTGCGGCGATGTCGGTGCCGGCGTGCAGTTGCCATACCCGGTAGTACGGGTCGTACCGGTTGCCGAAGTCGCTGCTCTTCCACCCGCGCACCGGCATCAGCAGCCGCCCACCGGGGTAGCGCCCGACGTTGCCGGATTTCACCGCGAAGCCGCGCAGGGCGGTCCGGATCCGCTGTTCCTGGGCGACCGCCTCCCGGTACTGGGCGAGGACGGTGGCCCGCTGGGAGTTCGCGACGCGCAGCGCGGCCTGCCGGGTAGCGGCCAGGCGGACCAGCGCATGCTGGGCTTTGACCGCCGCGACCTGGGCGTCCTTGGCCGTGGTGAGCTTGCTGTTGGCCAGGGCCTCGGCATCCTCGGCCTCGCGCCGGGCGAGTCCGGCCCGGTCCTGCGCGGTGCGCGCCACGGCTCGGGTGTGGATCAGCCGGTCGACGTCCTGCTGCTGGGTGCGCATCAGCTGGTCGACGAGGCTGAGCCGGTCCATGATGTCGGCCGGGCCGGTCGCCTCGACCAGCACGTTGATCCGGGAGAACGAGCTGCCCATGTAGCTCGCCTGGGCGATCTGGTCGACCCGCTCACGGGCGTCGGTGAACTCGCCCTGGGCCTTTTCGAAGTGCCCGGCGAACTTCGCGTAGGCCAGGCGGGCGGCGTTGGCCCGGCGGCCGGCGCTGTTGGCCGCGGCGATCGCGGCGGCGACGGCGCCGCGGGACATGGCCACCCGCCGCTGCGCGCCGGGCATCGCCCGGGTGGCTGCCTCGAGACGAAGTGCGGCGGTGCGGGCTTGCGAGGTGGCATTTTCCAGTACGGCCTCAGCCCGGTCGACCTCACGGGAGGCACGTCCGGCGTCCCCGGTGTCGGCCAGTGCCGGAGAGGAGGCCGCCAGGCTGACAAGGAATGCAGCTATCGCCAGAAGGGGCGATAACCGGCCATGTCGGCATTTTGACCACACAGCGAACCACCGTACTCCGGCGAACCACCAGTAAAGGTCCAAATCGCCCAACGGCCGCGTTCCCGTACGGGAGCGCGGCCGTTGTCTTTGATCTTCCGGAAGTCAGACCTTGAGGTAGAAGCGCAGGGTGACCCAGGCGGTGACCGCGCTGACCACCGCGCCGACACCGGCCAGCAGCGGCAGCATGAGCCACACGTTGCCGTTGTGCACCGGGGTCAGGATCGTCGTCAGCGCCTGCAACTTGTGATCCAGCAGCACGACCTTGCCGACGAACAGCACGACAAAGCCGATGACCGAGCCGATCACGCCCGCCACCACCGCCTCCAGCACGAATGGTGCCTGGATGAACCAGTTCGACGCGCCGACCAGCTTCATCACCGCGACTTCTCGACGCTTGCTGTACGCCGCCACCTGGATCGTGTTACCGACCAGGAGCAGCGCGGCGACAGCCATGAAGGCCGCCACCCCCAGCGAGCCGACTTGGAAGCCGTTGAAGATGTTGAACACCTTGTCGAGCAGCGTGCGCTGATCGATGACGTCCTGGATGCCGGGCATGCCGGCGATCTGGTCGGCGAAGGACTTGTACTTCTCCGGGTCCTTCAGCTTGACCCGGAACGACTCGGGCAGGCTGTCCGGGCCGACCGACTTCACGAAGTCCGGTGAGTCCGCCCAGAGCTGCTGGAAGCGGGTGAACGCCTCCGCGCGGGTCTCGTACGTCTTGTCGCTCACCAGCGGGTTGCTGGAGATCGCCTGATCGATGGCGGACCGCTGCGCCTCGGTGACATCCGTGCGCAGGAAGATCGACACCTCGATCTCGCCGTAGTAGTAGTTCTTCATCTGGTCGACCTGCATGTACAGCAGCACACTGGCGCCCAGCATGAAGAGCGAGACCGACATGGTGATGACCATGGCGATCGTCATGGTGACGTTTCGCCACAGGCCCACCAGGACCTCGTTGAGGACGTACTTAAACCGCATCGGGGGGTTCCTTCCGGGACTCCGCGTCGTGCAAGTTCAGGGTTGAGGGACGGTACGGAGCCGGGCTCAGCCGTAGACGCCGCGGGCCTGGTCGCGAACGATGCGTCCGCTCTCGATCTCGATGACCCGACGCCGCATCTGGTTAACGATGTTGGAGTCGTGGGTGACCATCACGACCGTCGTGCCGGTCCGGTTGATCCGGTCCAGCAGCCGCATGATTTCGATCGAGGTGTCCGGGTCGAGGTTACCCGTGGGCTCGTCGGCCAGCAGAATGAGCGGCCGGTTGACGAACGCCCGGGCCACCGCGACACGCTGCTGCTCACCACCGGAGAGCTCGTGCGGGTAGCGGTGCTCCTTGCCACCCAGGCCGACCAGCTCCAGCACCTCGGGCACGACCCGGCGGGCGACCGCCTTGGTCTTGCCGATCACTTCCAGAGCAAAGGCCACGTTCTCGTACGCGGTGCGGTTGGGCAGCAGGCGGAAGTCCTGGAACACGCAGCCGATCGAGCGGCGGAAGTGCGGAACCTTCCACGACCGCAGGGTCGTCACGTCCTTGGTGTTCACCACCACCTTGCCGCGGGTCGGAGCGACCTCGTGCAGGAGGAGCTTGATGATCGTCGACTTGCCGGAACCGGAGGGGCCGATGAAGAAGACGAACTCACCCTTCTCGATGCCCACGCTCACGTCGTCCAGCGACGGGCGAGACGCCTTGGGGTACGTCTTCGTCACGTTCTCGAGCTGAATCACGAGAGCGGAGTCTACGCGGTGTAACGAAATCGCCAACCCCGGCGGGTGCGTCAATCTGCGCCCGGCATGCCGGAACAGGCATTCCGGGGGTTCGAGCCTGACCGAACGTTTAGGCATCGTCGCCGTACGTGGTGGATCTTACGAGCCTTCCGTCTGGCCGGTCTTGCGCCAACGGATCCCGGCCTCGATGAACTCGTCCAACTCGCCGTCAAACACCGAGGTCGGGTTGCTCGTCTCGTACTCGGTACGCAAATCCTTCACCATCTGATACGGGTGCAGGACGTACGACCGCATCTGGTCGCCCCACGAGCCGGTGGTGTCGTGCTTGAGGCCGGCCATCTTGGCGTCTTCCTCCTGGCGCTTGCGCTCGAGGAGCCGGGCCTGAAGAACTCGCATCGCGGAAGCTTTGTTCTGCAACTGGGACTTCTCGTTCTGACACGTCACCACGATGCCGGTCGGAATGTGAGTGAGCCGAACAGCACTGTCCGTAGTGTTGACGCTCTGTCCACCCGGCCCGGACGAACGGTAGACGTCGACCCGGATCTCGTTCTCCGGGATGTCGATGTGGTCGGTCTGCTCGACCACCGGCATTACCTCGACGCCGGCGAAGCTGGTCTGCCGCCGGCCCTGGTTGTCGAACGGGCTGATCCGGACGAGGCGGTGGGTGCCCGACTCGACGCTGAGCGTGCCGTACGCGTACGGCACCTTGACCGCGAAGGTCGCCGACTTGAGGCCGGCCTCCTCGGCGTACGACGTGTCGTAGACCTCGGTGGGATAGTTGTGCCGCTCGGCCCAGCGCAAGTACATCCGCATGAGCATCTCGGCGAAGTCGGCCGCGTCCACGCCGCCGGCACCGGCCCGGATGGCCACCACCGCTTCCCGCGAGTCGTACTCACCGGAGAGCAGGGTGCGGACCTCCATCTCCTCGATGGCCTTGGCCAGCGCGACGATTTCGGTGCCGACCTCGGCGATCGAACCCTCGTCGCTTTCCGCCTCGGCCATCTCGAGCAGCAGGCCGGCGTCGTCGAGCCGGCTGCGCAGGCGATCCATCCTGGAGATCTCACCCGAAATGTAAGACAGCCGGCTGTTGACCTCCTGCGCCCGAGCCTGGTCGTCCCACAGGTCGGGGGCCGAGGCCTGCTCCTCGAGGTCAGCCTTGTCCCGGCGCAGCTTGTCAACGTCCAGGACGTTCTCGATGTTGCGCAGGGTGGCGTCTAACGCCTTGAGTTGCTCAGGAAAGTCGGCAGCAGTCACGACACTCAAGACTACGCCGCCCGGCCAGTGTTCCGGCCGGGCGGTCCGATCAGGCGAATCAAGTGGCGGGTGCGGTCTTCAACCAGCTCAGCGCGGCCTTGTGATAGGCGACGGCGAACTCGAGTGCGGCCGACCCGTACGCGTCGCCGTTCTTCTTCGCCTCCTTCGCCTGTTCCTTGGCCATGGCCATCGCCTCGGCGTGGTATTCGCTGGCGCCGGTGTAGAGCTCCTTCAACTGACTTCCGCTGTGCTGCTCGCCGAAGGCGACGCGCAGGGCAACCGGGTTGCGCAGGGCGTCCCGGCCGGGAGCCTCGGCGAGCCAGCGACTGAAGGCACGCTTGCCGGAGGCGGTGATGGCGTAGGGCTGGCTGGAACGGGGGCCGGGCTTGCCGAGCCGGACGAATCCCATGTCGGCAAGGACCGGCAATTCGCGGTAAACCTGGCTCCGCGTCATCGACCAGTAGGGCCCGAGGCGGCGTTCGGCAGCCGCCATGAGCTGTCCGCCGGTCATCGGCCCCTCGTGTAGCAGGCCGAGCAGCGCGGCAGCCGTGGGATTGATTTGAGTGTCGGGCATGCCTCCTACGCTGCCACTTTGCCGCGCCCACGTCCAGGATTTCGCCCGATCCGTCCAGTTTGCGTCTCCACAAACGACTGTCCCGCACAGACAGTCCGACCACGAGGGTCGAGACGGCGCGTTTAACCGGCGAGCAGCAGTCTGACCAGCTAAAATGGCCCTAGCAAACCGGTCAGACGGCGATGCCGGGCAGCAACCGGGCGAAACCGCCCGGATCGCCGCCGACAATGCCACTAAAGCGGGACGCTCAGCCCATATGTGGATAGCGCCACGAGACCGGGGGCTCGAAGGTCTCCTTGATCGTGCGTGGCGAGACCCAGCGCAACAGATTCAGCACCGATCCGGCCTTGTCGTTGGTGCCACTTCCGCGGGCCCCGCCGAAAGGTTGCTGACCCACTACGGCCCCGGTCGGCTTGTCGTTGATGTAGAAGTTGCCCGCCGTGAAACGCAGCGCCCCGGCGGCCCGGTCGATCACCGTGCGGTCGGTCGCGAAGATCGACCCGGTGAGCGCGTAATCCGACACCTCGTCGGCCTGTGCCAGCACCTCGTCGAACCGCTCGTCCGGGTAGACGTGCACGGCCAGGATCGGACCGAAGTACTCGGTGCGGAACACCTCGTGCGTCGGATCGGCGCACTCGACCAGGGTGGGCGACACGAACCAGCCCTCGGCGTCGTCCACCGTCCCACCGGCGAGGACGGTGCACGCGGCGCTGTTCTTGATCCGGTCGAGGGCGCCGGCCAGCTTCGCGAACGCCCGATCGTCGATCACCGCACCGCCGAACACCGCGAGATCGGTGACATCGCCGTACGCAATGGAGGAAACCGAGGCCGCCAGCCGGTCGCGCAGGCCGCCACCCACCCAGAGGCTCCGCGGGACGTAGGCCCGCGAGGCCGCGCTGCACTTCTGTCCCTGATATTCGAAGGCGCCCCGCAGCAGCGCCGTGTGCAGCGCCTCGACGTCAGCGCTGGGGTGGGCCACCACGAAGTCCTTGCCGCCGGTCTCCCCCACCAGCCGCGGATAGGTGCGGTAGCGGTCGATGTTGGCCCCGACCGACCGCCAGAGATGCCGGAAGGTGGCCGTCGAGCCGGTGAAGTGGATGCCGGCCAGCCCCGGGTCGCTCAGCAGCACATCGGAGACCGCCTGGCCGTCCCCGGTCACCATGTTGAGCACGCCGGGCGGCAGGCCGGCCGCCTCGAACAATCGCATGGTGAAGTGCGCCGCGAACTGCTGGGTCGGCGACGGCTTCCAGATCACCGTGTTGCCCATCAGGGCCGGGGCCGAGGGGAGATTGCCGGCGATGGCGGTGAAGTTGAACGGGGTGATGGCGTAGACGAAGCCCTCGAGCGGGCGGTGGTCGAACCGGTTCCAGACGCCCGGGGACGATCCGGGCTGCTCGGCCAGCACGCGCTCACCGAAGGCCACGTTGAACCGCAGGAAGTCGATCAGCTCGCAGGCCGCGTCGATCTCGGCCTGGTAGCAGGACTTCGACTGGCCCAGGATGGTGGCCGCGTTCAGGGTGTCCCGCCAACTGCCGGCCAGCAGCTCGGCGGCGCGCAGGAAGACCGCGGCCCGCTCGGCGTAGGGCAGTGCCTGCCACCCGGGGGCGGCCTGCTTGGCGGCCGCGACGGCGGCGGCCGCGTCGGTCGGCGTGGCGTTGCCGGTCACCCCCAGCACGGCGTGCCGCCGGTGCGGCTGGACCACCTCGATCGGGTCCCCGCCGGCCATCGACTGCCGGCCCCCGATCGTCATGGTCAGATCGGGGCGGGCGTCGCGCAGATCGGCGATCCGGGCCTCGAGCGAGGCCCGCTCGGGGCTGCCCGGACGGTAGTCGCGGACCGTCTCGTTGCGCGGAATGGGCACGGCAAGCTGGGCGTCCATCAGGTACTCCTCGACATGGTGGTCTGCTGAGTAGATCCGGGCGCCGGGGTCGCCGGGCCGGATTCCCTCATCCTCGCACCAGTTCCGGTCACTCCAGGTTCGCCGGTTACCCTGAGCCTCATGAGTGCCCAGGACCCGGCATCGGACGCCGAGCGACCCTCGTCGAACGGTCTCTTCCTCGCGCTCGCCGCGCTGATCTGGATGGCCGCGATGCTCTGGTCGGCCCGCGCCTCGATCACCGGCCGGGCCGACGCCGAGATGGAGGTGACCTCCACGGCGTACGCACTGCCCGGCGCGGTCTCCGCCAGCCTGGTCGCCGGGGCTGCGGCCGGCCTCGCCGTGCTGGCCGTGTTCACCCGGCGCCGCGACTTCGGCTCGACCGTCCGGTTCGCGATCGCCACCGGCACCGGCCTGGTGCTCGGGCTGGCCGGGGCCATGACGATCATCACGATCAACACCG
The DNA here is from genome assembly GCF_016862435.1 of Paractinoplanes tereljensis. Lineage (GTDB taxonomy): Bacteria > Actinomycetota > Actinomycetes > Mycobacteriales > Micromonosporaceae > Actinoplanes > Actinoplanes tereljensis. The sequence goes on from NZ_BOMY01000013.1 coordinate 56,476, forward strand.
AGGGCTGGATCTACGCGGTGGTCGGCGGCACGATCGCCGCGGCCGCCACCATCGGCGGCGCGCTGGCCGGTTTCCGGCAGGCCCGGGTGCTCGGTGCGGTCTGCTGGGCGGCGATCGGGGTGTTCCTGGTCGGCTTCGTCCTCAACCTGTTCCAGGACGAGGTGCTCAAGGTGCTCGGCTCCGGCAGCACCCAGTCGTCGCAGGCCAACGCGGCCGAGTTGTTCACGTTCCTGCAGTCGCTGCTGTCCGGCCTGGCCGCCGGTCTGATCTCCTACAAGATCCTGCGCCGGGGGCGGCCTGCCGTGGCCTGGCCCTTCTACGCGCTGGCCGGCGGGGGTCCCGGGCTGCTGCTGGTGATCGGCGAAGGACTGACCCGCACGGCCGGTTCCCGGGTGCTCGACCTGGCCGGCAAGGTCAGCGAGCTGGAACAGACCGTGCAGCAGATGCTCAGCGGGGCCCGCTTCAACAGCGCGCTGATCGTGCTGTTCGTGGGCGCGATCAGCGCGACCGTAGCGATCGGCCGGACAATTCGCCCGGCCGCCGCCGAGGAGCCCGCCCTAGGCGAGGTCGTCTAGTTCGGTCACCGAGTACCACTCCAACTCGTGGTCCTCGGCGCCGTCGACGGTGAACTGGGCGTCCGGGTCCCCGGCCGCGGCCTCCTCGACCACGTCGGCGGCCGCGCCCACCTGCTCGGCCGCGTCGGTGCTGTCCACGTGGATCGACGCCACCTCCTTGAGGGACACCGGGTGCGGCAGCCGCACCGTGCTGGAGCCCAGCTCGACGTCCTCCCGGACCAGCGCGGTCGCCGCCACGTCGGCCGAGACCACCACCCGTCGGCGCGGGGCGGCCGGGTCGTGCCGCAGCAGCTGCAGCGCGGCCTGAGCGGCCCGGGTGAACGCGACGTATTCCAGCTCTTCCTCGTCACCCTCCGCGTACCACTCGCGGAGGGCCGGGGTGACCGCGTGCGCCTCGGTCGGCCCGGCGCCCAACTGCCCGGAGGCGCGCAGGGCCGCGAGCATCGGCACGGTGGCCGGCACGTAGACCCGGACCAGATCGGTGATCGGCACGTCTCCTCCTGCAGCGGTATGGACCGTCCCCGTAGTACACCGCCGTGGCGGCGCCGGGAAGGCCCATTCCACCAGTCGTGTCCGGATCGTGGCGCACCGGGGTTTCAGCAGCCGCAGGCGGCGCCGACGGGCGCGGTGAGCGGGTCGGCGGCGGCTTCGACGTCCCCCTGAGGCGTACGCAGGGTGAGCCCCTCACGGATCCAGTACTCCACTCCGCCGATCATCTCCTTGACCGTGAAGCCGGCCAGCGCGAACGCGAGAGCCGCCCGGGTCGCGCCGTCGCAGCCCGGCCCCCAGCAGTAGGTCACCACCGGCACGACCGGGTCGAGCAGCTCGCCGGCCCGGGCCGCGATCTCGGCGGTGGGCAGGTGCACGGCACCCGGGATGTGCCCCTGGTCCCAGGCGATCGCGCTGCGGGAGTCGACGAGCACGAAGCCCGGCTCCCCGCTGCGCAGGGCGGTGGCCACGTCGGCGACATCGGTCTGGAACTCGAGCTTGGCCGCGAAGAAGGCGGCGGCGGTAGTAGAGATCGTCATGCCCCAAAACGCTACGGACAGTCGCCGACCTAGCACAGTAGCGTTCCACGGCACGGGGCAGCGAACACCGAGGATTGCCCGGTACATTGCCGCCATGCCCGTGGACTTCACACTAGATGTCACCGACTGGCGCCTGCTCAGCGAGCTGCAGCGGGACGGCCGCGCCACCTTTGCCGAGCTGGCCCGCGCGGTCTCCATGTCGGCGAGCGCGGTCACCGAGCGGGTGCGCCGGATGGAGGAGGCCGGGGTGATCGCCGGTTACCGGGCGACGGTGGACCCCGAACGGGTCGGCTTGACCGTGATGGCCTTCGTTCGCCTCCGGTACCCGACCGGCAACTACCGCCCGTTCCACGCCCTGCTGGACTCCACCCCGGAGATCATCGAGGCCCACCACGTGACCGGCGAGGACTGCTTCATCCTCAAGGTGATGGCGCGCTCGATGCGTCATCTGGAGGAGGTGAACGGCCGGATCTCCGGCCTCGGCTCGGTGACCACCAGCATCGTTTACTCAAGTCCGCTCCTCGGTCGCGCGATTGCCGAGCCCGGGACGCCCACCGCCACCTCCGACCAGTAGGCGCCCCGGGGGTCTAGATCAGCCGCAGGGTCGTCGCCGCCCACGACTGCTGGTGCAGCTCCATCCGCAGGGCCATCGCCCAGGTGCGCTCCCCGGTCACCAGGGCCGCGGCCGCCTCCACCGCGCCGGGACGCGGCTCGCACACGCGCAGCCGGATGACGGCGACCGGCACGGCACGCCGGGGTGGCCGGCGGCCGGCCGCGCGGCGCAGGTCGGCGACCCGGCGCGCGCCCGCGAGGCCCTGCGCGACCACGCCGGCCGCTTCCTCGGGCCGGGACAGCGGGCGCAGGTGGGCCGGCGGGCGATGACCGTTGAGCACCTCGACGCACAGGCGCATGAAGCGATGCACGGCCACCTTGGCGTCCGGTGAGGCGCCGACCACCACCGACCGGTGCACGGGTGGTGGCGGGGGCGCGGGCGGCGGCGGAGGGGGCGCGGGCGGCCAGTCGAAGGCCAGTTGGTGGGCGGTCGCCCAGACCGCGGGCTCGACCTCGTCGTCGAAGGGCGGCTCGCAGGGCGGGACCCGGCGGAGGCTGATCGAGGGGCGCGGCCCCTGCGGAGCGATCTCGACCGTCCGTCTCATTAGCCTGCCAATCGTTGCGTTTGCCTTCGTTTGCCTTCGACAACGATTGTTCCGGTGCCGTGGCGGGAGGGTCAACGCGGCTCTACCGATGTGGGAAGAGGGGCAAAGCGGCCTACTCGGTCAGCGGGTTGCCGCGGACCCACTCGGCGGTCTCGGCGTACTTCTGCTGGATGTATTCCTCCAGTTTCGCCCGCTCCACCCGCCACTGCCCGCGCCCGCCGACCTTGATCGCGGGCAGCTCACCGCTGCGAACCATGTGGTAGACCTGCGAATCCGAGACGTTCAGCTCGGCGGCCACGTCGGACAACAGCAGGAACCGGGGCTCCACGAATCCTCCTCGTTGCTTGCGATCGGCTCAGTTTGCCACCGAACACCCACATGCAAAACGGCCCGCCGACAGACGCCGGCGGGCCGTTTCGAGGAAAGGTCACGCGCCCCCGGGAGCCCCGTGGCAGCGCTTGTACTTCTTGCCCGAGCCGCAGTAGCAGGGCGCGTTGCGCGAGGGCCCGCCCGACTCGGCCTGCCCGGACGCCCGGGTGCGACCGGCCGGGGTGTGCGCGGGCGACGGCGGCACCTGTCCGCCGTTGCCGAGGCCGAGAGCCGGCGCCTGCTGCTGCTGGATCACCGGAGCGCCGTCGCCGGCCTCACCGTCGATCGCGGGCGCGGTGTATTGCAGGTTTTGCGGACGGCGGCCGCCACCCAGACCCTTGGCCCGCACCTCGACCCGGTCGGACTCGGTCTGGTTGTCGTCCCCGCTGGTCGGCAGGAGCATCGCCTTGCTCGGGTCGACGGTGACCGTCGGCGCCTCCTCGACCTGGACCTCCAGGTTGAACAGGAACCCGACCGCCTCCTCCTTGATGCCCTCCATCATCTGGTTGAACATGTCGAAGCCCTCGCGCTGGTACTCCACGACGGGGTCGCGCTGCGCGTAAGCCCGGAGGTTGATGCCCTCCTGGAGGTAGTCCATCTCGTACAGGTGCTCGCGCCACTTGCGGTCGATCACCGCGAGCAGGACCTGACGCTCGAGTTCCCGGATCGCCTCGGCGCCGAGCTCCTCCTCGCGGGCCTCGTAGGCCGCGGCCGCGTCGTCCTTGAGCTGCTGGGTCAGGAACTCCTGGTCAACGGCGTTCACCTCGCCGCCGGACTCCTCGACGATGTCGTCGATCGTCAGGGTGACCGGGTAGAGCCGCTTGAGGTTGGTCCAGAGCTGTTCGAGGTCCCAGTCCTCGGCGTAGCCCTCGGAGGTGGCCGCCAGCACGATGTCGCCGACCACGTCGGTGACCATGTGCTGGGCCTGGTCGTGCATGTCCTCGCCGTCCAGCACCCGCTTGCGCTCGGCGTAGATGACCTGGCGCTGCTTGTTGAGCACCTCGTCGTACTTGAGGACGTTCTTGCGGATCTCGGCGTTCTGACCCTCGATCTGGGTCTGCGCGCTGCGGATCTGCCGGGTCACCATCTTGGACTCGATCGGCACGTCCTCGGGGATGTTGAACCGCTCCATCACCGCCTCGACCGCACCGGCCCGGAACCGCTTCATCAGGTCGTCCTGCAGCGACAGGTAGAAGCGGGACTCGCCCGGGTCACCCTGCCGGCCGGACCGGCCACGCAGCTGGTTGTCGATGCGCCGGGAGTCGTGCCGCTCGGTGCCCAGGACGTAGAGACCGCCCGCGGAGGTCACCTCGGAGGCCTCGGTCTCGCAGGCGTCCTTCCAGGCCGGGAGGACCTCCTCGAGGGCCTTGGCGTACTCGTCCGGGGTTTCCACCGGGTCGAGGCCGCGCTGGTGCAGCTCGGCCGAGGCAAGGAACTCGGGGTTGCCGCCGAGCAGGATGTCGGTGCCGCGGCCGGCCATGTTGGTGGCGACCGTGACGCCGCCCTTGCGGCCGGCCTGCGCGATGATCGTGGCTTCCTGCGCGTGGAACTTCGCGTTCAGCACGCTGTGCGGGATGCCGCGGCGGCGCAGCAGGGTGGAGAGGATCTCCGAGTTCTCCACCGAGACCGTGCCGACAAGCACCGGCTGGCCGGTGGCGTGCCGCTCGGCGATGTCCTCGATGACCGCGCTGAACTTGGCCTTCTCGGTCTTGTAGATGACGTCCGGGTGGTCGATGCGGATCATCGGCCGGTGCGTCGGGATGCTCACGACGCCGACGTTGTAGACCTTGTTGAACTCGCCGGCCTCGGTCTGCGCCGTACCGGTCATGCCGCCGAGCTTTTCGTACAGCCGGAAGTAGTTCTGCAGCGTGATGGTCGCCAGGGTCTGGTTCTCCTGCTTGACCTCGACGCCCTCCTTGGCCTCGATGGCCTGGTGCATGCCCTCGTTGTAGCGGCGGCCGTGCAGGATGCGGCCGGTGAACTCGTCGACGATGAGGACCTCGCCACCCTCGTTGACGATGTAGTCCTTGTCCCGCTTGTAGAGCTCCTTGGCCTTGATGGCGTTGTTCAGGTAGCCGACCAGCGGGGTGTTCACCGACTCGTACAGGTTGTCGATGCCGAGGCGGTCCTCGACGCGGCCGACACCGCGCTCGGTGATCGCGACGGTGCGCTTGGCCTCGTCGACCTCGTAGTCGCCCTCGCCGTCCTTGCCCTTCTGCAGGCGGTTGACGATCGCGGCGAACTCTCCGTACCACCTCGCCGAGTGCTCGGCCGGGCCGGAGATGATCAGCGGGGTGCGGGCCTCGTCGATCAGGATCGAGTCGACCTCGTCGACGATCGCGAAGTTGTGGCCACGCTGCACCAGCTCGTCCTTCGACCACGCCATGTTGTCGCGCAGGTAGTCGAAGCCGAACTCGTTGTTGGTGCCGTAGGTGATGTCGCAGTGGTAAGCCGCCCGGTGTTCGATGGACGGCTTGTTCGGCAGGATCACCCCGACGCTGAGGCCGAGGAACACGTGCACCCGGCCGACCCACTCGGCGTCCCGCTGAGCGAGGTAGTCGTTCACCGTGATGATGTGCACGCCCTTGCCGCTCAACGCGTTGAGGTAGGCGGGGAACACGCCGGTCAGGGTCTTGCCCTCACCGGTCTTCATCTCCGGGATGTTGCCGAAGTGCAGCGCGGCGCCGCCCATCAGCTGGACGTCGTAGGCACGCTGACCGAGCACCCGCTTGGCGCCCTCACGCGCCACGGCGAACGCCTCGGGCAGCAGTGAGTCGAGGGACTCGCCGTCCGCGTACCGCTCCTTGAACGACTCGGTGCACTCACGCAACTCGTCGTCGGTCAGGTCGACGTAGTCTTCCTCGATCGAGTTGACCGCGTCCGCGATCGCTTTGAGCCGGCGCACCATGCGGCCTTCGCCGGCACGTAGGACCTTTTCCAATATCGACACGGGTCAGCGCTCCCCTAGACAGTCTGCCGGACCATCGTAGGCACCCCTTCGCGGAACCTGTGACCCGAGCCTCCGGTAAACCGCACAAAGGGTGCGAAACGTGGCATGGAGTTCGCTGAGAGCGCAGGACTTCCGGCAGGATTACCCCCGAAAACGGCACTAATTGGAGGCGATTTGAGCATCACCGGGGAGATCGACGGGACTGGGGTGCGTCTACGGGCATTTCGCCCGGACGATGTCGAAGCGGTCGCGGCCGGTTACGACGACCCGCTCTGCCACCGGTTCCTGCCGCCGCTGCCGTCGCCGTTCACCCTCGCGCACGCCGAACGCTTCCTCGCCGAGGGCGTGACCTCGGTGTTTGCCGACGGCGGGGCCGCCTACGCGATCGCCGACCCGGACACCGACGAGCTGCTCGGCGGCATCGGATTCGACAAGGTGGTGACCGGTCGCGGGCAGGCCGAGATCGGCTACTGGGTCGGCTCCTGGGCCCGCGGTCGCGGCGTGGCCACCGCCGCGGTGCGCGCGCTGAGCACGCACGCGCTCGGCACCGGCCTGGCCCGCCTCGAACTACTCACCCATTGGGAAAATCCGGCCAGTCAGCGTGTCGCGCTCGCGGCGGGCTATCAGCGCGAGGGCGTACGCCGGGCGGCGCTGCCCAACCGCACCGGCGGCCGCGACGATCTGGTGGCGTTCGCCCGGCTGGCCGACGACCCCGGTGACCCGATCCCCCGGCTGCTTCCCGACCTGCCCGGCGGCGAGCTCAGCGACGGCGTGGTGACACTGCGCCCGCTCGGCCCGGACGACATCGGCTTCGTCACCGAGGTGCGCAGTCTGCCCGAGGTGTGGCAGACCAGCGTCCCGCCCGAGCCGCCTCCGGCCGAGGTGGTGCGGCACCGATGCGAGCGGGCGGAGGCGTACTGGCTGGCCGGCACCCGCGCCGACCTGGTGATCGTCGACGCCGGGACCGGCCGGCCAGCCGGTGAGATCGGGTTGTTCTATCAGGAGCCGGTAACCGGGCAGGCCATGATCGGGTACAGCATGCTGCCGGCGTTCCGCGGTCGCGGCTTTGCGACACGCGCGGCTCAGCTGGTCGCACTGTGGGCGTTCGCGGAAACGGATATCGCCCGCCTCATCGCGGGGACGCTTCCGACGAACGTGGGATCGCAGCGGGTGCTCGAGAAGGCCGGGTTCCGCCGCGAGGCGTACCTCAAGTCGCGCCTGCCCGGCCCCGACGGCACGCGGATGGACGACGTCGAGTTCGTCCTCCTGGCCGAGGACCTCCTGACCGAAGGCCCCCGGCTTGATGGCTGAGACCGCTAGGCGGTGGTCTCCAGCGAGAGAATTCCGTAGTCGTAGCCGCGTCGCCGGTAGACGACGCTGGGGCGGCCGCTCTCCTTGTCGAGGAAGAGGTAGAAGTCGTGGCCGACGAGCTCCATCTGGAAGAGAGCGTCATCGACGGTCATCGGATCGGCGGGGTGTTCCTTCTCCCGCACGATGCGCCACGGCTGGTCTCCGTCGTGCTCGAGGAGGGCGGTGGCGATGGATGACGACGACTCCTCGGTGGCCGGCTGGGCCAGACTGAGGTCGGTGGGCAAGCCCGCGGTGGCGGCCGCGACCGAGACGGGCGTGTGCCGCCCGCGGTGCACTCGCCGGCGATCGGCGGAACGCCGCAATCTGCCGTCGAGTTTGGTGATGGCGCAGTCCAGAGCTGCGTAGAAGTCCTTGGCGCAGGCCTCGGCACGAACGACGGGGCCTCTGGTCATGACCGTGATCTCGACCCGCTGGCAGTTGTCGGACTGGCGAGGATTGCGTTCGTGGAAGAGCTCCACGTCGGCTCGGATCAGTTTCTGGTCGTACCGTTCGACCTTGCTCAGCTTCTCGGCGACATGTTCCCGATAGTGCTCGGGAACCTCTACGTTGCGGCCCTTGACGACAATGTCCACTCGTGACCTCCCCCAACGTTTCTGTTCTGCGGGCGCCCTGATCGACGGGTGCCGGGGGCGCCAAAATGCGACGCGCTGTTGGCTTAGGCGGTGACGCCGGTCCGGGGGCTCAACGTGGAGCTCACGCGGCGTGACCGATCGTGAAAGGGACGACTCCTTTCCGGTGGCTCTGAAGCGGATGACTCCGCGCTCTCCCGGTGGTTGGGTAGGCGATGCGCATACCCTCGTCACCAAGACGCTAACGTGCCGATGCTCCCGCGTCACCCCTCGTTTCGGATAGCTAATCCCTGACCTTTGGCCCTTTCGGTACCCCCAGGGAGTTATCCGCCGAAACTTCCCCGCGTTGTTCTCCGCAGCTGGGTGGCGGCGAGCACCGCGGCGCCCTTGACCTGCATGTCCGCCTCCCTCAGACGACGCGTCACGGCGGCCAGTGTGGCCCCGGTCGTGACGATGTCGTCCACCACCACAAGCGTGCCTCCGAACGGCGTCGCGCGTCGGGGAAACCCGATCAGAGCGGACCGGATTCGCAGCGAACTTTCAGCTGCGGCACGGCGCTCGGCAACCGAAAGTGACGCAGAGTCAGGGCGCGGTAACGCTCGGAGTGGCCGGATGACGCCAGCGTCCCAACCGGCCCCGCGCAGCCGACGCACCGCCTGTCCGGCCAGGCGTGCCATGTGGTCGCCGCCGCGCTCCCGCATCGCCGCCGCGGTGGACGGCACGGTGATCAGGGTGACCGGGCGGCCGCGGGGCGCGAGGGCCGCCACCGCCGTGGCGAGCAGCATCCCCAGCGGCCGGGCCAGCCGGTGCCGGCCGCGCTCCTTGTACGCGAGCAGGGCACCCCGTAGCGGCCCCTGATAGGCGCCTACGGCCACGCAACGGGGCAGACCCGGTGGCGGAGGGTCCGGGGCGGTCCGAAACGGCTGGAGCGCCTCCAGGAGGGTCACGCACCCACCGCACATCCCGTAGCGCAACGGCACCCGCTCGGTGCCGCAGCCCGCGCAGGGCGCAGGCAGCACAAGGTCGGCGAGATCGGCGAGCACGTCAGTCGAGGAAGAACGGCGCCGACGGCACCGCACCGGCCGGCGGGTTCGCGGTCGGGCCGGCCAGGTCGGCCGCGGTGATCCGGACCGGCTCGCCGAGCACGTCCCAGGCGTCGCCGTCGGTCTCGTACGCCTCGGAGCCCGAATTCTCCCCGCGGGACAGCGGGTTGGCCGGGTAGGCGACGAGGTAGCGGACCGTCTCCTTGCCGATGTCACTGAGCCGGGGATAGGTGAGCGCCCCGTCGACGGTCACGTCCATCACCGCCGACCGCCCGTCGGCCCGGGTGCCGGCCACCGCCAGGTAGGTCTCGCTGCTCCAGGCGGCCGCCGCCACCGAGGTGAGGTTGGGCGGGAGCAACTGTTCCGGCGCGCTCATGCTCAACGAGTCGCCGTCGGTGTCCAGCACCGTGCGGTAGAGCCGGCCGCCGGCCACCAGCGCCACCCGGTAGCCGTCCGGCGCCACCGAGACGGCGGTGATCGGGCCCGGGTCGCTCGGCACCTCGACCGCCACCGCCTTGGTCCCGCCCGCGCCGAAGGCGTAGAGCTTGCCGTTCACGGTGATCAGGCCGATCGCGTCGCCCGGGTCGTGGTCGGGGGTGATCGCCCAGACCGGCCGGCCCAGGTTGCCGGAGATGCCGGGGACGTCGACCAGGTCGCTCTGCTCGCCGGTGCGGGCCGCGGCCACCCGCAGTTTCGGGTTCTTCCCGGAGCCGGTCACCACGGCCAGGAACGTGTGCGTGCTGGAGGCGCTCATCGCGGCCGACGCCAGACCCTTGTTGTCGGGCGCCTTGAGCACCGGCACCGCCTCGGTCGATTGCGGCGAGTCGGCCAGCCGGCGGATCGTCCCGTTGTAGATCACGAAGCGTTCCGGCCGGTCGGCCAGCCGGGACGCGACGTTGCTGTCCTGGTAGTCGAGCTCGGAGTAGCGGACCGGGTCCTGGTTGCCGACCTTCAGCTCCAGGGTGCGCGGGATCAGGTCGCGCAGCGACCACTGGAGTTGCCGGCGCAGCCGGTCGAGCGCCTTGGTGTCGCCGGACGGCGCGGCCTGCCCACTCAGCGTGACCTGGAGTGTCTCGTTGGCGGCGGCCGGCACGTTGTCCGGCGCGGTGGTGCCGTTCGGCAGGCCGCGCGCGGTGTCGGCGAGCCAGGAGGCCGGGCCGTTCACCAGCCAGTTGAGGATCGTGGTGGGTTGCTGCACGGTCGGCACCCGCGGCATGTAGCGCAGGTCGGGGATCAGCGCGGTGTTGTCGTTGTTCCAGAAGTAGATCGTGCGGTGCAGGTAGTAGTCGTCCAGCGCGGTGTCGGTCAGCAGCAGCACGCGCGGCGCCGAGGTCAGGTAGAAGCCGTCCGGGCCGGCCGGGCTGACCTCGAATTTGTACTCGGTGATCTCGGGCTTCGAGTCCAGGGCCGGTTCCAGGACGCCGTTGCTCTTGAGCGTGCCGACCTGCTGCGCGCTCACCGAGACCTCGGGGTCGCCCGGGGTGTAGAGCAGCTCGTCGGTCAGCCGGATCACCCGGACGTCCGGGCTGGTCTCGAAACCGGTCTTGCCGGCGTCGGACAGGAACGCCTTGACCCGGTTGGCGGCCCCCTCGGGGTCGCCGGCCGCGGCCTTCAGGTAGTTGGTGACCAGCTGTTCCGGGTCGGTGGCGGACTGCCGGGTGGGCGGTTCGGCGGGCGCGGTGTCGTCGGCCGCGGCGAAACCCGCGGACGGTCCGGGGCCGAGCACCCGCACGTCGGTGTCGTCGGGGATGCCGCAGCCGCCGACGACCAGGGTGGCCAGAAGCACCAGAACCACACCGCGCCGCATCAGACCACCTCACGCGTCTCGTCGGCGGCGATCGCCCGGTCGCGCGGGATCAGCGGCAGCGGCGCGGCGAGCAGCCGGTCGCCGGAGCGCACCGGCAGGGTGAGCCGGAACTGGGCGCCCTCGCCGGGTGCGCCCCACGCCTCCAGCCAGCCGCCGTGCAGCCGGGCGTCCTCGGCGCTGATCGACAGGCCGAGGCCGGTGCCGCCGGTCTGCCGGGCCCGGGACGGGTCGGCCCGCCAGAACCGGTTGAAGACCAGGCGTTCCTCGCCGGCTTTGAGGCCGATGCCGTGGTCGCGCACGGTCACCGCGACGGCCGCCTCGTCGCAGGCCAGGGTGATCTGCACCGGGCGGCCCTCGCCGTGCTCGACCGCGTTGCCGACCAGGTTGCGCAGCACCCGCTCGATCCGGCGCGGGTCGACCTCGGCGATCACCGGAGCCTCCGGCACCCGCAGCTCGATGGTGACCCCGACCCGGTCGGCCAGGCCGGTCAGCCGCTCGGCGACCCGGTGCACGATCGGCACCAGGTCGGTGTGCTCGGCGTCCAGGGCGGCGAAGCCGGCGTCGAACCGGCTGATCTCCAGCAGGTCGGTGAGCAGGCTCTCGAAGCGGTCCAGCTCGGCCTGGAGCAGCTCGGCGCTGCGGGCCACGGCCGGGTCGAACTCCTCGCGCTCGGAGAAGATCAGGTCGGCCGCCATCCGCACCGTGGTCAGCGGGGTGCGCAGTTCGTGCGACACGTCCGAGGTGAAGCGGCGCTGCAGCCGGGACATCTCCTCGAGCCGCACGATCTGCCGCTGGAGGTTGGCCGCCATCTGGTTGAACGACGCCGCGAGCAGGGCCAGGTCGTCCTCGCCGTCGACCTTCATGCGCTGGTCGAGCAGGCCGGCCGAGAGCCGCTGGGCGGTGCGGGCGGCATCGCGCACGGGGAGCACGACCAGGCGGGTGACCAGGCCGGCCACCACGCCGAGCAGGATGACCAGGGCCAGGCCGGTGACCAGCACGGTGGTGCGGATCTGGTTGGCCGCGCTGTCCTCGGTGGTCAGCGGCACCATGTAGTAGAGCTCGACGTGACCGAAACTGGTCGGCACGGGTGAGCCGTACACCAGGAACTTGACCTGCCGGCCGTCCACCTCGGTGGTGCGGACCTGCTCGGCGACCTTGGCGTCGCGGGAGACCGCCCGGATCAGCTTGGCGGTGATCAGGTCGCTGGTGTCCATCTTCGCCGAGGTGGCCGCCTCGATCCCGGTGTTCTGGTCGGCGCGCATCGAGACCACCGAACCGCCGGACTCGGCCGGGTCGTCGTCGGCGAGCACGTCCACCGTGGTGTTCACGGTGTTCTGCAGCAGCGGGTCACGGGCCTGCTGGTGCACGCTCAGCTGCGAGGACGCGTACTTCACCTTGCTCGCCATGGACGACTGGACCTCGTCCTGCGCGCGGTTGAGCAGGATGTTGGCGCTGCGCTGGGCCACGAAGAAGCCGAACGCGCCGACCAGCAGGCTGGACGCGATCAGGGTCAGCGCCACCACCCGCAGCTGCAGGGAGCGGCGCCACTCGCGGCGAGCCGGCGCCACCACCCGTTCCAACCGGCGGGTGGCCATGCGGAAATATCGCCGGAGCACCCGCAGGGTGCGCCGCACGGGCATCGGAAGCCAGGCCGGGGCGCGCATCTCGCGGGCAAGGTTAGCCCCTCGGGGCTATCAGCCGGTCCCCGCCTTGTAGCCGACCCCACGAACGGTAAGGATGATCTCCGGCCGTTCCGGGTCTGGCTCGATCTTTGCCCGCAGCCGCTGGACGTGCACGTTCACCAGCCGGGTGTCGGCCGCGTGCCGGTAACCCCAGACCTGCTCGAGCAGCACCTCGCGGGTGAACACCTGCCGCGGTTTGCGGGCGAGCGCGACCAGCAGGTCGAACTCGAGCGGGGTCAGCTTCACCTCTTCGTCGTCGCGGGACACGGTGTGTGCCGGGACGTCGATGGTGATCTGGTTGCCGGGCGGCCCGATGGTGAGCGTCTCGGGTGCCGCGTCCTCGCCCCGGCGCAGGCGGGCACGCATGCGCGCCACCAGCTCCTTGGGCTTGAACGGCTTGACCACGTAGTCGTCGGCGCCGGACTCGAGACCGAGCACGACGTCGACGGTGTCGCTCTTGGCGGTGAGCATGACGATCGGGATGCCGGACTCGACGCGGATCGCCCGCGCCACATCGATGCCGCTCATGCCGGGCAGCATCAGGTCGAGCAGGACGATGTCCGGCCGGCTCTCCCGGAAAGCGGCCAGGGCGCGTTCGCCGTCGGCGACGAAGGAGGGCAGGAAACCCTCACTGCGCAGAACGATGCCGAGCATCTCGGCCAACGCTGGGTCGTCATCGACGACGAGTACCCGGGCTCTCATGCGGTCCAATATTGCACTGTCCTCCCCGAGGTTGCGTACCCCGGTGCCGATCTTGCCTGCGGAAGCCTACGCGAAAAGGGCACGGCCCCAGAAGTCGTCCGGGCCGGAGACCCCCGCTGGGCAGGCGAAGAGGCCGCTGGAGACATGCCGGAGGTACTCGTTCATGGCGTCGTGACGGGCGAGATTCAGCTGAATGGGTACGAAATGCGTGCGCGGGTCCCGCTGGTAGGCGATGAAGAACAACCCCGCGTTGAGCCGCCCGAGTCCGTCCGAGCCGTCCACGAAGTTGTAGCCGCGGCGCAGCAGGTGCGCACCGGAGTTCGTCGTCGGGTGGGCCAGCCGGACGTGCGCGTCGGCCAGGATCGAGGTGGACGTCAGGTCCGGCTCGTCGAACTCCCTACCCTGCCCGATCGGGGCGCCCTCGCCCTTGGTGCGGCCGATGATGTCTTCCTGCTCGCCCAGCGAGGTACGGTCCCAGGTCTCGATCATCATCCGGATCTTCCGGCTGACCAGGTACGAACCACCGGCCATCCAGTCCGACCCGTCGTCGGCCACCGCCCACAGGTGCTCCCGGAGCAGGTCGGTCTCCTCGGCCTTCAGGTTGGCGGTGCCGTCCTTGAAGCCGAACAGGTTGCGCGGGGTGGTCTGGGCGGTCGAGGTCGACGAGGTACGCCCGAAGCCCAGCTGCGACCATCGCACGCTGACCACACCCATCCCGATCCGGGCCAGGTTGCGGATCGCGTGCACCGCCACCTGCGGATCGTTCGCGCAGGCCTGCACGCAGATGTCGCCGCCCGAGATGGTGGCGTCGATGGTGTCGCCCGGGAAGTGCGGCAGGTCGGCCAGCGCGGCCGGCTTGCGCGCGGCCAGCCCGAACCGGTCCTTGCCGGTGGCGTCCCGGAACAGGGTGGGCCCGAACCCGACGGTCAGGGTGAGCCCGGCGGCGGGCAGGCCGATGGCCTCGCCGGTGTCGTCCGGCGGCGCCTCGAGGATCCCGGCGGTGGCCCCGATCTCGCCGGCATCCTTGCCCGCGGTCATCCGGGCGGCCGCCGCGGTCCAGTCCTTGAGCATCTGGACCAGCTGCTCACGCGACTTGGTGACCACGTCGAACGCGACGAAGTGCAGCCGATCCTGGGCCGGCGTGACGATGCCGGCCTGCACGGGGCCGTAGAACGGCACCTGATCGGTGGCGGCTTCCGCCGCGGAGTCCGACGAGCGCAGCAGCGCGCCACCGACGGCGGCCGCCCCGGCGACTCCGGCCACGCCGGCGCCGGCGAGCGCGATGACTCGCCGGCGTGGGAACGATTTATCCGACATGTCAACCTACTTCTTGGCGATAACCCCGGCGATCTTGCTGATCGGCTCAGCAAGCGCGTTGATCACGTCCGACAGGCCCTTCAGCTCGGCCTGGGAGAGTTCGTTCTGCAGCTTCCAGCCGTCGCCGACGCGGTACTTCGCCAGTTCGTTGTCGACGTTGGTGAACGCGGTGTCGATCTGCTTGACCAGCTCGGGGTCGCGCTGCTCGAGGGCCGGGCGCAGGGCCGCGACCGCCGCCTGGGAGCCGTCCACGTTGGCGGCGAAGTCCCACAGGTCGGTGTGCGAGTAGCGGTCCTCCTCGCCGGTGATCTTGCTGTTGGCGACCTCGTCGAGCAGCTCCTTGGCCCCGTTGGCCAGCTGCAGCGGGGACAGCTTCTCGGCCTTCGCCTTGGCGACGACCTCCTTGACGTCGGTCAGCAGCTGGTCGGCGACCGGGCCGTCCTTGCTGATGTCCTTGGTCTCCCAGAGGTCCTTCTCGAGCTTGTGGAAGCCGGAGAAGGGCAGCTCGGCGGTGGCGTCGTCCTCACGACCGTCGATCTTCGGGTCGAGGTCACCGAAGATCTCGGCGACCGGCTCGATGCGCTCGTAGTAGGTGCGGGCGATCGGGAAGAGCTGCTTCGACTTCTCGATGTCGCCGCCCTTGACCGCGGTCACGAAGTCGGTGGTCTTCTCGACGAGTGCCTCGCTCTGCGAGGTGATGTACCGGGTGTAGCTCTCGGTCGCCTGCAGCAGCGCGGCGTCCTCGGTCAGCGGCGCCGCCGAGCCGGAGACGGTCAGGTCGGCCCGGATGCCGGTGCCGATCATGCCGGGCTTGCAGGCGGTCTGGTAGGTGCCGGCGGGCAGCTCGACGCGCAGCTCACGGGAGAGGCCCGGGGTGATGTTCTCCACCTCGCCCATCACCCGGTCGCCGGCCGCGTAGACGTAGAACTCGGTGACCTTGTTGCCGGAGTTGGCGATCTGGAAGACGTGGGTGCCGGCGTCCAGGGTGCTCTTGGCGACCTCACACGCGGTGTCGGAGGCCTTGACCGTGATCGGGCCGCCGGTGGCCGCCGTCGAGTCCGATTTATCCGAGCTGCAGGCGGCGACCGAACCGACCGTGAGCAGCGCGACGAGCAAAGGGGTGGGGCGCACGTAGATCTCCTATGCGGGGGTTGTCTGAGGCGCCGACCTGCGCGCCGGCCAGAGGAAGAGAACGAGGGCGGGCACGAGGTAGACCGCCCAGGCGACGATCTCGAGCACGCTGGGCTGGGGGGTGATGTTGAACATCCCGGCGAGCAGAGTCGCGTACCAGGTGGACGGGTCGAGCCAGCTCGCCGCGTCGTACGCCAGATGGGAGATGCCGGGCAGGAACTCGGCCTCCTGCAGGGAGTGCACGCCGTACTTGAAGATGCCGGCGGCGACCAGGATGAGCAGCACCCCGGTCCACTTGAAGAACACCGTCAGGTTGACCCGGACCGCCGTCGCGTACATCAGGTAACCGATGGCGATCGCGGTGGCGACGCCGCCCAGCAGCGCGGCCAGCGGCCCGCCGTTGAGGTCGGCGCCCTGCACCGCGGCGTAGAAGATCAGCGAGGTCTCGAGCCCTTCGCGGACCACCGCGAGGAAGGCCATGAAGCCGACCGCGAACGAGCCGACCGCGAGGGCCTCCTGCAGCCTGTTGCGCAGTTCGCCGGCGATGCCGCGGGCCGCCCGCCGCATCCAGAAGATCATCCAGGTGACGAAGCAGACCGCGGCGACCGAGGTGATCGCCTCGAACGCCTCCTGCTGCTTGAAGTCCTTGAGCAGGGTGGTCTCGGTGTAGCTGAGCAGCCAGCCGAACAGCACCGACAGCGCCACCGCCGCGGCGACACCGGCCCACACCACCTTGAGCCGATCCTTGCGTTCCGATTTGACCAGGAACGCGATGAGGATGCTGACCACCAGGGTGGCTTCCAACCCCTCGCGCAGGCCGATGAGGTAGGTGGCGAACATGTGACTCCGAAGCTAAGGCGACCCTAAGTTAGGTTGGGCATACCTTAGCCAGCCGGACGGATCCGCCGTCAAGAGGGGTCCTACATTTTGTAGGTCACAGAAAAGGGCGGCCCCGATCAGGGCCGCCCTTGAAGATGGATCAGGCGCGGTCGAACTCCCCGCCCCGGACACCCGAGATGAAGCCGCTCCACTGTGCCGCGGCGAACGTGAGCACGGGCCCGTCGACGTCCTTCGAGTCACGTACCAGTACGGCCGAGGGAACATTCGCGACTTCGACGCAATGTCCCGCGGCGCCGCTCCGAGTGCTCTTACGCCAGGTGAGATTGGCGTCCTGCATGGCAGTCCCCTTCCAAGGAATTAGGCACTCCCATTTCAGCTCACGAGGCGGCAATAACGCGGAGCGCTTCCTCCCTTTCAGCGATGGCCGTTCGGCTCTCTTCTGCGGAGAGTGCGCGTTTCCGCAGGTCATCGAGGGCATCCCGGTAGACCTCGATCTCGTTAGGTTTCACCCAAAAGAGACCGCCGGTAAGCCCTTCGATGTGCACCACCGGCGCCCGGGTGCCCGGTGCGAAGTCCAGAACCATGAACGATTCGATCTGCCCGGCGTGCGCGCCGGCCGAGAACGGCAGGATCGACAACTCAATTCCGGGGCGGCGGCTGGCCTCGGTCAGCCGGGCCAACTGGCGGCGCAGGACGTCCGGCCCGCCGACCTCGCGGTGCAGCACGGCCTCGTCCAGCACCATCCGCAGCACGGGCGGCGGGTCCCGGGTCAGCACCGCCTGGCGGGCCATGCGCAGCGCGAGCCGGCGCTGGATCACATCCGGATCGCCGACGTCGGCGCCGCGCTCGATCACCGCCCGGGCGTACTCGTCGGTCTGCAGCAGACCCGGCACCACCTGGGCCTCCCACTCGCTGATCAGGGCGGCCTCGCCCTCCAGCGCGACGTATTCGTCGTAGGGGTCCGGCACCGACGAGCGGTACTGCGTCCACCAGGCCCGGTCACTGCCGCGCCGGGCCAGGTCACGCAGGCGGCCGCGGTCCTCCACCCGGACGCCGTAGGCGGTCAGCAGGCGATCGAGATCACCCTCGCTGATCGACGTGTGCGCGGTCTCGATCCGGCTGAGTTTCGACTCGGACCAACCCAGCGCGGTCGCGACCGCCGCACCGCGACGGTCGCCACGAAGCCGGCGCAGCTCGCTGCCGAGCTCGCGCCGGGCGGTAGAAGTCGGCCGGGCCATCTCGCCACCATAGACAGATGCCGGTGCCGCTCTGCAACTTGCATTGCACACTCTGCACTTGCATGCAGGTCAGGGGGCGTGACGTAATGAACATGAACGACGGGATCACGGTAGCGGCAACTGCCGTGCCCCCGGAGAGATCGAGCCCCCGTCCGGCGGGCGGACGGGGGCTCGATCCTGCTCAATACCGGTAGTGATCCGGTTTGTACGGCCCCTCGACCGCGACCCCGAGATAGCCGGCCTGCTCCTTGGTGAGCTCGGTCAGCCGCACGCCGAGCGCGGCCAGATGCAGCCGGGCGACCTTCTCGTCCAGGTGCTTGGGCAGCACGTGCACCCCGACCGGATAGTCCGCGGTCCGGGTGAACAGCTCGATCTGGGCGATCGTCTGATTCGAGAAACTGTTGCTCATCACGAACGACGGGTGGCCGGTCGCATTACCCAGGTTCAGCAGGCGACCCTCGGACAGCACGATGATCGAGTGCCCGCCGGCGAAACTCCACTCGTCGACCTGCGGCTTGATGGTGGTCTTGGAGACATCGCCGCGGCGTTGCAGGCCGGCCATATCGATCTCGTTGTCGAAATGGCCGATGTTGCCAACGATGGCCTGGTGTTTCATCCGCGCCATGTGCTCGTGCGTGATCACGTTGAAGCACCCGGTCGCGGTCACGAAAATGTCGGCACAGGAGACGACGTCATCGATCGTCGCCACCTGATATCCGTCCATCGCCGCCTGCAGCGCGCAGATCGGGTCCACCTCGGTGACGATCACCCGGGCGCCCTGGCCACGCAGCGATTCGGCGCAGCCCTTGCCCACATCGCCGTAACCGAACACGACGGCCACCTTGCCGCCGATCAGCACGTCGGTGGCCCGGTTGAGACCGTCGATCAGCGAGTGCCGGCAGCCGTATTTATTGTCGAACTTCGACTTGGTCACCGAATCGTTCACATTGATCGCCGGGAACAGCAGCGTGCCGTTCTGCTGCATCTCGTAGAGCCGGTGCACGCCGGTGGTGGTCTCCTCGGTGACGCCCTTGACCGCGGCCGCCACCCGCATCCAGCGCCGGTCGTCCTCGGCCAGGCTGCGGGCGAGCACGCCGAGGATCACCGCATATTCCTCCGAGTCGGCCGAATCAACCCCCGGAACCGCGCCGAGCTTCTCGTACTCGGCGCCCTTGTGCACGAGCAGCGTCGCATCCCCGCCGTCGTCGAGAATCATGTTGGGCCCGTCGCCGTCCGGCCACAACAGGACCTGCTCGGTGCACCACCAATACTCTTCGAGCGACTCGCCCTTCCACGCGTAAACCGGCACACCCTGCGGTTTCTCCGGGGTGCCGGCCGGGCCCACCGCAATCGCGGCGGCCGCATGATCCTGGGTCGAGAAAATGTTGCAGGAGGCCCATCGCACCTGGGCGCCGAGCGCGGTGAGCGTCTCGATCAGCACCGCGGTCTGAATGGTCATGTGCAGCGAACCGGTGATTCGCGCGCCGCGCAGCGGCTGGCTCGGCCCGAATTCCCGGCGCAACGACATCAGGCCGGGCATCTCGTGCTCCGCCAGTTGGATCTCTTTGCGTCCGAAGGCGGCGAGCGACAGATCCGCGACCTTGAAGTCGCCGTCGGCAACCGTTCGCGGACGAATGGTGCTGGTCATTTATGAACTCCTCGGGCGGGATTGGCGGCGATTCACTTCCGGCGCCGACCTACTAACGCAATTCAGCCACGCTGGGCGACACCAACGCGCGGCTCACTCACGCTGAGCGTTGCGGGGTCCATTTATGCGTACGCGGCGGGGCCGTTCACAACCGCAGCAACACCCGGCCCGCCGCTCGGCGCGATCAACTGCGACACCGGCGCGTGCCGCGCCTCTCGCGTGAGGCGCGACCACGCCGGCGTCGAACCCTGGTCGATCAGGCCGAGCCGATGCGCAGCGTCATCCCCGACCGCGCGGGCCCGGCCCCGGATAGCGAACGGGGCGGCAGGCCTAGACCCGCCGCCCCGTTCATCCCCCCGGTTTGGTACCGCGCGCGTCCGTGGGACCCCCCGATCACCAATGACGCTGCGTGGTTATAGATTTACACTCCGCATTCGCTACGTCAAGCAAATCCGGAAATTTCCTAGTTTCACGGGCGGGTCGCGTCACTCTCGGCACACGCGGAACACCGAAAAATGCCTACACGCGAGAGGCGCGGCACGCGCCGGAGTGCCCGGCCGCTCGCGCTGAGCGGCCGGTCGGCCGTTATTGCGGTTGGTTACCTGGCTACCGCGTACCCATATGGGTTATGCCGGGACCGTGGCGATGAACGCCTGGCCGGTGCCCGCGATTTTGAGTTTTCCGGCGTCCGCCGGGGCGTAGGCGGCGTCGCCGCGGGTGAGGTCGATCGGGGTGCCGTCGATCGACTCGCCGAGGAAGAGTTCGCCGGCGGTGGCCAGGATGATGCGCGGGCCGTCGGCCGGGATCTCGAGCGGCGGGCGGGTGCTGTCGACCTCGATGCGATAGAGGACGAAGTCCGGGATCGGGACCGACCAGGTCAGGATGCCGGGAGCGACCTCGATCGCGCGCAGGATCGGGTCGTCGAGCACCTCGAAACGCAGCACCTTGAGCAGCTCGGGGACGTCCACCCGCTTCGGGGTGAGGCCGCCGCGGAGGACGTTGTCGCTGGCCGCCATGAGTTCCACGCCGGCGCCGCGCAGGTAGGCGTGCAGGTTGCCGGCCGGCATCCAGATCACCTCGCCCGGCTGCAGGTGTACGTGGTTGAGCAGGAGGGCCACCAGCACGCCCGGATCGCCGGGGTAGAAGGTGGCCAGTTCGGTGGCCAGCGGGCTGCTGCCGGCCGCCACGACGGCCTCGACCAGCCCGCGACGGTCCTCGTCGGGCCAGCTCAGCAGGGTCTGCACCGCGGTGGCCAGATCGCCGGCCCGCAGCGCGGCGAGCACCGGGTCCAGCGCCGGGATGCCGAACGCGGCGATGTCGTCGGCGGCCGCGGCCGGGTCCCGGAAACCGCACAGCGCCTCGAACGGGGTGAGCGCCACCAGCATCTCGGGCTTGTGGTTGGCGTCCGTGTAGTTCTTCGGCAGGCTCGGGTCGGCCTCCTGGCGGGCCCAGGCCTCGCGGGCGTAGTCGAGCGACGGGTGCGCCTGCAACGACAGCGGCGCGTCGGCCGCCAGGACCTTGAGCAGGAAGGGCAGGCGGGGGCCGAACTCGGCCACCACCTGCTCCCCCAGATGCGCCTTCGGGTTGTCGGCGATCAGCGTGGGCAGGCTGACGCCATCGACCGTGGACGGGTCGCCGGGATGCGCACCGAGCCACAGCTCGGCCTCGGGCGCCTCGGTGGGGCCGGGACGCCCTTGCAGGTCGGCGATCACTGTGCGCGAGCCCCACGCGTAGGGGCGGATGACACCGGTCAACGGGTACACGGTCATAGGCCGCAGAATATCGGGTGCTAAGCCGTCGCTGGGGCACCCTCGGCGACTGCCGCGGCCCGGCGCTCGCTGAAGATGTCGGGCTCGATGTAGATGACCCGGGCGATCGGAACGGCCTCGCGGATGCGCTGCTCGGTCTCGTCGATGTGCGACGCCAGGTCGTCGGCCCGCTCGGCCCGCGGCACGGCGATCTTCACGGCGACCAGCAGCTCCTCGGGGCCGAGGTGCAGGGTCTTCATGTGGATGATCCGCTCGATGCCGTCGCCGGCCAGGATCGCCGTCTCGATCTTCTTGACGTCTTCCGGGCTGGCGCCCTCGCCGATCAGCAGGCTCTTCGTCTCGATCGCCAGGACCACGGCGATCGCGACCAGCAGCACGCCGATCGCCCCGGTGCCGATGCCGTCCCACACACCGTCGCCGGTGATCAGCGTGAGCGCCACCCCGAACAGGGCCAGCACCAGGCCGATCAGGGCACCGGCGTCCTCGAGCAGCACCACCGGGAGCTCCGGCGCCTTGGCCCGGCGCACGAAGTTGACCCAGGTGGTCTTGCCCCGGGTGTGGTTGGACTCCCGGATCGCGGTCATGAACGAATAGCTCTCCAGGCCGATCGCGATGACCAGCACCAGGATCGGGACCCACTTCCAGCCGTGGATCGGTTCCGGGTGCCGGATCTTGTGGTAGCCCTCGTAGAGCGCGAACAGGCCACCGACGCTGAACAGCACGATCGACACGATGAACGCGTAGATGTAGCGCTCCCGGCCGTAGCCGAACGGGTGCTCCGGGGTCGCCTTCCGCTTCGCCTGTTTGCCGCCGATGAGCAGCAGCAACTGGTTGCCGGAGTCAGCCACCGAGTGGATCGCCTCGGCCAGCATCGACGACGAGTTGGTGAGCAGCCACGCGACGAACTTGGTGACCGCGATACCGAGGTTCGCGGCCAGCGCCGCGACAATCGCCTTCGTGCCGCCTTCGGTGCTCACTGAATTCCCTCGGGCATCGGGTTCGACAGCTCCTTCATCTCGCTGATGGCGGGCACGGCCATCGGGTCGAGTCCGTGCGCCAAAGCAAGGTACAGCGAGGCGAAGTCGGGCACCGCGGTGAGCGAGGCCAGCCGTTCCAGGGCCGAGCCGCCCTCGGCGGTCAGCACGTCGACGCGCACCCCACGCCGCTCGGCCAGGGTCTGCACGGCGTCGGCCCGACGCTCCTCGACCGCGATCGGCTCGTCGGCGTCTTCCTCGGGGTTGAGCCCGCCGTCGCGGAACACCACGAGACGCAGCCGGGTGCCGGTCGACTCCTCTTCCTCGTCGGGGTCGGCGAAGATGTCGCGGGACGACTCGGCGAGACCGCCGAAGACGCCGTCGAGCAGCCCCACCCGGCCGCGGCCGGCCTCGCCCAGCGCACCGGCCATCACCGGGTAGCGCGCGTTGGCGGCCAGGGTGTCGGCGAAGCGGCGGGCGGCCACGGTGGCCAGCGGGGACGAGCCCCAGACGATCGGGATCGAGCCGGCCAGGCCGAGCGCGAGCGACTTGGCCGGGTTGACGAACGAATCGGCGCCGGCCCGGCACCGCTCGGCGTCGGCGTCCAGCCGGGTCGCGGTCTCGGCCAGGTCGGCCTCGTTGACCTTGACCAGGCCGATCGCGCGGGCCGCGAGCAGCACCGGCACGGTCAGGCCCCAGAGGCTGGCCCGGGCCGGCGCGCGGCGCGGCACCGGGATGAACGGCGAGCGGGCCCGCTCGGCCATTGCCTGCAACTCGGTGTCGGGGTTACCGATAGCGATCAGCCGGGCGCCCCGGCGGACCGCGGCCTCGGCGGCGGCCAGCGCCTCGGGGCTGCGCCCGGAGGCGGAGACGGCGATGACCACGTCGGCCGCGCCCACCCAGCCGGGGATGCCGGCGCTGCGGTGCCCGATGATCGGCACCGGGCAGCGGTGACCGGCCACGGTGGCCAGGATGTTGCCGGTCAGGCCGGCGGTGCCGATGCCGGCGACGACGACCGCCCGGGGGCGGCCCTCGTCGGCCATCATGCTCAGATCGGCCTCGGCGGCCAGGGCCGCGGACTCGCGGACCTGGGCGCCGGCCGATGCGGTGGCGCGGAGCATGCCACCGGGGTCGTTGGCGAGCATCGACTTCTCGTCGTCGAGCAGCGACTCGTCGGCGACGCGGTGCCCGTTGACTCCGGACGCGCCCTCCAGCGGGGTGGCCATCAGGCCTCCTTCGCGGACGGCTGCCGCGCCTCGTCGAGAAGCAGAACCGGGATGTCATCGCGGATCTCGAAGATCCGCCCGCACTCCGTGCAGGTGAGCGTCTGCGCCTCGGCGTCGTGCGTCAACGGCGCGTGATGCGTGTCCGGGCAGGCCAAAATGTCCAGCAACTGCGGATCGAGGGCCACCGAACGACTCCTTTACGGCTTACGGAAATCTAGCCACCCGATCCTACCGGCGGACGATCGAGAGCACTTCGTCCCTCAGCGATGCCATCCGATCCGGCTTCGGAGCCTCCACGTTGAGCCGCAGCAACGGCTCGGTGTTGGAGGCGCGCAGGTTGAACCAGGCACCGTCGGCGAGCGTCACGGTCAGGCCGTCCAGCTCGTCGAACGTGGCGTCCGGGAACGCCGCCCGGACGTCGGCGACCCGCGCCGGGGCGTCGCCCACGGTGGAGTTGATCTCGCCGGAGGCCGCATAGCGCTCGAACTCGGCGGCGAACTCGGACAGCGGGCGGTCCTGCCCGCCGAGCGCGGCCAGCACGTGCATGGCGGCCAGCATGCCGGTGTCGGCGAACCAGAAGTCGCGGAAGTAGTAGTGCGCCGAGTGCTCACCGCCGAAGACCGCGTTGGTGCGGGCCATCTCGGCCTTGATGAACGAGTGGCCGACCCGGCTGCGCACCGGCTTGCCGCCGTTCTCGGTGATGATCTCGGGCACCGCCGACGAGGTGATCAGGTTGTGGATGATCGTGCTGCCCGGGAACTTGGCCAACTCCCGCTTGGCGACCAGCGCGGTGACCGCCGAGGGCGAGACCGGGTCGCCGTTCTCGTCGATGATGAAGCAGCGGTCGGCATCGCCGTCGAACGCGACGCCGATGTCGGCACCCTGCGCCCGGATGGCTTCCTGCAGGTCGACCAGGTTGGCCGGATCGAGCGGGTTGGCCTCGTGGTTCGGGAACGAGCCGTCCAGCTCGAAGTACATCGGCACGATGGTCAGCGGCAGGGCCGCGAGCACCTGGTCACCGAGCACGGCCGGGACGGTGAAGCCGCCCATCCCGTTGCCGGCGTCCACGATCACCTTGAGCGGCCGGATGCCGGACAGGTCGACCAGCGAGCGCAGGTGCGTCGCGTAGTCGCGGAGCAGGTCGCGGGACTCGATCCGGTCGGGGCCGTCGGCGTCGGCGTTCAGGTCGCGCAGCAGCTGCTCCGCGCGGCGACGGACGATGGCGAGGCCGCTGTCCTGACCGACCGGCTTGGCGCCGGCCCGGCACAGCTTGATGCCGTTGTATTGCGCCGGGTTGTGGCTGGCGGTGAACATCGCACCGGGCAGGCCGAGCGCCCCGGAGGCGTAATAGAGCTGGTCGGTGGAGCCGAGACCGGTGTTGATCACGCCGGCACCGGCGGCGTTGGCGCCCCGGGCGAAGGCGGCGGCCAGGCCCGGGCCGGACTCGCGCATGTCGTGGGCGATCACGATCTGGTCCGCGTCGTCCCCCGACTCGCGCAGCATCTCGACAAAAGCGGTGCCGAGCGCCCGGGCGACTGACTCGTTGAACTGGTCGGGCACCGTTCCGCGGACGTCGTACGCCTTGACGATCTTGGACAGATCAGACAATTCTCCCCCTCACCCCGTTGATTCCCGCTGAGAGTAGCGGAGGCAAGAGAACGGCAAGGTAGCAACGGGACGCCACCACTGTTACGGGTGGCTTGTCGTCCGGGGTGATGCGGGTCACGATGGACGGGACTGGAGGTGGCCCGTGGCCAATCCCTGGCTCGCCCTCGACCTCGGTGCCGATCCGGCCGAACGGATTCGGCAGGTCGGGCGTGCCCACGAGCAGTTCTGTTCAGGGGGACTCAGCTTGTCGGGTGATCAACAGCCTCCGCAGATCCGCTCGGTGGTCGCCGACTCGTGGAAGCGCTCAGCCTCCGCGCTGCCCGGGGCCGACGGCACCCCGCCGATCGACCTGAGCGACGGCGAGCTGGAGGAGTACCGGGCGGCCCACCCGCTGGCGCGGGTGCTGCCGATCTTCCGCGACCTGCTGGGCGGTCTGGCCGAGGACGGCGACAACCTGATGGCGGTCTGCGACGCGTACGGGCGACTGCTCTGGGTCGAGGGGGCCGGCTCGATGCTGCGCGGCGCCGAGCAGATGAACTTCGTGCCGGGCGCCCGCTGGGACGAGGCGCACGCGGGCACCAACGCCCCCGGCACCGCGCTGGCCATCGACCACTCCCTGCAGATCTTCGCGACCGAGCACTTCAGCCGCTCGGTGCAGCGGTGGACCTGCGCGGCCGCCCCGATCCACGACCCGGGCACCGGCCGGCTGCTCGGCGCGATCGACGTGACCGGCGGCGACCACCTGGCCAACCCGCACAGCCTGGCCCTGGTCCGGGCGACCGCGCTGGCCGCCGAGGCCTACCTGGGCAGTCAGCTCACCCCGCACACCGCGGCCGGCCGGGTCGCCGCCCTGGGCCGCAACGAGGCCATGCTGACCTTCGGCGGGTCCCGGCAACGACTCGGCCGCCGGCACTCGGAACTCCTGGTCCTGCTCCTGGAGCACCCGGAAGGGCGTACCGGGGAGGAACTTGGTTTTGATCTCTATGGCGAGGACGTCAGCCCGGTGACCGTTCGGGCCGAGCTGTCCCGGCTGCGCCGCACGCTCGGCCCGGAGCTGGTCGAGTCCCGCCCCTACCGGCTGCGCGCCGAGCTCGACTCGGACTTCCGCACGGTGACCCGGCTGCTGGAACGCGGGCGGGTGGCCGAGGCCCTGGAGGAGTACGCGGGGCCGCTGCTCCCCGGCTCCGACGCGCCGGGCATCTCCCGGCTGCGCCGGCTGGTCGACGGCCAGCTGCGGGCGGCGGTGCTGGCCACCCGCGACTGGTCGCTGATGCGCACCTGGCTGCACCAGCCGTGGGGCGCCGACGACCTGGAGATGTGGGAGGCGTACGCGAGACAGCTCCCGCACGGCTCCCCGGCCCGCCCCCTGGCGGTGAACCGGGTCCGCCAACTGGCCACCGAATACGGTCTTGCAACGTTCCCGCAACGTGCTCGTAACTAGCTTGGCCCGTACCTACCCCGCAGGTACGGAGGCCAACGATGACCACATACTCCCCGCCCGGTTCCGACGGATCGATCGTCAGCTACGAGTCCCGCTACGACCACTACATCGGTGGCGAGTACGTCGCGCCGGCCAAGGGCCAGTACTTCGAGAACCCCTCCCCGGTCACCGGTGAGAACTTCACCGAGGTAGCCCGGGGCACGGCCGACGACGTGGAGCGGGCGCTGGACGCCGCGCACGGCGCGGCCGACGCGTGGGGCCGCACCTCGGTCGCCGAGCGCGCCAACATTCTCAACAAGATCGCCGACCGGATGGAGGCGAACCTCGAGAAGCTCGCCGTCGCCGAGGCCTGGGAGAACGGCAAGCCGGTCCGGGAGACCCTGGCCGCCGACATCCCGCTCGCGATCGACCACTTCCGGTACTTCGCGGGCGCGATCCGGGCCCAGGAGGGCACGGCCGGCGAGATCGACGACGACACCATCGCGTACCACTTCCACGAGCCGCTCGGCGTGGTCGGCCAGATCATCCCGTGGAACTTCCCGATCCTGATGGCGGTCTGGAAGCTGGCCCCGGCCCTGGCCGCCGGCAACTGTGTCGTGCTCAAGCCGGCCGAGCAGACCCCGGCCTCGATCCACCTGCTGATGTCGATCATCGGCGACCTGCTCCCGCCGGGCGTCCTGAACATCGTGAACGGCTTCGGCGTGGAGGCCGGCAAGCCGCTGGCCAGCTCGAACCGGATCGCGAAGATCGCGTTCACCGGCGAGACCACGACCGGCCGGCTGATCATGCAGTACGCCTCGGAGAACCTGATCCCGGTCACCCTCGAACTGGGCGGCAAGAGCCCGAACATCTTCTTCGAGGACGTCAGCCGGGCCGACGACGACTTCTACGACAAGTCGCTCGAGGGCTTCTCGATGTTCGCGCTCAACCAGGGCGAGGTCTGCACCTGCCCGTCCCGCGCGCTCATCCAGCAGAGCATCTACTCCGACTTCCTGGCGGCCGGCGTGAAGCGGGTGGACAACCTCAAGCAGGGCAATCCGCTCGACACCGACACCCAGGTCGGCGCGCAGGCGTCCAACGACCAGCTCGAGAAGATCCTGTCGTACCTCGACATCGGCCGACAGGAGGGCGCTCGCGTCCTGACCGGTGGCGGCCGGGCCGACCTCGGCGGCAACCTGTCCGGCGGTTACTACGTGCAGCCGACGATCTTCGAGGGCTCGAACACCATGCGGATCTTCCAGGAGGAGATCTTCGGGCCGGTCGTGTCGGTGACCTCGTTCGCCGATTACGCGGACGCCATCAAGATTGCCAACGACACGCTCTACGGCCTCGGCGCCGGCGTGTGGACCCGGGACATCAACACGGCGTACCGGGCCGGTCGCGCGATCAAGGCCGGCCGGGTGTGGACGAACTCGTACCACCTGTACCCCGCGCACGCCGCGTTCGGTGGTTACAAGCAGTCCGGCATCGGCCGGGAGAACCACAAGATGATGCTGGACCACTACCAGCAGACCAAGAACCTGCTGGTGTCGTACAGCCCGAAGGCGATGGGCTTCTTCTAGGCCATGACTGCGACGAGAGTTGACGTGACCCCCGCGGCGGCCGACATGATGCGGCAGCTGCGGGGTCAGCACGGTCCCCTGATGTTCCACCAGTCCGGCGGGTGCTGCGACGGCAGCTCGCCGATGTGTTACCTGGAGGGCGAGTTCCGCACCGGCCAGTCCGACGTGCTGCTCGAATCCCTGAAGATCGACGGGGTGGACGAGCCGATCACGTTCTGGATGTCCGGCTCGCAGTTCGAGCTGTGGAAGCACACCCACCTGACGGTGGACGTGGTCCCGGGGCGCGGCGCCGGCTTCTCGCTGGAGGCCCCCGAGGGCGTACGTTTCCTGATCCGCTCGCGCCTGCTCACGGCGGCCGAGCTGGACGAATTGTCCTAATTATTCAGTTCCGGGTACGGGTCGTCGCGCAAACGGCTGAACAGCACGCCGTCGCGCCACTGCCCGGCCCGGAACTCGGCCGCCCGGATCACGCCTTCCTGCTGGAACCCGGCCTTGAGCAGCGCTTTCCGCTCGGCCACGTTTTCCGCCTGGGTGCCGGCCTCCACCCGCTGCACCGGGAAGTGCTCGAAGACGTACGCGGTGAGCAGTGCCTGCGCCCGCCAGCCGATCCCCCGCCCGCGGTGCGGCGGCAGGATCGCGCATCCGATCTCGTAGCAGTCGCCCCGGACGCCGTGGCGCTTACGGCTCAACGAGACGAGACCGACTGCCTCGCCGTCCACGTCCACCATCAGCCGAGTCACGTCCTCGTTCAGGAAGCCGTTCTCGTCGTGCAGCCGGGCCAGGTGCGCGACCGAGTGGAACCCGGTCCAGGTGTTGGCCGAATAGTCCGGGTCCTGGGCGTGGGCATGCAGGATCTCGAGTTCGTCCGCGCGGATCGGGCGCAACCGGATGTTCATCCGTCCAGGATGGGCCGTTTGATCGTTGCGCGCCGCCCCTACGTTCTCTGAGATGAGCGAGTGATTTAGATCCCGGAAGTGTGCCGTCCGGGGATCGAAAGTGGCGATCAGCCGGCCACATCGGGCAGTGTCGTCATTCGAGATACCTGGGGAGGTTTTGATGCGGTTGTCGCGTTCCAAGAAGTTGGTGCTTCTCGGGGTGGCCCTCGTGATGGTGGGTCTGGCCGGGCGGGCTTCGGCGGACGAGACCCCCTCCGCGGCCCCCTCGCCTGCGCCGTCCAGTGCTGCACCACTGCCACCGGCGGCGAAGAAACCGAAGCCGAAGCCCAAGCCGGCGACCGTCAAGCCCGCAGCACACAAACCGTCCGGACCGGCCGGCAGCCGGATGACCACCGGCAGCAAGGCGGTAGCGCTGACCTTCGACGACGGGCCCGATCCGGCTCAGACGCCGAAGATCCTCAAGCTGCTCGCCCAGAACCACACCAAGGCCACCTTCTGCCTGGTCGGCAAGAACGTGCAGAAGCACCCCGAGTTGGTCCGCAAGATCGTGGCCGGTGGGCACACCCTGTGCAATCACACCTGGAGCCACGATCTGAAGCTGGGCAAGAAGTCGCCGGCGAAGATCAAGGCCGATCTGGCGCGTACGAACGCCGCGATCCGCAAGGCCGCCCCGAACGCGAAGATCAAGTATTTCCGGGCCCCGGGCGGCAACTTCACGCCCGGTGTCGTCGCGGTCGCCAAGCAGCTGGGCATGACGTCGCTGTACTGGCGGGTCGACCCGCGCGACTGGGACCACCCGAAGGGCGAGACGCACGCGCAGCACCGGGCCCGGGTCATCGCCCGGGTCGAGCGGAACACCCACGCCGGTGCGATCGTGCTCTCCCACGATTACGCCCAGCCGGACACCATCGCGGCTTACCGCACCCTGCTGCCGTGGCTGCGCAAGCGCTACAAGCTGGTCGGCCTCTAAAGAGGGCTAGTGGGTCGGCGGAATCACCCGTAGGTGGCCCCGGCGGCCGGTCTGGTGGCCGGGGAGGTTCTGCTCGTCGCTGCGCGGGGGCGGGGCCGGGGGCCGGGCCGCCTCACGCACCGCGTCAGCCAGCGCGACCAGGTCGTCGGTGGTGGGCGGCGGGGGCGAGAAATCGCCGTCGTGCCGAACCAGGTCCCAGCCTCGGGGGGCGGTGAGGCTGCGGGCGTGCGGCTCGCACAGGTCGTACGTATGGGGCTCGGCGAACGCCGCCAGGGGGCCGACGACGGCGGTCGAATCGTTGTAGACGTAGGTCAGAGTGGCGACCGCCTGTCGGGGACAGCCGTTCCGGGAGCAGCGCCGTGGTGACCTCACGGCGGCACGTTATCGCCCCGCGGGCGCGCACGCGCCCTGAAACCGCGCGACACGCCGACCCGCCGTGCATCACGATTCGGCTATACCCGGGTGACACGCCGCCCCGTTGGGACGAATTGTGGCCGGACACGCGGCGAAACCCGGCTGTCACCGAGTACCCCCTGCGGAGGACTAGAGTTGCGAGGTGACCACCAGCCCTGAGCGCCGACGCAACACGGCCCGCAGAGAAGGCCCGGGTCATCCGACCCGCCGCGATCGCCACGGCCGTGGTCTGCGCGGCCGGCTGGTGCCCGCGACCGTGCCCCTGGCCCGCACCAAGGCCGAGATCTTCGACGATCTTGTGCTGGACACGGTCGAGAGCCTCGAGCGGCGTTACGCGAAAGAGTTGGCCGGCGTCGAGTTCGCGGTGGAGGACGTGCCTCCCGATCTCAACGTCTACGACTCCGACGTGCTCGAGGACGGCGAGGTGCCGCTGGCCCGCCTGCTGCCCGGCCGCCCCGGCCGGCAGGAGCTTCCCCCTCGGATTGTGCTCTACCGGCGGCCGTTGGAGTTCCGGGCGATGGACCGCGAAGACCTCGCCGACCTCGTCCACGATGTGATCATCGAGCAGGTAGCCAACCTGCTCGGTGTGGATCCAGACGAGCTTTCCTAGAGCCTGTTAGGCCACGCGCCGCTTCAGCTTGCGGCGTTCACGCTCGGACAATCCACCCCAGATGCCGAAGCGCTCGTCGTGACCCAGTGCGTATTCCAGGCATTCCCCCTTGACCTCGCACCGGCCACAGATCCGCTTCGCCTCCCTGGTGGAGCCGCCCTTTTCCGGAAAGAAAGCTTCCGGATCAGTCTGCGAACACAGCGCCCGCTCCTGCCACTCGGGCGCGTCCCCGAGCAGGTCTACCCCTTCAACCTGCGCTTCCATCGGCGTGCCTCCCAATTCCCGCGTCGGCATCACTGCCGACGCTGACCCCCCACGCACGCGGCGTGTTTTTTGCGGAGCGAACGCGAAAGTTACGTAGCGTCCGACCCCACAACCCCACCCGAAATTACACGCGTGTAAGACGTGCGTCGTCAAGCCGAACCTGATAAATAGGCCCGTTTCCCCGGCGCGCCTTCGGCGCGTCGTGGTCCCGTTCCTGCCCTATCTCTCAGGAGCCACACAGGGTTACGCCACCCTGGCGCGTCACGTCCAATTTAACCCGATTTGTGACCTTGTAACCAAGGTCCAATCGGTTGAGGTGATCAACCCGACAGGGGGACTACCTGCGGCCATACACAGTCGTTCGCTCGACCGCGGGTCGGCCGGCCGCCGCCGCGAGCTCCTTCAGCTCCGCCACCGTGCGCGCCGAACCGTGCTCCGAGCCCGCCATCCGGGAGATGGTCTCCTCCATCAGGGTGCCGCCAAGATCATTGCAACCGCTGTTGAGCATTACCCGGGTGCCCTCGTCGCCAAGCTTCACCCAGGAGCACTGGATGTTGTCGATCCGGCCGTGCAGCAGGACCCGGGCCATCGCGTGCACGACCCGGTTCTCCCGCCAGGTCGGGCCGGGGCGGGCCAGGCCGGCCAGGTAGATCGGGGCGTTGGTGTGGATGAACGGCAGCGCCACGAACTCGGTGAAGCCACCGGTCTTGTCCTGGATGCCGGCCAGCACCCGGAAGTGCCCCAGCCACTGTCGGGGGTGGTCGACGTGGCCGTACATCATGGTCGAACTGGACCGGATGCCCACCTGGTGAGCCGTGCTGACCACGTCGATCCAGGTGCTGGCGGGCAGCTTGCCCTTGGTGAGCACCCAGCGCACGTCGTCGTCGAGGATCTCGGCGGCGGTGCCCGGGATGGTGTCGAGGCCGGCCTCGCGTAGCTCGGTCAGCCATTCCCGGATCGGCACCCCGGCCTTGGAGGCGGCCGTGACGATCTCCATCGGGGAGTACGCGTGTACGTGCATGCCCGGCACCCGCTGCTTCACGGCGCGCACCAGATCGGCGTACGCGGTGATCGGCATCTTGGGGTCGATGCCGCCCTGCATGCAGACCTCGGAGGCGCCGTCCTGCCAGGCCTGCTCGGCCCGGTCGGCGACCTGCTCGACGCTCAGCCGGTAGGCGTCGGCGTCCTTCTCGCGCTGGGCGAACGCGCAGAACCGGCAGCCCACGTAGCAGACGTTGGTGAAGTTGATGTTCCGGTTCACCACGTACGTGATGTCGTCGCCGTTGACCTCCTTGCGCAGGTCGTCGGCGATCCGGGCGAGCTCGTCCAGGGCCGAGCCGTCCGCGTTGAACAGGGCCATCGCCTTGTCCTCGTGCTCCGGCAGCAGCAGCGCGGCCGGGTTCTCCCCGGCCAGCTTGAGGCCCGCCAGCACGTCGGCCGGCAGACTGGTGGCGCTGTCCGTGGTGATGTGCGCGGCGACCTCTTTCCAGTCGCCGTAGACCTCGTCGAAATCGGAGCGACGGTCCTCGGTGCGGCCGGTGGTGTCGATCGTGGCGAACAGGTCGGTGCGGCCGGTGCCGAACGCGTCGTCGGGCTCCTGCCACGGTTTGCCGGTCACCTCGGCGTCCTCGTTCGCGAGGCCGTCGCTGTCCGCCAGCGCTGCCACGTGGGCCGCGAGCCGGGGGTCCAGCCAGCCCTCGTTGGCGCGCTTCACGAACTCGGGATAGATCGTCAGGCGCTCCCGGAGGACAAATCCGGCCTCGGCCGACTTTTCGCGCAGTAGATCGATCTGCGGCCAGGGCCGCTCCGGGTTCACGTGGTCCGGGGTCACCGGCGAGACGCCGCCCCAATCGTCGATGCCGGCCTTCAGGAGCAGGGAGAACTCGGCGTCGATCAGGTTCGGCGGGGCCTGGATGCGGGCCCGCGGGCCCAGGATGATCCGGCCCACCGCCACCGTCGCGGCCAGCTCACGCAACTCCGCGTCCGGCATCCCGCGCATCGCGGTGTCCGGCTTCGCGCGGAAATTCTGGATGATGACTTCTTGGATGTGGCCGTACTCCCGGGCGGTGCGCCGCATCGCGAACAGCGCGTCGACCCGCTCGGCCCGGGTCTCGCCGATGCCGATCAGGATGCCGGTGGTGAACGGGACGCCCACCCGGCCGGCGTCGTCGAGCACGCGTAGCCGTACGGCCGGCTCTTTGTCCGGCGAACCGTAATGCGGACCGCCGGGCTCGGACCACAAGCGGGTGGCCGTGGTCTCCAGCATCATCCCCATGCTCGGCGCCACCGGCTTGAGCCGTTGCAGCTCGGCCCAGCTCAGCACGCCCGGGTTGAGGTGCGGCAGCAGGCCGGTCTCCTCCAGCACCGCGATCGCGCAGGCCCGCACGTAGTCGAGGGTGGAGTCGTAGCCGCGCTCGTCGAGCCACTGCCGGGCCGCCGGCCACCGCTCCTCCGGCCGGTCGCCCAGCGTGAACAGCGCTTCCTTGCAGCCCTGCGCGGCGCCCTGGCGGGCGATCTCGAGAACCTCGTCGCGTTCCAGGAACGCCGCCGGCAGGCGATGCGGCACGGTCGCGAAGGTGCAGTAGTGACAGCGGTCGCGGCAGAGCCGCGTCAGCGGGATGAATACCTTGCGGGAGTACGTCACGACGCCCTCGCGGCCGGCCAGGCGCAAACCGGCGTCCCGGATGCCGCCGGCGATCGCCAGCAGGTCGTCGAGCGGATCACCGGTGGCCGCCAGCAGTGCGGCGGCCTCCTCGGCATCGATCGCCTTGCCGTCGGCGGCGCGGCGCAGGGCGCGGCGAATGCTCGCCTCGGTCGGAACCGGTTCCTCGTTGACCTTTACCACGCAGTGCAGCCTAGGCCGGAAAGTGACCGGTTGCCCCGGTCGTGCCCGGGCGCGCGCAGTGGAATAGGACACGGCGGCGCCCGGGACTTACCGGCGGGTCCTATTGACGGGGCGGATCCTGATCGGCCGGCCCGTACCCCGGGCGGTCATCGGTGATCTTCTGGGTGCGGTCCTCGACCGGCACCACCTGGGTGGGCTCACCCGCCGGGGCGACCTGCGGCGCGACCTGGGTGTGCTCGGCCGGCGGCGGGGTGAAGGCCGGCGGGGCCGGGGTGGGCACGGCCACCGGCGGCTGGTTCCAGGCCGGGGGCTGCTGGCCGTACATCCCGGGGGCCGCGTAGCCCGGCTGGCCGGGCGCCGGCGGGTAGCCCGGCTGCGGCGGCGGGCCACCGTATTGCTGACCAGGGCCGGGCTGGCCCGGAGGCGGGCCGTAACCGGGCTGGCCCGGGAAAGCGCCGGCCTGGTTGTACTGCGGCTGGCCGTAGACGCCCGGCTGCGGCTTCGGGCGCGGCGTGTAGAACATGTTGCGCCAGATCAGGAACACCGCGTAGGCCGCCACGGCGAACACGGCGAGCCAGGCCACCCGCACCAGCAGGCCCTCGAAGGCGCTGCGGGCGCCGTTGTGGCCGGCCTCGTTGATCAGGCCGATCAGCACGCCGAAGAACAGCCCGAACACGGCCATCACCGCGTACTCCACGACGGCCGCGATGACGATCAGTTGCGCCTTCGGGTGCCGCGGCTCGACCACGAGCGAGAGCAGCACGGCCCCGATCGGGAAGGCGATGGTGGCCAGGTTGATGAAGCTGCCGAAGCTGCCCTGGGCGCGATAGCCGAAGCCGTCGCCGAACAGGTCGACGATCGCCACGAGAAGCAACACGGCGGTCGCCCCGACCAGGGCGTAGGCCGCCAGATCGCGGAGGGGGCGAAGGTACTGGCCGGCCGATCTGCCCTCGCCCGGCGCGGGCTGCGGTTGGCTGGTCACGGTTTCTCCCTGACGGATGATGATTTTGAGACCGGCACAGCGTAGACCGGTCGTGCATCCATCCGACCGCCTCGCGCGCCGCCCCTAAGAACGACTTAAGACGTGGTCTCGGTTACCCACTCGCCGGTTCTGTCATACCGGTGGGAGAGGATGTCGCCATGCGGATCGTGGTCCTCACCGGCGGTATAGGCGGTGCGAAATTCCTCGTCGGCGTGCGTGCTCATGCGCGGGCCGTCGGCGCCGACGTCACCGCCGTGGTCAACGTCGGCGACGACGTGCGCATGCACGGCCTGCAGATCTGCCCCGACCTGGACAGCGTGATGTACACGCTGGGTGGCGCCCACGACCCCGAGCGGGGCTGGGGCCGGGTCGGCGAGACCTGGGTGGTCAAGGAGGAACTCGCCGCCTACGGCGTCGAGCCGTCGTGGTTCGGCCTGGGCGACAAGGACACGGCGACCCATCTGGTACGCACGCAGATGCTCACCGCCGGATACCCCCTGTCCGCGGTCACGGCGGCGTTGTGCGAACGCTGGCAGCCCGGCGTCACCCTGCTGCCGGCCACCGACGACCGGGTCGAGACGCACGTGGTGGTCGACGTCGACGGCGAGCGCAAGGCCATCCACTTCCAGGAGTGGTGGGTCCGCTATCGCGGCGAGTTGCCCACCCACCGCTTCGTGTTCGTCGGTGCCGACGCGGCAAAACCAGCCCCCGGCGTCCTCGACGCGATCGCGGCCGCCGATGTCGTCCTGCTGGCCCCGAGCAATCCCGTGGTCAGCATCGCCCCGATCCTCGCGGTCGACCAGATCCGCGAGGCCGTGGTCGGCGGCTCGGCCCCGGTCGTCGGCGTCTCCCCGATCATCGGCGAGTCCCCGATCCGCGGCATGGCCGACAAGTGCCTGGCCACCCTCGGCGTGGCGGTGAGCGCGGCCGGGGTCGGCGCGCTCTACGGCAGCCGCGCCGACAACGGCCTGCTCGACGGCTGGCTGATCGACAGCACCGACGACGGCACCGAGGTGCCCGGCGTGCCGACCCGGGCGGTCCCGCTGTGGATGAGCTCCGAGGAGACGACCGCCCAGATGGTGCGTGACGCCCTGTCCCTGGCCGGTGTCTCGTGACCGGCCTGCAGATCCGGCCGGTGCACGGCATCGGCGACGTGACCGCCGGCGACGACCTGGTCCAGCTGATCGCGGCGGCCGCGCCCTGGCTCGCCGACGGCGACGTCCTGGTGGTGACCAGCAAGATCGTCTCCAAGGCCGAAGGCAACCTGGTCGAGGTCCCGGCCGACGGCCCCGAGCGCGACGCCGCCCGGGCCGCCGCCCTGGTCGCCGAGACCGCCCGGGTGGTGGCCCGCCGCGGCCCCACCACGATCGTCCAGACCCACCACGGCTTCGTGATGGCCGCGGCCGGCATCGACGCCTCCAACGTCGACAAGACCCACCTGGTGCTGCTGCCGGCCGACCCCGACGCGTCGGCCCGCCGGCTGCGCGCCGGTTTCCGGGCCCGCGGCCTCGACGTCGCGGTCATCGTCTCCGACACGATGGGCCGGGCCTGGCGCAACGGCCTCACCGACGTCGCCCTGGGCGCCGCCGGCATCCCGCCCTTCCGCGATCACCGCGGCGAGACCGACCCCTACGGCAACGAGCTGCAGATCACCCAGATGGCCGTGATCGACGAACTGTCGGCGGCCGGCGAGCTGGTCAAGGGCAAGGTCGACAACGTGCCGGTGGCGGTGGTCCGCGGCTACCTGAAAGCCGGCCCCGGCGCTCCGGCCGACGGCCCCGGCGCTGCCCCGCTCCTCCGCGACGCCGAGAGCGACATGTTCAGCCTGGGCACGAGCGAGGCCCGGGCGGCCGGCCTGCGCGACGCCGCCCAACTGCCCGACGCCCTCCAGTCCGACCGGCCGGTCGACCCCGAGGCGGTGCGGCGCGCCCTGGATACGGTGGCCGCCCACCTGTCCCGCACGACCACAGTCACCCCGGCCGAGGCCTCGGCCACCAACGCCGCCGCCCTGCATCTGCAGACCCGTGACACCACGCCCGCCGGCCTGATCCGCCTGGGTGCCGACGCCCACCGCCTGCGCGCCGCCCTGGCCGCCGAGTCGGTGGCCAGCATCGCCCTGCCGCACGACGACGGCATCCGCCTCGAACTCTCCGGAGCCACCGCATGACTGACCTCTACGACGACGCGGTCCGAGTGCTGACCGGCTGGCGGGCCACCACCGAGGACGGCGACCTGGCCCGCAAGCGCGTCCTCGAGCTGCTGACCGCCGGCCCGGTCGCGATGACCAGGGCACACCGTCCCGGTCACGTCACCGCCAGCGCCCTGGTCGTCGACCCCGACGGCCGGCTGCTGCTGTGCCTGCACGGCCGCCTGGGCAAATGGATGCAGCTGGGTGGCCACTGCGAACCCACCGACCGCACCCTGGCCGAGGCGGCCCTGCGCGAGGCCACCGAGGAGTCCGGCATCCCCGGCCTGAGCCTCGACCCCGACCCGATCGACGTGGACGTCCACGAGGTCCGCTGCGGCCCCGCCGACGGCCAGCCGGCGACCCCGTCGGTGCACTACGACGTACGCTTCCTGCTCCGCAGCCCGGCCGGCGCGACCGAACAGATCAGCGCGGAATCCGCGGCCCTCGGTTGGTTCGCCCCCGACGCGCTGCCGTCCCCGCTGGCCTCGGCGACGGCCCGGCAGATCCCACCCGCGCTGTCCCGCCTGAGCTGACCACTCAGCTCTCGTCGTCGGCCGGCGGCCGCGGCACCGGAATGTGCGTGGTGTCCTCGCCGACCTCGTCCGGCGGCCGCTCCCGGCCGAAGACGCTCTTCGGCCGCTCCCCCGCCCGGACCACGGGCGGCAGGATCCGTCCCGTCGGGTCCTCGGCGAAGTTGGGCGCCTCGGCATCCGCGATGGACACCGCAGGCTCGAACGTCACCACTTCGGTGCGTTCCCCCGGCGGCGTGACCAGATGCGGCCGGATGATCTGCGTACGCTCGTCATCCACCGTCTTCCCGGCCAGCCGAATCACCTGCGTCTCGTCCCCACCGACGTCCCCGGTGGCGCGATCGCTGAGATTGCGGGTCCGTTCGCCCAGTCCGCGAATGTCCCGGGTGGGCCACTCCCCGATGGGCCGCGCCGGAAACCGAAGGACCTGAGTCTGCTCGGCCGAGTCGGTCGGCCCTTTCGTCTCGATGATCCGAGTCCGCTCCCCCGGGTCGCTGACCGGGAACGGAAGCAGCTTCCGCTCCCCCGAATCCCCCACCGGAAGCCGAACAACCTGCGTCTTCTCCCCGTCATCCCGAACGGGAAGCCGAACGACCTGCGTCTTCTCGCCGTCATCCCGCACCGGAAGCCGAACGACCTGCGTGCGCTCCCCGTCATCCGCCACCGGCAGCCGAACGACCTGGGTCCGCTCCCCGTCGTCCCCCACCGGAAGCCGAACGACCTGCGTGCGCTCGGCGTTGTCCCCCACCGGGAACTTGATGACCTGCGTCCGCTCCCCGTCATCCGGCAACGGCAGCCGAACCACCTGGGTCCGCTCCGAGTCATCCGCAGCCGGAAGCTTGATGACCTGCGTGCGATCCCCCGGCGCCGGTGTTCCACCGAGCGCCTCCGCGGTCTCGCCGTCCCCCACGGGCCCGGCCGCGGACTCCCGCTCCTCGTCGCCCGCGCCCTCCGGCCCATCCCCATCCGGCTCGTCGCCCGGCTCGTCGTCGCCCGGCTCGTCGTCGCCCGGTTCATCGCCAACCGGCTCGTCGCCATCCCCGGTGCCGGATCCGGCGTCGTCGCCCGCCTCGGCCACCGGCATCGCGTCCGCTCCGCCACGAGCAGTGAGACCCTCCGCAGACTCGGCATCGCCGCCCGCCTCAGCCACCGGCATCGCGTCCGCTCCGCCGCGAGCAGTGAGACCCTCCACAGACTCGGCGTCGTCGCCAACGAGCGGGCCCGCCGCCGTCCCCTCGGCAACCTGGGTCCCCGCATCGGCCGTCGCCGTCGACCCATCCCCGCCATCGGCGACCGCCAAGGTCGCGTCGTCATCCGCACCGGCGACATCGGCAGTCCGCTCACCGTCGCCGGATTCCTCAGGCCCATCCGCAGTGGCCTCAGCCACCACCGCAGGCCTCGGCTCATCGTCGGCCTCTGCCGACGTCACCGCAGCCGTCGGCTCCTCGTCGGTCTCCCCCGACACGAGCGCAGCCGTCAGCTCGTCATCGGCCTCCGTCGCCACCACCGCGTCCGTCGGCTCATCGTCGACAACAACCTCGGCGCTCGCTGGCTCGGCGTCGACCGCAGGCCCGACGACGGCCGTCGTCGGTTCATCCCCGCCGACCGGCTCGGCCACGGCCACCGCCGGTTCGTCTTCGGCGCCGGGCGACGCCGCTGGCTCCGCTTCCTGAGCTGGCTCGCCCACGTCGGCCGTCGGTTCGTCACCCTCGGCTGACTCGGCGATCGCCAGCGTCGACTCATCGTCGTTCGCGACTTCGGCGGCTGCCTCCCCCTCGACAGCGCGCGATTCATCCACCGCTGCGGGCTCGACAACATCAGCCGTCAGCTCATCGCCTTCGGCTTCGGCTTCGCCTTCGGCTTCGGCTTCGGCTTCGGCTTCGGCTTCGGCTTCGGCTTCGGCTTCGGCTTGATTTTCGACGTCCGAGCCAACCGCCTCGGTCGCCGAGTCGCTCACCACCGTCGGTTCATCGGCATCCTCGGCTGCCGCGGGCACAAGCCCGCTGTCGGCTTCCGCCGCCTCGCGCGCTGCCGCCAGGCCATCCGCTGCCGTCTGCTCGTCGTCGCCAGCCTTCGCCGACGCCGTCGGCTCGCCCTCGGCCGCCGGGTCAACCGCGATAGCGGTCAACTCGCCCTCGCCGACCGTCAGCAGCGTCGTCGGCTCGCCCTCAGACGCCGAACCACCCACCGCAATCGTCGGCTCATCCCCGTCGGCCTTCAACAGGGTCGTCGGCGCGTCGTCGGACGCCGAACCATCCACTGCGGCTGTCGGCTCACCCCCGCCGAGCTGCATCGCCGTCGTCGGCTCGCCGTCGGACGCCGAAGCATCCACCGCGACCGTCGACTCATCCCCGCTGGTCTCCACGACCGGCGCCGGCTCTTCACCGGCCCCATCACCCACCGCAGCTGTCGGCTCGTCTCCGCCGGCCTCCACCACGGTCGTCGGCTCGGCCTCGGCGGCCGGGCCGACCGTCGCAGCTGTCGGCTCGTCCGCACCGGCCGTCAGCAGCGTCGTCGGCTCGTCCTCGGACGCCGAAGCAGCTACCGCAGCTGTCGGCTCACCCCCGCCGAGTTCCACCGCCGTCGTCGGTTCACCCTCGGACGCCGAACCAACCAGCGCAGCTGTCGGCCCACCCCCGCCGAGCTGCATCGCCGTCGTCGGCTCACCCTCGGACGGTGGAGCAGCTACCGCGACCGTTGCGTCGTCTTTGCCGGGTTCCATCGCCGTCGTGGGCTGCTGGGTTGGGGCGGTTACTTCCTCGGTTGGGTCGTTGTTGGTGGCGGGGACGATCACTGTCGTGTTGTTGGAGGGTGAGGCCAAGGGGGCCGTGTCGTCGTCGGACGAGGTGGGTGGCAGGCGCAGGACCGTTGTCGGGTCGGGGTCGAGGCCGGGAGTGGTGATCATCGTGGTCTGGGCCGCGTGGATCGGGACGCCGGGGACTGCGGCGGCCCCCCGGAAACGCCCGATCTCGCCGATCAGCGGCAGCACCGGGGGCTCGTACTTCTGCCAGCGGCGCGCGCTCAACGCCGTACAGATCAAAGGGACCGCGAGCAGCGCGGCCAAGCCGTAGCCGGGCCGGGAAAGATCGAAGCCCTCCTTGGCCACCGAAGGTGGCCAGGCGTCGGCGTAGGCCGACGGGGACGCCAGCGCCCACAGCGTCACGCTGAGGTAGGCGACGCCGGCGGCGGCCGGGCCGGCCGGGGAAATGGGGCCCAGGACCAGGATTCCGTACGCGGCTCCGGCCAGCAGCAGCATCAGTAAGCCGGTGAATGTCTCGACGGCGAAGCCGTCCCGGCCGCGGGTGGTGAGGTCGCTGTTGAGGCCTGCGCCGGTGAGGATCCACGCGGCCGGCGCCAGGACGAGGGCGTACAAGATCGACCTGATGTGGCGCACGTTCACTCCCCGGATGGTTCCTGACTTGGCACGCTACCCACGCTGGGCAACTGTCGTCCCGTCATGACCGACTGCACCAGCGCGGGCGCTGGTTTTGCTCGGCCGGGCGGACATAGTTGACGGCCGATCAGTCAGCGCCGGAATGTGGTCCGGACACCACTGTTCGCGCCGGGTGTGTCGGCCGGCTACATGGACGTACGGCGGGGAGGCGGGAGAGGCTCAATTCTTGATCCAAATCGTGGCCTGAACTGAAGTTAAGGTGTGTGCATGACGGGCACAGTGCTGTGGGAACCGCCGGCCGACGTTCGCGACACCACCCGGATCGGCGCCTATCTGGGCTGGCTGGAGCGGGAGCGCGGGCTCGTGTTCGCCGACTACCCGGCGCTGTGGGAGTGGTCCGTCACCGACCTGCCGGGGTTCTGGCAGTCGATCTGGGACTACTTCGAGGTGATCAGCCACACCCCGGCGACCGCGGTGCTGCCCGACCCGACCATGCCGGGGGCGGTGTGGTTCCCGGGGGCGACCGTCAACTACGCCGAGCACGTGCTGCGGATGCCGGGAATCGGGGACGAGGATCCGGTCGTACTCGCGTACTCGCAAAGCCGGGAATCGATCACGCTGACCGCGCGGCAGCTGCGTGAGCAGGTGCGGAGCGTGCGTGCCGGGCTGAAGGCCCGGGGTGTCGGGCGCGGCGACCGGGTGGCGGCCTATGCGCCGAACATCCCGGAGACGTACGTTTTGATGCTCGCCACCACCAGCCTCGGCGCGATCTTCTCGTCGTGTGCGCCCGAGTTCGGCACCCGCAGCGTCGTCGACCGGTGGAGCCAGATCGAGCCGAAGGTGCTGGTCGCGGTGGATGGCTACCGCTACGGCGACAAGCCCCTTTCGCGGACGGCGGAAGTGACGGCGATAGTCGAGGCGATCCCGTCGATCGAGCACGTGGTGACGATCGGTTACCTCGATCCCGACGCGGGTAACTGGCAGTCACTGGCCGGCGATGACCCGATGGCGTTCGAGGCGGTGCCGTTCGATCACCCGCTGTACGTGCTGTACAGCTCCGGGACGACCGGCCTGCCCAAGCCGATCGTGCACGGCCACGGCGGCATCCTCCTCGAACACCTCAAGATCCTGGCGTTGCACCACGACCTGGGCCCGTCCGACCGGTTCTTCTGGTTCACCACCACCGGCTGGATGATGTGGAACTTCCTGGTCAGCGGCCCGGCGGTGGGCGCCTCGATCGTGCTGTTCGACGGCAATCCCGGCTATCCCGACATGTCCGCCCTGTGGGACCTGGTCGACGAGGCCGGCATCACCTATTTCGGCACGTCGGCGCCGTTCCTCATGGCCTGCCGCAAGGCCGGCTTCGAACCCCGCAAGCCCGGCCTGAAGGCCGTCGGTTCGACCGGCGCTCCGCTGCCGGCCGAGGGCTTCGACTGGGTCTACCAGGCGGTGGGCACGCAACTGCAGCTGCAATCGCTGTCCGGGGGTACGGATGTGTGCACCGGCTTCGTCGGGGCCTCCCCGCTGCACCCGGTGATCGAAGGGGTGATCGCCTGTCGGGTGCTCGGCGCGAAGGTCGAGGCGTACGACCCGGCCGGGCACCCGGTGCTCGGCGAACTCGGCGAACTGGTGATCACCGCCCCGATGCCGAGCATGCCGGTGGGCTTCTGGAACGACCCGGACGGCAAGCGCTACCGGGAGGCGTACTTCGACGTCTACCCGGGCATCTGGCGACACGGCGACTGGATCACGATCGGTGACGACGGCACCTGCGTGATCACCGGCCGATCCGACGCGACCCTGAACCGCGGCGGCGTACGGCTGGGCACGGCCGAGTTCTACTCGGTGGTGGAGAGCCTGCCCGAGATCGCCGACTCGGTGGTGGTCCACCTGGAACAGGACGACAACCCGAACGGCGAGCTGCTGCTGTTCGTCGTGCTGGCCGAGGGCCTAGAGCTGGACGACACCCTGATCAGGAAGATCCGCGGCGAGCTGCGGTCGGCCCTCTCCCCGCGGCACATCCCCGACGAGATCCACCAGGTACGGGCGGTGCCCCGCACACTCTCGGCGAAGAAGCTCGAGGTCCCGGTCAAGCGAATCCTCACCGGCACCCCGGTCGAGTCAGCGGCGGCGAAGGGCGCCCTGGCCAACCCGGAGTCGCTGGTGGCGTTCGAGCACCTGGCCCGGGAGCGCTCCGCCAACCAGGCATAACACAAATCAAGCGGCGTCGATCATCACGTTGACCTGCCGGTTCGCGGCCGGGACGCTGCTTCTTCGTGGCGATCCGATGGCGAATTCTTCCCGTGGTGCTGGTCGTGGCGGGGTGCGCACCGGCCCCGACTCCAGTTGCGGCGCCGTCCCCCGTACCCGTCTCGATCGCGCCGGCCCCGCCCAGTTCGTCGCCGCCAGTTTCGAAGCGGCCGACGGCATCGGCGTCGGCGTCGGCAAAGCCGAAGCCGACCGAAAAGCCGGTTTCGTTCTGGGGGGACACCTCCGGGATCCCCCGGGCGAAAAACGTGCTCACCGTCAAGGTGCTCAACCGCACGAACGGCGCCTATCCCGACAGCAAGGTCTACTGGACCTTCAACGGGCAGACCCACTCGATCGCCGACCAGCCCTATCTCGACATGCCGGCCAACTCGGCCGGCCGGATGTACTTCCACCTGGGCACGCCGACCAGCAAGTACA
The DNA here is from genome assembly GCF_016862435.1 of Paractinoplanes tereljensis. Classification (GTDB taxonomy): domain Bacteria; phylum Actinomycetota; class Actinomycetes; order Mycobacteriales; family Micromonosporaceae; genus Actinoplanes; species Actinoplanes tereljensis. Next base: position 100,264 of record NZ_BOMY01000013.1, read on the forward strand.
ACGACTTCGTCGAGTTCACCGTCGGCCCGGACCAGTTCAACGGCAACACCACCCGGGTGGATGCCTTCGTCCTGAAGATCGCGATGCGGCTGCACGCCGCCGACGGCTTCGACCAGGAGGTGGGCGAGAGCCGCAAGGTCTTCGCCGAGTCTCGGGCCGCGACGTTCGCCCGGTTCAAGGCCGCGGTCCCCGCCGAGTTCGATCATCTGGCCCAGGGCCTGGACAAGATCCTCTCCCCCGGCGGCGACCCTTCGTTCCGGCCCGGCGGCCGGTACGCGGACTACTTCGCCACCTACACGACCGCCGCGAACAGCTCGGAGATCCTCGGCTGCGCCGGCCCGCTGTCCGGCAAGCCGGACGAGTGCGCCCAGCTCAACCGGCACGTGACAGCGGCCCAGGCCAACGATCGCGGCGCCTACTACCAGGCCGCCCCGGCCAACTTCTACGCGAAGTTCTGGCACGACAACGCCATCGACGGCCGCGCTTACGGCTTCCCCTACGACGACGTGAACGCCCAGTCCACCTACGTCTCCCACCAGAACCCGCAGTATCTGCTGGTCGCGGTCGGTTTCTAGGTCAGTAGGACGGTGGCCTTCTCTGAGTCGGCTCGGGGCTTGGTCTTTGCCGGGTCCAGGTTGGCGCACAGGATCACTGAGGCTCCTACCGCCAGTGGGGTGAAGAGCCAGTCGGCCGGGTCGGGGTAGGACCGGGTGTCGATCAGGACTCGGTCGCCGGCGCCGAAGCCCAGCTCGGCCGCTCGGACCGTGGCGTTGCGGATCACCGCCAGGTGGCTCATCTCGATCGGGCCGGCCAAGGCCCGGTCGTCGTTGCCGATGGGGGCGCCGCGGAAGTGGTCGCCGTAGTTGCGCACCTCTGTCACATAGTCGACAAAACCCGGGGGCAGATCGCGCAGCGGCATGGCCAGCGGCAGCAGGCCGGTGATCAGCCGGTCGCCGGTGGACCAGGCGAGCGCGCGATCGGCCAGTGCAGGGCTCGTGAACAGGGCATCCACCGGCTGCGGCTCGTCGCCCAGGTCGGCTGCCACGCCGGCTGCGGCGGCGCCGAGCACGATCGCGGCGGTCTGCCAGTGCGGCGGGAGCACCACCGCGATGCTGTCCCCGACGCCCAGGCCGAGGCCGTCGATCAACATGTTGGCGGTCTTCGAAACCCAGTTGTCGAGGGTTGCCCCGGACAACTCGGTCCGATCGCCCGTCGCATCGTCGTACCAGGTCAGCAACGGGGTGGTCGGGTCGCGGCGAACCGCCTCGGCCAAGGCCTGCGGGATCGTGGTCTGCACCGCACCAACGATAAGCCCGTCACTCTGCGTGACTGATCCTGAACTTGCGATGAGTTCCCGGAAACGCTTCGAATCAGGCGGTGTCGCGGTCACGTGCCCGATGCATTCCGGGCGTAGGCTTGCCAGTGGTCTGAATTACAACCTCTTTGGGAGTTGCCTCGTGACCGCCGGTCGCCCCCCGCGAGTGCTCGTCGACGCCACCAGCGTTCCCGCTGATCGAGGAGGCGTCGGCCGATACGTCGACGGCCTGCTCGGTGCCCTCGGTCAGTTGGATCCGGACAGGGTCGATCTGGCCGTCGTGGCCCAGCGTTCGGATGCGGAGCGTTACAGCCGCATGCTCGGTGACGCCGAGGTGATCGCCGGACCGGCCGCGGTCGCGCACCGGCCTGCCCGGCTCGCCTGGGAGCAGACCGGGCTGCCGCTGCTGGCTCAGCAGGTCGGCGCCAAGGTGCTGCACTCGCCGTTCTACACGTGCCCGCTGCGGGCCGGCTGCCCGGTGACGGTGACCGTGCACGACGCCACGTTCTTCACCGAGCCGGAGCACTACGACAACACCAAGCGCACTTTCTTCCGCAGCGCGATCAAGACGTCGCTGCGCCGGGCCGCCCGGGTGATCGTGCCGAGCAAGGCGACCCGCGACGAGCTGATCCGGCTGCTCGATGCCGACCCGACCCGCATCGACGTGGCCTACCACGGTGTCGATCACTCCGCCTTCCACGCGCCGACCGAGGAGGAGAAGGCCCGGGTCCGTGCCCGTCTGGGCCTGACCGACGCGGGTTATGTCGCGTTCCTCGGCGCCAAGGAACCCCGGAAGAACGTGCCCAACCTGATCCGCGGCTGGGCTCGCGCGGTAGCCGACTGGCCGCACCCGCCGGCGCTGGTGCTGGCCGGCGGCCAGGGCCACGACGACGAGATCGACCGCGCGGTGGCCGAGGTCCCGTCACACCTGCGGCTGCTCCGCCCGGGCTATCTGCGCTACGCCGACCTGCCGGGCTTCCTGGGTGGCGCGCTGGTGGCCTGCTACCCGTCGTTCGGCGAGGGGTTCGGCCTGCCGATCCTGGAGGCGATGGCTTGCGCAACACCGGTGCTGACCACGCCGCGGCTGTCCCTGCCCGAGGTGGGCGGCGACGCAGTGGCGTACACCACTGAAGACCCCGACCGCATCGCCACCGACCTGGCCGATCTGCTGCACGACGAGCAGCGCCGGCTGACGCTCGCGAAGGCCGGATTCGACCGCGCCAAAGAGTTCACCTGGGCTTCAAGTGCCGAGGTACATGTCACCACCTGGAAACGTGTCGCCGCCGCGTGACCCACTACACTTCGCCAGCATGATTGACCAACAGGGTGCGCTTTACGGCGTCGTGCTGGCCGGGGGCACCGGCACGCGTCTCTGGCCGTTGTCCCGGGCCGGCCACCCCAAGTTCCTGCACCCGCTTACCGGTACGGACGCTTCGCTGCTGCAGGCCACCGTCGACCGCCTCGACCAGCTCTCGCCGTCCGACCACGTCTTCGTGGTGACCGGGGTGGCGCACGCCGCCGCCGTGTCCCGCCAGCTCGCCGAGGTTCCCGACGAGAACGTGCTGATCGAGCCGTCGCCGCGGGACTCGTGCGCGGCGATCGCCCTGGCCGCGGCGGTGATCGCCCGGCGCGAGCCCGAGGCGATCATGGGCGCGTTCGCCTCGGACCACCTGATCGCCGACAAGGACCAGTTCTCGGCGGTCATCCGGCAGGCGATGGGCGGCGCCCAGCAGGGCCTGCTGATGACGCTCGGCATCACCCCGACCCGCCCGGAGACCGGCTACGGCTACCTGGAGTGCGGCAGCGTGGTCGGCGACGGCCCGGTGCTGGCCGTGCAGGAATTCAAGGAGAAGCCGTCGTACGACGTGGCGGAAAGCTACGTGAAGTCCGGCAACTACCTGTGGAACGCCGGCATGTTCGTCTGGCGGGTCGACGTGTTCCTGGCCGAGCTGTCCCGTCAGCAGCCGCAGCTCGCGGCCGGCATCTCGCGCATCGCCCAGGCCTGGGACTCGCCGTCCCGGGAGGACGTGCTCGGTGAGGTGTGGCCGACGCTGCCGCGCATCTCGGTCGACTACGCCGTGATGGAGGGTGCCGCCACGGTGGGCCGGGTCGGCACGGTCACCGGCGACTTCGGCTGGAACGACGTCGGCGACTTCCACACGCTCGGTGCGGTGCTCGCCTCCGATCAGGCCGGCAACGTCGTGGTCGGCCGCGATGGGGCCGACAAGTCGGGCGTGCTGCTGCGCGAGACCGAAAACCTCGTGGTGGTGCCCACCGCCGGCCGTCTGGTCGCCGCGCTGGGCGTGCGCGACCTGGTCATCGTGGACACTCCGGACGCGGTGCTGGTCTGCCCGCGCGACCGCGCCCAGGAGGTCAAGCAGCTGGTCGACGCCTTGAAGGACTCGGGCGAACACAGCTACATCTGAGTCGAGGCCACCGGGGCGGATGAAGTTCTCACCCGTCCCGGTGGTGATTAGTACAGATGATCGAAAAATGTAGTATCGTCACCGCATGGCTTCCCCCGTGCAGGAGCTCTCCGTCCGCCAGCAGCAGATCCTGACGATGATCCGGGAGTGGATCGGCCGCAAGGGCTATCCGCCCACGATGCGCGAGATCGCCGCCGCAGTCGGCCTGGCTTCCCCCTCCTCGGTGGCCCACCAGCTGGATCGCCTCGAGGAACTCGGTTACATCCGCCGCGACGCCCGCGGCTCCCGCGCGGTCGACATCCGCTCCTCCGAGCCGGCGACCCTGCGCGAGGAAGACATCCGCGTCCCGCTGGTCGGCTCGATCGCGGCCGGCACGCCGATCACCGCCGACGAGCAGGTCGAGGAAGAGTTGACCCTGCCGCAGAGCCTGGTCGGCCACGGCACCCTGTTCGCCCTGCGGGTCAAGGGCGACTCGATGATCGACGCCGCGATCTGCGACGGCGACCTGGTCGTGGTCCGCCAGCAGCCGACCGCGGAAAACGGCGACATCGTGGCCGCGATGATCGAGGGCGAGGCCACCGTCAAGGTGCTGCGCACCGAGGGCCATCGCATCGACCTGGTGCCGCGCAACCCGGCCTACGACGTGATCCCCGGCCACAACGCGGTGATCCTCGGCAAGGTGGTCAGCGTCCTGCGCCGCGTGTGAGTGAACGTTCCCTGAACCCTCGGCACGATCGTCCACTGGCGACTCCGGCGGCCCAATAATGCGGTCATAGAGTTCTGGTGGAGTGTCGCGCTCGCGACCCTGGGTGTGGTCGTCCCCGGGATCGCGGCACTGTATGAGTTCGTCGTCAAAGGCCGGAAGCGCCTCGGCTATCGGGTCCAGATGGACACGACCGCCAGCAACGTCGTCAAGACGGAACACGACGGCCCGTTCGCCCAGCTGATGGTGAGCAACCGCAAGCTGGAAGACCCGACCATCGTGCTGCTGCGCATCGAGAACAACGGTGCCACCAACATCGACGAGGGCGATTACTCCCGCTCGCACGCCGACGACACCGGCATCACCATCACCTTCACCGATCGCCACGTGGTCGGCGCGGTGATCACCGAGGTCAGCGACACCAACATGAGTTCCAGCTTCCAGAACGGCGGCGGTTTCACCGTCAAGGAAACCGTGCTGGAACTGCCGAAGGTCCCGATGAACCGCGGCGAGCACTACAAGGTGCTCTGCGCCCTGGAACGGGCCGACGGTGGTGCGGGCGCCCGGCAATATCCACCGCCCCATGTGGAATGCACGATCAAGGGCGGCGTTGGCGGCGGCGGCCGCATTCAAGAGACAAAAAGCCGCACGGGTACGCCGAAACGGGTGCTGGCACTTATCGGCTTCCTGGTCGCGATCGTCGTCGCCCAGCTGGTCATCTTCGCGTCGAGCGGCGACAGCGCGCCCCTCGACTGTGCCACCGGCCAGGTCCGGCTCACCGGTTCCACCGCGTTCGAGCCGGTCGCGCGGGAGGCCGCGAAGTCGTACCAGGATCTGTGCCCTGGCTCGTCGTTCGCCTTTGAATTCCGCGGCAGCGGCGAAGGCCTGCAGACGCTCGACCAGGCCGGCCCCGACGTGATCGCGTTCTCGGACGGCGAGAAGCCGAGCGGCCTGCCCCGCCTGCTGCCCCGGCCGATCGCGTTCTTCCTGTTCACCCTGGTGGTCAACGGCGACGCCGGCGTCCAGGACCTGACCCTGGACCAGATCAAGCAGATCTACTCGGGCAAGATCGCCAACTGGCAGGAGATCGGCGGCAACGACGTGCCGATCCGCCTGATCAGCCGAAACCCGGGTTCCGGCACGCGGGCCGCGTTCCAGCGCCGGGTTCTGGCCGGCGCACGCGAGCCGGGCAGCAACTCCGACGACTGCCGCTCCCTCGACCCGGGCTCCCCGGCCGGCGTGGTCCGCTGCGCCCGGGACACGACCGAAACGGTGCTACGCACGGTGGCGGCAACGCCGGGCGCGATGGGTTACAGCGAACTGGGCGCGGCCGCGGACCGTAAGGGCCTGGTCTCCATCCGGATCAACGGCCACCCCGCGACGGTCGCCGACGCCGACCACGGCACGTACCCGTTCTGGGAAACCGAATTCGGCTACACGTACGGCGAGCCCGCCGCGAACTCGGTGGCGGCCAGCTTCCTGCGCTACCTGACCAACCAGACCGGAGCCGACATCATCCGCTCCCACGGCGACCGCCCCTGCGCCGAACTGGCCAACCCCCAGCTATGCCGCCCCACCTGACCTACCCGGGGATAAGCTGATCGGCCGCCGGATGAAACGACCACCACGTGTCGCGACGGTGTTTGATCACCACGCCGTTCAGCCGGGAAAGTAGAAGTACGTCGCCGTTCAAGACCAAAGCAGCGTCCTGGTCGGCGGCGACGAGGACCCGTTGGACAACGGCCAGGACGTGATCGGTCGCGGTTGGGCGATCGGCCTCTTTGTCGAGGCGGAACGCGACCACCACGTAAGTCTCCGGTTCCCATTCCCATCCGCCGTCGTCGGTCATTACGTCGAGGTAGGCGTTTTCTCCCGATGTGACCACGACCTCGAAGCCGTATTTCTCGTCAAGGTTGGCGGCGAGAAAGGGCACTGTTCCGGTGGGGCGATCGGCCAACGCAGGGAATGCCCACTGCGCCACCACCTCGACCGGCGGATTCCCGGCGAGGTACAGGTTGTAGTCGATCGCCACAGTGCACGCTCTCAATCTGTTCCGCGGGGCAGGTCGATCTGGATGATGTCGCCGCTGCGCGTGACGACCTTAAGCTCCTTGAGGCCCGGGATCGGCCAGTCTTCGAACTGCCTCCGGAGGGCGCCCATATCGCCGGACCAGTCTGCCAGGTTGACCACCGCGCGCTGAGTCTGTCGCAGGAGAACAACCTTCTCCTTGACCTGCGAATGAATGCCGCGGACGTTCTTGTCCGGCTTGGTGGGCGAGTAGCAGTCAAAGACTCGGCCCTCGATGAGATAGTCCGGCTTCGACCGCGGGTTGCCGCTGTCACCGCTGGTTTGACGCGCCGCGGCAATCTCCTCTGGGGTCGGATTTTGGTGCACCTGATAGCCGTGTTCAGCCAGGATTACGGCGGCCGCGTTCTCCAACTCGATAGATCGCTGGACCTCGGCATCGTCGCCCCGCTTCGGACGCGTCAGACGGCCGGTCAGCCTGCCGCCGCTCTCCGCCGCTTGCCGCGTGACGAGGTGATCTGCTCGCTGCCCGGGTCGGCCTGCGCGGAGGAGTTCGCCCAGGTCCTCGTGGGCGGCCCGGACGCTTTCGGCCTCCGGGCGGGTGCGCCTCGGCCGCCTCGGCGGGCCTTCGTCGTGGGCGCGGCTCTTCGGGGACATGGTCAGCCGTCGAGTAGCCGGGTCAGGTTTCGGAGGCTGGCGGCAGCCGAGCGCAGCGCGCCGAGCCGGCGGCTCTTCCAGTCGCGCAGATAGTCGTCCGGGTCAAGCACATCCACTCGCGCGAAACTACCAATCGTGAGCAATGCCCAGACGTTCCGTGAGGGCCGGCGCGGGCATCGGGTGGGCGAAGTGGTAACCCTGGCCCTGGTCGCAGCCCAGGTCTCGCAGCAGGCGTTCCTGGTCTTGGGTTTCGATGCCCTCGGCGGTGACCGTCATGCCGAGCGCGTGGCACAGGCCGATGGTGTGTCGCAGCACCTCCGTTACCGCCGGTGCGCCGGCGTCGGTGATGAACTCGGCGGCCAGCTTCGCGTTCGTGACCGGGAGCCAGGACAGGGTGGCCAGGCTCGAGTAGCCGGTGCCGAAATCGTCTAGCGCCAGGCGTACGCCCAGGTCGGTCAGTTGCGGCAGGGCCGCATAGCCGTCGGTTAGCGCGGCGCTCTCGGTGATCTCCAATTGGAGGTTGCCGGCCGGCAGGCCGGACCGATGCAGGATGTCGGCCACGTCGGCGGCGAGCGTCGGCTCGCCGAGCTGAAGCGGCGAGAGGTTGACGCTGATCAGCAGGTCGTGGCCGGCCCGCCGCCACCGCGCGCCCTGGCGACAGGCCTGTTCGAGCAGGTAGCGGCCGAGCGGGCGGATCATGCCGGTGTGTTCGGCGAGGGTGATGAAGTCGGCCGGCCGGAGCAGCGCCTCGGGTCGCTGCCAGCGGGCCAGCGCCTCGACGCCGATGATCACGCCGTCGGTGAGGCGGTAGAGGGGCTGGTAGTGGGCAAGGAATTCGGCGTTCGCCAAGGCGGATGGCATCGCGGCGGCGAGGCGGTGGCGCCGGCGCTCGGCCTCGGCCCGGCCGGTTTCGAAGACGGCGTGGTCGCGGCGGTCGTGGCGGGCCCAGCCGAGCGCGAGCCGGGCGTCGCGCAGCCAGTGGTCGGGGTCGGCGCCGGCCGCGCGGGCCTCGACGAGGCCGGCCGTCGCGTCGATGCGCAACGCGTGGCCGTCGAGCGGGAACGGCGCCTGCAGGGCGCGGCGGCACCGGTCGGCCAGCTTGATCACGTCGTCGGTGTCGGTGACGTCGACGACCAGGGCGAACTGGTCGACGTCGAGATGGGCCAGGAAGTGGTCGCCGGTCAGCCGGTGCGCGACGGCGGTCAGCAGCTTGGCGGCGTTGTCGTGGCCGAGGGTGTCGGCGAGTTCCGCGTACCGGTCGATGCTCAGCAGGCAGAAGCCGATCCGGCCGGTGGTGCAGCCGGCCAGGTGCCGGCGCAGGTGCTGGGCGTTGGGCAGGCCGGTGATCGGGTCGTGCAGTAGCGCGTCCTGCAGCCGCTGTTGCAGGTCGGTCTGCACCCGCCGCCAATGGATCTTCTCGGAACGGTTCATCTGTTCGGCGGCGCCGACCGCCGCGTCGCGCTGGGCGGTGACGAACCCGGTCACCAGCGTCTCCAGCAGGGCGTGCACCCGGGCCGGGTCACCGTCCACGAAGGAGGGCAACCGCTCGGCGAGCAGCCGCACGGTCATCCCGATCACCGGCGGCGAGGACATCCGCAGGTCGACCAGCTCGGCGCCGATGCGCTGGCCGACGGCCGGATCGAACGGCTCGGCGCGCACCGCCGCCACCAGTTCCTCGAGCAGTTCCCGCAGGGCGGCATGAGCCCGTGCCCGCACCCCGGGAACGAAACCGGAGCGTGTCACCCCACGTAACCACTCCCGAGAGAGAGCGGTCATGTCCATGCCGCCTCCCCAGCGCCTCAACGGTGAATGGCTGCCGCATTATGCCCATTCACGCATGCTGTGGGCCATTCGAACTGTTTGGGCGAACCATCAAGATCGTCACTCTTCGCCGCGGTTAGCGTTCACACCGCCCACCGAGGGTTACGACTCGCATTTTGTGTAAGAAACGGCAAACCGCTCACCGCTTGCGGGCGACCGCCACGAGCGCCGTCGGCTGCGGCGGATCGTCCGCCTCATCCGGATCGGGATGCCAGTCGGCCGCGCCCACCACGCCGGGCGGCACGATCTCGAAGTCCGACCCGATCAGCGCGGTCAATTCCTCGGCATCGCGGATCACCACCGGAGTGGGCGTGCGTTCATACAATTTCCGGGCGCGTTCCTGCCGTTCCCGGCCCTCCGCGGTGACCTCCGGGCCGAGGTGCGAGACCACCAGATAGCTGCCCGAAACCATCGCGTCGCCGAGTCGCTTCATGATGCCGGCCGGGTCGGCCGAGTCCGGCACGAAATGCAGGACGGCGACGGTCAGCACCGCGACCGGCTCGGCGAAATCGAGCAGCTGCAACACATCCGGGTGATAGAGAATCGCCTCCGGATCGCGCAGATCTCCCTCGATCACCCGGGCATAGGGGTTGCCGCTGAGCAGGCTGCGGCTCTGCTGGACGGCGATGGGATCAATATCGACATACATCACCCGGGCCGCCGGATTGGCCTCCTGCGCCACCTCGTGCACATTTCCGAGCGTCGGAATGCCCGACCCGATGTCCAGGAACTGCCGCACCCCGGAATCGGCGAGCCACCGCACCGCCCGGCCGAGGAACGCCCGATTGGTCCGGGCGACCAGCCCGGCCTCCGGAAAAGCGGCCTCGGCCCGATGCCAGAATTCCCGGTCCACCGCGAAGTTGTGCACCCCGCCCAGCGCGTAGTCGTAGACCCGCGACGCATCCGGGACGGTGATATCGACACCCTCCGGCACCCACCCGTAAGCCATGGACCCATTCAAGTCGGCAAATTGCCGCAGGACCAGATCAAAGCCGAAGATCATGTCGTAGCCGGGTGCCGATAACTGACCGTCGCTCACGCCGAGGCCGGGCCGGGGCCCAGCTAAGGCTGGCCCTGGCCCTTCATTCTGCGTGCGTGGCCGACCGGCCCAGTGGGTCGGGGACCAGGCCCAGCACCATCAGGTCGGCGGTCAGGTCGATCAGGCGGTCCTCGGTGATGCCCGGGGCCGGCTGCAGCGCGATGCGGAGGCAGGCGTTGAGCGCCACGCCCATCGCCAGGTGGATGCGGGCCTCCGCCTCGGCCGGGTCGAGTGACGGGGCGTGCACCGCGACGAAGATGCGAGTCACCTGGGCCAGCTGGCGTTCCACCTCGGGCAGGATGTTGCCGTGCGCGCCGAGCGGCGCCTCGTCGATCATCGCGGCGGTGATCGCCCGGTGCCGCTGCAGCGACCCGACCAGCACGGCCAGCACGTGCCGGACGCCGTCGCGGGCCGGCATCGCCACCGCGTCGGTCAGCGCCCCGGTCAGTTCGCCGAGCACGTCGGCCGAGCTGCGGGCGCGCAGCTCCTCGATCAGCTCGTTCTTGTCGGCGAAGTAGCGGTAGAGCGAGCCGACGCTGACCCCGGCCTGCTCGGCGACCCGGTTGGTGCTCAGCCCGGCGTAACCGCGCTCCTCCAAAACCTGAGCAGTGGCGGCGAGGATGCGGTCGATCATGTCGCGCGAACGCCGCTGCTGCGGTGTCTTCCTGCTGCTCTGTGCCGTCATGGGTCGAGGCCAAAACACGAGTAGAAGCCGAGCATCTACTCACTTTATCGTCGAGGTATGACCACGCCCACCCGTTTCGCCGCCGACAAACGGTGGAGTGAGAAGGCCGCCCGCCCGCTGCGGATCTTCGCGGGTCCGGGCGCCCGGCCGACCGAGGACGAACTGGCTGCCCTGCGTGCCGGGCTGACCCGCCGCGACGAGCCGGCCGCCGCGCTGGTCACCGCCGTACGGGAAACGCCCGGCCTGGCCATCCGGGACCTGCACCGGGCGCTCGCGGCCGGGCCCACCGCCGAGGCCGCGGAGCCGATCCGCACCTTCTTCGACGTCGTCACCAAGCGACCCGACTGGGTCGACGACCGGCTACTGGCCCGCGGGGCCGAGGCCTGCCGTGCCTTCGGGATGGACGCCGGCCTGGTCCTGGCCTACGGCTCGCTGCTCGGCGGTTACCGCACGGCGGCCGCCCTCGAACCGCTGGTCCGCACCGGCCGGCTGACCGGCGGCGAGACCCTGCGCCGGATCAAGGAGACGTCGATCTGGTGGCGGGCGGTGACCGCGCCCGGCGGGCTGGCCCCCGATAGCGAGGGCTTCCGCCTGTCGATCCACGTGCGGGTGATGCACGCCCTGGTCAACGCGCAGCTGGAGGCCGACCCGGAGTGGGACTGGTCCGGCCGGGGCGTGCCGATCAACCAGTACGACCAGGCCAGCACCCTGGGCGTGTTCAGCACCAGCTTCCTGATGCACCTGCGCCTGCTCGGCGTACGCGTCTCCGGCCCGGACGCGGCCGCGGTGATGCACCTGTGGTCGTACGTCGGCTGGTTGATGGGCGTCGACGACGCCTGGCTCCCGCACACCGAGCGGGCCGGCCGCCGCCTGCTGTACCACTTCCTGGCCAACGACCCACCGCCCGACGCCAACTCGACCGCCCTGGCCAAGGCCCTGATCGAGATGACCGACGACCGGTTCGAGCGGGAGCGGGCCCTCTCGGTCAGCACCTGGCTGCTGGGCCGGCGGGCCATGCACGACCTGGGTCTCCCCTACCGCCTCCCGTGGTACGGCCTGACCCGGGTCGGCGCCAACCTGGTGGTCAGCCAGGGCCTGGGCCGGCTGCCCGGCGGCCGGAAGCGCCTGCTCGCCCGGGGCGAGCGGCAGGCGAAGGCCCAGTTCGCGCGCTGGGGCGAGATCCTGCCGGCCTGACTTGGTTTCACTAAAGGTGCGAGACGGTTAGCCGATAGGCCGCACTGAGTCGATCAGACTGAGTTCGGTGAGGAGGACGGCCATGGCCACCGTTGCACTGTCGGTGCTGTTCGCCGTCGCGATCCTGATCGCCACGTTCCTTACCGGTCTCGCCTGGCGGCGACGGCACGAGGGTGCCGGGTTCGCCGCCATCGCGGCGATCGCGGCCGGCGCGACCTGGTGGTCACTGGCCACCGTCGTGCCGTTGTACAGCCGAGATCCGACCACCGTGATGATCGCCATCTCGCTGCTGTATCCCGGCGTCTACCTGGTGGTGGGCGGCTGGTGGGCGACCTCCCGGGCGCTGACCAACCGGTTCTGGCGGCTGGACCGGCGCAGTCTGCTGCTGCTGAGCATCGAACCGGTGCTGGCCACCATCGCGATCGCCACCAACCCCTGGCATCACCTGTTCATCGAACAGATCCAGCCGACCGCGATCAACGGCGCCTACGCCGCGACGTTCGGCCCGCTGTTCTGGGCCCACACGGTCTACTGCTACATCCTGGTCGTGGTCTCGGCCGTGACGGTGTTCCGGATGTACATCCGGCAGACCGGCCGCTACCGCGGCTACCTGCTCGCGATCATCGCGCTCTTCCCGGCGTCGGTGATCAACCTGACCGGCATCCTGGCCGGTGGGCGCCTGATCGACCTCACCGCCTGCGGCTTCGCGTTGAGCGCCCCGACCATGTACTGGGTGGCCCGGCACTCCACGCCGGCACTCGCCCCGGTGGTGCACCGCGAGGTCTTCCAGAACATGACCGACCCGGTGGTGGTCGTCGACCCGGCCCACCGGCTGGTCGAGGCCAACCCGGCCGCCGCCGGCCTCCTGGCCCGGGTCGGGATCGAGACCGACGACGTGGCCCGCAACATCGAGCTGCTGCTGGCCCAGCTGCCGGAGAACGCCGAGGGCGACTACGTCCTGCGCAACGTGCGCGGCATCGGCATCGACCTCAGCGTCCGGGTGAGCCCGCTGATCAGCCGCAACGGTGAGCCGGCCGGTTCCATCCTGGTCGCGCACGACATCACCGAGCAGATCCGGCAGACCGAGCAGCTGCGCAACCAGCTCGCGACCATCGAGGCGCTGCGGGCCAGCCTGGCCGAGCAGGCCGCCAGCGACTACCTGACCGGCCTCTACAACCGCCGGCACCTGATGACCGAGCTCAGCGCGGCCCTCGAGCGCGAGGCCGAGTTCGCCTTCGTGCTGCTGGACATCGACTTCTTCAAGAAGATCAACGATGGGTACGGCCACAACACCGGCGACGACGTCCTGGTCCACATCGCGAGCCGGTTGAGCAGTTCGCTGCGCCCCGGCGACGTGGCCGCCCGGTACGGCGGCGAGGAGTTCGCGCTGCTGCTGCACGGCATGTCCGCCGCCGAGGCGGTCGCCTGGGTGGACCGCCTGCGGCAAACGGTCGCGGCGCAGCCGTTGCCGGTCAACGGGGTCGAGGTCGCGGTGACCTTCAGCGCCGGGGTGGCCGTCGGCAACGGTTACCGCTGCCCGGTGAGCCTGATCGACGACGCCGACCAGGCCCTCTACGCGGCCAAGGCGAACGGACGGAACCGGGTGGAACAGGCCACCCGGCACCTCACTCCTACGGCGCCGCCTTCGCGGTAAGCCGTTCGGCCGCGGCGATGACCGCCTCCGGCGTAGGCCCGGTTCCCGGTGCGTGCAGGCTGCCTTCCAGGTCGTACGCGACCTCGGCGTGCTCGACCACGTCGATGCCGGCGGCCTCCTTCTCCGCCGAGAGGCGGAAGCCGATCGTCTTCTGAATGACGAACGCGATCACCAGGGTGACCACGAACGAGAAGCCGAGCACCGAGAAGGCCGCCACCGCCTGCTTCCCGAGCAGGCCGAAACCACCGCCGTAGAACAGTGTTGCCCGTAGATGTCAGCGGTGCGGCGCGACCGTATCCGGGAAGGCGATCACCGACAGGAAGCGGATCGGCAGCTCGACCAGGTCGGCCGGCCCGTGCGCGCCCTCGCCGTCCATCTGCAGCGAATCGCCCGGGGTGAGCCGGTGGATCGCCCGGCCGTGGGCGTAATCCATCACGCCCTCCAGCATGTAGATGAACTCGGTGCCGGGATGCTGGAACAGTGGGTAGGTGCGGCTCTTCACGGTCAGCGTGACGTGCAGGCACTCCAGCCGGCGGTGTTCCCCGCGCAGCGAGCCGAGCAGGTGGTACTCGTGGCCGGCCTGGGAACCGTCGCGGACGATGGCGGTGCCGCCGCCGGCCGGGACGAACGCCGACGGCCGTTCCCGGTCGGCGCCCCGGAACAGGCTGGTGACCGGCACGTCGAGGCCCTCGGCCAGCGCGCCCAGGGTGCCCAGGCTGCACGAGGTCTGGGCGTTCTCGATCTTCGAGAGCATGGCCTTGGAGATGCCGACCCGGATGGCCAGCTCGGCCACCGTCAGGCCGTACTGATTACGCAGCTCGCGGACGTTGCGGCCGATCGCCACCTCCAGCTCGAGGCCGCCGAGCGGCTCGTCGGCACCCCGCTCGCGAGCGGTGCCGGTGTCGTTGCGCAGGAGAGGGCCGTCAGTCACTCCGTCACCCTAAGCGGAATCGTTCAGCCGGTTCGGCCAGCCCCATCGCGGAGTCGGCGATGATCGCGCCGAGCAGCGGGGCGAACTTGGCGCCGTGCCCGGAACATGGGGACGCCACGGTGAGCGGGCCCCGGGTGTCGATGACGAAGTCCTCGGTCGGGGTCATCGTGAACACGCAGGTGGCCTCAGCGTACGGCTCGGGGATCAGGCCGGGCAGGTGCCGCTCGACGTACGCGATGATCCGCCGCCGGTTGGCCGGGTCGATGACGCCGTCGTTGAACGCGGCGGTCGGGATCTCGTGGCCACCGAAGTACTCGGCGACCTTGTGCCCGCGGTGCTCGGCGTCCCGGCCACCCGGCAGCCCGTACGTCTGGATGCCGGTTCCCTTGTGGATGAACGACGGCCAGTCCGGGCCCTGCTCGCGATAGGGGAAGTGGTACGCCTGCTCCTGGCGGATCCGCAACTGAGGGAGGCCTGGGAAGAGCTCCGGCAGCCAGCCGCCGGCCGCCAGGACCACGTGGTCGGCGATAACTGACCGGCCGTCCCCCGAGCGGACCGTGCTGCCCTCGACCGCGGTGACCGTCCAGTTCTCGTGCACCGTCGCGCCGGCCTTGCGGGCCAGGTCGGTCATCGCGAGCACCGCCGCCGCCGCGTCGACCACACCGGCGTCCGGGTGCCAGAGGGCCGGCCCGCCGGTGTGAATTCCGGGCCAGCGTGACGACACCGAGGCCGCGGAAAGCAGCTCGTGCTCGACACCGATCCCGGTCAGGACCGCCGCCAGCTGCTCGGGCCGCCGGGTCGCACCGAAGTCGAGCGACCCGGTGCACCGGAAGAACGTCTCGCCGGTCGCGTCCTCGAGCTCGGCCCAGTGCTCCCGGGCCTGCGCGACGAGCCGCGCGTAGAACGGGTCCGCGTACGCGTACCGGAAAATGCGGGCCGATCCGTGCGAGCTGCCCTGCGGATTGGCGGGCGAAGCCCGCTCCAGGAGGGTGACCTCCGCGCCGCGCTGGGCCAGCCGCCAGGCCGTCGCCGACCCGGCCAGGCCGGCCCCGACGACGGCGACCCTCATCGGGTGCTCCCGGGGATCCAGTCGGTGCCGGCCAGCGGCACCCGGGCCATCGCGGCCGCCTCGATGGTGACCGCGACCAGGTCCTCCGGTTCCAGGTGGGTGACGTGCGACTTGCCGCAGGCGCGCGCGATCGTCTGCGCCTCCATGGTGAGAACCCGCAGGTAGTTGGCGAGCCGGCGGCCGCCCTCGACCGGGTCGAGCCGGGCCGCCAGCACCGGGTCCTGGGTGGTGATCCCGGCCGGGTCGCGGCCGTCCTGGAAGTCGTCGTAGAAGCCGGCGGCCGAGCCGAGCGCCTCGTAGTCGGCGGCGTAACGGGGGTCGTTGTCGCCCAGCGCGATCAGCGCGGCGGTGCCGATGGCGACCGCGTCCGCGCCCAAGGCCAAGGCCTTGGCCACGTCGGCGCCGGTCCGGATGCCGCCGGAGACGATCAGCTGTACGCCCTTGGCGCCCTGCCGGTGCACACCCAGCTCCTGCAGCGCCTGCACGGCCTGGGGCAACGCGGCGAGGGTGGGGATGCCGACGTTCTCGATGAAGACTTCCTGGGTGGCGGCGGTGCCACCCTGCATGCCGTCGACCACCACGACGTCGGCGCCGGCGTGCACGGCCAGCTTGACGTCGTAGTAGGTGCGGGAGGCGCCGACCTTGACGTAGATCGGCTTCTCCCAGTCGGTGATCTCGCGCAGCTCCTGGATCTTGATGGTGAGGTCGTCCGGGCCGGTCCAGTCCGGATGCCGGCTGGCACTGCGCTGGTCGATGCCCTGCGGCAGAGTGCGCATCTCGGCGACCCTCTTACTTATTTTTTGACCAAGGAGCATGCCGCCGCCGCCCGGCTTGGCGCCCTGGCCCAGGACGATCTCGATGGCGTCGGCCCGGCGCAGGTCGTCGGGGTTCATCCCGTAGCGCGACGGCAGATATTGGTAGACCAGGTGCTTGGACTGGCCGCGCTCTTCCGGGGTCATCCCGCCGTCGCCGGTGGTGGTGGACGTGCCCACGTCGGACGCACCCCGGCCGAGCGCCTCCTTGGCCTGGGCGGACAGGGCCCCGAAGCTCATCCCGGCGATCGTGACGGGGATGTCGAGATAAAGCGGGTATGAAGCGTTCCGGCCGCCCAGCACCACGTCGGTGCCGCACGCCTCGCGGTAACCCTCGAGCGGGTACCGGGACATGCTCGCGCCGAGGAACAGCAGGTCGTCGAAGTGCGGCAGGGCCCGCTTGGCCCCCCAGCCGCGGATGTCGTAGACGCCGGTCGCGGCCGCCCGCTGGATGGCCTGGATGGTGTTCCGGTCGAACGTGGCGGACTCTCTCATCAGTACTCATTCCCTGCGTGGAAGTGGTACAGCTGCCGCGCGGAGCCGTAGCGGGTGTAGTCGGCGGGGTCGTCGTCGTAGCCGGCTTTCGCCAGCAGCGAACGCAGCTCGGCGTGGTGCTCGTCGCGCATGTCCTTGGCGATGCAGTCGGCGCCGAGCGAGGCCACCTTGCCGCGCACGTACAGCCGGGCCTCGTAGATCGAGTCGCCGAGCGCCTCGCCCGCGTCGCCGCGCACCACGAGCCGGCCCGCTTGCGCCATGAAGGCGCTCATGTGGCCGATGCTGCCGCCGACCACGATGTCGACGCCCTTCATCGAGATGCCGCAGCGGGCGGCCGCGTCGCCGGTGATGACGAGCAGGCCGCCGTGCGCGGTGGCGCCGGCCGACTGGGAGGCGTTGCCGTTGACCCGCACCGATCCGCTCATCATGTTCTCGGCCACCCCGACCCCGGCGTTGCCGTTGATCACGACGTCGGCGAGCTGGTTCATCCCGGCCGCGTAATAGCCGCAGTGCCCCTCGATGCTCACTTGCAGCGGCGCGTTCAGGCCGACCGCGACGCTGTGCTTACCGTTCGGCTCGGTGATCGTCACCGAGCCTGCGTCCAAGCGGTGCAGGGTGCGGTTCACACCCTTGTCCATGACGATCGTCATCGAGTCCATGCGTAGATCCGTTCCGGCTCGGGTTCGTAGATGCGCGCCTGCTCGATGCCGGGCAGCCCGACCAGCGCCCGGTACTCCGAGGCCATCGCGACCCACGCGTCGGTCTCGGCGATCACGGCCGGCTTGCAGGCGATCGCGTCGCGGACGACGGCGAACGAGTCCCGGTTGGAGACCAGCAGCGTGTAGAAGCCGTCGAACTCGGCGCACAGGCTCTTCAGCGCGCTCTCGATGTCACGCCCGTCGGCCAGGGCCGACGCGACGTAGCGGGCCCCGACCTCGGTGTCGTTCTCGCTGTCGAAGACCACCCCGCGGGCCGTCAGGTGCCGGCGGATGGTCGCATGGTTGGCAAAAGATCCATTGTGTACGAGGCACTGGTCCGGCCCGACGGCATAGGGGTGCGCGCCCTCCGGGGTGACCGCGGACTCCGTCGCCATCCGGGTGTGCCCGACACCCTGCCAGCCCTGGGCCTTCGCCAGGCCGAAGGTCGCGGCCAGCTCACGCGGGTGCCCCACACCTTTCAGCACGGTCAGCTCCTCGCCGAAGCCGGCGATCAGCGCGTCCGGGAGCTGGGCTCTTATCGCGGCGACGAGGGCGTCGACCGGGACCGGAGCATGCACCACGTGCGTCTCACCGAGGGAAATCACGGTGACGTCCGGCAGATCCGGCACCGCGCCGATCACGGTTACCGTGGCATGCCCGGGCGGCGACCACACCGGATCGCCGTACACCGCGACGCCGGCCGAGTCGGCGCCCCGCTCGGACATCTCGCACAGCATGCCGGTCAGCAGCTCGCCGAGGCGCGGATAGAGGGCGGGGTCTCTCAGGTGGAGACCGACGATTCCGCACATGTCATTTCCTTTCAGAACGCCTGCAGGTACTGGTCGATCTCCCAGGACGACACGGCGCTGTGCCAGGCGAAGAACTCGGACCGTTTGAGCTCGGCGAAGTAATCGGCGACCCCGCCGCCGACCGCGTCCAGCACCCCGGTCAGCAGGTCGTCGGCCTCGAACGCCTGCACCGCGTCAAGCAGTGTCAGCGGCAGCGGATCGCCCTTGGCCTCGCCCGCGCCGGGCCGGCCCGGATCCAGCGAACGGGCGATGCCGTCCAGGCCCGCCCCGAGGGCGCCGGCGATGGCCAGGTACGGGTTGGCCGAACCGTCCCCACCGCGCAGCTCGACTCGCTGGTCGTCGGGGACCCGGATGTAGTGGGTGCGGTCGTTGCCGCCATAGGTGGCGTGCTTCGGCGACCAGGACGCACCGGACGCGGTGGAGACGGCCCCGGTCCGCTTGTACGAGTTGACCGTCGGCGCGAGCAGCGCCTGCAGCGCACAGGCGTGCTCCAGCACCCCGGCGACGAACGCGTACGCGGTCGGCGACAGCCCCAGGCCCCGGTCGTCCTCGCCGGCCGGGAAGACCTTCGCTTCCGACGAGACGGCGGTCAACGACATGTGCAGGTGCAGGCCGGTCCCGGTGCGATCGGCGAACGGCTTGGGCATGAAGGTCGCCGTCATCCCGCGCTGCTCGGCCAGCATGGTCAGCAGGTACCGCAGGGCGATCACCCGGTCGGCCGTGGTGAGCGCGTCGGCGTACGCGAAGTTCTGCTCGAACTGCCCGTTGCCGTCCTCGTGGTCGTTGGCGTAGTTGCCCCAGCCGAGCTCGTTCATCGCCGTCGACACGACGGTCAGATGCTCGTACATCCGGGTCACGCCGCGCGCGTCGTAGCAGGGCTGCGCCGCGACGTCGAGGGAGTCGGCCGGCCGCAGTCCACCCTTACCGTCCCGCTCGACCAGGAAGTACTCCACCTCGGCGCCGACCCAGGCCTGGTAGCCGGCCCCCTCGGCCTGGCGGATCAGGGCCTTGAGGATGTTGCGGGGGGCGAACTTCCACGGTTCGCCGTTGACGTGCGGGTCGCAGTGCACGATCGCGAGGCCGGGCTTGAGGAACGGCACCGGCGTGAACGAGGCCGGGTCGGGGATCGCCATCAGGTCGGGGTCGCGGGGTTGCTGTCCGATCGCGCCGACCGCGTACCCGGCGAAGCCGACCCCCTCGGTGGCCAGGGTTTCGACCGCCTCGACCGGAACGAGCTTCGCGCAGGGCTTGCCGCGCAGATCGACGAAGAGCGCCAGGATGAAGCGGACGTTCGCGGCTTCGGCGAGCCGTCCGAGTTCGGATGCCGGTGACACGTGACCTCCCCCAGATTGATTCTGCACAAGAAACTGTGTTTCACAAGAGTGAACACAGGCCCTGTTACAGGGAGAGGCACCGTTCGTTACAGGCGGGCCACGACCACCCAGCACATCGCGTCGGCCACGCTGGTCTTCGGCGGGTTGACCGGATCGGGCCGCCACTCGACGCTGGAGACCAGGCCCGGCTCGACCAACTCCAGGCCGTCGACGAACTCCTCGATCTCGGCCCGCGACCGGGCCCGATAGACGCCCTGCTTGCCGGTGGCCATCATGGCGGTGACCGCCTGCCGGGTCGCCTCCGGCAGGGTGTCGAAGGTGCCGTGCACGATCACCAGATAGCTCCCCGGCGCCAGCGCCTCGCGCAGCTGCCGGACCGCGGCCGCGGCCTGTTCGTCGTCGTCGATCAGGTGCAGCACGCTGGCCAGCAGCACCACCACCGGCCGGCTCAGGTCGAGCACCTCGGTGACCACGTCGCCGGCCAGCAGCTCACCGACCTTGCGCAGGTCGCCCGGCTGGAACTCGGCCCGGCCGGCCGGCTTGCTCATCACCGTGCCGCGGTGGTGCACCGCGACCAGCGGATCGTTGTCGGCATAGACCACCCGGGTGGCCGGATCGACCCGCTGGGCGACCTCGTGCACGTTGGGCGAGAGCGGCTGGCCCGCGCCGATGTCCAGGATCTGGCGCACCCCGGTCTCGGCGACCAGGTGCCGCACGACCCGCATCACGACGGCCCGGCCCTCCCGGGCGGCGTCGATCATGTTGGGCAGCACGGTCAGCACGGTTTTGGTGGACGCCCGCTCGACCCCGGTGTGGTCTTTCCCGCCGACCCACTCGTTGTAGCGGCGCGAGGTGTTCAGCGCGCTGATATCCGGATTTTCCGACAAGCGAACACCTCGCGGGGGCGGCGACGGACCGACAGTGGCCACTGTAGCCATTCACGCCCGGCTGGGCTGACCCTCGATCAGTGGATCGGAAGGGTTACCGAAACTGTGTTCTCGCCGGGAACGAGCGGCACCTTCCACGCCGTCGCGGTGATGCCGGGTGGCACGGTCACCTGGATTTCGGCGGTGTCGCCGGCGCGGTGCCAGGCGACGGCGAGCCGGCCGTACGGGGTGCCGACGTGGGCCCGCACCGAGTCGACGCCGATCGCCAGATCGGGCTCGATCACGGCGGTGCGGTAACCGGGTGAGGTCGGCTGGATCCCGGCCACCCGGCGGTACAACCAGTCGTCGACGCAACCGAACGCGTAGTGGTTGAGCGACCCCGCGCGGACGGTCCCGTCCGGCGCGATCGCGTCCCAGGACTCCCAGATCGTGGTAGCCCCGCGGTCGACCTCGTAGAGCCAGGACGGCATCTCGGACTGCCAGAGCACGCGCCGGGCCAGCTCGGGGTATCCGTTGTCCCAGAGCGCGTCGAGTAGATAAGGCACCGAGAGGAACCCGGTGTCCAGCCGATGGCCCCGGGCCTCGACCAGGGCGGCCAGCCGGGCCGCGGCGGCCGCCCGCAGCGGGCCGGGAATCATCCCGAAGGCCAGAGCCAGGGCGTACGGCCCCTGCAGGTCCACCGGCAGTCGCCCGTCGGCCGAGACGTGCGCGGCGGCGAACTCGGCCCGCACCCCGTCGGCCCGGCGTTCGAGCTGGTCGGCCAGCGTGTAGCGGCCCAGGGCCCGGGCCGCCAGCGCGGTCACGGTCAGCGTCCGGGCCTGGAACATCGGCGCGACCAGTGCGCCGGTCAGGGCGGGCGCGATGCCGATCGCCTCGTGGATCGGCCGGCCCTCCAGGGTGCTCGGCGTGAGCCAGTCCCCGAAGCCGGACCCGGGCTGCGGGGCATCTACCCAGGCCAGCATCGCGTCCAGGTTCTCCTCGAGCACCCGCCGATCGCCGGTGCGCTCGTAGAGCGTCCACGGGACCAGGGCGATCGCGTCACTCCAGCCGGCGGCGGCGACGATCGCGCCGATCCCGGTGGCCGCGGCGGCCGACTCGGCGTCGTACGGGGAGTACGGCGACATGATCGGCACCCGGCCGTCCGGCAGCTGGTCGGCCCGCAGGTTGGTCAGCCAGCGGCTGAGGAACGGCACGACCTGCGCGTTGTTGGTGGCCGCCGGCGCGAAGACCTGGATGTCACCGGTCCAGCCGGCCCGCTCGCGTTGCGGGCAGTCGGTCGGCACCGACAGGAAGTTGGCCCGCTGGCTCCACACCACGTTGCGGTGCAGCCGGTCGAGGCGGGGGTCCGAGGTCTCGAAGGATCCGGTCCACTCCAGGTCGCTGCCGAGCACCACCGCGACGACGTCGTCGAGCGCGGGTGCGGACGGCAGGCCGTGGATGCGGGTGTAGCGGAACCCGTGGAAGGTGAAGACCGGCTCGTACGTCTCGGAGCCGGGCAAGCCGGCCGCGACGTACACATCGGTCTGCTCCTTGTTTATGCCTTTGATGTTGTCGAACCAGGTGCCGTCCGGCTGCAGCGTCTCGGTGTGCGACAGGGTCACGACCTGGCCGGATCGCGGCTCGCGGACGGTGAGCCGGATCCGGCCGGCCAGCACCTGGCCGAAGTCGACGATCCAGCCGGTCTCGGCGTCCCCGGTGACATGCAGTGCGGGCAGTTCGAGGATCCGGCGCACCGGTTCGCCGGTGAACGGGCGCAGCATCGCGGTGTTCTCGCCGGTCAGTGCGACCGGCGTCCAACCGGTCGGCTCGACGCGCCGGTCGAAGTGCTCGCCGACGAACAGATCCGCGTAGGCCCACGGCCCGGTCGCACTCTCCACATCGGAGCCGGAGCAGACCAGCTCGGTGCGGCCGTCGGCATGGTCGAGGTGCAGTTGCCAGGTCGCGCTGGTCTCGGCGCCGAACTGGGCGCTCGATCCGCTGATCCCGATCCGGCCGGCCCACCAGCCGTCGGCGAGCGCGAACCCGAGCTCGTTCTCGCCGGCGGTGAGCAGGTCGGTGACGTCGTAGCACTGCACCGAGACCCGGTGCCGGTAGCTGTCGAATCCGGGGGCGAGCACCTCATCGCCGGCGTCCTGCCCGTTGACCTGCGCGGTGTAGATGCCGTGCGCGGTCGCGTAGAGGCGGGCCCGGGTCACTTCGGCCTGGACCTGGAAGCGCTGGCGCAGCAGCTGCACCGGGCGCAGCCGCTCCTCGACCGGTGTCGCCGGGCGCCGGCCGGTGATCCAGTCGACGAGCGTCCAGCGTTCCATCGCGGTGGGTTCCTGCTTCGGGCCGATCCATGCGGCGTGCCAGTCGGCCGGGCCGAGCAGCCCGGTCTCGAAGGTGGAGGCGGCCCACTCGCTCGGTTCGCCGGCGCCGTCCAGCCAGGCCCGGACCTGCCAGCGGTACACCTGGTTCGAGTCGAGCGGCCCGCCCGCGTACTCCACCGCGGGGAGATCGCCCGCGACCCGCCCGCTGCGCCAGGCCGGCCGCCCGTCGCCGCGGTCGACGGCGACCTCGAAGGCGTCCAGAACCCCGGTGGCCAGCCAGCTGAAACACGGCTGGTGCACGCCGACCCCGATCGGCGCGCGCTGGTATTCGACGCGAAGGTCGTAACACCGCTGCTCAGGCATGGCGTGCTCCGTTCTGGTGTGGTGCGGCTCACGCTAGAAGTTAAAAACCTAAGACACAAGGTTTCTGGCGTGAAAACCTAAGATTTCAGGTTTTCACGCGGCGAGACCCCGGTATACGGTGGGCGCCGTGAGGGAAGACAGGGAGCGCGGCAGCTACTCGGTCGGACGCGCGCGCCGGGAACTCATCCTCGACGTGGCCATCGCCAACTTCGCGCAGCTCGGCTACTCGCAGACGTCCATGGCCAAGATCGCGCAGGACGCCGGGCTGACCGGCCCCGGCCTGACGCACCACTTCCCCACCAAGAAACACCTGCTGGTGGCGGTGGCGGAGCGCCGCTTCACCATGCTCCGCGAGTTCGCCGAACAGGCCCCCGAGGACACCGACGGCACCGGCCCGCTCCGGCAGATGGTGTGGCTCTCCGAACTCCTGCACGCCCAGCCCGGCATGATCGAGCTGTTCGTGCTGGTCACCGCCGAGGCCGCCGACCCCACCAGCGCCGCCCACGACCTTTACCTGGCCCGTTACGAACGGGTGGTGTCCGAATTGGCGGCCGGCTTCCACCGGGCCGTCGAGGCCGGCCACCTGCGGCCCGACCTCGACTACGACGGCATCGCGCGCGAGTGCATCGCGGTCGCCGACGGCCTGCAGTTGCAGTGGGTGCTCACCGGCGGCCGGATCGACCTGATCGGCCTGATCCGCAACCACCTGGAACGACTCGCCCCGGCTATCCTGGTCTCCGGGCGCACCGTCGACCTCTCCGGCGAGGTCAGCTCAGCCAGGCGGTGAGCCGATCGATCGTGCGGATCGCGGCCGGGCCGCCCGGCTCGTTGAGGTAACCGTGCGCGGTGCCCCGCTCCCGCACCACTGTGACATCGACGCCGGCCAGGGCCAGCTCGGCGGCAAAACCCTCGCCGGACTTGCGCAGCCGGTCCGCTTCCGCGTCGATGATGTACGTGGACGGAAGTCCACGCAGGTCATGACCGGCCGGAAAGACGTACGGATCGTCCAGCGCCCCGTCCGCATAGTTCTCGTTGATGGCCTTCATCGCCGCCGACGGGAAGGTCAGGAACTCCGGCAGCCCGGCCAGCATCGCGCCCAGTTCCTCGTCCACCGCCGGAACGTCACGATGCAAAACCGGATAGACCAACATCAACGACGCCGGCCGTACGCCGTCCCGGTCCCGCAGTCGCATCGCCGCACTGGCGGCCAGGTTGCCACCCGCGCTGGCGCCCCCGATCGAGACCCGCGCCGGATCCCCGCCGAGCGCCCCGGCATTGGCGACAGCCCCGTCGAACGCGGTCACGATCTGCAAGGACGCCACCGGGAAGCGGGCGGTTTTAGTCGGTGCTGAGCCCGCTCAGCACGATCGTGGCCGTGACGACCAGGGCCGCTGCGCACAGCCACGGGATCACGGCCAGGTCGGAGTTCCGGGTGGTCCAGGCCGCGATGGTCGAGCCCAGGGCCACGAGTGGAATGACCGGCAACAGCCAGGCCAGGTAGACCCGGCGGGGCAGCGGCTGCGGAACCTGGTCGCTGAGCAGCGCGACCACACCCAGGACGACCGCGGCGAGGAGCACCACCACGGTGGCCGTCGTGCTGAGCCCCAGCCACCCGTCGGCCCCGACCAGGTGCAGGACCAGCCAGACCAACCCGATCGGAACAACCATCAACCCCAGTAGGGCGAAGCTGCAGCCGCACCCACTCCCCCGCCGATTTCCCATAGCTGAGGATTGTTCATGCGATCGAACGGCACGTCTGTCGTGAACCAGTCCTCCCGGACCTTGTTACCGGTCCGATAGCAAGGCTTCCGGCGCCCTTAAGGAACACCCGGTGAGACTCCACCGCACACATGGAGATCAATACCCGGCCTTGAGGAGGAACCCTTTGAGGCGTTCCAGGAGATCAGCACTGCGCGTGGCCACGATCAGCAGCGTCACCCTCGTTTCGCTGCTCGCGGGCGCGGCGGTGACCGCCGGCTACACGGCGACCGGACCGGCACCGCAGCCGGACCTCTCGGACGGAGGCGCGACCATCGCCGCGGCCTCCGCTGACCAGTACGTGACCGGCACCTCGACCGGCTTCCCGAAGGCCTCGGACGAGACCCTCACCCGGCAGAACGTCGTCACCACCGACCGCGGCCTCAACTACGTCAGCTACGCCCGGGTCTACCGGAACCTGCCGGTCTTCGTCGGCGGGGACGTCGTCGTGGTCACCGACAAGGCCGGCAAGGTGCGCAGCAGCAACGCCGCCGGGCTGGTGCCGATCAGCGCGCCGACCGACCCGAAGATCGACCAGGCCAAAGCCAAAACCCTGGCACTGCGCGGGCGTACGGGTGCCGTAGCGGGCACGCCGACCCTGGGCGTGGTCGCCGCGGCCGGTGGCAAGCTGGTCTGGGAGGTTCTCACCGAGTCCCGGAACAGCCGGGCGCACGTTTACGTCAACGCGGTCACCGGTGCCGAGGTCGGCTCCTGGGACGAGATCGCGGCCGGCACCGGGACCGGCCACTACAACGGCACCGTGTCGATCGGCACCTCCGGCAGCTCCGGCGCGTTCGAGATGCGCGACGCGACCCGCGGCAACATGCGCACGTTCAACGACCGGACCGGGCAGATCTTCACCGACGCCGACGACAAGTGGGGCACCGGGGCCGGCACCGACCTGCCGACCGGCGCGGTCGACACCCACTACGCCGGCACCGTCCTGTTCGACATGCTGAAAACCAAGTTCGCCCGCGACGGCATCGACGGGCAGGGCGGCGCCGCCCAGATGTTCGTCGGGCTCAACGAGGTCAACGCGTTCTACAGCTGCGCCGGCACCACCGACGCGACCCGCGACCAGAGCAAGTTCGGCAAAACCCAGGACGGCGCCCGCCAGGTCAACTCGATCGACGTGGTGGCGCACGAACTCGGCCACGGCGTCTTCTGCCACACCCCCGGCGGCAGCCGTGGCACGTCCAACGAGACCGGCGGCCTCAACGAGGCGACCGGCGACATCTTCGGCACCCTGGCCGAGCACTTCGCCGAGAACCCCAACGACCCGGCCGACTTCACCGTCGGCGAGGAGGTCAACCTGGTCGGCAACGGGCCGATCCGCAACATGTTCGACCCGTCCAAGGCCGGCGACCCGAACTGCTTCTCCTCGGCCATTCCCAGCACCGAGGTGCACTCCGCGGCCGGCCCGCTCAACCACTGGTTCTACCTGGCCGCCCAGGGTTCCGCGCCGGCCACCGGCCCGGCCAGCCCGACCTGCAACAACAGCAAGGTGACCGGGATCGGGGTGTGGGAGGCCGGCGAGATCTTCTACCACGGCCTGCTGCGCAAGACGTCCGGCTGGACCTACAGCAAGGCCCGCGCGGCCACCCTGGCGGCGGCCAAGGAGCTCCACCCGAACGGCTGCACCGAGTTCAACGCGATCAAGGCGGCCTGGGACGCGGTGAGCGTGCCCGCCCAGGGCGACCCGACCTGCACCAGCACCGCGACCTCGGCTCCCACCACGCCCGCGCCGACCTCGCCGGTCCCGACGACGGCTGCTCCGTCCCCGCAGCCGTCGGCCGCCGGGATCCCGGACATCGACGGCGCCAAGGTCGAGGCGCACCTCGACGAGCTCGCCCGGATCGCCACCGCGAACGGCGGCAACCGGGCGCACGGCAAGCCCGGCTACAAGGCCTCGCTCGACTACGTCAAGGGCAAGCTCGACGCGGCCGGCTACACCACCCGGATCCAGCAGTTCACCTCGGGCGGCGCCACCGGCTACAACCTGGTCGCCGACCTGCCCGGGCGGGGTGACCCGGCCAAGGTGGTCATGCTCGGCGCCCACCTGGACAGCGTCGCGGCCGGGGCGGGCATCGACGACAACGGCAGCGGCTCGGCCGGCATCCTCGAGGTTGCTCTCGCCTACGCCACGAGCGGGGCGCAGGGGGACAAGGCCATCCGGTTCGGCTGGTGGGGTGCGGAGGAGTCGGGCCTGGTCGGGTCGAAGGCGTACGTCGCCTCGCTGTCGGCCGCGGAGCGGGCGAAGGTGACCGGTTACCTCAACTTCGACATGATCGGGTCGCCGAACGCCGGCTACTTCGTCTACAACGACGACTCCCGGGGCACCGCGATCGCGGCGGCGCTCAAGGCCGGCTTCGCCGCCGAGAACATCGCCACCGAGAACGTTGACGTGCAGGGCCGTTCCGACCACGCCTCGTTCAAGGCGGCCGGTATCCCCACCGGCGGCACCGCCACCCTGAGCCTGGCCTCGGCGATGAGCGCGGCCCAGGCCGCGAAGTGGGGCGGGACGGCCGGACAGCCGTTCGACTCCTGCTACCACCAGGCGTGCGACGGGCGGACCAACATCAACGCCACCGCGCTCGACCGGCACACCGACGTCGCCGCCTACGCGGCCTGGACGCTGACCGGCGTCACGGCGACCGCCGCACCGGCCTCGGTGCCGGCCGGCACCCGGGTCGAGAACGGCGCGGACTTCCTCATCCGCGACCGCTCCGCCGTCGAGTCGCCGATCACCGTGCAGCGCTCGGGCACCGCGCCCGCGGCGCTGAAGGTGAACGTCGACATCAACCACAGTTACCGCGGCGACCTGGAGATTCACCTCCTGGCGCCGGACGGCACCGCATTTCTGATCAAGAAGGCGAGCCGGCTCGATCGCGGCGACGACGTGAAGCTGACCGCGACCGTCGACGCCTCGGCCGTGCAGTCCACCGGAACCTGGCGGCTGCGCGTCCGTGACCTCCACTCCGGCGACACCGGAACGCTCAACGCGTGGGGTCTGACCTTCTGAGACGTGGGGTGCGGGTGCCGACCATGGCACCCGCACCCCATGAACGTCTATGGTCCATCGGAATGAGACGCAGCTACGTCCTGGTCGCCCTCGCGGTCACCACCCTGGTGGCGCTGGCGTTCTGCATCCCGCTCGGCATGCTGGTCATCACCGCCGCGCAGGACCGGGCCCTGCGCGAGGCCGAACGGCAGGCGCTCGGCCTCTCCCCGGTCGTGGTCGTGGCCACCGACCGGGAGCTGGTCCAGAGCTCCATCCTCAGCACCGACGCCGGCCAGCAGGGCCGGATCGCCGCGCACCTGCCCGGCCTGGGCACGATCGGCACCGCCCGGGCCGACGAGGCGGAGATCGCCCGGGTCCGGCAGCGACAGGTGGCGGGCACCGCCGACGTGTCCGGCGGCCGGGTCTACCTGCGCCCGGTGGCACTGCCCCGCGGGCAGATCGCGGTCATCGAGGTCTACGTGCCCACCGAGATGCTGCGCGCCGGGGTGCACACCGCCCTGGCCGTACTGGCCCTGGTCGGGATCGTCCTGATCGGCCTGTGCGCCTTCCTCGCCGACCGGCTCGCCGCCCAGGTGGTTCGGGCCACCCGCGACCTCGCCCGCACCGCCACCAGCCTCGGCGCCGGCCGGCTGCACGCCCGCACCCGGCCCAGCGGGCCGAGCGAGATCGAGGAGGTCGGCACCGCGCTCAACGTGCTCGCCGACCGGTTCGGCGACCTGCTGGCGGCCGAACGCGCGCTGGCCGGGAACCTGTCGCACCGGCTGCGGGTGCCGCTCACCGCGCTGCGGCTCAACGCCGAGGCGATGCCCGGCGGCGACGACCGCGACCGTCAGCTGCGCGTCGTCGACCGGCTGGAGCAGGAGATCAACGCGGTGATCACCGAGGCCGGCCGGCCGCTTGTCGCGCGGCCCCGGCTGGAGTGCGACCTCGGTGCGGCGGTGGCCGACCGGACCGCGTTCTGGGGCGCGCTCGCCGAGGATCAGGGCCGCCCGTGGCAGGCCGCGCCGCCACCGGCCGGGATCACCGTGCCGGCCGCCTTCACGGTCGTAGTGGAGGCGCTCGACGTGCTGCTGGGCAACGTCTTCCACCACAGCCCCGACGACGCCGCCTGCCGGGTCACCGTCCGGCTTTCCGGCCTTGCTGAGGTCATCGTGGAGGACGCCGGGCCCGGTTTCGCCGACCCGGAGGCCGCCCTCGCCCGCGGCGTCAGCGGCGCCGAGTCCACCGGGATCGGCCTGGACATCGCCCGCCGGCTCGCCGCCGACACGGGCGGGGAGCTGCGGATCGAGCGCAGCGACCTGAGCGGCGCCCGGGTCGTCCTGGCCCTGGGAATCGCCGCCTCCGCCGGCCCACCGCATCCGCCGGCCCGCCGCCGGTGGTGGCGGCTCGGCAGCGGCGCGCACGCCGCCCGGCCCTAGGGGGTTGGTGTTGGGGTCCGGTTGCGCGAGAGTCGCCGCACGCGCCGGTGTTGCACCGTGGTCGCGGAGTGTGTGCGGTCGGGTGTGGTTGCGGTTGTGGGCGTCGCAGCCCGTACGGGCAAAGGCTTTGGTCTAGTCTTTCGGCGCCGACAGCTGGATGCCGACGCCGCGGACGGTGTGCAGGTAGCGGGGTTCCGCCGCGCGTTCGCCCAGCTTGCGGCGCAGCCAGGTGACGTGCACGTCGACCGTCTCCACCGACCGGCTCTCGGCCGGCCACACGTCGGCCAGCAGCTGCCGACGGGTGACCACCTTGCCGGGCCGCTGCATCAGATAGGCGAGCAGGTCGAACTCCAGCCGGGACAGCGGCAGCGGCGCGCCGTCCAGCGCGGCCGCCCGCGCGTCCGGGTCGAGCGTCAGCCCGCCCACGGTCAGCACCGACCCGGCCGGCGCGGCGCCCCGGCGCAGCACCGCCGCGATCCGCGCCTCGATCTGCTCGGCCGAGTACGGCTTGACCACGTAGTCGTCGGCACCGGCGCGCAGCAGCCGGATCATCTCCTGCTCGCCCTCCCGCGCGGTCGCGACCACGATCGGCACCGACGAGACGAGCCGGATGTTGCGCAGCACGGTGGCACCGTCCAGATCGGGCAGACCGAGGTCGAGGACCACCACGTCGGGATTCCAGGTGGCGGCGTCGCGCAGCCCGTCCAGGGCCCGTTCACACAGCCGGACCAGGTGGCCGGTCGCGTTCAGTAATCGGCCCAGAGCCTCGCGTACATCCGCGTCATCCTCGATCACCAGCACTCGCGACATCGATCTACGGTATCGCTGAGGCAGAATGTAATCATGGGCCGGAGCTGGAAATATGTCGCCGCGTGGCTCGGCGTCACGATTACCGCGGTCACTGTCACCTGGTTCGGCGTGCGGCTCGGCGTGGCCCCGACACTGACCGCCGACCCACTTGTGGCGATAGACGCCAATCGTCGCTACACCGAGTTGCGCTTCGGCGACGCCGAGCCGACCGTGGCCGTCACGACCCCCGCCCCCGTCCCCACCACCACGGCCGCCGAACCCACGGTGAGCCCGTCCCGCACCAAGGCCCCGGCCACGACCCGCCCGGCCACCAGCGCTGCACCGTCGGCCACCCGGACGCCCACCCCGTCACCGACGGTCGACCGCCGCCCGCGCTACCGGGTGCCGGCCGACGGCGGCAGCATCGTCGTC
This sequence comes from Paractinoplanes tereljensis, assembly GCF_016862435.1. GTDB lineage: Bacteria > Actinomycetota > Actinomycetes > Mycobacteriales > Micromonosporaceae > Actinoplanes > Actinoplanes tereljensis. Next base: position 130,909 of record NZ_BOMY01000013.1, read on the forward strand.
GCCTACTCGTCGACCCGCGTCGACGTGGTCGACGCCGACCCGGCCCCGGGCTATGTGGCCAGTGCCGCCCGGCGCAGCGACACGGTGATCGTGGTCCGGCTGGCCACCTTCGGCCACGCCTCGGTAATCACCGCGTACTGGAACGGCGGCCCCGCCGCCCAGGTGATGGAGGACTACGGCGCCTGACCGGCCGGCGTGCCGGGCTCAGCCTGGTGCCGGCCGAGTCCGCGACCGTCAGCAGGGTCCCGTCGATCACGCTCAGCAGCAGGCCACGACAGCTCAGTTCTGAGGGCAACTTGCCGATGCTCCCTTTGATCGGGCTGGCGTGCCGGCGCAAGGGAGTTGTGATGGACAGGCGTCAAGAACGGTGGTTCGGCGTAGGCAATAGCGTACTTCCTGATCCGGCGCGGGCCGGAGCAAAAGCCTGCCACGCGGCTCTCGACGGACGGCCAGCAACCCTTCTGATCGTCTTCGCCTCCCCGTCGCACTCGACGCCGGAGATGGCCGCGGCCGTGCACGCCGCGGCCGGCGGCGACGTGCTCATGATCGGCTGCTCGACGTCGGGCGAATACGCCACCGACGGACGCGGCGCCGGAGTCGTGGTCAACGCGCTCGGCGGGCCCGGATTCGCCGCGTCGGTGCGGGCCGTGCCGTACGAAAGCATGGATCTTTACGCGGCCGGCGCGGCCGCCGCCTCATGCCTCGACGACATCGACGCCGAGCACCGCGCGGTGCTGCTGCTCGGCGACGGACGCAGCTCCGACCAGCAGGAGATGGTGCGCGGCGCGTACTCGGTGGCCGGCGCGCAGGTCCCGCTGATCGGTGGCTGCGCCGGCGACGACATGACGCAGACCGGCACGTGGCACTTCTTCAGCTCGGGGACGGATGTGCAGGTGCTGCCGAACGCGGTTCTCGGCGCTGCGCTGGGCTCGGTATCGCCGCTCGGCATCGGGGTGGCGCACGGCTGGCACCGTAGCGGCGAGCCGATGGCCGTTACGCGCAGCGAGGGCGGGAAGATCTATGAGCTCGACGGCGAACCGGCGCTGGACGTCTATGCCCGGCTCACCGGCTGCGCGCCCGAGATCGTCGCCGACCCTGGCGCGTTCCTGCAGTTCGCGGCGGTCCGACCGCTCGGCCTGGCCCGCCGCACCGGCGAGGACATCCGGATCATCTTCGCGGCCGACCCGGACGAACGGTCCATCTCCGGGCTGGCCGACACCCCCGAGGGCGGCCTGGTCTGGTTCATGGAGGCCGACCCGGAAGCGCTCTGCGATGCCGCCGCCACCGCCGGATCCGCGGCGGTTGCCGCCGTCGGTGACGCGGACCCGCTCGGTGTGCTGGTCTTCGACTGCTGCGTACGGCTGCTCGCGCTCGGACCGGACGGCACCGACCTAGCCGGCCAGCGCCTCGGCGACGCACTCAAGCCGATCCCGTACGGCGGCTTCTTCTCCAACGGCGAGATCGCCCGCAACCCCGGCGCGAAGGGCATGCACCACCTCACCGTGGTCGCCCTCGCGGTGAGCTGAAAAGCGCCGATGGCAGGCTGGTCGCTCCTTCAGCTCACCGAATTCTTCAGCGCCATAACCCGGGCCGGCGACGTCGCCAGCGCCGCCCGCATCGCCGTGCAGCGGGCGAGCGAGTCGACCGAGGCCGAAGTGGCCGCCGTCATCGGTGACGGCGAGGTCGCTGCGTCGGTCGGCCTGGGCCGCAACCCCGACCCTGCCCTGTTCACCGGTCTGCGGGCGACGGCCGACACCACGGCCTTCCCCGGCGTCGGGTCGATGTATCTCACCATGCACCCGCTGGACCGGGGCAGCGACGGTCAGCTGATCCTCGCGCGGGCCGACGAGCCGTTCACCGCGGAGGAACGCCAGATGCTGCAGGGCATGGCCCGGGTGCTCGGCCTTGCCCTGCGAGGCCTGCGCACGCTCGAGAACGAGCGGCGGCTGCGCCGCGAGCGGGAACAGGAAGCCGAGGCCCGGCTCGCGCTACTCCGGGCGCTCGAGTGGCGCGAACGGTTGCTCGAGACGCTGCTGCGTATCCAGCGGGCCGCCAACCAGCAGATCCCGCTCGGCGAGATCCTCGGCTCGATCACCGACGGAGCCCAGATGCTCCTGGACGACGTCACCACGGCGCTTGTTCTTCGCGAACCGGGCGCCGACGACCGGCTGACGGTCGCGTCGCTCAGCGGTCACCAGTCCGGCCCCGACGTCTTTGTCGGTGCCGCCCGGCTGGCCATGGACGCGAACAACCCGGTGACCGACGGCCCGCTGGCTGCTGTTCCCATCCACATCGGAGACAATGTGGCCGGTGGTTTCGTCATCGCCGGCCGGGACGACACAAGCCGACGATCCGAATGGCGGGACGTGCTGGCCGCGTTCGGCGAGCAGGCCAGCCTCGCGCTGACCGGCGCCTCGACCCTCGCCGCGGTGCACGCCGCGCACCACGACCCGCTCACCGGGCTGCCGAACCGGTCCCTGTTCCGCCAGCATGTCCAGCGCATGCTGGCGACCTGCCGCGATCCGGCGACCGCCGCGTTGCTCTACCTCGACCTCGACCTGTTCAAACAAGTCAACGACACTCTCGGGCACACCGCCGGGGACGAGCTGCTGCGCGGCGTCGCCGACCGCCTTTCGGCCGCGCTGCGCAGCTCGGACATGGCCGCCCGGCTCGGCGGGGACGAGTTCGCCGTACTGGTGGAGCCGCTGACCGGAGTCGCACAGGCCCGGGACATCGCCCAGCGGGTGATCGACGAGATCGCCCGGCCCTTCGAGATCGCCGGCCGCCTCGTCACCACACGCGCCAGCGTCGGCATCTCCTACAACCGCATCGGCCACAGCGTCGGAGAGCTGATCGAGGAGGCCGATCTCGCCATGTACCGGGCCAAGAAGACGCTGCCCGGCTCATACCGCGAATTCGATGAGACGATGCACACCGGGCCGGCCTTTCATTCGGCGCGGTGACCTGACTCATCGACAACCAGGACGACAAGTGGCCAGGCATAAAAGCCCGGCCACATAGTCTCTGAGCTGAAAAACAGCCTGCTTTAGTCCTTGAGGAGCTGGCGGGCCATCACGATGCGCTGGACCTGGTTGGTGCCCTCGTAGATCTGGGTGATTTTGGCGTCACGCATCATGCGCTCTACCGGGTAGTCGCGGGTGTAGCCGTAGCCGCCCAGGAGCTGGACCGCGTCGGTGGTGATCTCCATGGCGGCGTCCGAGGCGAAGCACTTCGCGGCCGCCCCGAAGTACGTCAGGTCGGCGTCGCCTCGCTCGCTCTTGCCGGCCGCCACGTAGGTCAGCTGCCGGGCCGCCTCGAGCTTCATGCCCATGTCGGCCAGCATGAACTGGATGCCCTGGAAGTCGGCGATCGACTTGCCGAACTGCTTGCGCTCCTTGACGTAGCCCTTGGCGAAGTCGAGCGCGCCCTGGGCGATGCCGATGGCCTGGGCCGCGATGGTGACCCGGGTGTGGTCGAGGGTCTGCATCGCGGTCGCGAAGCCGGTGCCCTCGGCGCCGATCATCCGGTTGGCGGGCAGGCGCACGTTGTCGAAGTAGACCTCACGGGTGGGCGAGCCCTTGATGCCGAGCTTCTTCTCCGGCGCGCCGAACGAGACGCCCTCGTCCGACTTCTCCACCACGAAGGCGGAGATGCCACGAGAACGGGCAGCGGGATCGGTCACCGCGAACACCGTGTAGAACTCGGAGACGCCGGCGTTGGTGATCCACCGCTTGACGCCGTTGAGCACCCAGAAGTCGCCGTCGCGTACGGCCCGGGTGGTCATCGAGGCGGCGTCCGAGCCCGCCTCGGGCTCGGACAGGCAGTAGGAGAACATCGCCTCGCCGGAGGCGACCTTGGGCAGGTACGCCTGCTTGATCTCTTCCGAGCCGGACAGAATCAGCGGCAGCGAGCCGAGCTTGTTGACCGCGGGGATCAGGGACGACGAGGCACAGGCCCGGGCCACCTCCTCGATCACGATCGCGGTGGCCAGGGCGTCCGCGCCGGCACCGCCGTACTCCACCGGGATGTGCGGGGCGTGGAAGTCGGAGGCCCGCAGGGCGTCGTAGGAAGCCTTGGGGAACTCCGCGGTCTCGTCGGCCTCGGCGGCGTTGGGCGCCACCTTCGCGTCGCAGACCTCGCGCACCGCGGCGCGGATGGTCTCGTGGTCCTCCGGCAGCCGGTAGACGTCGAACTCAGACATGACGGTGGCCCTTTCGCATCGGCGGTTCCCCGCCGCTATGTTACTGGCGCGTAGCGCTCGCCCACCAGGGGCCGGATCGTTAACCGGGATGTGACACTTCCCCGCCTGTCGTTCCTGGGTACCGGCTATCTGGGCGCGACGTACGCCATCTGCTTCGCCGAGCTGGGGTACGACGTTCTCGGCGTCGACGTGGACGAGGTCAAGATAGCCACGCTGGCGTCCGGCCGGGTGCCGTTCCACGAGCCTGGCCTGGACGATCTGCTGCGCCGCAACCTCGCCGCCGGGCGGCTGCGCTTCACCACCTCGTACCAGGAAGCCGCCGGGTTCGCCGACGTGCACTTCATCTGCGTCGGGACCCCACAGCGGGCGGACGGCATGAGCGCTGACCTGACGTACGTCGAAAGCGCCGTCACCAATCTCGCCCCGCTGTTGCACCGCCGGGCTTTGATCGTCGGGAAATCGACCGTGCCGGTCGGCACGGCGACCTGGGTGGAACAGCTGGTCGCCAAGCTCAGCGACCCCGCGCTGGGCGTCGAGGTGGCCTGGTCGCCGGAGTTCCTCCAGGAGGGGTACGCGGTGGAGGACGTGCTCCGGCCCAACCGGATCGTCGCCGGCATCAAGTCCACCTGGGCGAACGAGCTGTTCCGGGCCGCGCACAAGGGCGTCTTCGACCTGGCCGCCACCGAGGACCGGGACGTTCCGCTGGTGGTGACCGATTTCGCGACGGCCGAGCTGGTGAAGGTGGCCGCCAACGCGTTCCTGGCCACCAAGATCAGCTTCATCAACGCGATGGCCGAGGTCTGCGAGGTGGCCGGCGCCGACGTCACCCAGCTGGCCCGGGCGATCGGTTACGACCCCCGGATCGGAAACCGGTTCCTGCAGGCCGGGCTGGGTTTCGGCGGCGGCTGTCTGCCCAAGGACATCCGGGCCTTCCAGGCCCGGGCGCAGGAGCTGGGCGCGGGCGAGGCGGTCCGCTTCCTGCACGAGGTCGATCTGATCAACACCCGCCGCCGCGGCCGGGTGCTTCAGATGGCAGCGGAGCTGCTGGAACGGCCGGCCGGCCCGGCCGGGCCGAACCTTTCCGGCACGAAGGTGGCGGTGCTGGGCGCGGCGTTCAAGCCCAATTCCGATGACGTACGCGATGCGCCAAGTCTCGCGGCCGCGGCGGGGCTGGCCGCGGCCGGAGCGGAGGTACGGGTGTACGACCCGCAGGCCATGGAGAACGCCCGCCGCGAGCAACCGCACCTGACGTACGCCCCGACCCTCACCGATGCCGTCGAAGGCGTCGCGCTGGTGGTGGTCGCCACCGAGTGGGCCGAGTTCCGCAACGCCGACCCGGTCCTGCTCGGCGGCCTGGTCGCGGCCCGCCGGGTGATCGACGGCCGAAATTGCCTGGACCCGGCCCAGTGGGCGCGGGCCGGATGGACATATCGGGGCATGGGCCGTCCACCCGCTTAACAAGGTCGGCGGCGTTTCGCGCCCGTTTCCATAGATCTCCGCCCGCATGAGCCTGTTCTAATGAGGTGTCGTACCGGCATGCTCTAGTTATCCCCGGATGACTTGAACATGCCGGCGGGGGTCGAGGAGGTGCCGTGGCGCAGGCTGGACAGTCCGACAGCTACGACGAGGAGCTGGCCCGGATCGAGGCCTCCATCGCGGAACTGAAGATCCGCGATATGACGGCGGCCAAGGAACGCACGAACATCGCCGCCAAGATCCAGGCGGCGCAGTTCCAGCGAGACATCCTGGCCCACGCCAACCAGCAGGCCAAGGCGAAGAAGGCGGCCAAGACCAGGCGCCGGCGCCGGCCGAACGAGGATTTCTCGGCCCCGCCCACCCCCGCCGGAGCCCCGCCTCCGCCACCGGGGCAGGCCACCGCCGAGACCCCGCCGCCCCCGGCCGGCAGCACCCGCGTGCAGGACGCACCGCCGCCCGCACCCGGCGCCCGCCCGGCCGGCCCGCCACCGCCCCCGTCGGGCGGCCCCCGCCCCCGGGCCACCGGTCCGCGCCCCGACTGGGCACCGCCCGGCTCGGCCCACTCCGGCCCGCCCGGCGTCGCCACCGACGGCGTGACCATGCTGGTCGACGACCCGCCGCCGACCGAGCGGATCGGCCCGCCGCCGCGCCGGGCCGGTTTCACCGGTGGCGAGCAGCATCCGCCCGAGGCGTCCACCCAGTCGGTGCAGAACATCACGCTCGCGCTCGGCGCGCTGCTGATCGGTGTGGCCGCCGTGGTGTTCGCCGGGGTGGCGGTCAGCAACCCGTTCGCCCGCGCCGTGATCCTCGCCGTCTTCACCGCGATCGCGCTGGCGGTGGCGCCCGGCATCGCCAAACGCGACCTGAGCTCGACCGCCGAGACGGTGGCCGGCGTCGGCCTGGTGCTGCTGCCGATGACGCTGTGGGCGCTGCACGGCAGCGCCCTGGCCGGCGGCCCCGGCGTGCCGGCCCCGCTCTATCTGGGCATCAGTTTCGCGGTCACCTCGGTGGCGAGCTTCCTCTACGCGACCGCGACCAGGCTGAGCGCACCCCGATACGCCACGGTGATCGCGCTGCAGCCGGTGCCGCTGCTGCTGGCCCACCCGGCGATCCAGAGTCCGGCCGGCTGGGGCATGGCCCTGACCGTGGTGGCCGTGCTCGACCTGATGCTGCTCACCACGGTGATCAGCAGCGGCCGGTTGCTCCCGCAGTGGCCGCCGAACCGCCCGGTCGCCGCCGACCGCGAGGGCATGGCCCCCGGCGACCAGGACGCGTACGCGGCCGGTGCCGCCGACTTCCTCGCCGACGCCCCGCCGCGCCCCGAGTCGCACCCCGAGGAACCCGACCTGATCCTGTCGGGGATGACCGGCCGGCGTCGCTGGCGCTGGCTGCCCACCCGCATCTTCCCCGGGCCCCGCCCGGCCGGCGCACCCGCCGCCGGCTCGGTGCCGGTGGCCGCGCCGGCCACCCCGCCGTCCGCCGACTGGCTGCGCGAGATCACCTTCGCGCTGCTCTGCGTGGCCAGCGCCGGCGCCCTGCTCTACTCGGCGGTGGCGCTGCTGCAGGCCCGGGTGGTGCCCGACGCGCTCCGCTCCGGCCTGGTGCTGGTGCTCGCCGCGCTGGCCGCCCTGGCCGCCGCCCGCCTGCTGAAGAACCTGCTCGCCCTCAACATCGCCGGCGGTGTGCTGGCCCTGGCCCTGATCGGCTCGGCGGCCCGGATCGCCGACGTGGTCTCGCCGCGCTGGACCCTGGTGGTGGCCGCGGCCACGATCGCGGTGATCGGCGCCCTGGTCGGCCTGCTCCCACCGGCGATCCGGGTCGGACCGGAGATCGCGTCGGCGGTGGCCCTCGTGATCATCAGCGTCTTCCTCACCCTGGCCGGCCTTCGGGCCGCGCTCGCCCCGCTGCAGGCAGCCCGCCCGGTCTGGCACGCCGACACGGCGAACTACGCGAACCGGATCTCCGAGGCGGCCGGTGACGCCGGCTGGCTCCTGGCGTTCAGCGCGCTGCTCGTCACGTTCGCCGCCGCGCTGGCCCTGCCGCGCAGCGTGCGCCACGAGGGCGCGGTGATCGGCGTCGCCCTGACCGCTCTGTCGGTCCCCGCCTCGCTGGGTCTGCGCTGGTCCGAGGCACCTTGGCCGCTGGTGCTGGCGGCGATCGCGATCGGCGCGGCCGGCCTGGCCGCGGACACCCGCCGGGTGGCCATCACGCACGTGGCCGCGGCCGGCACGGTCGGCCTGTTCGGCGCGGGCGCCGCCCTCAGCGCGTCCTGGCTGACCGCAGCCGTGCTGACCGCACTGGCCGGCGCCGGCGTGATGATCGCCGTAGCGGCCCGCCAGATCCCCTTCCGGCTGTACGCGTGGATGGTCGGCGACTGGGCCTCCGGCGCCGCCGCCCTGGCCCTGCCCGGTGCCGCGGTGACGGCCGCGCTGGCCGTCTCGGACGCCGGTGAGGGCCCGCCGCCGACCGAGGCGGTGACCGTGCCGGCGCTCGCCGTCGGCTTCCTGGCGGTGGCCGCCACCCTCAGCTACGCGGCGGTGTTCCAGGTGGCCCGCCGCGAGGTGAGCGCCCCGCTGACCGCCGGCGCCGGCGGTGGCGCGGTCGCGCTGGCCCTGGCCGCCCTGCTGGCCCCGGGCGCCACCCCGCCCGACATCTGGGTGGGCGCGCTGCTGCTGGTCGCGGCGGGCCTGCTGTTCTTCGCCAAGTCGATCGACAACGGCCGGCGCAGCGACCGCGTCCTGGACGGCCCCGACGTGGCGGCGGCCGCTGCCACGGTGGCGATCTGCGGCGCCCTGGCCCGGGTGTTCGCGCTGGCCTTCCCGAACGGTCCGCTCGCGGTGGCCGGCGTGGTCGTGCTGATCGTCGCGCTCGGCGTGGCGGCGCTGCCCGACGACTGGCGCCGCGGTCCGGCCCGGGGTCTGGCCGCCGCCGGTGCCGTGGTCGGCCTGATCGCGGGCTACCAGGCCCTGGCCGGCGGCCTGCGGGTGCTGACCCTGCACGGCCCGGTGTGGGCGGCCGACCTGACCCAATACCCGACCACCGCCCAACCGGGCGCCTGGCAGGCACCGTTCGCCCTGGTCGTGCTGGCCGTCGCGGCCGGTTTCGCCGCCCCGCGCCCCTGGTCGTACGCGATGTCCGCGGGCGCGGGCGCGCTGGCCGCGATCGGTGCCCCGTTCGCGCTCGGCCTGCCCTGGTGGTCCCCGCTGCTGGTCGGTGGCGCCGTCGCGGTGGCCTACGCGATGGCCGCGGTGGCCGCCGCCGACCCGCGCGCCGCCATCTGCCGGGCCGCCGCGGCCGCCGCCGTGCTCCTGCACGCGGCCGGCGCGGGCCTGGCTCGCCCGTGGTCCACCTGCCTGGCGATGCTGCTCATCGTGATGGTCGGCGCGCTGACCGCGGTGATGGCCCGCACCCCGGTCGCGGTGACCACGGCGGAAGACGACGTCACGCCGCCGCCCGGCCGCTTCTGGTCGTCCGCGGTCACCGAGGCCGACCTGGCCCGCGACGACACCGGCATGCCCCGGCACCGGGCCCAGATCGGCGGCGCCGCCACCGGGGCGGTGCTGCTCGCGCTGCCCGGCGTGCTGGCCGGTCTCGCCGCCGACCAGGGCAACGGCGCCCAGGTGGTGCTCACCGCCGCGCTGGCCGCGTCGGCGCTCAGCCTGGCCGTGCTGGGCGTGATCGCCCGCCGGATCCCGCAATACCTGCCCTGGGCCACGGTCGGCCTGGTGCTCGGCGCGACCTTCACCGCGTTCGCGTCGATCCCCACCCCGTACTCGACCGCTCTGTACGCGGCGGCCGCCGCCCTGCTCGGCGTGATGGCCGAGCTGCTGCGCGGCGCCACCCCGGCCCCCGGCCTCACCGTCGCCCGCAACCGCTACTGGTCCGGGTCCCGTTACGAGTCCCAGCGCTGGACGAGCATGCGCCCGAGCGGTCTGCGCGGCCGCTGGCTGGTCGACCCGGCCACCAGCGCGGTGGCCCTGGCGCTGGTCCCGACGGTGCTGGCGCTCTTCTCGATCGCGCCGGCGCTGCGAGCCGCCCTGATCGACCCGCTGCAGCAGATCCAGCACATCTGGGACGGTCCGATCCTCGCCCTCTCCCAGCCCTCGTCCGGCTATGTGGACGGCACCAGCGTGCTGGCCATCGTGCTGCTGACCGGGGCCGCGGCGCTGGCCGCGATCGGTTTCGGTGGCAAGGCGTCCGAGTCGGTGCCGGTGATCCTGCCCGGCATCGCCATCACCCTGCTGATCACCCCGATCGCACTGCGCTTCCCGTTCCCGGCGGCGACCACCGCGGCCCTGCTTGTCTTCACGATCGCGATGCTGGGCCTGGCCTTGACTCCGCCACCGGCGGCCGCGCGCGCGTCGATGCTGCGTACGGTCCGCAATATCGTCTTTGTGATCGGCCTGCTGGCCGGCAACGCCGGCCTGGCCGGAAGCCTGGCCCAGCAGCACATGACCCTGTTCACCCTGGGTAGCGCGGTCGGCGTCGGCCTGGTCGCGGCGCTGGCCGGCCGCTCGCAGACCGCCCGGGTGCTGGGCTGGCTGTTCGCCGCGGTGATGGCGCAGCTGTTCGTCCTGACGATCGCGATCGCGGCCGGTATGCCGCGCTCCTGGGCGGCGTTCGGCGTGCTCGGGGTGGGCGCGGCCCTGCTCATCATCGAGGCCGCGGTCCCCCGGATGGGCCTGCCGCACTACCGCCCCGAGGCGACCACGGTCGAATGGGCCGGTTACACGTCGGCGGTGCTGGCCGGCGCCCTCGCCTACGACTCCCCCGCCCACCTGGCCGCGTTGCTGGCGGCGTGGGGCGCGGTCCTGGGTCTGGCGGCGTCGCGCACCGGCCGGTCGACCAACCAGCGGCGGCTGCTGTTCTGGCTGGCCGTCGGCTTCGAGATCGTCGGCTGGTGGATGTTCATCGCGCTGGCCGACGTGGGCCTGCCCGAGGCATACACGCTGCCGTTCGCGGCGCTGGCGCTGGCGGTCGGCGTGGTCGAGTCCCGCACCCGGGCCGAGCTGAGCAGCTGGGCCGCCTACGGCCCGGCGCTGCTGGCGGCGTTCGTCCCGACCATCGGCATCGTGCTGGCCGGCGACGGCGGCGACCTGCGCGAAGTGCTGCTCCTGCTGGGTGCGGTGGCCACCCTGATCGTCGGCTCGACCTATCGCCAGCAGGCCCCGGTCGTGGTCGGCGCGGTGGCGACGGTCTTCGCCGCCGTCCACTTCGCGGTGACCCTGGTCGGCCCATGGCTGGTCCTGCTCCCGGTCGGCCTGCTCCTGCTGATCTTCGGCGCCACCAACGAAAACCGCCGCCGCACCCGCGAGGGCCTGCGAGACGCCCTGGTCCGCCTCCGCTGACCCGGCGAGGTCGGTCAGGCCCGGAGCATCTCCAGGACCCGCGCCGGGGCCGGATTGACGAAGCCCTCGCCGCGGTGGACGACCGTGGGGACCGTCTCGTCGCCGCCGGTGACGGCGCGCACGCTGGCCGCGCCGTCCGGGTCGGCCCAGATGTCGACCCAGTGCGCCCGGCGGGCGAAGCGCCCGACCCGGGCCCGCAGCCGCAGGCAGAACGGGCAGCCCGGTCGCCAGTAGACGATCGGCTTACCGTCCTGGGCGCTCAACTCGCGGGCCGCGGCGTCGCTGATCGATCGCGGGAACGCCCGTGGCGAGGTCAGCGCGGCCAGCACGACGAACACCACGCCGGTGACCAGCGAGGAGAACACGAACGCCAGGCCGGCGACGACGAGCAGACCGATCGACAGACCCCAGCGGCGCACCATGACGCCGACCCTAGCCCAGCAGGCTCGCCCGCAGCGCGGCGTCCTTCTCGGCGACCAGCTTCTCCAGGCCGGCCTGGAAGCTCGCCATCTTCTCGCGCAGCACCGGGTCGGCCGTGCCGAGGATGCGCACGGCCAGCAGTCCGGCGTTGCGGGCGCCGCCGATCGAGACGGTGGCCACCGGAACCCCGGCCGGCATCTGCACGATCGACAGCAGCGAGTCCATGCCGTCCAGGTGCTTGAGCGGGACCGGCACGCCGACCACCGGCAGCGGCGTCAGGGCCGCCACCATGCCCGGCAGATGAGCCGCGCCGCCCGCGCCGGCGATGATGACCTTGATGCCCCGGCCGGCCGCGGACTCGGCGTAGTCGACCATTTTGCGCACCGTGCGGTGCGCCGAGACGACCCCGACCTCGAACGGCACCTCGAACTCGGCCAGCGCGACCGCCGCCGCCTCCATGGTCGGCCAGTCCGAATCGCTGCCCATGATGATGCCGACCTGCGGGGTCATCTACTCGCCTTCCTGCAACCACTTGGCGGCGCGGGCGGCCCGGGCCCGCACCGAGGTCATGTCGTCGCCGAGCACGGTCACGTGCCCGATCTTGCGGCCCGGCCGGACCTGCTTGCCGTAGAGGTGGACGCGGGCGCCCGGCTCGGCGGCGAACAGGTGGTGCAGCCGCTCGTCGATCGAGATGCCGCCGGGCGCTCCACCCAGGACGTTCGCCATCACCACGGCCGGCGCGGTCAGCGTCGTCGAACCCATCGGGTAGTCGAGGACGGCCCGCAGGTGCTGCTCGAACTGCGACGTGCGGGCACCCTCGATGGTCCAGTGGCCGGAGTTGTGCGGCCGCATCGCGAGCTCGTTGACCACGATGCCGTCGTCGGTCTCGAACAGCTCGACGGCGAGCAGGCCGACCACCCCGAGCGAGTTGGCCAGGTCGATCGCCAGCTGCTGGGCCTCGAGCGCCCGCGACTCGGACAGCCCCGGCGCCGGCGCCAGCACCTCGACGCAGATGCCGTCCTGCTGCACGGTCTCGACCACCGGATAGGCCGCGACCTGCCCGAACGGCGACCGCGCCACCAGGGCCGCGAGCTCCCGCCGCAGCGGCACCCGCTCCTCGACGATCAGCGGCGTGCCGGTCGCGACCAGCTCGGCGGCCTGCTCGGGCGAGGAGAGCATCCAGACGCCCTTACCGTCGTACCCCCCGCGGGTTGCCTTGGCCACCACCGGCCAGGAGCCACCCGCGAAGCTCTCGATGTCGGCGGCCGTGGTGACGCGCTGCCAGCGCGGCACCGGCGCGCCCAGCGCGCCGAGCCGTTCCCGCATCAGCCCCTTGTCCTGCGCGAACACCAGCGCCTTGGACCCGGGGAAGATTTTGACGCCGTCGGCCTCGAGCGCCTCGATGTGCTCGGTCGGCACATGCTCGTGGTCGAAGGTGACCGCTTCGCAGCCCTTCGCGAACTCGCGCAACGCGGCAAGATCGGTGTGGGTGCCGATGCGCACATCGGCGGCCACCAGGGCGGCACTGTCATCGGCGGTCACGCTGAGCACGCGCAGTGACTGGCCAAGGGAGATCGCAGCCTGGTGGGTCATCCGGGCCAGCTGGCCGCCGCCCACCATGCCGACTACGGGCAGACCGGTTCGGGTATCCATCGCCGGTTAAGCCTAGCGACGCCCCAGCTCAACCCGCGCCGAGGGTTATCCACAGGCCTAAGCGATCAAGGTGGCCGCCGCCCTAACATCGACGCATGAGCGCTGAAGCAGTCGGACGATACATGCCTGCCATCATCACGCTCGATGATCTTGCCGCCATGATTTCGTCTGATACGTCTGGTCGCCGATATGAGACGAGCCCGGAAGGAGTTCTCTCAGTCGTGCCCCCGCCCGACAGCGACCATGCCATCATCGCCAGCCGCCTGATGGGCTGGTTCTTCGCGGCCGGCGTGCCGCACAACCAGTTTCTGCAGGTTCTCGGCATCAGAATTCCGGGAGCCGAGGTCGACGGCGGCCGGATTCCCGACCTGACGCTCTGGGCCAAGCCACCGTCAGGGACCGTTTATGCCCACACGGCGGACCTCCTGCTGGCCATCGAGATCATCTCGCGCGGTTCCGAGGCCATCGATCGGGCAGTCAAGCCGACGGAGTACGCGTCGGCCGGCATCCCGCACTACTGGACGGTGGCGCGGGACAACGCGGAGACCGTCACTCGCTTCCGCCTCGGGCCGGACGGCGCCTATCAGGAGGTCGGCCAGACCCCGCTGGCCTGGCTCCTGCGGACGGCGCCGGCCGACCACGTGTCACTCCCGGGCTAGCCGGGCGACCAACTCCGCCGGGTCGGTCAGGGGACGATCACAGACGAAACCCCGGCAGACGTACGCGGTGGGCTTCCCGTCGCGCAGCGGGCGGTCGGCGAGCAGTGGCACACCCGGCTGGTCCGGCGGGCCGGCGACGATCACCGTGCCCGGCGGGGCGTGCCGGTAGGCGACGGCCACCAGCGGGTCGTCCGGGTCGTTCGTGGCGATGGCGATCTCGTACGGGCCGGTCAGCGCCGCCTCCGCCACCGTCGCCGAGTAACCGGCGAAGCGCGGATGCTTGTCGAACAGCGGCGCGACCTTTTCCAGCGCCGCGTCGGCCGCCTCCCGGTACGAATGCTCGCCGGCCAGCGCCGCATAACCGACCAGGGCCGCGGTGATTGCCGACAGCCCCGACGGCGTCGCGTTGTCGGTCGGGTCGGCCGGGCGGGTGACCAGGCGTTCCGCGTCGTCGGCGGTGTCGTAGAAGCCGCCGTCGCCGGTGCCGAAGTGGGCCAGCGCCACGTCCAGCAGCTCTCTGGCGAGGGTCAGCCAGCGACCGTCCGCGGTGATCTGGTGCACGGCCAGGAAGCCCTCGGCCACGCAGCCGTAGTCCTCGAGCACGCCGGCCGGCTCGCCCACCACGCCGTCCCGCGACACCCGGCGCAGCCGGCCGCCGACCAGGTGCCGGTCGGCCAGCACCCCGGCCAGCGCGATCGCCGCGGCGCGCGACGCCGCCGCGCCGGTGAGCACACCGTGCTCGGCCAGAGCGGTCACCGCAAGGCCGTTCCAGGAGGCGACGATCTTGTCGTCGCGGGCCGGTTGGGGACGCTTGCTGCGCGCGTCCAGCAACTTTTCCCGTACGCCGTGCCAGCGCGCGACAAGCGACGGCTCGGCGGCGTCGATGTCCCGGGCGAGCACCAGCACGCTGCTGCCGTGCTCGAACGTGCCGGTCTCGGTGACCCGGAACAGGTCGGCCGCCCACCGGCCGTCCTCCTCCCCCAGCACCTCGACGAGCTGCGCGGGCGTCCACGCGTAGGTCAGACCCTCGAGCCCATCGGCGTCGGCGTCCAGCGCCGACGCCAGCCCACCGGCCGGCGTCCCCAGGTCCCGAAGCAGAAAATCCGCGGTCTCGTCGGCGATGCGCTTGGCGAACGGGTCACCGGTGAGGCGCCACAATTGGGTGTACGCCCGAAGCAGTAACGCATTGTCGTAGAGCATCTTCTCGAAGTGCGGAACGGTCCAGGTTGCGTCGACCGAGTACCGGGCGAAGCCGCCGGCCAACTGGTCGTAAATGCCGCCGCGCCCCATCTGCTCGGCCGCGTGCCGGGTCACCTCGAGCGCCTCCGCGGAACCGGTGCGCTGATGGTGCCGGAGCAGGAACAACAGACTCATGTGCGGGGGAAATTTCGGCGCGCCGCCAAAACCGCCGTACGCCCGGTCCTGGTCGTTGAAAAGCCCGGCGGCCGCGGCCGCCAGCAATTCCGCCGAGATCGGCACGGTCGGCCCACCGACCAGCTGGGCGCCGCCGATCGCCTGCACCACCGCCGCGCCCTGCTTGAGGACCTCGTCGCGCTGTTCTTTCCAGGCGGTGCCGACGGACTCGAGCAGCCGGGTGAAGTGCGGTTTGGGGTAATAGGTCCCGCAGAAGAAGGGTTCCCCGTCGGGCGTGGCGAAGACCGTCATCGGCCAGCCACCCTGCCCACTCATGGCCTGGGTAGCGGTCATGTAGACGGCGTCGACGTCGGGCCGCTCCTCCCGATCCACCTTGATCGCCACAAACCCGTCATTCATCAGCGCGGCCACCCCGTCGTCCTCGAACGACTCGTGCGCCATGACGTGACACCAGTGACAGGCCGCATAGCCCACCGAGATCAGAACCGGCACGTCCCGGCGCCGCGCCTCCTCGAAGGCAGCCTCACCCCAGGGCCACCAGTCGACCGGGTTGTCCTTGTGCTGCAACAGATACGGCGACGTAGCGTCGGCGAGGTGGTTAGCCATCCCTGCCACTCCTGATCTTGACGCTCGTAGGTCGCGGGTGGTCCCGTGCAGCCATCCGATTCACGAGTTAATCACGAGTTCCCTCGAAGCCTCGGTCGACCGCTCACCACCGCCAGAGGAAGGCCGACACTTTTACTCCCCGAAAAGCCGTGGTTCCGCACCTGCCGTCCAGTTGGGGCTACGCCGCATCCGATTTCCTCATCATGCTGGCGGCCGGCTACGCGAGCGTGGGCTACCGACGCCGAGCCTCCTGCGTGTCCGGCCGAGCCCGCGCAGCGATGATCGTCGGCGCCTGCTCCGCCGCGATGTGGAGCCTGGCCAACGGCCTCTTCCTGCTGGCCGAGACGCCCTTGGTCGGAACCGTCGGCACCGACGTCGGCGGCTTGATGTCCATCACGGCCGCGGCGCTGCTTCCGGTCATCCACGATCATCACGGATCTTCACTTCATCATCCCGGAGGCATTGGCCGCGGCCCTGGCCCTGGTCACCGCCGCGAGCAGCGTGCCGAGTCGCAACGCTCGCGCATTGCATCTGCTGGCCGGCGTGGCGGTGGTGCTCGCCGTGACCATGATGCTCGTCGTGCACAACGGCACGATGCATTCGCCCTGGTACGAGAACGGCGCGGGCGCGGGGTTCGTGCTCGGTGCACTGCTCATGGCCCTGGCCAGCCGGCACGTCGTGCCGATGTCCGACGAGAACGACGTTTCGCCGGCTCGTGACCAGCATGTGGGCGGCCCTGCCGTACGTTCCGGTGCTGCTGGCCGTGGTGGCGGTCGCCATGGTGCAGGTACGCACCGGGCGAGTCGGTGCGGTCCTGGTCTGGCTGATGCTCGCCACGTTCTGCCTGGTGTTGCTGCGGCAGCTGACGACTCTCCTGATAGTCGGCGGGATGGCCGTCGTCCTGCAGGAACAGAAGGTCCGCCTGGGGTACCAGGCGCACCACGACGCGTTGACCGGCCTGCCCAATCGGGCCGCCTTCCAGGATCGCGGTGGCCGGGCCCTCCGGGACGCCGACAGCGTTGCGCTGCTGCTGCTCGACCTCGACGGCTTCAAACCGGTAAACGACTCGCTGGGGCACGCGGCCGGCGACGAGGTGCTGGTGAGCATCGCCGGGCGGCTCTCCGCGGCGCTGCGCCCCGGCGACGTCGCCTGCCGACTCGGCGGTGACGAATTCGCGGTCCTGGTCACCGACGTATCGGACGACGAGGTCCTCGACCTTGCCCGGCGTGTCCTGTCGGACATCAGTGGGCCGATGACGATTCATGGGACACCGGTCGCCGTCGGCGTCAGCATCGGCGTCACCTCCTCCCGGCGAGGGACTACCGACAGTCTTGACCTGCTGCTGCGAGAGGCCGACGAGGCGATGTACGACGCCAAAGCGCGCGGCAAGGGCATCATCAGCCGCTACCACGGCCGGGAGGGGACGACGATCGCGCTCGTCCCCGCGTCGATTCCGTCAGGCGGCGGTGGCTAGCTCCAGCGGCGAGGCGTTCTCGTTCTGCCCGAGCAGCGCCGCATAGGTGAAGCCGGCGATCAGCCCACCCGCGATCGGCGCGACGATGAACAGCCAGAGCTGACCGAGCGGCCCGCTGCCGGCGAACAGAGCGGGGCCGATCGACCGGGCCGGATTCACGGACGTGTTCGTCACCGGGATGCTGACCAGGTGGATCAGGGTGAGGCTGAGCCCGATCGCGATCGGAGCGAATCCGCGGGGTGCGCGGGTGTCCGTCGCACCGAGGATGACGAACAGGAAAACCGCGGTCAGTACGATCTCGGTGACCAACGAAGCCACTAGCGAGTAGCCGCCGGGCGAGTGGCTGCCGTAGCCGTTCGTCGCGAAGCCGGACTCGGTAGCGTCGAATCCGGGCCGGCCGGCCGCGATCACGTACAGGACCCCGGCACCGGCGGCACCGGCCACCACCTGGGTCGCGATGTACGCGGGCGCGTCCCGCCATGGCAGCCGGCCGGCGGCGGCGAGCCCCAACGTCACCGCCGGGTTGAAATGGCCGCCCGACACGTGCCCCACCGCGTAGGCCATGGTCATGACGCTCAGCCCGAACGCGAGGGCCACCCCGAGAAAACCGATACCCAGGTGAACGCCCGCCGGGGTGAGGAACCCGGCGGCGAGGACCGCCGACCCGCAGCCGGCGAAGACCAGCCAGAACGTGCCCAGGAACTCGGCCACGACCCGTTTCGGCATGGTTGGTGCAGAGGTAGCCATGTCGCCAGACTCGCACGGCTGCCAGACCCCCAGCAGGCGTTCCCTCGTAAGAGGCGCGCTAGGAGGCGTCGTCGGCGCGTAGCGGGCGAATGTTGTTCGGCGCCGCCTCGGCCAACTGGACCAGGGCCTGGACAATGCGGTCGGACGGCATCGGGCGGCTGAAGTGGTAGCCCTGGGCGGTCGGGCAGCCCAGCGCGATCAAGGCCGCACGCTGCTCCGTCGTCTCCACGCCCTCAGCTACCACCCGGACGCCCAGGCGGGCGCCCAGCTCTACCGCGCCGCGAACCACGGCCTCGGCGGCCGGGGAGTCGATCATGTCGTCCACGAAGGAGCGGTCGATCTTAATCTCGTCGACCGGCGCTCTCGTAACTATGGCTAGGGAGGAGTAACCGGTGCCGAAGTCGTCGAGGGAGAGTTGGACGCCCGCGCCGCGCAGAGCGGCCAGGACGTCGTCGACGATCGCCTGCTCGCTGACGGCAACCGACTCGGTGATCTCCAGGACCAGGCGGGAGGCGGGGGTGCGATGACGGCGCAGAGCGTCCGCCACCTGGCCGGGGAAGCCGGGGTCGAGCAGGCTGCGAGCCGACACGTTGACCGACACCGGCAGGTCGACGCCGGCCTGGTTCCACGACGCGGCGGCGGACAGGGCCAGGTCGAGCACCCGGTGGGTGAACGGGGTCAGCAGCTCGGTGTGCTCGACCGTGCGGATGAAGTCGTTCGGGGAGAGCTGACCGCGGCGCGGGTGACGCCAGCGGACCAGCGCCTCGACCCCGCTCGGGGCCGCGGTGACCAGGTCGACCGCGGGTTGCAGGTGCAGCACGATCTGGTCGTCGGTGGCCAGCGCGTCCTGCAGCTCGGCCAGCAGGGCCAACTCGTCGGTGGTCAGCACGTCCTGGCTGGTGTCGTAGGTGGCGACCGCCATCTCCTGCTGTTTCGCCTGGTCGAGGGCGAGCGAGGCGCGGCGGACCATCTCGGCGAGCTCCACCTGGCCGGCCCGGGCCACCACGACACCGACGGCGATCTCCACCGCGAGGCGTACGCCGGCGATCTCCATCGGCTGGCCGATGTGCTCGCCCAGCTCCCGGGCGCGCCGGACGGCCAGCGGCAGCGGGCTGGGCGTCTCGCGCAGCGGCGTCGCCGAGTCGGTGAGGGTGGCGATGGTGGGAATGAGCAGCGCGAACTCGTCGTCGCCGACCCGGGCGACCAACTCGGACTCGCGGGACAGCTCACCGAGGCGCTCGGCGATCAGGCCCAGCACCTCGTCGCCACAGCGGTGCCCGAGCGTGCCGTTGACCTCGCGGAAGCCGTTCACGTCGAGCAGCAGCAGGGCCACGTGCCGGTCGCGTTCGAGGCCGCGCAGCATCCGGTCGCCGTCGGCCAGCAGGCTGGCCCGGTTGAGCACGCCGGTGAGCGGGTCGTGCACGAAGTTGTAGGTGGCCTGTTCGCGCAGCTCGGTGACCTGCACCCGCGCCGCCGCATCATGCAGCGCCGCGGCCAGCGCGTCACCGTAGGCGGAGATCGCGGCCTCGTCGCGGGGCGCCGGGAGAGTCGGCTCGGCCAGCCAGACGGTCAGTTCGCCGACGACCTCACCGGCCACCGCCATCGAGCGGGTGATCGCCGGGCCGGGCAGGCCGGCGAGGAGGTTGTCCTGGCCGGGGCCGTCCTCGGCGTAGCGGTGCTCGCCCTCGGGGGTGCGCACGTCGATCTCGACGCGGCGGGCGCCGAAGACGTCGAGCGCGCCGCGCAGACCGGCCGCGGCCACCTCGCGCTCGGTGCCGCCGGGCAGTGCCGAGGTCGCCGCCGCGAACGCCTCCCACATCCGGCGTTCCTCCTCGGCGCGCAGGTGGAAGCGGTAGGTGCGCTGGAGCAGCCAGAGACCGGGCCCGAACGCGAGCAGCCAGACCGGGCCGCGGACCAGGGTGAACACCGCGCCGAGACCGACCAGGATGTTGCCGACGAACATCGGGATCTTGGCGTACGGGATGCGGGCGAAGATCTGGCCGGTGGCGGCGTCGCGATGCAGCGTGAGGGTGAGCGCGGCCAGGCCGAACGTGATCAGCAGATAGGTGAGCGCGCCGCCGACCAGGGCGACCTGGGTGCGGATGCTCAGCACCGGCGCGTCGCCACCGATCAGCCGCGCCACCGTGGCGGCGCCGGCCGCGCCGAGCGTCAGCGAGGCGGCCAGGTGCGCGACCTCGGCGACGTTGTGGTGTTCGTCCAGCCAGGACAGCACCGCCCAGGCGAGGACCGCGCCGGCCAGGGTGGCCAGGGGCAGCCAGCCGGGTGGCACCACGACGAAACCGATGATGAACGCGGCTTCGCCCCAGGAGACGGAGACGACGCCCCGGCCGAGCCGGAACCGAAGCCGGGCCAGCTGTCCGGCCGCCACCAGCAGTGCCGCGAGACCCACCCCGGCCATTACCGAGAGTGGACGATCCACCGGCCGCGAGACGGGCAGCAGGGCGCCTCCGACGGCCACCAGAACGGCCAGTCCGACGACTGCGGCGGTCAGTGCGCGAACGGCTCGGGAGCGGCCGGCGAGGCCCGCCGCCTCGATCCACGATCGACGGACACCGGTCCCGGTCACCGGCGGGGCGGTCACGAGTTGTCCCTGTTCACGAGCGGCACACGCGGATGCACGTGCATCTGCAGGGGAGAAAGCCGGGGGCGGGGAGTGGTCATTTCGAGCGCCCCCTTCCGCGCAGGGTCGGGGGTCGTTGGGACCCCCGGCGGAAGGCTAAATCAATCCTGATGAACACAACAAGGGTTGACGTACGACCCGTGGCGGGCTTTCGTCAGACCAATACGGAGAGTGTTGTCCACTCAGACTCGTGAATGGCCTGCGACGTGGTCAAACGCGGCGCTGATCGCCTTCCGCGGGAGCGGCATCACTATCAGTAGTAACGCCTTTGACCTCGTGTTCCGTAGCGGTCGTAGCGGCTTCCGATCGATCCTGGTCGACTTTCGCGTCGGCCGATGCCTCGTCGGAGCGCTCAAGGTCCGCATTGAGGCGCGCGATCTCAGCTTCACGCTGTGTCGGCTGCACGTCCGTGAAACTGTCGGGAAGCCGACGCAAGCGCTTATTCATATTGCGAATCAGCAGAACAGTCGCTATGACCAGCAGCACGATCACGAACAGGCCCATCGGGCCGGCTAGGCCGCCGGACCGGGTGTCGCCGAAGTTGTTGACCGCGAAGAGGTTCACACCTCGGATCGTACTGCCGACTCGTGGATGCCCGCGAACAGGTCGGACTCGGGAATCGGGCTGTCGACCAGCGAACGGACCAGCTCGAAGTCTTCGGTCGGCCACACCTTCTGCTGCAGTTCCAGCGGAATGCGGAACCAGAAGCCGTCCGGGTCGACCTGGGTGGCGTGCGCACGCAGAGCGTCATCGCGGGTATGGAAGTACTCCCCGCACTCGATCCGGGTGGTGATCTTGTCGCCGCGGTCGTCGCGGTCGGACCACTTCTCCAGCCATTCGGTGTACGGCGACTCGAGGCCGGCCGCCAGCATGCCCTCGTGCAGGGCGAGCATCCGGGCCCGCGTCCAGCCGGAGTTGTAATAGAGCTTCCGCGGCTGCCAGGGCTCGCCGAGCTCCGGGTATTTCTCCGGGTCGCCGGCCGCGTCGAAGGCCACCACCGAGACCTTGTGGCACATGATGTGGTCGGGGTGCGGGTAGCCGCCGTTCTCGTCATAGGTCGTCATGACGTGCGGGCGGAACTCGCGGATCAGCTTGATCAGCGGCTTGGCTGCCTCTTCCGGGTCCTGCAGGCCGAAGCAGCCCTCGGGCAGCGGGGGCAGCGGGTCGCCCTCGGGCAGGCCCGAGTCGACGAAGCCGAGCCACGCCTGGTCGACGCCGAGGATCTCGCGCGCCTTGGCCATCTCGGCGCGGCGGATGTTGGTGATGTCGGCCAGCACCTCGGGGCGGTCCATCTTCGGGTTGAGCACGCTGCCGCGCTCCCCACCCGTACATGTCGCGACCAGGACCTTTGCGCCATCAGCCACGTACTTGGCCATGGTGGCGGCACCCTTGCTCGACTCGTCGTCGGGGTGGGCGTGCACCGCCATGAGACGCATCTGCTCGGTCACGTAAGACTCCCCTGCAGCCTGCTGCGAAGATGGACCCTGCCATTCTGGCCGATCCCACCGACAAGAAACGCATGAGAGGTCGTCAGGTGAGCGAGACGCACACCACAACCCCGGTCTTCCCACCGGGCCGCTACGGCCGCCGGCGCGACGGCCGCCGCAAACTGGCGGGGCCGATCATCGCGCTGACCCTGGTCGTCGCGTTCTCGGTGCTTATCTCGATCAAGCTCTACCAGAGGTACGGCGAGACCGACTACCAACCGCAGATTGTCGGCTGGCAGGTGCCCAGCGACGCGGCCATGACGATCAAGTTCAAGGTGCGCGTCCCGGCCGGCGGCGCCGCCGAGTGCGCGCTGCGGGCCCGCGACTACCAGGGCAACGAGGTCGGCCGCCGGACGGTCGTGGTGCGGGCCGGGACGGGCGAGACCGCGATCGAGGCGGAGGAGACGGTGACCACCACCGCCCGAGGGTCGGTCGGTGACGTGCCGGGCTGCCAATCGGCCCCCTGATCTGGGCAAGTTTGAGCAAATCCGGCCCCGTGCGTACCGCTGGTAAGCTTAGTGATTCGCTCCGTTCAGCATGCGACGACGATGTTGAGCGTTTCCCCGTTCCAGCAAGGAGATCGACCGTGTCCAGTTCAGAGGCGCCCAAGACTTGGCTTTCTCAGGACGCTCACGACCGGCTGCAGGCCGAGCTTGACGAGCTGATCGCCGGCCGGCCCGCGATTGCGGCGGAGATCAACGCTCGCCGCGAAGAGGGCGACTTGCGGGAGAACGGCGGCTACCACGCCGCTCGTGAGGAGCAGAGCCGGCAGGAAGGCCGCATCCAATACCTGAAGGAGTTCCTGCGGAACTCCGAGGTCGGCGAGGCCCAGGCGGCCGATTCCGTGCAGCCCGGCTCGGTCGTGACGATCTACTTCGACAACGACAAGAGCGACACCGAGACCTTCCTGCTCGGCTCGCGCGAGATCTCCTCCACCACCGACCTGACGGTCTACAGCCCCGAGTCGGCGCTGGGCAAGGCGATCCTCGGCAGCAGCACCGGCCAGACGGTGACCTACACGGCCCCGAGCGGCGCCGACATCAAGGTCACCGTGGTCAAGTTCGGCGCCTTCGAAGGCTGAAAACCCGGGTGGCGACCCGCTCAGAAGCTGAGCGGGTCCACCCGATAGCCCGAGGCCCGCAGTGCGCTGATCAGCGCCGCCGAGTGGTCCGGCCCGCGCGTCTCGACCGAGAGTGCCACCTCGGCCTCGCCGAAACTCAGCCGCGGGCTCTGCCGGGAGTGCGACACGTCGACCACGTTCGCCCGCTGATCCGCGATCTCCCCGAGCAGCCGGGCGAGTGCCCCCGGCCGGTCGTCGCAGCGCACCGCCAGCCGCAGGAACCGGCCCGCCGAGGCCAGCCCGTGCTCGATCACCCGCAGCAGCAGCATCGGGTCGATGTTGCCGCCGGACAGGATCGCCACCACCGGCCCGTTCGGCGGCACCACACATGACCCCGTGAGCAGCGCCGCCACCGCCGCGGCGCCGGCCGGCTCGACCACCATCTTGTGCCGTTCCAACAGCACCAGCAGCGCAGCCGACAGGTCCTCGTCAGTGACCGTGACGATCTCGTCGACCAGCTTGCTGACGTGCGCGAACGTGAGGTCCCCGGGACGCAGCACGGCGATGCCGTCGGCGATCGTGAGACCCCGCTCCAGCTTCACCGGGGTGCCCGCGGCCAGTGAGGGCGGATAGGCGGCCGCGCCGCTGGCCTGCACCCCGACGATCCGGATGTCCGGCCGCAACGCCTTGGCCGCCACCGCGAGGCCGGAGATCAGCCCGCCGCCACCGGTCGCGGTCACGATCGTGGCGGCCTCCGGCAGCTGCTCGAGGATCTCCAGGCCGACGGTGCCCTGCCCGGCGATCACGTCCGGGTGATCGAACGGGTGGATCAGCACCGCGCCGGTCTCGGCCGCGAACTGAACCGCGG
Source organism: Paractinoplanes tereljensis (assembly GCF_016862435.1). Lineage (GTDB taxonomy): Bacteria > Actinomycetota > Actinomycetes > Mycobacteriales > Micromonosporaceae > Actinoplanes > Actinoplanes tereljensis. Next base: position 154,923 of record NZ_BOMY01000013.1, read on the forward strand.
CGTCGAGCGCGTCGTCGACGCTGGTGCCGGCGTACTCGATGGCCGCGCCGTAACCCCGGGTGGCGGTGACCTTGGGCAGCGGCGCGCCCTCCGGCATGAAGACCGTGGAACGCGCGCCGAGCAGGCCGGCGGCGAGCGCCACCCCCTGCGCGTGATTTCCGGCGCTGGCGGCGACCACGCCGCGCCGGCGCTCGGCGTCGGAGAGACGGGCGATCCGGGTGTACGCGCCACGCACCTTGTACGACCCGGCGCGCTGCTGGTTCTCGCACTTCAGCCAGGCCGGCACCCCGGTGATCTCGCTGAGCAGGCGGGACGGGATCAGCGGAGTCTTCTTGACGACTCCGCTGATCAGCTCACGAGCCGCTTCGACATCAGCGAGGGAGAGAAGGTCCATGGGTGCGATCGTGCCACCCGCTCACCCGAAGGCGTGACGCTGCCAGGGGTTGAGCACCTCGAACTGACCGGCCACCGCGAGCAGCAGCAGTTCCGACTCGGGCGGCCCGATGATCTGCACGGTCAGCGGAAGACCGTCCGGGCGTACCCCGATCGGGACCACGATGGCCGGCAGACCGGCCACGTTCCACGGCGCGGCGTACGGCGCGTACTGCATGCTGACCTGCATGTTTTTCCGCCAGGAGCCGGTCGAGTACTGCTCGGCCGGCGGCGGAGCCGCGGCCAGCGCCGGGGTGACCAGCAGGTCCACGTTGTGGTCGGCGAAGAACTTGATCGACGCCGCCCGCCAGGCATCCCGGTGTGCCTGCTTGACCAGCCCGGCCTTCCAGGCCCACTTCCCGAGCCGGATGTGCTGCCGGGTGCGCGGCTGCAGTTTCGACACGTCCAGCTGCCGCGACTCGCGGTAGGCCGAGGCGAACCAGGTGGCCAGCACCCGCAGGCCCAGCGAGGTCGGGTAGCGCGGATCGGCGGTCACCGTGTCGTGCCCGGCCTGCACCAGCAGTTTCGAGGCGGTGGCGACGGCTTCGCGGTTCGGTTCGTCGGGGCGGACGCCGACCACCGGCGACCGGGTCGAGATGCCGACCCGCAGTTTCGGCGGCTCGACCAGTTTCGCCGGCTCGCGGCCGGCCAGCACCGAGAAACCGAGCACCGCGTCGGCCACCGTGGTGGTCAGCACGCCGTTCTCGACAAGGCCGAACCAGCCGTCGAGGCCCAGCTCGGCCGGGATCACGCCGCGGCCCGGCTTCAGCCCGACCAGCCCGCAGCAGGCCGCCGGGATGCGGATCGAGCCGAGCCCGTCGTTGCCCTGCGCGATCGGCACCAGCCCGGCCGCCACCGCCGCGGCCGAACCGCCGGACGAGCCGCCCGGCGTACGGTCCCGGTCCCACGGGTTGCGGGTCGGCACGTCCCCGTCGTCGGTGACCGCCCACAGCCCCATCTCGGGCATCCGGGTGACCCCGACGACGATCGCACCGGCCCCGCGCAGCCGGCGGACCACCTCGTGGTCCACCTCGGCCACCGGGCCGCGCGCGGCGGCCGACCCGCCCCAGGTGGGCAGGCCGGCGACGGCCGTGTTCTCCTTCACCGCGACCGGCACCCCGGCCAGCGGCAGATTGGCCAGATCTTCCTGGTCGTCGACCTTCTCCGCCTCGGCGAGAGCCTCGCCCGCGCGGACCACCCGGAACGCGTCCAGGGACGGTTCGGAGATGGCTATCTGCTCCAGCGTCTCGGCGACGACCTGGGTGGCCGACACGTCACCGCGTCGCACCGCCCGGGAGATCTGCTTCGCCGTGGCCCCCACCCAGCTCGTGCCGTCCGACATGCCTCGCTCCGTATGTAAGGTCAGCCGAGCGCCTGCTCCAGGTCGGCCAGCAGATCGTCAACGCTTTCGATGCCGACAGACAGTCGCACGAGATCGGCGGGGACTTCAAGCGGTGAGCCCGCAGCGGACAGGTGTGTCATCTGACCCGGGTGCTCGATCAGCGATTCGACTCCACCGAGCGACTCCGCGAGCACGAACAGTTTCGTCCGGTTGCAGATGTCGATCGCGGCCTGCATCCCGCCGGCCGCGCGGAACGACACCATGCCGCCGAAGCGCTGCATCTGCTTGGCCGCCGTCTCGTGACCCGGGTGCGTCTCGAGGCCCGGGTAGTAGACGGTCTCCACGGCGCTGTGCTCGCTCAGGTAACCGACGATCCGCTCCGCGTTGTCACAGTGCCGGTCCATCCGTACACCCAAGGTCTTGATGCCCCGCAGGGTCAGCCAGGCGTCGAACGGCCCGTTGATCGCACCCATCGCGTTCTGATGGAAAAGCAGTTGGTCGCCGAGTTCGTCGTTCCCGACGACGAGGGCGCCACCGACCACGTCGGAGTGTCCACCCAGGTATTTGGTGGTGGAATGCACCACCACGTCGGCGCCGAGCGCGATCGGCTGCTGAAGGTACGGCGAGGCGAACGTGTTGTCCACGGTCAGCAGCGCGTCGTACTCGTGGGCCAGCCCGGCCAGCGCCGCGATGTCGGCGATGTTGAGCAGCGGGTTGGTCGGCGTCTCGGCCCAGATCATCCGGGTGACGCCGGGCCGGAACGCGGCCCGCACCCCGTCCAGGTCGTCGAGCGGGACGGCGGTCCAGGCCAGCCCCCAGTTCTCGGCGACCTTGGCGAACAGCCGGTAGGTGCCGCCGTACGCGTCGCCGGGGATGAGCACGTGGTCGCCGGGCCGGCAGACGGTGCGCAGCAGGGTGTCCTCCGCCGCGAGGCCACTGGCGAAGGCCAGGCCGCGGCGGCCGCCCTCGATCGCCGCGAGGCACTCCTGGAGGGCGTCCCGGGTCGGGTTGCCCGACCGGGCGTACTCGTAACCGAGGCGGGGTGCGCCGACAGCGTCCTGGGCGTAGGTGCTCGTCTGGTAGATCGGTGGCACCACCGCCCCCGTCCGCGGGTCCGGCTCTTGGCCGGCGTGGATGGCGAGGGTGTCGAAGCCGTAGTTGTTAGCCGTCATGCTGCGCAAGGCTAGTCTCGGCGGGTGGCGGATTGCGTGTTCTGTGCGATCGTGGCGGGCTCGGTCCCGGCCTTCAAGGTGATCGATTCCCCCGACGGAGTGGGCTTCCTCGATACCCGCCCGGTCTTCAAGGGCCACGTCCTGATTGTCCCCCGCACCCATGTCGTCACCTTGCCCGATTTATCCCCGGAGGCTCTGCCCGGATATTTCGGACTTGTGCAGCGAGTGTCGGCCGCCGTTCCGGCCGCGCTCGGCGCCAAGGGCACCTTCGTCGCGATCAACAACATCGTCTCCCAGTCCGTCCCCCACCTGCACACCCACGTGGTGCCGCGGACAAAGGGCGACGGACTGCGCGGTTTCTTCTGGCCAAGGACCAAATACGCCGACGACGAAGAGGCCAACGGGTACGCCGAGAAGATCGCCAAAGAGCTCGGGTAAGGATGCCCTAACCCCTGGCGTTACACCAGGCAGACGAAGGGAGTGACCGTGTTCCTGCGGCACAAGAAGCTCGAACTGCCCACCCCCGACCAGGCCCTGCCCGGCCGCCTCATCGAGATGCCGGTCGCCGACAAGCACACCGTGCTCGGCACCCCGCTCAAGGGCCCGTGGCCGGCCGGCCTCGAGGTCGCGGTGTTCGGCATGGGTTGTTTCTGGGGCGCCGAGCGGATCTTCTGGCGGCTGCCGGGGGTGTACTCCACCTCGGTCGGCTACGCCGGTGGCTTCACCAAGAACCCGACCTACGAGGAGGCGTGCTCCGGATCCACCGGTCACGCCGAGGTGGTCCAGGTTGTCTACGACCCCACCAAGATCGCTTTTGAGGACCTGCTGAAGGCCTTCTGGGAGAACCACGACCCGACCCAGGGCATGCGCCAGGGCAACGACGTGGGCACCCAGTACCGCTCGGCCATCTACACCACCACCGACGCCCAGCTGGCGACGGCGAAGGCGTCCCGGGAGGCGTTCCAGCCGGTGGTCACCAAGGCCCGCCGAGGCGAGATCACCACCGAGATCCAGCCGCTGTCGACGTACTTCTACGCCGAGAACTACCACCAGCAGTACCTCTCGGACTCGAAGAACCCGTACGGCTACTGCAACCACGGCCCGAACGGCATGACCTGCCCGGTCGGGATCGCGAAGGTTTAGAGCAAGTCGCCGGGGGCGTTTTCACGCCCCCGGTTGAAAAAGATCGACATATCCCGACATGGTTCGCACACTGGGGATGAACCCCTACCCACCCCGGGAGGTGCCACCATGCCGACTTTCAACACCGAGGAGGAGCGAGCCGCCTGGGCTCTCGCCGAATCCCTCACCGAGCAGGCCGGCAAGATGATGCGCCAGGCCGAGGCCGCCCTCGAGACCTGGAAAACCGGCAAGGAGATGAACCGGCTGCGCTGCGAGCGCCGCGGCATCTCCGCCTCGGACGCGGAGATCCGCTGGTCCGGGTCGGCCAACGCGAAGAACGCGCTGACCGACAACAGCTTCCACGTCGGGCTCGCGACCATGTATTTCAGCGCCGCCACCGCGAATTACTCGCGGGCCCTCTATCTGCGCACGCAGGGCCTGCGCTAGCTCTGGTCCTTCTCGACGGCCGGCGAGGCGGCCGCGGCCGGGGCCGGCGGGCGCGGAGTGTCGGACGGCGCGGCCGAGGCCGGTGCGGCGAGGGCCAGGCCGAGCACGGCTCCCGCGCCGATCAGGCCGAGTCCGGCCAGCGAAACCGGGCGACGGTCGGGCTTATCCATGAGTTACCTCCTGGCGATAGCGAAACCGGGCCCCCACGGTGCCAGCGAAAGCTGAGACGATCCTGTGCGAAAGCTGGCAATCGATTGGTCTGTGTCGTGGGCCACCGCTCAGGCAACATGAACGTATGGAGATCGCCAGCGAAACAGAGCGTAAATACGACGTCCCGGACGGCTTCGTACTGCCTTCGCTGGTGGGTACGGCCGGGATTCGCGACATCACCGGCGCCGAGACGCACGATCTCGACGCCACCTACTTCGACACCGACGAGCTGACCCTGCTGCAGAACCGGCGCACGCTGCGCCGGCGCACCGGCGGCGGCGACGCCGGCTGGCACCTGAAGACCCCCGGCGCCGGCCAGAGCCGCACCGAGCATCGCGTCCCGCTCAACGGCGGCGACAAGAACACCGTGCCCGCCGAGCTGCACGGCCAGGTCCGCGCGCTCAGCCGCCGGGAAATCCTCAAACCGGTCGCCCGCCTGCGCACCCACCGGATCGAGACGCCGCTGCGCGACGCCAAGGGCCGCACCCTCGCGCTGATCGCGCAGGACCAGGTGCGGGCCGAGTCCGGCGGCAAAGAACAGCGCTGGCAGGAGATCGAGGTCGAACTGGTCGACGGCGACGCCAAGGTGCTCGAGGCGGTCGAAAAACGCCTGCTGAGCGTCGGCGCCACCCCGGCGGCCGGCCCGTCCAAGGTCGCGCGGGCCCTCGACGGCCGTCTCAAGAAGACCCCCAAACCCAAGGTCAAGAGCCCGGTTCAGGCGTACGCCCAGGAGCAGCGCGACGCGATCACCGAGTTCGACCCCGGAGTGCGTCAGGGCGACCCGGAGTCCGTACACAAGATGCGGGTCGCCACCCGGCGCCTGCGCAGCACGCTGAAGACCTTCAAGCGCTCTTTTCCCGGCTTCGAAGAAGTCGGCGATGAGCTGAAATGGCTCGCCGATCTGCTCGGCCAGGTGCGCGACGGCCAGGTGCAGAAGGGCAAACTGCTGGCCGGGGTCGAGGAGTCCGGCGACCAGTTCACCGCGGTCGCGGCCCGCATCCGGCAGCACCTCGACGACCAGGTCGACCGGGGCCGGGCCGCGCTCGACGAGTCCCTGGAGAGCGAGCGTTACCTCGCCCTGCTCGACCGCATCGACCGCCTCGCCGACCGGCCCGGCAAGGGCGAGCCCGATCCGATCAAGCGGGCCGCGAAGAGCCTGGCCAAGGCCGACGGCCTGCTCGACCAGGCGCTGGCCGACGGCGTGGACGCCGAACTGCACGACGCCCGCAAGGCTTACAAGCGGGCCCGGTACGCGGTCGAGGTCTTCGCCGGGGCCGCCGGCAAGCCCGGAAAACAGCTCGTCAACGCGCTGACCGACCTGCAGGACGTGCTCGGCGCCCACCAGGACTCGGTGGTCGCCCGCGAGCTGCTGCTCGAGCTCGGACCGGACAGTTTCTGGTTCGGTGTGCTGTGGGCCCGCCAGGAACAGGTCGGCACGGACACACACGCTGAGCTGCCGGTCGTCGTCGAGGCTTCGCGAAAGAAGAAGCTTCGGCAGTGGATCGGCTGAAGTTCATCTCGACCGGGTATGAAATCAAACCATGCAGGTGGAGTCGGAGTTCCAGGACGAGCAAATCACCCAGCCCTACGAAGGCCCGAATACGACGCTGGGCGGATATCGGGTCGCGGACGACGATGACGACGACCCGGTGCTGCTCAACGCGGACGGCAGCCCGGTCGACACCTGGCGCGAGGACTACCCGTACGACGAGCGGATGCCCCGCCAGGAGTACGACCACCACAAGCGGCTCCTGCAGATCGAGCTGCTGAAGCTGCAGAACTGGTGCAAGGACACCGGCGAGCGGATGGTGGTGCTGTTCGAGGGCCGGGATGCAGCCGGCAAGGGCGGCACGATCAAGCGGTTCATGGAGCACCTGAACCCGCGCGGAGCGTCGGTGGTGGCGCTGGAGAAGCCCAGCGAGCGCGAGAGCCACCAGTGGTACTACCAGCGCTACATCAGCCACCTGCCGGCGGCCGGCGAGATCGTGCTGTTCGACCGGTCCTGGTACAACCGGGCCGGCGTCGAACGGGTGATGGGCTTCTGCACCCGCGCCGAATACCTCGAGTTCATGCGGCAGACCCCCGAACTGGAGCGGATGCTGGTGCGCTCGGGCGTCCACCTGATCAAGTTCTGGTTCTCGGTCACCCAGGGCGAACAGCGCACCCGCTTCGCGATCCGCCAGGTCGACCCGGTGCGGCAGTGGAAGCTCTCCCCGATGGACCTCGCGTCGCTCGACAAGTGGGGCGACTACACCGAGGCCAAGGAGGCGATGTTCTTCTACACCGACACCGCGGACGCCCCGTGGACGGTGGTGAAGAGCAACGACAAGAAGCGTGCCCGCCTGGAGGCGATCCGGCACGTGCTGAGCCGCTTCAACTACGAGAACAAGGACGACGAGGTGGTCGGCCGCCCCGACCCGCTGATCGTCGGCCCGGCCGCGCTCGCGGTGGAGGGCACCGAGATGTCCCCGCGCGTATTCCCGCGGCTTTAGTGATTCAAAAAGCGTTGGCGCGGGCCTGATCACGTGGTTACCGTGGCCGTACACGTGAAGGGAGGTGGTCCAAAGTTGGATAGCAACGGGACTCGTGAGGTGGCTGTCCGCTAGCCGCTGTCCTCGACAGCTTGTCTAACCAAGCGTTGAGACCGTGTGGCAGCGGTCCGGCGAAAACTAGGCAGCCATCCGACCCCCGGGGATCCGGCCTTGTCCGACCGGACCACGACTCGCTTCGCGTGCGTGGAAGCCCCCGGGGGTCGACCTATGCGGAGCCGTCATGCGTGAACTGGTCATCCTGGGCACGGCAAGCCAGGTTCCCACCCGCCACCGCAACCACAACGGTTACGTCCTGCGCTGGGACAACGAGGTAATCCTGTTCGACCCCGGCGAGGGCACCCAGCGCCAGATGCTGCTGGCCGGCCTGGCCGTGACCCCGCTGCGCCGGATCTGCATCACCCACTTCCACGGCGACCACAGCCTGGGCCTGCCCGGCGTCCTGCAGCGCATCTCCCTGGACCAGGTGCCGCACCCGGTGAAGGTCCACTATCCGGCCGCCGGCCAGGAGTTCTACGACCGCCTGCGGCACGCCACCAGCTACTGGGACAACGCCGACATCGTGCCGGCCCCCGCCGACGGCGCGATCTTCGAGACGGAGACCTCCGCGGGGCGCCTGACGGCCCTGCCGCTATGGCATTCCCTCCCGACGTACGGCTACCGCCTGACCGAACCCGACACCCGCCGCATGGTCCCCGCCCTACTGGCCGAACACGGCATAGTCGGCCCCGCGGTAGGCGACCTGCAGCGCCTGGGCCACCTGGGCGACGTAACGCTGGACCAGGTGAGCGTCCCCCGCCCCGGCCAGACCTTCGCCTTCGTGATGGACACCGGCTTGTGCGACAACGTCTACGCCCTGGCCGAAAACGCAGACCTGCTGGTAATCGAGTCCACGTTCCTGGACGAGGACGCCGACCTGGCCGCCCAGGTAGGCCACCTGACCGCAGCCCAGGCGGCCACGGTGGCCCGCAAGTCAAACGTCCGAACCCTGGTCCTGACCCACTTCTCCCAGCGCTACCCCGACCAGTCCCGCTTCCTGACCGAAGCCCGCCCCCACTTCAACGGCGACATAGTCCTGGCCGAAGACCTCATGCGAGTCCCGATCCCGGCGCGCAAAGCCGGCGTCAGCTAGGTCGAAGGTCAAGCCGGAGTCCGCCGCCTCCGCCAACCGGAGGAGTTGTTCGGCCGAGTAGCGCTCGCTGGTAAGCACCGCGTCGATGTCGAGGAAGTCCCGGGCGAGGGCGCGACCGTAGAGCGCTGCCATCTTGTTACCGACCGCGTCGTCCGGGTGCAGAACGGGCCCGATGCTCAAGGTGACCGGCGGATGAGCACGCCAATCGGCGGCCAACTCCATCTTTTGCGGTTCCTCGTAGGGCTCGTCCTTCCGCGCGACGAGCAGTCGGGCGAAGGTATCGGCGCGCGCATCGACGTCGACGGCGAAACCGCTCTCGGTCAAGGCTTTGATGACCAGATCAGCGACGGCGGGGAAGTCCGCGCGGCGCTGCCAGTCGGTGAAGAGGTCCACGTCGCCGCTTGGGCGATCGCCCATGCCGTGGGCCCGCACGGCATAACCGCCGGCGAGGGCGAGCCCGTAGTCATTTCCTGCGGCCTGAAGAGCGATCTCGGCAAGCTGCCGGTGACGCGGATCCATGCCGGGATCCTATGCGGCAGTCGCTTTTGAGCCGGTCCGCCGCAGCTCCGGAAAGCGCAGTTCCCAGGTTCGGCGGAGGTCGGGCGGCAGCCAGAGGGACGGCCAAAGCCGGGCGAGGGTCGCTTGGTCGAGGAATTCGTGGAGGTCGGCCGGCTTGGTGGCCTCGATCAGGACCGTCCGGTAGAGGTCGACGATCCGGCCAGGGCTGTCGAGGTCATATTCGGCTGCCCCGGACCAGTCGAGGTAACGCGGCAGGATGACAACCCCGGTGGTCTCGCCTCTGAGCAGCGTCAGGTCGTCCGCGACAACCAGCGGCTTAGCGTATCGACGCATGATCGGCCCACCTCCCGCACCATCGTCCCACGCGAAGGGGCGCCGGGGGTGGACGGTTAGCGTGGGGTGATGACTGTTGTGGTGCGTACCGGGGAAGATGTTGATCTGGTTGGGGTTGGGGATCTTCATTTTCGGTCTCGGGCTGACTCCTATGCGCACATCCTGTCGGCTGACGCTCTTGGGTCGCTGTCCGGGGAAGTGCTTGGGGCCTGGTGGAGTGAGCGCTGGAAATGGGAGCGGGACACGCATCGGCTGACCGTCGCGGAGCAGGACGGGCGGCTTGTCGGGTTCACCTATGTCGGGCCCAGTGAGGTTGACGGGGCCGCTGAGCTCTACGCCATTCACGTCGATCCGGCGCTGGTCGGCAGTGGGGTCGGGAAGCTGCTCATGATCGACGCGCTCGGGCGGCTCGCCGAGATCAGCGACCGCCGGGCCGTGCTCTGGGTTCTTGAGGAGAACGCGACGGCCCGGCGTTTCTACGACCGGGGTGGCTGGCGGCCGGACGGCGCCACCCGGGTCGAGGCAGTGGGCGGGGAGCCGGTGCCGCAAGTGCGTTACAGCCTGGATCTCACCCGCCCGGACGGCCCTTCGACCGCCCGGGCGCTCCCCCGAGATGTCTCTTCATCGTCGGGGATCACCGGCTAGGCGCCCAGGCAGCGGACCGGCAAGCAACCGGCAATCAGCCGGACATGGCCAGGTGGAACTGCTCCCGCTCGTCGCCCTCCAGGCCGAAGGCGTCGGCCAGCAGCCGCATGGTCTCCGGGCGGGACCGCCCGGCCTTGCCGGATTCCAGGTAGCGGATGGTGCGCACGCTCAGGCCGGTGCGTTCGGCCAGGTCTTCCTGCGACATGCCGCGGCGCAGGCGATGGCCGCGGATGCCGGCCCCGGCGGGCCGGTCCGGAGAACTGGCGGGGGCGAGCTTCCGGCGTATGTCGGCGGCGAGCGGATGGCCGAGGTCGGCGAGGATTTCGTACGCCTGACGGCGGCGCTCGTCCGCCGACTCCGCGTCGTGCAGCGACTCGTGCAGGTCACCGAGGTGGGCAAGGATCTGGGCCGCGAGCACCGGGTTGTCGATCTTGCGGGCCAGCCGCAGGCCCTCCTCCAGGTGCCGGGCCGCGTGGTCCTGTTCGCCGAGGAAGAGGTGCAGCATGCCGAGGGCGTCCCGGGTGATCGCCTCGTTCTCCCAGTCGCCGGACCGCTGCTGCAGGGCCAGGGCCCGGGCGAAGTGCGTCAGCGCGATCCGCGGCTCCGCGCGCTGCGCTTCGTACCACCCCACGGCAAGCGCCGCCTTGCCCTCCCAGATCGGGTCGTCGAGCGTGCCGAACAGTTCGAGGGCCAGCTCGGCCTCGGCCATTGCCCGGTCCTGATCGCCCTGCAGCCACCACAGGTAGGACAGGATGAATCGGCACTCGGCGATGCCGGCTACGTCGCCGGCCGCCTCCACCAGGGCCAGCGCCTGGCTGATGTGGGCCTGCGCCTCGTCGAAGCGCTGACGGCGGCCGTCCGCGACGGCCAGGAACGAGTACGCGTATGCCAGGGCCGGGCCGTTGGCGAGGGTGGCCGCCGCGTCCAGGGCCACCGCCCAGGCGGCGCCCTCGTCGTCCCAGCGCTGTTCCTCGTGCAGAAACGAGTCGAGCGCCCAGCTCAGCTGCCACGCCTGGGTGTCCAGGCCCTCGTCGCGGGCCTGCCGCACCGCCGCCAGCAGCGTTTCCCGCTCGCCGCGCAGCCAGTCGATGGCGTCCTTCATGTCGATCAGCGGGTTGGGCCGGACGTCGTCGGCCGGCGCGGCCAGCGTCATCGGGATCGGCGCCCGGGTCGGGTTGAGCACCAGGTCGGCCTGGTAGGCGGTGTGCGTGTAGTGGTCGAGCAGCCGGGTCAGCGCGGCCCGGCGGTCGGCGGCCGATTCCAGCTCGCGGGCCAGCTCACCGGCGTATGCCCGGATCAGGTCGGGCATCGAGTATCGCCCCGGCAGGGGCTCGGCGAGCAGGCCGGACTCGATGAGTTCGCGCAGCGTCCGGCGGGTCTCGGCGGGCGGTTGCCCGGCCAGCGCGCAGGCGGCGGCGAGCGCGAGGTCCGGCCCGGCGGCCAGCCCGAGCAGCCGGAACAGCCGGGCGGTGGGGGCCGTGAGCCCGTGGTAGGACCACGAGAACACGGCCCGGAGGTCGTCGAGGGCGTCGAGGCGACCGGCCGGCCGGCGCAACTCGGCGGCCAGCGCCGCCAGCGCGGCCAGTGGGTAACCGGCGGTGCGGATGCGGGCGGCGGCCAGGGTCAATGCGAGCGGCAGCCCACCGCAGGCCCGGATGATCTCGGCCTCGGCTGACGGGTCGGTCTCCTCGGGGCCGAGCCGGTGCCGGAACAGCGCGGTGGCGTCGGCCGGGGGCAGCGCCGCGACGGCGAGCGGCCGGGCGCCGACCGCGGCCACCAGGCCGGTGAGCCGGCTGCGGCTGGTCACCACCGTGCGGCTGGCCTCGCCGGCCGGGAGCAGCGGGCGCACCTGCTCGTCGTCGCGGGCGTTGTCGAACACCAGCAGCAGCCGGGCCGACGCGGTCAGCCGGTGGTAGAGCCCGAGCCGGCCGTCGAGGTCGGTCGGCATCGCGCCGGCTTCGACGCCGAGCGCGGCCAGCAGCAGGCGCAGGCCGTCGGACGGCTCGCGCGGCGCGGAACTGTCGAATCCGCGCAGGTCGAGGTGGAGACACCCGTCGGGGTAACGGGACGCGACGCGACGGGCCCAGTGCACGGCGAGGGCACTCTTGCCGGTGCCGGGCGGGCCGAAGACGACCGTGACACCGGCCGGATCGACGTCGAGCTGGGCGAGCTCGGCGTCGCGGCCGGAGAACCCGGAGATATCTGGGGGGAGCTGCGCAGGAACGGACATGGCGGTCGCCGCACCTCCACTATGGACCGCTCCCACTTTATAGGTGGGCGGGAGCGCGCGACCGAGTTATTGCGGGGGAACCTGTGGTCACGCGCTCCCGCCAACCGCCCCGCCCCAAAACCGGGGGTCGCGCCTGGCCGGAGGCGCTGGACCAGCGGAGGCGTGCCGGTCCTGACCAGTTGTAGGGCGGGTCCTGGTGCGGGATGCCGCGGCGCTGGCGGGGCGCAGCGGCATCACCGCCGGGAGACGTCGGCCGGGCTGGAGAGCCGGGGCCTGCCGGGGGAGGTCAAGCTGTCGGCGACGTCGAAGCGTGGTGCGATGGAGTTGTCAGTAGTGGAGATCGCCGCGGTTGTGGTACCGGGCACCTCTGTCCATGTTGTCCCCGAAGCCGGGCATGGCCCGAATGCTGTTCAGGTCGTGCCGAAGGGTCCATGCCTCCCGCCACGGTCGGCGGGACGCGGTCTCGGCGCGTTCGGCCAGGCGGCGCGGGGCGCACGGCCATCGCCATCCGCACCAGACGCAATTACCTTCGTGATCCGCCTCGGCGTGCCGTCCCAGCATCTGCTGGGCGTCTCGCCAGAGAAGGCGGTCCACAATGTCGGGCGGCACTGACTGGTCGGCGATGACCATCCGTCACACTCCGTCGGGATGTATTACAACCTCCGGTACGTCAGATACAACCGCAGGAAGCTCACCCAGCGTCGGACACCGCGTGCGATGAGTGATGGGGGTGTGTTCGCCGTGGGCGGACGCGGGGTCGGCATAGACCTTGACCAGCGGGTTGTTGACGCCGACATGGATACCGAACACACGGGTGTCGAACCTGGGGCACTCGATGCCTACAGCCGCGTCGTGACCGGTGTCGCCACGAGCCTGCTCCCCTCGGTCGCCGCGCTTTCGGTGCGCAGCGCCCGCGGGGCCGGCGCCGGCTCGGCCGTCACCTTCACCGACGACGGATTCCTTCTCACCAACGCCCACGTGGTCGCCGGCGCGACCGGCGGCACCGCCGACTTCGCCGACGGCACCGAGACGAAATTCGACGTGGTCGGCGCGGACCCGCTCTCCGACCTCGCCGTGGTCCGGGTGCACCACCCGGGCGCACCGGCGGCACCGCTCGGCGACGCCGATCTGCTGAGGATCGGCCAGCTGGTGGTGGCGGTCGGCAACCCGATGGGCCTCGCCGGATCGGTCACCGCCGGGGTGGTCTCCGGGCTGGGCCGGTCGCTGCCGGCCCGGGACGGCCGCCGGGTGCGCATCATCGACAGCGTCATCCAGACGGATGCCGCCCTGAACCCCGGCAACTCGGGCGGCGCGCTGGCCGATTCGACCGGCACGGTGGTCGGCATCAACACCGCAGTCGCCGGGTACGGCCTGGGCCTGGCCGTGCCGATCAACTCGACCACCCGCACGATCATCGGCGAGCTGGTCGCCACCGGCCGGGTCCGCCGGGCCTGGCTGGGCGTGGCCGGCATGCCCACGCCGCTGCCCCCGCCCCTGGCCACCCGCCTGGGCCAGAAGCTGGGCCTGCGGGTCGTCGAGGTCGTCCCGGGCAGCCCGGCCGGAACCGCCGGGATCTACCTGGGCGACGTGCTGATCTCGGCGGGCGGCCAGCCGCTGCAGACCGTCCAGGCCCTGCAGCGGCTCATGCTCAGCCCCGCGATCGGCGCCAACCTCCCGATCACCCTGCTACGCAAGAACGCCCTGGTGGACGTCATCACGGTGCCCGCCGAACTGAGCTAACTCAGCTCAGATGGGCGAGCAGGTCCTGCCGGGTCAGGACGCCGGCCGGCTTGCCGTCGATGAGGACCATGGCGGCGTCCGCCTTCTCCAGGAGGGCGACCGCCTCGGTCACCGGCTGCCCGCCGCCGATCATCGGCAGCGACTCGACCATGTGCCGCTCGATCGTGTCGTGCAGGTGGGCCTGCCCGGTGAAAAGCGCGTCCATCAGGTCCTTCTCCGCGATCGACCCGGCCACCTCGCCGGTGACCACCGGCGGCTCGGCCTTGAGCACCGGGAGCTGGCTCACGCCGTACTCCCGCATGTAGTCGATCGCGTCGCGCACCGTCTCGGTCGGGTGCACGTGGATCAGCGGCGGGGTGCGGCCGTCCTTGCCCGCCAGGGCGTCGGCGACGGTGGGCGCGTCGCCGTCGCCGGTGCGCAGGAAGCCGTACCGGGCCATCCAGTCGTCGTTGAAGATCTTCGAGAGGTAGCCCCGGCCGCCGTCCGGCAGCAGCACCACGATCACGTCGTCCGGACCGGCCCGGCGGGCCACGTCGAGCGCGGCCACCACGGCCATCCCGCACGAGCCACCGACCAGCAGGCCCTCCTCGCGGGCCAGCCGGCGGGTCATCTCGAACGAGTCGGAGTCGGAGACCTCGATGACCTCGTCGGTGATGTCCCGGTCGTAGGCGGTCGGCCAGAAGTCCTCGCCGACGCCCTCCACCAGATAGGGCCGCCCGGTGCCGCCGGAGTAGACCGAGCCCTCCGGGTCGGCGCCGATCACCCGGACCGTGCCCTGCTCCTTGAGGTAGCGCCCGACTCCGGTGATCGTGCCGCCGGTTCCGACGCCGGCCACGAAGTGGGTGATCCGGCCGGCCGTCTGCTTCCACAGCTCGGGGCCGGTCTCCTCGTAGTGCGACCGGGGGTTGGCCGGGTTGGAGTACTGATCCGGTTTCCAGGCGCCGGGCGCCTGGGCCAGCTTGTCGGAGACGTTGTAGTAGGACCGCGGGTCTTCGGGAGCGACCGCGGTCGGGCACACGACGACGTCGGCGCCGTACGCCTTGAGAACGTTGCGCTTGTCCTCGCTGACCTTGTCAGGGCAGACGAAGATGCATTTATAGCCGCGCTGCTGCGCGACGAGGGCCAGGCCGACACCGGTGTTTCCGCTGGTCGGCTCGACTATGGTGCCCCCCGGGCGAAGCAGGCCGGCCTTCTCGGCGTCCTGCACCATCCGTAGGGCGATCCGGTCCTTGACCGAACCGCCAGGATTGAAGTACTCGACCTTCGCCAGCACCGTGGCGGAGATGCCCTCGGTGACGTGGTTCAGCTTGACCAGGGGTGTGTCACCGATGATCTCGACGACATTGTCGTAGTAACGCACGCCCTAGATTACGACGACGCGATCCCGCTGCTTCTCCCACTCCAGGAAGCGCTCGGTTTCGGCGAGCACCGTGCCGGCCAGCCAGGTGATCATGACAGCATCGTCAGCAAGGCCAACGACCAGCAAAAACGCCTCGGGAATGAGGTCGATCGGCGACACCACGTACGCCGTCGCGGCGGCCATCAACGCCAGTCGCATGCCACCGTCGTACTGGCCTGTCGCGCTCGCCTTGAGCATCCGCGGAACGGCCGCGATGCGCTTGCTCAGCGACGGTCCGCCGCGCGAGCCCCGCATCAACTGCCGGGCCAACGCGGTGAAAGCCGCCGTCCGCTTCAACGTCTTAGCCACAATTTCTCCCCTCGGTTCCTCAAGCATGACGTGGGCCCGCCATGATTGCTTCTCGCCGCAACGAGTTAGCCTCGAATTCCAAGCCGGATCTGGGAGGGGGATACCCATGAGCGGCATCGAAATCACCGCCGAGGACTGGCGCCGGATAAAACTGGCCGGCCAGATCGTCGGCGGAGTGACCGGCACGCTGGCCGGACTGACCGCCCTCTCGGCCGGGGTCCTGCTGCGGCAGGCGGCCGGCGCCCGCCGGATCATCCCGATGGCCGAGGCCCCGCCGCCGCGCGGAGACGGCATCTACGGCGCGAAATTCGGCGGCAAGCCCCTCACCATGGTCGTGCTCGGCGATTCCTCGGCCGCGGGGTACGGCGTGCACCGTCCCCGCGAGACACCCGGCGCCCTGCTGGCCACCAGCGTGTCCCGCCGCCTGCACCGCCCGGTGAAGCTCTACCGGGTCGCCGTGGTCGGGGCCATGTCGTCGGGCCTGCCCTACCAGGTGGACGCCGCGCTGGAATACGCGCCGGACGTCGCGGTGATCCTGATCGGCGGCAACGACGTCACGCACGCGTCGGCCCGGGTGATGGCCGTGCGCTACCTGGGCGACTCGGTGCGCCGGCTGCGCGCGGCCGGCTGCAAGGTCGTGGTCGGCACCTGCCCCGACATCGGCGCGATCCAGCCGATCAAGCCGCCGCTGCGCTGGCTCGCCCGCAAGTGGAGCCGTGACCTGGCCGCCGCGCAGACGGTCGCCGTGGTCGAGGCGGGCGGGCGCACGGTGTCGCTGGTCGACCTGCTCGGCCCGGTGTTCGAGGCCGACCCGGCCCGGATGTTCAGCTCGGACCACTTCCACCCGTCCGCCGACGGCTACGCGCGGGCCGCCTCGGTGATGCTGCCGACCCTGCTGGCCGCGCTCGGCGAGGACGACCGCCCGGCACTGGCCGCCGGCGAGGGCGTGCGGAGCCTGGAGGAGGCCGCGCAGGAGGCGGTCAATACGGCCGGCACCGAGGTCAGCCCGGCCAAGGTGGGCGGGCGCGAGCGCGGTCCGGCCGGGCGCTGGGCGGTGCTGCGCAAGCACCCCTGGTTCGGCGAGCCGCGCACCTGGTTCGGACATAAGGCATCGGTTCCGAGCGGCCGTCCGGCGGCGGGCGCCGTAGGCTGGACCCCAGCGGATCAATAACGTCGTCGTTACGCAGGGAGGCGAGAGATGGCGGGGCTGAACGCACGGATCGGCAGAGCAGCGGCTACCGGTCTGCTCGCCGGCGCGGTGAGCGGGGTCGCTCTGCTCGCCGGCGAAGTGCTCGCCGCCAAGGCCCGGCGCTACGCGAAACCGACAATGGGCCTGGCCCTGCGCACCTCGATGGGCCGGCTTTCCGCGCCCTCGGTGCGCCTGGTGCTGCTCGGTGACTCGGCCGCGATCGGGGTCGGCGTGGAGTGGCTGTCCGAGACGGTCGGCGGCCAGCTGGCCCGGCTGCTGGCCGAGGGCGGTGCCGACACCGGTGAGCGGCACGTGCTGCTCTCCAGCGTGGGCGTGGCCGGTTCCCGGTCGGCCGACCTGGGCACCCAGGTGGCCCGGGCGCTGCTCGGCGAGCGGCCCGACGTGGCCGTGGTGCTGATCGGCGCGCACGACGCGACAAGCCTGCGCAGTCCCGAGGAGTCGGCCGAGCTGCTCGGTCAGGCCGTCCGGCGGCTGCGTGACGCGGGCGTGCGGGTGGTCGTGGGCACCTGTCCCGACCTGGGCGCGCTCCGCGCGATCGCGCCGCCGCTGCGCCAGGTGGCCGGCCTGCTCGGCCGCCGGATGGCGAAGGCGCAGGCCAAGGCGGTGCTGGCGGCCGACGGCGTGGTGGTCGACCTGGGCGAGGAGACCGGCGCGGTCTTCCGGGCCGACGCCGGCACGTTCTGCTACGACGGCTTCCACCCCTCCGCCGACGGTTACCGGGTCTGGGCGCACGCTCTGTACCCAGCCGTGGCGAAAGCGGCGATGAGCCCTCTCCGATAAAAAGATGACCGGCGTGTGACAAAGTTGCACTCGCAGAGGTTGTTACTCACCGGTTAACGTGGGTTCATGCCCGAAGCCGTCATCGTCGCCACCGCTCGCTCCCCGATCGGCCGCGCTCACAAGGGATCGCTGAAGGACCTGCGTCCCGACGACCTGACCGCCACGATCGTCGACGCCGCCCTGAACAAGGTGCCCCAGCTCGACCGCGCCCTCATCGAGGATCTCTACCTCGGCTGCGGGCTGCCCGGTGGCGAGCAGGGCTTCAACATGGCCCGCGTGGTCGCCACCAAGCTCGGCCTCGACGGCCTGCCCGGCGCCACCATCACCCGTTACTGCTCGTCGTCGCTGCAGACCACCCGGATGGCGTTCCACGCGATCAAGGCGGGCGAGGGCGACATCTTCCTCTCGGCCGGGGTCGAGACCGTGTCCCGCTTCGCCCGGGGCAGCTCCGACGGCCTCCCGTCGGCGGCGGCCGCGCTGGTCGGCGGCGGCTGGGACAACCCGTACTTCGCCGAGGCGCAGGCCCGCACGGCCGGCTACGCCGAGGGCGGCAAGACCTGGCACGACCCGCGCGCCGACGGCCAGGTGCCGGACGTCTACATCGCGATGGGCCAGACCGCGGAAAACCTGGCCCAGATCAAGGGCATCTCCCGCGAGGAGCAGGACGAGTTCGGCGTACGCAGCCAGAACCTCGCGGAGAAGGCGATCGCCGACGGCTTCTGGGAGCGGGAGATCACTCCCGTGACGCTGCCGGACGGCACGGTCGTGTCGAAGGACGACGGCCCCCGCCCCGGCGTGAACATCGACGGCGTGTCCGGTCTCAAGCCGGTGTTCCGCCCCGACGGCACGGTCACCGCCGGCAACTGCTGCCCGCTCAACGACGGTGCCGCCGCGGTGGTCATCATGAGCGACACGAAGGCCCGCGAGCTGGGCATCACCCCGCTGGCCCGGATCATCTCGACCGGCGTCACCGCGCTCTCCCCCGAGATCATGGGGCTAGGCCCGGTGGAGGCGTCGAAGCAGGCGCTGAAGCGGGCCGGGATGACCATCGACGACATCGACCTGGTAGAGATCAACGAGGCGTTCGCGGCCCAGGTCATCCCGTCGTACCAGGACCTGGGCATCCCGATCGACAAGCTGAACGTGAACGGCGGCGGGATCGCGGTCGGTCACCCGTTCGGCATGACCGGCGCCCGGATCACCGGCACGCTGCTCAACTCGCTCGACTGGCACGACAAGAGCATCGGTCTGGAGACCATGTGCGTCGGCGGCGGCCAGGGCATGGCCCTGATCGTCGAGCGCCTCAGCTAGAACCCTCCGGAATTCCGCCGGGTCCGGTCTGCCACGAGCGGCCGGGCTCGGCGGGTTTATTGGGCGGTTTTCATATCTCCCGGCGGACGTCGTCCACGGCTGCGGCCGCCTCGGCCAGCGTCTTCTCATCGGGCGCGGCCGCCAACAGGTCGTCGGCGACCACCCGCAGCTGGTCCGGGAGGATCATGTCGTGCTCGCGCGGGACCGGCCGGCGCGGCTGCCCCTCGGCGTCGGCTCCCAGGTCGGCCAGGAGCTGGACCAACGCGTACACCTGATCGGCCTTTTTGCCGCGCCAGCGCGGCTGTTCCCAGTGCCGCACGTGGTTGTGCAGGCGGTCGACGGAGGCGGCGAAATCGGTCACGCCGCGAGCGTAGCCCGGACGCGAATCGGCGCCCGGACCGTGGGAGGACGATCCGGGCGCCGATTTTCGCGAGCGTCAGTCTCTGCTGCTGCCCTGCAGGTAGCTGAGCAGGCGCAGGATCTCCAGGTAGAGCCAGATCAGCCCGACCAGGATGCCGAACGCGCAGGTCCAGGAGTAGCGCTGGGGCAGGCCCATCCGGACGCCCTGCTCGATCTGGTCGAAGTCGAGGATGAAGCTCAGCGACGCGACCACGATGCAGACGATGCTGAAGATGATGCCGATGGCACCACCGTCGCGGATGCCGGTGTGCACGCCGAACAGCGAGAGCACCAGGTTGAGGATCATGATCATGAACAGGCCGCCCATGACGGCGATCAGACCCTTGGTGAACTTCGGCGTCGCCCGGATCACCCGCGACTTGTAGAGCAGCGCCATCAGGAAGAAGACGCCGAAGGTGGCGACCACGGCCTGCAGGACGATGCCGTTGTAGAAGTTCTCGAAGGCCTCGCTGACGAGGCCGACGAAGGCGCCCTCGACCACCGCGTAGGTCACCACGAGCGCCGGGTTGGCCACCCGGGAGAACGAGATGATCAGGCCGAGGATCAGGCCGACGATCGCGGCACCGAACCAGGCGACACCGACCACGCTGTTAGGAATCAGGTTCCACGCGGCGATGGCCGAGATGCCGGTGATGCCGAGCAGGATGACGGTCTTGACGACCACGTCATCGATCGTCATCGGCTGCGCGACCGGCGGAGCCGCCGCGTAGCCCGGACCGGAGGGGTACGGCTCGCCGTATCCGTACCCGGCCGTCCGCTCGCGTTCGGCCGCCTGGCCGAGGCGGCTCAGAACCGGGTTCGAAGATTTCACTGTGTCCAGCCTCCCTGAGGTCAACTGCGGTCTTTCCAGGGTAAAGGCCATACGCACCGGATGAGGGTGCCAGAAGCTGTGCGTAGCCTGAAAATACGAAGTCTGTCTAAACAGCGAGACCGACGAGGGGGTGCCCGGGGCGGGTCTCGAACCCGCACGCCTCGTAAGGCAGCCGCTTTTAAGGCGGCCGTGTCTGCCATTCCACCACCCGGGCGGGCAGTCACACCGTATCGGGTGCCGCCCGGGCAGTGGAATCAGCCTAGCGGGCTCCCGCGACGACCTTTTCGCGCTCCTCGGGCAGTTTGACCGGCGGAGTCACGTGGGTGAATTCCTCCCGCGGGGTGTGCAGCTGGCCTAGGGCGACCGTCTCCCGCTGCAGCACGAAGGCCAGCGTCCAGTCGGCGACGACCCGGACTTTCCGGTTGAACGACGGGATACGGCTCATGTGGTAAGTCCGGTGCATGAACCACGCGGGCAGGCCCTTGACCTTGATGCCGTAGACGTGCGCGACACCCTTGTACAGGCCGAGGCCGGCCACGCTGCCGACGTACTTGTGCCGGTACTCCTTCGGCAGGCCGCCGAGGACCACCGTGCGGATGTTGTCGGCCAGCACCTTGGCCTGCCGTACCGCGTGCTGGGCGCTCGGCGAGCACCAGGCACCCGGGTTGGTCAGGTCGGGGACCTGGGCGCAGTCGCCCGCCGACCAGGCGCCGTCGAGGACCTTGTCGCCGTCGACGACCTGCAGGGTGGGCAGGCAGGTGACGTGGCCCCGGGGGCCGCGCGGCAGGTCGGTGCGCTCCAGCATCGGCGACGGCTTCACGCCGGCCGTCCAGACCAGGGTCTCGGCCTGGAAGCGGTCGCCGTCACTGAGCACGATCTCGCCGTCGACGCAGGACTCGAGCCGGACGTCCAGGCGCAGGTCGATGCCGCGCTTGGAGAGCTCGCGGGCGGCGTACGCGCCCATCTTCGCGCCGACCTCGGGCAGGATCCGGTTGGTCGCCTCGACGAGAACGAACCGGACCTCCTTCTGGTCCAGGTCGGGGTAGTACTGCAGCGCGTCGCGGACGAGGTCCTCCATCTCCGCGAGCGCCTCGATGCCGGCGAAGCCGCCACCGACGAAGACGAACGTGAGCGATGCCTTGCGCACCGCCGGGTCGGGGGTGACCGCCGCGACGTCGAGCCGGTCCATGATGTGGTTGCGCAGGTAGATGGCCTCACCGATGGTCTTGAACCCGATGCCCTGCTCCCGGAGACCGGGAATCGGCAGGGTCCGCGAGACCGACCCGGGCGCCACGATGATGTGGTCGTACTCCATCTCGGTGGACGGGCCGTCGATCGGCTGGATGGTGACCGTCTTGCGCGCGTGCTCGATCTTCGTGACCTCGCCGGACACGATGCGGCACTTCCGGAGCTCACGCCGGAGCGGGACGACCGAGTGCCGCGGGCTGATGTTGCCGGCCGCCGCCTCGGGGAGGAACGGCTGGTACGTCATGTGCGGCTGCGGGTCGATGACGACCACCTCGGCGCGGCGCCGGTTGAGCTTCTTGGACAGGCGGAGAGCAGCGTAAAGCCCTACGTGCCCTGCCCCTACGACGACGATGCGCTGCGGATTCACATAGACATTGTCGCGCGTGATCGACCGTCACGCCCCGTTCTGTGATGTACGACAACACCGTTTGTCAAGTGCCATGAAGCACATATTTCCACGAGATTTCACGCTCTCTGCAAGAGCCGTGCAATCAGGACGGTGGCGCCGACCGCGCCCGCGATGCCGACGAGCGTCGCCACCAGGAAGGCACTGCCGGCCAGGTCAGCGGAGAGTGCCAAGGTGAACACGGTGAGTACCGCAGAGATCAGCACCACGAGCGCGGCGCGGAACATCCAGCCGCCCACCATGTCCAGGTTCACCACCGCGTCGAACGGCAGAACCGCAGCCAGCGCGGTCAGGCTGTGTCCGAGGTAGAGCAGGGTGGCGATCGACAGGACCCGCCACAGTTCCACCTCGGCGCCGTAACCAGCCGTGTCCACCAGCCAGCCGCCCACCACGGCCATCGCCGCGAGGGTGGCGCCCCGGCCGCGCGGTGCCACCGCCGGATAGATCGCGAGCAGGGTGAGGGGGATGAAATATTGGGTCCCGAGCAGCGAGACCGGCCAGGCCACCAGCATCGCCAGCAGGCCGGACAGACCCACCCCGCAGCGGACCAGGAACGGGGTCGCGGTGGCCCGGGAGGTGACCGCGCGGGCGGAGGTGACCACCGCCGAGAAGGACCGGGCCATCAACGCCCCCGAGGTGCCGACGCGAGCCGGGCCACGTCACGCAGCACCAGGTCGAGGCTGCCGGCCCCGGCCCAGGCCACCACCGGCACGCCATGCTCGCGCAGCCGGCCCAGCACGTTTTCCCGCTCGAGCCGCCACAGCCGGGTGGCCAGCGGCGTCCACTGCCCGCGGTTGGCCGGGGCGGCCCCCGGGGGCAGCGTGTCGACCGCCACCACGTACCGGCCGGACTGGGTGAGCTGGGCCAGCATGTCCGCCGAGCGCGGGTCGACAAGCGGGGTCAGCACCATCACCAGGGCGTCCGAGGAGACCCGGTGGGCGCCGAAGACGTTCGCGTAGTTGTCGTTCTCCGACTCGACCGGATCGGGCCGCACGTCGAGCAGCCACTCCAGAACGGTCAGGTATTGCCGGCGGCCGGTGGCCGGGCGCAGCCGGCGGGCCGTCGCGCCGTACTCCAGCAGCGACACCCGGTCGCCCCGGTGCAGGTAGTGCTCGGCGATCGCGGCGGCCGCCCGGACCGTGGTGTCCAGCACCGACGCGCCCCCGCCGACCCCGCCCGAGCGGCCCACCTCGCCCAGCACGTCGAGCAGCAGCAGCACCTCGGCGTCCCGGTCGGAGAGGGTGGACGCGACGTGCAGATCCCGGGTGCGCAGCGACACCCGCCAGTCGATGCGCCGCAGACGGTCGCCCGGCGCGAACGGCCGTACGCCCGCCAGCTCGCCGCCCTCGCCCGGCCGTCGCGACCGATGGTTTCCGACCAGGCCGGCGGCGGCCGGCATGGCTTCGGTGGCGTTGAACGGATCGGTGACCGGATAGACCCGCACCGCGCGGGCCGGCACCACCACCGGCCGGCAGGCCAGCAGGCCGCCGCAGGCGGCGACGCGCGCCGCCGCCGGACCGACGTCCTGGCGGCCCCACCGGTTGGCGTCGCCGGGCAGATCCACCGCGTGCCAGCCGTCCGGCGGCACCCGGATCGCGAACGGGCGGTCGGCGTGTTCCAGCTTCAACCAGGGAGAGGTACGGGTACGCACCACGACCAGGTCGTACGTGATGACGTCGGGGTTGGTCACGGTCACCGCGGCCTCCACCTGGCCGCCCTCGACGATGTGGTCCTCCCCCGCCGAGATGGTCAGCTCGGGTGCGGACCGCGGCATCCGGCGCAGGCCGGCCGCCGCACCGATCGCGAACGGCGCCGCCAGCAGCACCAGGTCGACCCGGCCCAGCGCCACCCCGAGCAGCAGGAGCAAGCCGGTGAGCAGCACCGACCGGCCCAGCGCCCGGGTCGGCACCCAGGCCGGCCCGGCCACCAACTCGGGCTCGGGCGGCGCCTGTGGCACCGCGAAGCGCAGCAGCGGCCGGTCAGTCATGCCGCGCGTAGGTGGGCAGCGCGCCGCTGGCCGGCGCCGGCACGTTGGTCAGCACCTCCTGCACCACGAACGACGGGTCGACGCGGCGCAGCCACATCTCCGGCCGCAGCGTGATCCGGTGGGCCAGGGCGGGAATGGCCACGTCCTTGACGTCCTCGGGCACCACGAAGTCGCGGCCGGCCATCGCCGCCCGGGCCCGGGCCAGCAGCAGCAGCGCCAGCGACCCACGCGGGGACGAGCCGACAAGGACCGACGCGTGCTCGCGGGTGGCCGCGGCCAGCGACACGATGTAGCGGCCGATCGAGTCCTCGACCGTCACGCTCTCCAGCGCGGTCTGCATGGCCTGCAACACCTGGGAGTTGACCACCGGCTGCAGGAACGACTCCTCCTGGCGGCGGGACATCCGGCGCTGCAGCACCTCCCACTCCTCCTCGGCCGTCGGGTAACCGAACGACACCCGGATCAGGAACCGGTCGAGCTGGGCCTCGGGCAGCGGGTAGGTGCCCTCGTATTCGATCGGGTTGGCGGTGGCGAGCACGTGGAACGGCGGGTCGAGGCGGTAGGTGACACCCTCGACCGAGACCTGCTTCTCCTGCATCGCTTCGAGCAGCGCGGCCTGGGTCTTCGGCGGCGTCCGGTTGATCTCGTCGGCCAGCAGCATGTTGGTGAAGACCGGGCCGGCCCGGAACGCGAAGTCACCCTTGCGCTGGTCATAGAGGAAGGAGCCGGTGACGTCGGCCGGGAGCAGGTCGGGGGTGAACTGCAGGCGGCGGAAGTCGAGGCCGAGCGACTGTGCGAAACACCGGGCGGTCAGCGTCTTACCGAGACCGGGCAGGTCCTCCAGCAGCACGTGCCCGCCGGCCAGGATGCCGGCCAGGACGAGCTCGAGGGACTCTCGCTTGCCCACCAGGACGCTGCCGACCGAGTCCAGAACGGCACCGGCCAACCTGCCCACCTCGTACGGGGGAAGGGCATTTTCCGTCACAGTCTCTCCAACGCATCCACGTAGGTCTCCAGTTCACGGGACTTCGCCGTGCGGCGCCCGTGATCGTGCAAAGCCGCCCAAAGTGGGTCGCCGAGCAACTCGCGGGCACGCCGCGGGTCGGACGTCCGAGTGATCCCGTGCCGCAGCCGCAGGCGCTCATCGGCGAGCTCGGCAATCACCGGCAGGACGTTACTCGTATACAGATCCGGATCGGTGTGCGCCCGGTCCAGGTTTCGCTCCCAGCGGCGCACCGCGGCACGCAGCGAATCGAGGGCCCGGCCGTCGTCTTTATATTGAGAGCCGCCCCGCCTCTTGGGCAGCGGTGGCGGCGCCACCTCGGACACCGCGTAGAGCACGGCGCGCAAACCGATGAAAAACGCCACCACCAGGAGTACGGAGATGTGCAGTCCACCGGCGCGCATCGCGGCGATGGTCACCACCGTGGCCCCGGCGATCAGCAGCGCGTTGCGGACCACCCACCAGGCCCGCGACTTCTGCTTGGGCGCCGCCTCGACGACCTCCTCGACCGGGTCGTCGCGGAAGCTGAACAGTTGGTCGAGCCCGCCGTCGCTCATCCCAGCACCCCCGCGCTCGCACCCAGATCGGCCCGCAACCTTTCGAGGGCGCTGATCGCCTGCTGGCGCATCTGGTTGTCGACGGTGTGCGTCGCGTAGCGCGCCTCGCGGTAGACCTCGAGCAGCGCGGCCAGCACGTGCGCGTCGACCTGCTGCTCGCGCAACAGCCGGCCGACCAGGTCGGTCGGGCTGTCCCCCGGATGCCGGGTGGTGCCCGCCGCCGCCGCGGCCTGCTCCAAGCGGACCCAGCAGGCGATCACGGCACGGCGCGGGTCCCGATCGGAGTCGGACAACTCCTCCAGGCCGGCGTCCAGCGCGGCGACCAGCTCGTCCGCCGTACGCGTGCCGTCCTGACTGGTTTTGATCTGCCTTTTGCCCTTGCGTGCCCGCCGCTTGGCCGCGTCGCGCAGCACCGCCCAGATCACCACGACCAGCGCGACCGCCAGCACCAGGCCGAACAGGACCAGCGCCGCGGTGCCCAGCCATTCCGGCAGGCCCTGAGCGGCCTCGGGCGGCGGCTGCGGAGCCTTCGACACGCTGGGCTGGCTGGTCGGCAGCAGCGGCGGGGGCGTCGGCGTCGCGTCCGGTTGGATCTGATCGAGCTGCGGCGCCGACCGGGTGGCGGCGAGCGCGGTCACGAAGAGCAGCACGAAGACGGCGGCCATCGGCCACCAACGTCGCACAGCGGCGAGATCCATCAGCGCGGGCTGTCCCTTGGCTTCGGAGCTTCGGTTATCGGACGTGCCGAATCATGCCAGGCCCGCGAGGGACTTCGCACGGGCGAACACGTCGTCGAGCATCGCCGGGGTGAGCCGTCCGGTGAAGGTGTTCTGCTGGCTGACGTGAAAACACCCGAGGAGGTCCGGGACGCCCGGCAGGCTGACCAGCGCGCCGTGCCCGAACTTCGGCCGGGGCACCGGGGCTTTGACTTTGTAGACCGCGCTCATGGCGGGCCACCACGCACCCCAGGCAAATGCCCCGAGCGCTACGACGACCTTCAAAGTCGGGCGAATCAGTTCAAGCTCCCGGTGGAACCAGGGCGCGCAGGTGTCGCGCTCCGTTGGGGTCGGCTTGTTGTCCGGCGGCGCGCACCGCACGGCCGGGAAAATCCGGGTATTACGGAGTTCGAGGCCGTCGTCGATCGACACGCTGAGGGCCTGGTTGGCCAGGCCGGCGCGGTGCAGGGCGGCGAAGAGCACGTCACCCGAGCGGTCACCGGTGAAGAGCCGGCCGGTGCGGTTGCCGCCGTGCGCGGCCGGGGCCAGGCCGAGGATCCCGATCTCGGCGTCGGCGTTGCCGAAGCCCGGGATCGGCCGGCCCCAGTAGACCTGGTCGCGGAAGGCGGCCCGCTTGACCCGGGCGACTTCCTCCCGCCACTCGACAAGCCGCGGGCAGGCAAAACACTCCGCGATCTCAGCGTCGAGCACGCCGAGGTCAGCGGCCGCGGCCGCCCGCCGCACCACGTCCCTCGCGGTACGGGATTCCACCCCACCCAACCTCACCACGTCCACCTCTCCCCCGCCGCGCCCCCAACGTCGTCCCGATGCGCCGCGCTTCCTGCCGCGCCGCGCTTGCCGCCACGCCGCGCCTCCCGCCGTGGCGCGCTTGCCGCCGTGGCGCGCTTGCCGCCCGACGCCCGCACCAACTGCACCCCGGCGCTGCATCGCTCGCCCTTGCCCCGCCACCGCCCTGGCGCCGCACGCCGCCGGGCGCTCCGGCGCGTGGCGATCTTGAGGACCTCGCGTTAGGAGCTAGCAGCAATTCAACATGATCGTGGCGAATCAGAAATCTGCCGCAGCTTATAACCCGTTTCGGGTGGTTTGTGGACGTGGGGTCAACCGCAATGCGGGAGGACCGTCCGCTGGTTGGGAGCGATGACCACGATGCGGGACCAAGCCCGGAATCCGAGAAGACCGGCCGGGATCCGGGAGCCGAAAATTGTCGGTGCCCGTCGCTACGGTGGCCCGATGGTGGATTCCTCGGCAAGCCTGGTCCGCGTCCGCCCCGCTCAGGATGCCGGCGAGCGTAAAACCCTCACCACTCTGCTCGACTTCCTGCGCGGCACGGTGGTCGCCAAGGTCGCCGGGCTCACCGACGAGCAGGCTTTCGGTCGTTCGGTGCCGGCTTCCACGCTCACTCCGGCCGGGCTGGTCAAGCACCTGACCGGAGTCGAGCGATTCTGGTTCAGCATCGACTTCGCCGACCACGACCTGCCCGAACCCTGGACCGACGAGGAACCCGGCGCGTTCGCCATCGCCCCCGGCGACACCCTGGCCGACCTCGTCGACGCCTATCGCGCCGAGTGCGCGAGGTCCGCCGCGGTCATTGCCGATGCCGCGCTCGACGACCGAGCCCGCGCCGACGGTCAGAGCTTCACCCTGCGCTACGCACTGGCCCACATGATCGAGGAAACGGCTCGCCACTGCGGCCACCTCGACCTGCTGCGCGAGAGCATCGACGGCGAGGTGGGCGAATAGGAAAACCAGTCGATCACCCAGGCAGGTCGAACTCGCCGCCCTTGAGGCCCTCGACGAACGCCGCCCAGACGGGCGGGGCAAAGGTCAGCACCGGACCTGAGCGGTCCTTGCTGTCCCGCACGCCGACGATGCCGGGCAGGTTCGCGGCCACCTCGACGCAGGAGGCCCCGCCGTTGTCACTGCGAATCGATTTGCGCCAGACGGCCCCGCTCAGGTCTTCCATGACTCCGCCACTTCCTTGATCAAGTCAATGGAGTGCTTCCAGGGCAGCGCCTCACCCCGGATCGCCTCCCATCGTTTGATCAGGCTATCAACGGCATCGCGGCGACCGACGATCTGAGCCTGCCAAGGTGTATCGAGATGGGCGGCCTCGAAGTCGCGTCCTTTGGCAAGGATGAAGGGCCCGGCAAGCCCGGCGTATGACCCGGCCGATGCCGGGACGACGTGAACCTGAATTCTGGATTCCTCGGCGCATTCGAGAAGGTGTTCGCACTGCCGCACCATGACTTTCGGATCACCGACGACGCGGCGGAGCACACCTTCGTCAATGAGTGCGATCAGGGTTGGCGGGGTCAACGATGACAGCACCCGCTGCCGCTCCATCCGCGTGACGACGCGTTGCTCGATCTCGGCCGGGTCGACCATGCCGGAGCCCGCGATGACGGCATGCGCGTAGGTCTCCGTCTGCAGCAGGCCAGGGACGATCGAAGGCTCGAACCATCGAATCAGCGTCGCCTCGCGCTCGATGATCAGCCAGTCCCGAAACCAGACCGGAGCCTGGTCGAGGCCGACCAACTCGCTGAGCACGCGCTCGAACAGGCCGCCGGTGCCCAGCGCACCGTCGACAGCAACCAGGTAATCCCGAGTAGGCGGACGCTGACCGGTCTCCACCGCACTGACCTGCGAGCCGGAATAGTTGATCGACTTGCCGAGGTCCTCCTGACTCAGGCCTGCCGCAGACCTCGCCCGCCGCAACTCGCCAAGCAGAAACGCCGACGGCGTCATCTGTTCCTCGGGCATTCCACACTCCCGCCACCGAATCAAGATCTTCGCCACGCGAGTCACACATGAAAAGGATTCGCCGCACGGCGACTCCCGGAAAGTCCATTCAGGGTTACGAGCCTATCGGTGTCCTCAGCAGACTGTGAAGGCCAATTTTGCAGCCTGTGGAGGAGAAACAATGGCACTGGCGGTGGCGGTGACGTCCGCGATGATTGTGGGATTTCTGGCGGGGCTCTTGAGCTTTCGGATTAAGACTCGGTGGTGTCGGCGGTGTGGAGAAACATTGCGTTGCGAGTGTTCGATTCGCACTGTTGCGGTGGGGAGTGGTCATGGACCGCATTGAGCTGATGCAAATGTTGCTGGGGCACCCGGAGGCGGATCTTCGCGTCGATCTTGGTGACTTGCTGCTCGACGTTCGGGATGTGCGCTATCGCCCCGACCGAGAGGCCATCGTGCTTCTGCTGTACCCCGAGGACGTCCGGGACGTGCTCACGGCTGGGCGCGACGCTTGCTGAACCCACCGATCTAATGGGGGTATGGAGCAGACACTTGCGGGGATTCTGGAAGCGGCTGGGGCCGGGCGGTTTCCGGCGGACGACGCCGGGGTCACCGTTGTGCCGCAGCACAATGCGCGGGACGCGGGGGTGGTGGCGTTCACCGGGCATTCGGTGGTGTTCCTCGACGAGGACCCGGGTTGGGTGCGGGCCACGCTGGCCGGGATCGACTGTGATCCGCTGGCGGCGGCGATGAACCCGCTGTTCCTCGCCGCGCTGCTGACGCGAACCGGGCGCCGGACCGAGACCATCGACCTGCTCACCGTCGCCTCTGCTCTGCCGGGAGAACCGCCGGTCGCACTCAAGGAAATCAGCGACACCGAGCATCCCCGGGTTCGCCGGGCCCTGGCCCGGCGAGACGACGTGCGGGTCTGGATCGCCGACGGCGGCGTGGTCGTTCTCGGGCGGGGCATTGCCGGGCGGTGGGAGATGGCCATCGAGGTCGAGCCGGGCGAACGCCACCACGGGCTCGGGCGGAAGCTGGCGGTGGCGTCCCGGCATCTCGTACCGGAAGGGGAAATGATCTGGTCTCAGCAGTCGCCGGGCAACGCCCGGGCCGTGCGCTCATTCCATGCGGCCGGCTTCCGGCCGGTCGGTTCCGAGGTCCTCCTCGCGGCTCGTCCGGATTCCTGACGGACGCCTGCGCTTAACCCCACCGGAACCGCACGGAGTCACATTGCAAGTTGTAGTCGCCCACGATGGTTCGGATTTCTAGTGTGGTCACGCCGACCGTCGACGGCAGCTCCACGCCGTAGAAGGTCTTGACCCGTTGCGGATCCCATCGGTTCGCACCGAAGGTCAG
Source organism: Paractinoplanes tereljensis (assembly GCF_016862435.1). Taxonomy (GTDB): domain Bacteria; phylum Actinomycetota; class Actinomycetes; order Mycobacteriales; family Micromonosporaceae; genus Actinoplanes; species Actinoplanes tereljensis. Next base: position 185,072 of record NZ_BOMY01000013.1, read on the forward strand.
CGGCTCCTGCTTGAATACGAGGTCTTTGACGGCCAAGAATTCAAGGAAATAGTCTCGGCCACTCCGGTCGTCGACCAGCTGGAACGACAGGGTGGGCACGGAATCGCAGGTCAACGTCGCCGATCGCAGCATGGAGTCGTTGTACATGTCGACCACGCCGTCCGGGGTCTCACACTCGATGACCTCGATTCCGACACCCCACGGCGCAAGTCCCACAAAGCTGAGCACCATTGCCACAGCAGATAACTAGCTGGACGGGGTGGGTGAGGGCGGCGCGGACGGGCTGGCGCTGCCGAACGGGGCGTTCTCGGCGCACCAGGGGTAACCGCCACCCCGGGCCATGGCCGCGTCGTACTGCGCCTGGTCCACACAGTTGCTGTCGCCGAATTCGATCGGGTTGCCATCCTGGTCGTACAGGTGGGCGCCGCTCACCAATTTTCCGGTGCCGTCGTACACGAAAACGTCATTGACGTGGCTGTACGGGTTGTTGTCGTAATAGGTGCCGTAATTGGCATCGCTGTACTGAATGTTGCGGGCGCTGCTGTCGGCGCCCTCGAAACCGGCCAGGGCAAAGATGATCAGGAAGGCGGTGCCGGCTCGCAGCGCGTAGCGGGGCCCGCGGGCGAAGTTGCGGCTGCGTCCACCCAGGACGATCGACACGATCACGCCGCCGGCCAGCAGGAACAGGGCGACCAGCTCGTTGTCGCCAACCCGGGGCAGCAGGCCGGTGCCGCTGCGGTTGGTGTCCAGAAGGAAAGCGATCGCCATCGCGGCCAGGTAACCGCGGAGCACCCACCAGGCCGGGCGCAGCAGGATCAGGAAGTCGCTGGCCTTCGGGTAGCCAATCACCGGACCGACGCGTACGTCCGCCTGCCCCAGCAACCGAAGGAGGTTGTCGCGGGTCTCGACCAACTGCGGGAAGCGGGGCGGTGGCGGATCCGGGAAACCGCCGACCAGGCCGGCAGAGGAGCGCAGCTCATCGGCGTACGCCTCGGGGGTGCCCAAGCGGTCGACAAGCGTGCCGGAATCCTCGGCCAGGACTTCCGCCAGGTGTTCCGGAAGGTCTTCCAGCAGTTCGTCGCGCATCTCGTCGGTCAGGCCCGCCAGGGCCTGCCGGACGGCGCCGACGTACTCGTAGATCTCGTCCTGTGCCGTGGTGTTCACGCCGCCCCCCGCTCGCGCAGCAAGTCGTCCATCGTGGATGCGAACCCGTGCCAGATCTTGCCGGACCTCTGCAACTCGGCCCGGCCGGCCGCGTTGAGCCCGTAGTACTTCCGGTGCGGGCCCTCGTCGCTGGGCACCACGTAGGTGTTGAGCAGGCCGCCGTTGAACAGCCTGCGCAGCGTGCCGTAGACCGACGCGTCGCCGACCTCGTCCAGACCGGCCGCGCGCAACCGGCGCAGGATGTCGTAGCCGTAGCCGTCCTCGTCGCGGAGGGCGGCCAGGACGGCCAGGTCCAGCACGCCCTTGAGGAGCTGGGTCGTATCCACGCGCCGCACAGTACTGCGCACTGCGAAGTACCGTCAAGGCGGGAGTAGTAGGCACTGCCCAAAAGGGACGGCTCTAGGCGATCGAGAAGGCGATGCCGTCGAGGATGTCGTGTTCCGAGGCGATCAGGGATTCGTGGCCCGAGCGCTCCATGACGATCTTCAGGATCAGGGCACCGCCGACGATCACGTCGGCCCGGCCGGGGTGCATGACCGGCAGGGCGAGACGTTCGGCGGTGGTCATCGCCAGCAGTTCGTCGGCCACCTTGGCGACCGCCTCGCGGCTGACCCGGGCGTGGTGGATCCGGCTCGCGTCGTAACCGGGGAGCCCCTGAGCCAGCGCCGTGATCGTGGTGACCGTGCCGGCCAGCCCGACCAGCGTGCGCGCCTCTCGGCCGGGAACCGCAGCCAGCGCTGCATCCACCGCGTCCGTTATATCCGTTTCGGTCGCCGCGATCTCAGCGGCCGACGGCGGATCGGAGTGCAGGTGCCGCTCGGTCATCCGGACGCAGCCGATGTCCGTCGAGATCGCGTGCTCGACCCCGTCGACGCCGGTCACGAACTCGGTCGAGCCGCCGCCGATGTCGAAGATCAGGAAGGGCGGATCGGCATCCAGGCCGGCCACCGCGCCGGTGAAGGAGAGCCGCGCCTCCTCGTCGCCGGTGATCACCTCGGGGTCGACACCCAGGACACCGCGCACCATGTCGCGGAACTCGTGCGCGTTGGAGGCGTCCCGAGAGGCGGAGGTGGCGCACATCCGGACTTTTTTGATGCCCAAACCCGATATTTCGGATTCATAGGCTTGAAGAGCTGCGCGAGTGCGCGCCAGCGCCTCGTCGGAAAGCCGGCCGGTGCGGTCGACGCCCTCGCCCAGCCGGACGATTTCCATCCGCCGGACCACATCGGTGATCTCGCCGTCCGCGACGTCCGCGATCAGCAGGCGGATCGAATTGGTGCCGCAGTCGATCGCCGCGACTCTCATAGGTGCAGCAGCATTCTCGTGTTCCCCAGGGTGTTGGGTTTGACCCGCTCCAGGTCGAGGAACTCGGCGACACCCTCGTCGTAGGAGCGCAGGAGCTGCTCGTAGACGGCATGCGGCACCGGCGCGCCATCGATTTCGGTGAATCCAAACGAGCCGAAGAAATGGGTCTCGAAGGTCAGGCAGAAAACCCGGGCTACGCCCAATTCCCTTGCCACATCCAGCAGGCGGGACACAATCTTGTGCCCCAACTTGCGGCCGCGGAAGGCCGGATCAACCGCGACGGTACGGATCTCAGCAAGGTCTTCCCACATCACGTGCAGGGCGCCGCACCCGAGTACGCGATCCTGCTCGTCGACGGCGACCCAGAATTCCTGCACCGACTCGTACAGCGTGACCGTAGCCTTGCTGAGCAGGCGCCGGTCGGCGGTGTAGGCATCGACGAGAGCCCGGATGGCCCTGATGTCCCGGGTGCGCGCCCGCCGGATTTCCACTCATTCGTCCTTTTTAAGAGAAACGCAGGGTCCTTCGACCCACCATGGCTCCACGGCGTCGCGCACCTCGTCGCCGAACGGGTTGACGCCCCGGCCCGCCGCCAGGGCGTGCCCGAGGTGGACGTGAAGGCATTTCACCCGGTCCGGCATGCCGCCCGCGGCCACGTGCGAGATCTCCGGGACGTCCTCGATGGCCTTGCGCCGGGCCAGATAGTCCTCGGCCGCCTTCGCGTAGTGCTGGGCCAGCTCCGGATCGGTCGACAACCGGTCCTGCATGTCGCGCATCACGCCGGCCGACTCCAGCCGGCTGCACGCGGCTGTCGCATGCGGGCAGGTCAGATAGAAGAGCGTGGGGAACGGGGTGCCGTCCGGCAGGCGGGGTTCGGTCTCGACCACGTCGGGATTGCCGCAGGGGCAGCGGTGCGCGATCGCCCGGGTGCCGCGGGGAGGGCGGCCGAGCTGGGCCGCCACGATCTCGAGGTCGGCTTCGGAGGGTGTGGCCATAGTCAGTTGGAAGGCTCCGAGTCGGCGGCTTGGACGCTGCTCCACAGCGTGGAATACCAGCGGTCGGGGACGGCCGCGGCCGGTTTACCGGACTCCTTGGCCGCGCCGGCCGGGTCGTTGAGCACGCGCAGCGGGGTCTCCCCCGGCAGCACGTAGAAAAGTCTCTCCCGGGCCTGGGCCCGGAGGTATTCCGGGTCGTCCCACTTGGCCAGTTCCTGCGATTTGGCGGCGATCAGCTTGCGCTGGGCGGCCTGGTCGGCCTCCAGCTGAGCGATCTGCGACTCCTGGGCGAGATAAACCCGCAACGGATACGTGTACGCCAAGGCGAGCGCCACGAAAACCACGATCAAGACGGTCGCCCGGCCGGTCAGCGCGCGTGGCCGCGGGGCGGCGGTGCGTTTAGCCGGGCCGGTGCCCACGTTGACGGTGCGGCGGGTCGGCGCGGGCCGGGCCCGGGTGCGAGTCTGCACGCGGGTCGTGCCGGTCGTGCGCACCCGCGACGAGCCGGGACGGCGGGACGGGCCCTGTCCGCTCGGTGCGCGTCGCTGTGTGGTCACCCCTGCTCCCCCGCTCGACCGGCCACGGATTGTGGCACTCCCATTGAGAGTGCCACAACTCCATGATCTTCGGTCGGGCCGTTACGCGGCCCGGTAACGCGGGAAAGCGCCCGCACCGGCGTACCGGGCGGCGCTCTCCAGCTGCTCCTCGATGCGCAGGAGCTGGTTGTACTTGGCGACGCGGTCCGAACGGGCCGGGGCGCCGGTCTTGATCTGGCCACTGCCGACCGCGACCGCGAGGTCGGCGATCGTGGTGTCCTCGGTCTCACCCGAACGGTGCGACATCATCGTCTTGAAGCCGGCCCGGTGGGCCAGGTCGACCGCGTCCAGCGTCTCGGTGAGCGAGCCGATCTGGTTGACCTTGACGAGAACCGAGTTGGCGGCGCTCTCCGCGATGCCCCGGCCGATGCGGGTCGGGTTGGTCACGAACAGGTCGTCGCCGACGATCTGGATCTTGTTGCCGAGCTGAGCGGTCATCGCGCTCCAACCGGCCCAGTCCTCCTCGGCCAGCGGGTCCTCGATCGAGACGATCGGGTACTCGTCGACCAGCTTGGCGTAGTAGGCGATCAGCTCGTCCGTCGACTTGGGCGAACCCTCGAAGACGTACGCCCCGTCCTTGTAGAACTCGGTGGCCGCGACGTCCATGGCCAGCACGATGTCCGTGCCCAGGGTGAAGCCGGCCGCCTTGACCGCCTCGGCGATCAGGTCGAGCGCGGCGGCGTTGGCCGGCAGGCTCGGCGCGAAGCCGCCCTCGTCGCCGAGACCGGTCGACAGGCCCTTCTTCTTCAGCACCGACTTCAGCGCGTGGTAGACCTCCGCGCCGGTGCGCAGCGCCTCGCGGAAGGTCGGCGCGCCGATCGGGGCGATCATGAACTCCTGCACGTCGACGTTCGAGTCGGCGTGCGCACCACCGTTCAGGATGTTCATCATCGGCACCGGCAGCAGCGCCGCGTTGGGGCCGCCGAGGTAACGGAACAGCGGCAGCTCGGCCGACTGCGCGGCGGCCTTGGCGATCGCCAGCGAAACGCCCAGGATCGCGTTCGCGCCCAGTTCCGACTTGTCGGCGGTGCCGTCCAGGTCGAGCATCTTCTGGTCGATCAGCCGCTGCTCGCTCGCTTCGTACCCGATGAGCTCGTCGGCGATCTTGTCTTCGATGTTGGCAACGGCCTTCTCAACGCCCTTGCCCAGGTAACGGCCCTTGTCGCCGTCGCGCAGCTCGAGCGCCTCAAACGCGCCGGTGGAGGCGCCCGAAGGCACCGCGGCGCGGCCGACCGTTCCGTCGTCCAGCCCGACCTCGACCTCGACGGTCGGGTTACCCCGGGAGTCGAGAATCTCGCGGGCGACGATCGCTTCAATGGTGGCCATGTGTGGTGTCGCTCCCCTTCATAAGGCTGCAGGTCTTCGACCGCGACCTTGCGGCCGACCACGGCACTGAGCGTATCCGGGCCCGGGATCGGGCGTACGGGGGGCCGGTGAACTTATGCCGGATGGCTAAGGATCGGGACTTAAGTGCCGAACACCCGGGCACTATGAGCGCTCCGACTCTCCCGCCGGATGGGTCATACCTCGAGATGACCTCGTACGGCGAAACGAACCCCGAGGTACGAGTGGTGCACGCCTCCGGGACGGTGATCACACTCTCCCTGGCGATGGCCCACGTGCCTCCCGCGAATTCGACGGTGGAACTGCGCTGGGCTGCGGCTCCGCGCGGCCGGTACGCCCAGCAGGGGTACGTGCTGGCGGTCGACGGCAACCGGGTGGAGGTCCGCTTCACCGGCCACCCGGCGGTGCTGCAGAGCCGCTCCTACGTGCGCGGCGGCGGCGGGGAACCGGTGGTGATGAGCCGCCCGGGACACCAGGACGCGGCCGGCACGGTGCACGACATGAGCGAGCGGGCGGTCCGGGCGCACTTCACCGACGTCGAGCTGTACCCCGGCGACGAGATGACGCTGAGTATTCAGGTCGGCGACGAGGTGGTGTCGTTCCCGGCCACCACCTACAAGGTCAACTCGATGCGCCAGCAGGTGCCGGTGCGTGGCCCGCTCTCGGTGGAGATGGTCGCCGTCTTCGACGACCAGGAAGAAGTGCAGGCCCGGGTGATCCGGCGGTACATCATGCGGAACCAGCTGATGCATCGCAACCGCGGCAACGACTGAGTCGGATTCTCGTTTGCGCCCGGTTGCACGGGTAGGCAAGGGTGTCAGTCGTGCCCTTCCGTCTGCGCCTTACCGTCACCGGTCTCGCAAGCGTCGCGGTGCTGCTCGGCGCGACCGGGTGCGCCGGTCTCGACCAGGCCAGCGCGGCCGGCATCAGCCGCGACGACCTGGTCTCGGAGATGGCCACCCAGCTCGCCCGGGTGACCGGACTCACGTACACGGCGACCTATCAGCTCGCCGGCGGCGACACCGCGACCGTGACGCAGGCCCAGAAGCCCGCCCGGACGTCATATGTCTATCCCGGCGGCCGGCTCCTCGAGCAGACCACCGGCACCACCCGCTGCACCGGCGACACCACGTTGAAGTGCACCCGGACCGACCCGGCGCCGGCCACCGCGGCCCCGCTGACCGGCAGCACGCTGATCACCCCGGAGGCGGCGCTCGCCCTGCTCAACACGGCCTCCCTCGACCAGGAGGTGGAGGCGGTGCCGCACGACACCACGATCGCCGGGCGACACGCCACCTGCCTCGATCTCAAGCAGGTCGACGGCACGCCCACGGCCGAGTTCGGCATCTGCGTCACCAATGAGGGCGCGCTGGGCAGCTTCACCGGCACGATTGCGGGTCAGCGCTTCGAGCAGGCCCTGACGGCGTACCAGGAAAAGGCCCAGCCGGCCGGCTTCGACCTGCCGGGCTCGGCGCAGATAACGGACCGGCGCTCTCAGACTTTCCGGTAACGGGCCTGTACCACCGAGAACACCCCGTAGGCCGCGATCCCGAGCGCGGTAACCACCAGCAGCCACGTGCCGTAGGGCTGGGCCGCCATCGCCCGTAGCGCCGCATCGAGGCCGCGGGCCTTGTCCGGGTCGTAGGTGACGGCCGCGGCCACCAGCAGGACGCCGGCGATGGCGTAGGCACCGCCCTTGGCCGAATAGCCGACCTCGCCGAGCCGGCGCACGACCTGGCGGACCTGGGTGGTCATCCGGGACGTTCGCAGGTGCTTCTCGAACTTCTTGGTCAGGCCGTAGATCGCCAGGCCGACACCGATCGCGGCGACCACCACCCCGATCGCCGCCACCGCGAGCCGGCCGCCGCCGGACACCATCAGGTCCTGGCTGGCCTGCTCCTGCAGGTCGGCAGTCGACTTGTTCTTGCCGCGCAGCACCTTGATGCCGGTCCACGCGAGGTAGGTGTAGAACGCGGCCCGGCCGGCCGACGCGACCCGCTCGTAGACGCGATGCCGGCCCCGTTCGCCACGGTGACCGATCGCCGCCTCGAAGACCTGCCAGATCACCATCGCGGTCAGCCCGACCACGAGCAGCACGATCAGGGCCGCACCGTACGGCTTGGTGGCCAGGTGGTGCAGCGCCCCGGACTGGTCGCCGTCGGCCGGGGCGGTGCCGAACGCGATGCGCAGGATCAGCCACGCGAACAGCACGTGCAGAACGCCGTAGCCGACCAGCCCGGCACGGGCCAGTCGCTCCAGCCAGGGGTTGTCGGCGGCTTTGTGGGCGTGCGAGGTCAAGGAGGCCACCTCCTCCTCTTGACCTGTGGATCTATCGGCTAAACGCCCAGCAGCGTGCGCAGGTGGCGCGGCGGCGGGGAGCCGTGCGCCAGCATGGCGTCGTGCCACGCCTTGGGGGTGGCGCCGAACGGGCGGGCCGCGGCGATCTCGGCCACCTCGGTGTAGCCCACGAAATAGGTGCTCAGCTGAGTGGACGTGAGCAGCGCCCGGCGCCACTTGCCGGCCGCCTCGCCCTCTTCCTGGAAGCCGCGGACGGTCATCAGCTCCATCGCCTCGGCCTCGGGCAGGTCCGCACAGTGGACCAGCTGGTCGATGATCGCGTTGAGACACATCCGCAGCTGCATCTTCAGCTGCTGCAGGCGCACCGGCAGGCCACCGAAGCCGAGGCCGGCCATCAGCTCCTCGGTATAGGTCGCCCAGCCCTCGCAGAACGGGCCGGACCAGCCGAGCGCCCGCACCCGGGTCTCGGCCCGGAACCGCCGCGCGTGCGCCAGCTGCAGGAAGTGGCCGGGCATCGCCTCGTGGACGGTCAGGTCGCGGATCATGTGGTCGTTGTACTCCCGGTAGAACGACTCGACCCGCTCCGGGGACCAGCCGGCCGGGGTCGGCGAGATGCAGTAGAACGTGGGCACGTCGGCCGTCTCGAGCGGGCCGGGCGGGTCGCAATAGGCCACCGCGACGCCGCGGGCGAACTCGGGCATCTCCTCGATCACGCACGGGTCGTCGAGCAGGGTGAGGATGTCGTGCTCGCGGACGAACGCGGTCGCTTCCTCCATCGTCACCTTGGCCAGGTCGACGATGGTGGCGTCGTCGGGGTGGTCGGCGGCGAGCTTGTCGAGCGCGCGACGGACCGTCTCGTCGCTCTCCGGCCCGCCCACCAGCTCGGCAGCGGCCGCGCGCAGCTCCGCGCCGACCCGGTCGAGCCGCTCCCGGGCCCGGGACAGCACGTCGGCGGCGGGCAGCTCGGTGTCGAGGGTGTGCCAGAGCCGCGCCTCCCACAGCGGGCGGCCCAGGCGTGGATCCCGGCCCGGCTCGCCGCTCTCCAGTCGGGTGTGCAGCCAGCCGTCGAACTCGCTCAGGGCGGCCAGTGCCGCTGCGGCGGCCGGCTCGACCGCGCCCCGCATGCTCGGTTGCTGCGCGATGAGCGCGGGCAACTCGTCGCGGATCAGCGCGGCTGTGCCGGCGAACTGGCCCACCGCGGTCTCGGCGTGAATGCGCGGCACGTCGCGCAGCACCGCCCGGGCGGTGGCCAGCGCGTCGGGAATCGCCGCGAGCCGGCCGCCCATGCTGGTCAGTCGCTCCTCGACCGGCGCGAACTGGCGGGCGATCAGCGCGTGCAGCAGCGGGCCCGGGTTGTGGTGCAACGGGTTCCACTCGTGCTCGCGCACATCGGTCAGCTCGAAGAGGTCGCGCTCGACCATCGCCGCGAGAATCGCGTGGTCGGCCTGGTCTTCCGGGCCGAACGACTCGGGATCGATGCCGGACAGCGAATCGGCGGCATCGCGCAGCATGCTCACCCGCTCGGAGAGCGCACCCGGCGACAGGTCGGGCAGGCGGTCGTCATAACGGTGGTCGCCGGCCTCCGAGGCGATCGCGGGATCGCTCTGCAGGATGGCGTCGACGATGCGCTCAGCGAGGGGCACGAACTCCGGCATGCCGAGAAAACTACTCGGCGGGTCCGACATTTTTCTGCTCGGCGCTCCGCACTTCTTCCGCGTACTCCAATGCGGCCCGCCGCAATTCCGCCTCGGCGTCCACCCCGGCGGCGCGCGCCTCGGCCACCACCCGGAACAGCGCCGGGCCGAGGTCATCACCGCCGGGCAGGGGTACGCCGAGGCCGGCGCGCTCGGCCCGCTGCAGGATCTTGGCGGCCAGCGACAGCGCCGGCTGGCTGAGCGCGATGCCGTCGAGAACCGAGTCGCGGGACTTCTCGGCCTTCTTGATCCGCTCCCAGTTCTCGGTGATCTCGTCGATGCCGGTCACCTCGGCCCCGGCGAAGACGTGCGGGTTGCGGCGGACCATCTTGTCGACCAGGTCGCCCGCCACGTCGTCGATGCCCCAGGCCGCGCCGTCCGGGATCTCCTCGGCCAGCCGGGCGTGCAGGACCACCTGCAGGAGCACGTCGCCGAGCTCCTCGCGGAGAGCGCCCAGATCGTCGGACTCGATCGCGTCGAACGCCTCGTAGGACTCTTCGAGCAGGTACTGGGCCAGGGTGCGGTGGGTCTGAGCCCGCTTCCACGGGTCACCGCCCGGGGAGGCCAGGCGGTCCATCACGGTCACCGCGTCGAGCAGGCGGGCGCCGGGCGGATCCCAGGAGCCGTACATGAGTTCCAGCTCGGCCCGGTCCGGCTCGCGGGTCAGGCGCAGCCCGAGCTGCCGGGCGAAATCCTGGTCACCGGCCGGCCCGGAGAGCCAGACCACAGCTTCCCGCCCGGCGAGTTCGGCCAGCAGCCGCTCCGGGTCCGGATCGACCACCGTCACCGGCACACCGGCGTGCCGCAGCGCGTCGGACTGCTCGGACTCGGCCGCGGTGAACACCGGGAACTGCCGGACGGCGTCCCAGGCAGCCGCGGTCAGCAGACCGGCCGGCAGGCGCGGCGAGGTGACCAGCAGGACGATCCGGGCGGGCACCTTTAGGAAACGGCGCTGACCGGCACGGACTCGTCCGCACCCAGCGGGACGCTCACCAGCGGGCGCACGGCGCCGTTCTGCGTCTGGAACTGCAGCACCGGGATGCCGAGCGGCTGGTAGCGCGGGTTGACCGTGATGTTCATCGGCGCGGTGATCTCGGCGATCTCCTGCCGCACCGCGGTGGCGGTCTGCACCAGTTGCTTGTTGGAGTCGGGCAGGCTCTGCTTGAACTGGTCGAACGAGTAGCCCTCGACCTGACCGTTCTCCGAAAGCACGTCGTAGACCTCACGCAGGTCGGCGTCGGTAGACGCCGGCGGGTTCTTCACACCCTCGCGCAGCAGCCGGACGTAGGTGTCGGCCTGCGCGTAGAGCTTCACGAACTCGGTGGTGGCCGGGACGTGCAGCGACGTGGCGTACTCGTCGTAGGACAGGTCGGCCGGCAGCGACACACTCTGCTGCTTGGCCACCTTGGCCAGCACGTCCGAGCTGACCAGGGTGCGCACCACGTCGGTGCGGGTGATCGGCATGGTCACCGGCGCGGCCGGGGCCGGCCCGGCGGCCTCGACGACCGCGTCCTGCGCCTCGTCCCACACATCCTGCACACGGGACTCGGTGATGCGAACATCGCCAAGGTAGGCGGCCACCGACGGCGCCGACCGGCAGGCGGAAAGCCCGGCCACGGCCAGTGACGCGACGACGGCGACGGATGCGAGTCGGCGAGCACGCTGCATGGCCTGACTCTCTCACGCCCGCTGTGACCCACGCCGCCGACCCCCGGAAAACGGATCAACCGCCTACCGCGGCCTTGATCGGGATCTCGCCCAGGACGTCTTTCAGGAGCTGGGCGCACCACTCGAGCAAGGTTTGGTCTCGTAGGGGCTCGCCGCCCATCCGGCGGGTGGCGGGGCGGGGGACGCTCACCTGGTCGGTGGCCTGTTTGTAGACGGAGTCGGGGTGGTAGCGCTTCAGGCGCATCTGCTTGGAATCGGGCAGCGGGAGCGGGGAGAAGCGGATGTGCTTGCCCTGCATCGAGACATCCGTCAGGCCGTAGGCGCGAGCCACCTGGCGGAAGCGGGCGACCGCGATCAGGTTGGCCACCTGGGTCGGGGGCTCGCCGTAGCGGTCGGTCATCTCGGCGACCACCTCGTCGAGCTGCTTGTTTTCGCGGGCCTCGGCCAGCTTGCGGTACATCTCCAGGCGCAGGCGTTCCACCGAGATGTACTCGACCGGCAGGTGCGCGTCGATCGGGAGGTCGATCTTGACCTCGGGCTCCTCCTCGGGGCGTTCGCCCTTGAAGGCCGCCACGGCTTCGCCGACCATGCGCACGTACAGGTCGAAGCCGACGCCCTCGATGTGGCCGGACTGTTCGCCGCCCAGTAGGTTGCCGGCGCCGCGGATCTCCAGGTCCTTCATCGCGACATACATACCGGCGCCCAGCTCGGTGTGCTGGGCGATGGTGGCCAGGCGCTCGTGGGCGTGCTCCGTCAGCGGCTTCTCGCGCGGGTAGAGGAAGTAGGCGTACGCCCGTTCGCGGCCCCGGCCGACCCGGCCGCGGATCTGGTGCAGCTGGGCCAGGCCCAGCAGGTCGGCGCGTTCGACGATGAGGGTGTTGGCGTTCGGGATGTCGATGCCGGACTCGACGATCGTGGTGCAGACCAGGACGTCGAACTCCTTCTCCCAGAAGCCGACCATCACCTTCTCCAGCTGTTCCTCGCTCATCTGGCCGTGCGCCACCGCGACCCGCGCCTCGGGGACCAGCTCGCGCAGCTTGCGGGCGGCGCGGTCGATCGACTCGACCCGGTTGTGCAGGTAGAAGACCTGGCCGTCGCGGAGCAGCTCGCGGTGGATGGCGGCGGCGACCTGCTTGTCGTCCTGCGCGCCGACGAAGGTGAGCACCGGGTGGCGTTCCTCCGGCGGGGTGGCGATGGTGGACATCTCGCGGATGCCGGTGATCGCCATTTCCAGGGTGCGCGGAATCGGGGTGGCCGACATGGTCAGCACGTCGACTGAGGCGCGCAGGGCCTTGAGCTGTTCCTTGTGCTCGACGCCGAAGCGCTGCTCCTCGTCGACGATGATCAGGCCGAGGTTCTTGAACTTGGTCGAGTTGGACAGCAGGCGGTGGGTGCCGATCACGATGTCGGCGGTGCCGTCGCCGGCGTGCTCCAGGGTCTGCTTCGCCTCGGTCGGGGTCTGGAACCGGGACAGCTGCTTGATCTGGATCGGGAACTGGTTCATCCGCTCGGTGAACGTGTTGAAGTGCTGCTGGGCCAGCAGCGTCGTCGGCACCAGCACGGCCACCTGCTTGCCGTCCTGCACCGCCTTGAACGCGGCCCGCACGGCGATCTCGGTCTTGCCGTAACCGACGTCGCCGCAGATCAGCCTGTCCATCGGGACGGCCAGCTCCATGTCGTGCTTGACCTCGGAGATCGCGGACAGCTGGTCGGGCGTCTCGGTGTAGGGGAAGGCGTCCTCCAGCTCGCGCTGCCACGGGGTGTCGGGACCGAACGCGTGGCCCTGCGACGACTGCCGGGCCGCGTAGAGCTGGATCAGCTGGGCGGCGATCTCGCGGACCGCCTTGCGGGCCCGCGCCTTGCTCTTCTGCCACTCGGCGCCGCCCATCTTGTGCAGCGTCGGCTGCTCGCCGCCGACGTAGCGGGACAGCTGGTCGAGCTGGTCGGTCGGCACGTAGAGCCGGTCGCCGGGCTGGCCGCGCTTGGACGCCGCGTACTCGATCACGATGTACTCGCGGTCGGCGCCGTTCACGGTGCGCTGCACCAGCTCGACGTAGCGGCCGATGCCGTGCTGCTCGTGCACGACGTGGTCGCCGGGCTTCAGCTCGAGCGGGTCGATCGTGTTGCGCCGCCGGGACGGCATCTTGCGCATGTCTTTCGTGGAGGCACCGCGGCCGCCACTGATGTCGTTGCCGGTGATGACGGCCAGCTGCGAGGCCGCGTCGACGAAACCGTGGTTGAGCCCGCCGCAGGTGATCAGCACCTGGCCGGACTCGATGGCTTTCTCGATGGAGTCGACCGGGGTGACCCCGACGCCGGCGTCGCGCAGCACCTCGGTGGCCCGCTGGGCGGTGCCGTGCCCCTCGAAGATCAGCGCGACCGCCCACCCGGCCGCGACCCACTCGGTCAGATCGGCGGTCAGCCGGGACGTGTCGCCGTGATAGAGCGGCACCGGCTGGGCGGCGAGCGCGATGGCGTCGCCGAGGTCGGGAGAGACCGCCACCTCGGGCACGGCTTCCAGCCACGGCTGGTCGTCGGCGGGCGCTTCGGACGTCTCGGCCAGGCCGAACGGCGAGACGGTCCACCACGGCTGGGACAGGGTCGCGGCATGTGCGCGTACATCAGCAAGGGTTTTGAAGGCGGCGGCGCCGACGTCGATCGGCGCCTGGCCGCCGACGGCGGCCGCGGCCCAGGAGGCCTCGAGAAATTCATTGGAAGTGCGGGTCAGGTCGTGCGCCCGGGTGCGGATGCGCTCGGGGTCGCAGAGCACCACGTGGGTGCCGGCCGGCATGCAGTCGAGCAGCAGCTCCATGCTGTCGGTGCCGTCCAGCAGCGCCGGGGCCAGCGACTCCATGCCCTCGACCGGGATGCCCTCGGCCAGCTTGTCGAGAATTTCCGCCAGCTCCGGGTGCGCGGCGGCGATCTGGGCGGCCCGGGCGCGGACGTCGGGCGTCAGCAGCAGCTCGCGGCAGGGCGGCGCCCACAGCCGCTGGACCGGGTCGATGGTGCGCTGGTCGGCGACCGCGAAGGTGCGGATCTCCTCGACCTCGTCGCCCCAGAACTCGACCCGGGACGGGTGCTCGTCGGTGGGCGGGAAGACGTCGAGGATGCCGCCGCGCACCGCGAACTCACCGCGCTTGGTGACCAGGTCGACCCGGGCGTAGGCCATGTCGGCGAGCCGCCGGGCCACGCCCTCCAGGTCGGCCGACCCGCCGGTGACCAGCTCCACCGGCTCGAGGTCGCCGAGGCCCTTGAGCTGCGGCTGGAGCACGCTGCGCACCGGCGCCACGACCACTCGCAGCGGCCGGCCGGCCGGGTGGGCGAGCCGGCGCAGCACCGCGAGCCGGCGGCCGACCGTGTCGGAGCGCGGCGACAGCCGCTCGTGCGGCAGCGTCTCCCAGGACGGGAAGACGGCCACCCGGTCGGGGTCGATCAGGCAGCCGAGCGCCTCGGCCAGGTCGTCGGCCTCCCGGCTGGTGGCCGTCACGGCGAGCACCGGCCGCTCGGCGCCACCGAGATCGGCGCCACCGGCCACGGTGGCGACCACGAACGGCCGCAAGGAGGCAGGCGCGGTCAGGTCGAGCGAGTCGGAGTCGACGAAACCCTTACGCGCGAGGTCGCGGGCACGAGCGAGCCCGCGGTCGCGCAGGGCCGCCGGAATCAGGCCGGAGAGCTGCATGGTGATGACCTCACGAACACGTCGAATAACCCCAGCGTCCGGCGGGACGGGGGTATGCGGACGAGTCTAGTCCGGCCCTCTGACATTTACGGGTCGGACAACATGTCCGGTATAACGGTCGATATCCGGAGAATAGTCCCAGCGAGTTGTAAGGCTCCCAAGGAGGCAACGTGCGGATCCTGCTGCTCGTTACGGCGTTCAACGGACTGAGCCAGCGGGCCTGGTGCGCGCTGCGCGAGGCCGGGCACGACGTGAGCGTGCTGTTCGCGACCAGCGAGGCGGACATGATCTCGGGGGTGCAACGGGCCGACCCCGAGTTGATCATCTGTCCGTTCCTCAAGGACCGGGTGCCGGCCAAGGTCTGGCAGAGCCGGCGGACCGTGATCATTCACCCGGGGCCGGTCGGCGACCGCGGACCGTCCTCGCTGGACTGGGCGATCGCCGAAGGTGCCCGCTCCTGGGGGGTCACCGCCTTGCAGGCCGTCGAGGAGATGGACGCCGGGCCGATCTGGGCCACCCGCACGTTCGCCCTGCCGGCCGCGCCGCCGCGCAAGTCGTCGCTCTACAACGGGCCGGTCGCGGACGCCGCGATGGAGTGCGTCCTGGAGGTGGTCACCAAGGCGCACGACCCGGCCTTCACCCCGGTGCCGGCCGGCCCGGGGAAGGCCCGGCCGCTCATGCGCCAGCCCGACCGCACCTTCGACTGGTCCGACCCGACCGAGCAGATCGTCCGGAAGATCCGGGCCGCCGACGGCGCCCCGGGCGTGAAGACCGAGGTCGGCGGGCTCCCGGTGTTCGCCTACGACGCTCTGCCGGGCCTCGGCCGGGGCGGGCACCCCGGCCAGCTTCTCAGCCGCCGGCAGGGTGCGGTGCTGGTCGGCACCGGGGACGGCAGCGTCTGGCTGGGACATCTGCGGCCGGCCGACCCGGGGCACGGCCGGGCCGGCATCAAGCTCCCGGCGACCTCGCTGCTCGGAGCGCGCCTGCGCGGGGTGGTCCACTCGCCGCTGCCGGTGGGCAGCGAGCCCGAGCATCCCGGCACCTATCGGCAGGTGCGCTACCGGCGTACCGGGGCGGTCGGCTGGCTGGCCTTCGACTTCTACAACGGCGCGATGGCGCCGGGGCACTGCCGGCGGCTGATCGCCGCGCTGCGGCACGCGGTCGCGCAGGACACCGAGGTGCTGGTGCTGCGGGGCGGCACCGACTCGTTCAGCAACGGCATCCACCTCAACGTCATCGAGGCCTCGACGGACCCGGCCGGCGCGGCCTGGGTCAACATCCGGGCGATCAACGAGGTCTGCCGGGAGATCATCACGTGTACCCGGCAGGTGGTCATCGCCGGATATGCCGGCAGCGCCGGCGCCGGTGGCGTGATGCTCGGCCTGGGCGCCGACATCGTGGCCGCTCGCGACGGAATCGTCCTGAACCCGTACTACGACATGGGGCTGTACGGCTCCGAACTGCACACGTTCACACTGCCGCGGCGGGTCGGCGCGGAGTCCGCGCAACGGCTGATCGACGAGAAGCTGCCGGTCAGTGCCGCCCGGGCCCGGTCGATCGGCCTGGTCGACGAGGTGGGACCGCGCCACCCCGACGCGTACGCCGACTGGCTGGCCGCCCTCGCCGAACGCGAGAGTGAGGTGCGCACCGCGCGCAACCGGCGCCAGGCCAAGGCGAGGCGGCTTGCCGCCGAGAGGGTCCCCATCGAGGTGTACGAGGCACAGGAACTCGCCGAGATGAGCCGGGACATGTACGCCGACCGGTCCGGTTTCGCGGCCGCCCGGCTCGCGTTCGTCCGCAAGGTGAAGGCCACCGAGACCCCCGCCCGCCTGCTGCCGCCCACCCCGGCCAAGGCTGCCCCCAAGTCCCGGCGGACCGCTACGCTTCGTCCGGCGGTACCCGTCTCAGCGTGACGGATCCGTGAGACTTGCCTCAATTCACCCGGCCCCTAGGCCGCGCCGATAGCATCGGCAGAGTCGGGGACAGCGCCGTCCTTGAGCACCTGATTGCCATAAGGAGCGCCCCGATGACCGACCAGCCCGGCCACCTCGACCCCGAAGGCCCGGACGCCGCCCTGCGCGCCGATATCCGGCGAATCGGCACGCTGCTCGGCCAGACTCTGGCCCGGCAGGAAGGCCGTCCGCTGCTCGACCTGGTCGAGGAGGTTCGTGCCCTGGTCCGCCAGGACGCCGCGGCCGCCGCCGACCGGCTCGCCGCGATGGACGTCACCACCGGCACCAAGCTGGCCCGCGCGTTCTCCACCTACTTCCACCTGGCCAACATCACCGAGCAGGTGCACCGCTCCCGTGACCTGCGGCGCCGCCGGGCGCAGGACGGCGGCTGGCTCGACCAGGCGGCCAAGCGCATCGCCGAGAAGGGCGTGCCGGCCGACGAGATCGCCGCCGCCGCCCGCCGGCTCGCCGTGCGCCCGGTCTTCACCGCGCACCCGACCGAGGCGTCCCGCCGCTCGATCCTGTCCAAGCTGCGGCAGCTGGCCGACGCGCTGGACGCCGAGGCGGCCGCCGCGGTTCTCTACGGCGCCTCTGACACCACCGCCTCGACCCGGCGGTTCGCCGAGCTGATCGACCTGCTGTGGCAGACCGACGAGCTGCGGCTGGACCGGCCGGACCCGACCGACGAGGCCCGCAACGCCGTCTACTACCTCCGCGATCTCTATGCGGAAGCCGCTCCCCAGGTGCTCACCGACCTGGCCGAGACGCTGCGCAACCTGGGCGTGGAGACCGCGCCGACCGCGCGCCCGCTGACCTTCGGCACGTGGATCGGCGGCGACCGGGACGGCAACCCGTTCGTCACCCCGGCCGTCACCCGCGACGTCCTGATGATCCAGCACGAGCACGGCATCCAGTCCGCCGAGAAGGCCATGGACAAGCTGATCGACGAGCTGTCGGTCTCCCGCCGGCTGCGCGGGGTCTCGCTCGACCTGTCCGCGTCGCTGGCCAAAGACTTGGACAACCTGCCCGAGGTCGCGCCGCGGTTCCGCAAGACCAACGCCGAGGAGCCGTACCGCCTGAAGGTCCGGGCGATCAAGGCGAAGCTGTCGAACACCCGGGAGCGGCTGCGCCGCGGCACCCCGCACGTGCCCGGCCGCGACTACCTCGGCAACGACGAGCTGATCAGCGACCTCGAGCTGATGCGCGCCTCGCTGGCCCGCAACTCCGGCCAGCTCACCGCGGTCGGTGTGGTCGCCTCGGCGATCCGCACGGTCTCCGCCTTCGGCCTGCAGCTGGCCACGCTCGACGTGCGCGAGCACGCCGAGAAGCACCACGAGGTGCTCCAGCAGATGTACGCACAGGTCGGCGAGGTCGAGGACTACGCGGCGCTGGACCGGCCCGACCGCACCAAGCTGCTCGCCGCCGAGCTGGGCGGGCGGCGGCCGCTGGCCAGCGCCGACACCCCGCTCACCGACTCGGCCCGCAAGACGTTCGACGTGTTCAACACGATCCGGGACGTGCAGGAGCGGTTCGGCCCGGACGTCATCGAGACCTACATCATCTCGATGACCCTCGGCGTCGACGACGTGCTGGCGGCGGCGGTACTGGCCCGCGAGGCCGGCCTGGTCGACATCCACACCGGCCGGGCCCGGGTCAACATCGTGCCGCTGCTGGAGACCCCGGCCGAGCTGGACGCCGGTGGCGAACTGCTGGACGAGATGCTCAACCTGCCGGCCTACCGGGAGATCGTCCGGGCCCGCGGCGACGTGCAGGAGGTCATGCTCGGTTACTCGGACTCCAACAAGGAGGCCGGCATCACCACCTCGCAGTGGCGCATCCACAAGGCGCAGCGCTCGCTGCGTGACGTGGCGGCCCGGCACGGGGTGCGGTTGCGGCTGTTCCACGGCCGGGGCGGCACCGTCGGCCGGGGTGGTGGCCCCACCCACGAGGCGATCCTGGCCCAGCCGTACGGCACGCTGGACGGCGCGATCAAGGTGACCGAGCAGGGCGAGGTCATCTCCGACAAGTACACACTGCCCG
This sequence comes from Paractinoplanes tereljensis, assembly GCF_016862435.1. GTDB lineage: Bacteria > Actinomycetota > Actinomycetes > Mycobacteriales > Micromonosporaceae > Actinoplanes > Actinoplanes tereljensis. The sequence goes on from NZ_BOMY01000013.1 coordinate 203,807, forward strand.
CCCTGGCCCGGGAAAACCTCGAGCTCACCGTCGCGGCCGTGCTGCAGGCGACCCTGCTGCACACCACCCCGTCGGTCGACCTGGAGCGGCTGGCCCGCTGGGACGACACCATGGACGTGGCGTCCGACGCCGCGTTCGCGCAGTACCGCACGCTGGTCCAGGACCCGGACCTGCCGGCGTACTTCTGGGCGGCCACCCCGACCGAGCTGCTCGGCCAGCTGAACATCGGCTCCCGGCCGGCCAAGCGGCCGAACGCCGACGCCGGCCTCGGCGGCCTGCGCGCCATCCCGTGGGTGTTCGGCTGGACCCAGACCCGGCAGATCGTGCCGGGCTGGTTCGGCGTCGGCACCGGCCTCAAGGCGGCCCGCGAAGCCGGGCACACCGAGCACATCAAGGAGATGGCAGCCGACTGGCAGTTCTTCAAGACGTTCCTGTCGAACGTCGAGATGATGCTGAACAAGACCGACCTGGACATCGCCCGGCGCTACGTCGAGACCCTGGTCCCGGCGAACCTCCACCCGATCTTCGAGAAGATCCGCGAGGAGTACGAACTGACCGTGCGCGAGGTGCTGGCGATCACCGGCGGTAACGACCTGCTGGCCTCGCAGCCCGAACTCAAGCGCACGCTCGGCGTCCGGGACACCTACCTGCTGCCGCTGCACCACCTGCAGGTCGCGCTGCTCCGGCAGTACCGCGATCTGGCCGACTCCGACAACCAGGCGTCCACCGGGCCGGGCGCACGCCGTGCGCCGTCCGACTCGACGGCGCTGGAGCGGGCGCTGCTCACTTCCGTGAACGGCATTGCGGCCGGGATGCGCAACACAGGCTGAGAGTGAGCTGAGAGACCCCGAGGCGTCTCTCAGGGTTCGTCCGGATCCGCAAGGGTGCGGGCTGTTCCTAGGCTGGGCGCGTGACCATCATCGCGACTCAGACGCTGACGAAGACGTACGGCGGTGGGGTAACGGCACTGTCCGACCTCACCGTCGACGTCGAAGCGGGCGTCATCGGGCTCGTCGGCGCGAACGGCGCCGGTAAGAGCACCTTTATCAAGATCATGCTGGGGCTGTTGGCGCCCAGCTCGGGAGAGGTCCGGGTGTTCGGGCTCGACCCGGTCACCGAGACCGACCGGGTCCGCGCGCGGGTCGGCTACATGCCGGAGAACGACTGCCTGCCGCCCGACGTCTCCGCCTCCGAGTTCGTCACCCACGTGGGCCGGCTCAGTGGCCTGCCCAAGACCGCGGCGCGCGAGCGGGCCTCCGAGGCGTTGCGCCACGTCGGCCTCTACGAGGAGCGCTACCGGCAGATCGGTGGCTACTCCACCGGCATGAAGCAGCGGGTCAAGCTGGCCCAGGCGCTCGTGCACGACCCCGACCTGCTGCTGCTCGACGAGCCGACGAACGGCCTCGACCCGGCCGGCCGGGACGCCATGCTCACCCTGATCCACCGGATCGGCACCGAGTTCGGCATCTCCGTGGTGGTCTGCTCGCACCTGCTCGGCGAGGTCGAGCGGATCTGCGACTCGCTCATCGCGATCGAGGCCGGCCGGCTGCTGCGCGCCGACCGGATCTCCAGCATGACCACGGCGTCCGATGTGCTCGCCGTCGAGGTCAGCGAGGGCACCGACGAGCTCGCCTCGGCGCTGCGCGCCCTCGGCTTCATCGTCACTCCGGACGGCCGGCAGCTGCTGGTCCCGCTCGAGTCCGAGAGCGCGTACGACCGGATCCTGCGCGCCGTAGCCGACCTCGACCTGCCGTTGCACCGTCTCGACCAGCGGCGTCACCGCGTCGCCGAGCTCTTCACCGCGAAGGAGACGGCCGATGTCTGACGCCGGCGTCATCCACGACATCGGGTACCAGCGCTACGAGGGTCCCCGGCTCGGCCGGGCCGCGGTGCTGGGCGCTCTCTACCAGCACGGGCTGCGGGCCACCTTCGGCCTGGGCCGCTCGGCCAAGTCCAAGATCTTCCCGTGGGGTGTGGCCGGGATCGTGCTGCTCGTCGCGGTGATCAACGCGGCGGTGCGATCACAGACCGGTACCTGGCTGTTCGACTACTACGCGTTCGACGACTCGATGAGCTGGCTGGTGATCTTCTTCGTCGCCATCGTGGCGCCCGAGCTGGTCTCCCGCGATCTGCGCTCCGGCGTGCTGCCGCTGTACTTCAGCCGTCCGTTGCGGGCCGCCGACTACGTCATCGCCAAGGTAGCCGCGCTGGTCACCGCGGTGTGGCTGCTGCTCGGCGTACCCCAGCTCATTATGTTTTTGGGGGGTGCCTTCACCTCCAAGACCGGCATGCGCGGGGTTTGGCACGAGGTCGGGCTGTTGTTGCCCGGATGGGCCTACAGCGTGCTGTGGGCGTTCGTCTTCGCCAGCATCAGCCTGCTGATCGCCTCGCTCACCGGTAAGCGCGCGTTCGCGGCCGGCGGCATCGTCGCGGTCTTCCTGATGACCGCGCCGGTCGTCGGCGTGCTCAGCGTGCTGCCGTCACGCACCGCCAACGACCTCGCCGGCCTGGCCAGCCCGATGAGCCTGATCTCCGGCGTCGAGGCCTGGCTACGTGGCCGCAACGACCTCGGCATCGACGTCGGCGACTTCGGCGTGATCTACGGCATCGAGGCGTTCTGCCTGATCACCGCGGGCCTGCTGCTCCTACTGGCCCGCTACCGGAAGGTGGCCTCGCTATGAGCGTCGTCGAACTGCAGAACGTCTCCCGCTGGTACGGCAACGTCGTCGCGGTCAACGACATCAGCATGACCTTGCAGCCCGGGGTGACCGGCCTGCTCGGACCGAACGGCGCCGGCAAGACCACGGTGCTGCACATGATGGCCGGGTTCCTGTCACCGTCGCGCGGCACGGTCACCATCGACGGCTCGCCGACCTGGCGCAACCCCGGCATCTACCGGCAGCTCGGCCTGGTCGCCGAGAAGGAAGCGGTACACGGCTTCCTGACCGCCCGGCAGTTCGTGGTGGCCTGCGCCAAGATGCAGAAGCTCCCCGACCCGGCGGCCGCGGCCCAGCGCGCCCTCGAACTGGTCGAGATGACAAGCGCGCAGGACCGCCGGATCGAGACGTTCTCCAAGGGCATGCGGCAACGCACCCGGGTGGCGGCGGCGCTCGTGCACGAACCGCAGGTGCTGCTGCTGGACGAACCGTTCAACGGCATGGACCCGCGGCAGCGCATGCACATGATGGAGCTGCTGCACTCGCTCGGCGACCGCGGCCACACCATCCTGTTCAGCTCGCACATCTTGGAAGAGGTCGAGCAGCTCTCCGGCCTGGTCCAGGTGATCGTGGCCGGCCGCCTCGCGGCCTCCGGCGACTACCGGCGCATCCGCCGGCTGATGACCAACCGGCCGCACGTCTTCGCCGTGCAGAGCTCCGACGACCGTCGCCTGGCGGTCGCGCTGATCGGCGAGAAATCGGTGAGCGGCGTCGAGATCGAGGCGGGCGGCCTCACCGTCCGCGCCTCCGACTACGGCAGCTTCACCCGCGCGCTGCCGCGCATCGCCCTGGGCGAGGGCATCCGGCTGCGCCGCCTGCTGCCGTCCGACGAGTCTCTGGAGAGCGTCTTCTCCTACCTGCTGGAGGCATGATGTCCACGGTCGCCTACATCACCGCCCGCGGCCTGTTCGGCCGCCGCCGGGTCCTGTTGCTGCTGCCGTTGCCGCTGCTGCTGGTCGGCCTCGCGCTGATCTGCCGCGCCTACGACGTCGACCCGACCCAGTGGGGCCAGGCCGTCGTGCAGGGCCTCGGCCTGGCCGTGGTCCTGCCGGTGATCAGCCTGATCGTCGGCACCGGCGTCCTCGGTTCCGAGGTCGACGACGGCACCATCGTCCACATCCTCACGAAGCCGCTCCCCCGCCGCGACATCATCCTGGCCAAGCTCCTGGTGGCCGGTGGCGTCTCGGCGGTGGCCGCGGCCGTGCCGCTGTTCATCGCCGGCGTCCTGGCCGACGGCGTCAAGTTCGGCGTGGCCCTGGCGGTCGCCGCGGTCGCCGGCGCGGTGGCCTATTCGGCGCTGTTCCTGCTGCTGAGCCTGGTGACCCGCCGCCCGGTACTGCTGGGCCTGGTCTACATCCTGGTCTGGGAGGGCCTGCTGGGCCGCTGGGTGAGCGGCACCCGAGTGCTGTCGATCGAGCAGTACGTCATCACGATCGCCGACAGGATGGCCCCCACCGGCATGCTCGACGGCAAGGTCTCCCTCCCGGTAGCCCTGGTGATGGCCGCCATCTTCGCCATCGGCGGCACCTTGTTCGCCATAAACCGCCTGGGCTCCTTCAGCGTCGCCGGCGAAACCAGCTGAGAATCAGTAGTAATCATCAATAATTGATCAATGACCGTACGGGCGAGCGCCGCTGGCTACCGCGCTCGCCTGTGCCGTCTCCGCTCTTCCCCAGCCGATGTCATGCGACTAGTATCTTGGCGTGATGTTCAGATGCGACATCGCGCACGGGGGTGCTGGCCGACTGTGAACAAAAACGTGCACCAGGGCCTTCACGGCGAGGGCTATATGTACGCGCTGGCCTGCGCCGGAGGCTTCACGACGTCGCGCATGAACCTGGACCTTGACGGTGTCGACTGGCAGATCGCGCATCCCGGGCCTCGAGGCACCGCTCGATCGCCGAAGATCGAAATCCAGGTCAAGTCATCGTCAGCTCCACTGATCAAAGACGACCAGATACACCAACCGCTCAAGGTCCGGCATTTCAACCATCTGGCCGGAGCCGGCTTCCAGGTTCCGCGGTTCCTCTCCGTCGTTGTGGTGCCGAGAGCGACCGAGGATTATGCGGTCTGCACCGACCAGCACATGCGACTGAGCACTGCGGCATATTGGCTTTCGCTCGCGAACCGGGACACGCTGCTGACCGAGGAGGACGACTCCACGCGGGTGACCGTGCAGGTCCCGCTGCGGAATCTGCTTACCGTCGAAACGCTCGGCCGGCTACTCGATGGGGATCTGGAGGGAGCGGCGCGATGATCCGAGCCCAGGTCACCGATCGCGACGCCCTCGCGGCGCGACTCCCATCCGAGTTGGCGATGTACCTTCGCGCTCACGATTGGACGATCCGCAGCCGCGAAGGAAGCGCCGTGCAGTGGGTCAAAACGGTGGATGACGAGGAATTCGAAGCACTCCAGCCGCAGGAATCGACGATTCGCGACTATGCCGCGCGGGTTCGCGATCTCTTGAACGTAGTCGCGATCTCCGAGGATCGGTCAGAGCTGGAAGTGCTCACCGACATCTCCAACGTGTCGATGGACGTCCACACCGTTCGAACCTTTCCGCCGGACAATGCGCCCGGGATGATCGGCCTCGATGACGGCGTCCAGGCATACGAAAGCGTCCGGAACCTCGTGATTGCCGCGGCCTACACGGTCAGCGTCGCCCAACCGCGCGCGGTGCAGCCCGCTCGGAAATCGGCCGAGGTGCTGAAGTTCCTCCGCGATGTGCGCATCGGCCCGTCCGCCGAGGGAAGCTTTGTGCTCTCGGTTCACACGCCGGTCCCCCCTCGGCTCTCTCCCCTCCAGCCCACCCTCTTCGAGACCGAGCAGGCCGGCGGATTTGAACCAGCCGAGCCATTCGAACGACGAGTCTCGCTACGCCTCTACGACGCGGTGCGTGCGGCCCACAATGCCGCCAACGATGCCCTGATTGATCCGAGTGGGCTCGGCGTCTTCACCGAGTCCGTGCCGGACGGCATCAGCGCCAACCTCTGCGAGGCGCTGGTCGGACTCGGTGGCGAGGCGGGTCATCCGTTCGAACTCTCGCTTCGTTTGGCACCATCTCGCCCGATTCGTGCCCGGCCGCTGCCGCCGATTCATTTTCGCCGAGACCACATCCCGGTGCTCTCCTCTGCCGCCCAGGAATTGCGAGAACGAATTCCCGAGGAAGGTGTCGTCGTCGCCGGCAACGTCGTCCGGCTACACCGCGAAGGTGCCGGATCGGGAGAGATCAGCATCGCCGGGTCGGTTGAGGGCGACGATCGGCTGCGGCGCGTCTGGATGAACCTGACCGACGAGGACTATTCGACCGCCACTCTGGCCCACCGGGAGATGTCGATCGTCTCGGTTCGCGGTGACCTGGTTCGGCGCGGCACTCGGCTGTACCTGACGAATCCGGCGGCTTTCCGGGTAATCGCTACCCAGGACTGAGCAGGCGGTGGCGGCGGAGCCAGGCGGCCTGGCCGCCGTCGATCAGGATGTCGGTGCCGGTGATGTAGAGCGAGGCCGGACCTGTCAGGAACGCGACCGCCTCGGCGAGTTCGCCCGGCGTGCCGGTGCGGCCGATTCCGCAGGCCACAAGTGACGCCATCATGTGCTTGCCGGCCTCGCCTTCCTGTTCTGCCTTCGCCATTGCGGTGGAGATGACGCCGGGGCTGACCGTGTTGATGCGGGCGCCTCGGCGGTTGTAGGCCAGGGCGGCGGTCTCTACCCGCACCTGGTTGGCGCGTTTGGCAAGGATGTAGGCCGCCACCGGCTCCAAGGTCGCCGCCTGGACCACTACGTCCAGTGACAGCAGGTCGGCGGTGGGGGTCGTGGCCAGGGCCATCTCCTCCGCGGGGGTCAGCGTTGCGTAGTGGCCGGCCATGCTGGCTATGCAGACCAGCGACATGCCCTGGGTTGCCACCGGCTCGAACGCTTCGATTACGTGGGCGGTGCCCAGCAGGTCTACCGCCATGATCTGGTGGGCGGTCGCGGTTGCGGCCGAGACGCCGGCCGTGTGCACGACGGCGGTCAAGCGGCCCTCGGCCGCGGCGGCCTCGGCCAGCTTGACCACCGACGGGCCGTCGGACACGTCGGTGACCTGGCCTTTCACCGTGTATCCCTCGGCCTGCAGGGCGGCTACCGCTCGGTCCAGGGCCTCGGGGGAAGCGTCGGCCAGCAGCACGGTTTGGCCGCTGCCGATTCGGCGGGCCACTGCGGTGCCCATTCCGCCGGCGCCGGTGACCACTACGACCGTCATCTGATGTCCTTCCACGGGGTGCTCAGGGCAATGGCCTGCCGCCAGGGGCGGATGGCCTTGGGGGGCATGCCTACGGCCAGGGCGCCGACCACGCGGTCGCCCTTGCGGTACGCGGCCAGGAATCGCCGGTCTGCCAGCGAGCCCTCGACGACCTCGACCTCGTCGTGGCCGCGCAGGTAGCCGTAGGCGTGGATCTTCAGGTCGTACTGGTCGGACCAGAAGTAGGGCACCGGCGCGAACGGCTTGCGGGCCTGCGGATTCAGCAGGTTGCGGGCGGCCGCCAGGCCCTGCTCGGCGGCGTTGGTGCGGTGTTCGATCCGCATGGCCACGCCGAACAGCGGGTTGTGCCAGCGGGCCACGTCGCCGGCCGCGTAGACGTCGGGCGCCGCCGCGCTGTACTCGTCGCAGACGACCCCGTCGTCGATCTCCAAACCGGAGCCTAGGAGCCATTCGGTGTTCGGGGCCGATCCGATGGCGACCAGCACCTCGTCGGCCGCGAGTGACTCGTGGCCGAGCTGCACGCCGGTGCCGGTGACGCCGGTGACGGTCACCCCGGTGCGCAGGTCTACGCCGTGGTCGCGGTGCGCCTGCGACAGGACCTGGCCGATCTGCTCACCCACCGCGTGGGCGAGCGGCACGGGAGCCGGTTCCAGCAGGACGACCTCGCAGCCGAGGCCGCGGGCCACGGCGGCGCATTCCGCGCCGAGAAACCCGGCGCCGACGATGGCCAGGCGGGTGCCGGGGCGCAAGCTTTTCCGCAGGTCAAGAGCGTCCCTGACGGTACGGAGGACATGCGCGCCCGGACCCGGAAGGCGACGTGGCCGTACCCCGGTCGCCACGATCAGACCGTCGTAGGGCACGTCGGTGCCGTCGGCGAGGCGTATCGTCCGCTCTTTCTGGTCGAGGCCGATGGCCCGGGCGCCGAGGCGGAGGTCCAGGCGCAGCGCGGTCAGCTGGTCCAGGGTGCGCAGGGCCAGCCGCTCGGCATCCCAGGTGGAGGCCAGGATCTGTTTGGAGAGCGGCGGACGATCGTACGGTGGCTCGATCTCCTCGCCGATCAGCGTGAGCGAACCGCCGAAGCCCTCCCGGCGAAGGGTCTCGGCCGCCGCGAGGCCGGCGGCCGAGGCACCCACGATGACGATCCGGTTCACGCCTCCACCAGGCGGATCGCGGCAGCGGGACACACCGCCGCGGCCTCGCGCACCTCGTCGAAGTGTTCCGGGCCGGGGGTGGCGTCCAGGACGATCGCCACGCCGTCGTCGTCGCGCTGGTCGAAGATATCGGGGGCGACCATCGCGCACTGACCGGCCGCGACGCATTTGGGTTCGTCGAACTCGACTCGCATCGTCGTCTCCCTCACCACGTGACCGGCAGTGACTTGAGGCCGTAGGCGACGCCCTCCATCGCGAACGGGACCTCCTCGAACGGCACGGCCAGGGCCAGAGTGGGAATGCGCCGGTAGAGGGTGCCGTAGGCGACCTGCAGCTCGACCCGGGCCAGCGACTGGCCGAGACACTGGTGCACGCCGTAACCGAACGCGTGATGCTGGCGGGCGGGCCGGCGCAGGTCGAGCCGGTCGGCCTCGGGGAACTCGGCGTCGTCCCAGTTCGCGGCGGCCAGGTCGAAGATGATGCCGTCGCCGGCCCGGATGACCGTGTCGTGCAGTTCGATGTCGGCGTTGGCGATCCGCCGGATTCCACTGTGCACGATGGTCAGGTAACGCAGCAGTTCCTCGACCGCGTTGGCGACGAACTTGGGGTCGTCGCTGTTCTCCCGCAGCAGGGCCAGCTGATCCGGGTTACGCAGCAGCGCGAGGGTGCCCAGCGAGATCATGCTGGCGCTGGTCTCGTGCCCGGCGATCAGGATGGCGTTGGCCATGGTGATGGCCTCCGGCCTGGTCATCTCGCCGGCGACGACCCGCGCGCCCATCTCGGACACCACGTCGTCGCCCGGTTCGGCGATCTTCCGGTCGAGCAGCTCACTGAGGTAGGCGCCGATCGCCTGGCCGGCCTTGGCCGCCTCCTCGGGGGTCGACTCGTGACTGATCAGCACGTGGCTGGTGTGCTGGAAGAGCTCGTGATCCTGATACGGCGCGCCGAGGATCTCGGTGATCACCAGGGTCGGCACCGGCAGGCCGATCGCCTGGACCAGGTCGGTGGGGTTCGGGCCGTCCAGCATGTCGTCGATCAGGTCGTCGAGGACCTCCTGGATTCGCGGGCGCTGCGCCTCGACCCGCTTGACCATGAACGGGGCGTTGACCGTACGCCGCAGCCGGGTGTGTTCCGGCGGGTCGGTGTTCGTGATCAGCTGGGGATGGTGCGGGGCGGACGCCGCGCGGGCCCGGGTCATGTGCGGATAGCCGGCGCGCTTCTCGTCGATGCTCAGGCGCGGGTCGTTGAGCAGCGCGCGCTGGTCGGCGTGCCGGGTGATGAACCACGGCGTGCTGCCGTCCCAGATGCGCACCTTGCCGACCGGGTTGTCCCGGGTCATCTCGCGGACCGCCGCGGACGGGGCGAAGGGGCAGCTCGGCTCGCGGGTGGTCGGGTACTCGATCTCGGTCATAAAACCATGCAAACAGGGTGACCTGACGAGACCCGGACGCGAACCTGACAAAACGCAGACATCACTCCGCGAGGCTCAACCGGTACCCGAATCCTCGGTGCGTGTGGATCAGGGCCGGCGGCGTCTCGTCGACCTTCTGCCGCAACCGGGAGACGAGCCGCTCGATCGCGTTGCCGGCCCGGGTCTCGCCCCACACGTGCCGGGCCAGCTGCTCCTTGGACAGCACCCGGCCGGCGTTGCGCAGCAGGTGCCGGAGAAGCCGGTATTCCGCGGGGGTCACCTCGAGCAGCCGGTCGCCTCGCCAGGACCGGCGGACGGTGTCGTCGAGCAGCAGGTCGCCGTGCCGCAGCACGTCCACCGGTCCGGCGCCGGACCGGTCCCGCACCAGCACCTGGACCCGGGCCAGCAACTCGGCGCTGCGGCACGGCTTGGTGACGTAGTCCTCGATCCGGGTGCCGAGCATCGGCAGCAGCTCGCCCAGGAACTCGCAGGCGGTCACGCAGAGGACCGGCGGGCGGTCGCTGAAGGTCAGCCGCTCACGGGCGAGATCGTGCAGGTCGGGAGTGTCCACATCGACCACCACCAGGTCGATCCGCTGCTCGTCGAGCAACCGCACCGCGGCGGCTCCGGTCGCGGTCACGGTGACCCGGTAGCCGTCCTGGCTCAGCTCCGCCGTCAGAGCCCGGCGCATGCTCGGGTCGGGTGCCACCACCAGCACCAACGGATCGAGCCCGGTTCGCACCATCTCCTGGACGCGCATGCGCAGACCTCACTTCGCGGCCGGACCGGCCAATGGCATCGGGACGCATCGATTCAAGCACCCCGACGCCCCGGCGCGTCAGTACTCCACGACGCGAGCCGCGCCGGAGGGGTGACGGATGATCGGCCCATATCCCCGAGGTGTGATGCAGCGCACATTGGAGGGATGTGGATCGGAAGGTTAGGGCTGGTCACGGTGGTCGCGGCGGGGATTGTCCTCGTCGGACCGACCGGGGCGGAGGCCGCGTTCCCCGGACGGAACGGGCGGATCGCCTTTCAGCGGGAGTCGGTGGCGGGGGATCACACCCAGACCGACCTGTGGACTATCGGAGCGGACGGGAAGAACGCCCGGCGGCTCACCAACACACCGGGACTCAACGAACTCGCGCCGGCCTGGAACGGGGCCGGGACGAAGCTGGTGTTCTGGCGGACTCCGGCGCCCTTCGGGCACGGCGCGATCTGGACGATGGATGCCGACGGGCGGCATCAGAAGCGACTCACCACCGGGATGGACGCGCGGGATCCGGTCTGGAACCGGCAGGGTACGCGGATCATCTTCACCAAGGTCGTCAACGGAGGCTTCGACCTCTGGGTGATGCGCAGCGACGGGTCGGGGAAGAAGGCGCTCACCCGAGGGGCCCCGCTCGACTTCGAGGCGGCCTGGTCACCCGACGGGAAACGGGTGGCGTTCACCCGCGGGTCGGAGACCGGGGACGTCGGGGATATCTTCGTGCTGACCCTCGCCACCGGGAAGATCAAGCGGGTCACCAAGAACCCCGACTACGACCATCAGGTGGCCTGGTCGCCGGACGGCAAGCGGCTGGTCTTCGAGCGGGACACGCTCCGGCAGTCGTCGATCTGGACCATCAACCCGGACGGCACCAAGTTCCGGCGGCTGACCACCGGCAACTTCTTCGACCTCGGGCCGGCCTGGTCACCGGACGGCCGCTACATCACGTTCGGGACCGACCGGACCAGCCTCCTCGGCGACCTCTGGCTGATGCGAGCCGACGGCACAGCGAAGAAGCTGCTGTACGGCGTGCAGCCCGCCGCCGAGGGCTTCCCCGACTGGCAACCACGAAAGCGCTGACCGAACAACTCCGCGGGCCCCGGCGACGTCGTCGGAGCCCGCACCAAACTCTCAGATCACCGTGGTTCCGCCGTCGACGACCAGTTCCTGGCCGTTGACGTAGCTTGAGTCGTCGGAGGCCAGGAACAACGCGGCCGACGCGATCTCCTCCGGGCGGCCCATCTCGCGTCGCGGGATCACGGACTCGAACTGTGCCTTCAGCTGCTCGTCCATCACCTCGGCCATCAGGGCCGTGGCTACTTGGCCGGGGGTCAGCACGTTCACCCGGATCCGCCGGTCGCGCAGCTCGGAGACCCACACCCGGGCGTAGGCGGGCAGCACGGCCTTGCTCGCCGCGTACACACTCCAGTCGGGGTAGCCCCGGAGCGACGCGTTCGACCCGGTCATGAAGATCGAGCCGCCGTCGTTGAACAGCGGCAGCGCCTTCTGGACGGTGAACAGCGTGCCGCGCGCGTTCAGCGTGAAGGCGGCGTCGAACTGCTTCTCGGTGATCTCGCCGAGCCGGCCCTGCTCGCCCGTCCCGGCACTGGCCCAGAGCACGTCGATCGCACCCTTCTCCTGTTTGACCGTCTCGAACAGGCGGTCCAGGTCGTCGAGGTCGGCCGAGTCGGCCTGCACGCCGGTCACGTTGCGGCCGATCAGCTTGACCGCTTCGTCCAGCGCGTCCTTCCGCCGGCCCGAGATGAAGACGTGCGCTCCCTCGTCAACGAACAACTTCGCACCGGCCAGCGCCATCCCGCTGGTCCCGCCGGTGATCACCGCAACCTTGCCGTCGAGCTTTCCCACAAGCACTCCCTTGGTTAAGTACACCGACCTGAGTGCTTAACGTAGCAGCTATGCACACCGATCGGTACCCAAGACGGCTATGCTGGGCCGGTGACCGAGATGGAGAAGGGACCGCGGGGCCTGCGTCGCGGCCGGGGCGCACGCGAGCGCATCCTCAGCGCGTCCCAGCGACTGTTCCGCGAGCAGGGCATCAACGGCACCGGCATGGACCAGCTCTGCACGGCCGCCGAGGTGTCCAAGCGCACGCTCTACCAGCACTTCGCCGGCAAGGACGAGCTGATCGCCGAGGGCCTGCGCCGCTTCGACCCGGACATCCTGCCCGAGGTGTTCGACCGCACCGACCTCACGCCTCGCGAGCGGCTCCTCGCCCCGTTCGACGTGCACTCGCCGCTGTGCCCGTTCATCGCGGCGGCCGTCGAGATCCCCGACCCGGACCACCCGGCCCGGGTGGAGGCCACCACCTACAAGAAGGGCTTTGCCGCCCGGTTCGCCGAGACCGCCCGCGAGGCCGGTGTCACCCACCCGGAACAGCTCGGCGAGCAACTGGCGCTACTGCTGGACGGCGCCTCGGCCCGCAGCCGGGTGCTCAACACCGACGCGTTCAGCACCGCCGCCGCCATCGCCGCCGTCCTGGTCGATCAGGCGCTGCCCGCAAGCCGGCCGTTCTCCAGGTAGCGGGTCTCGCCGGGGACCGCGGCCCGGATGCGGCGGGCCAGGCGGTCCACTGTGTATTCCGCCAGGTGGGCGACCGGGATGTACGCCCATTCCAGGATCTCGCCGTCGGTGAATTCGATGGCGGCGTGCTGGGCTTCGGTCAGGATGCCGCCGTCGAAGAGGAAGAGCAGCTTGTCGCCCTCGGTCGGGTGCGGGGCCCAGTCGATGATCAGTGCCTGGCCGGGCGAGACCACTAGACCGAGCTCTTCGCGTACCTCTCGGGTGCAGGCTTCGGAGGGCGTCTCGCCCTCCTCGACCATTCCGCCGGGGATCTCCCACTCGTCCTTGTAGTGGGTGCGCACCATCATGATCCGGCCGTCGGCGTCGCGGAACAGCGCTCCGGCGGCTACCAACAGGCTCACCCCTGGCACCTTACGGCGTGACCGCGACCTGGAAGATAGGGAGTTTGCCCAATCTTTGGTACGCGTGCAGGGCGGCCTGCGTGCTGTCCACCGAGGAGTCCTGCCCCTTTTGGTTGTGCGGGGTCTCGAACTGCACCATCGCCCGGATCTTCGGGAAGCGGCGAAGCTCGTCGCCCAGATCCCGATAGAAGTCGACCTTGTAACCGGTGTTGCGCCGGGAGGACCAGACCCCCCACTCGGCGATCATCAGCGGTTTGCCGGGATGCCGGGAGAGGGCCCAGTTGTAGAAGCCGGGCCAGGCGCGCTTTCCCTCGATCCGGCGGTTGAAGATCTCGGCGAAGTCGCCGTGGCCGTAACCGGGGTCGCTGTAGGCGTACGTGTCGAAGCCGATCCAGTCGACCACGTCGTCGCCGGGGTACATGTAGTTGAACCAGCTCTGCTGCGCGTGCTTCACGTACGCCATGTGCACCAGCACGCTGACGATGTTGTTGACGCCGTGCGCGCGCAGCCGGTTGATCACGTGCCGGTACATGGCCGCGTAATCGCGTGCGGTGTAACCGGAGCCGGCCCGCTCCCGGACGTCGTTCTCGCCCTCGTGGTGGACGGCGAAGAAGAACTGCTCGGGGAAGTTCTTCTTGATGTGTACGGCGAGCCGGTCCAGGAACGCGTCGGTGCGCCGGTCACCGCGGGCGATCGCGGCCCACGAGGCCGACTCCGGCTTCCAGTTGAGGAACAGGATGCGATGGCGACCGGGCTGGTGCGCGATCGCGATCTCCTGGTCGGTGGGGAACAGCTGCCGGATCCCGCCGTGATAAGCGTGGTAGATCGCCTGGGTGCGACCGGTCTTGCGTTCGAAGGCGGCGAGCGCACTGGCGCCGCGGCTCTCGGTGTGCGCGCCGGGCGCGACCCCCCACAGCACGTTGCAGGTGGGGACGAGCTTGCGGCCGGTGCGGCAGTGGGTGCGCGGCGCGGCCGCGCCGGGGACCAGGCCGGGTACCGCGATGCGAGGCGCCGGTTGGTTCGAGAGCGCGCCCGGGGCAAGCGCCACGGTCGGGTCGTCCGCAGTGGTGGAGGGACCCGCACTGGGCGACTTCCGGCCGGGCAGCAGGCGCCGATTGTCGCCGAGGGCCGGGAAATCCGGGGCGGCGATGACCGGTAACGAGACGGTGGGATCCCCGACCGAGCCGAACGGCAGCCCGAGTTGATCGACGCCGCCGGTCCAGGCCCAGACGAGGGTCGTCGCCACGGACAGCACGAAGGCCACCGGTACGGCGGCGAAGTGTACAAACCGGAGTCGTCGCGGGCGTCGGGTCACGAGGTGCCAGTATTGTGACGAAGATCCGGTTTGTCCAATACCTGATGCGGGAAAGGCACCGGAAAGTTGGACAGATCGGCCGCTCCGCCCTGCCCTCGACCACGACCGCCGGTGCTGCGAAACTGTCCCCCTAGTCGGCCGCAGGGGGATGCAAAGGTGAATGGTTCGGTGCTTCCCGAGGACGTGTTGCGCGACGCGCCGTCTTATACGCCGCTCCCACACGAGCTCGCGGACCTGGAGCTGTTGCTCAGCGGCGCCTACACACCGCTGACCGGCTTTCTCGGCCGCCCCGACCTGGACGCGTTACGCCGCCGCGGGCGCCTCGCCGACGGCACGTCCTGGCCGGTCCCGGTGACCCTCGACGTGCCGTCCGAGCTGGTCAACGGCCTGGAGCTGGACGACCCGCTGCACCGCACGATCATCCTGACCGACCCGGAGGGCGCGCCGGTGGCGGCGCTCGAGGTCAGCGACGCCTGGTCGACCGGCGAGCGCACCTACGGCGTCGGCGGCACGGTGCGCCGGATGGGCGACGGCGGGCACGGCCCGTTCCAACGGTTGCGGCGCACGCCGGCCGAGGTCAAGGTGCTGCTGCCGCCGGGCCGGGTGCTCGGCGTGATCGCCGACCGGCCGCTGCACCGCCCGCAGCTCGCCCAGATCGCGCACGCGGCCCGCACCCTCGCCGCGCACCTGCTGATCCTCATCCCGGTGAGCGGTCCCGGGCCCGACGGTCTGCCGCCCGAGGCGCTGGTCCGGTCGGTCTTCTCGGCCCGCGACCGGATGCCCCCGGCCACGGTGGTGGCCGTGCCGCTGCTCACCCGGGGCGACGAGATGCGCGACGCGATGCTGCGGGCCCGCGTCGTCGCCGCGTACGGCGCCACCCACGTGCTCTCCGGCGGCGAGATGCTCTCCGGCCGGGGCCTGCACGTGCTGGTGCCGCGCGAGTTGGCCTACGACAACCGGGACGGCCAGTGGCGCTGGCGGGACGACATCCCGCCGCGCAACCGCCGCCTCGCGATGACCCCGTCAGAGATCGACGACCTGCTCGACCGCGGTTTCCCGCTGCCCGAGTGGCACACTCCCCCGGCGGTGGCCAAGGAGCTGGTCCGGGCCCGGCCGCCGCGCCGGCACCGGGGTCTGGTGGTGTTCTTCACCGGCCTCTCCGGCTCGGGCAAGTCGACAATCGCCCGCGGTCTGGCCGACTCGCTGCGCGAGTCCGGCGAACGCACGGTGACGCTGCTGGACGGCGACGTGGTGCGGCGCGAGCTCTCCGCGGGGCTGGGCTTCAGCAAGGCCGACCGCGACCGCAACGTACGCCGGATCGGCTGGGTCGCCGCCGAGATCGGCCGGCACCGGGGCATGGCCGTGGCCTGCCCGATCGCACCCTACGAAGAGGCCCGGGCCGCGGTCCGGGGGATGGCCACCGAGGCCGGCGCCGGTTTCCTGCTGGTGCACGTGGCCACCCCGCTCGAGGTGTGCGAGCAGCGCGACCGCAAGGGCCTCTACGCCCGGGCGCGGGCCGGTCAGTTGCGCGGCATGACCGGGATCGACGATCCCTACGAGACGCCGGCCGACGCCGAACTGACCATCGACACCACCACGATCACCGTCCCCGAGGCGGTCGAACTGGTGCTCGCATACCTCGTGGAACACGGCTGGGTGGAGCCGAAACTGGGCTAAACCCATCACGAAGGCGGGCGTGAGACGTTTACCTCCCTGGGGGCAAATCGCCCAATATCACCGTCTCACTTCACCCCGGAAGGTCCGCCAACCGATGGAAGCGTCTCGCCCTGCGGATGTCTCGCATTACCTCGGCGTGTTCCGCCGGCACTGGTGGATCGCCCTGGTCGCGACGGGCGCCGGGTTGGGTGCGGGCGCGGCGCTGACCAGCGCCCTGCCGAAGGTGTACGAATCGTCGACCGCGGTCCTGGTGCAGGCTCTCGACCAGGACACGAACGCGTCGGGTGGCCGCACCAAGGGCAGCGTCAACCTGGACACCGAGGCGCAGCTGGTCGGCTCGGGCGCGGTCGCGGCGAAGGCGGCCGCCCTGCTGCGCAGCCCTCGCTCGCCGCTGGAGCTGGCCAAGAGCGTCTCGGTCGAGGTGCCGGCGAACACCACGGTCCTGGTGATCACGTTCAAGGCCGGCAACCCGCAGGAGGCCCAGGCCGGGTCGCACTCGTTCGCCGAGGCGTACCTGCGTAATCGCGAGGAGACCGCGCAGAGCGGCCTCGACCAGCAGATCAAGACCCTCACCACCAAGATCAAGCAGCTCACCACCACGATGACCGGGATCAACGCCCGGCTGTCCCGGGCGCTCAAGGGCAGCCCGGACGAGAGCAACCTGCAGAGCCTGCGCAACAACTCGCAGAACCAGCTGAACGGGCTGACCGGCCGGCTCAACGAGCTGACCACCACCACGGTCGGGGCCGGCAGCATCATCAGCGACGCCCGCCTGCCGGAGACCCCGATCAGCCCGAACGGCATG
Organism: Paractinoplanes tereljensis; assembly: GCF_016862435.1. Taxonomy (GTDB): domain Bacteria; phylum Actinomycetota; class Actinomycetes; order Mycobacteriales; family Micromonosporaceae; genus Actinoplanes; species Actinoplanes tereljensis. The sequence continues at coordinate 220,834 of NZ_BOMY01000013.1, forward strand.
GTCAACCTGGCCACCGGCGGCATGATCGGCCTGCTGTTCGGCTGCGCGCTCGCGTTCCTGCGGGAGCGCTTCGACCGCCGGCTGCGCACCGCCGCCGACGTGCGCGACCGGGGCCGGGTCAACGTGCTGGCCGCCCTGGACGAACGCACCACGCCGCACTTCGACGACGTGCTCCAGCCGTACGGCGCGGGCGGCCGGGTGTTCAACCGGCTGCGCAACGAGATCCTCGCGACGCTGCGCCCCAGCGACCAGGTGATCGTGGTGACCGGCGCCAGCCGCGGCTCGGCCGCCACCCTGGTCGCCGCGAACCTGGCCGCCGCCCTGGCCCGGACCGGCAGCGACGTGGTGCTGATCGGCGCGCACCTGCCGGACAGCGTGATGGACGCGGCCCCGCTCGCCCGGATGCTCGGCGTGTCGGCCGTGCCCGGCCTGTCCGACCTGCTGGCCGGCCGGGTCGGCCTGGCCCGGGCACTGCAGCGCACCCCGCGCATCCCGTCGCTGCGGGTGATCACCACCGGCGGCGCGGCCACCGCGGCCGGCCTGATGCAGTCGCAGCGACTCAAGGACACCCTGGAGACGCTGCGCCGGCAGGGCGGTTACATCGTCATCGAGGCGCCCTCGACCAGCAGCAGCGCCGACGCGCAGAGTTTGGCCAGCCTGGCCGACGCGGCCCTGCTCGCGGTGGAGCTGCGCCGGTCCCGCCGGCCCGCCCTGCTGGACGCGGCCGAGCAGCTGCAGCGGGTCGGCACGCCCCTGCTCGGGGCCGTGGTGCTGCCCCGGCTGTCCGGCCCGCGGGTCGCCGAGGCCACCGCGCCGGCCGTCACGCTGGCGCCCTCGCCGGCCGGCGACAAGCCGCACGTGGACCGGGGTGCTGCCGCGCTGGACAACCCGATGAGCGACGGTGACCTCACCCAGCCGATGCGCTTCCCGACCAACACCATGTCGGCCGCCGAGAAGGCCGCCAAGGCGGCGCAGGCCGAGAAGGCCGCCGCCCGGTCCGCCGCGAACGAGAAGACCGCGGAGAAGCCGCAGGTGCGCCCGCGCTCGGGTCGCGTCGCCGACGAGATCACCGCGGTCATCGACATGTCCGGCCTCAAGGACGAGCTGGTCAAGGAGAGCACGAGCACCGACGGTACGGCCATGGACGGCGACGGGAAGTGAGCCTGGCAGCCCCGGTCACCGAGCGAATCGGCGGCCCGGCCCACGGCGCGCCCAAGATCACCACCCTGCCGGCCTGGCCGGTGGCGAGCATCCTGGTGTTCTATCCGCTGTGGTGGGCGCTCGGTCTCGGCGTACTCATCTTCGCGGCGATGGCCGTACCCATGCTGTTTCTGCTGTTGAAACGGCGGACCGCGGGCCGGCGGGTGATGTTGCCGCCCGGCTTCGGCTGGTGGGCGTTGTTCCTGGTGGTGGTCGTGGTCAGCATCGGCGCCCTGGGCGCCGACCCGGTCGGCACGCTCCCCGAGCACGCGACCGGCCGGCTGCCGGCGGTCACCTACAAGCTGGTCATGTACCTCTCGCTGACCGTGCTGCTGGTCTACGCCGGCAACCTGACCGAGTCCGAGCTGCCCAAGAAGCGGCTGGTCAAGTACCTCGGCTGGCTGTTCGTGGTGACCGTGGCCGGTGGCTTCCTGGGCATGGCGGCCGGGCACTTCGAGTTCACCTCGCCGGTCGAGATGCTGTTGCCGGGTCATATCCGCACCAAAGGCTTCGTGCAGTCGCTGGTCCACCCGTACGCCGCGCAGATCATGGACATCGTCGGCGGGGACAAGCCGCGCCCGGCCGCACCCTGGGGATACACCAACACCTGGGGCAACAACTTCTGCCTGCTGGCCGGCTGGCTGCTGGTGGCGGCCTGGCAGAGCGGACGGGCCCGGCACAAGGCGTTCGCGGTGCTCTGCCTGCTCATCTCGATCGTGCCGGCCGTGGTGTCGCTCAACCGGGGCCTCTGGATCGGGATCGGCGTGCTGGTGGTCTACGTGGCCTTCCGGCAGGTGCTGGCCGGTCGACTGTGGATCGTCGGGGTGGTCGCGGTGGCCGGCGCGCTGCTGGCGGTGGCCGTGCTCGCCACCCCGTTGGGCGGGGTGGTCAACGCCCGGATGGACAACGGCAAGTCCAACGGCGTCCGCTCGTTCCTGATCGACCGGGCGATCGACGGTTTCACCGGCTCGCCGGTGGTCGGTTACGGCGGCACCCGGAACACCGTCGGCGGCCGCAACTCGATCACCGTGGGCGAGAGCGCCGGCTGCGAGCGCTGCGGCAACTTCACCGTCGGCGGCAACGGCCAGCTGTGGCAACTCCTCTACGCGCACGGCGCCGCCGGCACTGCCGGTTACCTCGGCTTCTTCCTGTTCGGCCTGTGGCGGTTCCGCCGGGACCGCAGCGCGATCGGGGTGGCCGGGAGCGCCGCTCTGGTCACCTCGTTCTCGGCGATGCTCTGGTACAACTCGCTGGTCACCCCCCTGGCCTTCACGGTTCTGGCATTCGCGCTGCTGTGGCGTAACGACGCGGCAGGCCATCAACTAGAGGGGGATAAATCCCAATGAGTCCGGTCAAGACCGCGCCGGCTGAGCTCACCGCCAACGACGCGGCGCTGCGCACGCAGTACCTGACCGAGGTGCTCGATCTCCTGTACCCGTGGCCGTGCCGCACCGACGGCTCGCCGGGCACGCCGATCGCCGAGTACATGGTCGTCCCGGACGCCCGCCGACCCCGTCTGCTGGTGCCGTCCGGTTCGCGCCGGGTGGCCGCGGCCGCGGTCCGCCGGTACGCCGAGCCGCAGTCGCGGACCGCGAAACTGAAGCGGGACGCGGTGGTCGCCGCGGTCCGCACCGGCGCGTCCGCGGTGCTGCTGCGCGACCGGGTGCGGGTCACCGGACCGTACTCGTCGAGCATCGACGGTTACCTGAGCGAACAGCTCGGCCGCGAGCTGGCGGTCAGTGTCCACATCGGCCCGGCCCGCGCCAACCGCAAACCGGTGCTGCAGCTGATCGGCCCGGAGGGTGACACCTTCGGCTTCGGCAAACTGGGCACCGGCCCGCTCACCCAGACCCTGGTCAAAGCGGAGACGAAGGCGCTCTACACGCTCGCCACCTGCGGCCTGACCAGGCTGACCGTGCCGCGGGTGCTGCACTCCGGCGAGTGGCGCGGCCTCGAGGTGCTGATCCAGTCGGCGCTGCCGGTCTGGCGGCCGCGCGCCCCGCTGAGCCAACGCCGGCTGGTCGACGCGATGCTCGACATCGCCGGGTGCTGCGGTTACACCGACTGCCCGATCGACACCAGCACCTACTGGCGGCAACTGCGCGACCGGCTCGCCGCGGTGGCTGACCGGCCCGAGGCGGCCGGCCTGACCACGGCGGCCGAGTTGCTGGTCAAGCACGCCGGGGACACCACCTTCCGGTACGGCGCGTGGCACGGCGACTGGGCGCCCTGGAACATGGCGAACCTGGCCGACGCGCTGCTGGTGTGGGACTGGGAACGGTTCGCCACCGGGGTGCCGATGGGCTTCGACGCGATTCACCACGAACTCCAGCGGCGCATCCAGTCGACCGGCGACGCCCCGGACGCGGTCGAGCAGACCGTGCGCCGGGCCGGCGAGTTGCTCGCCCCGTTCGGGGTGCCCGCCGCGGCCCGCGAGGTGACCGCCCTGCTGTACCTGGTGGACCTGGCCGTCCGCTATCTGACCGACCGCCAGGCGGAAGCCGGCGCCCGCCTGGGCGTGCTGGGCACCTGGCTGCTCCCGGTGCTGATCCGCCGGGTCGAGGAGCTTTGACCATGGACGTACGCAAGATGCCCGCCCCGATGAAGCGGGTGGTACACCTCGGCTCCCGGTCCTACGGGCGGCTGACCGCGCCGGGCCGGATGACGCCGTCGTTCCTGATCTGTGGCGGCCAGCGCTGCGGGACCACCTCGATGTACCGGGCGATGGCGGCCCACCCGGTGGTGCTCAAGGCCGTGCTGCACAAGGGCGTGCACTACTTCGACACCTCGTACGACCACGGCATGGGTTGGTACAAGGCGCACTTTCCGCTGCTGCGCAGCGGGGACAAGGTCGCCGAACGGTACGGCGTGCCGGCCCAGACCTTCGAGTCGAGCCCGTACTACATGTACCACCCGCAGGCCGCCGCCCGGATCGCCCGGGATCTGCCCCAGGCCAAGCTGATCGTGCTGGTCCGCGACCCGGTCGAACGGGCGTACTCGCAGCACCACCACGAGGTGGCTCGCGGTTTCGAGTCCGAGCGGGACTTCGGTTCCGCGCTCGCGCTGGAGCCGGCCCGGCTGCACCGGCAGGAGGACCGGCTGGCCGAGGACCCGTCCTACTACAGTTTCGCCCACCAGCACCACGCCTACCGGGCGCGCGGCGAGTACGCCCGCTACCTGAGCGTGATGGCCCAGCACGTCGGCCGGGAACGGATCCACGTGGTGGAGAGCGAGCGGTTCTTCACCGACCCGGAGGACGTGTACGACGAAGTCTGCGAGTTCCTCGGCCTGCCCACCTATCTGGAGCGACCGGCGTTCGAGCGGCACAACGCCCGCCCCCGCCAGGCCGACATGGACCCGGGCCTGCGCGCCGACCTGACCAACTACTACCTGGCCCACGACGACGCGCTGGCCAACTGGCTCGGCCGGATGCCGGTATGGCGCCGCACGTGACCGACGTCCTGGACAAGCCGGGTGCGCAGACCAAGAGCGTGGCCCGGGGCGGGCTGGCCAACATGGCCGGCTCGGCCCTGGCCGGCGGCACCGGGGTGGCGGTCACCTGGATCGTGGCCCGCTCGCTCGGGGCCGAGCAGGCCGGCGCGTTCTTCGCGGCGACCGCCGCCTTCGTGCTCGGCGGCGGCCTGGCCAAGCTGGGCACCCAGACCGGGCTGGTCTACTGGCCGGCCCGGCTGCGGGCCACCGGCCGGGCCCACCTGCTCGGCGCCTGCCTGCGCACCGGCCTGCTCCCGGTGGCGGCGGTGTCGGTGGTGCTGGCCGCGGTGATGTGGCTGGCCGCACCGGCGATCGCCCGGACCACCGCGCACGAGGCGGCCTCGCTGGTCGGCGCGCACACCGCGGCCCTGCGGGTGCTGGCCGTCTTCCTGCCGTTGCAGGCGTTCACCGACGCACTGCTGACCGCCACCCGGGGTTACCGGGCGATGCGACCCACCGTGATGCTCGACCGGATTCTCCGCAGCACGCTGCAGTTGCTGCTGGTGGCCGGGGCCGGCATCGTGGCGCTGTCGCTGCCCTGGTTCGCGTTCGCCTGGGCCGGGCCGTACCTGGTGGTGACGGTGCTCGCGGCGTACAGCCTGAAGAAGGTCTATGCCGCCGGCCGGCCGGCCGGAGCGACCACGCACCGGGACGAGCGGCGCGCCCTGCGCCGCGATTTCTGGAAATTCACCGGGCCGCGGGCCCTGGCCAGCGTGGCCCAGCTGGCGTTGCAGCGGGTGGATGTGCTGCTGGTGGCGGCGCTGGGCGGCCTGGCACCGGCCGCGGTCTACGCGGTCGCCGGGCGATTCGTGGTGCTGGTGCAGTTCGCCAATCAGGGCATCTCGCAATCGGTGCAGCCGCGGCTGGCCGAGGCGCTGGCCACCGGCGAGCGGCATGCCGCCAACCACCTCTACCAGACCGCGACCGGCTGGCTGGTGCTGGTCACCTGGCCGATCTGCCTGCTGGTCGCCCACCTGGCCGGGCACTACCTGCGGTTCTTCGGGGACGGCTATACCGCCGGGCGGAACGTGGTGGTCGTGCTGGCCTGCGCGATGCTCGTCGCGACCGGCTGCGGCATGGTCGACATGGTGCTGGCGATGGCCGGTCGCACCTCCTGGAACCTCGCCAACGTGCTGATCGCGCTGACCGTGACGATCGGGCTCGACCTGCTGCTCATCCCCCGGTTCGGCGCGCTCGGCGCGGCCGCCGGGCTGGCCTGCGCGATGGTCGCCAACAACCTGCTGCCGCTGGTCCAGGTCGGCCGGGCGGTCGGGCTGCACCCGTTCGGGCGCGGCACCCGGACCGCCATGGTGTTGTCGCTGGCCTGCTTCGGCGCGCTCCCGTTCCTCGGTCTGGCCGGCCTGGTGCTGGGTGTTCCCGCCTTCCTGGCCGGCGTTTGGCTGCTTCGCCGGCCCCTCGCACTCGACGCCTTCAAACCCATGAGGAGGACCCGATGAGCACGGACTACACCAAGGTGTTCCAGGACACCGCGGCGGTCGAGAAGTACGAGACCGTCACGTACGCACCGGACAGTTACGCGTCGCAGATCAACCAGCGGCAACGTGACTACCTGCGCACCCTGGTGCGCCGCGAGTTCGGCCCGCGCGCGCCGGTGCAGCACGACTTCGCCTGCGGCACCGGCCGGGCCATCCGCACGCTGCACGGGCTGGTCCGGGAGGCGCACGGTTACGACACCTCGGCCGAGATGATGGCCAAGGCCGACGAGGTGGGCTCGCATGCCGTCTGGCACCGGGTCGACGTGGCCGGGCCGGTGCCGACGCCGGTGACGGCCGGCTACCCGGCGATCGTGACCATGTTCCGGCTGCTGCTCAACGTGGACGAGGCGATCCGAGACCGGGCGCTCGCCTTCGCCGCGAAGGCGCTGCCGGAGGTCGCCTCCGGCATTCTGGTGATCGAGAACCACGGCAACGCGGGCTCGCTGCGGCACCTGCGGGCGCGGCGGCACCGCGCTGACCGCTGGTTCGCCGAGCTCTCCCACGAGCAGGTGGAGAAGCTGCTGGAACGGCACGGTTTCGAGATCGTCGAGCGGCGCGGCTTCTCGATGATCACGCCGTCGCTGCACGGCAACCCGCTGGCCCGGGTGGCCGACGCGGCGGTCCGGCGGATGCCCGGCACAGACGGATATGCGGTGAACGTTCTCTACACCGCACGGCGAATCCATGCGTAGGGGATTTCTCGTCGTGCTGGCCGCGGTGCTGCTACTGGCGGGCTGCACCTCGGAGGACAAGACACCGACACCCACGCCGTCGCCCGACATGTCGGGCCGGCCGATCGCCATCGCGGTCAACCCCGGGCCGTTCCAGAGCGGCCCGTTCGTGGCCCCGGCCAAGGGCGCCCTGGTCGGGGCCTGGATCAAGCCGGACGAACTGACCCACGTGGGCCGGCTCGCCGCGGTCGACGGCCTCGAGGCCAACCTCGGCCGCCGGCTGCCGATCGTCAACACGTACCGCCGCTTCGAGCAGATGGTCGGCACGTCGTCGGACAAGGAGTTCCTGGCCCAGGGCGCCACCCTGATGGTCAGCTGGGCCACCGGCGACAACCGGTCCATCCTGGACGGCGAGCATGACGACCTGATCCGCAAGCAGGCCCGGGCGATTCGCAAGATCCACCGGCCGGTGCTGCTGCGGATGCGCTGGGAGATGGACCGGCCCAACCTGCGGGCCACCATGTGGTCCGGCGCCGACTACATCGCCGCCTGGAAGTACGTGCGGAACATCTTCAAGCAGGAGCGGGCGACAAACGCGTCCTGGGTGTTCTGCCCGACCGCCGAGGGGTTCATCCGCGGTGACGCGCCGGAGTTCTACCCGGGCGACGACCAGGTCGACTGGACCTGCGTGGACGTCTACGCCGGCGAGAACTTCCAGCCGATCGGGCAGCTGATGGGCCCGTTCCTGCAGTGGGCCGCGGCCCACCCCAAGCCGATCATCATCGGCGAGTTCGGGGTGGCCAAGGCCTGGGGTTCGGCCAACCGGGCGGCCTGGCTGCGCGACGCCGAGCGGACCTTCAAGGCGAACCCGCAGATCAAGGCGGTCACCTATTTCGAGTCCGATCCGGAGGGGAACGGGCCGACCAAACAGTTCCAGCTGACCGGCGACAAGCTGGCGTTCAAGGCCTTCCACGCGCTGGTCAAGGACCCGTACTTCAATCCGTAGCTTCGTCGGGTTCGAGGAACTCGAGCCGATTGCCGTGTGCGTCGCAGGCATAGAGCCGCCGGTGACCCGGGAAGTGGGGATCCCACTCGACCGGGTGGCCGGCGGCTTCGAGTTTCAAAGCCAAATCATCAAGACCACTGACGAGTACGCCAGGATGCGCCTTCTTCGCCGGGACGAAATCGGGCACCGGCGACAGGTGCACCTCCCAGCCGCCACCACGGAACCAGCATCCGCCGCGGGCCTTCAGCACCGGCGGCTTGTCCAGTTCGGTCAGTCCGAGGACGCCGCCGTAGAACTGCCGGGCCTGGTCCTCGCCACCCACCGGAATCAGCAACTGGACGTGATGCAGCCGCTCGAAATTCATGAGCTTTACAGTACACGCGTACGGTTTAGCGCCCGCTGAGCCGGCGCCTGGGCCAGCAGCCGGAGCGCGTAGGGGGCGTCGTGCCGCAGGTAGCGGCCGGCCAGCCGGCGTGGCTCGGTGCCCAGCCGGTGCGCCCACTCCAGGCCGGTGCGCTGCATCCAGCGCGGTGCCCGCTCGACGTCGCCGGCCACGAAGTTGACCGCGGCGCCACAGCCGATGAACCAGCTGGTCGGCAGCAGCGGCTTCAACTTCACGATCATCCGCTCCTGCTTGGGGAAACCGAGGCCGACGAAGACCAGGTCCGGCTCGGCGTCGGCGACCTTCGCGCAGACCTCGGCGTACGCTCCGGGGTCTTTTTCGAAGCCGAAGTCCGGGCAGATCGTCCCGGCGATCTTCAGTCCCGGGTTTTCCGCCGCCAGGCGATCGGCGGCCTTGGCCGCGCCGTCGTTGTCCGGGTCGCCGCCGATCACGAAGATCGACCGCGCGTCGAGGCCCAGCCCCGCGGAGAGCGACCAGATCAGGCTGCTGCCGGCCACCCGCTCCGGGAGCGGGGTGCCGCCCAGCCGGCTGGCCCAGATCAGCGGCATGCCGTCGGCCACGATGAGGTCGGCGTCGGCGAGATGCTCGCGGGCCTCGCTCTCCCGCTGCGCCCGCCGCAGGATGTCGATGTTCGGGGTGATGATGCGGCCGCCGCGACCTGCGGAGAGGGCCTCGCGCACCACCGCGACCACCTCGGCCTCGGTGATCCGGTCGATGCCCGTGCCGTCCAGTTCGACCCGGTCGAAAGCCTCGATGGACACCCTCGCCTCCTTCACGCTTGTTCGCTCGTTATAAGGAGCGAAACGAGCGAAGGTGGGCCAAAGTGGCACGGGTGTTATTTCTGGGTGGATTAGGACGAAGCGGGACAACGCTCGTCGAACGTCTGCTCGGCGAACTTCCCGGCGTGTGCGCGCTCGGCGAGGTCGTCCATCTCTGGCAGCGCGACATCCGCGACGACGAGCGCTGCGGCTGCGGCGCCAAGTTCTCCGCGTGCGGGTTCTGGCGGCGGGTCGGCGCGCTGGCCTTCGGCGGCTGGCACAACGTCGACGTCGACCGGGTGCACTACCTGCGCGACGCGGTCGAGCGCACCCGGCACATCCCCCGGCTGGCCACCGCGGTCGAGGCGCCCGACGAGGTGCACGAGTACGCCGACTTCTACACCCGGGTCTACGCCGCGGCGGCCGAGGTCTCCGGCGCGCGGGTGGTGGTCGACTCGTCCAAGCACTCGGCGCTGGCCCACGTGCTGCGCTGGTCAGGCAACCTCGACCTGCGGGTGGTGCACGTGGTGCGGGACGCGCGCGGGGTCGCGTACTCCTGGACCAAGACCGTGCAGCGGCCGGAGACCGACGGCTCCTCGGAGATGACCCGCTACTCCCCCGGGCGTTCGGCTCTGCTGTGGAACGCGCACAACGCGGCGTTCAGCCTGCTGGCCCGGCGCGGGGTGGCGGTGCACCGGATCCGGTACGAGGAGTTCGTGTCCGATCCGCGGGCGTCGTTGACTTCGATCGCCGAGTTCGCCGGCGTCGACCTCGCACCGGACTCGCTGGACTTCCTCCATGCCGAGCACGCCGATCTGGGCGTCGGGCACAGCGCGGCGGGGAACCCGATGCGTTTCACCGTCGGACAGTTGCCTCTGCGCCGTGACGACGCCTGGGTGCGTGCGTTACCGCCCCGGCAGCGGCGCTTGGTCGGCGCGGTGTGCGCGCCGATGCTGCGCGCGTACGGCTATCCGGTGTTCAAGGAGGAGGTTCGGTGAACTGGCCGTCGGTTGGCGTCGTCATCCCCACTCGCAACCGGCCCGAGCTGGTTCGCAAGGCCATCGCCGGGGTACGTGACCAGCGCTATCCGGGCGAGTTGAAGGTGCTTGTCGTCTACGACCAGACCGAGCCCGACTACCTGCTCGCGTCCACCGAGGACGTACAGGTCCTGGTGCTCACCAACTGGCGTACGTCCGGGCTGGCCGGCGCGCGCAACACCGGCATCCTCGCGCTGGACACCGAATACGTGGCCTTCTGCGACGACGACGACCGGTGGCTGCCGGACAAGCTGCGCCGGCAGGTGGCCGCACTGATGGCCGAACCCGACTCCGAGATGGCCACGTGTGCGATCGAGGTCGAGTTCGAGGGGAAGTCCACCCCGCGACTGGCCGGCCGCAGCCGGGTCACGGTCGACGAGCTGGCCCGCTCCCGGATGGCGATGCTGCACTCGTCGTCGTTCCTGATGCGCCGGGAGGCGTTCACCGACGCCGCGGTCGGCCTGGTCGCCGAGGACGCGCCGGGCAGTCAGAACGAGGACTGGGATCTGCTCCTTCGGGCCGCGAGGCGGGCGCCGATCGTGCACCTCGACGAGCCGCTGGTGCGCGTGCTGTGGGGTCGCACCTCGCACTACGCCTACGAGTACGCCACCAAGATCTCCTCGCTGCGCTGGATGATGCAACGCCACCCCGAGATCAGCGGCTGCCGCCCGGGCGCGGCCCGGGTCTACGGCCAGTTGGCCTGCTGGTCGGCCGCGACCGGCAATCGCAGCCAGGCGTGGCAGTTCAGCAAGGAGGCGGTCCGGGCCAATTGGAAGGAGCCGCGTACGGCCATCGCGCTGGCCGCGATGACGGGTGCGGTCAAGGTCGAAAACGTGCTGTCCGCCCTGCACAAACGTGGCCGAGGTATCTAGAAGTCACCCTTTCGCTCACGCCCGATCGCACTGTAGTGTTCGGGCGTGTTCGAAATAGTTCGGATCCTTGAGTGCTAGCCCAACAGCGCCAGTCCGCCATCCTCGACCGGGTGCGCGCCGCGGGCGGCGTCCGGGTGAGCGAGCTGGCCGCCGAGTACGGCGTCTCCGACATGACGATCCGCCGCGACCTCGAGTCGCTGGCCGACCGTGGCCTTCTGGCGAAGGTACACGGCGGCGCCACCACGGTGAGCCCCGGCTCCGCACACGAGCCCGGCTTCGCCGCCAAGTCGGTGCGCCAGCGCGCCGAGAAGGCCGCGATGGCCGCCCGCGCCGCCGCGCTGGTCTCCCCGGGCGACGCGATCGCACTGTCGGCCGGCACCACCACCGCCGGTCTCGCCCAGCGCCTGGTCGACGTGCCCGACCTGACCGTGGTCACCAACTCGATCCCGGTCGCCGACGTCTTCTACCGGGCCGGCCGCCCCGACCAGACGGTGATCCTGACCGGCGGCACCCGCACGCCCTCGGACGCCCTGGTCGGCTCGGTCGCGGTCGCCGCGATCCGGTCCCTGCACCTCGACATGCTGTTCCTCGGCGTGCACGGGATGAGCGAGCGGGCCGGTTACACCACGCCCAACCTGATGGAAGCCGACGTCAACCGCGCCCTGGTCGAGGCGGCCGAGCGGCTCGTCGTGCTGGCCGACCACACCAAGTGGGGCACGGTCGGCATCTCGTCGATCGTCCCGCTCGAGCGCGCCGACGTGCTCATCACCGACGAGGGTCTGGATGAGCAGTCCCGTGCGTTACTGGAGGAAACCGTGCCCGAACTCGTCGTGGTGAGCGCTCAGTGACGTTCATCAGCCGAGACGCGATCCGTCTGTCCGACGGCCGCGAGTTGATCTACTTCAACGAGACCTCGTCAGATCGTGCTAGTTACCCTGACAAAAGGGACCTTCCGCCGCCTCCGCCGGCGTCCCAGCTTCGGTACGACCCGCTGGTTGACGAGTGGGTGGCGGTCGCCGCGCACCGGAATACGCGCACCTTCCTGCCACCCAGCGACGCCTGCCCGCTCTGCCCGTCCACGCCGGCCTTCTCCAGCGAGATCCCGGCGCCTTCCTACGACGTGGTGGTGTTCGAGAACCAGTTCCCGTCGTTCAGCGACCGGATCAAGCCGGACGAGATCACGTCGCTGACCGAGATGGTGCCGGTCCGGCCCGGCATCGGACGCTGCGAGGTCGTCTGTTTCACCAGCGACCACAACAGCGCGTTCGGCGCGCTCACCCCGGAACGGGTGCGCACGGTGGTCGACGCCCTCGCCGACCGCACAACGGAGATGTCTGGCATTACGGGCGTCGCCCAGGTCTTCCCGTTCGAGAACCGCGGCGTCGAGATCGGCGTGACGCTGCACCACCCGCACGGCCAGATCTACGCCTACCCGACCGTGCCGCCGCGCACCCAGGCCATGCTGGGGGCGGCCGCGCGCTATCGCGCGCGCACCGGGGGCGATCTCTACGCGGACACCCTCGCGGCCGAACAGAAGGCGGGGGTACGCATCGTCGCGGCCAACGAGCACTGGACGGCGTACGTGCCGGCCGCCGCCCGGTGGCCCTACGAGGTGCAGATCGCGCCGCACCGCAAGGTCGCCGACATCCCCGAGCTGTCGGATGCCGAGCGGGACGCGTTCGGTCCGATCTACCTCGACATCCTCCGCCGGTTCGACGCGCTCTTCGGAAAGCCGATGCCGTACATCTCCGCCTGGCACCAGGCGGTGGTCGGCGAGGGCCGTGATCTTGGTTACCTGCACCTGCAGTTGTTCAGCATCCGCCGGGCCGCCGACAAGCTGAAGTACCTGGCCGGATCCGAGTCCGCCATGGGCGCTTTCGTGAATGACGTGGTCCCCGAAAAGGCCGCGGAGACCCTGCGCTCATTGTGAGATCAACATTGCGCTGAGCGCATGGCATGACAGAGGGTCGTCGTATGGGATTCGCCTGGTCCAACATGTTCGTCCATCCCGACGACGACCCGCGCACCGACGGTGGCTTCACCGGTGAACGGGAAACGCTCATCGGGTACCTCCGCGATCAGCGTCTGACGCTCGAGTTGAAGTGCGCCGACCTGACCGCGGAGCAGATGGCCGCCCGGGCGGTGGAGCCGTCGAAGATGTCGCTGCTGGGCTTGGTGCGGCACATGGCCGGCGTGGAGCAGGGCTGGTTCCGGATCCACCTGGCCGGTTTCGACATGCCCCGGCACTACCGCGAGGGCGACAACCGGGACGGCGACTTCGACGGCGCGGTGGCCGACGAGGCGGTGGTCAAGGAGGCGTTCGAGCGGTGGCGCTCGGAGATCGCCTTCGCCGAGGACTACGTCGACTCCCTGGAGGACCTCGGCTACGTCGGCGACGGCGGCCTAGCGCTACGCGAGGTCCTGGTCCACATGATCGAGGAGTACGCCCGCCACAACGGCCACGCCGACTTCCTAAGGGAGCGGATCGACGGCCGGGTAGGCCAGTAACTCCCGAGTTTCGGGGCGCCCGCGGAGCCAGAGATAGAGCCTAAAAAATTAGGGGCGGGGGGCCCGGGACATAGGCCCCCCGCGGGGAAGGGACTGGTCGCTTGCGGCTCCGAGGAGAACCGAGCGGCGCCTGGGACAAGGCAGCCATCGGTGGGCGATCCCCTCGTCGTCGCGTCCAGCATCCGTTTCGCTGTAAAAAACGAAAGCGTTAACCCTCGGTTACGGAAACAAACATGCAATTTGGTGCATGTTTCTATAATCGTACGATCATGTCGCGGTTTTCCCGGAGGAAAGCGACGATCGGCGCAGGCGCCGTCGCCGGGGAACCGGCCTCTAACGGCGGCGCCGGGTCGTATTCGATGCCCAACTGGATCGACTGGGCGATCTCCGGCCCGGCGATCCGGGCCGCCAGGCTCAGCGCCAGGTCGACGCCGGCCGACAGGTCACCCTCGGGGTGTTCGGCGATCAGCCGCTGCACCTAGCGCAGCGGTTCCCGGTGCGCGACCCACCTTCCGGCCGCGGTCTGCCTTAGATCAGGTCGGCGACGGGCAGTTCGCGGCTGGCGTAGGCGACCGGAATGTGGTCGCCGATGCCGTACTCGACCCGGCGGCGATAGCCCAGCGGGGTCGGCTCGGTGTGCTCGAAAATCCGCTCCTGGGTGACCACCCAATAGGTCGGATAGCCGGCCGAGCCGTACAGGCGGGTCTTCACGTTGAGGTCGTGCAGCACAGTCTCGTCGGACACCTCCACGACGAGAAGGACGTCGGCCGGGCTCCACACGGAGAGGCGGGTCCCGACCACACCGACCGGAACGGCGTCCGCTCGGCGGACCCAGCAGTCCGGATCCGGTAGGGAACTGCCGGTCGGCAGTGTCGCGGTGGTGATGCGAACGTCGGCGCGTGGCAGCAGGCCGAGAAGGTGAACCATCGTGTCGCCATGCCAGGAACCGATGACCACGGGCCAGATCTCGCCCTCGATGAGCTCGACCCGATGGTCGAAGGCTCCGGCCTCGAAGGCACGCACGAACTCGCTCACACTCCAGCGGTAGACGAGGCCAGGCTCAGTCATACGTCGAGCCTAAAGATTCCTGACGCATACGGCGACGGCCGCCGGTGGGTACCGGCGGCCGTCAGCAGGAGTCGAATGCTCAGGCGAACTTGCGGGCGAGGTTCTCGTCCAGCGCGTTCATGAACTCGTCGGTGGTCAGCCAGGGGGCGTCGCGACCGATCAGCAGCGCGAGGTCCTTGGTCATCTGGCCGCCCTCGACGGTCTCCACGCAGACCTTCTCCAGCGTCTCGGCGAACTCGGTCACCGCCGGGGTGCCGTCGAGCACGCCGCGGTGCTTGAGGCCACCGGTCCAGGCGAAGATCGAGGCGATCGGGTTGGTCGAGGTCTTCTCGCCCTTCTGCCACTGCCGGTAGTGCCGGGTGACCGTGCCGTGCGCGGCCTCCGCCTCGACGGTCTTGCCGTCCGGCGTCATCAGCACACTGGTCATCAGGCCGAGCGAGCCGAAGCCCTGGGCCACGGTGTCGGACTGCACGTCACCGTCGTAGTTCTTGCAGGCCCAGACGTAGCCGCCCTCCCACTTCATCGCGGCCGCGACCATGTCGTCGATGAGCCGGTGCTCGTAGATGAGGCCGGCCTCCTTGAACTGGTCGGCGAACTCGGTCTCGAAGATCTCGGCGAACAGGTCCTTGAAGCGACCGTCGTACGCCTTGAGGATGGTGTTCTTCGTCGACAGGTAGACCGGGTAGTTACGGGCCAGGCCGTACCGGAACGAGGCGCGCGCGAAGTCGCGGATCGACTCGTCGTAGTTGTACATGCCCATGCCGACGCCACCGGCCGGGAAGTCGGCGACCAGGAACTCGATCGGCGCCGAACCGTCCTCGGGCGTGAAGGTCATGGTGAACTTGCCGGCCGACGGTGCCACGAAGTCGGTCGCCTTGTACTGGTCGCCGTGGGCGTGCCGGCCGATGATGATCGGCTTGGTCCAGCCTGGCACCAGCCTGGGTACGTTCGACATGATGATCGGCTCGCGGAAGACCACGCCGCCGAGAATGTTGCGGATCGTGCCGTTCGGCGACCGCCACATCTTCTTCAGGCCGAACTCCTCCACCCGAGCCTCGTCGGGGGTGATGGTGGCGCACTTGACGCCGACGCCGTGCCGCTTGATGGCGTTGGCCGCGTCGATCGTCACCTGGTCGTCGGTCTCGTCGCGGTACTGGATCGACAGGTCGTAGTACTCGAGGGGGACTTCGAGGTAGGGCAGGATCAGCTGCTCCCGGATCTGCTTCCAGATGATCCGGGTCATCTCGTCGCCGTCGAGCTCCACGACCGGGTTTGTGACCTTGATTTTCGCCATCGGCCGGCGCTCCTCTCCCGAAACACATGCTTAGCAGTACGAGCGTACTGCCCAGGGCCTGAAGATCGTCGACCGGCCCCGACCTGGAGTTATCCATATCGCTATTGCCCGTTCTACCTCAGGTCCCCGACTGGTGACCGGGTAACGATCGCATCGAACTATGTCTCTATCCGAGAAGCTCGACCAGCCACTCAGCCGACGGCTGCTCCTCTCCGGCAGCGCCGCGGTGGCCGCCGGCCCGCTGCTCGTCCGCGGCACCTCGCTGCCCGAGAACGCATTCTCGCTGGGTGTGGCCTCCGGCGACCCACTGCCCGACGGCGTCGTGCTGTGGACGCGACTGCCCGGTTTATCCGATCGGTCCGTTCCGGTGGAGTGGGAGATCGCCCTCGACGAGGGCTTCCGGCGCGGGCGGCGAGCCGGGTTCGCCCTGGCCCGGCCCGCACTCGGCCACTCGGTGCACGTCGACGTGCGCGGGCTGCGGCCGGACACGGTCTACTACTACCGGTTCCTGGCCGGCGGACAAAGATCCCAGACCGGGCGTACGCGTACCGCGCCGGCCGCGCACGCCAACCGGCGCTCGCTGCGGTTCGCGTTCGCCAGTTGCCAGGACTTCCAGGCCGGGTATTACACCGCGTACGAGCACCTGGCCCAGGAGGATCTCGCGTTCGTCGCGTTCCTCGGCGACTACATCTACGAGGGTGCGCGCAACGCGGCGGCGGTGCGCCAGCACGAGGGCACCACCGAGCCGTACTCCCTGGCCGAGTACCGGGCCCGCCATGCCACGTACAAGAGCGATCTGTCGTTGCAGGCCGCGCATGCGGCCTTTCCGTGGATCGTGACCTTCGACGATCACGAGATCGACAACAACTGGGCGGACGAGATTCCGCAGGACCCCGACCTGCAGACGCCGGAGGCGTTCCGGGCCCGGCGGATCGCCGCCTTCCAGGCCTACTACGAGCACATGCCGCTGCGCCGGTCGTCGCTGCCGCGCGGCCTCGACATGCAGGTGTACCGGCGGCTGCGGTTCGGCTCGCTGGCCGGCCTGCATGTGCTGGACACCCGGCAGTACCGCAGCGACCAGCCTTCGTCTCTGGCCGCCGCGCAGGATCCGGCGCTGACCATGACCGGGCCGGAGCAGGAGCGCTGGCTGGTCGACGGCATGCGGCACGGCGGAACCCGCTGGAACCTGCTCGCCAACCAGGTGATGTGGGCGCAGAACGACCGGCAGGCCGGGCCGGCCCAGACCTTCGACTTCGACAACTGGGATGGGTACCGGGCGCAGCGGAAGCGGCTGCTCGAGCTCTTCGGCGCCGGACACGTCGCCAACCCGGTGATCCTGACCGGCGACCGGCACTGCACCTGGGTCTCCGACCTGCGGCCGGACTTCGACGACCTCTCGACGCCGATCGTCGGCGCCGAGCTCACCGGCACCTCGATCACCTCGGGCGGCAACCCCAACACCGCGTCGTTCCACGCCACCTACGACCCGATCAAGGCGGAGAGCCCGCACTGGCGCTACATCGACAACCAGCGGGGGTACGTCGTTTGCGACGTCACCGCGGCCCGGCTCTCGGCCCGCCTGCGCCTGGTCGACACGGTCTGGGCCGCCACCGCGTCGGTGCGGACCGCCGCGGAGTTCGTGGTCGAGGCCGGGCGCCCGGGGATCGCCTCGGTGAGCGAGTCGCCGACCCCGCTGTCCGTCTCGGCCTACTCCGGCCCGATCTACGACGTGCACGACGATCAGGGCGTCTTCCCGCTGACGAAGTAGTTATCCACAGCCTGGAAAACGGGCACGCGGCAACCGTCGCGTGCCCGGCACAATCTTTCGCATGCCCCTCACCCACACCGTCGGCCAACTCACGGTCACCGCCTTGCAGGACGCCGAGGGCCCCTTTCCCGACACCCGGCAGGAGAGCTTTCCCGACGCCACCGCCGAGCAGTGGGCGGCGGCCGACGCGCTCGACCCGGCGGCGCGAGGCGCCGGCGGCGAGTGGTGGCTGCGCTACCGGAGCTACGCGATCCGGCACGGCGACGGCCCGGTCACCCTGGTCGACGCGGGCATCGGCCCAGCGGGGTCGCTCGCGGCCGATTGGGCCCCGGTGCCGGGTCACCTGCCCGATGAGCTCGCGGCGGCCGGCATCGCGCCGTCAGAGGTGTCCGCGATCGTGCTGACCCACCTGCACAACGACCACATGGGCTGGGCCGTGCCGCGCGACTCCCCGTTCAAGCGGGCCCGGGTGATCGTCCAGCAGGCCGACGTCGACGCCTACCGCGCCAACCGCGACCACGCCGGGCAATACGACCTGCTGATCGAGCCGCTGCTGGCACAGGGCCGGTTGCAGGTGCTCGACGGCGACCACGCGGTGTGTGCCGGGGTCCGCGTCGTGGCGACGCCGGGGCACACCCCGGGCCATCAGACGGTGCTGGTCGAGGACGGTGATGACAGCCTGCTGGTCACCGGCGACCTGCTGGTGCACGCGATCCAGCTGCTGTACCCCGAGCTGGCCTACGCGAGCGACATGGACCCGGGCCGGGCCCATGCCAGCCGGGCGAAAGCCCTGGCGGCCGCGGTCGCCCGGGGCACCACGCTCGCGGTCTCCCACCTGGGGCCGGCCTTCCATCGGCAGAGATGAAAAAGGCCGGGGAGTCCCCGGCCTTTTCACAACACACGCTCAGAGGTTGGCGACGTCCGCCTGCTTCGCGCGGACGGCCTCGGCGGCCTCCTTGAGACCGGCGATCTCGGTGTCGGTGAGCTTGTCCTCGACGACCTTCTTGATGCCCTCGCGGCCGACCTGAGCCTCGACGCCGAGGTAGACGCCGGAGATTCCGTATTCACCTTCGACCCAGGCGCAGACCGGCAGCACTACGCCGGAGTCCTCGATGACGGCCTTGGCCATCCGGGCCGCGGCGGCCGACGGGGCGTAATACGCCGAACCGGTCTTCAGCAGCGCGACCACCTCGGCGCCGCCGTTCCGGGTGCGGACGACGAGCTCCTCGATCTTCTCGGCCGGGAGCAGGTCGGACAGCGGCTTGCCGTCGACGGTGCAGCGCGACGGCACCGGCACCATGGTGTCGCCGTGCGAGCCGAGGGTCAGTGCCTTGACGCTCTTCACCGGCACCGCGAGGGTCTCGGCGATCGAGTTGGTGAAGCGGGCCGTGTCGAGCACGCCGGCCTGGCCGAACACCCGGTTCTTGGGGAACTGGGTGGCGAGCTGCGCGAGCGCGGTCATCTCGTCGACCGGGTTGGAGACCACGATGACGACGGCGTTCGGCGCGTACTTCGCGATGTTCTCGGCGACCTGGCGCACGATCTTGGCGTTGACCTCGAGCAGGTCCATCCGGCTCATGCCGGGCTTACGCGGGAGGCCGGCGGTGACGACGACGACGTCCGAGCCCTCGATGGCCTCGTAGCCCTCGCCGTTCGGGCCGGTGGTGGCGCCGATGACCTTGGTCTCGAAGCCCTCGATCGGCCGAGACTGGTTGATGTCGAGCGCGAGCCCGGCCGGCTTGCCATCGAGGATGTCGGTGAGCACCACAGTGTCGAAGACGTCGTACTCGGCCAGGCGCTGCGCAGTCGTCGAGCCGTAGAAACCGGCACCTACGACGGTTACCTTCTTGCCCATAGCTCTGCCACTTCCAGTCTCGGGTCGATTTTTCGCGACCGTATCAGTCGGTTAACGGCGTATTTCCCGCCGGTCCGCTTAACGCGAGCTAAGCCACTCCACGCCTATCCGGAAACGATGGCCCCATAGGCCGACGCGAACAGCGCCGCCTGGGCCAGGTCGATCTTGGCGCCGGTGAGGTCGACACCCCGCAGCTCGACCCCACCGAGGTCGGCCCCGCGCAGGTCGGCGCCCCGGAGCACGGCGTCGGAGAGGCGCGCGGCCGACAGGTCGGCACCGCGCAGGTCGACCCGGGTGAGGTCGGCACCCATCAGGTCGGCCTCCCGCAACCGTAGGCCGCCGAGCTTCGCCCCGGTCAGGTTCTGGCCACGCAGCGACACGAAACCCCAGTCGCCACCGTCCACGGCCAGCGGCCGCAGCCCGCAGTCGAGGAACTGGCTGCCGGTCAGCTTGCAACCGATCAGCGCCGCGTCGAAGAACGAGCAGCGCTCCAGGGTCGACTGCAGGATCGCCACCCGTTCCAGGGTGGCGGCGTTGAAACGGACGTTCCCGAACGTGCAGTGGGTGAAGACGCAGCCGGTGAGCCGCGCCTCCGACCAGTCGACGTCGTGGAACGCGCAGTCCTCATAGCGGACACCACTGACCTCCTCGAGCGCCCAGTCGACGCCCGAGTAGGTCTGGTCCTGAATGAGGTGTTCCATCTCAGTGATAGAAGTGCCGGGTGCCGGTCAGGTAGACGGTCAGGCCGGCCTTCGCGGCCGCCTCGATCACCAGGTTGTCGCGGATCGAGCCGCCCGGCTGCACCACGGCGGTCACCCCGGCCGCGATCAGCACCTCGAGCCCGTCCGGGAACGGGAAGAACGCGTCGGACGCGGCCACGCTGCTCTTGGCCCGGTCGGCTCCGGCCCGCTCGACCGCGAGCCGGGCCGAGTCGACCCGGTTGACCTGGCCCATCCCGACGCCGACGGTGGCGCCCTCGTGAGCCAGCAGGATCGCGTTGCTCTTCACGCTGCGGATCGCCCGCCAGGCGAAGGCCAGATCGGCGAGGACCTCGGGCGACGCCGCCGCGCCGGTGGCGAGCTCCCAGTTGGCCGGGTTGTCGCCGGGCGCGTCGACCCGGTCGGCCTGCTGCACGAGCAGACCGCCGCCGACCTGCTTGAACTCGGTGGGCGGCGGGTTCCACGCCGGGGCGACGAGCACCCGCAGCTTCTTCTTGCCGCGGAAGATCTCCAGGGCGCCGGCCTCGTAGGACGGCGCGACGATCACCTCGGTGAAGATGCCGTCGAGCTGCTTGGCCAGCGCTTCGGTGACCTCGCGGTTGACCGCGATGACCCCGCCGAACGCCGACACCGGGTCGCAGTCGTTGGCCTTGCGGTGCGCCTCGGCCACGTCGGCACCGACCGCGATGCCGCACGGGTTGGCGTGCTTGATGATCGCCACGCACGGCTCGGCGAAGTCGTTGGCGCTGCGCCAGGCGGCATCGGCGTCGACGTAGTTGTTGTACGACAGCTCGCCGCCGTGCACCAGCTCGGCCTGCGCGAGGCCGGCCGGCGCGTTCGGGTCGGTGTAGAGGGCGGCCTGCTGGTGCGGGTTCTCCCCGTAGCGCAGGGTGCCGGCCTTCTTGAGGGCGAGCCCGGTGAACTCCGGCCACTCGCTCGGCGCGAGGGTGGTGGCGGTCCAGTTGGCGACGGCCACGTCGTACTCCGCGATGTCGGCGAAGGCCTTCGCCGACAGGAACTTCCGCTGCTGCAGCGTGAAGCCGCCGTCGCCGAGGGCGGAGACGATCAGGGGGTACGCGTCGACGGAGGTGACCACCGCGACGGACGGGTGGTTCTTGGCGGCCGCGCGAACCATCGCCGGGCCGCCGATGTCGATCTGCTCGACGCACTCGTCCACGCTCGCGCCCGACGCCACCGTCTCGGTGAACGGGTAGAGGTTGCTCACCAGCAGCTCGAACGGCTCGATCTCGAGCTCGGCCAGCTGCGCCTCGTGGGCCGGCAGGCGAAGGTCGGCGAGCAGGCCGGCGTGCACCCGCGGGTGCAGCGTCTTGACCCGGCCGTCCAGGCACTCGGGGAAGCCGGTCAGCTCCTCGACCTTGGTGACCGGAATGTCCGCGGCGATGATCGTGGCGGCGGTCGAGCCGGTCGAGACGATCTGCACCCCGGCTGCGTGCAGCGCCTGGGCGAGCTCGACGAGGCCGGTCTTGTCGTACACGCTCAGCAGGGCCCTTTTGATCGGGCGACGGCCGTCCTCGGAACTCACGGAATTCGTACCTTCCTGTTTTCGATGGTCCAGCCCTCACGGACCAGCCGGCCGACCTGATCGACCAGCTGGGCCCGCTCGGCCACCTTGATGCGCTCGGTGAGCGTCTCCTCCGTGTCGTCGTCGAGCACGGGGACGCTGACCTGGGCCACGATCGGGCCGGTGTCGACACCGGCGTCGACGAAGAAGAGGGTCGCGCCGGCCAGCTTCACGCCGTAGGCGAGCGCGTCACGCGGGCCGTGGATGCCCGGGAACGACGGCAGCAGCGCGTTGTGCGTGTTGATGTAGCGGTCGCCGAACGCGGCCAGGAACTGGGCACCGACCAGCTTGAGGAAGCCGGCCGAGATGATCAGGTCGGGCTTGTGCTCGAGGACGTGGGCGGTGAGGGCCGCGTCCCAGTCGTCGCGCGTCTCATAGGCCTTCACCGAGTCGACGAAGGTGGGCACACCGGCGGCGGCCGCCCGGTCGAGACCGGCGATGCCGTCCCGATCGGCGCCCACCGCGACGACCTGCGCGCCATAGGCGGGGTCGGCGGCGGCGTCCAGCAGGGCCTGCAGGTTGCTGCCCGATCCGGAGACGAGGACGACCAGGCGGGCGGGCGCGGGGTCGGTCACCCGAGAACCCTATCTCGCGGGGCCGGTCACGCTTTCGGGGCGGGGGCGAAGGTACGGGCGGCCGCCGCACCCAGTGAGGCCGACACCGCCACCATCACGGTGGCGATCACCGCCACCTGCCACGGGTCGGGACCGATGGTGGCGAGCCGGCCCTCGCCGAGCGACCCGCCGGACGCCCGGCTGGCCAGGCCCAGCACCAGACCGGCCGCCGGGCCGGCCAGCAGGCTCCCGCCCAGCACACGCGACCAGGGCAGCTCGGGTTTCTCGCCGGGCCGGACACTGCGCTGCAGCCGCAGCACGAGAAGCCAGCCGGCGGCCATCGCGGCCAGCACCGGGATCGCCAGCAACGCCGCACCGGCCGCGCCCATCGGCCCGTCCGGCACTCCGGCCAGCAGCGGCAGCGCCGGCAGCTTGCCGACCACCACCCCGGTGAGCCCGACCTCGGAGCCGGTGCCGAGCGCGAAGCCCGGGCCGAGCAGATAGGCGGCCGCCCACACCGCGGCGTTCACCCCGTAGGCGAGGCTGACCAGCGTGATGCCGGCCTGCCCGGCCACCCCGGTCTGATAGACGGAGATCGTCTCGGCGGCCTGGCCGCCGTCCACCGCCACCGCCAGGCCGGTCGCCGCGGCCCCCGCACCCAGGATGAACAGGGCGGCCATCGTCCCGGTACGCAGGCCGTCGCGCACCGGGCCCGGGGTGCGGCGGGCCAGCACGCTGAGTGCGTCGGTGCCGCGCAGCGACCCGGCCAGTGAGCCGAGCAGACCCAGCACAAAGAAGTTGATCGCGGCCCGGGCCGGGGTGACCTCGGTGCCTTTGCCGTCGACCGCGAGCGACGCGATCGAGCCGAGCAGCGAGTAGGTGAGCCCGATACTGAAGGCCACCAGCAGCGCGTCGCCGATGCGATGCGAGCGGCGGGCCCCGATCGCCCGGGTCACGTGCAGGCCGGCCCGGTTGAGCCGCCAGATGATGAGGACCGTGAGCAGCAGCGGAGGCAGGCCCAGCGGTCCGATCGAGGTGCCGATCGGCACGCCGTGCCCGAGCAGCCAACCGGCCGCTCCGGCGTGCACGGCACCGCCCAGACCGCCCTGGCCCTCGAGCGTGCGGGCCATCCCGATGACCGCGGCCACCGGCAGATAGCAAAGGGCCGCCGACCACAGGGTGGCGAACGCGACCGCGACCGGCAGCGGGGCGTGCCGGCTGCGCGGCGGTGGTTTGCGCTGCCCAGGCACCTTGACCGTGGGGTGCTCGCCGAGTTTCTTCTCGTCGACCAGCACGGTCGGCCGGTCGCCGGCCTCCAAGGTGCCGGTCGGGCGGTCGAGTGCTTCAGTCGGGCGTTCGACCGGCACCGTCTCTCGCACGTCGAGAGTCGCCTCGGCGACCGCGAACGGGTCTTCCGAGTCGTCGGGACGATCGGTTGTGCTCGGCATCGCCGCCTACTTTTCCACGACAGAGGGCTTGCGGCGACGCAGATACAGCGGCGCGCCGCCAATCGGGTCACCTTGACCCGAGCGACGGCGCGCCGGTTTGGTTCGCTGCAAAATCAGCTCATGACCTCGCGCATGAGCCGCGCGGTCTCGCTCGGGGTCTTGCCGACCTTGACGCCGGCCGCCTCGAGGGCCGCCTTCTTGGCGTCGGCGGTGCCCGCCGAGCCGGAGATGATCGCGCCGGCGTGACCCATGGTCTTGCCGGGCGGGGCGGTGAAGCCGGCGATGTAACCGACCACCGGCTTGGTGACGTTGGCCTTGATGAACTCGGCGGCCCGCTCCTCGGCGTCGCCACCGATCTCACCGATCATCACGATCGCGTCGGTGTCCGGGTCGTCCTGGAACGCCTTCAGCGCGTCGATGTGGGTGGTGCCGATGATCGGGTCGCCACCGATGCCGACGGCGGTCGAGAAGCCGAAGTCGCGCAGCTCGTACATGAGCTGGTAGGTCAGCGTGCCGCTCTTGCTGACCAGGCCGATGCGACCGGCCGGGGTGATGTCGGCCGGGATGATGCCGGCGTTCGACGCACCCGGCGAGGCGATGCCCGGGCAGTTCGGCCCGATGATCCGGGTCTTTTGCCCACGCTCGACGTTCAGCGCCCAGAACGCGGCCGAGTCCTGCACCGGCACGCCCTCGGTGATCACCACGGCGAGCGGGATCTCGGCGTCGATCGCCTCGACGACCGCGGCCTTGGTGAACGCCGGCGGGACGAAGATGACCGACACGTCGGCGCCGGTCTCCTTGATCGCCTCGGCGACGGTCGCGAACACCGGCAGCGACACGCCGTCGAAGTCGACGGTGGTGCCGGCCTTGCGCGGGTTGACCCCGCCGACCACGTTGGTGCCCGCGGCGAGCATCCGCTTGGTGTGCTTGGAGCCCTCCGAGCCGGTGATGCCCTGGACGATGACCTTGGATTCCTTGGTGAGCCAGATCGCCATTACGTCACTTCCCCGCAGCCGCGAGCTCGGCGGCGCGTGCGGCCGCTCCGTCCATCGTGTCCACCCGCTCGACGAGCGGGTTGTTGGCGCTGTCGAGGATGGCCCGGCCTTCCTCGGCGTTGTTGCCGTCGAGGCGCACCACGAGCGGCTTGGTGACGGTCTCGCCGCGCTCGTTGAGCAGCGCGAGGGCCTGGATGATGCCGTTGGCCACCGCGTCGCAGGCGGTGATGCCGCCGAAGACGTTCACGAAGACCGACTTGACCGCCGGGTCGCCGAGCACGATCTCCAGGCCGTTCGCCATCACCTGGGCGCTGGCGCCGCCACCGATGTCGAGGAAGTTGGCCGGCTTGACGCCGCCGTGCGCCTCGCCCGCGTAGGCCACCACGTCGAGGGTGGACATGACCAGACCGGCACCGTTACCGATGATGCCGACCTCGCCGTCCAGCTTGACGTAGTTGAGGTTCTTGGCCTTGGCCGCCTGCTCCAGCGGGTCGACCGCGGACTGGTCGACAAGCGCCTCGTGGTCGGGGTGCCGGAACGCCGCGTTCTCGTCCAGCGTGATCTTGGCGTCCAGCAGCAGCACCCGGCCGTCGCCGACCTTGGCCAGCGGGTTGACCTCGACCAGCGTGGCGTCCTCGGCCACGAAGGCCTGCCACAGCTTCACCGCGATGTCGACGATCTGCTCGCTGACCTCGGCCGGGTACTGCGCGGCGGCGACGATCTCGCGGGCCTTCGCCTCGTCGACGCCCTTGCTGGCGTCGATCGCGATCTTGGCGACCCGGTCGGGCTGCTCCTCGGCGACCGTCTCGATCTCCATACCGCCGGCGACGCTGGCGATGCAGAGGAAGGTGCGGTTGGCCCGGTCGAGCAGGTAGGAGAAGTAGTACTCCTCCTTGATGTCGGCCGTCTCGGCCAGCATCACCTTGTGGACCGTGTGGCCCTTGATGTCCATGCCCAGGATGTCGGTGGCGCGCGCCTCGGCCTCGTCGGCGCCGTCGGCCAGCTTGACGCCGCCGGCCTTGCCCCGGCCGCCGACCTTCACCTGCGCCTTGACGACGACCTTGCCACCCAGACGCTCCGCGATCGCGCGGGCCTCTTGCGGGGTCTCGGCGACACCGCCGCCCAGCACGGGCAGCCCGTGCCGTTCGAACAGGTCACGCCCCTGATACTCGAACAGGTCCACGTGTCTCCTTTCGCTCGCGACGCCAAGCGCCGGCAAGCCGCACCATTGCGTCCCGACCTGTGTGCGCGGCGGCCTGTGGCGTCGCCGGCGTGAAGAATGTCCGGCCCGAAGGGCCTTCTTTCGCAGAGTAGCGAGCGCCGGACGCGCCCCGTAGCGGCGGGTACGCGGTGTGCAAGACCACACACCACACCCCCTCCAGGGGGCACTCGAAAAACTCCCGCACCGCCGCGTAACCGCCCCGAGAGGGCGTCGTTGAGTGTGGTGTCGGAGCGCTACGGCGAACCGATGAAGCGGCCGATGCCCTGTCGGTCGAGGGGTGGCGGCGGGGCATCGTGCATGAGAGGCCGGACGTGTGAGGGGTGCGTCCGGCCTCTCCCCTTGCCCTACTTCATTCAGGGCCCCGGTTAAACACAACCGGCCGTAGCCATTTGGCTACGGCCGACGAGTTGTTCCTGGTCACTACGCCACCGGTGTAGTCACATTGGCGCGTACCCATTCGATGATGGATGCCGTGGTGGCCCCGGGCGTGAAAATTTTGGCGACCCCGAGCTCTTCCAATTCGGCAATGTCGTCGGCCGGAATGATGCCTCCGCCAAATACCACGATGTCAGTTGCGTCACGTTCCGCCAATAGCTCGATCACTCTGCGGAACAGAGTCATGTGCGCCCCGGACAGAACGGACAAACCGATCGCGTCGGCGTCCTCTTGAATTGCCGTCTCGACGATCTGCTCCGGCGTCTGATGCAGGCCGGTGTAGACCACCTCCATACCCGCGTCACGCAGCGCACGGGCCACCACCTTTGCACCACGGTCGTGCCCGTCCAGCCCGGGCTTCGCCACCACCACCCTGATGCGCGCCTGCATACCGACCTCCACGCCGAGCGGAACACCGTCGTCCTGAACGAACGGTAACCCGCCTGCCCAGGCCCGGGTAGTCGGCTTCGGCAAGTGAGATCACTTAGGGTGACCAGAAAGGTATTCAGAGTGATCTGACTTTTTGTTTCTGTGCCAATCACAGAGAGTGGGCAACGATGACGAACGAGAAAGGTAACGAATTCGGACAATCACTGCGCAAAGCGGACCAGGAACTGTCAGGGAATTGGCGCTGCGACTTGTGACACGGCTGCCGTTTCGTTACCGTGGCCTCCGGTTGCTGATCGGTTAATCCCGAACCAGCGGCTCGGAGGGCCACCGTTACCCCGAAGTTTGGGTCGGCGGAGCCACCGACGAAATGCCATCGACGGAGGGTTGTTCGTGCGCCAGCGCTTGTCGTCTGAGCCCGATCGGTATCGCGGTCGCCGCCGCGTACCCACCCCTCCCCGCAGTCGTTACGCGGTCGTCGTCACATCCGCCTTCATCGGCGCCGGTGTGGTCGCTATCGGGGCAGGTTCCAACTTTCCCGATGCCAAAGCGGTAAACCCCGAAGTTCTACAGGGTTTGGCCAGCGCGCACAGCACCACCGACGACGCGATCGCCAACCGCTCGACCGATGAGAAGGCCTCCCGCGGCGAAGACCGCACGGCCGTCAGCAAGGAGAAGGTCAGCGCCGAGGAAGCCGCCGCCGATGTCTGGCTGCTGCCGCTCGACGAGTTCACCTTCACCTCGGCCTACGGCATCCGCTGGGGCAAGCTGCACGCCGGCATCGACCTGGCCGCCCCGGAGGGCAGCCCCTACAAGTCGATCCACGCCGGCAAGGTGATCCAGGCGGGCTACTACGGCGCCTACGGCTACTCGATCACCGTGCAGAACCCGGACGGCACCGAGGTCATCTACGCCCACTCCCGGCGCGTGCTGGTGAAGGCGGGCGACCAGGTCAAGGCCGGCCAGGTGATCGGCCTCGTCGGTAACACCGGTGCCTCCTACGGGACGCACCTGCACCTCGAGATCCACGTCGGGGGCAACCCGG
The DNA here is from genome assembly GCF_016862435.1 of Paractinoplanes tereljensis. Classification (GTDB taxonomy): domain Bacteria; phylum Actinomycetota; class Actinomycetes; order Mycobacteriales; family Micromonosporaceae; genus Actinoplanes; species Actinoplanes tereljensis. Next base: position 248,649 of record NZ_BOMY01000013.1, read on the forward strand.
TCGACCCGATCCCCTACCTCCGTGATCGCGGCGTTGACATCAAGCTCCAGGTCGAGTCGGTGTACGCCGGCATGGCCGCCGCCGCTTCCTGATCCCTCCTTCCCGCTCAGACATGCCGCAAACGGGCCGACAGGCCTTATGTCGGTTTTTGTCGCCCGGGAGGGGTCACGCGCGTGCCTCAGCCAGCCGCTGGCCGCCACCGCAAGCCATGTGAACCCCGGCACCGTGCCGTCCGCCCGCGTGGGCGCAGCATCGCGCTGACCGCCGTTCTCGGGGCCGCCCTGGTCACCGGCATCGCCGGGGGAACCGCCGCGGCCGCCAATGCCCGGCACCATCGGGTACCGGACCCCGCACCTGTCGCCGCCCCGGCCGTCGACCCCTATCTCGCGGATGTCGACGCGGTGCCGCCCGAGGTGCTCCGGGAGCGCGGCGCTGGACGAGGCCAGATGCCGGTCGCCCGTGGTGCGGACGTCATCTCCGGCTCCGGCGCTCAGGGCGTACGACAAAAAGCCCGGCCAAAAGCCGCCGCCGGCGGCGCCGCCTGGGTCAATCCCAACCCCACCGCCCAGGTCACCTCGTGCTTCGGGCCCCGCTGGGGACGGCAGCACGAGGGGGTCGACATGGCCGCCCCGGACGGATCACCGATCGTCGCGGCCGGCGCCGGCGTGGTGGTGCGGGCCGGCGTCGCCCAGGGGTACGGCAACGCCGTCCTGATCGACCACGGCGACGGCTGGCTCACCCATTACGGGCACCTGTCGGTGATCACCGTGGTGCCGGGGCAGCGGGTCGCCGCCGGTCAGCAGATCGGCAACGAGGGCTCGACCGGCCACTCCACCGGGCCGCACCTGCACTTCGAGGTGCACCAGGGCTTCTACCAGAACCCGGTGGAACCGACCGCCTGGATGCGCCTGCACGGCGTCGACATCCCCGGCTGTTAGATCTTCTCGATCGGGGCGTGCCGCAGGATCAGCCACATCACCTGGTCGCCGAAGTCGATCTGGGCTCGGGCGCTCGGCCCCTGCCCCTCGATCGCGACCACCCGGCCCAGGCCGTAGCGCTGGTGGTTGACCCGTTCGCCGACCGAGACCTTCGGCGCCTGCGGCAACTCGCTGGCGGTGGCCAGCTTGCTGGCGTCGATGCCGAGCCGGCTGGCCAGCTGCTGCGCCTTGGGCGTGCCCCCGGCGAAACCGCCGCCGCGCGACCGGTCGCCACCGGCCCGGCCGCCCACCCCGCCGCCGGTGCCGGACCAGGACGTGTAGTTGCCCGCGGTGCGCTCCCAGCGGATCAGCTCGGGCGGCAGCTCGTCGGTGAACCGTGACGGCGGGTTGTACTGCGGCTGGCCCCACGCGGCCCGGGTGACCGCCCGGGACAGGTAGAGCCGCTGGCGGGCGCGGGTGATGCCGACGTAGGCCAGCCGCCGCTCCTCCTCCAGCTCGGTGTTGTCGCCGAGGGCGCGCATGTGCGGGAAGACGCCGTCCTCGAGGCCGGTCAGGAACACCACCGGGAACTCCAGGCCCTTCGCCGTGTGCAGCGTCATCAGCGTGACCACGCCCTGGTTGTCGGGGTCGTCGTCGGGCAGCTGATCGGCGTCGGCGACCAGCGCCACCTGCTCGAGGAAACCGGCGAGCGTCGCCGACTCGTCCTGCCCCTCGACCCGTTCGGTGTACTCCCGGGCCACGCTCACCAGTTCCTGCAGGTTTTCCACCCGGCCCTGGTCCTGCGGGTCGAGGCTCTCCTCCAGCTCGCTGAGCAGCCCGGAGCGCTGCAACACCGCCTCCAGCACCTCTTCCGGCGGGGAGGTCAGGGACATCACCCGCAGGTCGTCGAGCAGCTGCACGAAGTCGTTGATGCTGTTGGCCGAGCGGGCGGCGATGCCCGGCGCGTCCTTGGCGTGCCGCAGCGCCTGCCCGAACGAGATGCGCTCGCGCGACGCCAGCGCCTCGACGCACGCCTCGGCCCGCTCGCCGATGCCCCGTTTCGGGGTGTTGAGCACCCGCCGGATGCTGACCGTGTCGTCGTCGTTCACCACCGCGCGCAGGTAGCCCAGCGCGTCGCGGACCTCCTTGCGCTCGTAGAAGCGCACCCCGCCGACCACCTTGTAGGGCAGGCCGACCCGGATGAACACCTCCTCGAACACCCGGGACTGCGCGTTGGTGCGGTAGAAGACGGCCACGTCACCCGGCCGGATCTCGTCCCGGTCGTGCAGCCGGTCGATCTCGCGGGCCACCCAGTCGGCCTCGGCGTGCTCGGTGTCGGCCACGTAGCCGACGATCTGCTCGCCCGCGCCCTGGTCACTCCAGAGCCGCTTCGGCTTGCGCGAGGTGTTCCGGTCGATCACCGCGTTGGCCGCGGACAGGATGGTCTGGGTCGAGCGGTAATTCTGCTCGAGCAGGATCGTGCGGGCGTCCGGGTAGTCGCGCTCGAACTCCAGGATGTTGCGGATGGTGGCGCCCCGGAACGCGTAGATCGACTGGTCGGCGTCACCCACCACGCACAGCTCGCCCGGCGGCACCTCGCCGTCCCGGTCCCCCACCAGCTGCTTCACCAGCATGTATTGCGCGTGGTTGGTGTCCTGGTACTCGTCGACGAGCACGTGCCGGAACCGGCGGCGGTAAGCCTCGGCGACGTGCGGGTGCGACTGGAACAGATGCACCGTCAACATGATGATGTCGTCGAAGTCCAAGGCATGCGCTTCGCGCAGACGACGCTGATACAACTCGTACGCCTCGGCGAGCGCCCGTTCGTTCGGGCCCTTCGCGTCGCCCTTGAAATCTTCCGGCTCGACCAGCTCGTTCTTCAGGTTGGACACCTGGGCCGTGAGACCCCGGGCGGTGTAGCGCTTCGGGTCGAGGTCGAGCTCGCGGATCACCATCGTCATGAGCCGCCGCGAGTCGTCCGCGTCGTAGATCGAGAAGGTCGACTTCAGCCCGGCGTGGTCGTGCTCGGCCCGCAGGATGCGCACGCAGGCCGAGTGGAACGTCGACACCCACATGAGCCGGGCCCGCGGACCCACCAGTTGGGCGACCCGCTCCTTCATCTCACCGGCGGCCTTGTTGGTGAACGTGATCGCGATGATCTCGCCCGGATGCACGTTGCGCTCGGCCAGCAGATAGGCGATGCGATGGGTCAGCACCCGGGTCTTGCCCGACCCGGCCCCGGCCACGATCAGCAGCGGCGACCCGGCGTGGGTGACCGCGTCCCGCTGCGGCCCGTTGAGCCCGACCAGCAACGACTCGGGATCAAGCCGCTGGGCCGGGGCACGCTTCGGCGCCTCTCGCTCGCGCACGGCAGGCATGGCAAAAAGACCCGGCGCCGGGGTCTCACTGGGGGTTTCAGAGGAAGGTCGCATCGCGCTGGCAAGTCTAGGCCCACCCCCCGACAACAATTCGCCGTGCCAATCCTCTGCACGGGGGGCTGCAACCGAAACGAGTGTCTGTTTCACTCGTCGCACGGACACGGTCCGGCCGGGGAGGTGCGGTGCGGGACGTCACAGGGTCGCACGACCGGGTTCGGCACATCGGCGGGCTCATTCTGGCCGCGGTTCTGGCCATCACGGTGTCCGTGCTCATCAACGATCCGGACGACCCCACCCGGGTGGTTCCGGCCGTCGCGGCCGCGCCCAGCCCGAAGCCGGAAGATCAGGTCGAGCGGGTGCTGGCCGCGCAGGCCGCCGCGCTGGCCAGGGGTGACCGGGACGGCTGGCTGAAGCCGGTGGCGGCGGCGCTGCGGCCGCGCTATCAAAACCTCTACCGCTCGCTGCGGGCGCTGCACGTCTCCAGGGTGGACTACCGGATCACCGACCAGAAGCTGCCGGTCGTCGAGGTCGAGTTGTCCTACTGCTTCGCCGGTGCGGCCTGCCCCAAGGACCGGCCGAAGATCGCCCAGCGGCTGACGATCAGGTCCAATGTGATCGTCGGGGAGGGCCGGCCCACCCGGCTCAGCGACCTCCAGCCGACCCCCTGGGAGAAGGGTGACCTGGTCTTCGCCCAGGGCAAGCGGGTCACGGTGGGCGCCCCGCCGGCGCTGAAGGGCCGGCTGAAGGAGATCCTGGCGATCGCCGAGAGCGCGGCGGCGATCGACGACCGGTACGCGGCGTACGTCGACAACCGCCAGCCCCGGTACCGCCTGTTCATCGCCACCGACAAGCTCTGGCGCACCTGGTACGGCGGCAAGGCCACCGACTGGGCGGTCGGCTACATGCAACCGCTGGGCGCGGCCGGCGCCGACGTGGTGATCAATCCCAGCAAGCTGCCCGGTAAGGCCGCGCTCCGCGAGGTGATCCAGCACGAATTGGGGCACGTTGCCACGATCGGCGGGGTAACTTCCCGGCACGAGGACATGTGGCTGGTCGAGGGTGTGGCGGAATACATCGGGGCCCAGCCCAAGCGTGCCTTCGACACCTACAACCGACGGTCGTTGCGCAAGCCGACCCAGCTGGCCGCCCGCCCGCTCCGGGATGGCGCGGGCGACAAGGAGGTCGCCGCCTTCTACGCACAGGGGCACTTCGCCGTGGACTGCCTGGTCACGGCGTTCGGTGAGCCGCGCGCGATGGAGTTCGTCCGGTTGCGACTGCGCCTGGGGGACGAACTGGACGACGCCTCGCGCAGTGTGTTCGGCACAGATTTCCGACATGTGACCACGACCTGCATCAATTGGATGAGTCACCAGGTCGGATAGCTGACCGGCAACAGAGTTGTCACCTGAACGTAGTAGCGCTCACCGGCGTCGATAGATCAAGCTGTCGGACATTGATTGACCGTTAACCCTGATCAGGGAGCTTTCTTAACTATGGAACGCCGTCGCCGAGTGCTGCGTCACCTCGCCGCACCCGCCCTCGCTCTGGCCGTCGTGGCCGCCCTGCCCATCGCCCAACAGGCGGAAAAGGCCGCTCCGCCCGCCGAGTTCACGCCGGTGAGCGTGTCGTACGGCCAGCCGCACGGAACAAAGCTCGTCAAGGGCCAGTTCCTCAGCTACAACGACTTCCACGGCGCGATCGACCCGCCGAGCGGCAGTGGCGCGGTCGTGAACGCGTCCGGCACGTCCACCCCGGCCGGTGGCGTCGAATACCTGGCGACGTACCTCAAGAAGCTGCGCGCCGAGGCCAAGGCCGAGGGCCGCTCGACGCTCACCGTCGGCGCCGGTGACCTGATCGGCGCGACCCCGCTGGTCAGCGCCGCGTTCCACGACGAGCCGACGATCGAGCTGATGAACCAGGTCGGCCTGCAGGTCAGCTCGGTGGGGAACCACGAGTTCGACGAGGGTGTGGCCGAGCTGATCCGCCTCCAGCGCGGCGGCTGCCACCCGACCGACGGCTGCCAGGACGGCGATGGCTTCAAGGGCGCCAAGTTCACCTACCTGGCCGCGAACACCATCGACAACAAGACCGGCCTGCCGATCCTCCCGCCGATCGAGATCAAGTTCGTGGGCGGCGTTCCGGTCGGCTTCATCGGCATGACGCTCGAGGGCACGGCCGGCATCGTCAACCCGGCCGGCATCAAGAACGTGCACTTCACCGACGAGGTGGAGACCGCCAACAAGTGGAGCAACCTGCTCAAGCTGTTCGGCGTGAAGGCCCAGGTGCTGCTGCTGCACGAGGGCGGCGCGCAGGGCACGGCCACGCCGACCCCGGGTGTGTCCGACTGCAACAACTTCTCCGGCCCGGTGGTCGACATCGTCAAGGGCCTCAACCCGGAGATCGGCCTGGTCGTCTCGGGTCACACCCACCGCTTCTACTCGTGCTCGCTGCCCAACAAGTCGAGCACCAGCGTGGTGACCAGCGCCGGCACCAACGGCCAGCTGATCACCGACATCGACTACTCGATCGACAAGCGCAGCGGCAAGTTCGCCGCGATCACCGCGAAGAACGTGATCGTCCAGAACGGCGTCTCGGACGGCGCCGGCGGCTGGAAGAAGGACGCGACGACCGGTGTCTTCCTGAAGAACCCGGACACCGTCGACCAGGGCGCCAAGAAGATCGCCGACAAGTACCGCACCGCGGTCGCGCCGATCGCCAACAAGATCGTCGGCTCGATCACCGCCGACATCACCCGCACCGCGACGTCGGCCGGCGAAACTCCGCTCGGTGACGTGATCGCCGACGCCCAGCTGGCCTACACCAAGTCGGCCGGGGCCCAGCTCGCCCTGATGAACCCGGGCGGCATCCGTGCCGACCTGGTCGCGGGCGCGTCGGCCGGCGGCGAGGCGCCCGGCCAGGTCACCTACGGCGAGGCGTTCACCGTCCAGCCGTTCAACAACCTGGTGGTCACCCAGACCTTCACCGGCGCCCAGATCAAGGACGTCCTGGAGCAGCAGTGGTCCGGCTACAAGGGCCAGACCAGCTCGAAGACGCTGCAGGTGTCGGCCGGCCTGACCTACACCTGGAGCGCCTCGGCCCCGCTCGGCTCGAAGATCACCGAGCTGAAGCTCAACGGCGTCGCCATCGACCCCGCCACCAGCTACCTGGTCACGACGAACGACTTCCTGGCCAACGGCGGCGACGGCTTCTCGGTCCTGGCCACCGGCACCGGCCGGGTCACCGCCCCGGGCTTCGACATCGACGCCCTGGTCGCCTACCTCACGGCCGCCCCGGTCTCGCCGGGCGACACCAAGCGGATCACCAACATCGCCTGACGCTCATCACCACGATGGCCCGCCGGAGATCTCCGGCGGGCCATCGCTTTCCCAGCGCGGCTTTCCCAGCGCGGTGCCCTTTGCCCTGATCGACGGGCACGACGGTCGTCCCACGGATCGGGCGGTTTCCTTGCGGAGCGGTTCCGGACGGGGGCATACTCGGTCGCGTGATTCAGCGGGCACGATTTTTTTACTACGGCACCGGAAGTCCGGTTGTCGTAGGCCGCTGAGCGCAGACCTACTTCAAGCCCCGGGCTTCCGAGCCCGGGGCTTGTTGCTGCCCGGGCCAGGTCGACCGGGGCGACAGCACCCGAGGAGCAGAGGATGACCGCCGACGTGGTGGACCAGACGACCGGTGCGGGCGAGCCCTTGGCCGCCGACGAGATCCGCGCCATGCGCGAGCGCATCGACGAGATCGACCAGACCCTCATCGACCTGTGGCTGGAACGGGCCCGCATCTCCCAGGCGGTCGGCAAGACCCGCATCGCCAGCGGCGGCACCCGCCTGGTGCTTTCTCGCGAACGCGAGATCGTCGAACGCTTCCGCGAGGCCCTGGGCCCCGACGGCACCCAGATCGCCCTGATGATCCTCCGGGCGGGCCGCGGCCCGCTCTGACGCCCGGCCGGGCGGGCGGACGGCCCGGTGTTGCAACCAGCGCATACTGAGCATCCGGTTCTGTTCGGTATGCGTACTTATATGGGTTTAATAGCGGTGCAGGACGTCCCGGATTTCGGCGTAATGGCAAGCGCTGGGGTGCGGGGCGCGTTGGCGGACCTGCAGCAGCGGCTCGTGGTCGGCGCAGTAAGGCTGCGCCTTCCAGCAGCGGGTGCGGAAGCGACAACCCGACGGCGGATTCGCCGGCGACGGCACGTCGCCCTCCAGAACGATGTGGTCGCGGTGGCCGCGCAGGCGCGGGTCCGGGACCGGAACGGCCGAGAGCAGAGCCTGGGTGTACGGGTGGGTAGGCTGCTCGTAGATGGCCTTGTGGTGGCCGGTTTCCACGATTTTGCCGAGGTACATCACCGCGACCCGGTCGGAGATGTGCCGGACCACCGACAGGTCGTGGGCGATGAAGATGTAGGAGAGGCCCAGCTCGCGCTGCAGTCGTTCGAGCAGGTTGATCACCTGGGCCTGGATGGAGACGTCCAGGGCCGACACCGGCTCGTCGCAGACGATGATCTCGGGGCGCAGGGCCAGGGCCCGGGCGATGCCGATGCGCTGGCGCTGGCCGCCGGAGAACTGGTGCGGGTAACGGTTGATGTGGTCGGGGTTGAGGCCGACCAGGTCGAGGAGTTCCTGGACCGCTCGCTCCCGGCCGGAGCGCGGGACGGCATCGGGGTGGATCGCGTAGGGCTCGCCGATGATGTCACCGACCGTCATCCGCGGGTTGAGCGACGTGTACGGGTCCTGCATCACCATCTGGATGTTGCGGCGGGCCCGGCGCAGCGCCGGCCCGGACAGCCGGACCATGTTCTCGCCGCGCACGGTGATCTCGCCGGAGGTCGGCTTCTCCAGCCCGACCAGCAGTTTCGCCAAGGTCGACTTGCCGCAGCCGGATTCGCCGACGATGCCGAGGGTCTCGCCGCGGCGTAGCTGAAGGTCGACGCCGTCGACCGCGCGGACCGCGCCGATCTTCGACTTGAAGACGATGCCCTGGGTGATCGGGAAGTGTTTCACCAGGCCCCGGGCGTCCAGCACCAGGTCGGACACATCAGACACCGAGGACCTCCCGGATGAAGTGGCAGCGGGCGATGCGGTGCGCGGCGATCTGGTAGGCGGGCGGCTCCTGGTCCATCCGGCAGATGTCGCGGGCGTAACCGCAGCGCGGGTGGAACGCGCACCCTTGCGGGATGTCGGTGAGTGACGGCGGAAGGCCGCGGATCACGTTGAGTTCGCGCCCTTTGTGATCGAGGCGCGGAATGGATTCCAGGAGCGCCTTCGTGTACGGGTGGGCCGGGCGCGCGTAGATGTCGTAGACCGGCGCCTCCTCCACGATCTTGCCGGCGTACATGACCGAGATCCGGTCCGCGACGTCGGCCACCACGCCCATGTCGTGGGTGATCAGGATCAGACCCATGTTGCGCTGGTGCTGAAGCTCGGCGAGCAGGCCCATGATCTGGGCCTGGACGGTGACGTCGAGGGCCGTGGTCGGCTCGTCGGCGATCAGCACCTCGGGGTCGAGGGCCAGCGCCATGGCGATCATGACGCGCTGCCGCATGCCGCCGGAGAACTGGTGCGGATAGTCGTTGATGCGTTCCTTGGCCGCCGGGATCCGCACCTGGTCGAGCAGCTCGATGGCCTTGACCTTCGCGGCGGCGCGGGACATGCCGCGGTGCTTGCGGAACAGCTCGGCCAGCTGGAAACCGACCGTGTAGACCGGGTTCAGCGCGGACAGCGCGTCCTGGAAGATCATCGCGATCCGGTTGGCGCGGAACTGCCGGCGATCCTTTTCGGCCAGCTGCAGCAGGTCGACGCCGCGGTAGAGCACCCGGCCGCCGGTGACGTGCCCGGGCGGCGAGTCGAGGATGCCCATCACCGCCTGCGCGGTGACCGATTTGCCGCAGCCGGACTCGCCGAGGATCGCGAGCGTCTCCCCCGGGTTGAGGTAGAAGCTGGCGCCGTTGACGGCCTTGGCCACGCCGTCCCGGGTGCGGAACTCGACGTGCAGGTCGTCGACGTGCAGCAGGGTGGCCCGCGGATCGAGGCCGACGCTGATGTCTGTCACTTCAGGTCACCGCAGCTTCGGATCGAAGGCGTCGCGGACGGCGTCGCCGAGCATGATGAAGGCCAGCACCGTGGCGGCCAGGAACAGCGACGGCCAGATCAGCGGGCCGGCCGCGACCCGGACATAACCGGTGGCGTCGGAGATGGCGATGCCCCAGCTGATCGCATCGCCCTTGAGCCCGATGCCGAGGAACGACAGGGTGGCCTCGCTGGCGATGTTGATGCCGAGCAGGATGGTCAGCACCACGATGAACGACGCCATCGAGTTGGGCAGGATGTGCCGGAACAGCAGCCGGCTGTTGCCGGCACCGAGCATCCGGGCCGCCGCCACGTAGTCCTGGTTCTTGGCCGCGATCACCGACGACCGCATCACCCGGGCCGCGGTGGTCCAGCCCAGCAGGCCGAGAGTCACCGTTACCGCGAAGACGCCGTTGCTGGCCGGGTCGGCGGAGAGCCGCTTGGCCAGCACGATCGCGCCGAGCAGCAGCGGGATGCCGAGCATGACGTCGATGAAGCGGGACAGGACCGCGTCGAGCCAGCCGCCGAAGAAGCCGGCCGCGAGACCGAACCCCAACCCGATCACGCCGGAGATCAGGGTGGCGAAGACGCCCACCACGATCGAGTAGCGGGCACCGTAGACCGTCTTCGCGTAGACGTCGCAGCCCTGGAAGTCGTAGCCGAAGATGGCGCCGCCGGTCGCGCCGGCGTGCTTGCGGCTGAGCACGCAGTCGCGCGGGTCGGCCGAGGTGAACAGCGACGGCCAGGCCGCCATCAGCAGGACCACCACGACCAGTACCGACGCGATCCAGAAGATCTTGTTGCGGCGCAGGTCGTGCCAGGCGTCCGAGGAAAGACTCCGCGACTTGGTGTCACTCATAACGGATCCTGGGGTCGAGAGCGGCGTACAGCAGGTCGACGATCAGGTTCACGACCAGGAAGACGATCACCAGAACGCTGACGAAGCCGACCACGAGCGGGCCGTCCTCGGTGCGGATGCCGCGGAACAGGTTGAACCCGACCCCGGGGATGTTGAACACCTTCTCGGTGACGATGGCTCCCGACATGAGCGCGCCGAGGTCCACCCCGATCAGGGTGATCACCGGGATGAGCGAATTGCGCAGGACATGCACGCCGATCACTCGCGCTCCGGTGAGGCCCTTGGCCCGGGCGGTACGCACGTAGTCGGCGCGCAGGTTCTCGGCGACCGAGGCCCTGGTCACCCGCAGCTCGGTGGCCACCACCAGGCTGGCCAGCACGCCCGCGGGCAGCAGCAACTGCCAGAGGCTCGCATCCTTGCCGGCGGTGACCGGGAACCAGCCCAGCTTGATGCCGAACACCAGCTGGGCGAGCGGCGCGATCACCACGATCGGCATGGCCAGCACGATCAGCGTCACGACCAGGGTCGCGTTGTCGAAGATGCTGCCGCGCCGGATCGCCGAGACGACGCCGGCCAGGATCGCGATGGTGGCCGCGATGACGATCGCCATCAGCGACAGGCGCAGCGTGACCGGCCAGGCGTCGGCCAGCATGTCGGCGACCTTGCGGTTGGTCATCGACGTGCCGAAGTCCCCGGTGAGCAGGCCCTTCATGTAGTACCAGTACTGCGCGAAGAAGTTGTCGCCGAGGTGGTAGCGCTCGGTCAGAGCGGCACGCTGGCTCGCGGTGATGGGTCGTTCGCCGACAAGCGCCTGGATCGGGTCGTCCTGCACAGCGAACATCAGGGCGTACACGATGAACGTGGCCCCGAAGAAGGTGAGGACCATCTGCAGCAGGCGCCGCACGATGTAGCGGAACATTCGGTGATGCCTTTTGAGCGAAGAAAGGTGGCGTCACAGCCGGGTCGGCCATGACGCCACCACCGTTTCGAGGCGCCAGGCTAGCTGGCCACCTCGATCTTGTATATGTCCACCTTCTGGAACAGGTCCATCTCGACGCTGGTGACCTTTTCCGAGTGACCGAAGACGTTCTGCCCGAAGCGCAACGGAAGAACCGGCATGTCGTCGGCGAGGATGTCCTCGGCCTGCTGCCACTTCTTGATCGCGGCCGCCGGCGTGGCCGCCTCGGAGCCCTCCCGGACCAGGCTGTCGAACGCGCTGTTGCTGTAGCCGTAGTAGTTCGACGAACCGTCGGTCGTGTAGAGCGGGCCCAGGTAGTTCTCCATGAGCGGGTAGTCCATCGCCCAGGCCAGCCGGATCATGCCCACCGACTTGTGCTCGCGCACCTTCTTCAGCATGTCGGACAGCTTCGGCTCCGGCGAACCACTGCAGTTGACCCCGAGCGACGCCTTGATCTGGTTGCACATCGCGTCGACCCAGGCCTTGTGACCGCCGTCGACGTTGTACGAGATCTTGATGTCCGCCGGGCCCTTGCCCTCGGCGTACAGCTGCTTGGCCTTGGTCGGGTTGTACTCGCAGTTCTCACCGCAGGTGTTCGGCCGGTAACCGGCGACCACCGGGGAGACGAACGACGTGGCGGGAGTCTCCGAGCCCAGGAAGATCTGGTCGGTCATCTCTTCGCGGTTGATCGCCATCGAGAGGGCGATGCGGACCTTCTTGTCCTGGTATTCCTTCTCGTAGATCGGGAAACCGACGAACGCGAAGGCCGAGCTCGGGCTCTTCTGCAGACGGTCACCGAGGTCACCGGAGGCGGAGGCCAGGCTCTCGATCGGGATCTTCGTCTCGACGTCGAGGTTGCCGGCGACCAGGTCGGCGTACTGCGCGCCGAGGTCCTGGTAGATCTTCCAGGTGATGCCGTCGACCTTGGGGACCGTGCCCTTGAAGTCGGTGACCTTCTCCACGACGACCTTGGAGTCGTGCTCCCACTTGCCCTTGATCTTGAAGGGCCCGTTGCCGATCGGGGCGTCGCCGAAACCGTCGGCCAGCACGCCGTCCGCCTTGAACGCGGCCTTGGGCAGCGGGTAGAAGGCGTCGTAGCCCATCACCGACTCCCAGCCGGCGAAGCCGGCCGACAGGGTCACCGTGAAGGTCGTGTTGTTGACCTTCTTGAGCCCGGTCAGCTTCTTCGCCTTCGGCACCTCGGCCTTTTCCGGGCCGTCGCCGTCGGGGTCGACCGACTGCATCTGCGCGTAGCCGTCGATCCGGCTGAAGAAGTACGACGCGAGTTGAGCGTTCGGCCCGTAGGCGCCGTAATTCCAGGCGTTGATGTAGTTGTCGGCGGTGACCGCCTCACCGTTGCTGAACGTGAAGCCGGAACGGATCTTGACCGTCCAGACCTTGTTCGCCTTGTCGTGCGTGATCGCCTCGGCGGCCACCACGTACGGGTTGCTGTTCTCGTCGAAGCGGACGAGCGGATAGAAGAGCGACGCGAGCACGGAGGAGCCGTTCTGTTCCGTCGTGTTCGACGGGATCAGAGATTCCGGCTCGACGATGCCGATGCTGATGGCGTTCGGCAGGGTCTCGTCGTCGTCCGATGAGCCGCCGGAGCAACCGGCCGCTAACAAGGCGATGGCGGCCGCTCCGGCCGCCATCTTCCATGGGCCATTCCCACGCATGTGGAGGATGCCTCCTTCGTCGGCTCACGGGGGTGGGTGAGTCCGAGCAACTGTGACACAGCGATACCGAAGGTCGGTGTCCCGTTACCAACCCGATACTAGCGACGGCCAGGATACGGCCTACCGTGTCGACCAGTCCACAGCGTCTTGAGCTGCTAATATGCCGCTCGGTGTGCGATCTACGACGCACCGCAGCGGGCCGCACCGGATAAGTCAGACAAGCCGCCGGTCGGCCGCCCATCGTGACAATTCGTAACGGTTGCTCATCTGGAGCTTGCGCAGGACGTTGGAGACGTGGGTCTCCACCGTCTTGATCGAGATGAACAGCTCCTTCGCGATCTCCTTGTACGCGTAACCCCGCGCGAGCAGGCGCAACACCTCGCGCTCGCGGTTGGTGAGCTGGTCCAGCTCGGGGTCGGCGACCGGCACGTCGGGCCGGGAGGCGAACGCGTCAAGCACGAAGCCGGCCAGCCGCGGGCTGAACACCGCATCGCCGTCGGCCACCCGCCGGATAGCGGCGGCCAGCTCGTCGGGCGAGATGGTTTTCGTCACGTAGCCCCGCGCACCCGCCCGAATCAGGCCGATCACGTCTTCGGCGGCGTCCGACACCGACAGCGCCAGGAAACGGACCTGCGGGTGGGAACGGCGCATCGCGTCCAGCACCGCGCGCCCACCGCCGTCCGGCATGTGCACGTCGAGCAGCACCACGTCGGGCTCGATCGTGGCGATCTTGCTGACCGCCTCGGCCACCGTGCTGGCCTCGCCGACCACCTCGACGTGCGCGCCCAACTCGGAGCGCACCCCGGCGCGGAACATCGCGTGGTCGTCAACCAGGAAAACCCTGAGACGGCCGCCCTCTGACTCGGTCATCGTGCCGACTCCTTCCCAGCCGTCATGCTCTCCCGGGCGACCGGGAGCATGAGGCGGACCTCGGTGCCCTCGCCCGGCGTGCTCTTGATCTCGGCGCGCCCGCCGTGCCGTTTCATCCGCCCGATGATCGATCCCCGGACGCCATGCCGCGACTCTTCCACACCATCGAGATTGAAACCGGCGCCGCGGTCACGCACGAAGACGCTCAATTCGTCGGCCTCGACCTCGGCATACAGCGAGATGGTCTGCACCCCGGCATGCCGGGCCGCGTTGACCAGGGCCTCGCGGGCCGCCGCGACAAGCGCCGCGACCCGGTCGTCGCACTCGGTGTCGCCGACCACCACGGTCTCGACACTTATCGCGTAGGTGTCCTCCACCTCGGCCGCCGCCTGCTCGAGGGCCGCCGCGAAACGCTCGGTCGGCGAGGCCGTCGGCTTGTAGAGCCAGTTGCGCAGGGAGCGTTCCTGGCCGCGGGCGAGCCGCTGCACCTCTTTGATGTCGGCCGAGTTGCGCTGGATCAGGGCCAGCGTGTGCAGGACCTGGTCGTGGATCATGGCGGCCACCTCGGCCCGCTCCTGCTCCCGGATGCGGCCCTCGCGCTCGGTGCGCAGCTGGTTGAACATGCGGTAGAGCAGCGGGGCGGCGACCACCCCCACGCCGAGCAGGCCGACCAGCGCGAAGATCACGCCGTTGAACACCGAGCCGAGCGAGCCGGACGGGGCGTAGACCGCGACCACGCCGATGATGCCGGTGGCCACCAGCACGCCGCCGCCGATGAACCGGAACAGGAAGAACCGGCGGTCGCTCTCCGCCACCACGGCGGCCAGCCAGGGCGTCTGCGGCTGGTTGCCGGCCCAGTGGCCGCGCCGGGACGGGTCGGACTGGTGCCAGATGATGCCGGCGCCGACCGCGACCACCGCGATCAGCCAGCCCACCGTGCCGGCCACGCTGTCCTTGAAGACCAGCGCCTGCAGCAGCACGACGCCCAGCCCGATCGCCGCGAACGGCAGCAACATCGCCAGGTCGCGTCGCGGTGGCGGCTCGCCGGTGGGAATCTGTTGCGGCAGGACGGCCCAGAAGGCCGCATAGAGCAGAAGGCCCAGACCGCTGAAACCAAGGAGTACGACGAGCGCGATGCGAACCGCCAGCACCGGGACACCCAGATGCTCGGCCAGACCGGCCGCGACGCCGGCAACGATCCGGTGGTCACGTGGCCGGTACAGCCGGCGGGTGGGTGGGGTTACCGCGGTGCTGATGGCTCCTCCTAAGTTCGGTCCTCCGATCGTCACACGTTCGGCGGCCCCTAGCCACGGGGAATGTCCCCCGGTATCGGGCCACTCGGATCTCAGGGTGGCCTCAGGGTCGGCGCCGGAAGCGACTAGGGCCGGTTCGACGACAGGATCGATGGCATGAACGACGAAGACCCGTCCACCCCGCCTACGTCCGCTTCGTCGTCGGATTCCGCCTCGGCTTCGCCGTCGGCGGGGCCGGCGACCGAGGAGATCCCGCCCACCGGGCCGTTCTTCTCCCGGGACCATCTCGTCCGTCCTCGCCAGGGCCGCTATGTCGCCGGTGTCTGTGTGGCGCTGGCCCGGGCCACCAACACCGACCCGGTGCTGTGGCGGGTGCTCGTCGCCGTGCTCGGCATCCTGAGCGGCGTCGGCGTCCTGCTCTACCTGATCGGCTGGCTGATCATCCCGGCCGAGGGCGACACCGCGTCGCCGATCGAGTCGCTGCTCGGCAAGGGCCGCTCCGGCATGGCCCCGCTGTCGGTGGTGCTGCTCGGCGCGGCCGCGGTGATCTCGTTCGGCTTCATCGTGCACGACGGCATGCGGGCCAGCCTGCTCGCGGCGGCCGTCATCCTGGGCGCGGTCCTGCTGATCAAACGGAGTAACGGCACGACGTTTCCGTCGGCCCCGCCGCCCACCGAGCCGCCGGTCGGCTTCCCGTCGGCGCCGGGGGAGCCCGTTGCGGCGTACGCTCCGGCCAGTTTCGGTGCGCCGCCGGCCGCGCCCGGCCCGGCCGCGGAACCGGTGACCGAGAAGCTGCCGCCGAGGCCGCCGTTCTCGCCGCCACCCAGCGGTTATCGCCCGCCGTTCGCTCCGCACGGCCCGTGGGCCGGGACGGGGACGCACCAGGGAGTCCCGCTGCAGGTGCCGCGACCGCCGAAACCTCCGAAACCACCGCGCGAGCGGTCCAAGCTGGGCCGGCTCACGTTCTTCGCGGTGCTCATGGTGCTCGGCACGATGGCGGCGATCGGCATGGCCGGGGCCAGCATCGCGGTCTCCGCCTACTTCGCGGCCGCCCTGATCACGATCGCGCTCGGCCTGATCGTCGGGGCCTGGTTCGGCCGGGCCCGCGGGCTGATCGCGCTGGCCATCCTCACCTCGATCGGCCTGTTCATCTCCAACGGCGTCGAACGTTGGGGCGGCGAGGTGGGCAAGAGCGTCTATCGCCCGCAGACCATCGCCGCGGTCGCCGACCGTTATGACTTCACGGCCGGCAGCGCCACCCTCGACCTGCGCGACGTCGACTTCACCGGGCAGACCCAGAGCATCACGATGACCATGAAGGTGGGCCAGATGCGGGTGCTGCTCCCGCCGACCGTGGACACCGTCGCCGACGTTCAGCTCGACGGCGGCCGGGCGGTGCTCTTCGGACAGGAGTTCACCGGCGACCGGGCCGACACCACCAAGTCGGTGACCGACCTGGGCACCGACGGCACCGGCGGCGGCACCCTCAAACTCGACCTGCAGATGGACACGGGCAACGTGGAGGTGCTCCGATGAAGCCGCACCGCACCGATGGGGTCTCCCTGAGCTTCGGCCTGATCTTCCTACTGATCGCGCTCTGGTGGGCGCTGTCCCGGATGATGACCATCCACCTGCCGGCGGTCGGCTGGCTGGTGGCCGGCGGTCTGATCGCCTTCGGCGTGATCGGCCTGCTCGGCGCCATCCGCTCCGGCCGCACCCCGGCTCCGGTCCCGGTCGCCGCCACGGTCGCGCAGCCGGCGGTCCAGCCCGAGGTTCCGGGCGACCTGCCGCCGGAACTGCACGCCAAGATCGTCCAGGAGTTGCTGGACGACCCGGCCGACCGCTTCCGCAAGGAGCACCCCGAGACCTGAACGAGTCGAACCCGCCGCCCGTGAGCAGCCCGCTCACGGGCGGCGCAATATGCTCGGGCCATGACCCCGTACCCCGCCGTGTCCAAGGCTCCCATCGTCGGCATCGGCAGCACGGCCGCCCGTGCGCTCACGGCCGAGTTCGCGCGGCACAACTCGGCCACGTCCGCGCTGGTCGTCGGTGCCGACCACTCGTCGCTGGTGGTGGCGGCCGCGGTCGAGGCACTCCTGCCCGGCGACACCCTCACCCTGGTGGCCGGCGAGCGCAGCACCGCCGAACTGCTCCGCGACCACATCGCCGGGCTGGGCAGCTGGATCGCCGATCGGGTGAAGGTGGTGGACGCCCTCGACGAGGCGCAGCCCGCCGACGTGGTGATCGTGGGCGAGCCGGTGACCGGCACCGCGCAGGAGGTCCGGGCCCAGCTCGACCGCCTCGCCAAATACCTGACCGACGGCGCCGTGGTCACGCTCGCCACCCCGGCCGTGCCCGGCCGCACCGGCGGTGCCGCCGCCGAGCTGTTCCGGCAGGGCGCGCTCTTCGGGGTCGGCTCCGACCTGGTGGTGCGCAACTCGCCGCCGGTCCGCGTGCACCGGCTGCGGTTCACCCCGGCCGATCCCCGGGTGGCGGCGACCCTCGCCCCGGCCTACAAGACGTCAAGCGTGCCGGTCACCCGGAGCATGCACATCGACTCCAACGGCGTGGCCGCGGCCGGCATCGCGCTCGGGCTGGCGGCGCTGGCTCGCACCACCCGGCCGAAGTCGAAGCTGTGGCTGCTCCCGGCGCTGGCCGCGGCGCCGGTGGCGGCGTTCTTCCGCGACCCCGAGCGGGACGTGCCGACCGACCCGGCCGCGATCGTGGCCTCGGCCGACGGCCGGGTGCTGTCGATCGAGCGGATGACCGACGAGCGGTTCGGGCCAGGCGAGTTCCTGCGGATCGCGGTGTTCCTGTCGGTGCTCGACGTGCACGTCAACCGGGTGCCGGTGGCCGGCCGGGTGGCCGACTACTTCGTCGAGGACGGCGGTTACGCGAACGCGATGACCGCGGCGGCCGAGCACAACGTGGCGGCCTACACGGTGCTGGACACCGAGCACGGCACGGTCGTGGTGGCCCAGCGCACCGGCCTGATCGCCCGCCGGATCGTGCAGCGGGTGCCGGTCGGCACGCTGGTCGCGCGCGGCGAGCGGATGGGCCTGATCCGCTTCGGCTCGCGTACCGACGTCTACCTGCCGGCCGACAAGGCCGAGTCGCTGGTGGCGGTCGACGAGAAGGTCGTCGGCGGTTCCTCGGTGATCGCTCGCTGGCTGTAAACAAAAAGGCCCGCCCCCGACGTCGGGGGCGGGCCTTCTTACTGGATCAGGCGCGCTTGGCGCGGGCCCAGAGCACCGGACCGCTCAGCAGGTAGGCCACCACGATCACGGCGAACGTGAGGCGCGGGTCGACCAGGGCACCGACCACCGGCAGCAGCCACAGCCACGGGGGCATGCGGAGCAGGCGGGCCAGTTTCGCGTACGGGAAGCTGGAGACCATCGCGAACGCCAGCAGTGCCACCCCGGCCAGCAGCGCCATGCCGGGCACCGGCAGGCCGATCAGCACGGTCACGGCCAGCACCGCGGCGGCCATGGTGGTGGGCACACCGCAGAAGAACTTGCCGTCCTTGGGCGAGACGTTGAAGCGGGCCAGCCGGATCGCGGCGCAGCCGGCCACCAGCACGCAGGCGATGGCCGCGGCCGGGGTCGGCACGGTGTGGGCCAGCGAGGCGTAGACCACCACGGGGGCGGCCAGGCCGAACGAGCACATGTCGGCGAGCGAGTCCATCTGCGCGCCGAACGGGCTGGAGACGCCGAGCTTGCGGGCCAGCGCGCCGTCGATGCCGTCGAACGCGACGCAGGCGACCAGGCAGGCGGCCGCGGTGCGGACGTCGCCCGCCATGGCCAGGAAGATCGCCAGCAGGCCGAGGCTCAGGCTGGCCAGGGTGCACGAGTTGACCAGCGCGAAGCGCATCCGGCGGGCGGCGGTCTGCTCACCGGGAAGCAGCGAGGTCTCCTCGGCGGCCGGGGCCGGGGAGGTGGTGACGTGGCTGGTGATCACCGGACGGGGCGCGAGCTCGTGCCCCGTGTAGATCACCTCGGCCCGGGTGGCGGTGGCTGCCCGCCCGGACTCGCCGCCGCGACGGCCCACCCGCACCAGCAATGCTTGCCGGGCGATGGTGCCACTGCGGCGCAAACGGCCTGCCCAACGACGACCGGCGGGACGGGGACTATCCGTCGTACGACGCCGGCGCCAAGGGGTTCTCGGCACGTGTCTCCTCCATGGGATCGGTATGCCCACCTGCACAGTTGCGGTGGGTCGTGGCCCCGTAGCCCGCCGCACACGCGTCACTTGGATGAGCGGGGGTTACACCATTGCACAGCCGGACGACCTTGGCGAGAGATCGAACGGTGCCTTAACAGAGCGGTCTTTGTTACGAGCGGGCCGACGGGACGGACGTCCCATGTGACGATTTTAACGCGCCCGTTCACTGTCGATTCGGTCTACGGCTTCGCGGGCCAACTCGGTCAGCGGGAGTCGATCCACCTCGGCCCGGGTGAACCAGCCCGCTTCGGCGGTGGATCCGCCGGCCGCCTCGGTCACTACCGGTCCAGTCGGCACGTCGACGTGAACCCTGAACAGCACCCGGATGACGTGCCAGTCGATCGGCACCCCTTCCGGTCCGAGGGCCGTCGCGTCGTAGCGGTGCGAGACGCCCAGCAGGCCGGTGACCCGGCCGTGTTGCGAGGTCTCCTCGATGAGCTCCCGGGCCAGGGCCTGTTCCGGGGTCTCGCCATGGTCGGTGCCGCCGCCGGCCAGATGCCAGAGGCCGGCTCCGGGATATCCCTCGGCGATCCGGGCGAGCAGGATCCGGCCGTCCGGGTCGGTGGCCGCCGCGTACGCCCCGAAGCGCTGCACCCGCACCGGCTTCGCCAGCTCTTCGTCAGTTTTGTCGGAAGAATCAGGAAATTCGGTAGACAGACCGATCTGTACGGCGGTGAACGGCATCAACGGCACCGAGGCCGGGTCGACCCACTCGACCAGGTCGGTCGTGCCGTCGGCCTCGGCGGTCAGCGAGCCGCCCGTGACGGACACCTCGTAGATGATCCGGTCGGTGTGCTCGAGGTCGCCGCCGGACAGCCGGAACACGTCCGACACCACCGCCCGGAGCCCGTCCAGCCGAACAGACAGACCGGTCTCCTCAAAAAACTCCCGGACCACGGCGTCATCGGGATGCTCACCCTGCTCGACGCCGCCACCGGGCAGCGTCCAGAGGCCGGGGAACTCGCTGCGATCCGAGTTCCGGGCGAGCAGCACTCGCCCGGACTCGTCGCGGCACACCCCGTACGCCCCGACCCGTCTGATCTTCACTTGTCTAGGGTATGTCCGCCGGTCACGCGAGAGCGAGGCGAGGTCCAGGCGGTGGCTGGCGTCGGCCGCGAAGCGGCCGCATACCGGTGTTGTATTCGGGCGCTTCGCGGACGCCGTCAGGCGCCGTCTGGGCCACGCCGCAGCCACGCGTGATCGGCGGACATGCCCTAGCTGGTTAGCCGCGCCTTCTGGAGGGCTTCGGCGGTCACCTCGGTGAGTTCGGACTCAGCCAGCCGGCGCACGTCCTCCATCGGCATCCAGAGCGCGTCGGAGGTCGAGCCGCCGACGTCCTTGACCTGAACCTCGGTCGGGTCGTCCACGATCACCCGGTAGAAGGCCCGCACGCCGTGCCAGTCGATCGGGTAGCCCTCGGGGCCGAGCGAGGCCGCGTCGCGGTGGCTGGCCACCCCGAGCAGCTCGATCAGCCGCCCGGCCTGGCCGGTCTCCTCGACCAGCTCGCGGATCAGTGCGGTGCCCGGCTGCTCGCCGTAGTCGGTGCCGCCGCCCGGCAGGTGCCAGCAGCCCTCGCCCGGGTAGCCCTTGGCGATCCGGGTCAGCAGCAGGCTGGTCTGGTCGGCGTCGGTGGCGATCGCGTACGCCGCGAAGCGCTGCGCGCGGTGCAGGCCATCCGGACCCGCGTACGCGTAGAAGGACGGGAACGTGGGTGCCACGTCCGGCCGCAGGTCGGGCGAGGCCGCGCTCAGGCCGAGGGCGGCCGCCGCGAACGGGCGGATCTTCAGCCTCTCGGCCTCTTCGAGGGTGTGCCATCGGGCGAGGTCGGTGGGGTGGCCGACCCGATCGATGAGGTTGCCGCCGCGTATCGACACGGAGTAGATCAGGCGGTCGGTGTGGATGGTGACGCCACGGTGCGGCAGCGACCGCATGTCGGCCAGCACGTCGTGCAGGCCGGTCACGGCGACGCTGAGGCCGGTCTCGGCCGCGGTTTCGCGGACGACCGTGTGGTTGGGATCTTCACCATGATCGACTGCGCCGCCGGGGAGCGACCAGACGCCGGGGGTACCGGAGCGGCTCGAGGCTCGGACGAGCAGCACACGGCCGTCGTCGTCGGTAGCGACGGCATACGCGGCGATTCGCCGAAGTGGTTCCAGTGCGGGGGTCACGGGCGGCAATTCTGCCCGGAATATGTTAACTCCAGAAAACGTCTGTCAGATTCATGACAGCGTGATGGCGCTAAGTAATCGCAGATCAGAGCGTTTTCGCCCACGCGTAGCACCGGGGCGGTTACCCGGAGTGTCGGTAATTTCCGATCTTGTGGGGAGCCGATCTCAGGGTCCAAATGGGGGCTGTCACCGAGGTCGCGGGGGCCGGAAAGCGGCCAGCATGGGGACATGACTGACGCACCGTACCGCCGCCTTCTCCGCCCCCAGGACGACCGCATCGTCGCCGGTGTCTGCAGCGCCATCGGCCGTTACTTCGGCGTCGACCCGGTGCTGATCCGGGTCGCCTTCGCCATCTTCGCCGCGGTCACCTGGGGCACCGCCCTGCTCGCTTACCCGGTGATGTGGTTCATCATCCCCGAGGAAACCGTGCCTACTCCCACTCGATAGTGCCCGGCGGCTTGCTCGTGACGTCCAGGACCACGCGGTTGATCTCCCGCACCTCGTTGGTGATGCGGGTGGAGATCTTGGCGATCAGGTCGTACGGCAGGCGGGACCAATCGGCCGTCATGGCGTCCTCGCTCGACACCGGGCGCAGCACCACCGGGTGGCCATAGGTGCGGCCGTCGCCCTGGACGCCCACACTGCGCACGTCGGCCAGCAGGACCACCGGGAACTGCCACACGCCGCGGTCCAGGCCGGCCGCGGTGAGCTCCTCGCGGGCGATCAGGTCGGCCGCCCGCAGCAGGTCGAGCCGGTCCCGGTCGACCGCGCCGATGATGCGGATCGCCAGGCCGGGGCCGGGGAACGGGTGCCGCTGCACCATCTCCTCGGGCAGGCCCAGCTCCTTGCCGAGCGCGCGCACCTCGTCCTTGAACAGCGTGCGCAGCGGCTCGATCAGCGCGAACTGCAGGTCGTCGGGGAGACCACCGACGTTGTGGTGCGACTTGATGTTGGCGGTGCCGGTGCCGCCACCCGACTCGACCACGTCGGGATAGAGCGTGCCCTGCACCAGGAACTCGATGTGCCGCTCGGCGTCGAGCTCGCGGGCCGCGGCCTCGAAGGTGCGGATGAACTCGCGGCCGATGATCTTGCGCTTCTGCTCCGGGTCGATGACCCCGGCCAGGTGCCCGAGGAACACGTCGGCCGCGTCGACCACCTTCAGGCGGATGCCGGTGGCGGCCACGTAATCCTTCTCGACCTGCTCGGCCTCGCCCGCCCGCAGCAGCCCGTGGTCGACGAAGACGCAGGTCAGCTGGTCGCCGATAGCCTTGTGCACGAGGGCGGCGGCGACCGCCGAGTCGACCCCGCCGGAGAGACCGCAGATCACCTGCTTGTCGCCGACCTGCGCCCGGATCGCGGCGACCTGGTCGTCGATGATGTTGCCGGGCGTCCAGGTGGGCTCCAGGCCGGCGATGTCGTAGAGGAACCGCTCGAGCATCGCCTGACCCTGCTCGGTGTGCGCCACCTCGGGGTGGAACTGCACGCCGGCCCGCTTGGTGGTGAGGTCTTCGAAGGCGGCGACCGGGGCGCCCGGCGTCGAGGCGGTCACCGCGAAGCCCTGCGGGGCCACCGCGACGCTGTCACCGTGGCTCATCCACACCGGCAGGTCGGCCGGCAGCTCGCGCAGCAGGGTGCCGCCCTGGGCGGTCAGCAGGGTGCGGCCGTACTCCCGGGAGCCGGTCTGGGCGACCGTGCCACCGAGCGCCTGGGCCATCGCCTGGAAGCCGTAGCAGATGCCGAAGACCGGCACCTCGTTGTCGAACAGCGCCGGGTCGAGCGACGGCGCACCGGGCTCGTAGACGCTGGACGGGCCGCCGGACAGGACGATCGCGGCCGGGTTCTTGGCGAGCATCTCGGCGACCGGCATCGAGTGCGGGACGATCTCCGAGTAGACGCGGGCCTCGCGGATGCGGCGGGCGATCAGCTGGGCGTACTGGGCGCCGAAGTCGACGACGAGGACGGGACGCGGGGTACTCACCCGGCGAGTTTACCGGCGCCCCCGCAGGGGGTGCGTCAGCGGGGAGCGGCGACCACGCGGGCGTTGCCGGCCTTGTCGGTAGCCCGGACCGCGACCGTGCGCGCGCCCGCGGGCACCGCGAACTGCCGCAGGTAACCGGCGAAGCTGCTCGTCACGATGCCGTTGATCAGCAGTTCGAGGCGGGCCACGCCGGAGGCGTCGGTGGCCCGGGCGGTGACGTACCGGCCGTTGCGGTTGATCGTCACGGCCGGGGCGGTGAGGTCGATGCCCAGGGCGGTCAGCGCGCCGGCCGCGTCCACCTGGCCCTTGTTCGCGCCGCGAGTGAGCGCCGCC
Organism: Paractinoplanes tereljensis; assembly: GCF_016862435.1. Taxonomy (GTDB): domain Bacteria; phylum Actinomycetota; class Actinomycetes; order Mycobacteriales; family Micromonosporaceae; genus Actinoplanes; species Actinoplanes tereljensis. The sequence continues at coordinate 272,337 of NZ_BOMY01000013.1, forward strand.
CGGATCAGCGAGGCCGGCGGCGCCGACGGGATCGAGGCCAGCAGACCGGCGACCCCGGCCACGAACGGCGTCGCCGACGAGGTGCCGCAGTACTGACCGATCGCGCCGTCCCGCTGCTGGGCCGGGTTGCAGCCGGGAGCGGTCAGGTCGACCCAGCTCGAGCCGTAGTTCGACCAGGAGTAGCGAGCGCCGGTGGCGTCCACCCCGCCGACCGCGAGCGCGGCCGGGATCGCCGCCGGGTAGTGCGGCAGCGTCGTGCCCTTGTTGCCGGCCGCCGCGATCACCAGCGAGCCCTTGCCGGTCGCGTAGTTCACCGCGTCGCGCAGCATCGCGGCGTCGTCGTTGCCGCCGAACGAGGCGCTGATGATGGTGGCGCCCCGGTCGGCGGCGTACCGGATGCCCTTGGCGAAGTTGTCGTAGCCGCCGGCGCCCTTCGCGTCGAGGACCTTGACCGGCAGGATCTGGCAGGTCCAGCAGACGCCGGCCACGCCGACCCGGTTGTTGCCGGCGGCCGCGGCCACCCCGGCGGCCATCGTGCCGTGGCCGTTGTCGTCGGACGCGTCGCTGTCGTTGTTGACGAAGTCGTAGCCGGGCAGCAGCCGGTTGCCGAAGTCGGGCAGGCGGCTGACGCCGGTGTCGACGATCGCGATGGTGACCCGGGAGTCGCCCTTGACGGCCGACCACGCCTCGTTGACCCGGGTGCGGACGATGCCCCACTGACCGGCGTAGGCCGCGTCGGTGGGGCGGACCACCGCGTCAGCGTGCCCGGTCGACACGGCGGGAACCACCGGAGCGACGGCCGTCAGCACTGCCGCAAGAAGTCCGCGCACCAGCAAGTTCGCCCCCGAGACGTGAAAAGAGCCGGCCACCGTGGCCGGCTCCTTCACGTTCGGGTGGATCACTGACCGTCCGGGTTCATCCCGGGTGCGGTCAGGTTGTGCCTAGCGCTTGTAGGTCAGCGTCGCCGTGACCTTCGAGTTACCGGCCAGGTCGTACGCCCGGACCTGGACCTTGATGTTGTTCTTCGGGTACTTGCTGGCGACGAAGGTGAACGGGGTCTTGGTGGTGCTGTGCTGCTGCACCACCTTGCCGTTGACCAGCAGTTGGTAGGCCTTGATGCCGTACTTGTCGGATCCGGTGTAGTACACCTTCACGGTGCCCTTGATCTTCGACTTGTTCTTGGGCGCCTTGGTGATCTTCACGGTCGGAGCGGTGTTGTCCGCGATCATCGTCCGCGTGTAGATCTTGAGGTTGCCGGCCTTGTCGTAGATCCGGTACTGGGCGGTCACGGTGCCGCTCCAGGTGCCCGGGTTCCACTTGACCGCGAACGGCGCCTTGTACGTTCCGGTGCGGTAGGTCCCGTTGATGTACAGCGACACGTTCCGGATGCCGGACCAGTCGTCGGTCAGCTTGTAGGGCGTGAACGTGAGCGGCCCGCGAACCTTCCAGTTCTGCCCCGGCGTGAGGCCGACGATGGCCGGCGGCGTGGTGTCGGTGCCGACCTGGAGGGCGCGGTCCGCGCTGACCTTGCCCCAGGTCACCCAGGAGCCGATCGGCGTCGAGCTGACCTGGATCGCGTTCAGGATCGACCAGCCGGTGTAGCCCGGCCGGTGCGACTTGATCAGTCCGGCGATGCCGGAGACGATCGGGGCGGAGAACGACGTACCCGGCTCGCCGGTGTTGTAGTTGCCGTTCACGTCCATGCCGGTGACGATGCCCGGCGCCGCGACGTCGACCCACTTGGTGCTGCCGTTGAAGTTCGAGAACGACGCCTTGTCGGTGGTGCCGGCGGTGCAGGTCGGGTCGTTGGCGAAGTTCGGGCAGCGGTTGGTGGCACCGACCGCGAGCACGTCGGTGTAACCGGCCGGGTAGTTGATCGTCGACGAGTTGTCGTTGCCGGCCGCGGCCACGACCAGTACGGCGGACGCGTTCGCGTAGGCGATCGCGTCGGCCAGCGTCTGGCTGTACCCGGTGCCGCCGAGCGACAGGTTGATGATCTTCGCGCCCTGGCCGACCGCCCAGGTGATGCCCTTGGCGATCGTGCTGTCGTAGCCGCTGCCGCTGTTGTCGAGCACCTTCACCGGGAGGATCGCGCAGCCCCAGCAGACGCCGGCCATGCCCTGGTTGTTGTTGCCCCGGGCCGCGATCAGCGACGCGACAGTGGTGCCGTGACCGAAGTCGTCGGCCGCCTCGGTGTCGTTGTTGACGAAGTCGTAACCGCCCAGCACGGCGCCGGTCAGGTCACCCGTCATCGTCACGCCGGTGTCGATCACGGCGATCTTGACGACCTCGCCCGTGGTCGTGTCCCAGGCGGTCGGCACCCCGACCTCCTTGAGCTCGGGCTGCAGGTTCTCGGTGTAGATCGGGTCGTTCGGCGTGACCTCGGCGACCTTGCGCACGCGGTCGGTCTCGACGTAGGCGACGGTGGGGTCGCTGCGCAGGGCCGAGATCAGCGCGGCACTCCGCGCGGCCGGCACCTGCAGGGTGGAAGCGTTGAGGGCGCCGAGCGCCGAGGAACGCACACCGGCGGCCGCGTACTTCTGGACGGCACTCGCCGACGTGGCGCCGGACTTGTAACCGACGATCAGGTGGACCGGCGCGGCCGAGGCGGTGGTGGTCTCGGCGGCCTGGGCCAAGGTAGCGACGCTCGTCATGGTGACGACGACCGCTGTGGAGATCAAACCGACGGTAATCCGTCGCTTGGTGAGCTGCATGAAAGCTCGTGCCTCCCCCGTAGATATGGCGGAGCCAGGGTAAAGGCCCATCGGCCAGATGCAATGGCCTGTTTCACTCTGCGGGATCTTGTGCCATTGAGCTGCTGGATGCCGTCCTCTACTGTTCCGCTGTGCGGAACAGGAAGCTGATGTGGTGGGTCGCCGGTGCGATCGCCGTCGTGCTGCTGGGCGGCGGCGGGATAGCGCTGGCCGTCTCCCGCGGCTCCGAAAAGCCCCAGGCCGCCCCACCATCGAGCGCACCCCCCACGTCGGCCGCCCCGACCACCCCACCACCTTCGCCGGGCGCCGACATCACCGGTCCGCTCGATCTGGTGCTGCTCGGCGTCGACACCCGGGTCACGATTCCCGACTGGGAACCGCACTCCGACGCGATCATGCTGCTGCATGTCGACAAGGGACTGAAGTCGGCGTACCTCTACTCGCTGCCGCGCGACCTGCGGGTGAAGATGCCGGCGTTCGCGAAGGCCGGGTTCGGCGGTGGCACCTACAAGCTGACCGAGGCGATGAGCCGCGGGTCGCGGGTGCCGGGGTCGAAGAAGACAAATGTCAAGCAGGGTTACGAACTGCTCACCAAGACGCTGACCGCCTATACCGGGATCAAGCAGTTCCAGGCCGGCGCGATCCTCAACTTCGGCGGGCTCGACAAGCTGGTCGACCAACTCGGCGGCATCGACCTGACGATCGACCAGAAGGTGTCGTCTCATCACCGCAAACCGGACGGATCGCTGCGACCGCTGGTCGGCGGGGAGTACCAGGGACCGGCCGCGGTCTACCTGCCGGGGAAGCGGCATCTGGTGGGCTGGCAGGCGATCGACTACGCCCGGCAGCGGTACGGATTGCCGGACGGCGACTACGACCGGCAGCGGCACCAGCGGCAGATGGTCCGGGAGATTCTCGGCAAGGCGATGGACCAGGGCCTGGCGTCCGACTCGGCCAAGCTGGAGGGGGTCATCACGGCGCTGGGCGAGACGCTGGTCTACGTGGGCGGTCGCACCCCGCTGGAGTACGCGTACGCACTGCGCGACCTGGAACCGTCGAAGATCACGCTGGTCGGGCTGCCGGGCAACGGGGTGGGCGGCGGCAGCGGTTACCTCGGCGAGGCACTGACCGCCGAGGGCAAGGGCTTCCTGACCGCGCTCACCAAGGGACAGGCCCCGGCTTACCTGGCCAAACACCCGAAACTGGTCAATAAGTAGGTTTTTTGGTGCCGTACAGCCAGGCCTGGAAGAACGCGTCCAGGTTCTTGCCGGAGACCTTCTCGGCCAGCGCGATCAGGTCGGCGGTGTTCGCGTTGCCGTTCCGGTGCTGGCTGGTCCAGGTGGTCAGCAACTTGGCGAAGGCCTTGTCGCCGATGGTCTTGCGCAGGGCGTAGACGGTCATCCCGCCGCGGTCGTAGACCGCACTGCCGAACAGATGGGCCACGCCGGGATTGCCCGGCGCCTGCGCCCAGTCGAAGGACCGGTAGGTGCGGTCGAAGCTGTCCTTCAGCGGGACGTCCAGGTCATGTTCCTGCCAGAGCCATTCGGCGTACGTCGCGAAGCCCTCGTTCAGCCAGATGTCCTGCCACTTCTCCAGCGCCACGCTGTCGCCGAACCACTGGTGGGCCAGTTCGTGCGCCACCACGGTGTCGTTCTCGCCGCCGGAGAAGAACGCGCGACCGTAGGCCGGCCGGGACTGGGTCTCCAGTGCGTACCGGATCCGGGCGTCCTCGACCACGATCCCGCCGTAGGAGTCGAACGGGTACGGCCCGAACTTGGTCGCCAGGAAGTCGGTGATCTCCCCGGTGCGGGCCAGCGACTTCGCCTCGGCGCTGTCGGCCGCGACCGACTCGGGCACGGCGGTCACCATCGGCTTGCCGGCGTGCGTGCCGGTGGTCACCCGGTACTGCCCGATGATCACCGTGGACAGGTAACTGGCCAGCGGCGAGCTCTCGGTCCAGCGCCAGGTCGTCCAGCCACCGGCGCTGGTCCGCGGGCCGGGCACGCCGATGCTGAGCGCCTCGAGGCCGTCCGGCACGGTCATCGCCAGCTTGAAGGTGGCCTTGTCGGACGGGTGGTCGTTGACCGGGAACCAGGTGCTGGCCGATTCGGGCTGGCCCAGCGCGACCGCGCCGGTGTCGCTGCGTAACCAGCCACCGTCACCGAGCGTTTCGTTGGCCAGTTGCCCGGGAGTGCCGGCATAGGTGACGACCACGGTGAACGCGGTGCCGTTACGGATGCCGGCGGCCGGCGTCACCACCAGCTCGTTCCCGTCGGCGGCGGCGGTCGCCTTCCGGCCGTCGACGGTGACCGCGCTGACCTTCAGGCGAGCCAGGTCGAAGTCGAATCGGGACAGGTCCTGGGTAGCGGTGGCCGCGATGGTCGCCGTACCGGACAAGTAGCCTTTTTTCGGCTCGTAGCGCAGGTTGAGGTCATAGCCGGCGACGTCGTAGCCGCCGTTGCCGTAGGTCGGAAAATAAGGATCCCCGGCGCCGGGCGCACCCGGCGCGTAGGACGCCGAACTGGCCGAGGCGCGCACCGCCGGGGAACCCGACGAGGTGCACGCTCCGACCAGGAAAGCCAAAGCTAGGAAAGTCGCTCGACGTCTCACTTGTCGAGAACCAGGGCCACCTTCTGGAACTCCTTGACGTCGCGGTAGCCGCACTTGGCCATCGCACGCCGAAGTCCGCCGAAGAGATTGAGCTGGCCGTCGGCCCGGTTGGCCGGCCCGAACAGCAGCTCCTCGAGGGTGCCGTCCGGCTCCCCCGCGATGCAGAAACCACCGCGCGGCAGCGACGGGTGGCTGGCCGACGAGTGCCACCAGGCACCGCCGGCCGGGGCGCCCTCGGCCAGCGACAGCGGCTCGCCCAGCATGACCGCGTCGGCACCGCAGCCGATCGCCTTCGCGATGTCGCCGCTGGTCGAGATGCCACCGTCGGCGATCAGGTGGACGTAGCGCCCGCCGGTCTCGTCGAGGTAGTCCCGCCGGGCCGCGGCCGCGTCGGCGATCGCGGTCGCCATCGGCACCCGGATGCCCAGCACCGTGTCGGTGGTCGACCACTCGTCGGCGCCGACGCCCACGATCACGCCTGCCGCACCCGTACGCATCAAGTGCAGTGCGGTTTTGTAATCCGTGCAACCGCCCACGATCACCGGCAGGTCGAGGTCGGCGATGAATTCCTTGAGGTTGAGCGGCTCGTCCGTGGTGGACACGTGCTCGGCGCTGACCAGGGTGCCCTGGATGACGAGCAGGTCGACGCCCGCGTCGAGCACCACCGGGGCGAGCGCGAGGGTGTGCTGCGGCGACACCCGGACGGCAACGGTGACGCCGCCGTCCCGGATCGTCTTGACCCGCTCGGCGATCAGCTCCGGCTTGATCGGCTCGGAGTAGACCTCCTGCAGGCGCTTGGTCGCGTCGGCGTCCTCATCGAGCGACGCCAGCTCCTCGAGGATCTTGCGGGGGTCCTCGTAGCGGGTCCACAGTCCTTCCGCGTTGAGCACCCCCAGGCCGCCGAGGCGGCCCAGGGCGACCGCCGACTCCGGGCTCATCGTGGAGTCGGACGGGTGCGCGACGCACGGGATCTTGAACGGGTAGGCGTCGACCCGCCACTCGGTGGACACGTCGTCCACGTCGCGGGTGCGCCGGCTCGGGACGATGGCGATGTCGTCCAGGTGGTAACCGCGCTGAGCGGTCTTTCCGAGGCCGATCTCCACGACGTCACGCATATCAGGGCCTGCCTTTAGTCCGCTCTAGGGTGGCGGTGGGGTGGTTGGACGGGCTTAACGAGAGTGATAGTTCGGAGCCTCGACCGTCATCTGGATGTCGTGCGGGTGCGACTCCTTGAGGCCCGCTGCGGTAATCCTGATGAGCTGCCCACGCTCCTGCAAGTCCGGGATGGTCTCGGCGCCCGCGTATCCCATCGCGAGCCGCACGCCACCGACGAGCTGAGCGACCACTCGCGACAGCGGGCCACGGTAGGGCACCTGACCCTCGACGCCCTCGGGCACCAGCTTCTCCTCCGGCACATCATGCTGGAAGTAGCGGTCCTTCGAGTAGGACTTGGCCTGACCACGCGACTGCATGGCACCCAGCGAGCCCATCCCCCGGTACGACTTGTACTGCTTGCCGTTCACGAAGATCAGGTCGCCGGGGCTCTCCTCGGAGCCGGCCAGCAGGCCACCCAGCATCACCGTCTCGGCACCGGCCACGATCGCCTTGGCGATGTCGCCCGAGTACTGGATGCCACCGTCGGCGATCACCGGGACACCGGCGGCCCGGCACGCGCGGGACGCCTCCATCACCGCGGTGATCTGCGGGACGCCGACCCCGGCCACGATCCGGGTGGTGCAGATGGCGCCCGGGCCGACGCCGACCTTGACCGCGTCGGCACCCGCCTCGACCATCGCCTTGGCACCGGCGAACGTCGCCACGTTGCCGCCGACGATGTCGGTGACGGTGTCCCGCTTGAGGCGGGCGATCATGTCGAGCACCTGACGCTGATGACCGTGCGAGGTGTCCACGATGATCACGTCGACACCGGCGTCGATCAGGCCGCGGGCCCGCTTGTAGGACTCGTCGCCGACGCCGATCGCGGCCGCGACCCGGAGCCGGCCCTGCGGGTCCTTGGTGGCGTTGGGGAACTGCTCGGACTTGGTGAAGTCCTTCACCGTGATCAGACCGCGGAGCCGGCCGTTGTCGTCGACCAGCGGCAGCTTCTCCACCTTGTGGCGCTGCAGCAGGACGAGCGCGTCGTCCTTGCTGGCGCCGACCGGCGCGGTGATCAGCGGTGCCTTGGTCATCACGTCGCGCACCTTGGCGCTGTGGTCGGAGACGAACCGCATGTCGCGGTTGGTCACGATGCCGACCAGCACGCCCTCGGCGTCGACCACCGGCAGGCCGGAGATGCGGAATCGGCCGCACAGGGCGTCGACGTCACGCAGCGTGTCGTCCGGGCTGCAGGTGACCGGGTTGGTGATCATGCCGGACTCGGACCGCTTCACCAGGTCGACCTGGGCGGCCTGGTCCTCGGCCGAGAGGTTGCGGTGCAGAACACCGATGCCACCCTCGCGGGCCATGGCGATCGCCATCCGGCCCTCGGTGACGGTGTCCATGGCGGCGGAGAGCACCGGGATGGACAGCCCGATGTTTCGAGTCAGCCGTGTGTTGGTATTGACCCGGCTCGGCACGATGTCCGATTCGCCGGGCTGCAGAAGCACGTCGTCGAAGGTCAGGCCGAGCGGAACCGTACGGGCCGAGTCGCTATCCACGGAGCATCCCTAACTGCCGGAAGACGGATGGTTCATCGTACCCATCCGCCGAGGGCGCTCTCGTGCGACGGACAGGACGTGCGGGCCAGCACACATCCGTTCGGGGTGAGTACGGTAAGGGGGTGCAGGATGAGCCCATTGACCCGTTCAACGGTGACCCGAGTGACCCGGCCGCCGGCCTCGAAGATCTCGGTGACGACGCGGAGAACGAGCCGCTGACCGAGGCCGAACGGCAGGACGTGCTCGAGGACCTCAGTGACCTGGAGATCTACCAGGCGCTGCTGAGTCCCACCGGCATCCGTGGGCTGGTCATCGAGTGCGAGGACTGCCACGAGCCGCACTATTTCGACTGGGACCTGCTCCGCGGCAACCTGCGTCACCTGCTGTCGAGCGGGCGCCCGCGGGTGCACGAGCCGGCCTACGACCCGGACCCCGACCACTACGTGACGTGGGAATACGCGCGTGGTTACGCCGACGGCGTACACGACACGCTGACCGAAGGGACCGACGACGAATAGCAGTCGCCGGTCCCCGCAGCGTTATTAAGCGACCAGCCCAGCCCGGAAACCTGCCGCCACCGCGTGCGCACGGTCGCGCGCACCCAGCTTGCGGAACAACCGGCGAGCGTGGGTCTTCACGGTGTCCTCCGAGACGAACAGCTCCCGGCCGATCTCCGCGTTGCTCTTACCGTCGGCCATCCCCCGCAGCACCTGCAACTCCCGCTCGGTGAGCGTGAGCCGCCGCCCGGCCGGGGCCGGATCGGCCACCCCGACCTGGGTCTCGTTGCCCGGCCAGGCCACCATCGGCCGACCGGTCGCCGGGTCGATCGGAGCGTCGCCACGCTGGGCGGGCACCATCGGCGAGTTGGGGAGCATGGCCGGGACGCCACCGGAGTTCGGCGACCCCATCGGCAGGCCGTTCTGGTAGGCGGCCCGGGCCGCCGGTGAGTTGTTGTTGCGCGCGCCGCCGGCGACCCCCGCCGGCTGCGCGTTGGTTCCATTGATCGGCATGCCCTGCGGCCGCACCGGGAGCAGCAGCAGGAGAAGGGCCTTGGCGACGACACTGACCAGGTCGTGTTCGACGCCGCGGATGACGCCGCGGGCACCGGCCGCGACAGCCGCCGCGGCCACTCGCGGGTCTTCGGCACCGAAGAGCACCAACTGTGCCTGGGGGGCACGGGCAAGCACGCGTCGGGTGAAACCGACGCTGTCGGGACGGGTCACGGCGGTGTCGGCGAGGACCACTTCGGCCGGCCGTTCAGCCAGCCGGATCATGGCCTCAGTCTCGCTGACCGCGGTCCGGACGACGCCGGTCATGCCCAGCCGGGCCGCGGTGGACGCGACGGTCTGGGCCGCCAGCGGGGTACGGACGCACACGAGGACGGTACGCACAGTGATCCTCCTTCTCTCTCAGAGGAGATCACGCGAGGGCCGCAGCATTACGCGCTTTAGATGGAAAAAATGGGAAAGATCGGTATGACTTGCTTTGTCGATGTCATGCGGCTGAAGAACACATCGAAAACTCGTGTGTGAGCCGGGGATCACCGGGGTATGAGCGCCCCAGGCCTGAGCATGAAGGCCCCTCATCACGACACTCCGCGGTGCCGCGCGGGAGGAGGGTGTTTGATGTCGAACGTTCGCAGACTGCCCGGGCCCATCGCTGACCTGTGGGACTGGCAACGACTCGGGTTGTGTCGTGGCCGGGACAGTGCGCAGTTCTTCCACCCGGACGGCGAACGCGGGTCGTCCCGCAATCGCCGAGAGGCCAAGGCCAAGACCATGTGCGGCGCGTGCCCGGTGCGAGCCGAGTGCGCCGCCCACGCACTTGCGGTTAAGGAGCCGTACGGGGTCTGGGGAGGCTTCAGCGAAGCGGAGCGGCTGCGGCTGCTCGCGGTTGGCTGGGAAGACCTCGCCGACCGTCATCACGGACGCGTCGACCTTGCTCGGCTCGAGGCTCGCCTGGGACGGCCCCACAAGTCGGCCGTACCGGCACAACGGCAGGCACCCGCGGCCTGAGGCCGCCGAGCACCAACCATTACCCCGACGACCCGGTCCCCGTACGGGGGCCGGGCTTCGTTGTTCGACGGTTCTTCAACAACCGCATCGGTGGACATGCAAACCACCGTATGAGCGACTTGCGCATTGGTGTCGGACCGTTAGTGCGTCCTTCAAGCAATGGCACTACCCGACGTTGACCTGCACGGAATGCCATCCGGTGGCCCCGTCCGGAGCAGGCGGGGCGGGGGTGGACGTCTGGGTCTGCCCACTCGTGTCCGTTGCGCGCACCCGCAAAATGTGCTGTCCCTCGGTCGCCTGCCACGGGTAGCTCCACTGCCGCCAGGTGTCCGCCGACGCCGTCTCGTGGAGCTCGGCCACCGCCCACGGACCGTCGTCGATCTGGACTTCAACCTTGCTGATTCCGCGGTGCTGCGCCCAGGCCACCCCGGCGATCGGCACGGTGCCCGGCGACCGCGCCGCGCCGTCGCGCGGCGTGTCGATCCGCGACTCGGTCTTGATCGGCGCCTGCTGCGACCACCCACGCGGCACCCAGTAGGCGTCGAAATCCGCAAAACGCGCGAGTTCGATCTCGGTGATCCATTTGCACGCGCTCACATACCCGTACAGGCCGGGCACCACCATCCGCACCGGGAAACCATGATCGACCGGCAGCGGCACCCCGTTCATCCCGACCGCGAGCAGCGCATCCCGCCCATCGCGCAGGGCCGCGGTCGGCGAACCGCAGGTCCAGCCGTCCACCGACCGCTGCACCACCTGATCGGCGCCGGGCAGCGGGTCGGCCTCGTCGAGCAGCTCCTTGATCGGCGTTCCGAGCCACAACGCGTTCCCGATCAGATCCCCGCCGACCTCGTTGGAGACGCAGGCCAGCGTGACGTACCGCTCGATCATCGGCCGTTGCAGCAGCTCTTCCCAGGTGATCGTGATCGGGTTCCGCACCATCCCGTGGATCTTCAACTGCCACGTCGACGGATCGACCTGCGGCGGATACAGCGCCGTGTCGATCCGATAGAAATCCTTGTTGGACGAGACGAACGGCGTCGCGCCTTGCGCCTGCACGCCGCTCGGCAGCGGCGGAGCCGTCTGCCGCGCCGCCGGCAGAACGACGTCCTTCCGCGCCTGCGTAACGGCCCGCCGCGAGGTCAGCAGCCGCCCGCCAAACCCCGAAACCAGGGCAATACCCCCCGCGATCCCCAACGCTTGGAGAAATCGCCGCCGGCTCTCATACGAGTACGCCGTTGGAGCAGTCCCGGCCTTCTCAGTGGGAGCTTCGTCGGACACCGGGCCGTCCGCCCCATCCGGCCGGGTCAGATCCAGCAGATAGCGCAAGACAAAGACCGCGAGCGCCGCCCCCACGAGGGTCGGCAGGGCCGCCGTCACGCCCGCGTCGTGCCGGGTCACCGCGGCCGCGACCCCGATGACCGCGAACAGCCCGATCCCGGCCAGCCCGGCCCGCCACCACCGCGCGGCGACGATCCCGAGCCCGAAGGCATAGGCCGCGAGCAGGATCGCGGTGCCGGTGATCAGCGCGGTCTTGTCGTGCACCCCGAACACCGCGACGCCGAAGTCCTTCATCGCCGGCGGCACGTTGTCGACCACCACACCACCGACCGCCAGCAACGGCGCCGACAGCGGCCCGGTCAGCACCGCCACCACCTCGGCCACGCCCACGGCCACCGCCGCAGCCGCCACCCCGGCCAACCCGGCCCGCACAGAAAGCTTCACCGGATCATTCTCCTCCGCCGGCGAGGCGACAAACCTTACGACTCAGTGATCATCGAACCCGCCCGCTCAACTCAGATGCGCACCTCAGCATGTATTTCCATACGCAGAAATAGATGCCGGTTGAGGGATGGTGCCGGAAACAAAATCCCGGCAGACTCCAGCAAGATCGGTCACTGACGATGTCCTCGTCGTCGGCCGGCCGCGTATTGGGGAGGGCGTGCAGTGCTCCGGGTGCGCACCGTGTCCACGGTGGCCGGTCGGGCATTCGCGCGCGGCGCTAGGAAGGCGGCCCGAATGGGCGATAAAAGACTTAGCAAACGATTCACGGTAATGGCCGGTATTGGAATTCTGACCGCGGCGATGGGCGTGGTGTCGGCATCGTCTGCCGCGTCCGCCGCCCCGAGCCTGCGGCAGAGTTTCAAGCCGGTCCCGGCCGGATCAAAAATCACCAAGGTCCCCGCCGGTCTGCAGAAGACCCCGGTGACCGTGATGGTGCAGCTCAGCGACGCACCGGTGGCAGCGGCCGACGCCGCGGCCGCCACGCCGCTGACCGACACCCAGAAGCGGCAGCGACGCGACAAGCTCCGGTCGGACCAGGCTCCGGTCGAGAAGAAGGCCCGCCAGCTCGGCGGCACCGTGCTGGGCAGTTACCAGCACGCCTACAACGGCATCAAGGTGCGGGTCAACGCGGGCGAGCTGGACGCGCTGGCGGCGACGCCCGGCGTGGTCGCCGTGCACGCGGTGCAGACGGTGAAGCCGGACAACACCAAGGGCGTGCCGCTGATCGGCGCCCCCACGGTCTGGAACACCCCGGACAAGTACCGCGGTGAGGGCATCAAGGTCGCCGTCATCGACACCGGCATCGACTACACGCACGCCGACTTCGGCGGTCCCGGCACCACGGCCGCCTACGAGGCAGCCCACGCCCAGGAGACCACGGCGGCCGACCCGGCCCTGTTCGGCCCGAAGGCCGCGAAGGTCAAGGGCGGCATCGACCTGGTCGGCGACAGCTACAACGCCGACCCGGCCAGCGCCTCCTACCAGCCGGTGCCGCACCCCGACGCGAACCCGCTCGACTGCAACGGCCACGGCTCGCACGTCGGCGGCACGATCGGCGGCTTCGGTGTCCTGGCCAACGGCAAGACCTACAAGGGCGCGTACGACAAGAACACGATCAGCGCCAACTCCTGGCTGGTCGGACCCGGCGTCGCCCCCAAGGCCGACCTGTACGCGATCCGCGTCTTCGGCTGCGACGGCTCCACCGACATGACGGTGGACGCGATCGACTGGGCCGTCGCCAACGACATCGACGTCATCAACATGTCGCTCGGCTCGCCGTTCGGCACCGCAGACGCCCCCGAGTCGGTCGCGGCCGACAACGCGGCCAAGGACGGCGTCATCGTGGTGGCCTCGGCCGGCAACTCCGGCGCGGCGCCGTACATCGTGGGCAGCCCGTCCGTCGCGACCAGCACGATCAGCGTCGCGGCCAACGACCCGACCCCGTCCTTCCCGGGCGCGCACCTGTCGATCGGGCTGGACGCGATCAACGCCAACGGCGCCACCTTCGCCGACGGCACCTCGCTGCCGATCAAGGTGGTCGGTAACGGCGTGGGCGGCATCTCGCTCGGCTGCTCCGTCGCGGACTTCACCGCGGCCGGCGTCGAGGGCAAGCTCGCCGTGGTGGCCCGGGGCACCTGTGGCCGGGTCGCGAAGGCGGTCTACGGCCAGGCGGCCGGCGCCGCCGCGGTCCTGATGGTCAACAACGCCGCCTCCTACCCGCCGTACGAGGGTGCGATCACCAGCAACCCGGACAACGGCGAGCCGGCCAACGTCACCATCCCGTTCCTCGGTGTGCCGTCGACGTCCGCCGCGGCCATCGTCGCCGCGGACGGCCAGACCACCACGCTGACCAACAACCAGCTGCAGAACCCGACGTACACGGCGACGGCGAGCTTCTCGTCCGGCGGCGCGCGCACCGGGGACAGCTGGCTCAAACCGGACGTCACCGCGCCCGGCGTGAGCATCTCGTCGGTCGGCGTGGGCACCGGCACCGGCGCGGTGGTGGAGTCCGGCACCTCGATGGCCGCTCCGCACACCGCCGGCGAGGCCGCCCTGGTCAAGCAGGCGCACCCGGACTGGCGCAAGGTCTCGTACTGGAAGGCGGCGATCGTCAACACCGCCAACCCGGGCGGGGTCGCCGGTTACAGCACGCGGCTCGACGGCGCCGGCCTGATCCAGGCTCCCGGCGCGGTCGACACCCAGGTCGTCGCGCTCGGCGACACCAACACGGCGACGCTCAACTACGGCTTCGCCGAGCTGGACCGCAACTACGCCAAGACGAAGGTCGTCAAGCTGAAGAACTTCAGCCGGTCGGCCCAGACCTACACCGTCTCCACCAGCCTTCCCAGCGGCAGCGCACACACCGTGAAGCTGTCCAAGAAGCGGGTGACCGTGCCGGGTCGCAGTGAGACCACGGTGGGCGTCACCGTGCAGGTGCCGGCCGCGACTGCGGGCAACTCGGCCCAGTACCAGGACGTCGCCGGCCTGGTGACCTTCACCCCGGTGGGTAACGGCGTCGCCCTGCGAGTGCCGTACTACCTGGTGCCGCAGTCGGTGTCGCAGATCAACACCAAGGTCGACACCAGCAAGCTGCGCCGCTCGGGTTCGGCCACCGCCACGGTGACCAACCGGCACGGCGCGGTCTCCGGCCTCGCCGACTTCTACGCCTGGGGCCTCTCCGACGGCCGGGACGCCGAGACCGGCGCCGCCGACCTGCGGGCCGTCGGTGTGCAGAGCCTGCCGGCCGACGGGGCGATCGCGTTCGCGGTCAACACCCACAACCGCCTGTCCAACGCCGCCCGCAACGAGTTCGACATCTACGTCGACGTCAACGGCGACGGCACCGACGACTACGACGTAGTGGGCGTCGACTACGGCCTGCTCACCACCGGTGACCTCACCGGCGAGCTGGTCACGGCGGTGTTCGACCTGCGTACCGGGGACGGCACGCTGGAGTTCTTCGCCGACGCGCCGTTCGACAGCAGCACCCTGGTGCTGCCGGTGCTGGTCTCCCAGCTCTGCGCCGAGGGCTCGCCGTGCCTGTCCGCGGACAGCCCGCGGCTGACCTACCACGCGGAGAGCATCGGCCTGATCGACGGCAACGACGACGAGATCGCCACCAAGGCGACCTTCAACGCGTTCACCCCGTCGCTCACCACCGGCGTCGCCCTCCCGGTGGCCCCCAACCAGACCGTCACCCAGACGGTCCAGCTGGACAAGGCCGAGTTCGCCAAGAGCCCGGCCAAGGGCTTCCTGGTGGTAACCCACGACAACCGAAGCCGTGACGAGGCCCAGCTGATCCCGGTCAGCGCGCACTGATCACCCGTTGACAGGCGGCCCGGGACTCATCGAGTCCCGGGCCGCTTCACGTCAGCGTTACCCCCGCCGACGACGCGCCGAGCGCCGGACGCCGAACACGCCGCCCGCCGTCACCGCCGCGCAGAAGACGGTCAGCCCGATGACAATGCCGCGGTCCTCGCTGTCCGCCAGCGCGCCGATAGCGAACAGGGCGGTCAGCGCGCCGAAGAACACGACCAACGGCCAGAAGAAAATCAAACCCAGCAGGCCGACGGTACGGTCGTGCGAGCTCACCGGGGCGGGCGTCGCGACCGGCTGGACCTGCCCCTGCGGCTGCGGCACCTGGCGGGGGTCGCGGGCCGGCTGGTAAACCCGGATCCCCGGCCGGATCCCGCCGTCGACCGCCGCCACCGCCCGCGCCCCGTCCGCGAGCAGAGTCGGCTCGACCCGGATCACGGTCCCGTCCGGGCCGATCAGCTGCCGGGCGCCGTCCGGCCAGGCCCGCACCAGGACGCACTCGGCATGCCGCACGGTCGACACACCGTCCCCGGTGATCAGGCTGACCCCGTCCGGAGCGACGATCAGCCGGTCCGCGGGCTCCGCCTGGAAGAGGAACTGATGGCCGGCGACCGCCGTGTCGGAGCCGGCCGGGGCCGCGGTGAAGCCGGCCCAGTCGGCCCGGTTCGGCGCCATCACCAGCCCGGTACTCCAGGCTCGGGCGGCCACCTCGGCCACGTCGGCCACGGTCACCGCCCGCGACTCGGCCACCGCCTGCTCCATCTCCTCGACCGCGCGCCCGGTGAGCAGGTTGAACGCCTGGGCCGGCAGGCGCGCCGCGACGTCCTCGGCGTGCCGCAGTGACTCGATCCGCTTGTTGACCACGGCGGTCACGTCGGCCGGGTCGATCCGGCCGACCCGCATGGTGGCGAGCACGTCGACAAAGGCGCCGAGCACCGCGCCCTGCTTCTCCGGCAGCGAATCAGCCACCGCGGTGACGATCGCGCTGTCCCGGCCGAGGGTCTGGTAGTCGGTCTGCACCGTGTACGAAAGCCCCGCGTCCTGGCGCAGCTCGCGGAACATCACCCGCTCCAGCACCGACGCGAAGATCCCGGCGGCGGTCGAGCGCGGCACCGCGGCGTCCCAGACGACCACGCCGGACGAACCGGGGAAGAACGCGGGCGTGACCGGCAGCGCCGACGATGGCCGGGGCGCCGCCATCCGCACCCCGGCCGGCAGGTCCAGGCGCAGGTCGGCGGGTATGGCGTCGCCGGCCACCCACAACACCGCGTTCTCCCGGGTGAAGTAGCGGGCCACCCAGTCACGCAGCTCGTCCTCGGTGATGGCGGGCAGCCCCCACTCCGGGTAGCCGCTCAGGCCATAGTCGCGCGCGCCGTGCCGCCAGATCGCCATCGGTTCGGCCACGCCCGGCGTACGGCCGTTGGCCTCGGCCTGAAGCAGTTCCTTCTCGACGGCCAGCCGGTGCATCGGCAGGTTCCGCAGCGAGGCACACACGCCGTTGAGGAATGCGGCGATCTCCGCCTCGCCGCCCTGCATGTGGAAGTAGGTGAACTCGGCGCCGGTCGCGCCGTTGTAGTGATAGTCGGCGACGCCCACCGAGTGCAGCGCCAGGTGTTCAACCAGGTGGGTGATGCCGTGCCGGGCCAGCGGCTCGTCGGCGTACCCGACTCGGAAGGCCAGCCCGGCCCGGGCCGGCCCGGTCGTCGGCGCCAGCAGGACGGGAACCCCGTCGATCGAGGTCTGCTTGATCATCGGGTCACCCCCGAGCCGGACAGCGCCCACTCCCGGGTCTGCCGGATGTGCCCGGCCGGATCATCGCCGGCCAGGTAACTCCACGGCAGCTCGGTGGCGACGTTGCCGAGCAGGCGGAAGACCGCACCGGTCGCGGCCTGGTCCTCGAGCATCGCGAAGAGAAACGCGAAGCTGCTGGCCACGTCAACCCAGCCATGCTCCCGGGAGAACCCGGGATGCCAGATCGACCGCTGTGCGGCCTCGTAGATCTCCGCCCGGACCACGTCACCGCGCAGATAGGCCACGCCCTGGGCACCACCGCCGGCGTCGAGCCAGCGCTCGATGTGCCCGTCGGCGACCAGCCCGGCCTGGAGCGCGCCGGGCGGGGCCGCCAGCATCGTCTCCCGGCACCAGCGCTGCAGTTCCGCCCAGCTACCGCCCCACTTGGGGCACAGGCCCTGCAGGAACTGCCACTGACCGGGCAGGTGGTTCGGGTCGAGCGCGGCCAGCTTCCCGTACCGGCGGCGGGTCTCGGCGAGGCCCAGGCCCAAGCCCCGGGCCGAGATCAGCCGAACCGCCCACAGGGTCGGGTCGTCCGGCCGGCGGGCCACCCCGTCGAGCAGAACCACCTCGGCCCGGCGCAGCCAGTCGTGGAAGCTGTCGAACTGCTGCCGCGACACGTGCTCGGCGCGAGCGTCGCTCCGGATGTTCCAGCCCACCTCGATCAGGTGATTGCCGAGCATCGCCACGGCGGCCGTGTCGTTCGGGTCGGCACCTACCACGTACCGGAGGAAGTCTTCGAGGTGGTCGCCCTCGCTGCCGATGCGGATGAGCGTCGTGCGGGCGACCGGCGTCGCGGCATCCAGCACGCGGCGCACGGCGCCCCAGTCACGAGCGGCCAGGGCGGCGCGAACGGTGGTCACTTCGGGAAACACGGCCGCCGGATCGAACACAACGGCGCTTGCGGGGTCGGACACGGCTCGCGAGCGTACGCCGAAGTTGATCTTTTAGGGTCCTGCCTGACCAGGTGCTTTCGGCCACCGATCAGCTGATCACCAGCGGGTCTTCGAGGAGGTGTTCGAAGGCCAGTTCGGCGGCGCCGATCAGGGCCGCGTCGTAACCCAGCTCGGGGGTGCGCAGGCGGATGTGCTCGCGGCAGGCCGGTAGCGCGATGGCGTTCAGGCGGCTGCGGATCTGGGCCGCCGCCACCAGGTAGACGTCCCGGAGGGTGCCGCCGAAGATGACGGCCTCGGGGTTGAAGATGTTGACCAGGTTGCCGACGCCGAAGCCGATCCACTCGCCGACCTGGCGCACCGCGAACTGGGCCTGGCTGTCGCCGCGCATGGCCGCGTCGACCACGCCCAGCACCGCCTCGCGGCCCGTGTCGTCGCCCCGGCCGGCGTGCTTGAGCAGGGCGTACTCGCCGATCTCGGTTTCCCAGCAACCCCGCGAGCCGCAGCTGCACTCCCGGCCGTACGGGTTGACGACCATGTGGCCGACCTCGCCGCCGTACCCGCCGTGGCCGGAGACGCGGCGGCCGTCGGCGATGATGCCGGCGCCGACGCCGGCGTCGCCGTACAGGTAGATGACGTTGTCGCAGCCCGCGGCGGCGCCGCGGGCGTGCTCGACCAGCGCGGAGACGTCGGCGTGGTTGCCCACGGTCAGGTGGCCGTCGCCCAGTTCGGCGCGCAGCGCCGCACCCACCGGCTCCTCCACCCAGCCGATCGTCGGCGCGAGCCGGACCATGCCGTCGTCGCGCCGCACCATGCCGGCCACCGCGACTCCGGTGCCGATGTAGCGGGCGCCGTCCGGCACCTCGCGGCGCATCTCGTGGACGAACTCGGTGAGCGGCTGGACCGCGTCGAGCACCTGCATGCCGCGCGGCCGGTCGGTCTCGCGCCGGTCCAGGATGCGTCCGCCGAGGCCGACCCGGGCCGCGCGCAGCCGGTCCACCTCGATGCTCAGCGCGTACGCGTAGACCATTGACGACTCGGGCCGGACGACCAGCGAAGGTCGTCCGGCCCGGCCGGTCTCACGTGGTGCCGCCTCGCTGACCAGCCCTGCGGTGGTCAGCTCGGCGGTCAGGGCCCCGATGGTGCTGCGGTTGAGGCCGAGCCGGCTGGTGAGTTCCGCCCGGGAGGTCGCGCCGTGTACATGCACGTACCGCAGCAGGGTCCCGAGGTTGTGCCGGCGTACCTCCTCCTGGCTGGGGCCGGCCCGCATCAGCGCGCCGCCCCCGTTCCCAGGATCCTTCTCATCGGTTTCCGGTGGATGCCGCCCTGCGCCGGGCCAGGGCGTCGACGCTTGCCGCGACCAGCAGGATCAGACCGGTCACGATGTACTTCGTGCCCGCCTGGTAGCCCATCAGGCCCATGCCGTTGTCGATGACGGCGATCACCGCGCCACCGATGACGGCGTTGATGACCTTGCCCTTACCGCCGAAGAGGCTGGTGCCGCCGATGACGGCCGCGCCGACCGAGTACAGCAGGATGTTGCTACCACCGGTGTTCGGGTCGACCGAGTTGGCCCGGCTGACCGCGATGATGCCGCCGATCGAGGCCATGAACGAGCCGATCACGAAGACCGAGATGCGGATCCGGTCGACCGGGATACCGGCCCGGCGGGCCGCCTCGGTGTTGCCGCCGACCGCGTAGACGTGCCGGCCGTAGGTGGTGCGGCCCAGCACGAACGTCCAGACGACCAGGAAGACCGCGATGATCGGGGCGACGAACGGCACGCCCTTCACCGAGTTCAGCACCGGGTTGATGCTGCGCTCCTGGGTCAGAACCCCGGTGGTCAGCAGCACGACGATGGCCAGACCGGCGATGCGCATCAGCACGATGCCCATCGGGTCGGTGACCAGGTTCCGGGCGGCCCGGCTGCGCACGTTGTTCAGCTGGACGCCCGCGTAGGCGACCACCACGACGATCGCGATGATCCAGCTGACCGAGACCGACATGTTGCTGTTGGCCAGCTTCAGCACGAAGGTGTCGGTGATCGAGATGTTCTTGCCGCCGCCGAGCAGCTTCAGCAGGATGCCCTGGAAGGCGAGGAACGCGGCCAGGGTGACGACGAACGACGGAATGCCCAGCTTCGCGACCAGGAAGCCGAGGACGAAGCCGATCACGATGCCGGTGATCATGGCCGCGGGGATGGCGGTGTACCACTCCCAGCCGTGGTTGGTCAGCAGGATCGCCATGATCGCGCCACAGACGCCGGAGGCGAAGCCGGCCGACAGGTCGATCTCGCCCAGCAGCAGGACGAAGACCAGACCCATGGCGATGAAGATGACCTGCGCGCCCTGCGAGAACAGGTTCGCGAAGTTGAGCGCGCTGAAGAACGTGTCCCGCGCGACGCCGAAGATCAGCGACAGGACGAGGAGTCCGAGGACCGCCGGCAGGGTTCCGAGGTCGCCCCCGCGCACCCGGCCCCAGTAATCGTTGAGGTGGCTCCCGACGGTCGGCTTGACTACCTTGACGCCGCCGGCCGTGGTGGTCGTGGTGGTGGTCACTTGTCGCCTCCCGGCGTGATGTCGACGATCTCGCCGCCGAAGTCGGAGGGCTTCTCGGGCGGCAGGCCGATGTTGCCGCTACGCCCGCCAGTGATCAGCTCGACGATCTGAGAGTGGGTCACATCGGTGGTCTTGACCTGGGCGGCCATCCGGCCGAGGTAGAGCGCGGCGATCCGGTCCGAGACCGCGAAGACGTCGTTCATGTTGTGCGAGATCAGCACCACGCCGAGGCCGTTGTCCGCCAGGCGGCGCACCAGCTCCAGCACCTGGGCGGTCTGCGCGACACCGAGGGCGGCGGTCGGCTCGTCAAGGATCACGACCCGCGAGTTCCAGAGGACCGCCTTGGCGATCGCCACGGTCTGCCGCTGGCCACCGGAGAGGCTGGCGACGAGCTGCCGGAGCGACTTCACGGTGCGTACCGAGAGGCTGGCGAGGGTGTCGCCGGCCATCTGCTCCATGGTCGGCTCGTCGAGCACGATGCCGCGCTTCTTCTCCCGGCCGAGGAACATGTTCTGGACGATGTCCAGGTTGTCGCAGAGCGCGAGGTCCTGGTAGACGACCTCGATGCCCAGCGCGGAAGCGTCGCGCGGGCTGTGGATCGCCACCTGGTTGCCGTCGTACGTGACCGTGCCGGAGTCGATCGTGTAGATACCGCTGATGCACTTGACCAGGGTCGACTTGCCGGCGCCGTTGTCGCCGACCAGAGCGGTGACCTCGCCGGGATAGACGCTCAGACCGACGTCATGCAGGACCTGAACAGGACCGAAACTCTTGTCGATCCCGCTGAGTTCCAGGAGGGGTGTGGCGGCCACGGTGGTTCTCCTTCGCTTAGTGACCGAAGTTCGTCGTCGTGGCTCCGCCACTGGCGATCGGGTGGGGGGGTTGACCCAACTTTGGCGCCGCCCACACCCCGGGGGGAGTGAGCGGCGCCGTAGTCAGCCGTGCGGGACTAGCCCGTCACCAACGCTGGGTCAGCTGATGCCTGCGTCCGTGCAAGCCTTGGCGAAGTCGGCGGTGCAGATCGCGTCCTTGGTCACGAAGCCGTCGGCGATAACGTCCTTGACGGAGTCCTTCGTGATCGACTGCGGGGTCAGCAGAACGGACGGGACGTCCTTCTTCGACTCCGGGTCGGTGATGCTGCCGGTCGCCGTGGTGGGCTTCTGGCCGCTCGCGATCGCGATCGCCAGCTCGGCGGCAGCGTCGGCTTCCTTCTTGATCGCCTTGTAGACCGTCATGCACTGGTCGCCGGCGAGGATGTTCTGCAGGCCCTGCACGGTCGCGTCCTGGCCGGTGACCGGGACCTGGCCGTTGAGCTTGTTCTTCTTCAGAACGGTGATGGCCGCGTTACCGAGACCGTCGTTCGCCGCGAGGACGCCCTTGATGGCCTTGTTCGAGGTCAGCATCTGCTCGAAGATGGTGCCCGCCTGGGTGTTGTCCCAGTCCGGCACGTCCTGGTTCGGGCCCTTGACGAAGGTGCCGTCGGCGTACTTCGGGTCCAGAACCGAGTTGTAACCCTGAGCGAAGAGGGTCGCGTTGTTGTCGGTCGGGGAGCCGTTGAGCTCGGCGACGACCGGCTTGACGGCCTTGTTCGCGGTGAGGCAGTCGACCAGACCCTGGCCCTGCAGCTCGCCGACCTTCACGTTGTCGAACGACACGTAGTAGTCAGCGGCACCGTTGAGGGTGAGGCGGTCGTAGTCGATCGTCGCGATGCCGGCGGCCTTGGCCTTGTCGAGCACGGCCTTACCGGTACCGGAGTCCAGGTTGACGATCATGAGGACCTTGACGCCGCTCGAGATCATGCCGTCGGCGATGGTCTGGAACTGGGTCTTGTCACCCTGGGCGTTCTGGATGTCCACTGAAATACCGGCCGCGTCGAACGCCGCCTTCAGGAACTTGGGGTCGTCGGTGCCCCAGCGCTGCGAGCTCTTGGTGTCAGGAAGGATGACGCCAACCTTGCCCTTGGCCGAGCTGCTGGTGCTACCGGTGTCGCTGCTGCTGTCGTCGCCACAGGCAGCAATGCTGCCGGTGGCCAGCAGGCCCACGGCGGCGAGGGCGAACAGTCCCTTACGCATTCCTTGTGTCCTTTCGGGTAAAACCGGGCCTTCGATTGGATTCGATGGTGTGCGCTGTCGGGAGTGTCGCTCCCCGAGACGCTAAGTGATCAGGAGCTAGTTTGTTGTGCCCGGCAACGTATTCCCGTTGCGGCCTGTCGCACAAGCGGTGCGCCCCGGGGATCTCGTAACCCGGCATAACAATCCGGCAACACGGCGGTGATACAGGGATTTCGGCCCTTCCGGCAGCCGCAGGCCGGTCTGGGCCGGCAGCTTCAGGTGGCTCACACAGTTACGCTAAGTCGCCGACCTGCCCGATCTCTCCCGTTCTCGGGAGAAAGATCCCGCAGGCCCGTAACGTTGTCGTAACGGCCGAGGGCCAGCTGGAAATATCGGCCTTTATGTCCGGATAGCGGCGGTAACCGCACCGGTCAGCCGAATCAGATCGGCCGGCGCGAGCGCCACCTGTAACCCCCGGCGGCCCGCCGAGATGAACATCCGATCAAGGACGAGCGCCGACGAGTCCACCACCGTGGGCAGTCTCTTTCGTTGTCCGAGCGGACTTATTCCGCCTCGGACGTAACCGCTGCTCCGCTCGGCCACGGCCCGCTCGGCCATCGCCGCCCGCTTGCCGCCGGCCGCCGCGGCGAGGGCCTTGAGATCGACCTCGCCGGTCACCGGCACCACCGCGACCACCAGCCCGCCGTCGACCTCGGCGACGAGCGTCTTGAAGACCCGGGCCGCGTCGATCCCCAGCGCCTGCGCCACCAGCGCCCCGTAGTTCGGCGCGTCCGGCGACACGTCGTACGGGTGCAGCGTGTGCTCGACCCTCTGGTCGGCGAGCACTGCGGTGGCCGGGGTTCCGGCCGCGGGCCTCTTCGCCATGACCGAAAAGGTACTCCGGCCAGAGTCTTCCCTTTTGTCGGGCGGATCTGCCTCAAGCTCCCAGCGGGCGGCAGAGCAGCACGGTGGGCGCGCCGGCCACCCGGGTCAGGACGATCGACGCCGACTCGGTGCCGGACAGCCGGAGGTCCTTGCGCAGCTGGTCGGGCTCCAGGGCGGACCCGCGCTTGCGAATCTCCAGGCGGCCGATGCCCCGCTCCCGGAGCAGGGTGCGCAGCCGTTTCAGCGAGAACGGAAGGACGTCGGTGATCTCCAGCCGCCGGCCGTACGGAGTATCGGAGGCGGAGTCCGCGTAGACGTAGGCGATGTCCGGGTCGCCCAGCCGACCCTCAACCGTGGCGGCGAACTCGGCCACCAGGTGCGAGCGCACCACGGCCGGGTCCGGGTCGTAGACGAACCGGCCGACCGCGCCGACCGGGGCCCGCTCGATGCCGGTGCCGGTGAGCTCGCCGCCGGGCAGCAGCGTGGCCCGGCGGGGTGCCGACGCCAGCGGGCCGCACCAGAACGCCGCCTCGACCAGATCGCCGCCGACGCTCACCCACTCCCCCTCGGCGCCCGGCGGGAGCAGGGCGTGATCGATGCCGGGGGCCAGCTTGAGCACGGTTCGCGGGACCCGGGTGGCCAGTCCGGCCACGAAATCCCAGGGCGGGGAGTACGACTTCGGGTCGAACACCCGGCCACGGCCGGCTCGCCGACGGGCCGGGTCGGCGAAGACAGCGTCAAAATCCTCCACCGGTACGGACGTGGCGTCCGCGCACTCGATCCTGATCCGGTCGGTCAGGTCGAGCGCCGCCACATTCGCCGCGGCCACCGCCGCCGTAGTCGGGTCGGCTTCCACCGCGTACACCTCAATGCCGGCGCGGGCCGCCGCCAGCGCGTCGGAGCCCAGGCCGCATCCCAGATCGGCCAAGGTCTTGACCCCGGCCGCCGCGAGGCGCGCCGCCCGCCGGTCCGCGACGACCGATCGCGTCGCCTGCTCCAGGCCGGGGCGGGTGAAGAACATCCGTTCGGCGGCCGGACCGAACTTGGCCGCCGCCCGGCGGCGCAGGTCGATCTGGGTGAGCGCGGCCGCCGCGAGGTCCGCGGCGATGCCGCGCGACCGCATCGCGGATGCCGCGGCCAGCGGTTCTCCTTGATCCACCGACGCGGCAGCAGCCAGCGCATTCACCCCTTCGGGGGTACGGAGTAGGTCCAGCAGCTCGGGAGTCACGCAGGCATTCTCCCCGGCATGACGAGACTGGCACTCTGGTTGACGGAGTGCTAGTTCCGGCATAACCTCGCGATTAGCACTCTCACAATGAGGGTGCCAGCCGCGCGCCCGACGGGCGAGCGGTTAGGCACCAGGCGGACCGGCACCCGCGACGACGGCCCCGCCCGGTGGCATGAGGCATCCAGCGTCAAATTACCCAGGAGGGTATGCCCGTGACTACCGCGACCAAGGTTGCGATCAAGCCGCTCGAGGACCGCATCGTGGTCCAGGCGAACGAGGCTGAGACCACCACTGCGTCGGGCATCGTGATCCCCGACACCGCCAAGGAGAAGCCGCAGGAGGGCACTGTCCTCGCTGTCGGCCCGGGCCGCATCGATGACAAGGGCAACCGCGTTCCGATCGACGTTCAGGTCGGCGACACGGTTCTCTACTCGAAGTACGGCGGCACCGAGGTCAAGTACGCCGGCGAGGAGTACCTGGTGCTCTCCGCCCGCGACGTCCTCGCGGTCATCGAGAAGTGACCTACTGACAGTGCTCACCGCCCTGACCCTCATTGAGGGTCAGGGCGGTGGTGCTTGAAAGGACCTAAAAATGGCGAAGATTCTCAGCTTCTCTGACGACGCCCGGCACCTGCTGGAGCACGGCGTCAACTCGCTCGCCGACACGGTCAAGGTCACTCTGGGCCCGCGCGGCCGCAACGTCGTCCTGGACAAGAAGTTCGGCGCGCCCACGATCACCAACGACGGCGTCACCATCGCCAAGGAGATCGAGCTCTCCGACCCGTACCAGAACCTTGGTGCGCAGCTGGTCAAGGAGGTGGCGACGAAGACCAACGACGTCGCCGGCGACGGGACCACCACGGCGACCGTGCTCGCGCAGGCGCTGGTCCGCGAGGGCCTGCGCAACGTGACCGCCGGGGCCAACCCGCTCGGCCTCAAGCGCGGCATGGACCTGGCCGCCGAGGCCGTCTCCAAGGCGCTGCTGGCCAAGGCGGTCGAGGTCGCCGACCACAAGGCGATCGCGAACGTGGCCACCATCTCGGCTCAGGACTCCACCATCGGCGAGCTGATCGCCGAGGCGATGGACCGGGTCGGCCGCGACGGGGTCATCACCGTCGAGGAGGGCTCGGCCATGCTGACCGAGCTCGAGGTCACCGAGGGTCTCCAGTTCGACAAGGGCTTCATCTCGCCGAACTTCGTGACCGACGCCGAGTCGCAGGAAGCCGTCCTCGAGGACGCGCTCCTGCTGATCACCACGCAGAAGATCTCCAGCATCGAGGAGCTTCTCCCGCTGCTGGAGAAGGTTCTGCAGTCCGGCAAGCCGCTGCTGATCATCGCGGAGGACGTCGAGGGCCAGGCCCTGTCCACCCTGGTGGTCAACGCGATCCGCAAGACCGTCAAGGTCGCCGCGGTGAAGGCTCCCGGCTTCGGCGACCGGCGCAAGGCGATGCTGCAGGACCTGGCGATCGCCACCGGCGGCGAGCTGATCGCGCCCGAGCTCGGCTACAAGCTCGACCAGGTCACCCTCGACATGCTGGGCAGCGCCCGGCGCGTCGTGGTCGACAAGGAGAACACCACGATCGTCGACGGCGGCGGCAAGTCCGCCGAGGTCGCCGACCGGGTCGCGCAGATCCGCAAGGAGATCGAGGCGTCCGACTCCGACTGGGACAAGGAGAAACTGTCGGAGCGGCTGGCCAAGCTCTCCGGCGGGATCGCCGTGATCAAGGTCGGTGCCGTCACCGAGGTCGAGATGAAGGAGCGCAAGCACCGCATCGAGGACGCCATCGCGGCGACCAAGGCGGCCGTCGAGGAAGGAACCGTCCCCGGTGGCGGCGCCGCCCTCGCGCATGTGGCCAAGGAACTCGACGGCGGCCTCGGCCTCAAGGGCGAGGAAGCGATCGGCGTCTCGATCGTCCGCAAGGCGCTCGTCGAGCCGCTGCGCTGGATCGCGCAGAACGCCGGCCACGACGGCTACGTCGTGGTGGGCAAGGTCGCCGAGCTGGGTTGGGGCCACGGCCTCAACGCCGCCACGGACGAGTACGTCGACCTGGCCGCGGCCGGCATCATCGACCCGGTCAAGGTGACCCGCAACGCGGTCACCAACGCCGTCTCGATCGCCGGTCTGCTGCTGACCACGGAAAGCCTCGTGGTCGACAAGCCGGCCGAGGCGCAGCCCGCCGCCGGCGGCGGGCACGGGCACAGCCACGGTGGCCACGGCCACCAGCACGGCCCCGGCTTCTGATCGGGGTTCTACCCGGGAAAGGCGCGCCTTCGGCGCGCCTTTCTGCTTTACCCCCTCAGCCGGGCCAGCCGGGCTTTCTTTCCGTTCTCGCGCACGATCCAGGCGACGTCGGCATCGGGCGACCGGGACAGCGCCTGGAACCGGGACAGGCCGGTCGCGGGGTCGGCCGCGACCGCCACGCTCCAGCCGTAGCCGAGCGCCTTCCGCAGCGTCCGCACGTCGTCATCGCGACGACGCCCGGCCGGCGCCCCGGCCAACCAGTCGGTCGCGGCCGCACAGGTATCCAGCGCGGCGGTCACCGACTCGGGGGTGTCCAGCAGCCGCGGCTCACAGATCGCGGCCACGGCGGCCCGCAACACCAGCGGGTCGTCGGCCCTGGACCAGTCGGCGACCAGGGCGTGCAGGCGACCGCGGTCGGCGTCGCCAAGCCGCTGCAGGGCCATCGCGACCGCCTCCCGGACCCGCCAGCGCCCGTCGCGGGCATGCCCACGCAGCCGCTCCGCGCCCGGCTCTTCCGCCTGGCCCGGCTCTTCCGCCTGGCCCGGCTTTTCCGCTTCGCCCGGCTTTTCCGCGAGTAAGCGGCCGAGGCCGATGACGCCGCAGAAGACCGGGTATTCCTCGCCGCTCGCGATCAGCCGGTCGAAGATCGCCGCGTCGCCGGCGTCGGCGGCTGCCTGGGCCAGCTCGATGTTGGCCCGCGGTCCCGGCAGCCCCGAGTGCTCCGCGAGGTAAGCCGGCCACCGGCCCGCCTCGAGCCCAGCCAGTTCGTCGCGGTACTGCGCACGCCGCCCCACGACCGCAGTCTAGGCCCGGCAACCACGCCTTCGGCCGGGCCGTTCGGCACGTTGCGGCCCGGCCGCAGCTCGTCCCACGCCGCCCCGCCGGACCACTTGGACCAGGTCAGGCCCGACGGGCCAGCAGGCCGTCAGAATGATGCTGCGCCGGTGGCACGCGCCCCTTTGTGGTCGGCGATGAGGTCGGCGCTGGTTTCTCCGCGGTCGGCCGGGGTGCGCTCGCCGTGCCAGGAGCGCCACAGCGCGGCGTAGGGGCCGTTCGCGGCGACCAGTTCGTCGTGCGAGCCCAGCTCGGTGATGCGGCCGTCCTCGACCACGGCGACGCGGTCGGCGTCGTGGGCCGAGAACAGGCGGTGGGCGATCGCCACCACGGTGCGGCCGTGCAGCACCGCCGCGAGCGATCGCTCCAGGTCGCGGGCCGCCCGCGGGTCGAGCAGCGAGGTCGCCTCGTCCAGCACCAGCGTGTGCGGGTCGGCCAGCACCAGCCGGGCCAGCGCGATCTGCTGCGCCTGCGCCGACGACAGCGGATGCCCGCCCGCCCCGACCTCGGTGTCCAGCCCACCGGGCAGCGTGAGCGACCAGTCGAGGGCGTTCACCGCGGCGAGCGCCGCCCGCACCTCGTCCTCGCCGACGCCCGGCCGCACCATCGCGACATTTTCCCGGACCGTGCCGATGAACACGTGGTGTTCCTGGCTGACCAGCGCCACCTCGGTGCGCAGCCGGTCGAGCGGCAGGTCGTCGAGCGACACCCCACCGACCGTGATCGTGCCCGCCGTGGGCTGGTGCACGCCGGCCAGCAGCCGGCCGAGCGTCGACTTCCCGGCCCCGGACGGCCCGACGATGGCGAGCCGCTCCCCCGGCGTCAGGGTGAGGTCGATGCCGTGCAGCACCTCGCGCCCGGCCACGTACGCGAAGCGCACCCCGCGCACCTCGATCCCGGTGCCGGCCGGAACCGGCACCTCGGCCGCCGACCGCTCCGGCTCGCCCTCGGCGACACCGAGCAGCCGGGCCAGCGACGCCGTCCCGACCTGCAGCTCGTCGAGCCAGCTCAGCAGCCGGTCGACCGGGTCGATCAGCATCTGGGCGTAGACCACCGCCGCGGTGTACTGGCCCAGGGTGACCTCGCCGTTCAGATAGAGCGCGCCGCCGACCAGCAGCGCCGCCACCACCGGAAGCACGTAACCGACCTCGACCACCGGGAACCAGACCGTGCGCAGGAACAGCGTGTATTTCTCGGCCAGCCAGGTGCGGTGCAGGTCGGTGTCGGTGCGGTCGATGCGCTGCTGCTCCCGGCGCAGCGAGTCGACAGTGCGCGCGCCCTCGACCGTCTCGGCCAGCCCGTCGGTGACGGTGGAGTAGGTGGCGTTCTGTTTCAGGTAGGCCTCGGGGGCACGTTTCAAATACCACCGGGTGCCGATCACCAGGACCGGGACGGCGACCAGCAGCGCCAACGCGAGCACCGGGGAGACCAGGACCATGGCGACCAGTACGAGAATCCCGGTGATCACCGCGATCAGCGTTTCCGGCACGGCGAGCCGGACGCATCGGGACAGCGCGTCCACGTCCCTCGTCGTCCGCGTCAGCAGGTCGCCACTCCCGGCTCGCTCCACCGTGGACAGCGGCAGGGCCAGCACCCGCTCGACGAATTCCTCCCGGAGGTCGGCCAGCACCCGCTCACCGAGCCGGGCCGACGCGAGATGCGCGAAGCGGGTCAGCACCGCCTGCAGCACGACGAACCCGGCGATCCACGCCGCGAGACGGTCGATCGCCTCGACGCCCTTACTGTGCTGGATGGACTCGACGAGATCACCGAGCAGCCGGGGCCCGACCAGCCCGGCGAGCGCCGCGAGCACGTGCAGGCCGACCATGATGCCGAGGGCCCGCGGATTACGCCGGAACAGGTCGCGGGCGTACCGGCGCACCTGGGCCGTGCCGGCGATCGGGAGCAGCGCGCTCACGGCTGGTCCTCGCGCAGCACCGCTCGGGCATAGCGGGCTTCGGTGGTGAGTAACTCGTGGTGGTGGCCGACGGCGATCACCCGGCCCTCCTCGACGTAGCAGACCCGGTCGGTGCGATCGAGCACGAGCGGGCTGGATGTGCAGATGACGGTGGTGCGCCCGGCGCGCGCGATGACCAGCCGGTCGGCGATGCGCGCCTCGGTGTGCGCGTCGACCGCGCTGGTCGGCTCGACCAGGATCAGCGTTTCCGGGTCGGCGACGAGCGCGCGGACCAGGCGCAGCCGCTGCTGCTGCCCGCCGGAGAAAGTGCGGCCGCGCTCGGCGACCTCACTGTCGAGGCCGTCGGGCAGCGCCTCGACGATGTCGGTGGCCGCCGCGGCGTGCAGCGCGGCCGGAAGCCGGCCGGTGTCGCGCGGGTCCAGGTCGTCGCGGAGCGGGCCGGTGAACAGCCGCGCGTCGTTGTCGGCCACCAGGATCCGCTCGCGGACCGTGGCCAGCGCGAACTCGTCGAGCGGAACCCCGGCGACCAGGCCGCCCTCGGCGTAACGGCCGAGCCGGTCGGCTATCCGGGTCGCGTCGGCGGGGTCGTCCGCCACCAGCGCGGTGATCTCGCCCGGCCGGATGACCACACCGGACTCCGGGTCGGCCAGCTCACCGGCGAGCTGATCGGCCGGCCGCGGCGAAGGTGGGTCGGGCAGGTCGGTGGTCGCCCCCATCAGCGTCACCACCCGGCGGCTGGCCACGTGCCCGCGGGTAAGCTTGTCGAGGGCCTCGGTGAGCTGCCGCAGCGGAGCGACCAGGAAGGCCGCGTAGGCATAGAACGAGACGAGCTGGCCGACCGTGATGTGCCCGCGCACCGCGAACCGCGCACCCAGCCAGGTGACCAGCACCAGGAAGATCCCCGGCAGCAGCACCTGGGCCGCCTCCAGCAGCGACTCCACCCGCGCGGTGCGCACCCCGGCCGCGCGCAGCGCCTGCGACTCCACCCGGTATCGCTCGGCGATCACCGCCTCGCCGCCGACACCGCGCAGCACCCGCAGCCCGCCGACCAGGTCGGCGGCCCGGCCGGTGAGCCGGCCCTGCTGCTCGCGGGAGAGCTGCTGACGGTGGTGCAGCGGCCGGATCAGCAGACCCACCACCGCCATCAGGATCGGCACGCCGAGCACCACCACCAGGCCGAGCGGCACCGACGTGGTGAGCAGGATGACGGTGACCAGTACCACGGCGATCAGCGAGCCGGTGCCACGGGCGGTGATGTCGATGGCCGCGCCGACCGCCCGGATGTCGGCGGTGCCGATCGCGACCACCTCGCCGGTGTCGATGCGCCGGGGCAACACCGAGCCGAGCCGGGCGGCCTGCCGCACGGTGATCTGCACGGTGGCGAACATCGCGCTCAGGAAGTTGGCCACCGCGAAGCGGTGCCGGCTCACCCCGAAGTAGGCCTGACCGGCGCCCGCCGCGAACCCGGCCAGCGCCCAGAGCACCAGATCACGGCCGTCGTGCCGAACCGCGGCGTCGATCGTCCGGCCGACGATGGCCGGCACCACGGTCTGGCAGAGCATCCAGAGAACCGCCAGCGCGATCGCCGGGTAGACGGTGCGCCCGAACCGCCGGACCAGCCAGCCCAGGTAGTGGGTGGCGGATCGGCTGTCAGGTTCGCCGAGATCGGCGACGGGTAGCTGTCTCATCAGGGCCCGACGTTACGGGCCGGGTACGACAGTTCGCGACGCGATTTCTCAGCGGTCGACCGGGCTGAAATCCCACACGTGCGGTGCGCGGGCGACCAGCTTGGCCGGCGGCACCGGCAGATTTTCCGGGGTGTTCCGCCACTTGGTGATCACCACGATGCGGTGGTCGGTCGACGAGTACACGTCGCTCGACACGTGTTGCGGCAGCACCTCCAGCCGGGGCACCGCCACGTCACAGACCCAGGTCAGCAGCTCGTCGAAGCCGCTCGCGAGGGCCCGCACCTCCCACATCCGTGCGATCATGTCCATTGCCTACTCCGTCACGCTGACCGTGGTCAATGACATTGCGGAATCCGCTGGCAGATCGAGACGACTCGGCGCCACCCCCGCCGCGACCAGCCGGGAACCGAGCGCCGCGACCATCGCGCCGTTGTCCGTACACAGTGCGGGACGCGGAACGCGTACCCGGATGCCGTGTTTTTCCGCCCTCTGTTCGGCCAGCACCCGCAGCCGCGAGTTGGCGGCGACACCGCCACCGATCACCAGGGTTTGCACCCCGTTGGTCCGGCAGGCGTCGATCGCCTTGGCGGTGAGCACGTCGCAGACCGCCTCCTGGAAACTCGCCGACACGTCGGCCACCGGCACCGGCTCGCCGTCCCGTTCACGAGCTTCCACCCAGCGGGCCACCGCGGTCTTCAGGCCGGAGAAGGAGAAGTCGAAACGGTGTGCGGCCTGGTCTTTCGGCGCGGACAGGCCACGCGGAAAGGCGATCGCGGCCGGGTCACCCTCGCGCGCCCGCCGATCGATCACCGGCCCGCCCGGGAAACCGAGCCCGAGCAGCCGGGCCACCTTGTCGAAGGCCTCACCGGCGGCGTCGTCGATGGTGGCGCCGAGCGGGGTCACCCCGTGGGCCAGGTCGTCGACCAGCAGCAACGACGAATGCCCGCCGGACACCAGCATGGCGATCGCCGGTTCCGGCAGCGGACCGTGTTCCAGGGTGTCGACGGCCACGTGCGCGGCGAGATGGTTGACGCCGTACAGCGGTTTCTCGGCGGCCAGTGCGTACCCCTTGGCCGCCGCCACCCCCACCAGCAACGCGCCCGCCAGGCCCGGGCCGCTGGTCACCGCGATCGCGTCGATGTCGGCCAGCGTGACGCCGGCGTCGTCGAGCGCGCGCTGCATGGTCGGCACGATCGCCTCGAGGTGAGCGCGGCTGGCCACCTCGGGAACGACCCCGCCGAACCGGGCATGCTGCTCCACACTGGACGCTATGGCGTCGGCCAGCAGCGTGTGCCCGCGGACGATGCCGACACCGGTCTCGTCGCAGGAGGTCTCGATCCCGAGGACCAGGGGTTCGTCAGACATCGCGCATCATCACCAGGGCGTCCGTGTTGCTGGGTTGGTAATAGCCGCGGCGGATCCCGACCGGCTCGAAACCGTACATCGCGTACAGCTGCTGGGCCGGTGCGTTGTCGACCGCGACCTCCAGCAACGTCTGTTTGATGGCCCGCCGCTCGGCCTCGCCGAGCAGCGTCTCCAACATTTCCCGGCCCACGCCGCGCCGCTGGGCGGTGCGGCGCACCGCGATGTTCTGCACCCAGGCCTCGCCGTCGTTCACCGCGAGACCGGCGTAACCGAGCAGCCCCTCGTCGAGCGCCACGATGTAGAAGTTGCGCTCGCGCTGGGCCAGTTCGTTCCAGAACATGGCCGGCGACCACTTCTCCGCACCGAACAGGTCTTCCTCGATGCCCAGCACCTCGGCGATGTGCCACCAGCGGAATCGTTCGATGCGCATCAGGTCAGCACGGTCTTTCGGCCGGTCGGTTCGACCGCGTCGGGACGCCGCAGGTAGAGCGGCGTGAGCGGCTCGCTCGGCGCGGCCTCGCGAATCCGCTCGGCCGCCAGAGCGACAAGGGCCGCGCCCGGCGGGTACAACAAATGCTCCTCCACCGGTACGCCGAACAGGTCCCCGTATTTCAGGCCGCCCTCGCCCGCCACCCGATCGAACTCCCCGGTCACCTCGGCCGGTTTCGCCACCTCGGGACCGCCGACCCGGACACCGTCCAGATAGGTCGCGAAGTAGACCTCCCGGCGACGCGCGTCGGTGGCGACCAGCACCCGACCCGGTCCGGCCGCCCGGCCCAGCGCGTCGAGCGAGCAGACCCCGTAGGTGGGGATGCCGAGCGCGTGCGCCATGCTCGCGGCCGTCGCCAGGCCGACCCGCAGCCCGGTGAACGGGCCCGGCCCCAGACCGGCGACGATCGCGCCCAGGTCGGACGGGCGCACCCCGGTCTCGGCCAGGGCCGCCGCGATCTCGGGCGCCAATTTCTCACCGTGCGCCCGGGGGTCCACGGTGCGCCGCTCGGCGATGCCGGACAGGCCGTCGGCGGTGACCTCCACCAGCGCGGCCGTGGACGCGGGGGTGGCGGTATCGAGAGCTAGAACGAGCACGTGCCGACCCTAACGCGGGTCCCAGTCGACAAGCGGGCGACCGCCGTCGGCCAGGGCCTTGTTGGCTGCGCTGAACGGGCGGGCGCCGCGAAAGCCCTCCCGGTTGAGCGGGCTGGGGTGACCGGCCTCCAGCACGATGTGTGCCGGGTTGGTGACCAGGACGGCTTTCTTCTTCGCGTAACCACCCCAGAGCAGGAAGACGACCCGCTCGTCGCGGGCGTTCAGCGCCCGGATGGTGGCGTCGGTGAACGCCTCCCAACCCTTGCCGGCGTGCGACGCGGCCGCGCCGGCCCGGACCGTGAGCACCGCGTTGAGCAGCAGCACCCCCTGCTTGGCCCAGTTGGTGAGGTCACCGGAGGCGGGCGGCGCGATGTTGGCGTCCTCGGCCAGTTCCTTGAACACGTTGCGCAGCGACGGCGGGATCCGCACGCCCTCGCGCACGCTGAAGCTGAGCCCGTGCGCCTGGCCCGGCCCGTGGTACGGGTCCTGGCCGAGGATCAGCACCCGGGTCTGCTCCGGCAGGCACAGCCGGTACGCCGCGAACAGGTCCTCGATCGGCGGGTAGACGGTCTGCGACGCGTACTCACCGGCTACGAAAGTGCCCAGCGCGGCGGTCGCGTCGGCGTCGAGGAACGGCTCCAGCTCGGCACGCCACTGGGCCGGAAGAAGCTCGGGCAGGTTCACGGAGTCTCCAATTCGCGGAGGCGGTCGGCCCAGTCGCCGCCGTGCGGCACCAGTTCCACCACCCGGGTGTCGTCGTCCAGTCGGTCGATGCGGACCTGCAGGTATTCGTCGTTGAGTCGCTCGACCAGGCCGGCCCCCCACTCGACGACGGTCACCGCGTCGTCGGCCGAGGCGTCCAGATCGAGGTCGTCGATCTCGGCGCGCGGGTCCGGCTTGTCACCGAGACGATAGGCGTCGGCGTGCACGAGCGGCGTCCGCCCCCGGTGCACCCGGGCGATCACGAAGGTCGGCGAGGTGATCGCCCCCTCCACCTCGAGCCCGGCGCCGATGCCCTGCACCAGCACGGTCTTGCCGGCCCCGAGCGGCCCGGAGAGCAGCACCAGGTCGCCGGCGCGCAGAAGGCCGGCGAGCCGGCGCCCGAAGGCCTTGGTGTCCTCGACGGTGGCCAGTTTCACGAGATCTTCTCCACGAACGGCACCAGCGCGGCGTTGACCTCGTCGGCCCGTTCCAGCATCACCACGTGCCCGCTGTTCTCCACCTTCACCAGCTTGGCGTCGGGCAGGTAGGCCACGATCTCCTCGGACTGCGCAACCGGGGTCAAATAGTCCCGGTCACCGACGATGACCAGCACCGGCACGCCCCGGAGCGCGGCCAGCGCCGGGAAGCGATTGTGCTGGTAGAGCGTGTGCAGATATTTGGTGAGCGTCTCGACCGAGGTCTTGGAGTTCATCCCCTCCACGAAGGAGACCAACGACGGACTCGGCTTCGCGTCGCCGAAGCCGTACCGCCGGGTCAGCAGCCAGGCCAGGTCGCTGGAGACCAGCCGGGCCCGGTCGATGGCCCCGCCGCCGAGGTGCGCGGCCTTGCCCCAGAGCGGGAAGAACGGTGCGCTGGCCCGGGCCACCAGCGACGGCACCGCCAGCTTGGCGCGATCGATCACCCGCGCCGAGGTGGAGATCAGCACCACGCCGGTGACCCGGTCGCCGAACCATTGCGGGTACTGCTCGGCGAACGCCATGATCGTCATGCCGCCCATCGAGTGCCCGACCAGGATGATGTGCCCGTCCGGCACGGTCGCGTCGAGCACCGCGGCCAGCGACTTGCCGAGCCCGGCGATGTCGTAGTTGCCGGATTCGAGCTTGCCGGACCGGCCGTGCCCGGGCTGGTCGTAGAGGACCAGCCGGTGGTCGCCGCGCTCGGTGAACAGCTTGCGCTGGAAGTAGAACGTGCCCATGTCCAGCGCGAAGCCGTGCACGAAGACGATCGTCGGCTTGCCGGTGTCGCGCTTCGGCTCGACCACCTCGACGTGCAGGTCGGTGCCGTCGGCCGCGGTGACGGTGAGCTCGGCGTCGAACGGCGGGTCGGCGAAGGTCTCCTCGGCGTACTGGTCGCCGGGGGCGTTTACCGACCGCCGGACCAGGGCCCGCTCGACCGCGAACGCCGTGGCCAGCCCGGCCGCGACCACACCGACCGCGGCCCCGGCGATGCCGACCTGCTTGGCCCGCCGCTTCACGAGGTCACCCCGGCCGTGCCATCGTAGATCCGCGGCACGCGCGGGCTCCCGAAGCGGGTGACGATCTCGTAGTTGATCGTGCCCACCACCTCGGCCCAGTCGTCCGCGGTCGGCCCTTGATCACTCGGCCCGAACAGCGTGGCCACGTCGCCCGCCGACACCTGGTCGTCGCCGACGTCCAGCACGATCTGATCCATGCAGACCCGGCCGGCGATCGTGCGCCGCTTGCCCGCCAGCTGCACCGGCCCGGCGTTCGACGCGGCCCGCGGCACCCCGTCGGCGTAGCCGAGCGGCACCAGCGCGAGTGTCGTCTCCCGCTCGGTGAAATAGGTATGCCCGTAGGAGACGCCCTGCCCGGCCGGGACCCGCTTGGTCTGCGCCACCCGGGCACGGGCGGTCATGGCCGGCCGCAGCCCGAACGTCTCACCCTCGATCGGCGACAACCCGTAGACCGCGATCCCCGGACGGACCAGGTCGTAGTGCGCGTCCGGCCGGGTCAGCGTGGCCGCCGAATTGGCGATGTGCCGGTACCGCGGGCTGATCCCGAACCGCTCGGCCACCGCCAGCCCGTCGGCGAACGCGGCCAGCTGCCGGTCGGTCGTCTCGTGCCCGAGCACGTCCGCGTAGACGAAGTGGCTCCACACCCCGACCACCTCGATGTCGCCGTCGGCCTGCGCCTTCGCCGCCGCCTCCAGCACGGCCGGCCATTCGGCCGGGGTGGCTCCGGCGCGAGCCAGGCCGGTGTCCAACTTCAGGTGTACCCGAGCCGTCCGCTCCGCCCGGCGGGCCGCCGTCACCAGTTCCTCGACCAGTTGCACGCTGCTCGCGCTGAGATCGAGGCCGGCCGCGACGCCCTCGTGCAGCGCCAGCCCCGGGGAATGCAGCCAGGCCAGCACGGGCACGTCCAGACCGGCCCGGCGCAGGGCCAGCCCTTCGTCCAGGGTCGCCACGCCGAGCCAGGTCGCCCCGCCGGCCAGCGCTGCCCGCGCGGACGGCAGCATGCCGTGCCCATACCCGTCGCCCTTCACCACCGCCATCACCTCGGCGCTGGTGCCGGCGCGCATCAACGCCACGTTGTCCCGGATGGCGTCCAGATCGATCCGAACCTCGGCCTGCCACATGATTCCCAGCCTACTTTTCGCGATGACCAACTCGGTTACGGCTGCTCAGCCCACTCACCCGGCGGAGAGCAGGTCGGCCAGCACCGGGCGCAACGCGGCCGCCACGTCGGGCGCGGTCACCGGACCGGCCTCGGCTGCCCGCCGACCGGCCAGGCCATGCACATAGGCCGCCGCGATCGCCGCCCGCTCCGGCGGCAGCCCACCGGCCAGCAGCGAGCCGAGCAGCCCGGCGAGCACGTCGCCGCTGCCGGCCGTGGCCAGCGCCGAACTGCCGGTCGGATTGACCCACACCTCACCGCCCGGGGTCGCCACGATCGTCCGGTCGCCCTTGAGCAGCACCACCGCGTTGATCCAGGCGGCCAGCTTGCAGGCGGCGCCGACCCGGTCCGGGCCCGGCGCCTCCCCGGCCAGCCGTTTGAACTCCCCGTCGTGCGGCGTGATCACCAGCGGCGCGTCTCGTCGCAGGTCCTCGGCGTGCTTTCCGTCGACCAGCAGGGTCAGCGCGTCGGCGTCGAGCACCACCGGCAACGACGAGGCCAGCACGATGCGCAGGGTGCGCCGCGACTCGTCGTCGGTGCCCAGCCCGGACCCGCACAACCACGCCTGCACCCGCCCCGTATCACCCGGCCGGGGCACCGCCACCACCGACGGATGCGCCCGGACCACCTCGTGGTGGGCGCTGCCGGCATAGCGCACCATGCCGGTCGGGCCGGCCAGCGCCCCGCTCACCGACAGCAACGCGGCCCCCGGGTATTTCGCCGAGCCGGTCGCGATGCCCACCACGCCGCGCGTGTACTTGTCGGAGGCCGGGCCCGGTTGCGGCCACCACCCGGCGATGTCGGCGACGTCGGGCACCCGGACCACCGGGTCGGCGCGCAACGCCGGACCGAGCCCGATGTCGACCAGCTCCACCTGACCGCAGCGCACCGCGGCCGCCCCGAGCACGTGCGCCGGTTTGAGGCAGCCGAAGGTGACCGTGACATCGGCCGTGACCGCCTCGCCCGGCACGTCACCGGTGTCCACCGCGACGCCGCTCGGCACGTCGACCGCCACCACCACCGGCCGGTCGCCGTCGCGACCGCGCAGGTCAGCCAGCCGGGCCACCAGGCCGGCGGCCGGCGGACGCAGACCGCCGCTCGCGCCGATGCCCACGATGCCGTCGAGCACCAGGTCGGCCCGGGATCCCAGCTCGCGCACGGTGAACCCACCGGCCGACCGCAGCGCGGCCAGCCCGGCCAGGTGAACCCGCTCGGGCCGCAGCAACAGAGCACGCACCTGGGCACCCCGCCGGGCCAGCGCGGCGCCGGCGTAGAGCGTGTCGCCGCCGTTGTCGCCGCTGCCCACCAGCAGCAGCACCCGCGCGCCGTAGACCCCGCCGCCCTCGTCGAGCAGCAGTGCGCAGCGCCGGGCCAGGCCGGCCGCGGCCCGCTGCATCAGCGTGCCCTCCGGCAGCGACGCCATCAACGCCTTCTCGGCCGCACGCACATCCGCGACCCGCCATGCCTGCCGCATCAGCCCTCCAGTGCCCTCGGTGTGATGCCAAAGGTTTTAGGCCCCGGGTACGACAGTTTCGCGTTCCCGCTGCTCAGGATTCCGCGACCACCATCGCCGAGGCGATCCCGCCGTCATGTGAGAGCGAAAGGTGCCACCGGGTGACACCCCGCTCGGTTGCAGCGGCGGCGACCGTACCGGAGACGGTCAACCACGGGCGGCCGTCCGGATCGGAGACGATCTCGCAGTCATGCCAGCGCATCCCGGCCGGGGCACCGAGCGCCTTCGCCACCGCCTCCTTCGCGGCGAACCGCGCGGCGAGGGACTCAGCCGAGCGCGGATTGCCGGAGCCGGTCAACCGCTCGCCCTCGGTGAAGAGCCGATCCGCGAGCAACGGCGTTCGGTCGAGAGCCCGGGCGAAGCGGTCCACCAGGACAACATCGATACCGACAGCCACGATCACGGCCCAACCCTATCGGTAGCCGATGGCCGACGCTGCGGCGTAACGCACGGCCGGGTGGTGTGCAAGGCCTGTGGACAACCCGGCCGTATGCGCCTCCGCCGCCGTCCACAACCACACCCGGCCCGGTTCCCCGGCGCCTAACGTCGGCGCATCCCCGGGGCTTGCCCACGCAAGCTTCGCCGTTGCCCGCATGGAGGTTGCCGATGAATCCCGATCTCGAGGTCGACACCGACGAGTTGCGCCGCGCCGCCTCCGCCCTGGCCGACACCGCGGCCGAGGTGACCGCCGGGACGTCGCAGACGCCGCCGGCCCAGCAAACCCCGCGTTGGCCGACGGCCGACGCGGCGTCGCTGGCCGCCGAGGCCGCCCGCCACCAGCTCGCCCTGCTCGGCGCCGACATCGACGAGACTGCCCGCCGGATAACCATCGCCGCCGAGGCCTACGAGCTGGCCGACGCCCGCGCCACCACCCGCCTCCGGTCGTTCCGATGACCGCCGTGGTCTATGCCCGGCTGCGGGTAACCGATCCGAGCCGGTGGCGGGGCGTGGCCCTGGCCTGGCGGCGCTGGGCGGCCCTGGCCGGCCGCCTGGCCGCCGACCTCACCACCCGATTGTCCCGCACCGCGGCCGCCTGGTCCGGGGCAGCAGCCTCGGCCGCGCTGGCCCGGGTGGCCGCGCTCCGGCGCCGGCTCGTGCTGTTCCGGGTCCTCTGCTGGCAGGCCGACCAGACGGCGAGCGAGTTCGCCGTGTCCATGGAGCGGGCCCGGGAGTTGCTGGCCCGGGCCGGCCGCCGCGGCGTGCTCATCGACGACGACGGCAGCGTCCGTTCGCCCGGCGACCCCACCGCCGCGACCGAGGTGTCCGCCGCGATCAGCGTGGCCGCGCACGCCGACGACCGCGCCGCCGAGCGGATGGCCCGGCTGACGGCCGCCGCCCAGCAGCCCACCGCACCGCCGCCCGATCGGCCCGCCGGCACGGCGTCGCCGGCCGAGGTGAGCCGCTGGTGGGCCGGCCTGACCACCGCCGAGCGGCAGTGGCTGCTCGCCACCGAGCCGTCCTGGCTCGGCCCGCTGGACGGCATCCCGGCCGCCGACCGCGACACCGCCAACCGCCTGCTGCTGGAGGAACGGCGCGCCGAGGTGAAACAAGCGCCCGGGCTCGACGCGCTCGCCGACCGGCTGGCCGACGACGACGGCCCGCGGGCCTACCTGCTGCGGCTCGACGACCGGGAGGAGGGCCGCGCCGTGGTGGCGCTCGGCGACCCCGACCGGGCCGACAACGTGATTACCCACGTGCCCGGGATGACCGCCGGCCTGGCGTCGTTCAGCGGCGAGCTGTCCCGGGCCGCCCGGGTGGCCGAGCGGGCCACCGAGCTGTCCCCGGCCGCATCGACCAGCGCGGTGCTCTGGCTCGACTACGACGCACCCGACTTCGTCGACGAGGCTGCCAGCGCTCGCCGGGCGGAGGCGGGCGCTCCGGCGCTGCGGCGCTTCCTGGAGGGGCTGCGCGCGACCGAGGACGGCCCGCCGGCCCGGCAGACTCTGGTCGGGCACAGCTACGGCTCGGTGGTGGTGGGCAAGGCGGCCACCACGGCCGGTCTGGCCGCCGACGACGTGGTGTTCGTCGGTTCGCCGGGCGTGGGCGTCGACACGGCCGGCGACCTGGCGGTCCCGGCCGGCCATGTCTGGTCGTCGACCTCGCGCAGCGACATCATCCAGTACGCGGCACCCGCCCCCGGCTCCCTGCTGAAGAAGCTGGAGCTGGCCGCGGCCGTCCCGATCATCGGCCCGGCCTTGGCCTTCAGCCGCCCTCACCAAGACCTCTGGTTCGGGCACAACCCGAGCGATCCGTCGTTCGGAGCCTGCCTGTTCCCCAGCAGCCCCGACGCCGGCCACCTGGGTTATTGGGACCGCGGAAGCCCGTCCCTGGACGCCCTGGCGTCAATCACCCTGGGCACCGCCCGATGAGCCCGCCGATCACCGCGGACCCACTCGCACGGAAAGGCCGAGGACCGCCCCCGGTGGGCGGGGGCGGACAGCCGAGGAGGCCGCCCGCCCAGGCGGGCGGCCTACGGTCGCGAATTATTCGACGGTGACGGACTTCGCCAGGTTCCGGGGCTGGTCGACGTCCAGGCCGCGGGCCGCGGCGATCTCGCAGGCGAGGATCTGCAGCGGGACCGTGGTCATCAGCGGGGCCAGCAGGGTGGGCGTCTTCGGCACCGGAATCAGGTGGTCGGCGTAAGCACGGACGCTCTCGTCGCCCTCCTCGGCGATGACGATGGTGCGGGCGCCGCGGGCGCGGACCTCCTGGATGTTGGAGACCACCTTGTCGCGGATGACGCCCCGGCCGGCCGGGGACGGCACCACGCAGACCACCGGGGTGCCCTCGTCAATCAGCGAGATCGGGCCGTGCTTGAGCTCGCCGGCGGCGAAGCCCTCGGCGTGCATGTAGGCGAGTTCCTTGAGCTTGAGCGCACCCTCGAGGGCCACCGGGTAACCGACGTGCCGGCCGATGAACAGCACCGTCGTCGCCGTCTTGAGGTCGCGGGCCAGGGCGCGCACGTCCTCCATCTGGCCGAGCAGGGTGCGCAGGCTGTCGGGCGTGCTCTGCAGCTTCTCGACCACGGCCGCGACCTCGTCGGCATACATGACGCCGCGGATCTGGGCCAGGTGCAGACCGATCAGGTAACAGGCGACCAGCTGGGTCAGGAAGGCCTTGGTGGAGGCGACCGCGATCTCCGGGCCGCCGTGGGTGTAAAGCACCGCGTCGGACTCGCGCGGGATGGTCGAGCCGTTGGTGTTGCAGATCGCGAGCACCCGCGCCTTCTGCTCCTTGGCGTGCCGCAGCGCCATCAGCGTGTCCATGGTCTCGCCGGACTGGCTGATCGTGATCACCAGCGTGGAGCGGTCCAGGATCGGGTCGCGGTAACGGAACTCACTGGCCAGCTCGACCTCGCAGGGGATCCGGGTCCAGTGCTCGATCGCGTACTTCGCGACCATGCCGGCGTGGTAGGAGGTGCCGCAGGCCACGATGAAGACCTTGTCGACGTCGCGCAGGTCCTGGTCGGTCAGGCGCACCTCGTCGAGGACGATCTCGCCGCGGTCGGAGAGGCGGCCGAGCAGGGTGTCGGCGATCGCGTCCGGCTGGTCGGCGATCTCCTTGAGCATGAAGTAGTCGTAACCGCCCTTCTCGGCAGCCTTGGCGTCCCAGTCGATGTGGAACTCCTTGCCGGTGGCGGGCTCGCCGTCGAAGCCGGTGATCTCGATGCCGGCCGGGGTGATCAGCACGACCTGGTCCTGGCCGAGCTCGATCGCTTCCCGGGTGTGCTCGATGAACGCGGAGACGTCGCTGGCCAGGAAGTTCTCCCCGTCGCCGCGGCCGACCACGAGCGGCGAGTTGCGGCGGGCGGCGACCACCGCGTCGGGCACGTCGACGTCGATGGCCAGCAGCGTGAAGGCGCCCTCGAGCCGGCGGACCGTGCGGCGCATGGCCTCGGCCAGCAGCTGCGGGCCGGCGGCGGCACCGGCCTCGCGCAGCGCGCGCACCTCAGCGGCGAGCAGGTGGGCCGCGCACTCGGTGTCGGTGTCGCTGGCGAACTCGACGCCGGTCGCCTCCAGCTCGGCGCGCAGCCGGGAGAAGTTCTCGATGATGCCGTTGTGGATGACGG
The DNA here is from genome assembly GCF_016862435.1 of Paractinoplanes tereljensis. GTDB lineage: Bacteria > Actinomycetota > Actinomycetes > Mycobacteriales > Micromonosporaceae > Actinoplanes > Actinoplanes tereljensis. The sequence goes on from NZ_BOMY01000013.1 coordinate 314,909, forward strand.
CGACCCGCCCGTCGGCGGAGAGATGCGGGTGGGCGTTGCGGTCGGTCGGGCCGCCGTGCGTCGCCCACCGGGTGTGCCCGATCGCGGTGGTGCCGGAGGCGATGTTGTCGCCGCTCCGCTCGGCCAGGGCCTTTTCCAGGTTGGCCAGCTTGCCGGCCTTCTTCTCGGTCAGAACGACACCGTCGTCGACGATGGCGACGCCGGCGGAGTCGTAACCGCGGTACTCCAGTCGGCGAAGTCCGTCGAGAACGATGCTGAGCGCCGGACGACCGCCGACGTAACCCACGATGCCACACATGAGGGGCAGCGTAACCGAATACCGCTCACGGCGCATGCTCGGGAAGCACCCTTTCGAGCATCCAATTTGCTCGAAAGGGTGCCCTTGAATTGGCCGATCGCCCGGTACCGGCGATTGCCAGGTGGCGCTGCTGGCGTACCGTCAGCTTGCGCGCCGAACCCGGGAGAACAGCTTGACCGACCAGCCGAACAACCAGCAGCCGGGCCGCAACCCGGACCCCTCGGCCGCGCCACCGCCCAGCCCGGACGGCACCAGCACCCCGGTCTCCGGGCAGCCCTGGTCGACACCGTCCGGCGACTCGTGGTCGCCCGAGCCCTACCAGCCGCCGAGCGCCCCGCAGCCCCCGGCCTACTCCCCGGGTTACGCCACGATCCCGCCACCGCCGGCGCCTAACTACCCGCCGACGTCGCAGTTCCCGGCGGTCAACTATGCGCCGCCGCAGCCGGTCAGCTATGCGCCGCCACCGCCCGACGGCTACGGCGGCTATCCGCCGCCGGGATACCCACCGGCCGGCTACCCGCCGCAGGCCTACCAACCGGGCTTCCAGCCGCCCCAGCCGCCACCCCGCCGGAGCAGCGCCCCGATCATCGCGGTGATCCTGGCGGTCGCGCTGCTGCTCTGCGGCGGCATCGCCACGGCCGGCGTGCTGATCGCGCGCGGCGTCAAGGACAAGGCCGCCGAGGCGGTCGGCGACCTGCCGACCTCGGTGCCCGAGCTGCCCGGCCTGCCCACCGACCTGCCGACCGGCAGCACGGACGGCACCGGCCGGCAGATCACCGTGACGTACGAGGTGACCGGCGACGGCCCGGTGTCGATCGTCTACGTCGAGAAGATCGGCGAGTCGCCGAAGCGGCTGGAAAACGTGAAGCTTCCGTGGAAGGTCACCGCCCAGGCCGAGATCCCGGCGCTGTTGTCGATCGTCGTTCTCCGGGTCGGCACCAGCGAGGGCTCGGTGAGCTGCCGCGCGCTGGTCGACGGCAAAGAGGTCAAGGCGAACGAGTCCGGGCAATCCAACTTCGCCTCCGCCAACTGCACCCAACTGGTCCTGGAGTGAGATGACGGCCGATCCACTGGTCGAGCGCATGCGGGCGTTCGGCACCACGATCTTCACCGAGATGTCCGCCCTGGCGGTGCGCACCGGCTCGATCAACCTGGGGCAGGGCTTCCCGGACACCGACGGCCCACCGGAGATGCTGGCGGCCGCCGCCGAGGCGCTGCGGGGTGGCGCCAACCAGTACCCTCCGCTGCCCGGGATCCCCGCCCTGCGGGCGAAGATCACCGAGCACGAGCAGCGCTTCTGGGGCCTGAGCCGGGACCCGGACACCGAGGTCGTGGTCACCGCGGGCGCCACCGAGGCGATCGCCGCCGCGATCCTGGGACTATGCGAGAGCGGCGACGAGGTGGTCACGTTCGAGCCGTACTACGACTCGTACGCGGCGAGCATCACCCTGGCCGGCGCGGTGCGACGGACCGTGACCCTGCGCCCGGGCCCGCAGGGCCGATATGTCTTCGACGAGGCCGAGCTGCGCGCCGCGTTCGGCCCGCGCACTCGCCTGGTGCTGCTCAATTCGCCGCACAACCCGACCGGCAAGGTCTTCACCCGCGCCGAACTCACCCTGATCGCCGAGCTCTGCCAGGAATTCGACGCGTACGCGGTGACCGACGAGGTCTACGAGCACCTGGTCTTCACCGACGCGGCCGAGCCGCACACCCCGCTGGCCACGCTGCCCGGCATGCGGGAGCGGACGCTGCGCATCTCCTCGGCCGGCAAGACGTTCTCCTGCACCGGCTGGAAGGTCGGCTGGGCGACCGGCCCGCGCGAGCTGGTCTCCACCGTGCAGCGCGTCAAACAGTTCCTGACGTTCGTGAACGCCGGCCCACTTCAGCCGGCGGTTGCGGTCGCGCTCGGCCTGCCGGATACCTACTTCACCGAGTTCCGGGCGACCCTGCAGGCCCGCCGCGACCGCTTGGTGGCGGGCCTCACCGAGGCCGGTTTCGTGGTCCAGCCGTCCGAGGGCACCTACTTCGTGACCACCGACATCACCCCGCTGGGCGGAACGGACGGCGCCGACTTCTGCCGGGAACTGCCCGCCCGCTGCGGCGTCGTCGCGGTGCCCACCCAGGTCTTCTACGACCACAAGGACGAGGGCAGGCACCTGATCCGGTTCGCCTTCTGCAAGCGCGAAGAGGTCATCGACGAGGCCGCCCGGAGGCTGGCGAAGATCTAAGCGGGGCTGGCCGAGTTGACCTCGGCGGCGATCCGCTCGGCGACCGAGCGAGCCTGCTCCTCGGTGCCGGCCTCGACCATCACCCGAACGAGCGGCTCGGTGCCGGAGGGGCGCAGCAGCACCCGGCCGGTCTCGCCCAACTCGTCCTCGGCCAGCGCGACGGCGGCCTGCACGGTCGGGGCGGCCGCGCCGGCCTCCCGGTCGCCGACCCGCACGTTGATCAGCACCTGCGGCAGCTTGTGCACCACGGCGGCCAGGTCGGCCAGCGACTTCCCGCTGCCGGCCAGCTGGGCCATCAGGTGCAGCCCGGTGAGCACGCCGTCGCCGGTGGTGGCGAACTCGGGCATCACGATGTGCCCGCTCTGCTCGCCGCCCAGCGCCAGCCCGCCCGCGTTCAGCTCCTCCAGGACGTACCGGTCGCCGACCTTGGCCTCGATCATCTTGATGCCGGACTGCTTCATCGCGATCTTCAAGCCCAGGTTGCTCATCACGGTCGCCACCAGCGTGTCGTTGGTGAGCGTGCCGGCGTCCCGCATGGCGAGCGCGAGGATCGCCATGATCTGGTCGCCGTCGACGATGTCACCCGAAGCGGTGACGGCCAGGCAGCGGTCGGCGTCCCCGTCGTGCGCGATGCCGAGGTCGGCACCCTCGGCGAGGACCCGGTCCCGGACCTTCTCCATGTGGGTGGAACCACACTCTTCGTTGATGTTGAGGCCGTCCGGGTCGGCGTGGATCGCGATGACCTCGGCGCCGGCCTCCTCGTACGCGATCGGCCCGACCTCGCTGGCCGCACCGTTGGCGCAGTCCACCACGACCTTGATGCCCTCGAGCCGGTTCGGCGTGGCGGCGACCAGGTGCTTGATGTAGTGCTCGGCCCCGTCGAGCAGGTCGTTGACCCGGCCGATGGCACCGCCGATGGGACGCCCGATCACCCCGTGCCCGTCCTCGACGGCCTGCTCGATCCGCGCCTCCAGCTCGTCCGGCAGCTTGGTGCCGCCGGCCGCGAACAGCTTGATGCCGTTGTCCGGCATCGGGTTGTGCGAGGCGGAGAGCATCACGCCGAGGTCGGCGTTGGTCTGCGCGACCAGGTAGGCCACGGCCGGGGTGGGCAGCACGCCGACCCGCACCACGTTGGCTCCGGCGCTGGTCAGCCCGGCGACCACGGCCGCCTCGAGCATCTCGCCGCTGGCCCGCGGGTCGCGCCCGACGATGGCGAGCGGCTGGTGGCTGGTGTCACTCTCGACCAGGACCCGGGCCGCGGCGACCGCGACGGACAGGGCCAGTTCCGGCGTCAGGTCGCCGTTTGCGAGCCCGCGCACACCGTCGGTACCGAAGAGTCGCCCCATGGCGGCTTCCTTTCGAGGGAAACGAATGCAAAACGGCCGGGCCCGCCCCCCAACCAACGAGGGGGGCGAACCCGGCCGCCTAGAAAGCGATCAGCGCTTCGAGTACTGCGGAGCCTTACGGGCCTTCTTGAGGCCGTACTTCTTGCTTTCCTTGACCCGGGAGTCCCGGGTGAGGAAGCCGGCCTTCTTCAGGGCCGGGCGGTCGTCCGGTTCGTTCGTGATGAGCGCCCGGGAGATGCCGAGGCGAAGCGCACCGGCCTGGCCGGTGATGCCGCCGCCGCGGAGGTTGGCGATCACGTCGAACTGCTCGGCCTTCTCGGCGATGTTCAGCGGCTCACGGATGAGCTGCTGGTGCACCTTGCTCGGGAAGTAGGCCTCGAGGTCGCGACCGTTACAGGTGATCTTGCCGGTGCCGGGGATGAGACGCACCCGGACGATGGCCTCCTTGCGGCGGCCAACGGTCTGGATCGGACGGTCACCGGGACGCGGGGCGCGGACCGGGGCCGGCGCGGGCGTCTCAACGACGACGACCGTCTCAGCGGGCTCCTCGACGGTCTCGACGACCTCGGGCTCGATGATGTCGGACATGCTGCTGCCTTCTCCCGCGCTCACTGCGCGATCTGGGTGATTTCGAACGGCTGGGGCTGCTGAGCGGCGTGCGGGTGCTCAGCGCCCGGGTAGACCTTCAGCTTCTTGATGATCTGCCGCGCGAGCTTGTTGTGCGGGAGCATGCCCTTGACGGCCAGCTCGATCGCCTTCTCGGGCCGCTTGGTGAGCAGCTCCTCGTAGCCGATCTGCTTGAGGCCACCCGGGTAGCCCGAGTGCCGGTAAGCGACCTTGGTCTGCCGCTTGTTGCCGGTCAGAGCCACCTTGCCCGCGTTGATGATCACCACGAAGTCGCCGGTGTCGACGTGCGGCGCGAAGGTCGGCTTGTGCTTACCGCGCAGGAGACTGGCGGTGTGGGTAGCCAGGCGGCCCAGAACGACGTCGGAAGCGTCGATAATGTGCCACTGACGCTCGATCTCACCCGGCTTCGGGCTGTACGTACGCACAGAATTACCTTGTCTTGTCGTCGGTCTGGGGTCGCGCGCTGGTCGCGTCGAGAACAGAATCTCAAGCGCTCACACAACAGCAGGCAACAATACCCGGCCGCGCGACACGTGGTCAAAACGAGGTGGGTCCCACAGGACCCCTCACGATATGCCCGCCAAGCATACTCTGCTCTCCCGACGCACCCGAGCCCGGGATCCAAGGTCATCCAGGTCACAGATCAATGCGTCTTAGCAGGCTCGAAACAAACGGGACGCCGAGCCGAAATTCCCCACCGGCACGCTTCCAGGCATGACCAATGGTGCGCACCCCTCGACGACGCGGGCTGAGCGTAGCCCTCGCGTGCGTCGACGGCGCACTATGGATAGGCCACCGTCAGGGTTGAGGACGGACCTGACGGTGACCGCCGGACCTAATCGGTCTGGCGAGGAGAAGTCGCGGTGTGCGCCGAGCGGAGGTACGGCGGAGATCGCAAGCGTGACATGGGAGCGGGTCGACGCTGAGGACGGCGAACTCCGAGCGTGCCCTTCGGTGGACCGTTTGGCCACGCCGCGACTTCTCGAAAAAACATGACCGACCGCGCGGGGGGAACGCGACGGACGGTGATCACTGCGGCCGCCCTGGCCGAGCCGACCGCGTCGCTGTCCGGCTACACGGTCGGGGTTACCGCCGACCGGCGCCGGGACGAGCTGGCCGGGCTCCTGGAGAGCCGGGGCGCCCGGGTGGTGCTGGCCCCGGCCCTGCGGATCGTCCCGATCGCCGATGACGCCGAGCTCAAGGCCGCTACCCGGGCCTGCCTCGACCATCCGCCCGACATCGTGCTGGTCAACACCGGTATCGGCATGCGGGGCTGGCTGGAGGCGGCCGAGGGCTGGGGCCTGGCCGAGCCGCTGCGCGCCGCGCTGGCCCGCGCCTACCTGGTCGCCCGCGGGCCCAAGGCCCGGGCCGCGATCCGCTCGGCCGGCCTGCACGACCAGTGGTCCCCCGAGGGGGAGAGCTACGAGGAGGTCGTCGACCACCTCAAGGCCCGCGGCATCGCCGGCCTGACGGTCGCGCTCCAGTTGCACGGCGAGAGTCAGCCGGAATACACCGAGGCCCTGGAGGCCGCTGGGGCCCGAGTGATCGAGGTGCCGGTCTACCGCTGGGCGGCGCCGACCGACCCGGCCCCGCTGCACCGCCTCGTCGACCTCATCACCGGCCAGTTGGTGGACGCGGTGACATTCACCTCGGCAGCGGCCGTCACAGCTCTCCTGCGGGCCGCGGGGCCCGGTTCCGACGGTCTACTGGCCGCGTTGCGCTCGAACGTCCTGGTGGCCTGTGTGGGCCCGGTCACGGCGGCGCCGCTGAAGCGGCACGACATCCCGGTCGTGGCGCCCGCGCGGGCCCGGCTGAGTGCCCTGGTCCGGACGATCGTCGAGGAACTGCCGAAGCGGGCGGTCTCGCTCGAGGTGGCCGGCCATTCGCTGACCCTGCGCGGCCATGCCGCGGTCGTCGACGGCGATCTGCGGCCGCTCGCGCCGGCGCCGATGGCCGTGCTGCGGGCGCTGGCCGCCACGCCCGGCCGGGTGCTGTCCCGGGCGGCGCTACTTCATGCTCTCCCCCGGGGCGCCGACGAACACGCGGTCGAGATGGCGGTGGCCCGCCTCCGAGCCGGTCTGGGCGCTCCCGGGGTGGTTCAAACGGTGGTCAAGCGGGGCTACCGGCTGCCGAACTAGCCGACGACGGCCGGATAACCCCCGGACTGCTCGGCCACCAGGGTGGCCATCGCGTGCTCCACCACCTGCACCAGGACCGCCTTGACCGACTCACGGTGGCGGGCGTCACACATCACCAGGGGTACGTGCGGCGGGATCGCCAACGCCTCGCGCACCTCGTCCGGCTCGTAGCGCGGCGCGCCGTCGAAGCAGTTGAGGGCCACGATGTACGGCAGGTGCCGGTTCTCGAAGTAGTCCAGCGGCGCGAACGCGTCCGCGATGCGGCGGGTGTCGACCAGGACCGCCGCACCCACGGCACCCCGGATGAGCTCGTCCCACATGAACCAGAAGCGGGTCTGCCCGGGGGTACCGAAGAGGTAGAGGATCAGGTCGTCGGCCATGGTGATCCGGCCGAAGTCCATCGCCACCGTGGTGGTCTCCTTGCCGGGCACCTTGGACGCGTCGTCGACGCCCTGCCCGGCCGAGGTCATCAGCGCCTCGGTGGTCAGCGGCTCGATCTCGGAGACGGCACCGACGAGCGTCGTCTTGCCGACGCCGAAGCCGCCCGCAATCACGATCTTCGCGGAGGTGATCTCCCTGGGTTGCGCCCCCGCCCGCTCAGAGCTTGCGAAGTCCACTCAACACCCTTTCCAGCAGATCCATCCGCTCCGTGAAGCCCTTCTTGGGAGCGGCGCTGTGCAACGACAGCAGTCCGTCGGCGACCATGTCCGCGACCAGCACCCGCGCCACGCCCAGCGGTTGCCGGGTGAACGCGGAGAGCTCGGCCAGGGACTGCGGTTTTGCCTCGCAGAGCACCGCGATGCGGTACTTGTCGTGCCCGGCGAACCGGGCCTCTTGTAAGGCGGCCTGGCTGGCTACCAGGATCGCCTCGATCGGAATGTCACGGCGTGGCTCGGTCCGTCCGCGAGTGACCGCGTACGGGCGAACCAGGTTGCCCCGTGGGTCCTGTGGTTGCCCCATGACGCGATCACCCCCTCTCCGGCGGCCGCCGGCTAATGACTGACGGTCTCGCGGGGAGCCGGCGTCAGCGCGGCACCCACCCGCTCAACGAGCAACGCCATCTCATAGCCGACCTGACCCACGTCGCAGCTGCGCGCGGCGAGCACGCCCATCGACGAGCCGTCGCTGACCGACATGAGGAAGAGGTAACCACTCTCCATCTCGATGATGGTCTGCTGGACGGCACCGGCATTGAACATCCGGGACGCACCCTCGGTGAGGCTGACCACCCCGGAGGCGATGGCGGCGAGCTGGTCGGCCCGGTCGGCCGGCAGATCACGCGAGGACGCCAGCAGCAGTCCGTCCGCCGAGACCGCCACGACGTGGGCGATACCGGCAACGCTGTTGGCGAAGTTGTTGAGCAGCCAGCCCATGTCCTGCATGGTGGGGGGCCTGGTCACTGGTCCATCTCCTTAGCTTCGAGGGCGGTCTCGGCACTGCCGTCCGTCCGCCCGCGTTGCACACCACGGTGGTACGCGGACAGGAGTCCTCGAACCTCGTCGGGGCTGCGACGGTTCTGGTTGCGCGGTCCGCTCTGCACGCCGCCGGGCACCAATTGTGCCTGCGGTACGCGCTTGGGCAGTCCGGAGCGGGTAGTGCCGGCGTCGACCGGTTCGGCAGCCGCCATAGCTCGCTGCCACCCCACGTCCGCCGCCGTCTTCCATCGGTCCTCGGCCGCCGGACGCGGCTTCGGAACCGATGATCCATTGTGCCCGTTCGCCGCCGGAGCGGGCGCGGGAGGTGCCGCCGGTGCGGGCGGCGGGGTGGGTGCCGCCGCGGGTGCCGGTACGGACGCGGGTGCGGGTGCCTGCGGCAACGCGGGCGGGCCCGAGTTGGGCGGCGGCGCGTACCCGGCGGTGGGCATCCCCCACTCCTCCGGAGCCGCTCCCTCGTGGTTACGGAACCAGCTCTGCTGCATCTCCACGAAGATCGGCGAGTCGTTCCGCTCCTCGGCCGGTACCGGCATCTCCTGCACCGGCACCGGAGGCATCGCGGCGAGGGCGGCCCCCCAGCTGCCCGAGTCCGGCTGTGCCGGTGCCGGTGTCGGCGCCATGGGTGCCGGTGTCATCGGGGTGAAGCCGTTCATCCCGCCCTGCGCGGTGACCGGCTGGGCCACCCGGGTGGGCAGCGGCGGCCGGTTCGGCGTGGGCGCGGCCTCGGGGGCCGGGCGCTGCGAGGGGAACCGCGGCAGCTGCGGGTGACTGGGAGCGGACACCTGCTGCTCGCGCTCGCGCCACGGGTCCGGGGCGATCGCCGGCAGCGTGGCGGTCGCGGCCCGGGCGGCCATCGCGTCCCAGCCGCCGGCCGGCGCGGAGCCCAGCTCCGGGAACTGCCCGCTGTTGGGGAGCTGCCCGTCCCGCCGGTTGGCCACCACCACGATGCTGCTGGGCAGGATCACCTGGGCGACGGTGCCGCCCTCGAGGTTGGCCCGCAGCTCGACCCGGATGCCGTAGCGGCTGGCGAGCCGGCCGACCACGGCCAGGCCCATCAGCCGGAACGCGGCCACGTCCACATTGGGTGTCTCGGAGAGCCGCCGGTTGAGCTGGTCCATCTGGTCCTCGGACATGCCGAGGCCGCGGTCCTCCACCTGGACCACCACGTAGTCGCGGATGCGCCGGGCGTCGGCGACCACGGTGGTGGTGGGCGGGGAGAACCGGGTGGCGTTGTCGAGCAGCTCGGCGACCAGTCGGACCACGTCGTTGACGGCGAGCGCGGCGATGGCGATGTCGGTGTCGACCGTGCCGAACTCGATGCGGTTGTAGAGCTCGACCTCGGACTGACTGGCCCGCAGGGCGTCGACGAGCAGCGCGTCCTCGCGGCGCGGCGGGCTGGAGTCGGCGCCCGCCAGCACCAGCAGGTTTTCGTCGTTTCGGCGCATCCGGGTGGCGAGGTGGTCGAGCTCGAAGAGCCGGGCCAGTCGCTTCGGGTCTTCCTCGGTGCGCTCGATGCTGTCCAGCTCGCCGATCATCCGGTCGACCAGGGACTGCGAGCGGCGGGCCAGGTTGAGGAACATGGCCGAGACGGTGGTGCGCAGCGCGGCCTGCTCGGCCGCGATCCGGACGGCCTCACGGTGGACCACGTTGAACGCCTGCGCAACCTGGCCGATCTCGTCGCGGTTGGTGAGCCGGATCGGGTCCCGCAGTTGCCGGACGATCTCGTCGGCACCGCTCTCGCCGAGGGTTCGGGCGTCGCGCAGCCGGGCCACGGCATCGGGCAGGTCGCGGTTGGCCACCGCCAGCGCACCCTCCCGCAGCCGGCGCAGCGACAGGTTGAGCGATCGGGCCAGAACCACCGCGAGCGAGATGGCCACGATCAGCACGAGTACGACCAGTGCGGCCTCGAGCGCGGCCTGCCGGACCACCGAGTCGGCCTCGTCGCCGGCCAGCTTGAGGTCGTCCGTCTCGAGTTCCTGCTCGGCCCAGCGCATCAGGTCGACGACCGCGCCGAAGGACTGGATGATCTCGTCGGACGGGACCGCCACGCCGCGACCGAGCTGGATCGAGACCTGGTCGGCCAGGTTGACCGCGTCACCGGTGACCACGTTGTCCACCAGGGACTGCTGCTCGGTGTCGGCGAACGCGGCGAAGGTCAGCAGGCCTTCCTGCTGGCTGGTCTGGGCCGCAATGAACGCGGTGCGCTGCTCGGCGCTGAGGTCACCGGAGACCAGGGCCGAGTAGGAGAGCGCCTCGAGTTCGGCGGCACCGGCCTTGGCCTTGGCGAACGCGCTGGTGGCCCGGAGGCTGTCGCCGACCTGGTCGTCACCGGCGTACTGGCTGACCGCCTCGCCGTACCCGAGCAGGTCGGTGAGAACCACGCCGTAGCGCGACATGGTCTCGGCGACGCCGAGCCCTTCGCGCTGGCTCACCTGGTTGCGGGTGGCGTTGAGGGTGTTCAGGTTGTCGTCGATCTGGACCAGCCGGGCCTGTACCGCCTCGGCCGGCTCGTCGAGCGCGCGGCGGTGGGCCCGGTAGATCTCGATCTCGGCGTCGGTGGCCTTCACCCGGGCGGTGTAGTTGTCCACCTTGGCGCCCTGGGTGGCGAGGTACGCCGCGGCGGCCATCCGCTCGCCGTGCAGCAACTGGGTCAGCGTCGAGACGTCGGTGCCGACCTCGGCCAGTTTCTCGACCTGATTGGCCTCGGTTGCGCGTTGACTTACATCGACCAGCCGAGCGGTGGCGAGCACGACAACCGCGGCCAGCGGTACAAACAGAATGAGAGCCAGTTTGGCGCGGATCCGTGCGTCCCGAAGCCGGGGAAAGACACCACGGCGCGCCACCTGGGTCGAAGATCCGGTGCTCACGACTTCTCCTCCGTGGTCTTCCCCGTGTCTCCTCGCCCGCACAGGAGCCTGCGGCCCGGCGATTTCATCAGAGAGCGCAGTCGTTTGGGAAGTCTGGCTCTGCCCGGAAACAAACTTGTTGTCCGATGAGTAACCAGCCATTCGGATCCACATTCGACACGGACGCCGCTTTGACGTGCGCGAATGTCCGAGAGGACACAGAAAGTGATTGCACGGTTACCCAAAACGGTCAAGATTCCAACCAATATGTGAGACGACCGTCCCGTCACGACGCTGCGCACCAGCTTGACCAGCCGCCTTCACGTTGGCAAGGTTTGCCGCGATCCGCCGGACATACTGTCCGCATCTCCCCTCGAGGAGGCACCGCAGTGAGGCTCCCTCGCCTCGCCACGGCATCCGTCGTGGCCTCGACGCTTCTCGTCGCCGGTTTGGCCGGCTGCACATCGGACGACGGGGACTCGGGCGGTGACGGCGGCACCATCGTGATCGGTGCCGACCTGAACAACTCCTCCACCGTGGACGCCGCCTACGGCCGCGCACTTCAGCTGCGGATCGACCAGGTGAACGCGTCCGGCCGACTGGGTGACCGCAAGTTGGAGTTGCGCACCCAGGACAACCGGGCCGACGTCGCCACGTCGCTCCGCAACATCAGCGCGTTCGCCGACGACCCGTCGGTGGCCGCGATCGTGGCCGGTTCGTGCGATCCCTGTGCGGTGAGCGCGGCCAAGACGATCAACGACAAGAAGATCCCGACGATCGCGCTGGCCGCCTCCGACGAGGTCGCCCAGCCGGTGACCGAGCGGCCGTACGTCTTCAAGCTCGGCCCCAACTCGGCCGACAGCGCCGCGACCATGGTCACCGAGCTGCGCCGCCTCAAGGTGCCCAACGCGTCGATCCTGCACACCGACGACTACTACGGCCGCGGCGGCGACAAGGCCCTCGAGGCCGAGTTGACCAAGGCCGGCATCCCGGTGATCGGCACCAGCTCGGTGAAACCGGCCGCCACCGACATCACCCAGGCGGTCGGCACCCTGCTCGACGGCCAGCCGGCCGCCCTGCTGGTGCTGGCCGGGCCGGAGCAGTCCGCGCTGGCGGCGAAGAGTGCCAAGGCGGCCGGCTTCACCGGCCGGGTGTTCTTCGACGCGGCCGCCGCGAGCGACATGTTCATCCCGAACGACGAGGCCGCCGCGACCAACAACACCACCATGGTGTTCACCCAGATCCTGGCGGTCGACGACGTCATCGCGACGACGCCGGCCAAGGCCGCCCGCAAGCAGTGGTTCCGCGACTACATCTCGCGGTACGGCGGTTACTCGGGCGTCGCCTCGTTCGCGGCCGACGCGGTCGACCTGATCGCCGCGGCGGTGGTCCGGGTCGGCGGCAACCGCGAGCAGATCCGGACCATCGTGGAGACCTCTCAGGTCGACGGCCTCTCCGGCCCGATCCGGCTCACCCCGGCCAACCACTCCGGACTGATGCCGCAGGCCCTCACCCTCCTGGTGGCCCGAGCAGGCCGCTGGCGACTGGCATCCTAAAGATCAACCGATCACGCAGCGTCACACGTCTAAACCTGCCTTAAGAATTTGGGTCCGGAGTGGCGGCATCGGGCGGGAGTTCCGTAACCTCCCCGACATGGCATTCCGGACCTCGGCCAAACTGTTAGGGGTCACGCTCGGCGTGGCCGCGCTGGCCGGCGCGAGTCAGCTCGGGCTGGCGTACGGGCTGGGCATCGTGCGCCTGACGCGCGTGCTCGACCTAACTGCGCGTGACCAATGGACAGCCGAGCTGGCCTGGGTCGCCTGGCTGGCGATGACCTCTGCGGTAATCGGCGGCATGGCCGGCCGGCCGCACCTGCCGACGACCTCGGGAGCCGGCACCCGGCTCGGCACCGCGGTCGCGGCCGGCCTCGGTGCCGCCATCGTGGTGCCGCTGACCATGCAGCCGGCCCGCACCGCGACGGTCGCCGGGGTGCAGCCGGCCTTCGTCATCGGGGTGTGCGCCGTACTCGGCGCCATCGCCGGCCTCTTCGCCGCGTACGCCGCGCTGAGCCGCCCGGTGGCCCGCTGGAGCTTCCTCACCGTCGGCATCGCCGCCTGGGCGATCGCGATCCTCTCGGCGGTTCCCTCGCTGGCCCCCGGCAAGACCCTGCCGGCGATCCGCCTCGGCGTGATCGACGCGGCGCTCCTCCCCGACTCGGTCACCCAGCGGACCGCGCTGTTCACCATGCCGGCCCTGGCCCTGATCAGCGGCATCGCGCTGGGCTGGCGAGCACGCCGGCGCGACGCCTCCACGCTGACCATCGCGCTGACCGGCCTGCCCGGGCCGGCCCTGCTGACCGCGGCCTACCTGGTCGCTGGGCCGGGCACCGGCGACGACGGCTTCCAGGGAGTGCCCTATTGGGCGGCGATGACCGCGGCCGGCGCCGGAGTGCTCGGCTCGGTGCTGGCGGCCGTGTTGCGCCGCTCGCCGGAGAGCGGTGGCCCGACCCCGAACCGCCCGCCGCTGACCAAGCGCGACCCGGAACCCGACTCGGCGATCGCCCAGGCCGGTACCGGTACCGGTACCGGCGCCGCGGCCGGCCCGCCGACGCCGGTCGAGATGCCGCCGTTCGACGGTTTCAAGGCCAATCCGGCCAACGCCAATCCGGCCAAGGCCCAGGGCCGGGCGCAGCCGCAGCAGATCAGCCCGCCGCTGGCCACGCCCACCCCGATCGCCCCGCCGCCCCAGGTGAAGGCACGCCGCCAGGCCGAACCGGACGGTGTCGCCGAGTGGGTAAGCGGTCTCGGCAACGGCTGATCGATGTAACGAAGTAACGCATAGACGAACATAGATGGAATGACCAGCCGGAGATGTACCGCTGAGTACATTGATTGGTGACGATGTTGTCTTCGGGGTCAACCCCGACCCCCTAGACGGCATCGGAGTCCGATCATGCTTACTGACCGGCAACCCCGCACCCGCCTCGGCCGGCTCCTCGCCGGCCTCGCGCTCGTCTTCGCCGTGTCCGGCACCGGCCTGGTGGCGCCGGCCGTGGTCGCGCCGACGCACACCTCCGCCGCCCAGGCCGCGGTCTACTCGACCTGCACGATCTCCCGCTGCTCAGCGGCCCGCACGGCCCGCACCGGCTGGAGCTCGCTCGGCTGGCCGACCAGCGCGGGCTGGTACTCCTGGCCGTACGGCCAGTACAACTACACCGGCGGTACATTCCAGAACCGCGAGGGCCAGCTCCCGGCGAACGCCAGCTACAACGAGTACGACGTCTACTCCCGGGCCCGCGGCGCGAGCCGGGACGCGTACCGGATCGTGGTGAACCGGTCGACCAAGGAGACCTGGTTCACCCCCGACCACTACGTCAACTTCTACAAGCTCTGACCGGATGCAGGCGGGGCCTCCGAAAAAGCAGGCCCCGCCTGCACCTCCACGTAGACCTTCCCGCCCGAAGAGAGAAATTCGTCCGATTTGTCGCGCATACCCCGCGCCTTCAACTCATGCGAGATCTTCATCGAGCAGAACTTCGGCCCGCACATCGAGCAGAAGTGGGCCGTCTTGGCCGGCGCCGCCGGCAACGTCTCGTCGTGGAACGCCCGCGCGGTGCCCGGATCCAGCGCCAGCTCGAACTGGTCCTCCCAGCGGAACTCGAACCGCGCCTTGGACAACGCGTCGTCCCAGTCCTGCGCCCCCGGATGCCCCTTGGCCAGGTCGGCCGCGTGCGCCGCGATCTTGTAGGCGATCATCCCGGCCTTGACGTCGTCCCGGTTCGGCAGCCCGAGGTGCTCCTTGGGGGTGACGTAACAGAGCATCGCGGTCCCGAACATGCCGATCATGGCGGCCCCGATGGCCGAGGTGATGTGGTCGTAGGCCGGCGCGATGTCGGTGGTGAGCGGCCCGAGCGTGTAGAACGGCGCCCCGCCGCAGAGGGCAACCTGCAGGTCGACGTTCTCCTTGATCTTGTGCATCGGCACGTGACCGGGACCCTCGACCATCACCTGCACGTCGTGCTCCCAGGCCAGGTGGGTCAGCTCCCCCAGGGTCCGCAGCTCGGCGAACTGCGCCGCGTCGTTCGCGTCCGCGATCGACCCCGGCCGCAGCCCGTCGCCGAGCGAGAACGTGATGTCGTACTCCGCGAAGATCCGGCAGAGCTCCTCGAAGTTCGTATAGAGGAAGTTCTCCTGGTGGTGGGCCAGGCACCAGGCCGCCATGATCGAGCCGCCGCGCGACACGATCCCGGTGACCCGGTCGATCGCCAGCGGCACGTGCGGCAGCAGCACCCCGGCGTGCACGGTCATGTAATCGACGCCCTGCTCGGCCTGCTCCAGAACGGTGTCCCGGAACAGCTCCCAGGTCAGCTTGATCGGATCCCCGTTGACCTTCTCCAGCGCCTGGTAGATCGGCACCGTCCCGATCGGCACCGGCGAATTCCGGATGATCGCCTCCCGGGTCTGGTGGATCCGCGGCCCGGTCGACAGGTCCATCACGGTGTCCGCACCCCAGCGGGTGGCCCAGGTCAGCTTCTCCACCTCTTCGGCCACCGACGAGGTCACGGCCGAGGTGCCGATATTGGCGTTGACCTTCACCAGGAATCGCGCCCCGATCACCATCGGCTCCGATTCCGGATGGTTCCGGTTGGCCGGCAGAACGGCCCGCCCGGCGGCAATCTCCTCCCGCACGAATTCGGCCGAGACCCCTTCCCGGATCGCGGCGAACTCCATTTCCGGCGTGACAATTCCAGACCGGGCAAACCCCAATTGGGTACGCCCATCGCTCCACCCCGACCGCAACGGCGGCAACCCGACCTCCGGGTCACTACCCGGACCGGACGTGTCGTACAGCCGAACCGAGGACGCATCGGTCAACTCGATCTCGGTGAACGGCACCCGCAGCTCGGGGCGGGCCCCTTCGACGTACACCTTTCGCCGCATCTCTTCTCCCCAAATAGGTACTAATCGGACGGACGACGGCAGCACGAATCCCCGGACCGGGCCGAGAGCGACACCGTCAGGCGAAGTGGTTCAGCGGTCCGGGCCCGGCGCCCAGCCGCCACGAACGACCGCCGGCCAGCGCCGCGGTCACGTACTTCTTGGCGGCGAGCACGGCCGTGGGCACCGGATCACCGAGCGCCAGCCGCACCGCCACCGCCGAGGAAAAGGTGCACCCCGACCCGTGGTTGTTTGTGGTTTCCACCGGTTCGCCGTGCAATACCGACGTCTCGCCGTCGCCATGCAGCACATCCATCGCGAGCTCGCTGCCGGTCACCACCACCGCCCGCGGCCCGCCGGCGGCAAGCCGCACGGCCGCCGCGATCATTTCCTCGGCCGTCTCGCACCGGCTTCCGGTCAGGGCGGCGGCTTCCTGCCGATTCGGCGTCAACACACAGGGGTACGCGAGGAGCGGTTCCACCGAAGCGGCCGCCGCGAGCCGGGCCCCCGAGGTGGCCACCAGCACCGGGTCGACGACCAGGTTCGGCAGCTGGGACGCCCGATCGAGCAGCAACTCGGCGATCGCCCGATCCCCGATCATGCCCACCTTCACGGCCGCCACCGGAAAGTCGGCGAGCACCGCGTCGAGTTGCGCCGCGACGATGTCCACCGGCACCGGATGAATCGCGGTGACCCCGAGCGTGTTCTGCGCGGTGATCGCGGTGAGCACCGAGGTCCCGTAGACGCCGAGCGCCGCGAACGTCTTGAGATCCGCCTGGATCCCGGCTCCCCCACCGGAGTCCGACCCGGCGATGGTCAGCACCACCGGCGGCGTCACCGGCGGCCCGCCGATCCGGCCCGGGCCGCGCCGAAGGCCGTCGCGAGCGTCCGCGTCACCCCTTCCGGGTCGGCGGCCCGCATCACGGCGCCCATCACGGCGATCCCGCGCGCACCGGCCTCCGCGCAGGCCGCGGCCCGTTCCGGCGAGTCGACCCCGCCGAGGGCCAGCCACGGCACCTCGCCCGCGAGCAGCGCCGCGTCATCCGGCCCGAGCGCCGGTCCGTAGCCGGGCTTGGTCGACGTCGCGAAGATCGGCGACAGCGTCACGTAGTCCTCGATGGACAGACCCGGCACGTCGTGGCAGGACCGGCCGATCAGCGACACCCCGGCCACCGGCAGCGGGTCGGCCTCGGCCAGGTGGACCGCGTCGGCGCCGAGTGGGTCCGGCCCGGCCACGATGAGCCGGCCCGGGGGCAGCAGTTCGCGCAGCGACACCGCGAGTGCCCGTCGTTCGGCGTACGGCAGATCGCGTTCCCGGAGAATGACCCACGCGGCGCCGCCGCGGACCGCCCGGGCGACCACGTCGAGAAGCGAGCCGGAGGCGAGCCGCCGGTCGGTGAGCAGCACCAGACCGCTGGGCGTCACCACCGGGCCAGCCCGTCGTCCGAGGTGGACGCGACCGCGTGGAAGCGGCGCGGAATCCGCCCCGAGGTGTACGCGAGCCGGCCACCGGCCACCGCGTGCCGCATCGCCGCCGCCATCCCGGCCGGGTCGTCGGCCCGGGTGATCGCGCTCGCGATCAGCACCGCGTCGCAGCCCAGCTCCATGGCGAGCGCCGCGTCCGAGGCGGTTCCGATGCCGGCGTCGAGAATCACCGGGATCTCCACCGACTGCCGGATGAGCCGGATGTGGTGCGGGTTGGAGATGCCCAGCCCGGAACCGATCGGCGAGCCGGCCGGCATCACTGCGGCGCACCCGACGTCGGCCAGCCGGCGAGCCAGGATCGGGTCGTCGGTGGTGTACGGCAGCACGGTGAACCCGTCCGCCACCAGCTTCTCGGCCGCCGCGAGCAGTTCCACCCCGTCCGGCAGCAGGGTCCGCTCGTCGCCGATCACCTCGAGCTTGATCAGATCGGTCTCGAACGCGTCCCGGGCCAGGTGGGCCGTCTTGATCGCGTCGCCGGCCGTGTAGCAGCCGGCCGTGTTCGGCAGCACTCGCACGCCGAGCCGGTCGAGCAGCGGCAAGAGCCCTGGTCCGGCCGCGTCGACCCGCCGCAGGGCGACGGTGACGAGCTCGGTGCCGGAGGCCCGGATCGCCTCCTCCAGCGCGCTGAGGCTGTTTGCTCCGCCGGTGCCCAGGATGAGCCGCGAATCTCCGAAGAACATCGTCATCCCCCCTGCGCCGCGGTCAGCACCTCGACCGCGTCGCCGTCCGCGAGCCGGGCATCGTCCCAGGTGCTGCGGGGTACGACGGTCCCGTTGACGGCGACCGCCACCCCGCGCCGGGCCTCGGTCAGCCGCTCGACCAGAGCCGCCACCGACAGGCCGTCCCCGCTTTCCAGGTGCTCCCGTCCGTTGACCGTCAACCGCATCAGAACCTCCCCGGCGCGAAATGCTCGAGCAGCGGATCCGCGACCCCGTCCAGGACCAGCCCGGCGATCAGGTCGGCGGTGATCGGCGCCAGCAGCACGCCGTTGCGGTGGTGCCCGGCCGCGACGATCACCCGGTCGTCGAGGCGGCCGAGCAGCGGCGCGTTGTCCGGTGTCCCCGGCCGGTGCCCGACGGTGGTTTCGGCCAGCTCGCACTCGGCGAGATCCGGCACCAGCTCGATGGCCGCGCGCAGCAGGTCGTGCACTCCCCCGGCGGTGACCGTCCGGTCGGCGCGCTCCTCCTGGGTGGCACCCACCACGATCTCGCCGTCTTTTCGCGGCACCAGATAGACGTGCCGGCCGTCGACCGTCGCGTCGAGCACGTGCCGCAGCAGACCCGGTTCCCCGCGCAGCCGCAGCACCTGGCCCTTGACCGGCCGCACCGGCAACCCGGTCAGGGCCGCCGTCCCGCAGCCGGCCGCGACGATCACGGTCTCGGCGTCCACCTCGGACAGTTTGTCGACACGCTTGCTCACGACGTGTCCGGCGAGCCGCTCCCGCAGGGCCAGCACCACCCGGCGCGGATCCACCTGCCGCTCGGTCGGCGAGTACACCCCGGCCCGGACCCGGGGCGACAGCGCCGGTTCGCGTTCGCGCAGCTCGGACGGGCGCAGCAGGGGAAGTTTCTGCCGGGTCCAGACCCGGGCCGACTCGGCCAGGTCGTCGGCGGTCATCGCGAGGCTGAGCGTCCCCGTGTCGTCGTAGCCGACATCCACCCCCAGCTCCGCGGCGAAGCCGGGCCAGCGCTCGTTCGACGCCTCCAGCAACCGGACCAGGTGCGGTTCCTCGTGGGTGGCCTCGCCGCCGGGCGCGAGCATGCCGGCCGCGACGAACCAGGCCCCCAGCTCACCGTCGTCGAACACCACGACGTCGGCGCCGCCCTGCTGCAGCCGCCACGCGATCGACAGCCCGATGATCCCGCCACCGACAACCGCGACCGACCCACCGCGGGTCATGCCGCAACACCGAGCACGCGCAGGAATTGAGCGGTCGACCCGGCCGGGTCGGCGGCGATCGCGGAGATCGCGGCAACGCCGTATCCCGGCAGGTCAGCTGCGTTCGCGGCGGTGATCCCGGCGATCGCGATCACCGGCGTGCCGGGCACCGCGTCGACCACGGCGGCGAGTCCGGCCGGCCCGATCGGCGGTGGCAACCCGGCCTTGGTGGTGGTCGCGAACACCGGCCCGACGCCCAGATAGCTGGCGCCGTCGGCCACCGCGGCCCGCGCCGAGGCCGGGTCCCGGCAGGTGGCGCCGAGGATCGCGGCCGGCCCGAGCACCCGCCGCGCGGCCGCCACCGGCAGATCTTCGGCGCCCACGTGCACGCCGTCGGCCCCGGTCGCGATCGCCACCCCGACCCGGTCGTCGACCAGGCAGAGCGCGCCGGCCGCCCGGCAGAGTTCCAAGGCGGCGACGGTCAGCTGATAGGCGTCCCGGTCACCGGTCTTGACCCGCACCTGAATGGCGACCGGCCCGTGGCCGAGCGCTCCGCGAACCACGTCGAGCGAGTCGGTGATGATGTGAAGACGAGGAAACACCACAAACGCTCCTCCCTGCGCCGGCATGATCCGGATCAGGTTCGACGGTCGGGGGCTGCAACAGCCCCCCTCTCAGCCCGGTGCACCGGACTCCCGTGGGGTTTTGTCTTTCTCGTCTCGGACCATAACCGCCCGCAGGCGACTCGCGCTACCTAACGTCCCAGACCGGTTCGGGCGTCTCGACGACCTCGTTGTCGCCCTGGAACAGCACGAAGCGGTCGAAGGAGCGGGTGAACCAGCGGTCGTGGGTGACCGCCATCACCGTTCCCTCGAACTGCCGCAGGCCCTCTTCCAGCGCTTCCGCCGAGGCCAGGTCCAAGTTGTCCGTCGGCTCGTCCAGCAGCAGAAGAGTCGCACCGGACAGCTCCAGCATCAGCACCAGGAACCGTGCCTGCTGCCCGCCGGAAAGCGTGCCGAACCGCTGGTCACCCTGCCCGGCCAGCTCGTACCGGTTGAGCGCCTTCATCGCCCCGGCTCGATCCATCCCGGACCGGTGGTCGTCACCTCGCCAGAGGATCTCGACGAGCGTGCGGTCCACCAACTCGGGCCGGTCGTGGGTCTGCGAGAAGTGCCCCGGCCGCACCCGGGCGCCCAGCCGGGCCACCCCGTCATGCGCGACATAGGACAGAGGCGCGCCGTCGACCGGCTTGTTCTCCGCCTCGGGATCGCTGCCACCGGCCGCGAGCAGCCGCAGGAAGTGCGACTTGCCGGTGCCGTTGGCGCCGAGCACCGCGACCCGATCGCCGTACCAGATCTCCAGGTCGAACGGGAAGGTCAGATTTTCCAGCTCGAGCCGCTCGCAGATCACCGCGCGCTTGCCGGTGCGGCCGCCGCGCAGGTTCATCCGCAGCGACTGCTCCTTGGGCGGCAGCGGCGGCGGCCCGGCCTCCTCGAACCGGCGCAGCCGGGTCTGCGCCGACTGGTACCGAGAGGCCATATCGGAGTTGTAGGCGGCCTTCTGCTTGTACATGAACATCAGCTCGCGCAGCTTCTGATGCTCCTCGTCCCACCGCCGCCGGTTTTCCTCGAGCTTCTCGTGCCGGTTGACCCGCGCCTCGTGCCAGGACGCGAACCCGCCGGGATGGGTCCACGCGCCGCCGCCCTCGACCGCCACCACCCGGTCGGCGGTCTGGGCCAGCAGTTCCCGGTCGTGCGACACGAAGAGCACCGATTTCGGCGACTCCCGCAGTCGCTGCTCGAGCCAGCGTTTGCCCGGCACGTCGAGGAAGTTGTCCGGCTCGTCGAGCAGCAGCACCTCGTCCCGCCCGCGCAGCAGCAGGTCGAGCGCGAACCGTTTCTGCTGGCCACCGGAGAGAGTCCGGACCGGACGGTGCCGCACCTGCTCCCACGGCTTGTCGAGAATCGCCACCGCCACGGTGTCGAACAGCACCTCGACGTCGTAGCCGCCCACCTCGCCCCAATGCGCGAGGGCGTTGGCGTAGGCGAGCTGGGTGCGCTCACTCTCGTCGAGGGCCGCGGCGGCCGCGGCGAGCCGCGCACCGGCCGCCCGCAGAGGTGGTTCGACAAGCGAAAGAGCAAGATCCTCGAGGGTACGGTCGTCGCCGATCATGCCGATGAACTGGCGCATCACGCCCAGCCCGCCGGACCGCGCGATGCTTCCGGTCTGGGTCGGCAGATCGCCGGCCACCAGCCGCAACAGCGTGGTCTTGCCGGCTCCGTTCGGCCCGACCAGCGCGACCTTGGCGCCCTCCCCGACCCGGAACGACACGTCGGCGAACAGCTCCCGGCCGTCCGGCAGCACGAATCCGGCTCCGGCGACGTCCACATAACCCATGGGGACGCATTCTCCCGTCTGCGGGCGCCGCGGTCAGCCGGTTTTCCGGCGCACCTTGAGCACGCGATAGGCCTTCTGGCTGGCCATCCGCTCGACCTGCCAGCCGAGGTCGGTGAGCCAGGTGTGCAGCGAGTCACCGCCGAGATGCCGGTTGATCACCAGCCAGGCCACCCCGTCCGGCGCGAGCCGGGGCAACCAGCGCTCCATGATCGCGTGCAACTCGGCCTTGCCGACATGCGTCGGCGGATTGCTCCAAATCTGATCAAAAACAACCTCGGCGGGTACGTCGTCGGGGCCGGCCACCCGCAGGCGATCCGCCAGGCCGAGCCGTTCCGCGTTCTCCGCGGTCAGTTCCCGGGCCCGCGAGTTCACGTCGACCGCCCACACCGTCGCTTGCGGCGACTCGGTGGCCAGCACGCTCGCGATCGGCCCGTAGCCGCAGCCCAGGTCGAGGAACACCCCGGTCGCGGCGGCGTCCGGCAGGCCACCCTTGCGCAGCAGGACGGCGGTGCCGGGGTCGAGCCGGCCGGCCGAGAAGATGCCGGACGCCACCACCAGGGTGTAGTCGCGGCCGGCCGCGTTGAACTCGATCTCGCCGCGCTGGGCGGGCGCGGACGGTTCGGCGCTGAAGTAATGCTCGGCGGTCACCCCGCAAGTTTGCCGCCGCAGTAACGGGTCACGGCCACCGGGGTGCCGCACAGCCTGTGCGTTCATCGATCACCTTGCGCTTCTAGCGTTGAATGCATGCTGTACGGGACCCCTCCCCGCTACGAACACCACTCCTCCGCTCGCGGCGGCCTCGCCCTGTTTGTCCGGGGCATCGGCGGCATGGGTTCCGGCCAGCACCGGCCCGCGCCGCGCACCGTCGGCCGTGACCGGATTCCCCGGCGGCCACGCCGGCGAGCGCCGCACGAGCCCGAACGCACCGCCCAGTTCATGGTCCGCGGGCTGGCCGCGCTGATCCTTCTCGGCCTGGTGGCGATGACCGGGTTCTTCGCGCTGGCCGGCGAACGCCAGCCCGACGCCGAGGCGGCGACCGATCCCTATCAGGCCGGTCTGCTGTCCTCCCGCTCGGTGGACACCGCACCGCTGACGGTCGAGGAGGTCTTCCCCGATCAGCACGAGGTGCGGCCGCCCGCGGCCCGGCCCTACCGCATCAACCTGACCCACACCGACGCCGACTGCCGTACGGCTACCACCGGCGACCTGGGCGGGCTGCTGATCGCGCACGGTTGCAGCCAGGTGGTCCGGGCCGGGCTGATCGCGCCGTACGAGGGTTACGAGGTGACCGCCGGGCTGTTCAACCTGGCCGACGCGGCCGGGGCCGGCAATGTGGACGAACAGCTCCGGCAGATGGTGGAGACCGGCGACGGCAACTTCGCCACGCTGCCGGCCGCCCGCACCGACCCGGACGCCCTGCCGACC
The DNA here is from genome assembly GCF_016862435.1 of Paractinoplanes tereljensis. Classification (GTDB taxonomy): domain Bacteria; phylum Actinomycetota; class Actinomycetes; order Mycobacteriales; family Micromonosporaceae; genus Actinoplanes; species Actinoplanes tereljensis. Next base: position 337,947 of record NZ_BOMY01000013.1, read on the forward strand.
TCGCAGGTGGGCTGGCGGGCCCGCGGCCACTACCTGCTCTACTGCGTGATCACCCGCTCCGACGGAAAGCTGGTGACCAGCGACGACCCGGTGGCGGTAAAGATCACCGGCGACCTGGTCGACGCCTACCTGGGCACCACGGTGCTGGGCCGGCGGGCGGCCAGCGCCTAGGCGCGCAGCCGCCGGGTGGCGTCGGCGCGGGCCGCGTATTCGGCCTCGGCCGGGTAACCGACCTCGACCAGGGTGAGTCCATTGGCCGGGGCCACGGTCACCTCACTGGACCGTTCGCGCAGGGTGAGCAGCTTCGCCGGCCAGTCCGGCTCGCGGCGCCCGTCGCCCACCGTCAGCATCGCGCCGACCAGGCTGCGCACCATGGCCTGGCAGAACGCGTCGGCCTGCACGGTGGCCACGCAGACGCCGTCCGGGTCGCGCCGCCAGTCCAGCCGGTTGATCGCCCGGATCGTGGTGGCGTGCTCCTTGCGCTTGCAGAACGCGGCGTAGTCGTGCTCGCCGACCAGCCCGGCCGCGGAAGCGTTGAGCAGATCGAGGTCCAGCGGCCGCACCCACCCGAGCGTGTCGTGCCGCCGAAGCGGCTCGGGCCCCCACTTGGTGTCCGAGACCCGGTACTCGTACCGCCGGAACGTAGCCGAGAACCGCGCGTCGAAGCTGTCCGGCACGGGGGTGATGACGCGAACCCGAGCATCCGGCGGCATCAGGGCCGCGAGCCGCCGCAGCAGCGACGCCTCCAACTCGGTCCAGGCCTCGGCCGGCAGGTCGATATGGCAAACCTGACCGGTCGCGTGCACCCCGGCGTCGGTCCGGCCGGCCACGGTCAGGCCCAGTGGAGTTTCGGCACCCACCAGTCGGCCCAGCGCCTCCACAAGGACCCCGGCGACCGTGCGCCGACCCGGTTGCACCGCCCACCCCGAGAACTCGGCTCCGTCATAGGAGACGTCGAGTCTCAAGCGGATGGATTCCGTCACGCGAAACTCCCGTTTTCGGCCGCGACCAACGACGGCGCTGGGGCCTGTCGAGGCGGCACTTTTCCATGTCCGTACCTATAAAAAGAGCGCCCGACACCAAAGGGTGCCGGGCGCTCATACAAAGATCACGCCTTGGCGTCGTCGCCTTCGGCCTTGTCGCCGGACGCGTTCTCCGGCGCTTCGGCGTCCTGGTCCGCCTCGACCTCAGCCGCGGGAGACGCGGCCGCGGGGGCCTCGTCCTCGCGGGCCAGGGCCTCGACCTTGTCCTGCTGCGCCGCAGCCTTGCGCGCCGCCGTCTTCTTGGCGGGCGCGGTGGTGGCCGCGACCTCGAGCTCCTCGACCAGCTCGATGACCGCCATCGGAGCGGCGTCACCCTTGCGCGGGCCGGTCTTGGTGATCCGGGTGTAGCCACCCGGCCGGTTGCCGTACCGCGGAGCGATCTGCTCGAACAGGGCGTACACGACGTCCTTGTCCTTCACGGTGGCCAGCACCCGGCGACGGGCGTGCAGGTCGCCGCGCTTGGCCTTCGTGATGAGCTGCTCAGCCAGCGGACGGAGCCGCTTGGCCTTCGTCTCGGTGGTCTTGATCTTCCCGTGCCGGAAGAGCTCGGTGGCCAGGTTGGCCAGGATGAGCTTCTCGTGCGACGGGCTGCCGCCGAGGCGGGGACCCTTGGTGGGCGTGGGCATTTCGGATGCTCCTTGTGGATGGCGCGGCGCCAGAGCTTACAGCTGCTCGGTCTCGCGGTAGTCGTCGGTGTCGTAGTCCACGTCGCCGAACGAATCCACGACGTGCGCCGGGTCGAAGGACGGCGCGCTGTCCTTGAGTCCCAGGCCCATTCCGGCGAGCTTCATCTTGACCTCGTCGATGGACTTCTGGCCGAAGTTCCGGATGTCCAGAAGGTCGGCCTCCGTACGCCCTATCAACTCGCCCACGCTATTGATGCCCTCGCGCTTGAGGCAGTTGTACGACCGGACGGTGAGGTCCAGCTCCTCGATCGGCAGGGCCAGGTCGGCAGCAAGCTGCGCGTCCTGCGGGGACGGGCCGATGTCGATGCCCTCGGCGGTCTCGTCCAGCTCGCGGCAGAGGCCGAACAGCTCGACCAGGGTCGAACCGGCCGACGCCAGCGCGGTGCGGGGCGAGATGGACGCCTTCGACTCGACGTCGATGATCAGGCGGTCGAAGTCGGTGCGCTGCTCGACACGGGTCGCCTCGACGCGGTAGGTCACCTTCATGACCGGCGAGTAGATCGAGTCGACCGGGATGCGGCCGATCTCAGCGCCGGTGTTCTTGTTCTGCGCCGCCGTGACGTAGCCACGGCCCCGCTCGACGGTGAGCTCCATGTCGAGCCGGCCCTTGCTGTTGAGCGTGGCCAGCTTCAGGTCGGGGTTGTGCACGGACACGCCGGCCGGGGGCTGGATGTCACCAGCGGTGACGTCGCCCGGGCCCTGCTTGCGCAGGTACATGCTGACCGGCTCGTCGTGCTCGGAGCTGACAGTGAGCTCCTTGACGTTCATGACGAGCTCGACCACGTCCTCCTTGACACCGGGGATCGTGGTGAACTCGTGCAGCACGCCGTCGATCTTGATGCTGGTGACCGCCGCGCCCGGGATGGACGACAGCAGGGTCCGCCGCAGCGAGTTACCGAGGGTGTAGCCGAAACCCGGCTCCAGAGGCTCAATGGTGAACCGGGAGCGGGTCTCGCTGAGCGACTCCTCCGAGAGGGTCGGCCGCTGGCTGATGAGCACGCGTTACTTCTTTCTGTCAGGCCACCCACTATTTGATGGCCGTCTTCATGTTTTTGGGATGCCGACCCAAAGGGCCGGCATCCCAAAGAGCCTTACTTGGAGTAAAGCTCGACGATCAACTGCTCCTGGACCTGCGTGTCGATGACAGCGCGAGCCGGGAGCGAGTGCACGAGGATCTTGAACTCGCTCGGGATCGGCTCGAGCCACGCCGGCACGGTCCGGGAACCGGCCTGAGCCTGGGCGACGACGAAGGGGGTCATCTCCTTCGACTTCTCCCGGGTCGTGACGATGTCGTGCTCCTTGACGCGGTAGGACGGGATGTCCACCTTGACGCCGTTGACCAGGAAGTGGCCGTGCTTGACCAGCTGCCGGGCCATGTCCCGGGACTGCGCGAGGCCGGCCCGGTAAACGACGTTGTCGAGACGCGACTCGAGGATCTGCAGCAGCACCTCACCGGTCTTGCCGGGCTTGGTGACAGCCTCCTCGTAGTAACCGCGGAACTGCTTCTCGAGCACGCCGTAAACGCGGCGGGCCTTCTGCTTCTCGCGGTGCTGGAGCAGGTATTCGGTCTCCTTCGTGCGACCACGGCCGTGCTGGCCGGGCGGGAAGGGACGCGACTCGAACGGGCACTTCGGCCCATCGCACTTGCTGCCCTTGAGGAACAGCTTCATCTTCTCGCGGCGGCAGCGCTTGCAGTCCGCACCTGTGTAACGAGCCATTGCTTCTGTCTCTCCCCTAGACCCGACGGCGCTTCGGCGGACGGCATCCGTTGTGCGGCTGCGGCGTGACGTCAGAGATCTGTCCGACCTCGAGGCCGGCGGCCTGCAGCGAACGGATCGCGGTCTCCCGGCCGGAGCCGGGACCCTTGACGAACACGTCGACCTTGCGCATGCCGTGCTCCATCGCCCGGCGAGCAGCGGCCTCGGCGGCCAGCTGCGCGGCGAACGGGGTCGACTTGCGGGAGCCCTTGAAGCCCACCTGGCCGGACGAGGCCCAGGAGATGACCGCACCGGTCGGGTCGGTGATCGACACGATGGTGTTGTTGAAGGTGCTCTTGATGTGCGCCTGCCCGTGGGCGACGTTCTTGCGTTCCTTGCGCCGGACCTTCTTTACTGCGGCCCCTGCGCGTGCCTTCGGTGGCATAAGTCAGTGCGCTCCTATTACTTCCGACCGGGCTTCTTCTTACCGGCGACCGTGCGCTTCGGGCCCTTACGGGTACGAGCGTTCGTACGGGTCCGCTGTCCACGCACCGGGAGGCCCCGGCGGTGGCGGATGCCGGCGTAGCAGCCGATCTCCACCTTGCGGCGGATGTCCGCGGCGACCTCGCGGCGAAGGTCACCTTCAACCTTGAAATTGCCCTCGATGTACTCCCGGAGCTGTACCAGCTCCTCGTCCGTGAGGTCCTTGGCGCGCTTGTTCAGGTCAATCGAGGTGGCGTTCAGTGCCTCGACGGAGCGAGTGCGACCGATCCCATAGATGTAAGTGAGCGCGATCTCCATCCGCTTTTCGCGAGGCAGATCGACGCCGACGAGTCGAGCCATAAGTGGGCGTACTCCTCAGAATCGTTCGGAGGTCTGTGCCCCTCCCACCCCGCCTGCCCGGGCGGGCCCTGGCCTCCGACCAGGGGTGTGGCCGTCTTTCGACGACTGGGACGAGCTTTGTTCGGTGCCGGATCTGGCAGCCGGGACTAACCCTGGCGCTGCTTGTGGCGCGCGTCGGTCTTGCAGATGACCATGACGCGCCCGTGCCGCCGGATGACCCGGCAGTTGTTGCAGATCCGCTTGACGCTCGGCTTGACCTTCACGGTTTGCCTTAACTCTCAGAACGGACGGGACGATCCCCGCCCTAGCTACTTGTAGCGGTAGACAATGCGCCCACGGGTTAGGTCGTAGGGCGACAGCTCCACGACGACCCGGTCCTCGGGAAGGATGCGGATGTAGTGCTGCCGCATCTTGCCGGAGATGTGAGCCAGCACCTTGTGACCATTCGCGAGCTCCACGCGGAACATGGCGTTCGGCAGGGGCTCGATCACTCGGCCCTCGATCTCGATAGCTCCGTCTTTCTTTGGCATGTCCTCCGCTACCTGACACTGGGGTTCGGGGCTAGCATGCAGCGCCATACCCGAAACAGCGTTTCGGACCAGCCGCGGCACCCGCTTGCCCTCGAAGCGCTGAAGGCATGCGGGAGTGGACGCTGCGCGCCAGCTAGCCAGTGTACGCGCGCCACATCTGCGACACCAAACCGAGGTATCCCTAACCCGAGGTCGGGTGTGTCGAGGGGTTCAAAACCCGACAAAGACCACTTTAGTTCTCAGGAAGTCGCGGTTTCGGGGCCAGATCGCCGCGCCGGGTCGCCTCCGCGATGAACGCCTTGCGCTGGTCCTTCGTCGGATTCGCCGGCAGCTCCCCGGCCGCGATCGCCTTCCGGTAGAGCTGCTTGCGCTCCTGCCGGTGCTCGCGCAGCATCCGGCGGTGTTCCTCGGTCGCGGCGTGCTTTCGCGGTTCGCCCTGGGTCAGCCCGGCCAGCGTGCGCAGCACCGTCAGCACACCCCACGGCCCGAGGATCCAGACCGGCCAGTAGAAGGACGCGTCGCTGTCGCTGGAGAAGAACGAGCCGGTCGCCCAGATCACCGTGAAGAACGCGGCCGCCCGGAGGTAGGGAACCCACACGTGGGCAAGCCAGTGCCGGGTAGCGTTCGCGGCCGGCACGGCCACCGCCTGCGGCGGGGCCGGCACGACGGGCGCGGCGTTGGGCAGGTCGGTCAGCAAGCGGTCGAGGTCGCCATAAGTCCTTGCGGCGTACGCCCCCTGGAGGCGCTCGTCGTACTCGCTCAGATCGAGCCGGCCCTCCTCGAGCGCCGACTTCAACTGATCCGCGACCAATTGTCGATCAGCGTCGGCGGCTCGCATCTGTTCTCGGCTGATGTCACCCATCGTGCGGTCCCGGGTCAACGCTTCCGGTCTCGCTGGCGGCCGCCACCGCCGCCGAAGGCCTGGCCGGTGACGCCGAGGATCAGCGGGATCAGCATCCAGACCGGCCAGAAGTACGTCAGGTGGCCGGCGCTCACGCTGGTGATCAGCCAGATCAGCGTGCAGACCAGGATGACGCCCGCGTACGGACCGGCCCACTGGGCTATCTGACGCCCCGGCGAGTGCGGAGTCGACACCGGTGCACCGACCGGGGGCGCCGAGGCGGCAGGCTGGATCTGAGAGTGCTGCACGGGCACGGTTCCGGGCAGGTCGGACAGCAGGCCGTCCAGATCGGCGAAGGTCTTGGCCGCGTAGGTCCGCTGGAGTCGTTCGTCGTACTCACTCAGGTCGAGGCGGCCCTCGTCGAGCGCCGCCTTCAGCTGATCCGAAACCGCTTTGCGGTCACCGTCGCCGGCCCGCATGTCGTCCCGCCCCATGCGTCCCAGCATGCCCGATGGGCACCAGGACCGGTAGGTCAGGTCCGGGGCTGGCGGGCGCTTACCAGGTCACCGAGCCGAGCGCGGCCACCATCGACCGCGGTGGTCACCCAGACCCCGTCGGCGAGCAGGCACATGGTGTGTTCGACATGAGCCGCGAAGGAGCCGTCCCGGGTCACCACGGTCCAGCCGTCGGAGAGCTCGTGCGTCCGCGGCGAACCCATCGTGATCATCGGCTCGATCGCCAGGCACAGGCCGGGCTCCAGGCGCGGGCCCTTGCCGGGCTTGCCGTGGTTGAGCACGTGCGGGTCCTGGTGCATCTCGGTGCCGATGCCGTGGCCGCCGTAGCCGTCGACGATGCCGTACCGGCCGGCCTTGCGAACCGTCTTCTCCACGTTGAACGAGATGTCGGTGAGCCGGCCCCGGCCGTTAGCGGCGCCGCGCGCCGCGGCCGCGATGCCTGCCCACATGGCGTCCTCGGCGACCTCGGCCATCTTCAGCAGCGCCGGGTCGGTCTCGCCGACCCCGACCGTGATGGCCGAGTCGCCGTGCCAGCCCTCCAGGATGGCGCCGCAGTCCAGCGAGATCAGGTCGCCCTCGGCCAGGATCTGGCCGGTGCCCGGGATGCCGTGCACGACCTGCTCGTTGACCGAGGCGCAGATCGAGGCCGGGAAGCCGTGGTAGCCCTTGAACGACGGGACCGCGCCGGCGTCCCGGATGATCTTCTCGGCGATGGCGTCGAGGTCGGCCGTCGAGACACCGGGCGCCACCGCGTCTCGCATGGCGTCCAGCGCGGCGGCGACGACCAGGCCGGCGCCGCGCATCTTCTCGATCTGCTCGGGGGTCTTCAGCTGAATATCCAGCTGCGGGCGACGCATCTCAGCCCCCGTAGGACCGCAGGGCGTCGATGGCGCGCACCGTGACGTCCTCGACCGGTCCGGTCGCGTCGATACCCACCAGCTTGCCCTGCGCGCCGAAGAAGTCGACCAGAGGCGCGGTCTTCTCGGCGTACTCCACCAGGCGGTTGCCGATCGTGTCGGCCTTGTCGTCGTCGCGCTGGAACAGCTCCGACCCACAGCGGTCGCAGATGTTGTCCTTGCTCGTCGGGTCGAACTCGACGTGCCAGATCTTGCCGCAACCACGACAGGTCCGGCGGCCCGAGAGCCGCCGGATGACCTCGTCGTCGTCGACCACGAGCTCCATCACCAGGTCCAGTGCGGTGCCCAGGTCGGCGAGCAGCTTGTCCAGCGCCGACGCCTGCGGGACGGTGCGGGGGAAACCGTCCAGCAGGAAGCCGTCGCCCGCGTCCGGCTCGGCGAGCCGGTCGCGGACCATGTTGATGGTGACCTCGTCCGGGACCAGCTGCCCGGCGTCCATGTACCGCTTGGCTTCCACGCCCAAGGGCGTGCCTTGCGACACGTTCGCCCGGAAGATGTCCCCGGTCGAGATCTTCGGTACGGCCAGGTGCGCGGCGATGAACTCAGCCTGGGTCCCCTTGCCGGCCCCCGGAGGGCCCACCAGCACCAGCCGCACCTACATCGCCTCGCTTAGGTGAGTTGAGATCCTCGACGCATGAGCCCCCCGGCTCCGCATCGCCACTACCGGAGGAACCCTTCATAGTTGCGCTGCATCAGCTGGCTCTCGATCTGCTTCACCGTCTCCAGACCAACGCCGACCATGATCAGCACTGCCGTACCACCGAACGGGAAGTTCTGGTACTGCTGCTGATTGAGCCAGATGAAGAAGAAGTTCGGCAGAACCGAGATCACGGCGAGGTAGAGCGCGCCCGCGAGGGTGATCCGGCTGAGGATGAAGTCCAGGTAGTCGGCGGTCGGCTTGCCCGGGCGGATACCCGGTACGAAACCACCGTACTTCTTCATGTTGTCCGCGACCTCGGTCGGGTTGAACGTGATCGAGACGTAGAAGTACGTGAAGAAGATGATCAGGAAGAAGTACACGCCGATGTAGAGCATGCTCGTCGGGTCGGCGAGCCACTTCTGGATCCAGATCTGGTAACCCTTGAGGTTGTTCTGGTCGAAGAACTGCAGGTACAGCTGCGGCAGGTAGAGCAGCGAGGAACCAAAGATGACCGGGACGACACCGGCCTGGTTGACCTTGAGGGGGATGTAGGTCGACGTGCCGCCGTACATCCGGCGACCGATCATTCGCTTCGCGTACTGGACCGGGATCCGGCGCTGGGCCTGCTCGATGAAGACCACGAGGCAGATGATGACCAGAACAAGACCGATAACGAGCAAGAACTTGCCGACGCCGCTGGTTTCCTTGATCGTCCAGCCCTCACCGGGGAGGCGGGCCGCGATCGAGGTGAAGATCAGAACCGACATGCCGTTACCGACACCGCGGTCGGTGATCAGCTCACCGAGCCACATCACCACACCGGTGCCGGCAGTCATGGTCAGTACCAGGATGCTGAGCGTGAGCCACATCGGCAGCCCGGTGTTCTCCGGGACGATCTGCATCGAGGGGTCGCTCTGGTCGCAGGCGTTGCCGAACAGCTGACCGGTACGCGCGAGCGCGACGAACGCCGAGGACTGGAGGATCGCCAGGCCGAGCGTCAGGTACCGGGTGTACTGCGTGATCTTCGCCTGGCCGGACTGGCCCTCCTTGCGGAGCTGTTCGAGGCGGGGGATCACGACGGTGAGAAGCTGCAGGATGATCGACGCGGTGATGTACGGCATGATGCCGAGCGCGAAGACCGACAGGTGCAGCAGCGCGCCGCCGGAGAAGAGATTCAGCAGGTTCAGCACACCGCCGCCGGCATCGGCGTCGCTCACAGCCTTGAGACACGTCTGCACGTTGGTGTAAGACACACCGGGGCTGGGCAAGGTGGCACCCAGCCGGTACAGAGCGATGATCGCGACTGTGAACAGCAGTTTCTTGCGCAGGTCAGGCGTCCGGAACGCACTGGTAAAGGCGGAGAGCAACTTCTTCCTCCTGCGCGAGGTTACCGCCGTATCCGGCGGATGGGGGAAGGCATCGGTCCGGACGACCGATATCCCTAGCTGGGAACGGACTCTAACAGTCTTGGAGCGCCGCAGTGAGTCGCGGTAGCGGTCACTGCGGGTAGGCATCTTCCCGGCTGGCGAAAGGCCAGGTCAGACGCCACAAAGGGGATGCTGCCCGGGCGACGCGTTTTTCGGCGCCCGGGCGAGCACCCCCACAAGCCTCACAGCTCGGTGGCGGAACCACCGGCCGCTGCGATCTTCTCCTTGGCCGACTCACTGAACGCGTGCGCCGAAATCGTCAGCGACACGCCGCCCAGCTCGCCCGAGCCGAGGACCTTGACCAGCTGGCCCTTACGGACCGCGCCGGCATCCACGAGCTCGGTCGGGCCGACCTCGCCGCCGTTCGGGAACAGCTCAGCGAGGCGGTCCAGGTTGACCACCTGGAAGACGACCTTGTTCTTGTTCTTGAAGCCCTTGAGCTTCGGCAGACGCATGTGAATGGGCATCTGCCCACCCTCGAAGCGGGCCGGAACCTGGTAACGGGCCTTCGTACCCTTGGTACCGCGACCGGCGGTCTTGCCCTTCGAGCCCTCACCACGACCCACGCGGGTCTTGGCAGTCTTGGCTCCGGGCGCCGGGCGCAGGTGGTGGACCTTGATCGCCATTACTCGACCTCCTCAACAATTACGAGGTGGTTGACGGCGAAGATCATGCCCCGAATCTCGGGGCGGTCCTCCTTGACCACCACATCGTTGATCCGCTTCAGCCCGAGCGACCGCAGCGAGTGCCGCTGGTTCTGCTTACGGCCGATAGCGGACCGGACCTGGGTGACCTTCAAGCGCGCCATCAGTGCACCGCCGCTTCCGCGCGCGCTGCCAGCATGGCGGCCGGGGCCACGTCCTCGACCGGCAGGCCACGGCGAGCCGCAACCATCTCCGGCGACTCGAGGCCCTTGAGAGCGGCCACCGTCGCGTGCACGATGTTGATCGGGTTCGACGAGCCGAGGCTCTTCGAGAGGATGTCGTGGATGCCGGCGCACTCCAGCACGGCGCGCACCGGACCACCGGCGATAACACCGGTACCAGCCGACGCCGGCTTGAGGAGCACCACACCCGCGGCGGCCTCGCCGATGATCGGGTGCGGAATGGTCGCACCGATCCGCGGAACCTTGAAGAAGTGCTTCTTGGCCTCCTCGACGCCCTTGGCGATGGCCGCGGGCACCTCCTTGGCCTTTCCGTAGCCGATACCGACGGTGCCGTCGCCGTCGCCCACGATCACCAGGGCGGTGAAGCTGAAGCGACGACCACCCTTGACGACCTTGGCAACACGGTTGATGGCGACGACCCGCTCGAGATGCGGGGTCTTGTCGACGGGCGCGTTACCGCGGCCGCCCTCACGGCGGTTGTCCCGGCGGTTGCCACCCTCGGTGTTACCGCCGGACCCGCCGCCTCGGCGCTGCTGACCAGGCATTGGTCAATTCCTCCTAGAACTCGAGTCCGGCTTCACGGGCGGCGGAAGCCAGCGCGGCGATCCGCCCCGCGTACTTGTTGCCACCACGGTCGAAGACGACCTTGGACACGCCGGCGGCCTTGGCCCGCTCGGCAAGAAGCGCGCCGACCTTACCGGCCAGAGCGCTCTTGTCACCCTCGTTGCCCCGGATCGAGGCGTCGAGAGTAGAGGCCGAAGCCAGCGTGTGGCCCTTGAGGTCGTCGATGATCTGCGCGGTGATGTGCCGCGAAGAGCGGTGGACGACCAGGCGGGGACGCTCGGCGGAGCCGCGGACGTTCTTGCGGACCCGGAAGTGCCGCCGTGCCTTGCCGACGGCCCGCGCGGCGGACACACCGCCGCCATTGCGGCGCTTGAGCAGCGTGGCGGTCACTTCTTACCTGCCTTTCCAGCCTTGCGGCGGATGACCTCGCCCTGGTACTTGACGCCCTTGCCCTTGTAGGGCTCCGGCGGGCGGATCTTCCGGATGTTGGCGGCGACCTCGCCGACGAGCTGCTTGTCGATGCCGGCGACCGTGAACTGCGTCGGCCGCTCCACCGAGAAGGTGATGCCGGTCGGCGCGGGCACGTTGACCGGGTGCGAGAAGCCCAGGGCGAACTCGAGGTCCTTGCCCTTGGCGGTCACGCGGTAACCGGTGCCGTTGATCTCCAGGGTCTTCTTGTACCCCTCGGTGACGCCGATGATCATGTTGGCGACCAGGGTACGGGAGAGACCGTGCAGTTCCTTGGCCTTGCGCTCGTCGTTGGGGCGGTTGACGTGCAGCTCGCTGCCGTCCTGCTCCACCGTGATCGGCTCGGCGACGGTATGCGAGAGCTCGCCCTTAGGGCCCTTGACCTTGACGGTCTGGCCCGAGATGGTGACATCGACGCCGGTAGGGACCGGGATCGACTTACGTCCGATTCGCGACATGTCAGAGTCTCCCGTTACCAGACGAAGGCGAGGACTTCCCCGCCAACGCTCCGCTTGCGGGCCTGCTTGTCGGTCAGCAGTCCCTGGGACGTCGAAATGATCGCGACGCCCAGGCCGCCGAGCACCCGTGGGAGTTCGTCGGACTTGGCGTACACCCGGAGACCGGGCTTGGAAACGCGCTTGATGCCGGCGAGGCTGCGCTCGCGGTTCTGGCCGTACTTGAGCTCAACGACCAGACGCTTGCCGACAGCGCCTTCCTCGGGCTCCTCAGCCGTCCAGGAGGCGATGTAGCCCTCGGCCTTGAGGACCTCGGCGATGTTCGCCTTGATCTTCGAGAAGGGCATCGTCACCTTGTCGTGGTACGCCTGGTTGGCGTTTCGCAGACGCGTGAGCATGTCTGCGATCGGGTCCGTCATCGTCATGGGTATTCGTCAACCTTTCTCGCCGGGGTTCCCGGACTGGCCAGGCCTACGGCGAAGCGGTATTTCTCTCGGTTACCAGGAAGCCTTGGACACGCCGGGCAGCTCACCGCGGTGGGCCATGTCCCGCACGCAGACCCGGCACAGGCCGAACTTGCGGTAGACCGAGTGCGGGCGACCGCACTTCTGGCAGCGGGTGTAGGCACGCACGGCGAACTTCGGCTTCGCGGCCGCCTTGATGATCAGCGCCTTCTTAGCCATGCTCAGTTCTCCTTGAACGGGAAGCCCAGGAGCTTGAGCAGCGCCCGGCCCTCGTCGTCGGTCTTGGCCGTGGTGACCACGGTGATGTCCATGCCCCGGGTGCGGTCGATCCGGTCCTGATCGATCTCGTGGAACACCGACTGCTCGGTCAGGCCGAACGTGTAGTTGCCGTGGCCGTCCAGCTTGCGACCGTCGAGCCCGCGGAAGTCACGGATACGCGGCAGCGCGATGGACAGCAGCCGGTCCAGGAACTCCCACATCCGGTCGTTGCGAAGGGTGACCTTCGCGCCGATCGGCATGCCCTCGCGCAGCTTGAACTGGGCGATGGACTTGGTGGCCCGGCGGACCAGCGGCTTCTGACCGGTGATCGTGGTCAGGTCACGGACCGCGCCGTCGATCAGCTTGGCGTCGCGGGCCGCTTCGCCGACACCCATGTTCACGACGACCTTGACCAGGCCGGGGATCTGCATGGGGTTGGCGTAGTTGTACTGCTCCTTGAGCCCGCTCACGACCTCAGCGCGGTACTTCTGCTTGAGGCGCGGCAGCGTCTTGGTCTCGGTAGCGGCAGTCATCAGAGTTCCTTACCGGTCGTACGCGCGATACGGACCTTGTTGCCGTTCTCGTCGACCTTGTAGCCGATCCGAGTCGGCTTGCCCTGGTCGTCCACGATCTGCACATTCGAGATGTGGATCGCGGCTTCCTGGGTCACGATGCCGCCGGTCTTCGACCCGCGCTGCGTCGTACGGATCCGCTCGTGCTTCTTGACGCGGTTGACGCCCTCGACCAGGACCTTGTCCCGCGTCGGGTAGGCCGCAATGACCTTGCCCTTGGCGCCCTTGTCCTTACCGGCGATGACGACGACCGTGTCGCCCTTCTTGATCTTCACGGTCAGAGCACCTCCGGCGCCAGGCTGATGATCTTCATGAACCGCTTGTCGCGCAGCTCGCGGCCAACCGGGCCGAAGATGCGGGTACCGCGGGGGTCCCCACCGTCCTTGATGATGACGGCGGCGTTCTCGTCGAACCGGATGTACGAGCCGTCCGGACGCCGACGCTCCTTGGCGGTGCGGACGATGACCGCCTTGACGACGTCACCCTTCTTCACACCGGCGCCGGGGATGGCGTCCTTGACCGTGGCCACGATGACGTCGCCGATGCTCGCGTAGCGGCGGCCGGAACCGCCGAGCACGCGGATGCACAGGATCTCACGTGCACCCGTGTTGTCGGCGACACGCAGTCGCGACTCCTGCTGGATCACTGGGGTCTCCTATGTCTGCCAGTTCTTCGCACCTTGGCGAAGCTTGGCGGAACTAGGTGAGTCGGACCGACCTGGGGCCGGCCCGACGCACTCACTTGGCCTTTTCGAGGATCTCCACGACCCGCCACCGCTTGGTGGCGGAGAGCGGACGGGTCTCCATCAGGAGAACCCGGTCGCCGATACCGCAAGCGTTCTGCTCGTCGTGCACCTTGAGCTTGCGGGTGCGACGGAGAACCTTGCCGTAGAGGGCGTGCTTGACACGGTCCTCAACCTCGACGACGACGGTCTTGTCCATCTTGTCGCTGACCACCAGGCCCTCACGGACCTTGCGGGTCGCGCGAACCGGAGTCGTTGTCTCTTCACTCATGCGGTCACCTCATCCGGCGCAACCGAGAGCCCCAGCTCGCGTTCACGCATGATCGTGTAGATCTTCGCGATGTCCTTACGGACGACCTGAAGCCGACGGTGGTTGTCGAGCTGCCCGGTCGCACCCTGCACGCGAAGGTTGAACAGCTCCGCCTTGGCCTCACGGAGCCGCGCGACCAGCTCTTCGCCGGTCAGCTCGCGCAGCTCGCCGGCCTTAACGCCCGCTGCCATCAGTTTTCACCCACTTCGCGTGTAACGATGCGGCACTTCATCGGGAGCTTGTGGATCGCGCGGCGCATTGCCTCGCGCGCGATCGTCTCGTTCGGGAACGACATCTCGAAGAGAATGCGTCCCGGCTTGACGTTCGCCACCCACCACTCGGGGGAACCCTTGCCGGAACCCATCCGGGTCTCGGCCGGCTTCTTGGTCAGAGCCTGGTCCGGGAAGATCGAGATCCAGACCTTGCCGCCACGCTTGATGTGACGGGTCATCGCGATACGCGCCGACTCGATCTGCCGGTTGGTCACGTACGCGGGCTCCAGCGCCTGGATGCCGAACTCGCCGAAGACGACCCGGTTGCCGCCCTTGGACGCGCCGTGGCGGTCCGGGTGGTGCGGCTTCCGGAAGCCCTTCGGGGGCTTACGCGGAATCAGCATTGGTCAGCCCTCCTGCTGCGGTTCGGCCGCGGCCGGAGCAGCGGCGCTGTCGTTCTGCGGAGCCGGCGCGTCGGCGTTGGCCGCGGCCTGCTGGGCAGCCCGGCCGGCCTCGGTCCCGCCGGCGGTCGTGCCGGACGAACCGGAACGGCCACGGCGCGGACGCTCGGGGCGGTCGGCCCGGTCCCGGCGCGGACGCGCGGGAGCCTCGGCCACAGCCTCGCGGCCGGGAACGGCGTCGCCCTTGTAGATCCAGACCTTCACGCCGATCCGGCCGAACGTGGTACGGGCCTCGAAGAAGCCGTACTCGATGTTCGCCCGCAGCGTGTGCAGCGGAACGCGACCCTCACGGTAGAACTCCGTGCGGCTCATCTCCGCGCCGCCGAGGCGACCGGAGACCTGCACCCGGATGCCCTTGCAGATCGGGTTCTTCATGGCCGACTGCATGGCCTTACGCATCGCGCGGCGGAAGCTGACCCGGGAGGACAGCTGCTCGGCCACACCCTGCGCAACCAGCTGAGCATCCGACTCGGGGTTCTTGACCTCGAGAATGTTCAGCTGGACCTGCTTGCCGGTGAGCTTCTCGAGCTCGCCGCGGATCCGGTCGGCCTCCGCGCCCTTACGGCCGATGACGATGCCCGGCCGGGCGGTGTGGATGTCGACGCGAACCCGGTCACGGGTGCGCTCGATGTCCACCTTGGAGATGCCGGCCCGCTCGAGGCCCTTGGACATCATTCGGCGGATCTTGACGTCCTCGCCGATGTAGTCCTTGTAGAGCTTGTCGGCAAACCACCGGGACTTCCAATCGGTGGAAATGCCCAGGCGGAATCCGGTGGGGTGAACTTTCTGGCCCATTACTCGGACTCCTCCGTGGTCTGGGTTTCTGCGGCGGGCGCGGCCTTGGCCGGCGCCGCCTTCTTCGCCGCAGCGGCCTTCTTAGCCGGCCGTGCGACCTGGACCGCCTCGACGGCGATCGTGATGTGGCAGGTGCGCTTGCGGATCCGGTAAGCCCGGCCCTGGGCCCGCGGACGGAAACGCTTGAGCGTCGGACCCTCGTTGACGAACGCCTCGCTCACGAGGAGTGCGTCGGGGTCCAGCCGCTCGTTGTTCTCAGCGTTTGCGATCGCGCTGGCAAGCACCTTGTAGACCTGCTCGCTCGCGGACTGCGGAGCGAACTGCAGGACGGTCAGAGCCTCCTTCGCGGGCAGTCCGCGGACGAGGTTGACCACACGGCGTGCCTTGCTCGGCGAAATGCGGACGTGCTTGGCAACTGCACGGCTACCCGGAAGCGCCGGAGCATCGTTCTTTACTGGCATCGCTTTGTGACCCCTTTCTTATCCGTGGACTGACTAGCGACGACGGCTCTTGCGGTCGTCCTTCTCGTGACCCTTGAACGTACGGGTCAGAGCGAACTCACCGAGCTTGTGACCGACCATGGCCTCGGTGACGAACACCGGGACGTGCTTGCGTCCGTCGTGCACGGCGATCGTGTGCCCCAGCATGTCGGGGATGATCGTCGAGCGACGCGACCAGGTCTTGATGACGTTCTTGGAGTTCTTCTCGTTCTGGACTTCCACCTTCTTGAGCAGGTGGTCGTCGACGAACGGGCCCTTCTTCAGGCTACGAGGCATCTTCTTCTACTCCCGTTACCCGCGCTTGCGGGTGGCGTAGCGGCGGCGAACGATCAGCTTGTCGCTCTCCTGGCCCTTGCGGCGGGTACGACCCTCGGGCTTACCAGCCGGGTTAACCGGGTGGCGACCACCGGAGGTCTTACCCTCACCACCACCGTGCGGGTGGTCGATCGGGTTCATGGCGACACCGCGGACGGTCGGGCGCTTGCCCTTCCAGCGCATGCGGCCGGCCTTGCCCCAGTTGATGTTCGACTGTTCGGCATTGCCGATCTCGCCGACCGTGGCACGGCAACGGATGTCGACCCGGCGGATCTCACCGGAGGGCATACGCAGCGTGGCGTAGGCACCCTCACGGCCGAGCAGCTGGATACCGACACCGGCCGAGCGGGCCAGCTTGGCGCCACCGCCGGGACGAAGCTCCACACCGTGGATCGTCGTACCGACCGGGATGTTGCGCAGGGGCAGGTTGTTCCCCGGCTTGATGTCCGCGCCCGGGCCCGACTCGATCGGGTCGCCCTGCTTCAGGTCCTTCGGCGCGAGGATGTAGCGCTTCTCGCCGTCGGCGTAGTGCAGCAGTGCGATCCGCGAGGTGCGGTTCGGGTCGTATTCGATGTGCGCGACCTTGGCCGGCACGCCGTCCTTGTCGACCCGCTTGAAGTCGATCAGCCGGTACTGCCGCTTGTGACCGCCGCCCTGGTGCCGGGTGGTGATCCGGCCGTGAACGTTGCGGCCGCCCTTCTTGGGCAGCGGAACCAGCAGAGACTTCTCCGGCGTCGACCGGGTGATCTCGGCGAAGTCGGCGACGCTCGAGCCGCGACGGCCCGGCGTGGTCGGCTTGTACTTACGGATAGCCATTGTTTTACAACCCCTTAGCTGACCGGGCCGCCGAAGGCCTCGATGCGGTCACCGTCAGCCAGCTTGACCATCGCGCGCTTGGTCGCTTTACGCTGACCGAAGCCCGTCCGGGTGCGCTTGCGCTTACCCTCGCGGTTCGCGGTGTTCACCGTCAGCACACGCACGTTGAAGATCTGCTGGATCGCGATCTTGATCTGGGTCTTGTTCGCGCCCGGGTCGACGAGGAACGTGTACCAGTTCTGGTCGAGAACGCTGTAGCTCTTCTCGGAGACGACGGGCGCGATGATGACGTCACGCGGGTCGGCGATCGTGGTCACTTGTTCCCCTCCTCGGAGGCCTCGGCCGGCACGCCCAGGAACTCGTCGAGAGCTTCCTTGGTGAAGACCACCTCGTCGGCGACCAGCACGTCGTACGTGTTCAGCTGACCCGCCTCGATCAGGTGCACGGTCGTCTCGTTGCGCAGCGAGAGCCAGTTCAGCTCGTCGGTGCTGCTGAGAACGACCAGAACCTTGGTCGACTCGGTCGCCTTGCGCAGGGTGGTGATCGCGGCCTTCGTCGACGGCTTGTCGCCGGCGAGGAACGCCTCAACCACGTGCACCCGGCCCTCGCGAGCCCGGTCGGAGAGGGCGCCACGCAGAGCGGCGGCCTTCATCTTCTTGGGGGTCCGCTGGCTGTAGTCGCGCGGCACGGGACCGTGCACGACGCCACCGCCGGTGAACTGCGGCGCGCGGATCGAGCCCTGACGGGCGCGACCGGTGCCCTTCTGCTTGTAAGGCTTCTTGCCGCCACCGGCGACCTCGCCCCGGGTCTTGGCCTTAGCCGTACCCTGCCGGGCCGCGGCCAGCTGCGCCACGACGACCTGGTGCATCAGCGGAATGTTCGCCTGCACGTCGAAAATGTCGTCGGGAAGCTCGACCGAGCCGGCCTTCGCGCCCTCAGCGTTGATCACGTCAACCGAGCTCACTTGGCACCGCCCTTCGTCTTCTTCGCGGCGGTGCGGACCAGGATCAGCGCGCCCTTAGGACCGGGCACCGCGCCCTTGACCAGCAGCAGGTTGTTCTCGGTGTCCACCGCCTGCACGGTCAGGTTCTGCACGGTGAAGCGCACGAAACCCATCCGGCCGGCCATCCGGACGCCCTTGAACACGCGACCGGGGGTCGCGCAGGCGCCGATCGAGCCCGGCGAGCGGTGCTTGCGCTCGACGCCGTGGCTGGCCTTGAGACCGTGGAAGCCGTGCCGCTTCATGACACCGGCAAAGCCCTTGCCCTTGGTCTTACCGGTGACGTCGATCGGCGAACCGACCTCGAACGCCTCGACGGTGATCTCCTGGCCGAGCTCGTACTCGCCGGCGTCGGCGGTGCGCAGCTCGACGACGTGGCGCCGCGGCGAAACACCTGCCTTCGCGAAGTGGCCGCTCTCCGGCTTGTTGACCCTGCGCGGGTCAACAGCGCCGTACGCCAGCTGGACGGCGGTATAGCCGTCCTTCTCAGAGGTGCGAACCTGGGTCACGACACAAGGGCCGGCCTGCACCACGGTAACCGGAACAACTTTGTTGTTGTCCCAGACCTGGGTCATGCCGAGCTTGGCGCCCAGGATCCCCTTAACTTGCCTGTCCATTAGTCGCAGGTCCCTACAGCTTGATCTCGATGTCGACGCCAGCCGGCAGGTCGAGGCGCATGAGCGAGTCGACCGTCTTCGGAGTCGGGTCGATGATGTCGATCAGTCGCTTGTGCGTACGCATCTCGAAGTGCTCGCGCGAGTCCTTGTACTTGTGCGGCGAACGGATGACGCAGAAACGGTTGATCTCCGTGGGCAGCGGCACCGGGCCCGCAACCTGAGCACCGGTCCGCGTCACCGTCTCGACGATCTTCCGCGCCGAGGAGTCGACGACCTCGTGGTCATAGGCCTTGAGCCGGATGCGGATCTTCTGTCCCGCCATGGTGGCTTCTGTTTCCTTCTCTCGATGCCGCTACGTGCGAGAGCGGTGGCTCTCGCATGCCCGCAGGACCGTCGATCCTGCGTTGTCCGACCCCCGCGGTCGGGCGTGTCGCGCCTGCTGTCGCTATGCAGCCTTTATCAAGCAACTCGATCACGGGGATCTGGAGTGCCGGACGGGCTAAAAACACGCCCGGACACCCGGCGAGGGTGGCTGGCAACCCGAAGGCGCCAACCACCCCGCGCGGACGCAACCTGACTAGTATGCCGGATTGTCTCCGACAACGCTAATCGGGGTCAGTTCCTCAGACGTTGATCTTCGTGACCGTGCCGGCGCCGACGGTGCGGCCACCCTCACGGATCGCGAACTTGAGGCCCTGCTCCATGGCGATCGGCTGGATCAGCTTGACCGACATGCTGGTGGAGTCGCCCGGCATGACCATCTCGGTGCCCTCGGGCAGCGTGACGACGCCGGTGACGTCCGTGGTGCGGAAGTAGAACTGCGGGCGGTAGTTCTGGAAGAACGGCGTGTGCCGGCCGCCCTCCTCCTTGGAGAGGATGTAGACCTGGCCCTCGAACTCCGTGTGCGGAGTGCTCGAGCCCGGCTTCACGACGACCATGCCGCGCTCGACGTCCTCGCGCTTGATGCCACGCAGCAGCAGACCGACGTTCTCACCCGCGCGGGCCTCGTCGAGCAGCTTGCGGAACATCTCGATGCCGGTGCAAACGGTCTTGGTCGACTTCTCGCGGATGCCCACGATCTCGACCTCCTCGTTCGGCTTGAGGATGCCGCGCTCGGCCCGGCCGGTGACGACGGTGCCACGACCGGTGATCGTGAACACGTCCTCGATCGGCATCAGGAACGGCTTCTCGGTGTCACGCTCAGGCTGCGGGATCGCGGTGTCGACCGCGTTCATCAGCTCGAGCAGACGCTCGGTCCACTCCTTGTCGCCCTCGAGCGCCTTGAGCGCCGAGACACGCACGACCGGCAGGTCGTCGCCCGGGAACTCGTAGGTGCTGAGCAGCTCACGGACCTCGAGCTCGACGAGCTCGAGGAGCTCCTCGTCGTCGACCATGTCCGACTTGTTCAGCGCCACGACGATGTACGGAACGCCGACCTGGCGGGCCAGGAGCACGTGCTCCTTGGTCTGCGGCATCGGGCCGTCGGTCGCGGCAACCACCAGGATCGCGCCGTCCATCTGCGCGGCACCGGTGATCATGTTCTTGATGTAGTCAGCGTGGCCGGGGCAGTCCACGTGCGCGTAGTGACGCGACGCGGTCTGGTACTCGACGTGCGCGATCGAGATCGTGATACCACGGGCCTTCTCTTCAGGCGCCTTGTCGATCTCGTCGAACGGGGTGTACGGGTTGAGGTCCGGGTACTGGTCGTGCAGGACCTTCGTGATGGCCGCAGTCAGCGTCGTCTTACCGTGGTCGATGTGACCAATGGTGCCGATGTTGACGTGCGGCTTAGTCCGCTCGAACTTCGCCTTCGCCACTGGTGTCCTCCTGTGGACTGAATCAATTCTTTTCCCGGCACGCCCGGTTAAGGCGACTGGGACTCTGTCGACTGCTCGCGCGCGTGCGGTCCTCGACGGACCGCACGCGCCTCAACGCTTAGGGCTGGGAGCTCAGGCGCCCGTAGCCTTGGCGATGATCTCCTTCGCGACGTTCTGCGGAACCTCGGCGTAGGAGTCGAACTGCATGCTGTAGCTAGCCCGGCCGGCGGTCTTCGACCGCAGGTCGCCGACGTAGCCGAACATCTCCGAAAGCGGCACCAGAGCCTTGACGACGCGGGCGCCGTGGCGCTCCTCCATCGACTGGATCAGGCCGCGCCGGGAGTTGAGGTCGCCGATCACGTCACCCATGTTGTCTTCCGGGGTGGTGACCTCGACCGACATCATCGGCTCAAGCAGTGCGGGGTCAGCCTTGCGGGCTACTTCCTTCATTGCCATGGAGCCGGCGATCTTGAATGCCATCTCAGACGAGTCGACCTCGTGGTACTGGCCGTCGACAAGCGTGAACTTGACGCCCACCAGCGGGTAGCCGGCGAGGACGCCGTACTGCAGGGAGTCCTGCGCGCCCGCGTCCACCGAGGGGATGAACTCCTTGGGGATGCGACCGCCGGTCACCGCGTTCACGAACTCGTACGTGGGGCCATCGGTCTCGAGCGGCAGCGGCTCGACGTTGACGACGACCTTCGCGTACTGGCCCGAGCCACCGGTCTGCTTCTTGTGGACGTAGGTGTGCTTCTCCACCTTGCCGCGAATGGTCTCGCGGTACGCCACCTGCGGCTTGCCGATGTTGGCCTCGACGTTGAACTCGCGGCGCATGCGGTCCACCAGGATGTCCAGGTGGAGCTCGCCCATGCCGGCGATGATCGTCTGGCCGGTCTCCTCGTCGTTGAAGACCCGGAACGTCGGGTCCTCCTCGGCGAGGCGCTGGATCGCGGTGCCCAGCTTCTCCTGGTCCGACTTGGTCTTCGGCTCGATGGCGACCTGGATGACCGGCTCCGGGAAAGTCATCGACTCCAGGATGACCGGGTTGGCCGGGTCGCTGAGCGTGTCACCGGTGGTGGTCTGCTTGAGACCCTGGACGGCGATGATGTCGCCGGCCTGCGCGGTGCCGCGCTCCTCACGCTTGTTCGCGTGCATCTGGTAGATCTTGCCGATCCGCTCCTTGCGGTCCTTGGTGGAGTTGACCACCTGAGAACCGGACTCGAGCGTGCCGGAGTAGACCCGCACGTACGTGAGCTTGCCGAGGTGCTTGTCGGTCTGGATCTTGAAGGCCAGCGCCGAGAACGGCTCCGTGTTCGACGGCTTGCGCAGGAGCGGCGTCTCGCCGTCCGTCGCGGTGCCCTCGATGGCCGGAACATCCAGCGGCGACGGCAGGAAGTCGATCACGGCGTCGAGCATGGGCTGAACGCCCTTGTTCTTGAACGCCGAACCGCACAGCACCGGGTTCGCCTTGCTGGCGATCGTGGCCCGCCGGATGGCGGCCTTGATCTCGTCCTGGGAGACCTCTTCGCCCTCCAGGTACTTGAGCATGACCTCGTCGTCCACGTCGGCGAGGGTCTCGATCAACTTCTCGCGCCACTCGGTCGCGGAGTCGACCAGGTCGGCCGGGACCTCCTCGATCGCGTAGTCGTCACCCTTCTGGGTCTCCCCACGCCAGGTGAGCGCGCGCATGCCGATCAGGTCCACGACGCCGATGTGGTCGCCCTCGAGCCCGATCGGGATCTGGAGGACCAGCGGGGTCGCGTGCAGCCGGTCGATCATCATCTGCACGCAGCGGAAGAAATCGGCACCGGTCCGGTCGAGCTTGTTGACGAAGCACATCCGGGGGACGTGGTACTTGTCCGCCTGACGCCAGACGTTCTCAGTCTGCGGCTCCACGCCGGCCACGCCGTCGTACACCGCAACCGCGCCGTCGAGCACCCGCAGCGACCGCTCGACCTCGACCGTGAAGTCGACGTGGCCGGGCGTGTCGATGATCTGGATCGTGTGACCCTTCCACTCGCACTTGGTGGCGGCGGAAGTGATCGTGATACCGCGCTCCTGCTCCTGCTCCATCCAGTCCATGACGGCAGCGCCCTCGTGGACCTCACCGATCTTGTACGTGATGCCGGTGTAGAACAGGATCCGCTCGGTGGTCGTGGTCTTACCAGCATCGATGTGCGCCATGATGCCGATGTTGCGTACGTTGGCGAGCGCGTCTGCGGCGGCCACTTCAATCCCTACTTTTCTTCGTCGTCGTCTCGTGAACCGGCACGACTGGCCGTGTGGCCCGGCAATCGCCGGGCCGACGGCGGGGTCTTACCAGCGGTAGTGCGCGAAGGCCTTGTTGGACTCCGCCATCTTGTGCGTGTCCTCGCGCCGCTTGACGGCGGCACCGAGGCCGTTGCTGGCATCGAGCAGCTCGTTCTGGAGGCGCTCGATCATGGTCTTCTCACGGCGGGCCTTGGAGTACTGGACCAGCCAGCGCAGACCGAGAGTGGTCTGCCGCGGGGTGCGAACCTCAACCGGAACCTGGTAGGTCGCGCCACCGACGCGGCGGCTGCGGACCTCGAGGGTCGGCTTGACGTTGTCCATGGCGCGCTTGAGCGTCACGACCGGGTCGGTGCCGCTCTTCTCACGGGCGCCCTCGAGCGCGCCGTAAACGATGCGCTCGGCCAGCTGACGCTTGCCGCCGATCAGGATCTTGTTGATCAGCTGAGTGACCAGCGGAGAGTTGTAAACCGGGTCCGCGACCACTGGGTGGCGCGGAGCGGGGCCCTTACGCGGCATGTCAGCTCTTCTCCTTCTTCGCGCCATAACGGCTGCGGGCCTGCTTGCGGTTGCGGACACCCTGGGTGTCCAGCGAACCGCGGACGATCTTGTAGCGGACGCCCGGGAGGTCCTTCACGCGACCGCCACGCACGAGCACGATGGAGTGCTCCTGCAGGTTGTGGCCGACGCCCGGGATGTACGCCGTCACCTCGATCTGGCTGCTGAGCTTCACACGAGCGACCTTGCGCAGCGCAGAGTTCGGCTTCTTGGGGGTGGTGGTGTACACGCGCGTGCACACGCCGCGTCGCTGAGGACTACCCTTCAGCGCCGGCGTCTTGGTCTTGCTCGTCTTCGCCTGACGGCCCTTTCGGACCAGCTGCTGGATCGTGGGCACCGGGTTTCTCCGCTCCCTTCGGCCGCTTTCCGCACGGCCGCACCGTCTTGTATGCCTTTGTGTGTCGAGGTCTCCCCCGGCACCCGCGGTCGGGCGTGTCGTCCGGCTCACGGTCCCGCCACGCGTGGGTTCACGCGCACCGGATCTTGTCTTTGTCACCGCGCTGATCTGGTCAGAGCAGCGAGCTCGGCGTGCTTTGTTTACCCCGTCTTATGTTTCCGACTCGGGCGCACGCACGAGTTGCCCGGGCAAGCCCGGGCACGAGGGGAAAGAGTACCTATCACAAGCACCCAGGTCAAAATCGACGAGTTGTCGGCGACCGAGCCCTTACGACGGATACCTCCGAGGCAAGTGTACCGGGTACTCGTGGGCGGCAATGCCGCGGTATCGGGATCCCGGACGGGCGGAGCAGTCACGCCCCCGTTCAGGACATCTGCAACACCAGTGCCAACGCCAGACAGGCGAGGGCAATTCCCACCCCGGCCGCCCCGCAGGAGATCCCCGCGACCGCGACGCCGCCCCCGCTGAAGCGCACCTGACCGGTGCGACCGGACCGGCCGATCTGCCGGCGGGCGACCAGGCCGAGCACGATGGCACCGCCACCGCCGAGCACCGCGGGCAACGTGAACGCACCCGCCACCAACCCACCCCAGCCGTCGCTCGCGCCGGAGACGCCGAAACAGAGCACCAGAAGCGACACCAGGACCGCCCCGATGCCCGCGATCAGCGAACCGATCGCCAGGCCCGAGGTGACCGGCACGACCTTGAACTGGACCAGGCCGAACTCGGTGCCGGGAATCGCATCGATCCGCTCGGGCTGCCAGCGCCCCGAGGGCGGAGGTGGCGGGACCGGCGGCGCGTAGGGCGGCTGGGTCATATGACGAGCATGTCACTCGTACGAGCGCGGTCGCAGCCCGGGTTAATCGGTGCCGGGCGCGAAGTCCGGACCGGACGGCGTGGAAGCAAGGTGGAGCAGGCCGGCGATCGATGCCACCACCAGGGCGGTGATGGCCAGCACCAGGCCCGCCCAGGCCAGCCGGCGGCCGCGGCGGATCCACACCGAGCCGATCAGATAGCCCTTCGCCGCGAACGCGTCCCGCGCCGTCTGACGGGCCAGCAGGAGGGCGATGGTGGCCGGAATCACCCCGCCGACGAACGGGCCGGTCAGGAAACCCAGCAGCCCGAGCGCGAACACCGCCCGGGCTTTCGTCGCGGGCGCCGGGTCGGGGTCCATCGGGTGGCGGGTGGGCGGCGCGGCCACGGGAGAAGTCACCACCCCATAGTAGAAACGCCGAAGGGCGGCCGCGCAGTGCGCGACCGCCCTTCAGTCAAGACATCGTCAGCGGTAGGAACCGAAGTCGAAGTCGTCCAGCGGCACAGCCTGCCCGCTGGCCGGCCCGAAACCGTAGTCGGTCTCCGGGTACCCGGTCATCGAGTACACCTTGGCCTTGGCCTCCTCGGTCGGCTCGACCCGGATGTTGCGGTACTTGGAGATACCGGTACCGGCCGGGATGAGCTTGCCGATGATGACGTTCTCCTTGAGGCCCACCAGCGAGTCGCTGCGCGAGTTGATCGCAGCGTCGGTGAGCACCCGGGTGGTCTCCTGGAAGGAGGCCGCCGAGAGCCAGGAGTCGGTCGCCAGCGAGGCCTTGGTGATACCCATCAGCACCGGGCGACCGGCGGCGGGCTCGCCACCCTCGCCCACGATCCGGCGGTTCTCCGACTCGAAGAGCGCCCGGTCGACCAGGATGCCCGGAAGGAACTCCGCGGCACCCGAGTCGATGACCGTCACCCGCTTCAGCATCTGGCGGATGATGATCTCGATGTGCTTGTCGTGGATGAGCACACCCTGCGACCGGTAGACCTGCTGGACCTCGGCGGTCAGGTGAACCTGGACCGCGCGCGGACCCATGATGCGCAGCAGCTCGTGCGGGTCGATGGTGCCCTCGGTGAGCTTCTCGCCGACGCCGACGTGGTCGCCGTCGTGCGCCCGCAGCTTGACGCGCTTGGAGATCTTGTCGTAGACGATCTCCTCGCTGCCGTCGTCCGGGATCACGACGATCTTCCGCGAACGCTCGCCGTCCTCGATGCGGATGCGTCCCGGGGTGTCGGCGATGGGCGCCTTGCCCTTGGGCACGCGGGCCTCGAAGATTTCCTGCACACGCGGCAGACCCTGGGTGATGTCCTCACCCGCGACACCACCGGTGTGGAAGGTACGCATCGTCAGCTGCGTGCCGGGCTCACCGATGGACTGGGCGGCGATGATGCCGACCGCCTCGCCGATGTCGACCGACTTGCCGGTCGGCAGCGAACGGCCGTAGCAGGCCGCGCACACGCCGAGCTTCGACTCGCAGGTCAGCACCGAGCGGACCCGGACGTTCTCGACACCGGCGCCGACCAGCAGGTCGACCAGGATCGAGTTGAGGTCCGAGCCACGGGCGACGACCAGGTTGCCGTTGGCGTCCTTGATGTCGTCAGCCAGTGTCCGAGCGTGCACACCGGTCTCGGCGTGCACGTGCACCACCAGGGTGCCGTCCGCCTCGCGCTCGCCCACCTGCATCGGAATCGCGCGGTCGGTGCCGCAGTCCTCCTCGCGGATGATGACGTCCTGCGAGACGTCCACCAGACGACGGGTCAGGTAACCCGAGTCGGCGGTACGCAGCGCGGTGTCGGCCAGACCCTTACGGGCACCGTGCGTGGAGATGAAGTACTCCAGCACGGTCAGACCCTCGCGGTACGACGAGGTGATCGGCCGCGGGATGATCTCGCCCTTGGGGTTGGCCACCAGACCACGGATCGCGGCGATCTGCCGGAGCTGGAGGAGGTTACCGCGAGCGCCGGAGTTGATCATGACCCAGAGTGGGTTCTCCTGCGGCAGCGCGGTCTCCATCTCCTTGGAGATCTCGTTGGTCGCCTTGGTCCAGATCTCGATGAGCTCGCCGCGACGTTCCTCGGCGGTCATCAGACCACGCTGGTACTGCTTGTCGATAGTGTCGGCGTCAGCCTGGTACCGCGCCAGGATCTCCGGCTTGCGCGGAGGGCCGATGACGTCGCCCATGCCGATCGTCACACCGGACCAGGTGGCCCAGTGGAAGCCGGCCTCCTTGAGCGCGTCCAGGGTCGCCGCCAGGGCCACCTTGGGGAAGCGCTCGGCGAGGTCGTTGACGATCGCCGACAGCTGACCCTTGCGGATCTCGTAGTTCACGAAGCGGTAGCCCGGGGGCAGCGTCTCGTTGAAGATCACTCGGCCCAGGGTGGTCTCGACCAGCAGGTTCGAACCCTCGGTCCAGTCCTCCGGAGCCTCCCACTTGGGGCCCTTGAGACCGTTGTCGACGCCGACGACGTCGCGCAGACGGAGCTTGATGGGCGCCTGCAGGTGCAGCTCGCCGTTGTCGAAGGCCATCCGCGCCTCGGCATCCGAGGAGAAGACCCGGCCCTCGCCCTTGGCACCCACGGTGAGGTGCGTCAGGTAGTAGAGGCCGATGACCATGTCCTGGGTCGGCATGGTGACGGGCTTGCCGTCGGCCGGCTTCAGGATGTTGTTCGACGAGAGCATCAGGATCCGGGCCTCGGCCTGCGCCTCGGCCGACAGCGGCACGTGCACCGCCATCTGGTCACCGTCGAAGTCGGCGTTGAACGCCGTACAGACGAGCGGGTGGATCTGGATCGCCTTGCCCTCGACCAGCTGCGGCTCGAAGGCCTGGATGCCCAGGCGGTGCAGGGTCGGCGCGCGGTTCAGCAGCACCGGGTGCTCGCTGATGACCTCTTCGAGGACGTCCCACACGACCGGCCGCTGACGCTCGACCATCCGCTTGGCCGACTTGATGTTCTGCGCGTGGTTCAGGTCGACCAGGCGCTTCATCACGAACGGCTTGAACAGCTCCAGCGCCATCTGCTTCGGCAGGCCGCACTGGTGCAGCTTGAGCCGGGGGCCGACGACGATGACGGAACGACCGGAGTAGTCGACCCGCTTGCCGAGGAGGTTCTGCCGGAACCGGCCCTGCTTGCCCTTGAGCATGTCGGACAGCGACTTGAGCGGGCGGTTACCCGGGCCGGTGACCGGCCGGCCGCGGCGGCCGTTGTCGAACAGCGCGTCGACGGCCTCCTGCAGCATCCGCTTCTCGTTGTTCACGATGATCTCGGGCGCGCCCAGGTCGATCAGGCGCTTGAGACGGTTGTTCCGGTTGATGACCCGGCGGTACAGGTCGTTCAGGTCGGACGTGGCGAAGCGGCCACCGTCGAGCTGCACCATCGGGCGCAGGTCCGGCGGGATGACCGGGACGCAGTCGAGCACCATGCCGAGAGGCGAGTTGCGGGTGTTCAGGAACGCGGCGACGACCTTGAGGCGCTTGAGCGCACGGATCTTCCGCTGGCCCTTACCGCTGCGGATGATCTCCCGCAGGTTCTCGGCCTCAGCGTCCAGGTCCATGTTCTCGAGCAGCGCCTTGATCGCCTCGGCACCCATGCCACCGGTGAAGTACTCACCGAAGCGGTCCCGGAGCTCGCGGTAGAGCAGCTCGTCGGTGACCAGCTGCTTGGAGTCGAGCTTGCGGAAGGTGTCGAGCACCTCGTCGAGGCGGTCGATCTCGCGCTGTGCCTTGTCCCGGATCTGGCGCATCTCGCGCTCGCCAGCTTCCTTGACCTTGCGGCGCACGTCGGCCTTGGCACCCTCGGCCTCAAGCTCGGCGAGGTCCTGCTCCAGCTTGCCGGCGCGCTTCTCGATCTCCGAGTCGCGGCTGTTCTCGGACTGGCGCTTCTCCGCGAAGATCTCGTTCTCGATCGTGGACATGTCACGGTGACGCGACTCGGCGTCAACGCTCGTGATCACGTACGAGGCGAAGTAGATGATCTTCTCGAGGTCCTTGGGGGCCAGGTCGAGCAGGTAGCCCAGCCGGCTCGGCACACCCTTGAAGTACCAGATGTGCGTGACCGACGCGGCCAGCTCGATGTGGCCCATCCGCTCACGGCGGACCTTGGACCGGGTCACCTCGACGCCGCAGCGCTCACAGATGATGCCCTTGAAGCGGACCCGCTTGTACTTACCGCAGTAGCACTCCCAGTCCCGCTGCGGACCGAAGATCTTCTCGCAGAAGAGTCCGTCCTTCTCAGGCTTGAGCGTGCGGTAGTTGATCGTCTCGGGCTTCTTGACCTCGCCGTGCGACCACTGCCGGATGTCGTCGGCGGTCGCCAGGCCGATGCGCAACTCGTCGAAGAAGTTGACGTCGAGCACTTGGACTATCCCTCGTGTTTCGTTGCTCGGAATGAATTCAAGGCCGGCGGCGGCGGTCCCGGCTGGTTAAAGGCCGGGACCGCCATCCGTCAGATCTCCTCGACGCTGCTGACGCCCTCGTTCGGGCGCCGGGACAGGTCGATACCCAGTTCCTCCGCGGCCCGGAAGACCTCGTCGTCCGTCTCGCGCATCTCCAGGGCCACACCGTCGCTGGACAGCACCTCAACGTTCAGGCACAGCGACTGCAGTTCCTTGAGAAGCACCTTGAAGGACTCCGGGATACCCGGCTCCGGAATGTTCTCGCCCTTGACGATGGCCTCGTAGACCTTCACGCGGCCGAGCACGTCGTCGGACTTGATGGTGAGCAGTTCCTGCAGCGCGTAAGCCGCGCCGTAGGCCTGCATAGCCCAGCACTCCATCTCGCCGAACCGCTGGCCACCGAACTGGGCCTTACCGCCCAGCGGCTGCTGCGTGATCATCGAGTACGGGCCGGTCGACCGTGCGTGGATCTTGTCGTCGACCAGGTGGTTCAGCTTCAGGATGTAGACGTAGCCGACCGAGATCGGGTCCGGCAGCGGCTCACCCGAGCGGCCGTCGAACAGCTGCGCCTTGCCATCGCCGTTGACCAGCCGCTTACCGTCACGGTTGACCAGCGTCGACTCGAGGAGACCCTTGATCTCCTCTTCCTGCGCACCGTCGAAGACGGGGGTCGCGACGTTCGAGTCCGCGACGGACTCGTGCGCCTCGATCGCGCGCAGCTGGCGCTTCCACTCGGTGTCCTCGCCCTCGACCGACCATCCGGTCTTGGCGATCCACCCGAGGTGGGTCTCCAGAACCTGGCCGATGTTCATCCGCGAGGGCACACCGAGCGGGTTCAGCACGATGTCGACCGGGGTGCCGTCCTCCAGGAACGGCATGTCCTCGACCGGCAGGATCTTCGAGATGACGCCCTTGTTGCCGTGCCGGCCGGCGAGCTTGTCGCCGTCCTGGATCTTCCGCTTCTGCGCGACGTAGACGCGGACCAGCTCGTTCACGCCCGGGGGAAGCTCGTCGCCGTCCTCGCGGGAGAAGGTGCGAACGCCGATGACCGTGCCGGTCTCGCCGTGCGGAACCTTCAGCGAGGTGTCCCGGACCTCGCGCGCCTTCTCACCGAAGATCGCGCGGAGCAGCCGCTCCTCGGGGGTCAGCTCGGTCTCGCCCTTGGGCGTGACCTTGCCGACCAGGATGTCGCCGGGGACAACCTCGGCACCGATCCGGATGATGCCGCGCTCGTCCAGGTCAGCGAGCATTTCCTCGCTGACGTTGGGGATGTCGCGGGTGATCTCTTCCGGGCCGAGCTTGGTGTCCCGAGCGTCGACCTCGTGCTCCTCGATGTGGATCGAGGTGAGCACGTCCTGCTGCACGAGGCGCTGCGACAGGATGATCGCGTCCTCGTAGTTGTGACCTTCCCAGCACATGAACGCGACGAGGAGGTTGCGGCCCAGGGCCATCTCGCCCTCGTCGGTACACGGACCGTCGGCGACGACCTGGCCGGCTTCGACCCGGTCACCCTCGAACACGACCGGCTTCTGGTTGACGCAGGAGCCGGCGTTCGAGCGGCGGAACTTGTGCAGCAGGTAGGTGCGGCGGTGACCGTCGTCCTGGTGCACCGTCACGTAGTCGGCACACAGGTCCTCGACCACGCCACCGACCTCGGCGACAACAACGTCGCCGGCGTCGACGGCGGCACGGTATTCCATACCCGTACCGACCAGCGGGGCCTCGGCCTTGACCAGCGGCACCGCCTGACGCTGCATGTTCGCGCCCATGAGCGCGCGGTTCGCGTCGTCGTGCTCGAGGAACGGGATCATCGCGGTGGCGACCGAGGTCATCTGCCGCGGCGACACGTCCATGTAGTCGACCTGCGTGCCGGGCACGTAGTCGACCTCACCGCCCTTACGGCGGACCAGGACGCGATCCTGAGCGAAGGTGCCGTCCGCCGCGAGCGTGGCGTTCGCCTGCGCCTTGACGTACCGGTCCTCCTCGTCCGCGGTCAGGTAGTGCACCTCGTCGGTGACGGTGCCTTCCTCGACCTTGCGGTACGGGGTCTCGATGAAACCGAACGGGTTGACCCGCGCGAACGTCGAGAGCGCGCCGATCAGACCGATGTTCGGTCCCTCAGGCGTCTCGATCGGGCACATCCGGCCGTAGTGGGACGGGTGCACGTCGCGGACCTCGAAGCCGGCCCGCTCACGCGACAGACCACCGGGGCCGAGCGCGCTCAGCCGACGCCGGTGGGTCAGGCCCGCCAGCGGGTTGGTCTGGTCCATGAACTGGGACAGCTGCGAGGTGCCGAAGAACTCCTTGATCGCAGCCACCACGGGGCGGATGTTGATCAGGGTCTGCGGCGTGATGGCCTCGACGTCCTGGGTCGTCATGCGCTCACGGACGACGCGCTCCATCCGGGACAGGCCCACGCGGACCTGGTTCTGGATGAGCTCGCCGACGGTGCGCAGGCGACGGTTACCGAAGTGGTCGATGTCGTCGGCCTCGTAGCCCTCCTCACCGGCGTGCAGCCGGCAGAGGTACTCCACGGTCTTGACGACGTCTTCCTCGGTCAGCGTGCCCCGGACGATCGGGACGTCGATCTCGAGCTTCTTGTTGAACTTGTAACGGCCGACCTTGGCAACGTCGTACCTCTTCGGGTTGAAGAAGAGGTTGTCGAGCAGGGTCTGCGCGTTCTCCCGGGTCGGGGGCTCGCCAGGGCGGAGCTTGCGGTAAATATCGAGCAGAGCCTCATCCTGGCCGGCGATGTGGTCCTTCTCGAGCGTGGTCATGAGCAGCTCGGACCAGCCGAACCGCTCACGGATCTGGTCGGCCGACCAACCGATCGCCTTGAGCAGGACGGTGACGGCCTGCCGGCGCTTGCGGTCGATCCGGACACCGACGGTGTCGCGCTTGTCGATGTCGAACTCCAGCCAGGCACCCCGGCTGGGGATGACCTTGACGCTGGACAGGTCACGGTCGGAGGTCTTGTCCGGCTCCTTCGTGAAGTACACGCCCGGCGAGCGGACGAGCTGGCTCACGACGACCCGCTCGGTGCCGTTGATGACGAACGTCCCCTTGGGGGTCATCATCGGGAAGTCACCCATGAACACGGTCTGGCTCTTGATCTCGCCAGTCGTGTTGTTGGTGAACTCCGCGGTCACGAACAGCGGCGCGCAGTAAGTCAGGTCCTTCTCTTTGCACTCCTCGATCGAGGCCTTCACCTCGTCGAATCGCGGAGACGAGAAGGACAGTGACATAGTGCCGGAGAAGTCCTCAATGGGACTGATCTCTTCGAGGATCTCTGCGAGGCCCGAGTGGGCGTTCGGGTCGTCCGTCGACCGGGCCTGCCAAGCCTCGTTGCCAACCAGCCAGTCGAAAGACTCGGTCTGGAGGGCAAGAAGGTTGGGGACCTCAAGTTGCTCGGTGATCCTGCCGAAAGAGACACGGCGGGGTGCGTAAGCGCTCGACGTACGGCTGGTCTTCGCAGGGCGGGAAGCTGCCAAGATGCGTCCTTCCGAGGACCGGTGCTGCTGATGCGGCTGCAGCTGCGGTATGCAACTGTTTGCGTTGCCCTCGTTCGTAGGCACTACAACGAGCCCCCAGGAATTCATCCGGGTGGATGTCCAGGCAGGGCTCAAGGCAGAAGGCAGCGCAAACTAGCAGTGTAGCCGCTCGGCTAACCGCTGTCCAGCCCACACCAGAGGGGGCCTGCGGAACGTGTCCCCGCGGCCTCTGACCTGCGCCTCCATGGTCAGTGCCAAACGCGGGGCCGCTCAGAACGCGGCGAATCTCCCTCGGGTGCCGTCTGCGGAAGGCCCGTTGAACATCGGACCACCCACAGGGCGGCTGTCGCAAGCGCGGAAACTTGCTGTTGTCAGCGTGCCTGTCAGCGGACACTCAGTCAAGGGCTGCGCCGTGGGTCGGACTCGTGCCGCCGGGTGACGGGCACGTGCTAGCGACGATACCCGAGGCTTTGCCCGATTAAACCGGCTTTGCCGGTCGGCTGGACGACAGCCGATGGCAAGCCCGCCACCAGGAGCAACGGGGTCGAAAACGGAAAAGCGGGGACCCAAAGCATGGGTCCCCGCCATTCGCAAGGAAAAACAGTAGAGCCTTAGATCACTTGAGGGTGACCTTGGCGCCTTCGCCCTCGAGCTTGGCCTTGGCGGCCTCGGCCTTCTCCTTGTTGACACCCTCGAGGATCGCCTTGGGGGCGCTCTCAACGGCGTCCTTGGCCTCCTTGAGGCCCAGGCCGGTCAGCTCGCGCACGACCTTGATGACCTGGATCTTCTTGCCACCGTCACCCTCGAGGACGACGTCGAACGAGTCCTTCTCCTCCTCGACCGGCGCGGCAGCAGCGCCGCCGCCGGCGGCCGCGATGGCGACCGGAGCAGCCGCGGTGACCTCGAAGGTCTCCTCGAACTGCTTCACGAACTCGGACAGCTCGATCAGCGTCATTTCCTTGAACGCGTCAAGCAGCTCGTCAGTGCTGAGCTTCGCCATATCTGGCAACCTTTCCTAGCTTCTGATCAAAAAGTCGTACTGGTGCGCGGTGGCTCAGGCCTCCGCGGGAGCGTCCTGCTCGCGCTTCTCCTGCAGGGCGGCCGCGAGGCGAGCCACCTGCGACAGCGGGGCCTGGAAGAGGCCGGCTGCCTTGGTCAGGTTGCCCTTCATGGCTCCGGCCAGCTTCGCCAGCAGAACCTCACGCGACTCGAGGTCAGCGATCTTGTTGACCTCGTCGGCCGTGATCGCCCTGCCCTCGAAAACGCCGCCCTTGATCTTCAGGACGGGGTGGGCCTTGGCGAAGGCCCGAAGACCCTTTGCTGCCTCGACCGGGTCGCCGCTGATGAAGGCGAGCGCGGTAGGACCGGTGAACAGCTCGTTGAGACCTTCGATGCCCGCTTCGTTTGCTGCCCGCTTGGCCAGCGTGTTCTTCGAAACGGAGTACTTGGTCTCCTGGCCGAGTGAGCGCCGCAGCTCAGTGAGCTGCTTGACCGTGAGGCCGCGGTACTCGGTCAACACGGTGGCCGCCGAGTTACGGAAGTGGTCCGTCAGCTCGGAAACGGCATTGGCTTTGTCAGCCCGGACCGGCTTGTCCGCCATGTCCCTCCTCTCTCAGTGCTCAAAGCCACTGGTCTGGGGAGAAGGAACCGCAAATGAGAAACGCCCCGGCGCAGGGCGCACGGGGCGGAATCAGGCTCAGAGGAAAACATGAACCTTTTTCACGAACCGTTCTCCCCTGCGCGGGTCGCCCGCATCCTGCGGGACCTTCGGCCGCGATCTCCGTCTCGCGACGGTGATTGCGGCGACCAGTGGTCTATGGGTGGAACTTCGAAATGAAGAGTACGCGGTCTCATCGCAACCGCCAAATCACGCCGCCCCTGCCTCAGGCTTCAAAGCACCCACTCCCGTGCCGCGCCGACCAGCACCGTGGCCGACCGGTCAGGCGCGGGCCCGGCGGAGCCATCCGTACCCGGCGAAGGCGGCCACGCACCACCCGGCCGCCCAGCCGGCGAGCAGGACCAGCGTGCCGAGCTGCGGAAGGTCCTTGCCGCTCAGGACCCGGGCCGTGGCCATCACCGGCGGCACCAGCCAGGGCGCGACCGAGCCGCTCAGCCCCAGCACCACCACCAGGACCGAGGCCACCACCAGCACCGTCACGCCCATCCGGACACTGCCGGTCACGGCCCGGCTGGCCAGCGCGCCGACCGCCACCGCGGCCGGCACGGCCAGCAGGTGGGCCAGCACCCCCAGGGCGAGACCGGCGCCGAGGTCGACCCTGGTGTCGATGCCGTGGAAGAGCCAGGGCGCGACCATCGCGGCCACGCAGACCACCAGCGCGAGCAGGACCGCGGTGAGCACTCCGGCGGTCGCCTCCCGGCGCGGGCCGACCGCCAGCCGGGCCAGCCGGCGCTGCACGTCGGGCTCGGTGTCGAGCAACAGCTTGGTGAGCCAGGCGAGCACCGGGAAGAGGGCGGCCGCCGAATAGCCGTAGGCAACCGCGGCCGGGGACGCTCCCCCGCCGTAGATCACGCCCAGCTCGACCAGCACGGCGATCAGCGGAGCCAGGGCTCGGCCGCCGCGCACGAACCCGGCCACCCGCATGGTTACCAGTGCCGTCATCGGGAGCCCCGCTCGGTCTGCTGAGCTTCTCGGTCGGGGGTGGGTTCGATGGGTGAGTGGGCTCGGCGTACCTCTGGATTTTGAATGCGCAGCACGCGGTGACCGGCGGCACGCAGCTCGGCCACCGCCTGGGTCGCCTCCGACCGGCGGACCGCGACCTCGACGATCACCTCGTCCGAGTCGGTCGGCGCCGTCGGCGCCTCGGCGTGCACGCCGTGTTCGGAGACCGTCCAGTGGATCGCCCCGGGCAGCGCGGTGATCTCGCCGCGATGGTCGCTGACCAAGACCGTGCCGCCGGCCTCGGTCACCTCGGCGACGATCTCCGGGATCAGCGTGCGGGCGACCGCGTCGAGGCCCTCCCAGGGCTCGTCGAGGACCAGCAGGCCGGGCGGGAGCAGCAGGGCCTGGGCGAGGCCGACTTTCTGCGCGGTGCCCTTGGAGAGGTCGGCGAGGCGGGTGTCGATGTGCTCGGTGAGCAGGAGGCGCTCGAGCCAGCGATCGACGGCGTGCGGGTCGGCGACCGCACGGACGCGGGCCATCCGGCGCAGGTAGTCGCCGGCGGTGAAGGGCTGATCGGCCGGGAAGCGCTCGGGGACCCAGCCGATCGTCTCCGGACGGCCGCTGATCACTCCGCGGGCGGGCCGGAGCACGCCCGCGGCCAGCTGAAGCAGGGTGGATTTGCCGGCGCCGTTGCGGCCCAGAACCACGACCGTGGCGCCCGGCTCGGCCGTCGCGTCGACCTCGCGCAGGGTCCAGTCGGCGCGTCTTCCGTACCGGAACCAGACCCCGTCGAAGCGCACGGGCGAAAGCTTTCCACAAAGAAGGCCCCCGGGGTGTCCCCCGAGGGCCTTCTTCAGCGATCTACTTCGATCAGGCTTCGCCGGGCTTGAAGCCCTTCACGACCTTCGGGTCGACCGGCACGCCGGGGCCCATGGTGGTGGTTACGGTGACCTTCTTGAGGTAGGTGCCCTTGGCCGCCGACGGCTTGGCCCGCAGGATCTCGTCGAGCACGGCCGCGTAGTTGTCGACCAGCTGCTCCTCGGAGAACGAGGCCTTGCCGATGATCAGGTGCAGGTTGGAGTGCTTGTCCACCCGGAAGGTGATCTTGCCGCCCTTGATCTCGTTGATCGCCTTGGTGACGTCCACGGTCACCGTGCCGGTCTTCGGGTTGGGCATGAGACCACGCGGGCCGAGGATGCGGGCGATCCGACCGATCTTGGCCATCTGGTCGGGGGTCGCGATCGCGGCGTCGAAGTCGAGCCAGCCACCCTGGATGCGGGCGACGAGCTCGTCGGTGCCGACCTCGTCGGCGCCGGCCGCCACGGCCTCTTCGGCCTTGGCGCCCTGGGCGAAGACGATCACGCGGGCCGTCTTGCCGGTGCCGTGCGGCAGGTTGACCGTGCCGCGGACCATCTGGTCCGCCTTACGCGGGTCGACACCCAGTCGCATCGCGACCTCGACGGTCGCGTCGAACTTGGTGGGGCTGGATTCCTTGGCGAGCTTGACCGCCTCGGCCGGCTCGTAGAGCTTGGCCAGGTCGATCTTCTCGGCTGCGGCGCGGTACGCCTTGCTGCGCTTCATTACTTCATTACTCCTGTGGTTGTTGGCGGGGCCCCACTGAATCGGAGCCCCTCCCACTGACTGCTGTCAGATCTTGGTGACCTGGTTGAAGTTGAGCTCCACCGGGGTCTCGCGACCGAAGATGGAGACCAGAACCTTCAACTTCTGCTGGTCGGCATTGATTTCACTGATCGAGGCCGGCAGCGAGGCGAACGCGCCGTCGGTGACCGTGACCGAGTCGCCGACCTCGAAGTCGAGGACCTTGATCTCGGGCTTGGCCTTCTTCTCCTCGGTCTCGACCGCCGGGGCCAGCCACTTCAGCACCTCGTCGAGGGAGAGCGGGGCCGGGCGGTCGACCCGGTCGGTGGCGCCCACGAAGCCGGTCACGCCGGGGGTGTTGCGCACACACGAGTAGGACTCGGGGGTCAGATCCATCCGGACCAGGATGTAGCCCGGGAAGACCTTGTTGTTGACCTGCTGACGCTTGCCGTTCTTGACCTCGACCTCTTCGCGGGTCGGCACCTCGACCTGGAAGATGAAGTCCTCCATGTCGAGGCTCGTGATGCGGGTCTCGAGGTTGGTCTTGACCTTGTTCTCGTAACCCGCGTACGAGTGCACCACGTACCAGTCGCCGGGGGCGTAGCGCAGCTTCTGCCGCAGCTCCTGCACCGGGTCGAAGTCTTCGTCTTCCTCGACGGCCGTCTCGGTGGGGGCGGCCTCGACCGACTCGACCGACTCGTCGGCGTCCACCGTGGCCACCGACGACTGCTCGTCGGTGGTCGGGGTGGTCTCGTCGTCGTCGTACTCAGGCACGCTCGCTCACTTCCAGATCAGTCTTCAGAGAACCTCGGCCGGCCGTCAGCCGCCGAACGCCCAGAGGATGCCCTTGCCGAACCCGTAGTCCAGGACAGCCACGATGGCGGTCATGATCGTCACGAAGACGACCACGATCGTGGTGTAGGTCAGGAGCTCCTTGCGGGTCGGCCAAATGACCTTACGCAGTTCGCTGACGACCTCACGGAAGAAACCACCGATACGGCCGAAGATGCCCGTCCGGCGGGTCTCCTTCTTGGCCTTCGGCGAGTCGGAACCCTTGGTGCGTTCCTTGACGGCGGCACCGCCGCCGCGGCTTACCGGCTCGTCTTCGTCGTCGATCTCGTCCTCGGCGACGGCATCCTCAAAGACCTCGTCGTCGGCCGGATCGCCGGCGTCACCGGGTCGGTTCCTCTCGGCCATGCCGCCCTACTTCCGTGATCGGTGGTGGTGGACCCCCGTCGGCGCTCGATCCGGCGCGGGGGTCGTGCGGACCGCGCACCGAGCGGGCACGTCAGGAGAGTTGCGCAGGGGTGACAGGACTTGAACCTGCAGCCTGCGGTTTTGGAGACCGCTGCTCTGCCAATTGAGCTACACCCCTATGTGGGGCCGCTTTCCCTGATCGGACATGCTTCGCGCAGGCCGGTTCAGGGGGTCACTGCCCCACGGCGGACCAGTGTACGGGTTCACACCGGGTTAGCCCAACCCGCCCTACCTCTTCCGGACAACCGCCTGCGCCAGGGACAGAACTTTCTCGCCCTGACAGGTCGCCGTGACGGCGAGTTTCGTGTGGCCCTCGTCGGTCTCGCCCCGCTCGGTGACGGTCACGACGACCTCGGTGCCCTCGTCGGTGTCGGGCACCGGGACCGGGCGGGCGAAGCGAACACCGAGCTCCACAACCGTGTCCGGAGCGCCGGCCCACTCGGTCACGGCCCGGCTGACCAGAGCCATCGTGAACATGCCGTGGGCGATCACACCGGGCAGGCCCACATTGTTGGCGAAGCGCTCGCTCCAGTGGATCGGGTTGAAGTCGCCGGAGGCACCGGCGTAGCGCACCAGATCGGCCCGGGTGACGCGGTAGGTCTTTTCCATGGTCAGTCCTCCCCGCGCTGCACGAGCTTGGCCCAGACCGTCACAACCAGCTCGCCGGCCTCGGTCGTGACGTCGCTGCGGGTGGTCATGAAGTCGTGTCCGCCCCGAGTGGTGATGTCCTCGACCGTGTTCACACACACCAGGGCGTCGCCGGCCACGATCGGGCGGGCGTAGACGAACTTCTGGTCGCCGTGCACCACCCGGGTGTAGTCGATGCCGAGCTCCGGGTCCTCGACGATCTGCGCGTGGCTGGACGCCATCGTGAAGACGATCGGGAAGGTGGGCGGGGCGACGACGTCGGGGTAGCCGATCGCGCGGGCCGCCTCGGGATCGTGGAACTCCCGCTCGGCGGCGCCGATGGCGCGGGCGAACTCGCGGATCTTCTCGCGCCCGACGAGGTAGGGCTCGGTGGGCGGATATTTCCGGCCGACGAAGGCTTGGTCCAGGGGCATGCCCACAAACTACTCTGCGCCGCCCAGCGTGAGCTGGACGGCGCAGAGGGGTGCTTTGGAGCGGGCGCTGGCTTAGCGCGTCTCGCGGTGCAGGGTGTGCCGGCCGTCGCGCGGGCAGAACTTCTTCAGCTCAACGCGGTCGGGGTCGTTACGCCGGTTCTTGCGGGTGATGTAGTTCCGCTCCTTGCACTCCGTACACGCCAGGGTGATCTTCGGACGGACGTCGGTCGCCTTGGCCACGGCAAGGTGCCTTCCTGCTCACGGGGTTACTTAACGACCTACGAGATTACGTCCTCGGAGGGCCGATCTGCAAAATGGGGCCCGGTAAGGGCCCCCGTCGCAAGTAGCGGTGGGCGGACTTGAACCGCCGACACAACGATTATGAGCCGTTTGCTCTGCCAACTGAGCTACACCGCCAAGCCAGGCTCAAGTCCTGCGCCTGTGGCGGGGAACGAACCCGGTAGAGCCCCCTTACGGAATCGAACCGTAGACCTTCTCCTTACCATGGAGACGCTCTGCCGACTGAGCTAAGGGGGCTTGCGTGCGATCTCTCGCTCGCTGCGGACATAAGACTACACGGCCCTCCCCCGGGGGTGAAATCGACTCCCCCACCTCAGGAAAACCGCAGGTCAGATCACCGCTCGGAGCCTGCGAACCTCGCCCGTGGGGGTCGACTCCGGCTCGGTCTGAGCGTTGAACCAGGCCTCCAGCCGCTCGTACGGAAGCGGGCGGGAGAACAGGTAGCCCTGGCCGATCTCGCAGCCCATCTCCTCGAGCAGATCGAGGGTCAGTTCGCTCTCCACGCCCTCGGCCACCACGGTCAGACCGAACTCCCGGGACAGGCTCACCACGGCCCGCACGATCGCCAGGTCGCCGCTGTCGGTCGCCATGCCCTGCACGAAGCTGTCGTCGATCTTCACCTCGTGCACCGGCCACTGGCGTAGGTAGGACAGTGACGAGGCACCCGTGCCGAAGTCGTCCACACTCAGCCGCACGCCGAGATCACGCAGGCGGTAGAGAGTCGGCAGCACCCGCTCGATGTCGCCGAGCATGCCCGGCTCGGAAATCTCGAAGGTCACCTGGGCGGCGGCCACGCCGTACTGGGTGAGCAGGGCCTCGACCTGGTCGGGGAAGCGCGAGTCGAGCAGAGTGCGGACCGACAGGTTGACCGCGATGGAGAGCGGGCGGTCGGCGTCGGCCCATTCCCGGCAACGCCGCAGGCCCTCGGTCAGGACCCGCTCGGTGAGCCGGGAGAGCTGGCCGGTGTGCTCGGCGACGGCCACGAAGTCTTCCGGGGCCACCTCGCCGTGCGTCGGGTGCTGCCAGCGGGCCAGACACTCGACGCCGACCAGGTGCCGGTCGCGGAGGGTGACCTTGGGCTGGAAGTAGACGTCCAGCTCGTCGTTGTCGAGGGCCTTGCGCAGATCGGCCGCGATGCCCAGGCGGCGGACCGCACGGGACTCCAGGGCCGGGTGGAACAGCTGCACGCCGTACGGCAGGACCTTGGCCGCGTTGGCGGCCAGCTCGGCCCGCTGGAGCAGCGTCTCGGGGTCGTCGCCGTGGTCGGGGTAGACCGCGACACCCACCGCCGTGTCCACGTCGAGCATCAGCTTTCCGACCGTCATCGGCCCGCGCATCCGCTCCCGCATCCGGGTCGCCAGCTCGACGGTCGCGTCGGTGCTCTCCACCCGCAGCGTGACCACGAACTCGTCGCCGCCGATCCGGCCGACCAGGGCGCCCGGGCCGGCGATGCTGCGCAGCCGCTCGGCCACCTCGGCGAGAAGCTTGTCGCCGGCGCCGTGCCCCATCGACTCGTTGACGTCCCGCTGCCCGTCCACGTCGACCAGCAGGACCGCGACCACGTCGTCCTGGGCCTGCACCTTGACCGACTCGGCCAGCGCGTCGGTGATCCGGCGGCGGTTGGGCAGCCCGGTGAGGCGGTCGTGGTAGGCGTCGTAGCGCAGCCGCTCGACCAGCCGCGAGTTTTCCACTGCCACCGCGGCGTGCGCGGCGACCGTCTCCAGCACCTGGACGTCAGGGTCACGGAAGGTGCGGGTGTCGCCGATCCGGTTGACCACCTCGAGGCTGCCGATGGTGGTGCGGCCGGACCGTAACGGCACCACGACGACGTCCTTGACCTTGGCGGCGTTCAGGGCCGAGCGCAGGTCGTCGTCCGACTCCAGGCGCGGGCCGACGGTGACCGTCTTCCCGTTCGCGATCGAGCGGGCGCGGACCGCGGGCGGAGTGGTCGACAGGTCGAGCAGACCCTTGTTCTCCACCCGGGCGGTGAGCAGCACCTCGGGGTGCCGGCCCTGCGGCGCCAGCCAGAGCGTGGCGTATTCGGCGCGCATCAGGGCCCGGACCCGGCCGAGCAGCACATCGGGCAGGCTGGTGTCGGTGCCGGCCTCGCGGATCGCCTGGGTGAGCTCGTAGACCTCGGCCAGGGTGCGGTGCTGACGGAAGAACTCGGCGAGCGAGCGCAACACCACGACCAGCGCCGCGGCCAGCACCGTCAGCAGAACGGCGGCCCACCAGGTGGCGTCGAGGGCGACCAGGAAGACCAGGCCGACGGTGACGTTGATGCCGGAGACCAGCGCCGGCGTCCAGATCGCGCGGAGCACTTCCTGGCCGGCTCGGACGCCCTGCACCAGGCTCATCACGGCGGCCAGGCAGATCAGGTCGAAGAGGAAGT
This sequence comes from Paractinoplanes tereljensis, assembly GCF_016862435.1. GTDB lineage: Bacteria > Actinomycetota > Actinomycetes > Mycobacteriales > Micromonosporaceae > Actinoplanes > Actinoplanes tereljensis. Next base: position 379,490 of record NZ_BOMY01000013.1, read on the forward strand.
TGACGGCGACCGCGGCGAAGAGGATGGCCCAGGTGCCCGGGCCGGCCCCGCGGATGTCGGGCAGCGCGGCGATCACCAGCAACGCCATGGACGCGCTCGCGCCGGCCTTGGCCACGTTGAACCACATCTTGGTGGCCGGCATCGAGGCACGCAGCTGCCCGAGCGTCAGGGCGAGGGTGCCGACGACGATCACCATCGGTGGCGGCAGGAAGTAGAGCGCGAGGACGAACGGGACCTCAGTGACCACGACCTTGAAGACGCTTCGGCCGATCACGAAGTTAAGAACACCGATGTCCGCGACGATGTAGAGCGCGAGCGCGATCAAACCGCCGGCCCACTCCGCATACCACCGCGGGTGGGCCGTCCAGAAGGAGATCAGGCAGATCAGCGCGAAGATGGCCAGAGGGTTGGTGACTAGCCACGCGTATTGAGCAGAGCGTCGCCGCGCTGCAGGACGCCCAGCCATAATGCTCCCTCGCAGGTCAAGGCTGTACCACAGCGCTGCTCAGCGTTCTGCAGTCACTCCCAGATGATGTTTAGATTCGTGTAATCGACAGCAGCGGGAGTACTGCTCTGGTCTTGCGCCCCGGCCACAGCGCCGACACCACCGACGGCAGCGGCGAGAACGAAAACCAAGCCGAGCAGGCGGCCCAGCTTCCTTGTGAACATCATTGGCTCCTGCGTTGTTTAGAACTGCCCAGTGGGGGGTCACATGATGGTGCCACACCAGTTGTGCGATGGGCAGTGTTCAAGTGCGACTCGGCGACCCCCATACCTAAATCCTGACCGAACGGCTGAGGTACGGCGCGGATTCAACCCAGCAAAATTGACAGCTTTCTGCCGGATATAAGGAAGTAAGTGAGGGCAATTCGGCTCTTGGTCGTCAAGATCACTTGACGTCAAGAGCGCCTGACGCCAGAGTGGCGGATATGGCGGCCTCACCGGACGAACTGGAGCGACAGCACACTCTCTCAACCGCTACAACGCGGTACGACGAGCTGAGGATGCGGGACGCAATGGCCGCAATGGCCGGTGACAGCCACGGAAACTCACCGCCGCTCAGCAAGGACGACGCGCTCGAGATGCTGGCCCTCAGCGAGGTGGTCATCCGCAAGGCCGGGTACGGGCGACAGTCCATGGTGCGCTCGGCGCGCGGCGCGGGTGCCTCGTGGACCCAGATCGGTACGGCGCTGGGCAGCAGCAAGCAGGCCGCCTGGGAATCGCACAACCGATGGCTCGAGGAGCAGGGGCTGGACCTCTAGTCGCCGGTCGCGGCCGGACGGTCGGTCGCGCTGTACTGCGACCAGGAGCCGGGGTACAGCCGGGCCGGCGCGAAGCCGGCCCGTTCCAGGGCAAGCAGGTTGTGGCAGGCGGTCACGCCCGACCCGCAGTACGAGATGACCTCGCTGTCCGCGGTGACGCCGGCCTTCGCGAACCGCTCGCGCAACACCTGCGGCGCCAGGAAGCGGCCGTCGGCGTCCACGTTCTCCCGGCAGGGCACGCTGCGCGCGCCCGGGATGTGGCCCGGCCGCGGGTCGATCGGCTCGGACTCGCCCCGGAACCGCTCCGGCTGGCGGGCATCGATCACCACAAAGGACCCGGACGCCGCCTCGTCGATGCCGGCCAGCCGATCGGCCGGCCAGGGCCGGTGGGTGAAGGTCGCGCGGGGACGCTGCGGCACGGCGGTCTCCAGCTCACCCGGGTATGCCCCCAGGCCGCCGTCGAGGAGGGCCGCGTCGTGCCCGGTGGCCCGGAGCATCCACACCAGGCGGGCCGCCATCACGCCGCCGGCGTCGTCGTACGCGATCACCGTGTCGTCGTCGCCGATGCCCAGCTCGGCCATCCGGGCGGCGAAGGCCGCGGCCTCCGGCAGCGGGTGCCGGCCGTCGGCCGGCCCGGCGTGCGCCGCGAGATCCTGATCCATGTCCACGAAGATCGCGCCGGGCAGGTGGCCACCCTGGTAGGCGGCCCGGCCGGAGCGGCCGTCCAGGTAGTACCTGACGTCGGCGAGCACCCAACGCTCGTCCACCCGGTCCAGCCCGACCACCGGTTCGATCACCATGCGGCCAGGTTATCGGTTGGACAGGCCGAGCTTCACGCCGAAGCCGACCAGCACCGAGCCGGTACCGACGTCGATCCAGCGCCCTTTCAGGCGGCCGCGCAGGGCCCGGGCGCCCAGGATGATCGCGGTGAACCAGAGGATTCCCTCGAGGTCGTGCACCAGGGCCAGCAGGACGCCGACCAGTAGTGGGGACTCGCCGGCCGGGATGAACTGCGGGAGCACCGCCACGTAGAAGGCGCCGACCTTGGGGTTGAGCAGGTTGGTCAGCAGCCCGCGGCCGAAGGTCGACCACAGCGTCGGTCTTGCCGGGGCGTCGTGGGCGGTTTCCTCGGTTTTGGCGCCCCAGATCATCTTTGCGCCGAGGTAGATCATGTATGCGGCGCCGGCCACCCGCAGGATCGTGTAGCCGACCTCGGACGCGGTGAGCAGGGCCGAAACCCCGACCGCGGCGGCCGCGCCCCAGATCAGCGCGCCCGTGCCCACCCCCAGCGCGGTGGCGAAAGCCGGCCCGCGACCCATGGTCACCGCGGCGCGCAGTACGAGAGCCGTGTCCAGCCCCGGCGTGATCGTCAGCAGGGCGCCCAGAACCGCAAATGAAAGAACGGCGTGTGTCAGGTCCACACGCCGTTTCTACCCGTTACCGCTCAGTGCTTTCCACCGCTCAGGCTGCCGGTGCGACGATGACCACGCGGCCGGAACCGGACCAGGGCCCACCCCACCAGCGCCAACGCGGCCACGGTGGTCAAAATCGTGACGATCCCGCCACCCACGGCGGTGCCCACCACCACGAGGGTCAGGCCGGCCCCGAACAGAAGGTGGTAACAGCCGGCATCACGCACGCTGCGGAACATCCGGGCGGTGGCGTCCGGTGCCCGGCCGGTGACCAGCATCCCGATCCCGAACACGACAAGCGCCAGCCCGGCGACGCCGCCGACCACCACGGTCCAGGTGCTGGTGCTCATAGCCCCAGTCTGACCCCGATCAGGGGTGGATCAGCGGTAATTGGTGAACTGGAGGGCGACGCCGAAGTCCTCGGCCTTGAGCAGGGCGATCACGGCCTGCAGATCGTCCCGCTTCTTGCCGGTGACCCGCAGCTGGTCGCCCTGGATCTGCGCCTGCACGCCCTTGGGGCCCTCGTCGCGGATCTTCTTGCTGATCACCTTGGCCTTGTCGGACTCGATCCCCTCGACGACCTTGAGGTCGATCTTGTAGGTCTTGCCGGACTGCCGCGGCTCCCCCGCGTCCAGGGACTTGAGCGAGATGTTCCGCTTGACCAGCTTCTCCTTGAACACGTCGAGCGCGGCCACGGCCCGCTCCTCGGTCTCGGAGGTGATCGTGAAGGCCTCGCCCGACTTCGCGACGACGGTGCCCGTGCCCCGGAAGTCGAACCGGGTGGCGAGCTCCTTCTCCGCCTGATTGAACGCGTTGTCGACCTCCTGACTGTCGACCTTGCTCACGATGTCGAAGGACGGGCTGGCTGCCATGATCAGACTCCTGCGGGCTGGCGTACGTCGATGGACGCGGAGGCACGGCGACCCGGCCTCCGACATGCCGACGGTACCCGGTTGCGAAACGGGCCGACGGTACGGCTATTCTGTTCTCCGCTGCTGAGGGAAACCGAAGCGGTGTGCCCAGGCGGGTTGCCCGAGCGGCCAATGGGAGCGGACTGTAAATCCGTCGCGAAAGCTACAGAGGTTCGAATCCTCTACCCGCCACCAGCACAGCAACGGCCCCGGGCTCCGGGGCCGTTTCGCGTTTCTCAGGGCAGGAGCAGGACCGTCTCCTCGATGTCCTTGGACCTTCCCGCGGCGTACGAGACCTCGGTTCTGATCGGGGCGAAGCCTGCCTTTTGCAGCACCTGCAAGGAGCGGGCGTTGTCGCTTGCGGCTCGGGCGTGCAACGGGCGGGTTTTGACCAGGTCCAGGAACTGGGTCAGGGCCTCCGTCGCTATGCCTTGGCCCCAGCGGGAGCGGTCGATCCAGTAGGTGATCTCGGTGTCGCCCTCCATCACGAAGCAGGCGATGTTTCCTACTATCTCGCCGTCTTCGGTGATCACCCGGTTGGTGACCTCGGGGTTTGCGCGGATGCGGGACAGGTGGGCCTCGAACGCCTCGCGGTCGTCGGGGTCCTCGGAGGTGAAAGCGGCCATCCGGACCGCCTCCGGGTCGCGCATCATCTGGAAGAGGGGCTCGACGTCGGCGTCGGCTACCGGGCGCAGGGCGATCACGGGCATGCGCCGGACGGTAGCAAGGGTTCAGCGAATTCACAGCCCTGGGCGGATGAAAACGCAGGTGAGACGCGTTCACGTCAATACGCACTCACCAAGGAGTTTCTGTTGTCCAGCCATCACAACGGTCTCAAGACGGCCGCCCTGCTCGGTCTTCTCAGCGGGCTGATCCTGGCGATCGGCTACTGGGTCGGTGGCAGTGGAGGTCTGGTGTTCGCCGTGTTCATCTCGGTGGGCATGAACGCGTTCAGCTACTTCTTCTCGGACAAGCTCGCGCTTCGGTCGATGCGGGCCCGGCCGGTGAGCGAGGCCGAGTTCCCCGCCCTCTACCAGATGGTTCGGGAGCTTTCGGCCACCGCCAACCAGCCGATGCCACGCCTCTACGTCTCGCCCTCGATGCAGCCCAACGCGTTCGCCACCGGGCGTAACCCGCAGCATGCGGCGGTCGCCGTCACCGTGGGGATCACCCAGCTGCTCGACCGGCGGGAGCTTCGGGCCGTGATCGGGCACGAGCTGTCGCACGTCTACAACCGGGACATCCTGATCTCGAGCGTGGCGGGCGCGCTGGCCGGCATCATCACGATGTTCGCCCAGCTGGCGATCTTCCTGCCGCTCGGCGGCTCGGATGACGACGACGGCCCGAACCCGGCCTCGCTGCTGCTCATGCTGATCCTCGGGCCGCTGGCGGCCTCGGTCATTCAGCTGGCGATCAGCCGCAACCGGGAATTCCAGGCGGACGCTTCGGGAGCCGCACTGACCGGCGATCCGCTCGCGCTCGCGAGCGCTCTCGAGAAGATTCAGTACGGGGCTCAGCGCCTGCCCATGCCGGCTGACGGGCAGCTCACCAGCGCCGCCCACCTGATGATCGCCAACCCGTTCCGGGGCGGCGGCATCTCGGCCCTGTTCTCCACCCACCCGCCGATGGAGCAGCGCATCGCCCGCCTGCGCGAGCAGGCCGGCGCCATCCAGTACCGCTGACGTCCGACAACGAAGGGCCGTCCCGTTCGGGGCGGTCCTTCGCCGTGTGTTCCGCGACACCGGCCCTTCGTTTCCAACATGTTTCCCGGTTAGGGTCTATTACCGGGTTTGGTCATTACATGGGGAGGCGAGCACGGTGGCCGCTTTGCGTCAGTACGTTGGCGTCTGGCGACTCCCCGGCGGCCGGATCCTGCTCAGCGTCGGCATTCTCGCCCGCCTCGGCATCGGCATGACCCCGCTCGCCCTGCTCCTGCTCGTGCAGCAGACCACCGGCAGCTACTCGGCGGCCGGGCTCAACGCCGGGGTCTACGCGGTCGCCGGCGCCACCGTCAGCCCGATCGCGGGACGGCTCGCCGACCGGATCGGGCCGGCGCCGATCCTGCTGGCCACCTCCGTACTGCATCCGCTGGCCCTGATCGGGCTGGTGCTGGCGACCTCGCTCCCGTGGATCTTCGCGGCCTCGGCGATCGCGGGTGCCACCTATCCGCCGCTGACCGCGGCGATCCGGCGCGGCTGGAACAACATGACCGCGGCCGGCTCCGGCCAGCATCACCTGCGCGGTGCCGCCCTGGCCGCCGAGACCTCCCTGTTCGAGCTGGTGTTCGTGCTCGGGCCGCTGCTGGTGTCGGCGTTCGTGGTGATCACGCATCGGCCGGCCACCGCGATTCTGGCGGCCGCGTTCGCCACCTTCGTGGGCACCGCCTGGATCTCCCGGCTGCCGGTGATGCGGCGCTGGCACCGCCACGAATCGGAGCACGCGGCCCGAGGCCTGGGCCCGCTGACCGCGGGCGGGTTCCCCGCCCTGATGATCTGCGTGGTGGCGCTGGGTACGGCGTTCGGCGCGGCCGGAGTCATCGTTCCGGCGTACGCGGGTCACCACGGCGGCGGCGACGGGCTCGGTGGCGTACTCCTCGGGATCTGGGGTGTCGGCAGTGCGATCGGCGGCATCTGGTTCGGCACCCGGCAGCCGGCGATGGCGCTGGCCCGGCAGTTCGCCTGGCTGCTCGGGGCGGTCGCGGTCAGCTTCCTGATCCTGACGTTGATGCCGAGTCCGCTCTATCTGGGCATGGCGCTGGTGCTCGGCGGGGTGACCATCGCGCCCGCGCTGACCGTCGGCAACACGCTGGTCGGGCGTCTGGCGCCGGCCGCGATGCTGAACGAGGCGTACACCTGGACGGTCACCGTCTCGGTCGGCGGCAGCGCCGCCGGGGGCGCGATCGCCGGTGCGATCGTCGACCGGCCGGGCGGGTTACCGTGGGCGTTCGTCTTCGCCGGCAGCGTGCTGCTCGTCGCGGCCCTGGTGGCGGCGGTGCCGCACGGTCCGATCGCCCGCGCCGACCAGCGGGCGGAAGAACGGCGCCTGGCGGTCGAGCCAGTCTGACCCCCATCGATCGGCGTTTTTGGTACTCACCCCTTGCATTTATACCCCCCAGGGGTATGTTGGCGGCATGGAATCGCGGGAGCTCACCAAGGCGGCCATCTCCGCCACGCTTCACTGCCTCACCGGCTGCGCCATCGGGGAAATCCTCGGGATGGTGATCAGCACCGCCCTGGGCTGGCACAACGCCGGCAACATCACGCTGTCGATCGTGCTGGCCTTCTTCTTCGGCTACACGCTGGCCATCCGGCCGGTGCTCGCGGCCGGCGTCGGCTTCCGGCGGGCGCTCGGCGTCGCGCTGGCCGCCGACACCGTCTCCATCGCGGTGATGGAGCTGGTCGACAACGGGAGCCTGCTCGTCATCCCGGGCGCGATGGACGCCGGCCTCGCCGACCTGCTGTTCTGGGGCAGCCTGATCGCCTCGCTGGCCATCGCGTTCGTCGTCACGGTGCCGGTCAATCGCTGGATGATCGCTCGCGGGGCGGGACATGCGGTCGCGCATCAGTACCATCACGCGCAGGAGCATCAGCACCATCACTGAGTGCCGTGAAGGAGCGTCCGATGGGGAAAGAGGTCCGCACCGATGTCGAGACGCTCCGAGCGGCCGACGCCGATCGGCAGAAGGTCGCCGACCAGCTGAAACTGGCCCTGGACGAGGGGCGGCTCTCCCTCCACGAGTACGACGATCGGGTGCGCGACGCGTACGCGGCTAGGACGTACAAGGAATTGCTGGTCCTTGTCTCGGACCTGCCGCGGCCCGGTCTCAGCGCGACCGACGTCGCCGCCCGCCGGCAGGCGGAGAAGCGCCGCGAGGCGCGCCGGATGCCGACGGCGCTGCTGGTTCTCTGGACCATCTGGGCCTCCCTCACCGTGGTCAACCTGGTGGTTTTCGGGCTGGTGGTGGCGACCGTGGACGACCCGATCTACCCGTGGCCGGTCTGGATGCTGGTGCCCGGGGCGGCGCTGGGCGCGGTCACCGTCGGGGTCCAGGCGATCCGCAGCCAGCGGCATTGAAGCCCAGGTCACACCGGCTCTGATCGGGAGCCGCGTTAATGTCACAGACATGACGCGTGTCCCGCTTTCCGTGCTCGATCTGGCCACCGTTCGCGCGGGGCACAGCAGCGCCGACGCACTCCGCGGCACCCTCGACATCGCCCGCACCGCCGACGAGCTGGGCTACCACCGCTTCTGGGTGGCCGAGCACCACAACATGCCGGCCGTGGCGTCGACCGCGCCGCCGGTGCTGATCGCCTCGGTGGCCGCGCAGACCCGGCAGATCAAGGTGGGTTCCGGCGGCGTGATGCTGCCCAACCACATGCCGTTCGTGGTGGCCGAGCAGTTCGCGATCCTGGAGGCGCTCCACCCCGGCCGCATCGACCTGGGCATCGGCCGCGCGCCGGGCACCGACCAGGCGACCGCGGCGGCGTTGCGCGGCGTTTCTCCCTACCTCACGGTCGAGCAGTTCCCGGAACATCTGCAGACGCTGATGGCGCTGCTCGGCGACGACCGGATCGACGCCGGGCCGGGGGCCCGGCTGCAGGCGACGCCGGCCGCCGAGACCTACCCTGAGGTGTGGATGCTGGGCTCCTCGACGTACGGGGCTCAGGTTGCGGCTGCTCTCGGTCTGCCGTTCTGTTACGCCTACCACTTCGCGATGAGCTCCGATGTGGAGTCGGCGTTGCACCTTTACCGGTCCGGCTTCAAGCCGTCGCCGCAGCACCCCGAGCCACACGTGATGGTGAGCGCCTCGGTGATCGCCGCCGAGACGACCGAGGAGGCTCGCTATCTGGCCGGCCCCAGCCGGATCATGGCGCTGAGCCTGCGTACCGGCCGGCTCGGCCCGATCATCTCGCCCGACGAGGCCGCCACGGTCGAACTGTCCGACCTGGACCGAGCGATGCTCGATTCACTGCCGGGTACGCAGTACGCGGGCACGGCCGAGGAGGTCGTCGCCGACCTCGACCAGCTGGTCGCGCGAACCGGGGCGAACGAGCTGATCCTGGCCGGAACGGTCTACGACCCGGCAACCAGGCAGGATTCCCTGGCCCGGATCGCGAAGGCCTGGGGACTTTAGAAACCTTTCAGGATCAAGGTCGCGAGAAACAAAGCCCTTTCGGTACGGGCGACGCCGTCGACAACCGCAATTCCCCCCGACCGCCGCCACCGCGCGACCAGCGTGCATCACCGGCATGTGCCGCGCCCCTCGCGCAACCGGACACCCACCCTTTGGCGGGCTTTGCTTTGCTCACCAATACGCGCTGCTCTGCGCACCTCCGGTGAGCACGCGATCTTGCGGAGTTCCTGTTCGCCCCGAGCGGTAAGCCTTCAATGTCGGTGAGCCGGCGTGGACGGTTGGGGTCTTGGGCCGGGACCGCCCGTGGCGGGCGCGCGGAGGGTGAGCTGCACCTACCGGGACCGAGTGCCACGGGAGTGGACCGGCGCGTACGGAAAAGGGATCTTTCTTTCCGGGCAAAGCGGCCAGTTTCCGGAAGCCGGTCCCGCGCGGAGCGGGCAGTTCCTGGGAAGCGGGCGCGCACCGATCCTCGAGCGCTCTGTCCCTAGATTCGAGTCGTCGTAAAGTTCGCAAGGCGGAGGCCCAGGGCACTGTGAATGCTCCGGGCCTTCGTCTCGGCCACGGGTAGATCGGGGCGGATCTACCGCGCTGCCTGAGCTACCTAAGTGCCAACCGAGGTTGCTCACTGACAAGTTGCCATAGCTAGCGCTTTGGCTAGCTATGGGTGATCTACTCGGGAAGCCAACCGAGGGGATCACTGTGCCGCCGCGCTACCGATACGAAGAGATCGGCGACGACCTGGAGAAGCGGATCGAAGCTGGAGAGTTTCCGCCCGGTTCCCGCCTGCCGAGTCGCCGTGAGCTGACCGCTCACTATGAGGTGACGGCGCCGGTCATCGATCGCGCGATGCAGATCCTGAGGATCAAGGGCATCACCGAGACGCTGGCGGGCGTCGGGGTCTACGTGCGCGACTCGCCAGTCCGCTGTTGGTGGCCATCGTTGATCTGCTGAGCGTTCCACTGCTGCCCTGCAGTTGCCGCAGGCTCCTTCTTCACACACGCTTGTTAATCGGGTGCGTTCGGCTGGCTGGGCGGCCAGGATGAAGGGATGGCTTGGGAGCTGACCGCGGACGTTGAGGCCTTTGAGCACGCTGCGGGGGAGTTCTTGCGGGCTCGGCCTGTTCAGCACACGGTGCTTCTCACGCTTGTTGGGACGCTTCGGCGGCGCGGGCTGCATGCGTACGGGGCGGGGGATCCTGTCTTCGGGTTCTGGCGTTTGCCTGGTGGGGATGTTGGTGGGCTGCTGGTGCAGACGCCGCCGCATCCGATGATGTTTTCCGCTTTGCCGGCTGAGGCTGTGCCTGCGGCCGTTGAGGTGCTTGCTGGGCGGGCGCTCAGCGGGGTGAACATGTTGGCTGACTCGATCGATGAGTTTGTCGCTGGGTGGCGGGAGCTCACCGGGGCCAAGGCGACCGTCGACCTGCGTAGCCGTCTGTACCTTTTGGACGCTCTTACGCCGCCGGCCGCGCCTGGTGGGCGGGCCCGGGTGGCCGACCACGGCGACCGGGAGCTGCTGCTTCGCTGGGACGCTGCGTTTCACGATGACATCGGGGAGCGGCAGCCGGCAGATGGGGGCGCTGCCATCGACGAGCGGCTCGGCTACGGTGGGATTCTGCTGTGGGAGGTTGACGGCGTGCCGGTCTCGGCGGCTACCCGCTCCCCTATTCATGCTGGCATGAGCCGTGTCCAGACGGTCTACACGCCCAAGGAGCACCGCGGCCGCGGTTACGCCGGCGCGGTCACCACGGCGGCCACGCAGAGTGCGCTCGACCAGGGGGCCGAGGCCGTCGTGCTCTTCACCGACCTGGCCAATCCGACAAGCAACGGGCTGTACCAGCGACTGGGGTACCGGCCTGTCGAGGATCGAGTGGTGGTGGAGTTCTCGTGAGTGACGGCAAGGTGCTTCAGGTCAATGTCGGGGTGCCTCGGGCCAACCCGGCCAAGAAGCTTGGCATGACCGCGATCGACAAACGGCCGGTTGACCACCCGGTGCAGGTTCGGGCGCCGGGGCCGAAGACTACGGGGCTGCACAGTGGACTGGTCGGTGACCCGATCGGGGACGTCAAGCACCACGGCGGCGACGATCAGGCGGTTTACGCGTACGCGCGGGAGGACTACGACTGGTGGGAGAAGGAACTGGGGCGGCCGCTCGCGGGAGGCGCCTTTGGGGAGAACCTCACCACGCTCGGGCTTGACCTGGTCGGGGCGATGATCGGGGAGCGCTGGCGGATCGGCTCCGAGCTGGAACTGCAGGCTACGTTCGGGCGGGTTCCGTGTGCCACGTTTCAGGCTCGGATGGAGGAGCCCAAGTGGTTGAAGAGGTTCACCAAGGTAAACCGCACCGGGGCCTACCTGCGGGTGGTTACGCCGGGGTTCGTGCAGGCCGGTGACTCGATCTCGGTCAGCTATCGTCCGGCCAAGAGCGTCAGCATCGCCGAGGGGTTCGAGGTGTACATGCTCGACCGGGCGCGGCTGGGCCGGCTGCTCGACGCCGAAGGTCTGCCGGATGACCTGCGCGAAGAGATTCAGCGGAAGGTCAGCTGAGGGCGTCGAACAGCAGCTGCGGGGCGAAACCGATCGCCACCGCGGTGATCGCGGCGATGATCAGGGCGGCCGCTACCGGGCGGGTCACCCGCAGGCGTGGGTGGGTGGCCGCTTCCAGCAGATCCGGGTCGACCACCTGGATGCCGGGCTTGGGCGGGGTCACGTAAAGGTTGGCGGTGACCCGCACGTAGTAGGCGAGGCCGATCACCGCGTTCAGGGCCACGAAACCGGCCAGCCAGCCCCAACCTTCGGCGATCAGCGCGTCCACGACGGTCACCTTGGCGAACATGCCGGCCAGGCCGGGCGGCAAACCGGCCAGGCCGGCGATGGCCAGCACCCAGGCCGCGCCCAGCCATGGGTGGCGGCGGCCGGCACCACGGTAGGCGAGCAGGTCGCCGCCGTCGGCGGCCGGTGGGCGGAGCGCCACCACTACGCCGAACGCGATGAACTCGAGCAGCACGAAGAACACCGCGTAGACGGCCGCCGCGCGTACCCCCTCGGCGCCCAGTGCCAGTGCGGCCAGGATGTATCCGGCCTGGGCGATCGACGACCAGGCCAACAGCCGGACCATGCGCTGCTGGCGCAGCGCCACCAGGTTGCCGGTCGTCATGGTGAGCACCGCCAGCGCGGCCACCACGGGAGCCGCGTCCAACCGGGACACGATCGCGATCAGGGCCAGTACGCCGCCCAGCTTCGAGGCGGTCGACAGGTAGGCGGCCACCGGGAGCGGCGCGCCCTCGTACGTCGGCGGGGCCCAGGCGTGCATCGGCACGGCCGCGACCTTGAAGGCGAAGCCGATCACCAGCAGGGCGGCGCCGGTCTGGGCGACCGGGCCGAGCGGGCCGATCCCGGCGACCAGGTGGTTCAGGTGGATCGCGCCGGTGGCGGCGTAGTTGAGGGCCGCGCCGAGCAGCGCGATCGCCGTGGAGATCACGCTGATCAGGAAGAACGTGATCGAGGCGGAGGCGCCCGCGGTGCTGACCTTCTCGCCGGGGGCGAACCGGCGCAGGCCGACCAGCACGTACAGCGGGAGGGTCAGCGTCTCCAGGCCGACGATCAGGGTGATCAGGTCGCCGGCGTAACCGATCACCACGCCGCCGGTCATCGAGGCGGCCAGCAGGAAGCAGAACTCGCCGGGCGGGGCCGCGCCGATCTTCAGCGACGGCGCCGACAGGGCGAGCACGCCGACGGTGAGCGCGGCGAAGACGACTGCCATCGTCACGGCAAGCGGGGTAGGGACCCAGGAGCATTCGGGACCGGCGCAAAATGTCGGTTTTGCGACGCCGACGACGATCGCGCACACGGCGGTGGCGATCCCACCCACGGCAAAAGCAGCGATGGTAAGAGACCGGCGCGCAAGAAGAAGGTCCATCAGCAGCACGAGAACGGCCGTGCCCGAGGCCGCGTACAGCGGCAGCAGCGTCACCTGGTCGATGGTCATCGGATCAGTGCCTCCACCGGCAACGATGTCGCGGCCAGGACCAAGGTGGGCACCAGGCCCACGGCGAGGGTCAACGCCACCAGCGGCGCCCAGGCGAACCATTCCACCCCGGCGATGGCCGGGGTCACCGGCGTGCCCACCGGGCCGTGCGTCACCTTACGGAGCAGACGCAGGAAGTACGCGGCGGTCAGCGCCCCGCCGATCGCGGCCAGCACCGCCAGGGTCGTCCACAGCCCGCCACCCCGCTCCACCGCGGCGACCACCGCGAACGCCTCGCCCCAGAAGCCGGCCAGGCCGGGCAGGCCGAGCGACGCGATCGCGGCGAAGCCGAGCAGGCCGGCCAGCCGGGGCGCGGTCTCCCGCAGGCCGCCCAGGTCGGCCAGGTCGCCGGTGTGGGCCCGGTCCTTGATCGTGCCGGCCAGGAAGAACAGCAGGCCGGTGATCAGGCCGTGCGCCACGTTGCCGAGCAGCGCGGCCTGCAGGCCGGTGGCGGTCAGGGTGGCGATGCCGAGCAGCACGAAACCCATGTGGCCGACGCTGGAGTAGGCGATCAGTCGCTTCAGCTCGGTTTGCTTCAGGCAGATCAGAGCGCCGGCCAGGATCGCGGCCGCGGCCAGGATGCCGAGCAGCGGCGCGGCCCAGCGCGCCCCCAGCGGCGTCACGCCGACGCCGACCCGGATCAGGCCGTAGGTGCCCATCTTCAGCAGCACACCGGCCAGGATCACCGAGCCGACCGTGGGCGCCTGGGTGTGCGCGTCCGGCAGCCAGCTGTGCAGCGGCCACAGCGGCGCCTTCACCGCGAACGCGACGGCGAACAGCGCGAAGGCCGCGTACTGGGTGGTCTTGGTGAGGCCGTGGCCGCCGGCCAGGGCGACCATGTCGGCGGTGCCCGCGTGCACCGCCACGGTCAGCACGCCGAGCAGCAGCAACACCGAGCCGAATAGCGTGTAGAGCACGAACTTGCGCGCCGCCCGCCGCCGGTCGGCGCCACCCCAGCCGGCGATCACCGCGTACATCGGCAGGAGCACGACCTCGAAGAACAGGAAGAACAAAATCAGGTCGAGGCTGAGGAAGGTGCCGAGGATGCCGGCTTCCAAGACCAAGAGCAGGGCCAGGAGGGTACGCGGTGAGCCGCCCTCAGGCGCATGCCACTTCGTGTACGCGCAACACAGCAGCGTCAGCAACCCGGTCAGCGCGACCAGCGGGTAGGACACCCCGTCGACGCCGAGGTGGAAGTCGAGGTGCAGGGCCGGAACCCAGGACACGTCCAGCTCGGCCCAGGGCGTGCTCCCCCGGCCGTGGCTGAACGGCAGCACCACGATCGGCACCAGGGTCAGCGCCGCGAAACCGGTCGCTGCCCAGCCGGCCAACCGGGCCGGCAGCACAGCCAGCACGGCCGCGCCGACGGCCGGCAGGGCCACCGCCGCGACCAGCATGACCTGGTAGACGTCGTTCACGAGGCGGCTCCGAACCAGACGGTCAGCAGCAGGGCGCCGGCGAAGACGATGAGCGCGGCCCACGGCAGGGCGACCCGGTGCATGTCGTTGACCAGTTCACCCAGCCAGGTCGTGCTGGTGCCGGTGCCCTCGACGGTGGCGTCGACGACCCGCTCGTCGGTGGCCTTGGCCAGCCGGGCGAGCTGCCGCACCGGGCGCACCACCAGCCGGTCCTGCACGTCGTCGAGCCGGAAGCCGGCCGCGAAGAACGGCCGGACCGGCCCGAGCACCGCGGCCGGGTCGACGCCCGGCACCGCCCGCCACAGGAACCAGGCCGTGCCGGACCCGAGGACGAGCAGCACGAGCGGCAGCACCACGGTCACGTCCAGGTGGGGTTCGTCCAGTTCGAGGGCGGTGCGGAAACCGGGCGCCCAGGCGGCCAGGCCGAGCAGCGCGGCCGGGATCGCCAGCAGCAGGATGGGCCAGCGCATCAGGCCGGGCGGGTCGTGCGGGGTGTGCGGCGGGCTGTACCGGGCGTCGTCGAAGCCGACCTCCCAGTCCGGGCCGTCCGGGCCGTGCGCCCGGGAGATGCCGAAGAACGCGCAGAGCAGCAGCCGGGTGGCGTACCAGGCGGTGACCGCGACCGCGAACAGCGCGGCCAGCCAGACCAGCCAGGCCACCCAGACCGGCGCGGGACCGCCGCCGTCGGTGGCGTGCGCGGCCGCGGCCAGCACGTTCTCCTTGGACCAGAAGCCGGCCAGCGGCGGCACCCCGGCCAGCGCGCCCAGCCCGACCACGAACGACCAGAAGGTGACCGGCATGTGTTCGCGCAGGCCACCCATCCGGGACAGGTAGTTGGTGCCGACCGCGTGGATCACCGCGCCGGCCGCGAGGAACAGCAGCGCCTTGAACGCGGCGTGGGTGAGCAGGTGGAACAGGGCCGCGGCGGGCGAGCCGACGGCCAGCGCGCCGGTCATGTAGCCGATCTGGCTCACCGTCGACCAGGCCAGCACCCGTTTCAGGTCGTCCTGGGCGGTCGCGCTCAGCGCCCCGAGCAGGATGGTGATCGAGGCGGCCACCCCGAGCACGGCGAGCGCGGCCGGGGACTGCTGGTAGAGCGGGTACATCCGGAAGACCACGTAGACGCCGGCCGCGACCATGGTGGCGGCGTGGATCAGCGCCGAGATCGGGGTGGGGCCGGCCATCGCGTCGGGCAGCCAGGTGTGCAGCGGGAACTGGGCGCTCTTGCCGGCCACCCCGGCCAGGATCAGCAGCAGGGCGGCGGTGAGCGTGCCGTGGTCGTAGTGGTGGGTGAGGACCGCGCCGATCCGGGTGGTGCCGGCGTCGACCGCCAGCAGCGCGATGCCGAGCAGGAAACCGACGTCGCCGACCCGGGTGACCAGGAACGCCTTCACCGCGGCGGCGGGCGCCTCGGGCAGCCGTCGGTCGTGGCCGATCAGCAGGTAGGAGCAGGCGCCCATCACCTCCCAGCCGACCAGCATGCCGATCAGGTCACCGGACGTGACGACCAGCAGCATCGCGCCGGTGAACAGGCTGATCTGAGCGGCGTACGGCGCGTAGCGGGGGTCGTCGTGCAGGTAGGCCACCGAGTAGATCTGCACGAACAGCGCGACCACGGTGACAGCCAGGGCGATGTAGAGCGCCGCGAGGCTCGCCTCGAAGCCGAGGGTCACCTCGATGTCGCCGATCCGGGTCCATTGAGTGCCGGCCACGAGCGGTTTGGTCGTGAACAGCAACAACGCCAGGGTCACGGCGAGTGAGACGGCCGCGCCGGCGATGCCGATCCCGGCGGCGAGCCGACGCGACTGAGAGTCGCCCGGCTTCAAGAGCAAACCCGAAAGGCCGAGGAGCAGGGGTACGCCGGGGATCAGCGCACCGAACGTCGCCGCGTTCACCCGGTCACCTGCTTCTCGTGGTCGTGCTCGTCCAGCACCACCTCGTCGATCACGACCGCCTTGTGCAGGCGGTAGTACTGCAGCACGATCGCCAGGCCGACGCCCACCTCGGCGGCGGCCAGCACGATGATGAACAGCGCGAAGATCGCCCCCGACCGCGGTTCCGGCACCGGATAGGCCCACGCCTCCGGGGCCACCCCGTCCAGCACCGCGCGGACTGTCGCGTCCGCGGCCACCAGGATCAGGTTGACCGCGTTGAGCATCAGCTCCACCGCCATCAGCACCAGGATCGCGTTGCGCCGGCGCAGCACGCCGTAGACGCCGAGCGCGAAGAGCAGGGAAGCGATGACGTACGGGATGACCGCGTGCATCACTGCTCCTTCTTCTCGTCGGTCTTGTCGTCGCCGGCCGGGAGCGCCGGGCGGTCCCGGCGGCCCTCGAGCTTTTCCCGCTCCGGGCGCGGCCGCTTCTCCTCGACCAGGTCGCCCTCGATGACGTTGCCCTCGATCGAGCGCCTCGCCGGGATCGGCTCGTCCCGCTGGACCACGCTCTCCCCCTGGATGATCCGGGAGTCGAGGACCTCGGCCGCGGTCGGCTCGCCGATCTTCGGCCGGGCATCGTGCGCGCCGAAGATCAGGTCGGCGGCTTTCTGCTTGAGCGGGTCGGCCGGCTCGGGTTCCGGGGCCGGCGCGTTGGCCAGCGCCTCGGCCGCCCGCTGGTCGGCGCGTGCCTGGCGAACCCGGGCCTGGGCGGCGGCCTGCCGAGCGGCGATCCGCTCGAGCCGGGCGATCACCTCGGCCGACTCGTCGATCGGGTCGTGCGGCGCCTCGGGCGGCGGGGCCGACGGGTCGGGGCGGGCGCCCAGGTCGGGGCGGGACAGCACGATCGCGCCGATCAGCGCGGCCAGCAGCAGGATGGACAGCACCTCGAACGGCAGCACCCAGGCGCCGAAGACCTGCTCGCCGACCCGTTCGGCGTTGCCCGGCGGGGGCAGCTCGAACTCGGTCCAGCGGAACGCGTCGGCCAGCAGCGCGGTCAGTCCGAAACCGATCCCGGCGCCGATGATCGCGGCCGGCGCGATCGGGCGGTCCAGGTCGCGGGACGGGCCGATCGGGGCGCGGGTCAGCATCACCGCGAACAGCAGCAGCACCACCACGGCGCCGACGTAGACCAGGATCTGCACCCAGGCCACCATCTCGGCGCCGAGCACCAGGTACAGGCCGGCGATCGCGCCCAGGCTGACGACCAGGTAGAAGCCCGCCCGGACCAGGTGACTGCTGGTCACCACGAGCACGCCGGAACCGACCGCGATCAGGCCGAGAGCGAGCATGAGCGCGTCCGCCACGGTCACTGCGGTGGCTCCGGGGACTCCGGCTTCGGTTGAGCTTCCTGGTTCGGGCGGTCTGCGGTTGTCGGGCGGGCTCGGCGTACATCTGCCTTCGCGGCCGTTGCCGCCCCCGGACCCGCAGCTTTCCGCGCCGCTGTCGCCTCCTCCTTGGAGGGTTCGCCGAGCACGTCGTGAGCCGGCGGCGGAGGCACCGTGCGCATCCATTCCCCCAGCCGGTTCTTGTCGTGCAGGAGGTCGAGGACGTCGGTTTCCGCGTATTCGAACTCGGGCGTCCAGTGCAGCGCGTCGAACGGGCAGACTTCGATGCAGATTCCGCAGTACATGCAGAGCGAGAAATCGATGTCGAAGCGGTCGAGCACGTTGCGCTGCCGCGCTCGCGCGGCGCCCGGGACGACGACCTCTTCCTTGTGCGAGTCGATGTAGATGCACCAGTCGGGGCACTCGCGGGCGCACAGCATGCAGACCGTGCAGTTTTCTTCGAGCAGTGCGATCACGCCGCGGCTGCGCGGCGGAAGCTCGGGCTCGACGTCCGGATATTGCTGGGTCGTCGACCGCTTGGTCATCGTCTTGAGCGTGACGGCAAGCCCTTGCACCAGGCCTTTACCCGGCGTGCCCCGCTCCCCGTCATCAGTCACAAACGCACATCCTGCCTCGTCGTCCGTCCGGACGCGAGCACACCCCCTTTCGGATCTTCCGGTAGCGTGAATCCGTGCCCCGACTGTTGGAGGCCCCTAAGATGACGGCTGCGATGAGCGACTACCTACCGCCCGCCGACGGCTGGACTGTTGACGATCTTGACGCCATGCCGGAAGACGGCGTGCGCCGCGAGTTGCTCGATGGAGTGCTCCTCGTGTCCCCCTCCCCCACGGACATCCACCAGATCATCGCCATGCGACTCGGTGTCGCCCTCGAAGAGTCCTGCCCGGCCGAGTATCAGGTCACGCAGGGCGTCGAGGTCCGCATCAGCTCACGACGCACCTTCATCCCCGATGTGCTGGTCGCTACCGATGAGGCGGCTCGCCGCCGATCCCGGATCTACGCACCCCACGAGGTCCTGCTGGCCGTCGAGATCGTGTCGCCGTCGTCGCTGAGCATGGACCGCATCACCAAGCACGCGCTCTACGCCTCGGCCGGCATCCCGTTCTACTGGCGGATCGAGACGACCGATGCTCTCGTCGTGGAGACCTACAAGATCGATCCGGAGCACGAGATCTACCGCCCGGCCGGCACTTTCACCTCGGTGATCTCGACGGACGAGCCGTGGGAGATCAACGTGCCGATCAAGCGGATCACCCCGCGTTATCTCTAGGGCCTGTCCTGCCGGCCACGTGGGAGCGAGGCGAGGTCCAGGTGTCGTCTGGGTGCGCGGCGCGGGCGCCCGGATACCGGTGTTGTATCTGGGTGTTCGCGCCGTGCGGCCAGGCGGCGGCTGGGCCACGCCGCAGCCCCGCGTGGCCGGCAGGACAGGCCCTCGTCACATCGCGATCTTGACTGCCGCGGTCAGGACCAGTTGGGCCAGGGCCAGCGGGACCAGGATCAGCCAGCAGAGGCGTTGCAGCTGGTCCTCGCGCAGCCGGGGGTAGGTCACCCGGAACCAGATGATCACGAAGGACACGGCGAAGACCTTCAGCAGGGTCCACAGCCAGCCCAGGTGGTCGGCGGCCGGGCCGTGCCAGCCGCCCAGGAACAGCACCGTGGTCAGCGCGGCGATCACCACGATGCCGACGTATTCGGCCAGCAGGAAGAACGCGAACCGCAAACCCGTGTACTCGGTCATGTAGCCGAAGACCAGCTCCGAGTCGGCGATCGGCATGTCGAACGGGGGGCGGCGGATCTCGGCCAGGCCGGCGATGAAGAAGATGAGCGCGGCCGGCGCCTGCCAGAGCAGCCACCAGGGCTTCCACGCCTCGATGATGCCGGGCAGGCTCAGCGTGCCGGCCGCCATCGCCACGCTCGCCGCCGCCAGCACCAGCGGCAGCTCGTAACCGAGCAGCTGGGCGGCGCCGCGCAGGCCGCCGAGCAGGCTGTATTTGTTGGCGCTGGCCCAGGCCGACATCAGCACCGCGAGCACGCCCACGCCGAGAACGGCGAGGACGAAGAACAGACCGACGTCCAGCGGCTGGGCGACCAGGCCGTTCGGGCCGAGCGGGATGGCCAGCAACACCAGCAGATAGGGGAACAGCGCGACAAGCGGCGCGAGCCGGAAGATCCGGCGATCGGCGTCCCGCGGGGCGATGTCCTCCTTCTGCACGAACTTCACGCCGTCGGCGACCAGCTGCGCCCAGCCGTGGTAACCGCCCGCGTACATCGGACCGAGGCGGCCCTGCATGTGCGCCATAACCTTGTGTTCGGCCTGGCCGACGATGAGCGGCAGGGTGAGGAAGCCGACCACGACGGCGACCACGCGGATGGTGAGATCGAGCCAGAGCGGCATCATTGGGCGTTCGGTCCCCACTCGGCGGGATCGGGCACGCCCGGCGGGCGCATCGGGGCGCGTTTGGCGGTGCCGGCCTCGGACTCGCCCGGCTCCTTGGCGCCCGGCCAGGCCTTGGCCACCCGGGCCGCCAGCACGAACTCCTTGCGCAGCGGGTTGCCCTCAAAACCGGGCGGCAGCAGCAGCGGGCGCAGGTCGGGGTGGCGGGCGAAGGTGATGCCGAACATCTCGAACGTCTCCCGCTCGTGCCAGGCGGCCCCCGGGAACAGCTCGACCACCGACTCGACCACCGGGTCGTCCCGGGTGATGCGGGTGCGCAGCAGCAGCGAGTGCTTGCGGCGGGTCGAATAGAGGTGGCAGAGCACCGAGAAGCCGTCGTCGAGCTCGTCGACCGCGGACAGCCAGTCGAAGAAGTCGCAGCCCAGCGCGCCGTTGTGCTTCGCCGTGCCGACCGCTTCCCACCAGCGGGCGACCGGCACGTCGATGACGGCACGCTCGTGGCCGGGACCGCCGCCGGAGACCGACGCGGACGCGTTGCCCTTGTCGGGGGTCTCCGGAGTGGTGTCCTCCATCAGGGCGACCAGGCGTTCGCCGACCTCTTCGGGCGTCATGGCGTCATCCTATGGTTTTGGCTTTCTACAGACCCGGCAGGCGTCCGTTACGGAAGACGTCGACGAAGTCCTGGTGGTCCTCGCGGGCCTGGTCGCCGTACCGGTGGGCGAACTCGACGAGGTGGTCGACGAAGCCCTTCTCGTCCTTGTCGACGGCCGCGACGATGGTCTCCTCGGTGGAGAAGTCGACCAGGTCGTGGGTGGATTCGTCGTCGGCCACCGAGTGCATGCGGGCGACCGCGCGGCCCAGGTCGGTGATGACGCCGAGCAGTTCGTCGGGCTCGTTGACGTCGGCCCAGTCGAGGTCGGCAGCGTACGGCGAGACCTCGGCGACCAGCTGGCCGATGCCGTTGAGCGTGGTGTAACCGACCCACGGGTCGGCGTGCGCCTGCAGGGCGTGCTGCGACTCGGCGGTGCGGTGGCCCTGGTGCTTGAAGTACGCCTTTACCCGCTCGTCGTCGATCCAGCGGGCCACGGCCGGCACCTGAGCCTGCTTCATGTAGATGATCACGTCATTTTCCAGGGCCTGGGTGTGGCCCTCGAGCAGCAGGTTGTAGGACGGCAGCCCGGCCGAGCCGATGCCCACGCCCTTGCGCAGCTTGATGTCCTTGATCTTGGTGGCCAGCGGCCGGGACTGCTCGGGCAGCGTGCCCAGGTAGTCGTCGAAGGCGGCCTGGACCAGCGACCCGGTCGCCTCGTCGACCTCGAAGACGCCGTCGGCCAGCGAGAACCGGCGCTCGTAGTCGTCGATCGTGGTCTGCCCGGCCAGCAGGTCGACCCGGGTGTTGAGCCGCGCCTCCTGCAGCACCCGGCGCAGCACGCCGTCGGCCGTCTCCAGGGTGATCGAGCCGATCGCGTCGTCACCGCCGGTCGCGATGGCCCGCAGCTCGATCAGATAGGACTGGGCGAATGCCTTGACCAGGGCGGTGATGTTGTCGTCGGACAGCGCCTTCTGGTAGCCGATCAGAGCGAGGCTGGCCGAGAAACGCTTGAGGTCCCAGGAGAACGGCCCCACGTAGGCCTCGTCGAAATCGTTGACGTTGAAGACCAGAACGCCCGACGAGTTCATGTAGGTGCCGAAGTTCTCCGCGTGCAGGTCGCCGTGGATCCAGACCCGGCTGGTCTGCGCGTCGAGGAAGCGGTCGTCGGCGAACCCGCCGGTGAGGTCGGCATAGAAGAGCGAGGCGCTGCCCCGGTAGAAGGCGAACGGCGAGGCCGCCATCTTTCGGAACTTCCGGCGGAAGGCCGCCGGATCGAGCGCCATCAGCTCGCCGAATTCCCTGCTCAGAACGTCGATGATGAAATCCGCGCGCGCACTCATAAGGCGCAGACTAGTCGGCGGTGACCATCGGCGGAGTGACCATCGGGGCAGTCAGAGAGGAAGCGTCGCGGGGCCGGGTGAGCGGATCGGGGCGCGGCACTCCACCCGGGCCGGCCTGCTCGGCGGCGATCTTCTCCTGCAGGCGCAGGATGCCGTGCAGCAGCGCCTCGGGCCGGGGCGGGCAACCGGGCACGTAGACGTCGACCGGGATCAACTGGTCGACCCCCTTGGTCACCGAATAGGAGTCCCAGTAGGGACCGCCGCAGTTGGAGCAGCTGCCGAAGGAGATCACGTACTTCGGCTCGGGCATCTGGTCGTAGAGCCGCTTGATGGCCGGGGCCATCTTGTCGGTGACCGTGCCGGAGACGACCATCAGGTCGGCCTGGCGGGGGCCGTGCGCGAACGGGATCACGCCGAGGCGCATGAAGTCGTGCCGGCTCATGCTGGACGCGATGAACTCGATCGCGCAGCACGCCAGCCCGAAGTTGAACACCCAGAGCGAATAGCGCCTCCCCCAGTTCAGCACGAACCGGATGGGCTCCCCGAGCACTCCTGGCAGACCGGACACGTCCGTCAACCTACTCCGTGGACTGGCTGGGACGCTGCAGCAGGCTCAGGAAGCCGGTCAGCAGCGCCTCGCGCAGGGCCGGCGGGACGGCGTCGAGCAGGGAGTTGACCGCGGCCATCTGGGTGAAGTCGCCGCCGCCCAGGCCGAGCCCTTCGGCCAGGCCGGCCACCAGCTGCGGCGTGATCATTTCGGGGGTGAGCGCGCCGGCCGCCTCGAGCAGGGGTGCCGGGAGCTGGGCCGGGCCCCGATCGCGGGTCGCGACGACGGCCGCGGCCAGGTCGGCGGCGAACTCCTTGGCGGTCGGGGCGACGGCCGCGGTCACGGTGAGGTGGATGGTGGCCGGCAGGTCGCCGAAGGACATCTGCGGCTGGGTGTGCCAGCCTCGGGCGGCCAGTTCGTCGGCCAGCACGAAGATGTCCACCCCGGGGTCGGCGGCCAGGCACACCACGCTGGCCTCGGGCGGGGCGAAGAGGCGGACGCCGTCGGTGTCGGTGACCGCCGCGGCCAGGGTCGACACCGCGTCCTGGGTGCTGCGGGCCAGCTCCAGATAGCCGGCGTCGCCGATGTGGCGCAGGGTGGCCACGGCCGCGGCGATCGGGCCGCCGGACCGGGTGGACGACACGATCGGGTTGATCATCGTGTAGCCCGGCCAGCCGGCGAACGCGAAGTACTGCGGGAGGCGCAGCTCCTCGGTGCGGTGCAGCAGGATCGAGACGCCCTTCGGGGCGTACGCGTATTTGTGCAGGTCGACCGAGATGCTGGTGACGCCGGGGACGGACAGGTCGAACGGCGGCAGGTCGGCGCCCAGGCGCTTCAGGTAGGGCAGCACCCAGCCGCCGAAGCAGGCGTCCACGTGGAACCGCACCCCACGCTCGGCCGCGATCGCGGCCAGCCGCGGAATCGGGTCGACCACGCCGTGCGCGTAGGACGGGGCGGAACCGACCACCAGCACCGTGTCGGCGGTGATCGCGGCGGCCATCGCCTCCGGGTCGGCCCGCAGGTCGGCACCGACCGGCACCACGTCGAGCGCCACCCGCAGGTAGTGCGCCGCCTTGGCGAACGCGGCGTGCGCGGTGGACGGGATCACCAGGCGCGGGGTGGCCAGCTCGGGACGGCTGTCGCGAGCCGCCTTGACCGCCAGGATCAGCGACTCGGTGCCGCCGCTGGTGACGCTGCCGACTGTCTGCGCGTCGCCGCCGAGCAGCCGGGCCGCCGCGCCGACCAGCGCGTTCTCCATCGCCAGCAGCGACGGGAACGCGGTCGGGTCGAGGCCGTTGACGTGCGCGGAGATCGCGTACGCGGCCTGGGCCAGCTCGTCGAGACCGTCCAGGGCCGGGTCGTAGACGTAGGCGAACAGGCGACCGCCGTGGGTGGGCAGGTCGGCCCGGCGGAGCTCACCGAGCTCACCGAGGATCTGCGCACCGGAAACGCCCTGCTCGGGCAGCGCTTCGAACATGCGATGACGCTACCGCTCGACGTCTCGGTAGGCGCCCAGCAGCAGGACCGCGGCGCCGACCAGCAGGCCCGGCACCACGGTGAAGCCGAGCAGCACGCCGAGCCGGGCGGTGCTGTCCTGGGTGGCGGCCTCTCCGGTCGACGACGAGACATAGCCGAAGAGCTGGAGGATCAGCGCGTAGAGCCCGGGGCCGAGGGCCAGCCCGAGGGTCTCCCCCGCGGTCCACAGGCCGGTGAAGACACCGGCCTGCCGGCGGCCGGTCCGCGCGGTGTCGTAGGCGATGCAGTCCGGCAGCATCGACATCGAGAAGACCTGCTGGCCGGCGTACCCGCAGCCGATCACGGCGACGACCAGGTAGACGGCGACCGGGGGCAGGGCCGGGGAGGCCAGCAGGAGCAGCGCGCCGACCGCGTACAGCAGCGAGGCGGCGACCAGCGAGCGCGGCTTGCCGAACCGGGCCCCCACCCGGCTCCACACCGGCATGACCAGCAACGCCGGGCCGACGAAGGCGGCGAACAGGAAGGTCGCGCCGGAGCCGGACCGCACGATGTGGTCGGCGAAGTACTGCACCCCGGCCAGCATCGTGCCGACCCCGACGGCCTGGACGATCCAGCACAGCAGCAGCGCGCGGAACGGGCGGTTGGCGGCCGCGATCCGCAGCTGGCTGCGCAGGTCGGGCTCGGACTCGACGGCCGAGCGGGTATCCGCCGTCCGGGTGCCGAAGTAGACACCGAGCGTGCCCAGCGCGATCAGGACGCCCACGAAGATGCCGGACCACCGGTGCCCGACCAGGCCGCCGCCGGTCTGGTCGACCACCAGCGGGGCCAGCGCCCCGGAAACCAGGATGGCCAGCGCCAGCACGGCGACCCGCCAGGTCATCAGGCGGGTGCGCTCGTCGTAGCCGTCGGTCAGTTCGGCCGGCATCGCGACGTACGGCACCTGGAAGAACGCGTAGGCGGTGGCGGCTACCAGGAAGGAGATCGCCACGTACGCGCCGGCGCCGGCGCCGCTGGCGAACGGGCCGGCGAAGATCGCCGCGAAGAGCACGGCGAGCAGCAGGCCCGCGACGAGCAGGAAGGCCCGCCGGTCACCGCGGCGGTCGGAGATCCGGCCGGCGACCGGGTTGACCAGTACGTCCCACGCCTTCGGGAGCAGCACCAGCAAGCCCGCCACGCCCGCCGCCACACCTAACGTATCTGTCAAATAGGGCAGAAGAAGCAAACCTGGCACGGTGCCGAAAGCGCCCGTGACCAGCGAACCCAGGGAGTAACCGGCTAAAACGCGGCGCGACAGCACGCCGGACGGCCGTACTTCCGAAGAGGGACCGGTGGTCGTCATGGTCGCGCATGCTAACCACGATCTTGCCGCGACGCCTACGCTTCCCCAGATGAAAAGCGTTGCGGCCGGGGTCGCCGCCAGCCATCCGGCCACCGCCCGGGCCGGATTGCAGATCCTGCAGGACGGCGGAACGGCGGCCGATGCCGCGGTGGCGGCCGTGCTCGCCACCTGCGTGGCCGAGACGATCTTCACCGGTCTGGGCGGCGGCGGGTTCGCCACCTACTTCGAGGCGGCCACCGGCGAGGTCACCTGCCTCGACTTCTTCGTGGCGGCACCCGGCCTGGACGGCGACGCCGAGCCGGGCCCGATGATCTCGGTGGACGTGTTCTTCGGTGGCCTGCCGCAGGTCTACTCGATCGGCGGGGCGAGCGCGGCGGTGCCCGGCGTGCCGGCCGGCTGCGGCGAGGTGCACCGGCGCTGGGGCCGGCTGCCCTGGGCCGAGGTGGTGGCGCCCGCGTTCGCGCTGGCCAAGACCGGAGTGCCGACCCCGGAGGCGCACGCCCGCACGCTCGACGCCTGCGCACCCGCGCTGGCCTACGGCGAGGGTGCCCCGATCTACACCCCGAACGGGCGCCGGCTGCAGGGCGGCGAGCTGCTCTTCCACCCGGGCCTGGCGACCGCGCTGGAGGCGCTCGCGGTGGTCGGCCCGTCGATCTTCTACACCGGTGACTTCGCACCGGTCATGGTCGACGCGGTCCGCGCCGCGGGTGGTTCGCTCGGCCGGCGCGACCTGGCCGAGTACCGCGTGCTGGAGACCCACGTCGACCGGGCCGCGCTCAACGGTTACCAGGTGCGCGCGCGGCACGACCTGAACCGGGTGGTGGACACCATCGGCGCGCTGCCCGCCGACCTGTCCCGGCCGGGGCGGACGCTCGGGCTGGCCGAGGCGCTGCGCGACCAGGGGCGGCAGCGGGTCGGGGACACCACCAACGTGTCCGTGGTGGACGCCGAGGGCAACGCCTGCGTGATCACCACGACCCTCGGGCTCGGCTCCGCGGTGTGGCTGCCCGGCCTCGGCATCAATCTCAACTCGATGCTCGGCGAGGGCGAGCTCAATTTCGGCGACCTGCGGCCGGGCGACCGGATGCCGTCCAACATGTGCCCGCTCGTGGTGATCGACCCGGCCGGGCGGCTGGCCGTGGCGGCGGGTTCGGCCGGCGCCTCGCGGATCCGCACCGCGCTCATCGACACCCTGCTCGGCGTGCTGGTCGACGACCTCGACATGGCCGCGGCGACCGGGCGGCCGCGCTTCCACGTCGTCGGCGACACCGTGCACGCCGAGGCCGGCTATCCCGTCGACGAGTTGTCTGCTCTCGACGAGGCCGGCTGGAAGATCAATCAGTGGCCCGGCCTCAACCACTACTTCGGCGGGGTCACCGCGGTCGGCCAGGCCGGCGCGGCGGGTGATCCCCGCCGGGCCGGCGTCGGCCTGCTGCTCTGACCGGTCAGCCCACCCGGCGGGCGAGGGTGCTCTGCACGTCGGCGGCGGTCTCCCGCAGCGGGACGTCCAGGTCGGTCGGCTTGAGGCCGAAGGTGTCCTCGGTCCGGCGGCTGTCCAGGTGGAACGGGGCGTAGAACTGGTAGTCCATCTCGGCCAGCTCGCGGGCGATCGGGACGACCAGGCCGGCCGTGCGCATCACGAACCGAGGCAGCTGCCGGATCTTCACCCGGGGCTGGCCGGTGAGGTCGGTGTAGCGGTTGGCCAGGTCGCGGATGGTGATGGCGGGCTGGGTGGGGGCGTGCCAGGCCTTGCCGTACGCCCGCTCGTCGCGCGCCAGCGTGACCATCGTGCGGGCCATGTCGCCGGTGTAGGTGAAGCTGTGCGGCAGGTCGGGGTTGCCGGTGGCCCACGCGGTACGCCCCTTCTCGATGGCCGGCAGCAGCACCGAGCTGAACACGCCCACCGCGCCGGCGCCGACGTAGTCGGAGCCGCGCACCTCGACCGTGCGCACCCCGCTGTTGAGCGCGTCGCGCCACATCTTGATCCGAACCTTGCCCTTGCGGCCAACCGCGGCCATCGGGGTTTCCTCGTTCATCCGGCCGCCCGGCTGCGGGCCGTAGACGTAGAGGTTGCCGGTGATCACGTAGACCGCGCCGGCCGCCTTGGCCGCGGCGATCATCGCGTCGTTCATCGGGTACCACAGGCGCTCCCACTCGGTGTACTTCGGGTTCGCGCAGTTGTAGACCGCTTCGGCGCCCTCGGCGAGTGAGGTCAGCCGGGCCGTGTCGGAGGCGTCCGCGGCGACCCGCTCGAGGCCGGGCAGGTCGGGACCGCTGCCGCTGCGGGTGATCATCCGGACGCTTTCGCCCTGGTCGAGGAGGAGTCGGGCGACGGAGCTGCCGATCGGGCCGGAGCCGATGATGACGTGGTTCGACATAGCTGTTCTCCTTTGCGAGCACCGCTCTCTGTTGAGAACAACAGTTCCACGCTTCCGAGCGAAAAGCAAGAGCGGTGCTCTCGTTATGGCACACTGGTCTGTATGAGCGCCGCTGGAGTACGCGCCCGCGTCCGGGCCGAGATGACCGAAGAGATCAAGGCGGTGGCCCGCCGGCACCTCGCCACCGACGGGGCCAACCTGTCGCTACGCGCGGTCGCGCGGGACGTGGGGATGGCCTCGTCGGCCGTCTACCGCTACTTCGCGAGCCGGGACGACCTGCTCACGGCGCTGATCATCGAGGCATACGACGCGGTCGGCGCCACCGCCGAGGCGGCGGCGGCAAAACCGGCGGATGGGGACGCCGATCGGTTCCTCGCGCTGTCCCATGCCGTACGGGACTGGGCGCTCGCCGACCCGCACCAGTGGGCGCTGATCTACGGCAGCCCGGTCCCCGGTTACCAGGCACCGCAGGACACGATCGGGCCGGCCACCCGGGTGATCTTCCTGATCGCCGCGGTCGTGGAGTCGGCGTACCGATCCGGCCAGGTCGCCGCCGGGCCGCAACCGACCGGCCGCTACGCCGAGGAGCTGGCCGAGGTCGCCGCGCGGTTCGGCCCGGACGTCCCGCCCCGGCTGGTCGGCGCGGCCATGTCCGCCTATTTCCAGCTCATCGGCGCGATCAGCGCCGAACTGTTCGGCCAGCTCAGCAACTCGGTCGACGAAGACCGCCGGGGCTTCTTCGAATTTCAGATGCGCGGCGCGGCGACCTTCATCGGACTGCCCTGAGCAGGTGGCCGCCGGGCGTGTTCGGCGGCACGTCGTTGCGGCCGAAGAAATGCGCCGCGAGCTGGGCCGGCCCGAGGTCCTCGAGCTCGGTGAAGCCGAGCCCGGTCAGCTCGGCGGCGATCTCGTCCGGCTCGAAGTAGGTGAGCCACGGCTCGCCGATCCGGGCCACCCGCTCGGCCCGGGCCTCCAGCTGGGCCCGCCGCTCCGGCGACATCCGCTCCGGCGACTGGGCGTAGTCGAAGACCACCTCGTTACCCTCGGCGGCGGCCACGAAGCGCAGCGTCTCGTCGAAGCCCTCCCGGGTCAGGTAGGGCACCACGCCGAGCCAGACGAAGAACGCCGGCCCATCCAGCTCGAGCCGGTCGCCGAGCGACTCCTTCTCGAAGTCGACGCCGACGTAGGACACCGCCGGCGGAATCTCGATGCCGGTCTCGGCCAGGCGTTCCCGCTTCCACCCCTGAGTGGCCGGGTGATCGACCTCGATGACCCGCACCCCCTCGAACGGGTTGCGATAGGCGAACGTGTCGAGCCCGGCACCGAGCACCACGACCGTCCGGATGCCGCGGTCCCGCACGGCCGCGGCCAGGGCGTCCTCGGCGAAGCGGTGGCGGGCCGCGATGAACACCCGCATGGCTCGCCTCGGTGCGTCCTTCTGCAACTCCTCCGCCGACGCGCCGAGAATGCGCGGGGCCAGCGGATCTTTGAAGATCGCGCCGAACTCGAGGAACTGGTGCGCGGCCCGGTAGCGCGCCGCGCTGTACGCGGTCCTGCTCGGCTGTCCGGTTTCCATCACGGCCCCCACAATGCTCGAGAAACGTCCACGCGCTCACCCTTCAGGGGGACGCCCTCGCTCAGCAGCCGCTGCCGGGCCTCCTGCTCGTGACCGGGCGGCATCCGCCCGGCGCTGTTCACCACCCGGTGCCAGGGCACCCCGCCGCCGTGCCGGGCCATGATGTTGCCGACCTGACGGGCCGAGTTCCGGCCGGAGACGTCGGCGAGCGCGTCGGCGACCGCCCCGTACGTCATGACTCTGCCCGCCGGGATGCGCTCGACGAGCGAGAGCACCTCTTCCACGTACTCCTGGGGTGTCACCCGGGCCACGATATGGGATCGCGACGCGGCCCGGGCGCCCCACCCGAGCACAATGGGCCAGGTGCGCGAAGCAGTAACCGGTGCGCGCCGCATCGTGGTCAAGGTGGGCTCGTCCTCCCTCACCACGGCGGCCGGCGGCCTCGATGACCAGCGCGTCGATGCCCTCGTCGACGTTCTCGGTGACCTTGCCACCCACGGCCGCGAGGTGGTGCTGGTCTCCAGCGGCGCGATCGCGGCCGGCCTGGCGCCGCTGCGGCTGCGCCGCCGACCGCGCGACCTGGCCACCCAGCAGGCCGCGGCCTCGGTGGGCCAGGGCCTGCTGATCGGGCGGTACGCCGCCGGCTTCGCCCGGCACGGCATGACGGTCGGCCAGGTGCTGCTCACCGTGGACGACGTGACCCGGCGCGTGCACTACCGCAACGCCTACCGCACGCTGCGCAAACTGCTCGACCTCGGTGCTCTGCCGATCGTCAACGAGAACGACACGGTGGCCACCGAGGAGATCCGGTTCGGCGACAACGACCGGCTCGCCGCGCTTGTCGCCGCGCTTGTCGACGCCGACCTGCTGGTGCTGCTCTCCGACGTGGACGCGCTCTACACGGGCAGCCCGTCCGATCCGGCGTCCCGCAAGATTCCGTACGTCGCGGGCGACGAGGACCTGGCCGGCATCCGCATCTCGGCGCCCGGCAAGTCCGGGGTCGGCACCGGCGGCATGGTCACCAAGGTGGAGGCGGCCCGGATCGCCACCGGCTTCGGCATCCCGGTCGTGCTGACCTCGGCACCGCAGGCCGGGCCGGCGCTGGCCGGCGAGGACGTCGGCACCCTGTTCCGGGCGGCCGAGAGCCGCCCGGCCGCCCGGCTGTTCTGGCTCGCCCACGCCACCTCCCCGCGCGGCCGGCTGCACCTCGACCCGGGCGCGGTCACCGCGGTGGTGGCCCGGCGCAAGTCGCTGCTGCCGGCCGGGATCACCGCGGTCGACGGCTCGTTCGCGGCCGGCGACCCGGTCGACCTGGTCGACGCCGGCTCCGGCGCGCCGGTGGCCCGCGGTCTGGTCAACTACGACGCCGTCGAGCTGCCCGCGCTGCTCGGACGCTCCACCCCCGAGTTGGCCGCCGCCCTCGGTCCAGGCTATGAACGAGAGGTCGTCCATCGCGATGACCTGGTCCTCCTCTAAGACGAAGTGAGTGGAGAAGCGATGACTGTCCTCAAGCAGGCCGCCGACGCGCGTGCGGCCTCGATCGACCTGGCCGCTGCCACTCGCGCCGAGAAGGACCGGGCTCTGCTGTTGATGGCCGACCGGCTGGTCGAGCGGGTCGAGGACATCGTCGCGGCGAACGCGGTGGACGTGAACAACGCCCGCGACGCCGGCCAGCCGGAGGCGATGATCGACCGGCTCACCCTCACCCCGTCCCGGGTGGCCGCGATGGCCGACGGGCTGCGCCAGCTCGCCGCCCTGCCCGACCCGATCGGTGACGTGGTGCGCGGCTCGACCCTGGCCAACGGGCTGGAGCTGCGGCAGGTCCGGGTGCCGTTCGGGGTGGTCGGCATCATCTACGAGGGCCGGCCCAACGTGACCGCGGACGCGGCCGGCATCTGCCTGAAGTCCGGGAACGCGGCGCTGCTCCGGGGTTCAGGCTCGGCGTACAGCTCAAATGCCGCAATCGTCGCGGTGTTGCGCAAGGCGGTCTCGGACGCCGGCCTGCCGGCGGACGGCATTCAACTGCTCGATGCCACCACCCGCGATTCGGTCAAGGAGCTGATGCGCGCTCGCGGCCTGGTCGACGTGCTGATCCCGCGCGGCGGTGCCGACCTGATCAAGACGGTCGTCGAGGAGTCGACGGTTCCGGTGATCGAGACCGGGGTGGGCAACTGCCACGTGTACGTGGATCAGGCCGCCGATCTGGAGAAAGCGCTGGCCGTCACGGTCAACTCGAAGACCCAGCGACTGTCCACCTGCAACACCGCCGAGTCACTTCTGGTGCACATCGACATCGCCGACTCGTTCCTGCCGCTGGTGCTGGAAGAGCTGGCGATCAACGGGGTGACCGTGCACGGCGACCCGCGGGTGGCCGGTTACAGCGACGACGTCGTCCCGGCCACCGAGGAGGACTGGGGCAAGGAATACCTGTCGGCCGACATCGCGGTGGCGATCGTCGACTCGATGGACGACGCGCTCGACCACATCCGCCGATACGGCTCCGGGCACACCGAGGCGATCGTCAGCGAGTCGGGCACCGCGACCCGGCGGTTCGCGGCCCGGGTGGACGCGGCGGCCGTGATGATCAACGCGTCGACCCGGTTCACCGACGGTGGCGAGTTCGGTTTCGGCGCCGAGATCGGCATCAGCACGCAGAAACTGCACGCCCGCGGCCCGATGGGCCTGCCCGAGCTGACCTCCACGAAGTACGTCGTGACCGGAAACGGCCACACCCGCGGCTAAGGCCACTTTTACCGGCAGGCGCGCAGCACCGTCAGGGTGGTGTTGACGTCGAAGTTCGGGCCCTCGGCGCTGTCCCAGCCGCCATCCGTTCGCTGGGTGGCGGCCAGTTTCTTGCGCGCCTCCTGCAGCAGCCAGTCGTCGCCGAGGTTGACCCGGCGCAGGGCCGCCGCCATCGAGGCCGCGTCGGCCGCCGTCATGTCGTGCAGGCGGTCGCCGAGCACCAGCTGCACCCGGGCCGACTCGTAGAAGAACTGCTGGCCGTGCAGCAGGCCGGCGGCGTGCCAGCCGGCCGCCAGGAACGACGGCCAGGTGCCGTCGGGGCGCAGCAGGGAGACGAAGTGGCCGGCCGCGGCCTGCAGGGTGTTCGCGTACTTCGGCACCTGCTCCAGGTGCGGGTTGATCTCCACCTCGGCGACCGTGAACCAGAAGCCGGCCAGCGCGGTCAGGTAGAGGGTGGCTTCCGGGTCACCCGGCATCGCCCAGGGCGGCGCCTCGGCGGCCAGCGACTCGTTTTCCTGCCAGGTGCCGTCCGTCCGCTGGGCGGAGGCCAGCCAGCCCAGCGCCCGGTCGACGACGTCGCCGTGCAGGCCACCCAGGTCGTCGAGCTCGTTCAGCCGGAAGCAGGTGGCGTCGACGGACGGGAGCACCCCGTCGGTGGAGGCCGGCCAGCCGCCGGCCGCGATCTGCCCGGCCGCGATGCGCTCGACGATGTGCGGCGGTGGCGCCTGCCCGGTGCGCAGGAACGACAGACGTGCGCGCTCCACGGGGTCGCCGTGTGCGACCACGTACCCGATCGCGGCGTCGATATCGACCACGACCGTGACGCTACAGCGCCGCTCGGTAATTTGCCCCCGGCTATCGGTAACCACTCTGGGGAGTCACCAAGTGACTCCCCAGAGTGACCGATCAGTAGGACGGCAGTGACGGGTCGACCGTGTTCACCCAGGACACGATGCCACCCTGGACGTGCACGGCGTCCTTGAACCCGGCCTGCTTGATGGCGGCCAGGGCCTCCGCCGAGCGCACGCCCGACTTGCAGTGCAGCACGATCTGCCGGTCCTGCGGGAAGCGGGACAGCGCCTCGCCGGAGAGGATCTCCCCCTTCGGGATCAGCACGGCACCCGGGATGCGGTTGATCTCCCACTCGGCGGGCTCACGCACGTCGACCAGGAAGACGTCCTTGCCGGAGTCCTGCCAGTCCTTGAGCTCACGGGCCGTGATGGTCGCGTTGAGCGTGGCCTCCTCGGCCTCGGCCGAGACCGCGCCACAGAAGTCCTCGTAGTCCTCGAGGAGCTCGGTGACCGTCGGGTTCTCCCCGCAGAGCGCGCAGTTCGGGTCCTTGCGGACCTTGATCTTGCGGTATTCCATCTCCAGGGCGTCGTAGACCATCAGCCGGCCGACGAGCGGCTCACCGATGCCGGTGATCAGCTTGATCGCCTCGTTGACCTGGATCGAGCCGATCGACGCGCAGAGCACGCCGAGGACGCCGCCCTCGGCGCAGCTCGGGACCATGCCGGGCGGCGGGGGCTCCGGGTAGAGGCAGCGGTAGCAGGGACCGTGCTCCTCCCAGAACACCGACGCCTGGCCGTCGAAGCGGTAGATCGAGCCCCACACGTAGGGCTTGCCGAGCAGCACGGCCGCGTCGTTGACCATGTAGCGCGTCGCGAAGTTGTCGGTGCCGTCGACGATCAAGTCGTACTGGCTGAAGATCTCCAGGACGTTGTCGCGGTCCAGCGCGGTGTTGTGGATAACCACGTTCACCAGCGGGTTGATCTCGCGGATGCTGTCGGCCGCCGACTCGGCCTTGGGCCGGCCCACGTCGGAGACACCATGGATGATCTGGCGCTGGAGGTTGGACTCGTCGACCGTGTCGAAATCGATGATGCCGAGCGTGCCCACCCCGGCCGCGGCCAGGTAGAGCAGGGCCGGCGAGCCGAGGCCACCCGCGCCGACGGCGAGCACCTTGGCGTTCTTCAGCCGCTTCTGCCCGTCCATCCCGACGTCCGGGATGATCAGGTGACGCGAGTAGCGGCGGATCTCGTCGATGGTCAGCTCAGCGGCCGGCTCGACGAGCGGGGGCAGTGCCACGGTTTACTCCCCGGGTTGGCGGTAAGGATCGTTAGCCATTGTTGCTCGTTCGCCTACCTCGCAGCCATGACGATGACCACCGGCCCGACATGCGGGACAGGGAATATCACGGGTACGGCCAGGAGTTCGCGGTGCAACCCTTCAAACCGTACGTCTGCTGCATCATCACCGGCGCGACCTTGCCCTTCCCCGGGCACCGTTGGTGGCCGTGCCCCAGCTGATGTCCCACCTCGTGGTTGATCGCGTAGGCGCGGTAGGTGGCCAGCGGGGCGCCGTAATCGCGCACGGCACCGGCCCAGCGGTCGGCATTGATGATCACCTTGCGGGGCACCCGGCAGGACGTGAACCCGTCGGTCTCCAGGCCGCCGGTGCGGCACATCCGCTCCGAGGTGCGGGCCGAGGCCAGGTAGACGATGAACTCGGCGTGCGCCGATTCCGGGACCCGCTGGAAGCGGAAGCGGTGGCTCGCGATCCAGCTGCGGCGGTCGCCCAGGGTCCGGTTGACCTGATTGGCGAAGTCGATGGCATCGCCGGCCGGCTTCTCCACGGCGATCTTGAAGCGGTGGATCGGCCCGCGGCTGCCCACGATCGGCCCGAAGCCGGCCACATAGGCGAAGGTGCCGCTGCTGCCCACCGGCTTTTTCGAGGGAGTCGCTTTGGGTGTGGGAACGGCTGCGGCCGGGCGGGCGGAGACGACCGGGACCACGATGCGGTCGCCGTCGTCGGCCCGCACGAACTGGCCCACGGCCAGGACGGCCACCGCCAGCAGAACCGTGAGCAGGGCGAACAACAGGCGGCGACGGAGCCGCGCGGGGCGCGGCTCGGGCTCGTCGAAATCCGGCTCAAGAACCGGGGGTGTCTGCCGGGCCAGCGTGGTGCGGCTCATGGCCGGCGGATTCAGGCCGGGATTCCAGACCGGCGTACGGGGTTCGGCCGCGCGCCCCAGGGCCCGCGCCGGCTCGGTCCTCGCCCGCGAAGTCATGACATAGCCGAGATTGCCACGCCTGCTCGCCGGAGATGAGCGGTTTTACCTGGCCGGGCCGGTCAGGAAGCCGTTCCCGCGCCGCGGCCAGGCGTACGGCACGCAGCCTCGGGTGGTGAGCGTCTGCTGCACCATCACCGGCGCCGGGCCGCCCGCTTTCGGGCACCCCTCGTGCCGATGCCCGAGCTCGTGCCCGACCTCGTGGTTCACCACGTACTGGCGGTAGGTGGCCAGTGGCACCTTCGCGTTCAGGTACGGCTTGGCGGAGAGCCGCCAGCGGTCCAGGTTGATGATCGCCTGACCGGTAGTGCGGCACGAGGTGTACGGCACGCCGTTGATCCGGATGTTGGTGCCGCCGCGCTGGCACATCTTCCCGGCGGTGTCGCGGGTCGCCAGGTAGACCGTGAAGTCGGCCTTGTCGGCGCCGGCCACCATCTGCAACCGCACGTTGCCGCCGCCGATCCAGCTGCGCGGGTCACCCAGGGTCGCCGCCACGGCCTCCGCGAACGCGGTCACGTCCTCGTTGCTGCCCTGCTCGACGGCCACCTTGAAGCGGCGCAGCTTGCCCTTGCTGCCGAGCACCGGGCCGCGGGTGGACGCGTACGCGAACTTGCCCGAACCGTGTGTCGGCGGACTGGCCTGTTCCGCCGGTTTGGTGGTGCTCTCCGGGGTCGGAGTCGGGGTCGGGACGCTCGGCGTGGGTGACGGCGATGCGGATGCGGATGCGGATGCGGATGGCGCCGCCGAGGGAACCGTCGAGGCGCTGGAACTCAACCCGCGACCGGCCAGGAAACCCGACGCCACCACCGCGGTCAGCACGAGCAGCGCCAACCACCAGCGCCGCCACCGATCCGGCGAAACGGGGGATGTGGCGCCTTGCGAGATCATCGATCGCCAGAGTTTCACATTTGGCGACCGTTGTCCTGCCCGGGTGATCTTGTCGCCCTACCCGGCGGCCTCCACCGCCGGGGCCGCGATCTCGTCGAGCATCCCGACGATCGCCCGCGCCACCAGGCGCGGAACCTCCATCTGGGCCACATGCCCCACGCCCGGCAGGATCAGCAGCCGGCTGTCCGGAATCGCCCGGGCCACCTGGGCCGGCACCCGCGGGTCGATCAGCCGGTCGTTGAGGCCGCCGATCACCAGGGTCGGCGCGGTGATCTCGGTGGCCAGCCGCCACTGCGAGTTACGGCCCGGCAGGTAGGCGCGCAGGAAACTGGAGACCAGACCGCGCAGCGTGCGCAGATAGGCGCTCGGATAGTGCTGCACGGTGTAGCGCAGCCGGATCTCCTCCATCGCCTCGGCCCGGCGCTGCTCGGTCGCCTTGCGCGGGTCGCCGAAGCAGGCCGCCAGCACCTGCTCGGCCATCTCCTCGACCGGAATCCGGGTCATCCCCCACGCGAAGATCCGGTCGGCCAGCGGCAGCGCCAGCACCGGCAGATAGGGCCCGTGCGCCGTCCGGCGCGGATCAAGAAACGGCATGGCCGGGGAGATCAGGGTGAGAGAACGGATCAGGTCAGGGCGAAGAGCCGCGACGCGTACGGCGATGGAGCCGCCCAGCGAATTACCGATCAGATGCACCGGGCCCCGCCCGGCGTGCTCGAGGTAGCCGATCAGGGTCGCCGCGAACGACGGGATCGAGTAACGCGGGCTGGGATCGCTGTAGCCGAACCCGGGAAGGTCGACCGCCTGCGCGTCGAGCCGACCGGCCAGCAGCCCGGCCACGTCGGTGAAGTTCTGCGAGGAACCGCCCAGGCCGTGCACGTAAACCGCCGGCTCGGCCCCCGGCTCGGTGGCCAGGGTGTCCCGCACGTGCAACATCGACCCGCCGATCACAACCCGGCGTGCGGGCCACGGGGGTGGAGCGTCGCCGTCCGGCAGCAGCACGCTGTCGACGGCCATCCTTGCGCCTCTCATCGAGACAAGAGTGCCTCAAGGCGGCGATTGACCGCCGCCAAAGTCGCGCGAACCATGGCGTGCCGGTCGTCACCGGACACCACCGACGACCCGGCCAGCTGCTCCACCCAGCTGTTGCAGGACAGCAGCAGCACCACGACCGCGACCTGGGAGTTTCCGAACGGGACAGCGGCTGCGTGCTCGACGTAGCAGCGCGCCGGGCCATCCGGATGATCCGACTCGGACAGCAGGTCGTTGACCGCGCCGACGGTGGCCGTCGCGCACAGCCGCAGCAGGTAACCGTCCACGGCCGGGCCGTCGGCCACCCCGGACGCGGTTCGCCCGCCCACGGCCAGCTGCACCTCCACCGAGGCGTCCGTGCCGTACGTGTTGACGTGCACGTTCTCGATCAGGATGCGGGGGCCCGGGTGCTCGCCGGGGAAGAGCGGGCGCGGTGGGCCCGGCTCGTCGTCGACCTCGACCACGGCGGTCTCCTCCACGCGCGGTTCGGGCTTCGGCTCTTCGCGCTTTTCTTCCCGGCGGGGCGGCGCTTCCAGCTCGGTCGGGCGCTCCTCGCGGGGCGGGCGCACCCGCTCGACCAGCGGCGCCGGGGGTTCCGGCACCGGCTGCACCTCGGGGGCCGGCGGGGGCAGGGTGCGCTGCCGGGTCGGCGCCAGGGCGGCCGGCGAGACCGGCGCGGCCGGCGGGGGCGGTGGCGTCTCGCCCTGCATGGCGGCGTCCAGGCCCATCCGGTCCTGCAGCAGGCGGGCCACCCGGCGGCTCACCTCGGCCGGGTCGGCTCCCTCGGCCAGGTCGAGTCGCAGGCTGTGCGCGCCGGACGGCGTCGAGCGCAGGGACGCGTCCCGCACGCCGTCGACTCCGCGCACCGCAGCCAGGATCGCCTGCACGTCGAAGCCTTCCTGCCGCTCGCGCGGCTGCAGCACGTCACCGCGGCGCAGGTGCGTCGCGATCCGGGCCAGCGCCGGCGTTTCGGCCGTGGGCTCGGTCAACGGCGGCTCCGGGACTTTCGGCACATCCGGCTGAGCCGGAACGCGTTGCGGCAACACTCGCGTGCCGGTGTCGACCGGCCCGCCCGCTTCGGCGCCGGAGGTCGGGCGACTGCCGAACGCCGCGTACGCCGGAGGCGGGACATAGCCCGACGGCTCGGCGGCCGGCCCGGATTCGTACGACACCCGGCGCGGGAAGCTGGACGGATCGTACGACGGGCGGGCGCTCTGCGGTTCATCGGCCGGGGTGCTCGGCGGCGGCGGTGCGGGCGCCTGATAGGGCACCGCGGACTGCGGCTGATAAGGCACCGCTGACTGCGGCTGATAGGGCGCTACGGACTGCGGTTGGTACGGCGCCGGGGACTGCGGTTGGTACGGCGCCGGCGACTGCGGCCGGGGTGGCTCGGGAACGCTCCAGTCGGCGCGGCGGGCCACCGGGGCGGCGGGGCGCACCAGCGGCACCGCGGCGCGCTGCTGAGCCGGCACCGGCGTCGAGGGCTGCGCCTCGTCGAGGTCACCCTCGTACGGGTACGGCGGGGCGCTGTTCGGGGTGGGCAGGTCGTAACGGCTCGACTCGGCGGTCCGCAGGCTGGTCGGCCGGCCGGCGCCGGACCCCAGGCCCGGCTCGGCCCGGGAGCCCAGGCCCGGCTCGGCCCGAGAGCCCAGGCCCGGCTCCGGGCGGCTCGGCTCGGGGGCTCGCGACACCAAGCCCGGCTCGGGAGCGCGCGGCATCAGGCCCGGCTCGGGGGCTCGAGACACCAAGCCCGGCTCGGGGGCTCGCGGGACCAGGCCCGGCTCGGCGGGGCGGGCGATCGGGGCCGGCGGGGCGGGTGGCTGGGTGCGCGGCGACGGCGGGCGGGCCGGTTCCCCACCCGGCGGCGTCAGATGAGCCAGCAGGTCGGAGTAGCGGGGGCGCGCGTCGGACCAGCGGCGCTCGGTCTCGGCCGAGGGTGACACGGACGAGGGAATCTCGCCGGATTGTTTCGCGTCGACGAAGCCGGGCGGCGCGGGCGCGGGCACCGGTCCGGCCGAGCCCGGGGCGGGCGGCATCGGGATCGGCTGAGCGGGAGCGGGCTGCACGGGGCTGTATCCGCGGTCGGGCGGGGGAAATGCCTGATTACGCGGAAATGGCGTTGGGCGACGCCACGCCGGTACGTCGTTTTCCGCCTCGCCCGGGATGCCGGCGTTAGACCAGGGACTATCCTGCGTCACCCAGCCGTTCACCCGAGTGCGCTCACGCGAATCGGCACTGTTGCCGCCCTCTGCGGCTCCAGTGTCTCCGGAATGCCCTGATTCATCCACCGCGCGCTCCTCGCTCGCCCGTGCTGAGGCTACCGTGTGCATGCGGTGGCGATAAGTTGCAGCGTCGCGACAGTTGCCCGGCTCGAACGCGATCCGCGCCGATCCGGACAATAGGTGCCGACCCAACCGCGGGGACCGACCCCCTGGAGGTTAGAGAGATGACCGCTGCGTCCGGCGGGGCTCAGACAGCCCGGCCTACCCGCCTGCCCCGCTCCGCGCGCCGCAAGCAATTGCTGGCCGCTGCGCAGCAGGTTTTCGTAGCGCACGGTTACCACGCCGCCGCGATGGATGACATCGCTGAGCGCGCCGGGGTCTCCAAACCCGTGCTCTACCAGCACTTCCCCGGCAAGCTGGAGCTCTATCTGGCGCTGCTGGACACACACTGCGACGCGATAATCGCCAAGGTGCGGGACGCGATGCTGAGCAGCCACGACAACAAGGTGCGCGTCAAGGGTGCGGTCCAGGCCTACTTCGACTTCGTCGACCACGAGAGCGAGGCGTTCCGGCTCGTCTTCGAGTCCGACCTGCGCAACGACCCTCAGGTCCGGCAGCGGGTCGAGCGGGTCGAGGTGGGCTGCATCGCGGCCGTCACCGACACCATCATCTCGGACACGGCGCTCAGTTCGGACGCCGCCGAGTTGCTCGCCTCGGGCCTGGTCGGAGCGGCCGGACAGTCCGCTCAGTTCTGGCTCGCGAACGGTCGGCGTACGCCTAAAGCTGAAGCCGAAGCGCTCGTAGCTGCACTGATCTGGCGCGGCATCGCCAGCTACCCCCTCCAGGGCGGCGCATCCGGCGGAACAACACCCGAAATCGGATAACCTTCAGGGCGGTAACACCAGTACAGAGGGAGGGCCCCGTGGAGGTCAAGATCGGCGTGCAGCACACGCCGCGCGAGCTGGTGCTGGAGAGCGCTCAGACCCCGGCGGAGGTCGAGCAGGCCGTGGCCGAGGCGATGGCCAAGGACAGCGTGCTGTCGCTCACGGACGAAAAGGGTCGCAAGGTGATCATTCCGATCGCCAAGGTGGCCTACGTGGAGATCGCCGAATCGTCCAACCGGCCGTTCGGCTTCACCACCCGCTGAGGTAAGCCTCGTCCGGAGGGCATCCCGCTGTCCCGGGGTGCCCTCCCGTAACTCTGGTCTGAGGTGCGGGATCTCCCGGTCGGGTAGACTTGCGTCCGTTGCCGTCGACGTCGACTCATCTTCCTGGTTTGGAATGGCTGAGTCGCCGCGGTAACCCGCGCGCGTGCGGCCCGCTTTTACGAGCGTGTGGCCCGCGCCCTACCCATAGCGCGCCCCAGATTCGACGGGCGCACCACGAGAGGCACCCGTAAAACTTCATGACAGACATCGAAAGCTCCGAACCCGCACTCGTACCAGTTGTCAATCGCGCTCCCGTCCGTCCGGACAGCCCCACCTTTGCCGAGCTGGGTGTCCGCGCCGAGACCGTCGAGGCACTGGCGAAGGCCGGCATCACCCGGGCCTTCGCGATCCAGGAATACGCACTGCCGATCGCGCTGCGCGGCACCGACCTGATCGGTCAGGCCCCGACCGGCACCGGCAAGACCCTCGGCTTCGGCCTGCCCCTGCTCGAGCGGGTGCTCGCTCCCAGTGAGGGCGCCGACGGCAAGCCGCAGGCGCTCATCGTCGTGCCCACCCGCGAGCTGGGCCTGCAGGTCGCCCGCGACCTGGCCGCCGCGGGCAGCACCCGCGGCGTGCGGGTGCTGCCGATCTACGGCGGCGTGGCGTACGAACCGCAGGTCGACGCGCTCAAGAAGGGCGTCGAGATCCTGGTCGGCACCCCCGGCCGGCTGCTCGACCTGGCCAAGCAGAAGCAGCTCAACCTCAAGTCGATCAAGGCGCTCGTGCTCGACGAGGCCGACCGCATGCTCGACCTGGGCTTCCTCGACGACGTCGAGAAGATCCTCGCGATGATCCCCGAGCAGCGGCAGACCATGCTCTTCTCGGCCACCATGCCCGACCCGATCGTCGCCCTCTCCCGCCGCTTCCTGCAGCACCCGGTGACGATCCACGCCGGTCACACCACCGAGAGTGGCCCGTCGCCGCTGACCAAGCAGGTCGTCTACCGCACCCACCCGATGAACAAGCTCGAGATGGTGGCCCGCATCCTGCAGGCGCGCGGCCGCGGTCTCACGATGATCTTCTGCCGCACCAAGCGGGCCGCCGACCGGGTTGCCGAAGACCTCGACTTCCGCGGCTTCGCGGTCGCGGCCGTGCACGGTGACCTCGGCCAGGGTGCCCGCGAGCGGGCGCTGCGGGCCTTCCGCAGCGGCAAGATCGACGTACTGGTCGCCACCGACGTCGCCGCCCGCGGCCTGGACGTCTCCGGCGTCACGCACGTGATCAACTACGACTGTCCCGAAGACCCGGACACCTACACCCACCGGATCGGCCGCACCGGCCGGGCCGGTGCCACCGGTGTCGCGGTGACCTTCGTCGACTGGGAAGACATGCCGCGCTGGGTGCTCATCGACAAGTCGATGGGTCTCAACATGCCGCAGCCCCCGGAGACCTACCACACGAGCCCCGCGCTCTACTCCGACCTGGACATTCCGACCGACATCTCGGGCACGCTGCCGACGGCCGAGCGCAGCCGGGTCGGCCTGGCCGCCGAGGTCGAGGAAGACCTGGGCGGCGGACGCCGGCGGCGCGAGCCGAGTGGGCGCGGCGGTAGCAGTAGCGGTGGTGGCGGCACTCGCGGTCCGCGCCGGGGACGCGGCGCGACCGCGCCGGCCGAAGAAGCGCCGGCCGAAGAAGCCGCCGGTGAGCGGCCCAAGCGCCAGCGTCGGCGCCGCCGGGTCGATGAGCCCATCGGCTCGGAGACCGCTTCCGGTACGCCGTCCGAAGCGTCAACCAGCACGCCGATCGCGCCGTCCGCGGACGACACGGTGGTGGCCGCGGTGGACAGTGAGGCCGCCCCGAAGCGCACCCGCACCCGCCGCCGGGCCCCGGCCACGTCCCTGCTCTTCGACGACGGCGGCGCGACGCCACCGGCCGAGCCGGGCGCTGCGCCCACGCCGACCGCTGCGACCGCTGCGACCTCGCCGACCGAGGACGGCTCCGCCGACCTGGACGATGACTCCGCGTCCGACGATGACGGTGACCGTCCGCGTCGCCGGCGTCGTCGCGGTGGCCGCGGCAGCCGGGGTTCCGGCAACGGCGGCGCGGAGGCCACGGCCGACGTGTCCGGCGGCGCGGAAGCCGGCGTAGGCACCTCCGCCGACGCCTGATCAAACTTCACACCTTTCGGCCACGGTCCCATCCGGGACCGTGGCCGATTGTGTTGGACCTTGACCCGGCGCCGGGCCGCAGCGGGCGGACGGCCTTGCGGCCGACGGTGCTCCCACTGCTCGGCGGGACTCTTCGCTCGCCGTACTTTGAAAAGAGCGCGACGGGATTACGCAGCGTTAGTGGGTTGGGGTTACGCCTAGCGCAGCGCAGGCGTCGCGGTACATGCG
Source organism: Paractinoplanes tereljensis (assembly GCF_016862435.1). Lineage (GTDB taxonomy): Bacteria > Actinomycetota > Actinomycetes > Mycobacteriales > Micromonosporaceae > Actinoplanes > Actinoplanes tereljensis. The sequence goes on from NZ_BOMY01000013.1 coordinate 422,069, forward strand.
GACGGCTTCGGTTCGGACCTGGCGGCGTTCGGTGAGGCGTTCGGCGAAGGGGACGCGGACCGGGACCTCGATGCCGTCGACGACGGCCTTGAATTCCAGCGCGTCGGCGTCCATGCCGGACATCCGGGCGGCGGTGGCCGACGGAATTCCGCCCAGCGCACGCACGATCAGGACGTTGTCGTCGGCGTGGTCGTCGTTCATGTGGCGGGCGATCTGAGCGATCACCTCGGGGGTGAACGGGTCGGACATGTCGGGCTCCTGCGTCGAGTCAGGTCCAGCGGCGGCGGAGGTCGTCGAGCACGGCGATGTTGAGCCGATAGGCCTCGAGTACCTCGGTGATGAATTCGTCCTGTTCGTAGGGTGACCAAGGCAGTGTGTCGAGTAACTGCCGGTAATAGGTAGTGAGGGCATCAGGATTGATGCCGTCGAATATGAAGAAGCGGTGGCCCTCGCCGTTCAGGCCGTAGGCGCGGGCGACGCCGCGGCCGAGGTACTGCCCGCCGGAGAGATCGCCCAGGTAGCGCGTGTAATGGTGGGCGACGAAGCCGATCGGGTGCGAGTTAGCGGCGTAGCGCAGGCGGGTGCAGTAAGTCGTGGTGGCCGGCAGCGCGGCGATCCGGTAGGACCAGCGGGGTCCGTGCAGGAAGCGCAGGTCGGCTTCGAGCGCCGGCAGCCGGACCAGCTCGGGAAAGACGAAGGCGCGGGCCACCGGGTCGTCGGCCATGGTGCGCGCGGCCAGCTCGAGCGCCTCGTAGAGGAACCAGTGCTGGGCGGTGAGATCCGCGTAGGCCTCCCACGGCAGCAGGCCGGTGACCAGCGCGTCCAGGAAACCGTTGGCGCGGGCCGCCTCGTGCGCGGACCGGGTGTCCTGCCGCAGCCGGGCGGAGAGCCGGTCGGCCATCTCGCTCCTTCGCTGAGGTCTCGCCGGGGGCTCAGCGTAGCGATAGATCCACTTCGTGTCCCGCCCCTTGTGAGGGGAATCGCCGGTCGGCGCACCAGGCACAATTGAGGTATGCCCCAGCCCTTGGCGGACACGCTCGCCGAAGTTCGCACCCTCCTGCTCGACCCCGCTCTCACCCGGGCCGTGGCCGCCGGTCGCCGCCGCGGTCAGACACCCACGGTGACCAGGGTGGAGCTACGGCCTGTCGCACTCAAGGACGGGTCGAAGTTGCAGATCGTCACCGACGACGGCTCGCGGCCGTTCACTCGGAACGTCTCGTGGGGTGACGAGGCCGCCGCGGCGGTCGATGAGCTGCTCGCCGAGCCGTTCGGGAACTGGCACGTGGAGACACCGTCGGCGACCGTGCAGGTGCGCATCACCAAGAAGGGTGACGCTCAGGTGCATCGCTCCGCGCCGGCCCCGACGGCCGGGGCTCTCTCCCATGACCGGGCCAAGCAGTGGCTGCTCGATCCGGGTGACCCGCTGTTCTCGGTGATCGGCGGCAACGCGGCGAAGCGCCGGCAGGTCGACGCGTTCCTCCGGGCGCTCGCGGCGACCCTGCCGGCCGAGCTGCCGACGCCGCTGCGCGTCGTCGACCTCGGCTGCGGAAACGCATACCTGACCTTTGCCGCATACCGCTATCTGACCTCGCTGGGCGCGCAGGTCCAGGTCGTGGGGGTCGATGTCCGCGAGGACCAGCGCGTACGCAATACCGCCGTGGCCGACGAACTTGACTGTTCCGCCGACGTGAGCTTCGTGGCCGGCACCATCGAGGAGGCCGCGCTCCCGTTCACCCCCGACCTGGTGCTGGCGCTGCACGCCTGCGACACCGCGACCGACCAGGCGCTGGCCCGCGCGGTGCGCTGGTCGGCCCGCTGGGTGCTGGCCGCGCCGTGCTGCCACCACGACATCGCCGCCCAGCTGAAGGGCTCCCCCGTGCCGGCCCCGTTCGGCGAGCTGACCCGGCACGCGATCATGCGGGAACGGTTCGCGGACGTGCTCACCGACACGCTCCGGGCGTCCCTGCTGCGGCTGAACGGTTACCGGGTGAACGTGGTCGAGTTCATCGACTCCGCGCACACCCCGCGCAACCTGCTGCTGCGCGCCCACCGCACCGAGGCCGCGCCGACGGCGGCCCAGCGCGAGGAGTACGAAACCCTGACCGCCGCCTGGTCGGTAACCCCCGCGCTGGAGAAGCTGCTCAGCTGACCTCGACCGTCCAGGCGGCCGTGTGCACCTGGCCGGCCACCTGGAAGTCGAAGAACATCCGGTACGTCCCGCTGCTCGGCACGGCCAGCCAGAACTTGACCTTCCCGTCGACGAGCTGCGCCTCCGGGTGGACGTGCACGTAGGCGAGATCGCCCGCGCGCAACACCACCAGATGGCCGTAGGCACCCAGATAGGGCTCCAGCACCGCGGCCTGGTGGTCCGGCCCGGCCACGCTGAGCAGGAGTGGCTGGGTGGACTTGGTGCTGGGCATGCCCTCGTAGCCGACCGCGAACCCGTCGGCGGCCACGGCCTTGACCGGCGCCGGCAGCGCGACCGGCGCATAGTTCCCGGCCACCGTGAGGTCAGTGCCCAGGGTGGTGGCGATCGGCGTACCGCCGACCACGGCGGTGAAGTCGGCGATCATCCGGTAGATCCCCGGCTGCGCCAGCGTGAGGTCGATCCCCCAGGTGCCGTCGGCGGCCATGGTCGGGTGCAGATGCCGGAACCCGCTCAGGTCCCGCCGAATCACGATGAGGTGCAGAAGCTTGTCGTGCACGACCGCGTAGGTCGTGACCGGCGCCCCGCCCGGCCCGGCAATGCGGAAGGCGAGCCGTTGCGGCTTCCCGGCGGTGAAGGACGACGTCGTAGGCACCAGGGTGAGGCCGCCGGAGCTCAGCGAGAGCCCACCGACCGCGGCGCCGGCCGTGGTGGTTGTGCTGCTCTGGGCGACCGTGCCGTCGGTGCTGTGGGTGTGTGGCTGGCTCTCGTCCATGGCCATGCCCGGCATCGCCGCGCCGCTGCCGGTGCCGGTGCCGGTGCCGGTGCCGGTGCCGTTTGTGGCCGTTGATGTCGGGGCCGAGGCTGAGACCGTGCTGTTGTTGAGCCGGCCGAGGCCGTAGCCCGCGAACAGCACCACGATGAGCAGCGCACCGAAGGCCGCGAGACGGAATCCGGCCTTGTCCCCGGCCGCGGTCGTCTCCCGCAGGCCGATCTTGGTGAGGTCCCGCTCGCTCCCACCGGTCAGCCGCCCGGACGCTTCGCTCGGGTCGTGGGTTGCCGGCCTATCGGCGCTGACCGGGTCCGGGACTACCCGCCCGCCGGTGTTGGCTGGGTCCTGGGCCGGCCGCCCGCCGGTGTTGGTCGCGCGATCGGGCGGTAGCTCGCCGCTGCCCGCGCCTCCCGCTGCGGGCGCGGCGGCGTTGGTGGTGCGGTTGGTCGGTGAATCGTCAGGCATTCGCGAGCTCGTAGCCGGCCTCGTCGACGGCGGCGCGCACGGCGTCGTCGGCCAGGGGCTCCGCGCTGGTCACCGTGACCGCGCCGGAGGCCAGGTCGACCCGCACGTCCGCGACGCCCGGCAGGGTGGAGAGTTCCCCGCTGACCGCCTGGACACAGTGCGAGCAGGTCATCCCGGTCACGGTGTAGGTGCTGGTCACAGCCATGGCATTGCCTTTCATCGTTGGTTTCGGAGTCCGTCAGGAGCGCACGAGCCGCGCGATCGCGTCGGACGCCTCCTTGACCTTGGCGCTCGGATCACCGGCTCGAGCCGCGTCGACGACGCAGTGAGCCAGGTGGTCTTCGAGAAGCCCGATCGCGACCGCTTGCAGCGCACTCTTGGCGGCGGAGATCTGGGTCAGAACGTCGATGCAGTAGGTGTCCTCATCGACCATCCGCTGAAGCCCACGGATCTGCCCCTCAATGCGACGCAGCCGCCCGAGCAGCGCCGCCTTGTCACCGGAGTAACCGTGCGGACCATGCTGTGGCGTCGACTCGTCGGACATGCCGCGAGCATACCCCCTACCCGTATCTGAGCCGCTCCCGGCCATCCTCGATATCGTGTCCCGCTTGCTGGCCTTTTGTCACCAAAAGGCACCCGTGGGCGCTACAGCGCCCATCCTCAGCCTGCCGGTCCCGAGGCCAGCGGCAGCACGCTCGGCGCAGGCGCTAGGGCGCCAGCCCTTCAAGCTGGCGGCCCAAGGCCAGCAGCAAGCGCCCTCGCCCTCGCCCTCGCCCTCGGCGTCGGCGTCGGCGTCGGCGTCGGCGTCGGCGTCGGCGTCGGCGTCGGCGTCGGCGTCGGC